>NZ_FTNN01000002.1:102546-442956 GCF_900156405.1 Shewanella morhuae
GCTACCCCACTGAAATGCTCGAACTCAGCATGGATATGGAAGCCGATCTTGGTATCGATTCCATCAAGCGCGTTGAAATCTTAGGCACTGTGCAAGATGAGCTACCGGGCTTACCTGAGCTGAATCCTGAAGATCTCGCCGAATGTCGCACCTTAGGTGAAATCGTTGACTACATGAACAGCAAGCTAGTTGCAGTTGGCTCGGTTTCAGCTACAACAGTAGCACAAGTCACTGTTACCGCGACAACAGATAACGGCTTAAGCGCTGCTTTAGTACAGCAAACCATGATGGCTGTAGTCGCTGACAAGACAGGCTACCCCACGGAAATGCTCGAACTCTCTATGGATATGGAAGCCGATCTTGGTATCGACTCCATCAAGCGCGTTGAAATTTTAGGCACAGTGCAAGATGAGCTACCGAGCTTACCTGAGCTGAATCCTGAAGATTTAGCTGAGTGTCGCACCTTAGGCGAAATCGTTGGCTATATGAATAGCAAATTACCCGCAACGGTCTCTGTTGTGGTTTCTCCAACATTACCAACGACTCCTGCTGCAAACGGCTTAAGCGCTGCCTTAGTGCAACAAACTATGATGGCTGTGGTTGCCGACAAGACAGGCTACCCCACTGAAATGTTAGAACTCTCCATGGATATGGAAGCCGATCTTGGTATCGATTCCATTAAGCGCGTGGAGATTTTAGGCACAGTTCAAGATGAGCTACCGGGCTTACCTGAGCTGAATCCTGAAGATCTGGCTGAATGTCGTACCCTAGGCGAAATCGTTGGCTATATGCAAAGTAAGCTAGGCCAGAATACTACGGCAAATGTGGTAAACGCCGTTGTCGCGGCTGAGCCAGTTATCGATTTGCCACCCCATGACTTACCACCTCATAGCGAGGTGGTGCTAAAAAAGTTGCCAGCGGCGGCTGAGCTAACGCAAAAAGCAGCGCAACTATCAGCACAACAATCAGCGCAACAAGCTGTGACACGCGTTTTTGCTAAAGATGCCTGCATTATCATTAGCGATGATGGCCACAATGCTGGCGTACTTGCCGAGAAATTGCATGCTCAAGGTCTAACGGTTGCGGTTGTGCGCTCGCCAGAAAGCCTTGTAGCCAGTGCATCACCACTCAATAGCCACATTGCCAGCTTCACATTGGCGGCGATTGACGATGCCAGCATCAGCGCAGTGATTAATGAGATCAAAAGCTTAGGTACGGTTGCAGGCTTTATTCATCTGCAACCACAACATAAAACTTCAGCCAATGCGAAAGGTTTAGTGTTGTCCAGTGCCGCCAAAGCATCGGTCGAGCAAGCATTCTTGTTCGCCAAACACTTACAACCGCTTTTAACAGCAGCTACTGCCAATAGTGGCAGCAGCTTTATCAGCGTCAGTCGTATCGACGGTGGTTTTGGTTATCTTAACCATAATCTGATAACTTACAGCGAGTTAAACCAAGCAGCATTGGCAGGTCTAACTAAAACCCTGAGCCACGAGTGGCCAAGCGTGCATTGCCGTGCCTTAGATATCGCGCCAGCACTTGATGCCAAGCAACTGGCCAATGCGGTGATCGCTGAGCTATTTGCAACCGATAAGCTATTAGAAGTTGGCATCGGTGAGGATCTGACACGCGTAACCTTAGTTGCAGGTAAGGCTGATACCCGCCACGGCGCAGCTAACTTGACGAGTGCAGATAAAATTCTAGTTACTGGCGGCGCAAAAGGCGTGACCTTTGAATGTGCCTTAAGTCTCGCAAAACGCTGTAAGGCGCACTTTATCCTTGCCGGCAGAAGCAGCCAACAAGCTATTCCCACTTGGGCACAGGGTAAAAATAACAGCGAACTTAAAGCCGCTGCTATTGCCCACATCCAAAGCCTAGGCGAGAAACCTACGCCAAAACAAGTGGATGCTTTAGTCTGGCCAGTTCAAAGCAGCCTGGAGATTGCATCTGCATTGCAAGCCTTTACTGCCGTAGGCGCCAGCGCAGAGTACTTAAGCCTCGATGTTAATAATCCAGACGCGATCGCCAGCACTATCGTGCCGATCACTGAGTTATCACCTATAACTGGCATCATCCATGGTGCGGGCGTACTCGCCGATAAACACATCCAAGACAAAACCTTAGATGAGTTAGCACGGGTTTATGGCACTAAAGTCACTGGTATTAGCAATCTACTTACTGCACTGGATTTAGATAAAGTAAAACTGATCGCCCTGTTCTCTTCGGCGGCGGGATTTTACGGTAATAGCGGCCAGAGCGATTACGCTATGTCCAACGACATACTCAACAAAGCCGCACTACAACTGGCACAGCAACTACCAAACGCTAAAGTGATGAGCTTCGATTGGGGGCCGTGGGACGGCGGTATGGTGAATCCAGCGCTGAAAAAGATGTTTATCGATCGCGGTGTTTATGTGATCCCGCTAAAGGCGGGTGCTGAGTTATTTGCCAGCCAATTACTGAGCAACACAGGCGCACAATTACTGGTCGGTACGGACATGCAAGGCAGCGCGCCCCATGACGACACGCCTAACGAAGTGCAAGAAACTGAAGGTAGCAATCTAAAAAAGCCTGAAGCGGATCTGACCACTGACTCGTCGGGTCCGCATGCTTTGACCGACATGCTAAAACTAGGCACGGTAAAACTACAGCGCACACTGGACCCTAAGGCAATGATCTTTATTGAAGATCACTGCATTAATGGTAATCCCGTATTACCCACTGTGTGCGCGATTCAGTGGATGCGTGAAGCCGCCTTTGATGTGCTCAAGAAGCCGGTCAAAGTGCAAAGCTACAAGCTGTTGAAGGGCATTATTTTCGACACTGCCGTGTTACAAAATGGAGCGTTAGAAAGTGCAGCCCCCATCACGTTAGAACTTGAGCTTGCACCGATTGCGTTAACGGATACAGCCGCGAAAGACACAGACGAGTGCTTGAATAGACAATTCAGTGCCTTAATCAGCTTTGAAGGTCGTCCGCAATATCAAGCCATCCTAGTCGTTGATGATGCAGTTGATGACGCGGCTAGCGATTACTTAGCCACTGACAGCAAAGCAAAAGCTTTCGACGCACAAAGTTTGATGGGACTTTCTGCCATTGCAACCGCGAGCAGCCTTTACAGCGACGGTACGCTTTTCCACGGTCCAAGACTGCAAGGTATTGAGTCTGTGGTGAAGTTTGACGATGCGAGCTTAGTCGCCAAGGTGAGTATTCCCCATGTTGCGTTAGCAGACTGCGGAAGTTTTGTGCCTAATCTAGCATCTAAAGGCTCGCAAGCCTTTGCAGAAGATTTGCTGCTGCAGGCGATGCTGGTATGGGCGAGGCTCAAGTATGGCGCGGCGAGTTTGCCATCAAGCATTGGTGAGTTTATCTCCCATGCGCCGTTTGCCTTTGGCGATAAAGGCCATTTAGTACTCGAAGTAGTGAAACACTCTGGCCGCGCCCTTGAAGCCCATATCGCGCTATATCATCAAGATGGCCGCTTAAGCTGTGAGATGAACAACGCCAAAGTCACCGTCAGCAAAAGCCTTAACAATGCATTTTTAGCCAATAAAGTTGTAGTGGCAAAAAACGTAGAGGCAAAGGTCGGGTGAACTTAGCCAACACACACAGCAACCAAGCTGATATGACGATAAAAAAGCTTGCCAAGCCACTGCGTATTGCAGTGTTGCTTGGCGATACGGCCAATCTTGCAGCTCACTCCGTATCCAAATCCCCCGCCGCCAAATTAAGTAGCACTAAGCTAGCGCAAACTGGCGCTAAGCTAGAACAGCTTGAGCGGTTAGAAATTTGTGCGGCCGATATCGCCCAGTCGACATTACATGAACCAACATCAGTCACCGCATTATTAAGTCACGCGATTAGCGCTATTGAACAAGGCAAGCTAATTGAACTTAAATTCGATGATGGCAATCAGCCGCAGTCTTTATATTTGCTCGATGGTTTACGCGCCGCCAAACTGCGCCTACACGCACATGCGTTTATAGCTGGCTTTGCCGCTGGCAATGAGATAACAAGCGTTGCCGATGAGGCGTTAACGATAGCAAAACGTAGCCCAGCGCAAACCGTTCAACATCAAATCATCACTGACTCGCTGAACGAGGCCTTTATTGCACTGCGCCAAGGCGTGATGGCCTTAGCGGCACGAACACAAGCGCAGCTAAAAGGTAAAGACGATACACATCATCAAGCTGGCTATTGGTTTAGCGGCCAACACCAAGCGCGGGTTTTATGTCTGAATTTAATAACAAAAAGTTTAAGGACCAAAACTCTCAATCAAGCAGATATTTGCCAAAGTGTTGTACTGACCCAAGGCACACAACTATTAGCACCCAAGGCGCTTGTCGATACAAGTAGGCTTTTTGTGCCGATAAGTGGTGACAATATTGATAATCTCATCGCGCAAGTATTGCAGATAGATAACACACTAAAAAATGGCACGGACTATCATGCTGAACAGCTCAAACCTTGGTTTGAACGCTATGATGCCAACGCGCCACTGGCGTTAGTCTTGATGGCGGCATCGATTGACGACCTAAAACTTGAAGCCAAAGCCATGCTTGGCGCGCTTGAAAATGATGCTGTTCATTATGGTCAACCCTTTAAGACACCAGCGGGTAGTTGTTTTAGCGCTAAGCCGCTAGGGGATACTGGACTGACCTTTGTTTATCCTGGCGTTGGCACCGTTTACGCCAATATGTTCAATAACTTGCATGAATATTTCCCCGCGCTGTATCACCAGCTAGAACGAGAAGGCGATTTAAGCGCCATGCTACAATCACCACAGATTTATGCGGCAGATGTTAAAGCTGCGGCTGGCATGAGCCTAAGTCAACAAGCGATTAGCGGCGTGGGCGCCAGTTACCTATTCACCAAGTTGTTAACCCAAGCCTTTAATATTAAACCAAAAATGGCGCTCGGTTACTCCATGGGCGAAGCGGCAATGTGGGCAAGCCTTGATGTGTGGCAAACGCCCCACGGAATGATTACCGCCACTGAAAATAGCGATATTTTCAACCATGCGATTTCTGGTGAGCTAACCGCTGTCCGCCGAGCATGGCAGCTTGCAGATAATGAAGCCATAGTGTGGAACAGCTTTGTAGTGCGCGCTGATAGCAACGAAATCAAGGCATTATTGCCAGAGTTTCCTCGCGCCTACTTAGCCATCACTCAAGGTGATACTTGTGTCATTGCTGGCTGCGAGGCAAGCTGTAAAGCCCTGCTTGCCAAGTTAGGTAAGCGCGGGATTGCCGCCAATCGCGTCACGGCAATGCATACCGCGCCTGCCATGTTAGTCCATGGACAAGTACAAGATTTCTATACTCAAGCACTAAACGCCGATGCCGAGTATTCGCCGATCCGCTTTATTAGCGCAGCGCAAACTGCGCCAGTAATCGTGGATAGCCACAGCATTGGCCGCGCGATTGCCGATACCTTTTGCTCGCCACTCGACTTTAGTGCACTCATTCAAAATGCCACTGAGCAAGGCGCAAGGCTATTTGTTGAAGTGGGCGCCGATAGGCAAACCAGTACACTCATCGATAAAATTAGCCACACACACGCATGTCAACACAGTGACCAACATCAAAGCAGTAAAAACGCGACCACTACCGCCATTGCTTGCAATGCCAAAGGTGCTGATGCGATCACCAGCTTACTCAAGTGTTTAGCTCAGTTGATAAGCCACAGAGTGCCGCTTTCGCTGGCGCCGCTCATGCAGCCATTAAGTGCTAATGCAGCCCCTTTATCATCAGCAGTATCACCAGAAGGAGAACCCCTGTGAGTTCTCAGCATTCCTCGACTATTGATAAAACTACCGAGCCTATGATTGCATCAAAAAGTGCGTCAAAAAGCGCGTCAAAAATTGCGATTGTCGGTCTCGCGACTCAATATCCTGACGCAGATAATCCCCAAACCTTCTGGCAAAATCTGCTGGATAAAAAAGACTCACGCACCCAAATCAGTCGCGAAAAGCTCAATGCCAATCCCGCCGATTATCAAGGTGTGCAGGGTCAGTCTGACCGTTTTTACTGTGATAAAGGCGGCTACATCCAACACTTCCAGTTTGATGCCAAGGGTTATCAACTGCCTGAATCTGCCTTTGACGGTTTAGATGAAAGCTTTTTATGGGCACTCGATTGCAGTCGTAAAGCCCTACAAGACGCAGGGATTGCCCCAAACGATACCGTACTGGCGCGCACAGGTATCGTGATGGGAACCTTGTCGTTCCCCACCGCCCGCTCCAATGAATTATTTTTGCCGCTGTATCATCAAACCGTTGAAAAGGCGCTGCAAAACAAACTTAACCAAAGCGCTTTTCAACTGGCTGACTTTAACCAAGCTCATGCGGGTAAAGAGTTCAACGTCGAGCCAGCATTAAACGTCGCCAATGGCGCCGTTGCCCACACAGCCTCAAAACTGGTCAGCGATGCACTCGGTTTGGGGGGCACCCAGTTGAGTCTGGACGCCGCCTGCGCCAGCTCGGTTTATGCGCTCAAACTCGCCTGCGATTACCTGACCACAGGCAAGGCCGATATGATGCTTGCGGGCGCAGTATCGGGCGCAGATCCCTTCTTTATCAACATGGGATTCTCAATTTTCCATGCCTATCCAGATCACGGCATCTCGGCGCCCTTTGATAGTAACAGCAAGGGTTTATTCGCCGGCGAAGGCGCTGGGGTTTTAGTGTTAAAACGTTTAGAAGATGCGCAGCGCGATGGTGATAACATCTATGCCGTCGTTAGCGGCATTGGTTTATCGAACGACGGTAAAGGCCAGTTTGTATTAAGCCCCAACAGCAAAGGCCAAGTGCAAGCCTTCGAGCGCGCCTATAGTGCGGCAAATACACTGCCCGCCAATATCGAAGTGATTGAGTGCCATGCCACTGGCACACCGCTTGGCGATAAGGTCGAACTTGCCTCGATGGAGCGTTTTTTTGAGGACAAACTCGCGGGCTCTGCTGTGCCGCTTATCGGTTCGGCAAAATCCAACTTAGGCCATTTACTCACCGCCGCGGGCATGCCGGGGATCATGAAGATGATTTTTGCCATGCGCTCGGGTCGACTGCCGCCAAGTATTAACTTATCAGCGCCGATATCCTCACCTAAGGGCTTATTTAGCGCTAAAAATTTACCGACAGAATTGCATGCTTGGCCAGATAAAGCCGGCAATGACCGCCGCCACGCGGGTGTTTCTGTGTTTGGTTTTGGCGGTTGTAACGCGCATTTATTGCTGGAATCCTATATTGCCAATACCTCCAATGCTGACAACCAGAGTGAACCGTCTACTGCTACTGTCAGTTACCAGCACACTCCATTAAATATCATTGGTTTAGCATCGCACTTCGGTCCTTTATCCTCCATTAATGCACTGGATAACACCATAAGCGTAAAGCAACATGCCTTTATCCCGCTGCCCGCTAAACGCTGGAAAGGCTTAGATAAACATCCTGAGATCTTAGCTAACTTTAGCTTGCCTGCTGTACCACAGGGCGCGTATATCGACCAGTTCGATTTTGACTTCCTGCGCTTTAAAGTGCCGCCCAATGAAGACGATCGCTTGATCTCCCAGCAATTGCTGTTGATCAAAGTGGCCGATGAAGCGATTCGTGATGCCAACTTAAAACCCGGCGGCAAGGTTGCCGTATTAGTGGCAATGGAAACCGAGCTTGAATTACACCAATTCCGTGGCCGCGTTAATCTGCACACCCAACTGGCAGACAGCCTTAAAAAACAAGGGATAATACTCACACAAGCTGAGTATGTTGCCCTTGAAAAAATCGCTATGGATAGCGTGCTCGATGCCGCCAAACTGAACCAATACACCAGTTTTATTGGCAATATCATGGCGTCACGCATCGCATCCCTTTGGGACTTTAACGGCCCCGCCTTTACTATTTCGGCAGCCGAACTTTCAGTCGCCCGTTGTATCGATGTGGCCGAAAACCTCTTGTCCCAAGAGTCCTTAGATGCCGTAGTGATCGCCGCCGTCGATTTAAGTGGCAGCCTTGAACAAGTGATCCTCAAAAACGCCGTATCGCCAGTGGCATTTAATGCTACTGACACTGGTTGGAAAGTCGGTGAAGGTGCTGGCGCGTTAGTGCTCACGACAACACAATCAAGTGCAGCCCAATCATGCACTGACGCTGACAATACCCAAAGTAATAGCAACAGTTATGGTCACATCAGCGGTCAAGTGTTTGGCGCTATGTGTGATATGCAAGGTAACAACACAGCGCGCATTTGCAATGACTTGTTAACCCAAGCTAAGGTGAATAGCAGCCAAATTAGTTTGATTGAAACCAGTGTTGCAGTTGAGCAACTTGCCGATTCAGAGGCGCTCAATACGCAGCTGCCGAGTGTAAATCAGCGCAGCCAAGCCGCTGATACTGTGGGACATTGCTTTGCCGCGGCGGGTATGGCGAGTATGTTGAGCGCGCTGTTACAGCTTAAAAACCATGTTCCCCAGTATCAACCAATGCAGCACGCACTCGTTGCCACGTTTAGCCAAGGTAAATGCTCGCAGTTATTGCTCAGCCAAAGTGCCACGCAAGCGCACAGTTTGCAGCAAAGGCTTGAACAAGACTTAACGCTTTCTGAGCAAAAACACTTAATTAAACAAGTGACACTCGGTGGCCGCGATATCTATCAGCATATCCTAGATACGCCGTTGGCGGACATAGATGCAATACAGCAAAAAGCCCAAGCTATGACTACATTGCCAACGCGCAGCCAGCGCAAGCATTTGGTTCAAATAGCTAACCAAGGCACTCAGGGCTTTGCCACACGCAGCCAAACTACTGAACAACAAAAAGAGACATTAAGCAGCATGCCAATTAATGCCCTAAGCACGCCCAATAACAACGCCGCTCAAGCAGAGCTAAAAGACGCTGCATTTTTAAGAAACCAGCAACTTGCCAGTGAAGCACATTTAGCCTTTTTACACAGCCGAGCTGAAGGCTTAAAACTGGCCGATGTTTTGATGAAAGCCCAGCTTGCCAGCGAGTTAGCCACCCATGGCCAAACTACGACAGTGCAACAGCAAGCCATCGTTCCTGCGTATGCATCGGCTCATACACCAGAGCTAGCCGCTGTTGTTAACTCAGAAGCAAACCCTGCTGCGTCTAATCCAAACCATGCACTCTATCCCAATCATGCAAAAGTGCCGCAGTACACGCCGCCAACACCGATAAGCAAGCCTTGTATTTGGGATTATGCAGATTTAGTCGAGTACGCCGAAGGTGATATTGCTAAAGTATTTGGCCAAGATTACGCCATTATCGACAGCTACGCCCGCCGCGTACGCCTGCCAACCACCGACTATTTACTGGTATCTCGGGTGACAAAATTAAACGCCAAGATGAACCAATATCAGCCTTGCACTATGACCACCGAATACGACATTCCTGTCGATGCGCCGTATTTAATTGATGGCCAAATCCCGTGGGCTGTGGCGGTTGAATCAGGCCAATGTGACTTGATGTTAATCAGCTATTTAGGTATCGATTTTGAGAATAAGGGCGAGCGCGTTTACCGCCTACTCGATTGCACTCTGACCTTCCTTGGCGACTTACCGCGCGGCGGCGACACCCTGCGCTACGATATTTCTATCAATCACTTTGCCCGCAATGGCGATACCTTACTGTTTTTCTTCTCCTACGAATGTTTCGTGGGTGATAAATTAATTCTTAAGATGGATGGTGGCTGTGCGGGCTTCTTTACTGACAAAGAGCTAGCCGACGGCAAAGGCGTTATTCACACTGAAGCTGAAATCAAAGCTCGCAACCTTGCATTGAACAATCCCAATAAGCCGCGCTTTAATCCGCTGCTTAACTGCGCGCAAAACCAATTTGATTACAACCAAATCCATAAATTGCTCAGTGCCGATATCGGCGGCTGTTTTGGCGGCGCGCACGCAGCGCATCAAGCGCAATATGGTTTGCAGCCATCCTTAAGTTTTGCATCCGAAAAATTCCTGATGATTGAACAAGTCAGCAATCTTGAGGTGCATGGCGGTGCATGGGGCTTAGGTGCAGTACAAGGTCATAAACAGCTTGAAGCTGATCATTGGTATTTCCCGTGTCATTTTAAGGGTGACCAAGTGATGGCGGGGTCATTAATGGCCGAAGGTTGTGGGCAATTACTGCAATTTTTTATGCTGCATATTGGAATGCACGCCAGTACAGAAGAAGGGGGCGTCAAAAACGGTCGTTTCCAGCCGCTCGAAAACGCGTCGCAAAAAGTGCGCTGTCGTGGTCAAGTGTTGCCGCAATCTGGCCTACTCACCTATCGTATGGAAGTTACTGAAATAGGCATGAGCCCGCGCCCTTACGCTAAGGCGAATATCGATATTCTGCTTAATGGCAAAGTGGTGGTAGATTTCCAAAACCTTGGGGTGATGATCAAAGATGAAGCCGAATGCACCCGCTACCCTGCGGATAATACCGTCAGCACAGTTAACAATGCATCGCTTGCTTGGACAACGCCAGCATCATTAGCCGCGCCGCTGATGCAGCAGCGACCTGATTTAACCGCACCAAGTAATAAAGGCGTAGTACCACTTAAGCATGTGCCAGCACCGATTGCGCCAGCAGGTTCTAAGTACGCCAACCGCGTGCCAGATAGCCTGCCATTTACGCCGTACCACATGTTCGAATTTGCCACGGGCGATATCGAAAACTGCTTCGGCCCCGATTTCAGCATCTATCGCGGTTTTATTCCACCGCGCACGCCTTGCGGCGATTTACAGCTCACTACCCGCGTAATTGCGATTGACGGTAAACGTGGCGAGCTGAAAAAGCCATCATCTTGTGTTGCCGAATACGAAGTACCCGCAAATGCTTGGTATTACGATAAAAACAGCCATCCAAGCGTGATGCCCTATTCTGTGCTGATGGAAATATCACTGCAGCCAAACGGCTTTATCTCGGGTTATATGGGCACCACCTTGGGCTTCCCCGGTCAAGAGCTGTTTTTCCGTAACTTAGACGGTAGCGGTAAGCTGCTGCGCCATGTGGATTTGCGCGGTAAAACAATCGTGAACGACTCACGTTTGTTATCGACTGTGATTGCCGGCAGCAACATTATCCAGAATTTCAGCTTCGAGCTAAGCTGCGATGGCGAGCCTTTCTACCAAGGTAAAGCAGTATTTGGTTACTTCAAGGGCGATGCGCTGAAAAACCAACTCGGCATAGACAACGGTAAAATAACTCAGCCTTGGCATGTGCAAAATGGCATAGCCGCCGATAGCCAAATCAATCTGTTAGATAAACAGCATCGCAGCTTTAACGCGCCAGAAGGTCAGCCGTATTACCGTTTAGCGGGCGGTCAGCTTAACTTTATCGACAAAGCCGAAATCGTGAAAGCCGGCGGTAAAGCGGGCCTTGGCTATTTATACGCCGAGCGCACCATTGACCCGAGTGATTGGTTCTTCCAATTCCACTTCCATCAAGATCCTGTGATGCCCGGCTCATTAGGGGTTGAAGCCATTATCGAGCTGATGCAAACCTATGCGATTGACCAAAACCTTGGTGCGGGCTTTAAGAGTCCTAAATTTGGCCAAATTTTATCAGATATCAAATGGAAGTATCGCGGCCAAATTAATCCATTAAACAAGCAGATGTCGCTGGATGTACATATTACCAGCGTGACAGACGATAATGGCAAACGCATCATTATGGGCGATGCCAACTTGAGTAAAGATGGCCTGCGAATTTATGAAGTTAAAGATATCGCCATCTGTATTGAAGAAGCTTAATGCGTTAAATTCTATTTATTGAATCACTTAAAATAATCCTGCCGCTGCGTTGGCTTTACACCCGAACTTTTTACTCAAGTAATAGCAACGTAGCGGCAATAAAAACGAGACCCAAGATGACTAGCCATACTCTAGATCAATTCAATAGCAATAATGAAAAACTCAGCCCTTGGCCGTGGCAAGTCAACGATGCAGCGCTGAGCTTTGATATCGACTCATTAGGTAAAAAACTCAAAGATTTAACCCAAGCCTGCTACTTAGTTAATCACAGTGAAAAAGGCTTAGGCATTGCGCAAACGGCCGAAGTGACCACCAGTGACAGCCAAGCGCCATTTGGCTCACACCCTGTTAGTGCCTTTGCCCCTGCCCTTGGCACCCAAAGTTTAGGTGACAGTAATTTTCGCCGCGTTCACGGCGTTAAATACGCTTACTACGCCGGCGCTATGGCTAACGGGATTGCTTCGGAAGAACTGGTTATTGCGCTGGGTCAAGCGGGCATTTTATGCTCCTTTGGCGCCGCCGGGTTAATTCCATCGCGCGTTGAAGCAGCCATTACCCGCATTCAAGCAGCGCTGCCCAATGGCCCTTACGCCTTTAACTTAATTCACAGCCCAAGCGAGCCGGCATTAGAGCGCGGCAGTGTTGAGCTGTTTTTAAAACATAAAGTACGCACGGTCGAAGCCTCAGCATTTTTAGGCTTAACGCCGCAGATCGTCTATTATCGTGCAGCGGGCTTGAGCCGTGATGCGCACGGCGAGATTGTTATTGGTAATAAAGTCATCGCAAAAATCAGCCGCACTGAAGTCGCAACTAAGTTTATGGAGCCGGCGCCTGCCAAAATTCTGCAGCAATTAGTGAGTGACGGTCTTATCAGCCAAGATCAAATGGCGATGGCATTACTTGTGCCTATGGCAGACGACATCACCGCCGAAGCCGACTCAGGCGGCCATACCGACAATCGTCCATTGGTCACGCTATTGCCGACCATTTTGGCGCTTAAAGATGAAATACAAGCTAAGTATCAATATAAAACGCCCATCCGTGTGGGTGCTGGCGGCGGCGTTGGTACACCCGATGCAGCATTAGCCACCTTCAACATGGGCGCGGCGTTTATCGTCACAGGTTCAATCAACCAAGCTTGCGTTGAAGCGGGCGCGAGCGAGCACACTCGTAAGTTACTCGCCACTACCGAAATGGCTGATGTCACTATGGCGCCAGCGGCGGATATGTTCGAAATGGGCGTGAAATTACAAGTGGTTAAGCGCGGTACCTTATTCCCGATGCGCGCCAATAAGCTTTATGAAATCTACACCCGTTACGATTCAATAGAAGCCATCCCTGCCGACGAGCGTAAAAAGCTTGAAGAGCAAGTGTTCCGCGCATCACTCGATGATATTTGGACAGGCACTGTTGCCCACTTTAATGAGCGCGATCCTAAGCAAATTGAACGTGCGCTGGATAATCCAAAACGCAAAATGGCGCTGATTTTCCGTTGGTATTTAGGTTTATCGAGCCGCTGGTCAAATGTTGGTGAAATCGGCCGCGAGATGGATTACCAAATTTGGGCAGGCCCGGCGCTCGGTGCATTTAACGCGTGGGCTAAAGGCAGTTATTTAGATGACTATAAAGCCCGTAACGCGGTGGATTTAGCCAAACATTTAATGGTGGGCGCGGCGTATCAAGCGCGCATAAACCTATTGCAGTCCCAAGGGGTAAGTATTCCTGTGACGCTACAGCGCTGGAAACCACTGAATCGTTTTTAAGCGCTAGCAGTAAGCGTCTTTAAAGCCGATGCTTATCAGTGTCGGCTTTTTTAATGGGCTGTCTTTTAAAATAAATTGTGCATGATGCACTTTTTGGACATTTTACGACTGAAACTCTTACCGAAGATTAGGTAAAAATTGCCTACTACATCACTACCAGCGCCAATCTGCAGCAACACGTAAATATTAATAACAACTAAAAATCAAAAACTTAATAGATATTTATAAAGTTGGCACTAAGATAGCAATATAACTATTACCATTAACCAGTAGCCATTAACCTTCAGATGATACCAAAGATCAGATGCAGGATTAATACAAGGGCAAGGAGGTTTATATGTTAGGTTGGACATTGATATTTCTAATTGTTGCACTGATTGCAGGTGTATTTGGATTTACCGGTATTGCGGGCGCCGCAGCGGGGATTGCAAAAATTATTTTCTTTTTGTTTATTGTATTACTGGTGATTTCATTGCTGATCAACGCCTTTAAAGGTAAAGGGCCGCGACTTTAATTTTAATTTTTTAGAAAGGAGATAGATATGAAACCATTTACCCTGATGAGCACCGCAGCACTAACCTTATTCCTCGCTTTAGGTTTATCAGCCTGTAGTGATAACAATGCCGAAAGTGCTGGTGAGAAAATTGATGACGCGATTACCGATACAGGTAATGCCATCGAAGATGCCTGTGAAGATATTAAAGAAGGCGTTAATGCTAAAGATAAAAAGTGCTAATAGCCGTTAAGTTTAGGGTGGCAATGGATAAATCCATTGCCACCCTTTTTGATCCACTTGAACTGCAATAATTTACCTACATAACGGATACCAATAACCTTGGAGGAGACCTATGCTAGCCAACATTCACATTAAGTATTTCTACTTTGCGGGTGCTGTGATATTGGCCAGCTTAGCGATTATAGGTAGCTCCCCCCTACTGACATTTATATGTGCTTGGATAAGTTTGTCATTATTTTTAGTCGGCTCAGCATACTGGTTTAATCTGGCGAACATTTTTAGAAAGCGTCAAGATGGCACAATTCCTTGGTATATTCGCTGGGGTTTTATTCCCTTTTTACTGGGTAGTCATTTCTATAACTACTGGGCCAGAAAATATGATTCTGTGCCATCAATACAAAAAATTGACGAGCAACTTTACCTCGGTAGCAGGTTAGTCCCTGCCGATCTTGCCAACATAAAAGCCAATGGGATCACAGCAATTCTTGATGTTACTGCTGAATTTGATGCGCTGGACTGGTCACAATTTGAAGATCATATCGAGTATTTAAATATTCCCATCCTCGACCATAGTGTGCCAACGAGTGCCCAGCTCAATCAAGCGGTTAACTGGTTACATCGCCAAGTTAGAGCTCAAAAAAACGTGCTTATTCATTGTGCTATGGGCCGTGGCCGCTCAGTATTGGTTCTGGCAGCCTATCTGGTTTGCCAAGATAAACACCAAAGTTTCCCTAAGGTTTTGCAACGCATAAAACAAGCTCGAAAAACGGCAGGATTAAATAAATGGCAATTAAGAGCCGTTGAAAAAATGTACCACCAAAAACAAATTAACATTCATAAAGTGGTATGGATTATCGCTAACCCTGTCTCGGGTGGCGGAAAATGGCAAGAATATAACGAACAAATTCAAAGTGAACTTAAGGCATATTTTGATGTTCATTTAGCGTTAACAACAGAAGAGGTTTCAGCTAACACCCTCACCAAACAAGCCCGTGGTGCTGGCGCTGATATTATTATCGCCTGCGGAGGTGATGGCACTGTCACTGAGGTTGCCTCAGAAATTGTCGATACCGATATCGCATTGGGCATAATACCTTTAGGTACGACTAACGCCTTAAGTCACGCGCTATTTGGCTTAAGCAGTAAACTGATCCCAGTATCTCAAGCCTTGGATAACATTATCCAAGGCCATTACCAAGCCATAGATACCGCCCGCTGTAATGGACAGTTAGTGTTATTACTTGTGGGTATCGGCTTTGAGCAACAAATGATTGAATCAGCGAGCCGTGAGCGTAAAAATGCCCTAGGGCAACTCGCCTATCTCGATGGGTTATGGCGCGCGGTCAATGCCAATAATGCGTTGACTATCCAGCTGAGTTTAGATGATGCAGAGCCGCTAAATATCACCACCCATAGCCTTGTTGTTGCTAATGCGGCGCCCTTCACTAGCGTACTCGCGCAGGGGGATGGCGAGCCAAATATGACAGATGGCTTGCTTGATATTACCTGGTTAAATTCGGCGGATGATCCTAGTGATAAACTCTTGAGCCTGGCAGAGCTGATGATGGCCGGATGGATAAAAGAAGACCGTTCTGAGACACATAAAAAAGCAGCCATAACGGAGCAGTCTCAGCAAACTCGCAGCAGTAAAGTTAACCACGCCCATGCAAAAAAAGTGCGTATTAGCTGCCAACCAAAGTGTAAATACGTAATTGATGGCGAACTATTTGAGCCAGACGACATATATATTGAAGTCCAGCCCACATCGCTTAAGGTTTTTATTCCCTATCAAGAACCGGTTATAGAAACTGAATCGTTTTTATAATGAATGTTTAAATCAATTAACTGACATAAAGCCAAGATCACCACTGGCGTAAAATATAAGTATTCAATATCTAATAATCTCGGCGTAATGGTGCTAAACCACTCAATGTTAGGCTCTAAACACATCTCTATTAGCACTCAAAAACTGGGTTTATAACGATGTAATCGTTAAGCGTAGATGGCGCCGCGACCTGCTCAAAAATGATGTCGCAGGCAGCCAAATGCCCACTACTGTTTAAACCATGAAATATGACCACATTTAGCACAACTGACATGTGCTGCGCTCCGATTTGCCCAATCAAACTTAAAAAACGTAGCCAATGCCGTATTTAACTGAGCCCGGCCTAACCAAAATAAATCATGATGACACACCAGACAGCGAAATGGCCGACCCAAAACGTCAACCGTTTGGGGCTCCTTTTTCTTAAAAAACATTATTTATTCCTCAATTAATACCCGATTACAACCCACATAGCGTGTTCGTAAATTTTATTAGACCAGTAAAACTCACATTCTTAACAGCCTAAATTTACCAGCTTGTTATCCGTTTTGGGATATCTGATGCGCCGCGAGAAAAATATGGATCAACTTTTTAAGCTAACGATTCCTTAAGCTAACTATTTAAGGCGGTAATGTTTAAGTAATAACTGTAACTTTTTTGACTTGCACTACATAAAATCATCAAAGTATTGCAGTTTAATGTGAGTGACGATAGCTATTCCACCGTGGGCTCATCTGACTCAACTTGCTACTCATATTTGCTGAGTTTGTTATAAAGAGTTTTAACACTGATACCAAGTTGTTCTGCTGTATCGGTTTTATTACCCTGCGTTGTTTCCAGTGCTTGATAAATAGCAATCCTTTCTAAATCATCTAAACGCATTCCTTGGGGGATCACCACGTGTTCGACTTCAAGGCTATTTGTCTCGCTTGCGGTGGTTAATTGTAAATGACTAGGGAGAATCTCTTGATCCGCCAAAATATACGCCCGCTCAATGGCATGCTTTAACTCACGCACATTGCCACACCAAGGGTGAGCACTAATAAGTTGAATACTCGCGTCAGTGAAATATTTACTTTGTTTTTCCGCCACATTACGGTAAGCCAGAAAATGCCGTGCCAGCCCGATGATATCATCGCCACGCTCCCGCAGGGGAGGCACTCGAATAGGGAACTGAGCTAAGCGGAAGTATAAATCTTCTCGAAACAACCCTTCTTCTATCGCCGCAATAGGATCGCGGTTTGTAGCTGCTACAATACGCACATTGGCTAATTGCACTTTGGCGCCGCCCACAGGACGATATTCACTGTTTTCAAGCACTCGCAGCAACTTGACTTGATGTTCAATGGGCATTTCAGTGACCTCATCAAGAAATAGCGTTCCTCCTTCTGCTTGCTCAAACACTCCCTTGTGATCACGGTTAGCACCGGTAAAAGCCCCTTTTACATGGCCAAACAACTCACTGTCCACTAATTCGGGACTCAGAGCTCCGCAGTTAATAGCAATAAAAGGCGCATTTACCCGTGGACTGGCAAGATGAATCGTATTAGCGACCAGCTCTTTACCCGCACCACTTTCACCGATGATCAGCACATTACTATCCGTCACTGAAACTCGGCGAATGGTACGATACAATTTATGCATCGCGCCCGACGAGCCAACCAGTACACCGTATTGGTCTAATTCACTCGAAAAAGGTCGTGGACGATGAGCAGAAGTCGAGACTAAATACTGTGCAAACTCGGCTAAGGTATCGCTAATGAGTGCCATATCGTAGGGCTGACGAAAATGATAACCCGCACACTGGGACATTAATTTATCCAAATGTGGATTAGGTTGCCCATCAGATAAAAAGATAAACTCGATATGCGTCATCGCAGCACTTTCTATCAAGCTTAAATAATCTTCATGGCTAAGGCGGGGTAACTCAATAATTGCGACGTCAATTCGATTCGACTCAAGCTGTGCTAACCAAGACATATCATCAACACTGCGTAATTTATTGAACTCTTTTGCTCCTTCAAGTTGGATTAAGGCTTGCTCGGTACCGATGTCATGCAGATGATAAAAAAGTGTGGGTCGAGTCATGCGTGCTTCACTCCCTGTGTGTAGACAGCAACTGTATGTTAACCGTGAAATATTAACAATATGAGCGGTAATAGTTTCCTAGTCAGTGGCGTAAATTTAATAAGAATAAAAAATATCAGTCTAGAAATCAGCCTCTTAAAATATCACTAAAAATGAGAACAAAAAATGCATGGTAGCTGAACAACACTGAATTATTTACTAGCATGTTAGCTACACGCATTAAGGAGGCACATTATGAAGTCTAATGTTGTGCAACATCAGACCGATATCAACACAGACATCATATTAATTGATGAGGTGGTGGCATCTAGCCAGCATAGTCTGGCGTTTTACACTCAGGCGATAACGGCCATTGATGACTATAAGCTGAAACGCATTTTTTCAATGCAGATAAATATTTACCAGCGAATATTAGTCTTATTGACTTCACCACAACAGCATATGGTGTTATCAAGTACGGCACAGCAAACCTTGTCGGCGCGCGCGCGGCAAACACAAAAGCACGCGACTTACACTCAAGCACAAACCTTATTGCACCAAGAATATTTTTACGAAGGAGTCGCCCACTTGATTAATATTGAACAGGGCAAATTAACAGTTTTAAAACAAGCCGTTAAGCAAGCACATCAACCGCATACCGCCCAAAACCTTGCCGAAAGTGCCGCTTGGCTGCAAAGTAGTTGTGATGAAATGACCTCTTTTTGCCGACGTTAACATTCGAGTTAGTCTTATCCCATACCGCACACAAAGTGCGGTTTTTTATTGCTTAAACTTCATATTTTCACAAATCCCCCTCGGCTCAACACCTGCTCTGCAACAATTACATTGAGTCGGTAAAAAAGACCGGAAAGAACGGCTAAAAAAGTAAGCCATCATAATAAAAAATACAAAAAACCTTTAAAATCATTAAAATAAAAAACTGGCACGATTAAAGCATTATCTTCATTCGAGAAAACAACGGAGGATATTCTTATGAAAACCACAACAGTAGCAGCATCAGTAATCGCCACCTTACTTGTCGGTTCAATCAGCTTAAATGTCGCCGCTCAAGATTGGAAAGACGGAACTAAAGATGCATGGATCGATGGTAAAGCT
Organism: Shewanella morhuae; assembly: GCF_900156405.1. GTDB lineage: Bacteria > Pseudomonadota > Gammaproteobacteria > Enterobacterales > Shewanellaceae > Shewanella > Shewanella morhuae. The sequence continues at coordinate 121,808 of NZ_FTNN01000002.1, forward strand.
GAAACCACTTTACTACTTAACACCAACCTGAATTCCTTTGACATCAATACCGATGTGAAAGACGGAAAGGTGACACTAACAGGTAAAGTAGAAAGTAGTGTCGATAAAGCACTTGCCACTGAACTGATTAAAAGTTTAGACGGTGTGAAAGATGTCGATAATCAACTCACAGTAATGAATGAGAAAGAAGGCACCAGTGAAGTTGTCGCCACTTTAACCGACTCTAAAGTTGCTACCGTCGTCAAGACTCGCTTATTATTTTCAACCGATGTCTCTGGCACCCAGATTGATGTTGATGTCGCCAATGGTGTTGTTACGTTAAAAGGTGAAGTTGCCAGCGATGCTGAGCGTCAATTAGCACTTAAAATCGCAGAGAATACCGACGATGTGAAAAAGGTCGTTGATAAGATTAAAGTGGTTAAAAAAGCCTCTTAGATCTCGCCAATACTCGCAATTTAAACTGTACGTTAATGTAGACTCTTTTTTAGAGTACCTCATAAAAAGAGTCATAAAAAAACCAGCTTAAGCTGGTTTTTTTATGACTGCTCCACAATCATTCAAAATAATTATCCCGCTCACCTTAAAATACTTTATCTCAAAATATACAAACACATACGATAAAAAGTGATGTGAGCAATAATCATGAAACTTACTCGTAGCTGTACTGTGTACTCAAGGTGAGCCAAGCACTAAGTTAGTGTATGCCAGTTTCGCTCACATTCAGCTCTAAAGTTTTGACTATTTCAGGGCTGACTGTCATCGGTTGACTTGGCGCTCTGTCTCGATAGGTGACTAACAGTTTATAGGGCGCTTCGAAAGGATAGATAGGCTCAATACTGTCTATTTCAACTCTATCGCCAAGCATTACACTGCTTAAATGCTTAAGGCTTTTGTATTCGTAATCGAGATTAAAGAATCCAAGATACCAAAATGCTCCCGAGCCTTGGGTCGTAACCATAAAAGGGGCAACAAAGGGCATAATTTGTACTTTGGGATCGTCTTGAATTGGAGCACTACTTTGAGTATCAGGCTCAAGAGCTGGATCAAAATTAAGTGGCGTAATACGCAAATAATCAAGTAATACCCGACCTTTTACCTCGCCATCTTGATAATCTCCTATAGCAAACTCGGTCTGATTAATCTTAATAAAATGAGTTAATTTAATAGACTTGCTATTTTCAGGCAGATTTACTTCAAAATGGTTAACCGTTTGTAGACTAAAGAGTTTTTGCATCACTTCCGATGCATTAGCAACCGACTCAACTTCAACAAGCGTTGCCGCTTCAATATCATTCGTTTGTGGTGCTATTTTTGGTAGGACCGTAGTGTCATCATTAGCCTCATTATTCGCTTTATCATCTAACATAATCTGCTCAGCTTCGAACGCATCATAAAGATCATCATTGGTTAGGTTAAAACGGTAAATACCCGCAGCGAGTATGGTCAATATTACTAGGGTTGCAGCTATCGTTAACTTTGAAAACATACTCATTTATTTCCCCCAACCACGTATTTTACGTGCTACGTTTTAGACACAAATAAACATCAAATCAATACTGCTGCAGTATTACAGATATCGGGCTAAAACGGAGTGGAGAAAAATCAAAAATATAAAATTTTTTAACTTTAGTCAGATTAAGTTCAGTTATTTAACCGCTTGTTCTAGTGCCTAACCTATCAAATTCAAATAACTATCCTGTATCACAAGATATTTTAGTGCGACTTTAGACTCACCCTAAATGACTAACAAATAAAAAAGATTAATTTATTACACCTTTCCTAGGTTGAATAAATTTTGCCTTAGCGGTAACACACGCGATATCTGCCACATAAAGCGATGCTTCTAATTGATACATTCCCATACGCTGACTGACGAGTCGACCAACTATTTTAATGGCATCTCCAACCTTTATCGGAGCAACAAAACGCACTGTCATTTCGGCCGTTAACGCTTTAATGCCTTGCATAAATAAACAATGGGTCATGGCAGCATCCACTAAAGAGCTTGCTACGCCACCATGTAATAGGCTGTTGTAACCCTGAAGCTGGCGACTGACTTTGTGATAACCCACGACTTGATCTTTACCATCGGCAAAAAACTTACACTGCAAAGACAAAGAGTTTTTAGCTGCATCACCACAGACAACGCATTGACTGTGGCTTTGTTTACAATCTTGATAACGGTTCACGCTGCACCTTTTTATTAATCAATATGGATGGGTTTTGAATGCAAACTTAAATACGGTTCTTAGCTAAAAATGCGCATTAACCATTTGATAAGTTTTATAGCCACCACTGAGGTTGCGCACCTTAAAGCCATGTTGTACCAACATCCGATAAGCGATATGTCCTCGCAAACCCACTTGGCAAAATACGAGCAATTCTTTGTCTTTAGGGAGTTCGTTGAGTCTGTCTCTCAGTGCTGGCAGCGGAATATTAATTGCACCTGCAATAGCACTAACAGGCGTTAATTCGCTTGGATTACGCACATCAACAATAACTTGTTCAGCCGTTAAGTTGTTTAGATCTTGAGAATGACAAATGGCTTCATCACCAAGTAATACGTTAGCGGCTACCATTCCGGCTTGATTCACCACATCACGCGCAGAACCAAAAGGCGGCGCATAGGTGAGTTCAAGATCGGCTAAATCATAAACAGTTAAACCTGCGCGCTGCGCCACAGCTAACACATCAATACGTTTATCTACACCATCAAGCCCTGCTGCCTGAGCCCCTAAAATGCGGCCATTATCAGGACAAAACAACAGCTTTAAGGTAATTGGATGCGCTCCAGGGTAATAACTGGCATGGCTAGCGGTATGTACATAAATCTTTTCATACGGGATAGCTTGCCTTAGCAAACTCTTTTCATTTAACCCAGTTGAGGCGATGGCTATATCAAACAATTTACAGATGGCAGTGCCTTGGGTAGCACGATATTGCTTATTGCCACCCAGCATATTATCCGCGGCTAATCGTCCTTGCTGCTGCAGATGCACCACCAGCAACGCTACCTACAATAACGATTTTAACCATGTTCTTCTCCAATGAAATTAACCAATTAGGTTATGGCTATTGGCCAGATTTGCTCTCAAGTTTTTTCTTACAATCAAAACAGTGACCATAAATATTAAGGCTGTGATGATCGATAACCACACCGTGGCGCTCTGCAGCTAGCCATAAACGTAGGTCAATCAATGGATCGGAAAACTCTATTAACTTGCCACAGGTTAAGCAAATTAAATGATCATGACGCGGTTTTCCGCTGAGCTCATAAACCGCACTTTCAGACTCAAATAGTCGCCTTATCACTAAGCCTGCTTGCTCAAAATGCGTCATAATGCGATACACAGTATTTAAGCCCATAGCCTCACCCTGTGCATTTAACCCTTTGTAAATATTTTCTACGGTTAAATGTTGCTTATCGACCTGAGTTAAAAACTTAAGCAACTTACATCTTTGAGTGGTTACTTTGAGGCCGGAATCTTTCAATACTGCTTGCATTACACTTACCTAAACACGTCAATACGCGTTACCAGTGTTTAATACTCAGCTGATATGGTTTGTCATCAGCGCTTTACCGTTGATTAAACTATCAACCACCTTATACCTAGCCCCTTTGACTAAATTCGCCAACGTTTGACGGGATACGCCCATTGACTTAGCCGCTTCTTGTTGCTGCATTCCAAGCAAATCAACTAGGCGCATAGCTTCAATTTCGTCCTCGGCCAGCGGCACTTGTTCTAACTGCGTCATCGGAATGCCATTAGGCTTAAAACAGATATTGGCTCTTTGGCCACAAATAGTTCGGGGGATTTTTGGTCTGACCATGTTACACCTCGTTTATAGCATATGCTATTTATATTCAGTTTACTTCTTACATGCAACCCTTATCACAGAACGAGGGAAATGATGAGAATGTGCTAATACCAGTCACATTAAATATCAAATCAGTTCAGAGCCTCACAGGTATTTCAATCCGAGGCGCATTGACGCAGAAATGGTTATTCCCTTTTAAGTCAATGCAACACGGGAGTGGGATGCCTGTGAGGCTCCCAAAGGGCGGCTGATTTAACTGCATGGCAACGCGCTTTATACTGCGTTTAAGGCTTTCGACAGAGCACCACTATGTCTTCAATCCTTCGCCTTGTCTAAAGCGCGTTGAACTCCCGCTGAATGAACAGATATTTAATACGATTGGTATAAGCCATGAAACCACGATGTCATCGTTTGTATTTGAGTTTTTCAGTAATGACTAAACTCAGGCTATAATCCCCACAAGCAAAGTAAATGCCGATGGCAGTATTGCTAGCAGTCAAAATTAGTACCACTTTATTGACTTAATCATTAAGGATTTTTTAGCCCATGACAACAGCTTCCACTAGCCCTTTTGCTGTGTTGAATCAAACCACTTCGACCTCATTCAATGAGCAAAAAAACCTGATTAAACGGGTATTTAAGGGTAAACCAGTACAATGCCCTAGCTGTAAACAAACACTAAAAGTGATATTGCCTGAGCAGGCAAAAATAGAACAAGCGGCAGGCATTTACTGTGCTAAAGGCTGCACTGATATCGAACTTGATATGGAAGCCGTCGCAGGACTGTAACTATTCTCCTAGTTCGACTTCATTTAAAAATACGATCAAACACTTAACCATTGCCATTTAAGTAAAGGCTCAGCGCTGGCTTGTGCGCCACGGCTCAGCGTGACATTAAATACACTATTAGCTGGAATACTCCCTACACCTTTTGGGGTGCCTGTCATCACAATATCGCCTTCATCGAGACTGATAAACGCTTGCAGCTCGGACAATATGGTCTGAGGTTTGTAGATCATTAAATCGATATGTCCCTCTTGAACCAAGTTATCGTTGATACTCAAGGTAAAATGCAGTGGTGCCTCGGCATCATCAATCGCCACAAAGGGGCTAAATAATGCGGCACCATCAAAGGCCTTTGCCCGTTCCCAAGGTAATCCCTTAGCTTTTAACTGGTTTTGCAAATCACGCTTGGTGAGATCTAAACCAATCGCTACGCTACTAAAATGGCCATCTTGAAACATAAAACACAGTTCGGTTTCATAGTGCAGAGTCTCACCTTGATGCTCGGCAAGTAACACGGTCGAAATAGCCGAGTTTGGCTTTAAAAACACCACCATATCGTCGGGCATTTCATTACCTAATTCATGGATATGACCCACATAATTGCGCCCAATACAGATAATTTTTGTTGGTACTACGGCGTTCTTACCTAACACGACTGATTTCATCTTTTATCCTCACGCTGTCTAATCAAGCATATTCATTCAAAAATTCATCGAGTTGTTCGTTGGCAATTTCAATTTCGTCACCTTCAAACTGAGCAATATGGAACATACCCTCACCTTCATTGGTGACGGGAATATTGCTGATCCCAATAATAATGCCATCGGTAGGCGCGCGAATAGCCACACTATCACCACCATGTGGGCTGACAATATGGGCGATAATATAGCCTTTAGTGACACGTTGACCGAGCTTGAGCTTCATATTCACTAAACCGTCAGATTCACTCCGCACCCAATAACTGCGGATAGCACTAACACTTGCGCTTTTATTACTTACACGTCCCTTTTGCATACCTAAACTGCGCATCACGTTAAGCACACCTTTTAGGCCTGACTTTATTGATAACTCACTAAAACGCAGCGCTTCGCCGGCCTCGTACAAAATACAAGGGATGCCTTGTTGATTCGCATAGCCGCGCATAGAGACACTACGTGCTTTGGAGTGCATGATCAACGGTGCACCAAAGGCATTTGCCATAGCGAGCATCGTCTCGTTATTGGTATCACAGCGAATCTGTGGCAAGTTATCTCGATGGATGGCGCCGGTGTGTAAATCAATCACATGGGTAGCATGGACTAACAGTTGAGTCGCAAATAAATTCGCTAAACGGCTGGCTAGTGCTCCTTTGCTCGAACCAGGAAAGCAGCGATTAAGATCGCGTCTATCGGGTAAATAACGGGATTGTTGAATAAAACCAAACACATTGACTATCGGCACCACAATTAACGTGCCTGTTAAGTTTTTGGGATTTACTCTGGCTAATAAACGACGACAAATTTCAATGCCATTAAGCTCATCCCCATGAATGGCAGCACAAACTAGCAAAGTTGGGCCGGGTTTAGCCCCGTGAAACACTTCCACATGGATATCAAGTTGTGTATCGGTGTACAGCTTAGCGGCGGCCAGCTTGATCCCCAGTTGAGTCCCTGCTGTGACTCGTTTACCCGCTAACTCGAATGCTTCACGTCTTTTTACCATGGCAACTCCCTTGTTCTATTGAATGTTGTCCCGCGCGGCTAATTTACATTGGCCAATAACACTCGGCTATCGTTTATCGCTTAATTTCTAACACTAGAAACTAAAACTAAATGATCACGTAAAGTCTAAACGATTTATTGCGGCTCAAATTGATTCAGCCAAGATTTTAAAATTTGCAACAACATAGGTCTATCTTCAACGCTCACGCCCGCTAACAACGCACTCTGACATTGAATGTGCTGCGGCAATGCCTTATCGATAAGCGCCTTACCTTCAGCAGTTAACGAGACATGTACGCCACGGCGATCTTCCTTACTGTGCGCCCGTTCAATCAGCCCCTTATTTTCGAGTCTATCTAAACGGCTCGTCATAGCACCAGAACTTAGCATCATGCTCTGATAAAGCTGTGAAGGCGAGAGTGTAAACGGCTCACCCGAGCGCCTTAGGGTGGCAAGTACATCGAACTCGCCTTGTCCCAAACCAAATTCAGCATGGCATTGCAGTAGTATTACTTCGATATGTTTCGTTAAACGCGCGATACGACCAAGCGCCTCCATAGGGATCAAATCCGCTATAACGCCTTGCTGTTGCCACTGCTTAACGATTTGGTCAAGACCATCTTGTTGATTAGTTATTGTTGGATCCGTTATTGAGGGGCTGGTTTTAGCCATCTGAATATTTGTTGCCATAGGTTTTGCCACCATAGGTTTATCTCTACACAAAGATTCTTTACATAGTAGACATTTTCACGCAAAATTAAAATAACTTCACATAAAGATACACTTTAAAGAGATTATTTCGTGCTACTGCTTTTTTTAACCATTAAACTCATCGTTGTCGATAAAAATCTAGACTGTGCAACAACATACGTATTACAACACCATGCACACCAATTGACTTTTGGTAAGCTTATATCCGTTTTCATTGGAGAAACCCATGCCATCAACCCAGTCTGAGAAAGCGAATTTATTGCTACTCGGCTTCGCTTTTATCCTTATTGGCCTCAATTTGCGCCCCATTCTTGCGTCTGTGGGGCCACTGTTACCGACAATACAACAGGATATTACATTAAGTTTTACCTTAGCCTCTATGCTGACATTATTGCCTGTTCTAGCGATGGGATTAGGCTGCTTTGTCGGTTTTAGCATTGTTAAACGCTTAGGCTTTAATTTGGTGATGACCAGTTCGATTTCTCTGCTCGTTATTGCTACAGCAATGCGATTTTGGGCAATTGACGCCACTTGGTTGATTAGTTCAGCATTACTGGCTGGGGTCGGTATTGCGCTGATTCAAACGATTATGCCAACCATGATTAAACAAAATTTCGGTGAGCGTGCACCGGTAATGATGGGCTTGTATGTTACAGCGATCATGGCTGGCGCGGCATTATCTGCCAGTAGTGTTTCTTATATCAGTATCAATTATGGATGGCGAGCAGGTTTAGGTCATTGGACTTGGTTAGCGGTTATAGCATTAGCACTGTGGCTAATGGTTAAACGCCTTACAATACAACAAAATAACACAGTGCTTCCTCTTGCTGAATATCGTTTTTGGCGTTTTTCTCGTAGCTGGGTATTAGCGATATTTTTTGCTTTAGGTACCAGTTGTTATGTTTGCGCACTGGCTTGGCTTGCCCCTTATGCCACCGAACTGGGTTATAGCCAAACTCAATCAGGTTTAGTGCTCGGTTTTTTGACCAGTATGCAAGTGGTTGCTGGATTAGTGTTTCCTTGGTGGGCACATAAATCAACCGATAGACGCACTATTATCGCGCTACTTTGCCTATTACAGCTGATTGGTTTTATAGGGCTTGCGCTTGCTCCATCCATCTCATTGTTTTTATGGGCTGGACTGACTGGATTAGGCATCGGCGGAATTTTTCCACTGGGCTTAATTGTGACTATGGATCATCAAAAAAATCCGATGTTAGCGGGTAAATTAACCGCTTTTGTGCAAGGAGTGGGTTATACCATTGCAGCCATATCACCTTGGATTGCGGGGATGATCCGCGATCATTTTCATCGTTTTGATAGCGCTTGGCTATTGCTTGCCGGATTAAGCATTATAGCGTGGTTGCTGTCGCGACAATTTAATCCATTGAGTTATACACGCCAATACCCGCAATGATGTTCAATTATTTTCTATAAAATGATGCTCATAACATAAAAAAGCCGCCTAATTAAAACAAATTAGGCGGCTTTTATCGTATTGATTATTGATAAATAGTATTAATTAGCGCGAAGCCGTTAAGACTTTTTAACAAAACACGTCAGGATCACGATACGAGTACCGTTAACACGGCCTTCGATATGTTCTGGGTTGTTGGTCAACGCAATGTTACGCACAGCTGTGCCGCGCTTAGCCACAAAGCTAGTACCTTTCACGTTTAAATCTTTGATAATCACTACCGTATCGCCAGCGTTGATTACGGCACCATTACTGTCTAAGGTTGGAGTAGTGTCGTCACCTGCGGCGGCAACTTCAGCATCGCCCCACGCTTTGACATCATCTTCAAGATACAGCATATCCAGTAAATCTTGCGCCCAACCTTCGCCATTTAAGCGCTTAAGCATACGATATGACATCACTTGAACTGCTGGTACTGGGCTCCACATGCTGTCGTTCAGACAACGCCAGTGGTTCATGTCCATAGTATCCGCTACCGCAATTTGGCCACTGCAAGTTTCACAAATCATGATCTCATTTTCATGACCATCTGAAGCCGGCAGATCATAAATAGAGAGTTCAAGCTCGCTACCACACAGTTCACACTTGCCGCCACAGCGACTTAGCAATTCATTTTCAGTCATTTTTCTGTTCTATATGCCTAGTAAAACGCGGATTATGCCATAAACCGGCTTTTTTCGGCAGGGGGCTGAGGCAATATAACCCTATTTTTTATAAGTTTTATAAACTATTCCCACATCACCTTGGTGATTAATCTTTAAAATTCATAGGCTAAACTCAAGCGAATATCGCGCCCCGCAGCAGGGATCCCATCGGAGAGAAACGGCACCACTTGCAGATTGGTGAGGTTTTTCACCATTAAACGCACACTCAATCCCTTTAAACTGGCTTGAGGTTCATAGGCGAGATACAGGTTCTGCAGAAAGTAATTTTCGCTCGGCGATTCGGCATTAAAGATATCGTCATGGGGAACATTGGTTTGCGCATCATACCAAGCGCCCTGCCAAGCCACTGAAATATCATCAGTAACATACATGCCTAAACGCAGACGAATATCGAGCGGTGCTATGTTAGCTAAATACTCGTCGTCATCTTGGCTATCTCTGAGTGACCCATTGTGTTGACCTTGCAGCCATGAAACCGCCAGATCACTGAACACGTCTTGATAGCGATATTGGGCCTCAAAATCGGCACCGTAAATATGGTAACCATCAAGATTAGTATAACCACTCTGAATTAACTGGGTTTTATCAGACTTAGCCCCACGGCGCTGGGCGATATCATCGCGGCCTAGGTTGGCAAACAGAGTCAGCTGTGTCGACAATGCATCATCATTGGCAAGCAGATGCTGGTGCTGCGTCATCAACCCTAATTTAAAAGCGTGTAAGCGTTCGACATCGATATCGCGACTCGTGCCGGTTATGCTGGCTTTTGCATATTGCACTGCGTAAATCTCATCCACCACAGGGGCTTGCAGACTATAGGCGTAATCAAAGTTTAACCGAGCGTAGTTTGTCAGCTGGTAATCTATGCCTAATCTTGGTGAGAACCCCGAGTGGTGAGTCGAGCTATAGTCGTGACCTGCGTTGATATCGTTATAATCTGGCGCAATATTTGGCCGACCTATGCTGTAGATAAAATCATATCGTAGCGAGGGAGTGACAGTTAAGTCATTGGTGAGATGAATCGCATCGCGAACATACACGGCATAGGTGTCTTGGCGACCTTCAGGTTGATAATAAGGTGTATACCAGCCAAAGTTTTTCTCAGGATTCTTCTCATAACTCTTGTTAAACACAAGCGAAGTGCGGTCGAGACTGCGGTATTGTAATCCAGTGGTGATCTCGTGATCGCCAATCAAACTCAAGTTATTGATATCTATATAATCACGTTTGTAGTCTAGCCAAGATTCGTGGCCGAAATTACCTACGGAAACCGTCATTTTTTCCCACGCGATATCGGGTCTTACCCAGTGGCGCGCATTCGCCGAATGGGAGATCACCACTTGGGTATCGATCAGCGGATTGCTTGGCGAATAACGATAATTGGCAGACCAAGTGTTGTCTTCATAGGTGTTGTAGGCGGTAGTGGCATACAGCGCCTGCTCGTAGGAGCCATACTTTTTGATGTTGTAGTCTGAGATGGCAGGCATGGGGCCACGGCGATTAGCCCAAGGTTTGCGGCCTTCATCAAGATAATGGGTCACACTCAAGGCAAGTTGGTGCTCGCCCTGCTCATAATCAATCTTGCCTAGATAGTTATCTTGCTCATAGCCCGAATATTCAAACTCATCGCCATTGGCTAAAGTCACATCTCCCGCATCACGGCGTGTAAGGTGCAACAACCCCGATAAATGTGGATTGACCCTGCCATAGACAGTCCCCGTATAACCCATAGCGTCATTATTGCTGGCGTAGCTGGTTTTGACTCGAGCGCCAACCGCTTGATCGTATTTGAGAAAGTCATCGGCCGATTTAGTGACTACATACATGGCGCCACCAAAAGCACCATTACCCGAGCGCACATCATGGGCACCTTTAATCACTTCCACTCGTTTAATGAGGTCAGGATCGAGAAAAAATGAGCTATAGCGATACTGCTCAAATCCCACTGGGGCATTATCTACATAAACGCTAAAATCTTCAGTCTCGCCAAAACCCCAGATATTTATCCGCTCACCGCCGCTGCGGGTGCCACCATCGATATGCGCCCCTGCCATATCATCAATCACTTCGGCAAAGGTCGTTGCCTGCATCTCCTCGATTTGTTCCATGGAAATAATTGCTTCACCGGGTTTAGCGACTGTGATGGCCCTACGATATTGCTGCCCATGAACCTGCAGGATTTCAATTGGCTCAACCTTAGGCTCGCCCAATACCTCAACTGCGTACAACGGTATTGAGGGTAACAAACATAATCCCATGAGCGACAGATTTCTATTCACTTTCCATTTTCCAAACTTAGGCAGGCAACCCATTTAACGTATTCCTATTAACAAGCTAATCTAAAAATAGGCCGGCATTATAGGCATCAATCAACAAGGTGAGAATAGTTCTCACTTGGCTTTACGTGTAAATAACTGGCTGGTTGAAAACAAGGTAGAAGTGGCGCAATCCAAAAAATTTAAGTGAAGATCTTGCCGAAGAATGGCAGTATTAGTGCCATATTTGACAGCCTTTCATCCTCTTAAGAGTGCACGGTCTTGCTGTACGAGTGAATATACAGCAGGTTTTCCTCACGTTCGCCCTGCTTGCATCCAGGCTGTTTGCACTCATTTCAAATGCATTAATAAGGTTCAATGATAATGGCCACGCTCACGACTAAAATCCCTATTGCGACAGGTGCAACGTTCAGCGCTGCGTGTTTGCAATTTTTAAATCAACTGGCGCAAAACAGCTCCCGCGACTGGTTTAAAGCCCATCAGACGGAATACGAAGAGACAGTGCGAACCCCTGCGCTGCAGTTTATCGAACAAATGCAGCCCAGTATTCTCGGCCTCTCACCTCGGCTGACGGCCGTGCCGAAAAAAGTCGGTGGCAGTCTGATGCGCCCCCAGCGAGACAGCCGTTTCAGCAAGGATAAAACACCTTACAAAACCAATGTCGGCATTCAATTTCGTCATTTTCAGGGTAAAGACGTGCATGCGCCGGGGCTGTACTTACACATTGCCGAAGATAGCTGTTTTATTGCTGCGGGGATTTGGCACCCAGAATCGAAAGCCTTAAATGCCATTCGCACTTGCATCGATGAGAATCCCAACGGCTATAAAAAGGCACTACAAACCTTGCAGAGTCATGGATTTAATATGGAGGGTGATAATTTAATTCGTCCACCAAAGGGGTTTGATAAAAACCACCCTATGCTGGCAGAGCTAAAACGCAAAGATTTTATCGCTATAAAAAATATCGCCTTTGAGGAGCTCTGCCGCCCAGATGCCGCCAGTTTTTGCACAGAGCAATTTGCGCATTGCACTCAATTAATGGCCTATTTGTGTTTCGCGCTGGACTTGGATTTCTAGACAATAGACTTTTAACCAATTGATTTGTAAAAATAGACCGTTAAAAATAGATTGCTAAAAGCAAAATGGCCTAGGCAAAACCTAGGCCATTTAAACAGCAACTTTTGCTGTTAAACGGCATGATTTCCACTTAAGCATTTGTAGTTAAACTGTACTTAAACTTTTGTATTTAAAGTACCTAAGTAGCCCTGCAATACTGCGAATGCATTGTCTAGCAGTTCATATTCGCCCGCTTTACCTAACACTCTAATTCCTTGTAATTGCAGTACTAAAAATGCAGCGACCTGATGCGGCTGTACATTGACCAATAACTCGCCTCGCGCTTGGCAGTCCTGCAACACTTGGGTGAATGAGGTCTGTAATCGGCAAAATAACCGCTGACATTCCTGCAGTACACTCTCATCGTCGAGGCTCTTTTCTAACACGGCATTTTGCATAAAACAGCCGTATTTTTGTTCCCGCTGCAGGGCAACAAAGCGCGCTAGATAAGCTTCTATTTCAACCAAGCCCGCTTTTTCATGCAGCAGGGTATCTGAGGCGCCAAAGGAGTAGTTATCGAGGTAGAAACTGAGGCACTCGCGGTATAGCTTTTGCTTGTCGCCGAAACTGTTATAAAGGCTAAATCGATTAATGCCTAAATGGCCAACAAGATCGGAAATAGATGTTTCGGCAAAGCCCTTTTGCCAAAAAAGCTCCATCGCTAATATGAGTTTTTCCTGCCGATCAAAATTACAACTTCGTGCCATAAGCCTGCGACCTAATCTCTTGAATACGCGCTCACGATCAGCTTTACCATTCCTCTTTACCACACTCCTCTTTACAACAGAAAGTTGAGGGGCAAATCATTCTTGACTGATCGTTTAGATATGGCGTAAATTTTATCCTAACCGATCGTTCCGTTAAAGCCTTATATGCTCAAATCGAGCATAAAGCACAGATAAAAACTACAGGACTTTAGATGAAACTCTACGAATTAGCTCCAACTCCCAGCGCGCGTCGCGTCAGTATTTTTCTTGCGGAAAAAGGCATAGAAGTGCCAAGAGTGAACGTCGATATCCGCGGAGGAGAGAATTTAAGTACCGAATTTAAAGCCAAAAGTGTAAATGGCCGCATTCCATTACTCGAACTCGATGATGGCAGCTACCTGTGTGAATCCGTTGCTATTTGCCGCTATTTAGAAGAAATCCACCCAAGTGTTCACTCGCTGTTTGGTAATACGCCACTTGAGCGCGCCAAAGTAGAAATGTGGCAACGCATCATAGAGTTACAAGGCTTAATGGTCGGCTTTCAGGCTTTTCGTAATTTAAGCGGCGTCTATAAAGATAGGGAAAACTGTATCGAGTCTTGGGGTACAGAATCACGCCAAAGGGTCATTGACTTTCTACCGACCTTAAACCAAAAATTAGGAAAGTCCCCGTTTATGGCGGGCGACAAATTCAGCATTGCCGATATTTCGGCTTATGTTTTTATCAGCTTTATTAAGAATTTAGACATTGAAGTCACCGACAGCTTGCCGCATCTTAAAGCTTGGTTCATCACTATGGCGCAGCGTCCAGCCATAGTGTCATTAACCCCTAAAAAATAGCAGCACGAATGCCTAAATGGGTACTAAAGTGAGTAACTATAAGCGTTATAATCTAAAGGAATCATCATGATCGATTTATACACTGCCGCGACCCCTAACGGTTTTAAAATCTCCATCGCACTGGAAGAAATGGGGCTAGAGTATCGTGTCCACAAGCTAGATTTCAGCACTAATGAGCAAAAACAACCTGAGTTCATTGCCATTAATCCTAATGGTCGAATTCCAGCCATTATCGACCGCGACAATGAAGATTTTGTGGTATTCGAATCGGGTGCAATTCTGCTGTATCTCGCCGAAAAAACAGGTAAATTCCTGCCTGCCGAACCGAAAAAACGCTCACAGGTGATCCAATGGTTAATGTTTCAAATGAGCGGCGTCGGCCCCATGATGGGGCAGGCAAACGTATTCTTCCGATATTTCCCTGAAAAAATCCCCGCTGCCATTGACCGTTATCAAAAAGAAGGCAGACGTTTATTCGAAGTCATGAATACTCAACTCGCGACAAATCAATATCTTGCAGGTGACGAATACACAATTGCCGACATCGCTACTTGGCCTTGGGTACGTATCCACGAGTGGAGCGGCATCAATATGGACGGGCTGACGCATTTGCAACGTTGGTTAGATGAGTTAGCGCTCAGACCTGCGTGCCAAAAAGGCATAGTCACGCCGCCACCGGTGGAAATGAGCGATGAAGAACGGGCTAAACAAATCCAAAAGATGGTGACTAAATAGCCATTGGCTAAATGGCAATTGCGCCAATAGCCTGCAAATAACCGTTAACGGCTAAATGCATTATGAGTCTGACTGACTCAACCATAAAAGCCCCTTTGGCTCAGGCTAATTCAGGGCTTTTTTACTGCCTGTTATCGGGCAAAACTGCTACACTCTGCGCCACTTATTTTTTCACCTCTGTTACCGCCATGCCTCTCGCATAAGGCGCTGTCACAGAAGCATGATCTAGGCTAAATTTATGGGTAATCCAAGCAGCTTTTCATCCGGTAAAGCATCTAACTCAAACACATCATCAGTGTTAAATGTTCAAACAAACACGCCCGCACAAAAACGTGCACTTAGTTACGCCAGTACAATTAAGCAATTATTCGATGAAATTCAAAGCAGTAAAATGCCCGCCGACCGTATTCTGGCAAATTACTTTAGAGAACATAAAAAACACGGCTCTAAGGATCGTAAAGTCATCCGTGAATCCTTGTTTAGTCTGTTTCGCTGGTGGGGATGGTTTCAGCGATTAGGTGATCAGCAAGAATCTGCTGTTTATTTTGCCAGCCTAAGCGCCAGCGCCCTATTGGAAGCCCATGCTTGGCAAGATATCGCCAGGGCTTGGCATGAGTTATCGCAATCGACTATCGATTTTCAGCAAGCTCAAGCACTTGCCGTTGAAAGTATCGATAACAAACTAACGCTAATGCAGTATTTATTCCCCGTAACTGAGTTTAAACCACAGGATTTATTACCCGATTGGTTCTGGCAAGTGTGCCCTGTTGATACAGCGCAGCAAACACAACTCATTGCCGCGATGTCTAGTCGCCCACCGATTTGGGGACGCGCGCAAGGGATCACTAGCCAAGATGCGGCGACACAACTTCAAGTGCTCGGCATAGACGCAAGTTATGGTCATTACTTTAGCGATACCATCAATCTTGGCAGCAAGAGCATGAATCTTAATGAAATAGCCCTGTATAAAGACGGTAACATTGAGATCCAAGATTTGGCTTCACAGGTCATAGGACAAATTTGCGTGCCAGAACCCGATGCCCATTGGTGGGATGCCTGTAGCGGTGCCGGCGGAAAAACCCTGCAGTTGCGCTCTTTGATGTTAGCTAAAGCTACTGATAAGCAAACGCTATCTACGGGCAGTATCATATCATCCGATATTCGCTCCAATGCCCTAGAAGAACTCACTAAACGTGCTCAAAGAGCCCATTTTAACGGCATTAGCGTAGCCCGTTGGAAAAGTGATGCCCTACCCGTACCTACGGCTCATTTCGACGGTGTATTAGTCGATGCACCGTGCAGTTGCACAGGCACTTGGCGACGTAATCCTGATATGCGCTGGTTGGATGGTGTTGAATCTGTGGCCGATAAAGCCGCGTTACAACTTGATATTTTAAGCCGCAGTAGCCGCGCAGTTAAGGCCGGCGGCATCCTCGTTTACGCCACTTGCTCCTTGTCGCCCATAGAGAACCAAGACGTGGTGACGGCGTTTTTACAGCAACATCCAGAGTTCATTCTCACGCCGATACGCCACCCTTTTAGCGGTGAACAAACAGAAATGTTGACCGTGTAGCCCTTTGAGGCTAACAGTGATGGTATGTTCGTCGCGCGTATGCAACGCAGTCAGTAACACTAACTCATTATTTTATATCAAAACTTCGCGCCCTAAATTCTGGGCGCTTATTTTAAACGTATAATAATCTTTTCAATGCTCATCAATTTATTCGTTATTTATCATGTGGATAAATATTCTCACCTTCAACATCCCTCCTATTTAGCTCATTCCAGAGTCAAGATATCGCTCTTGTACAAAATATTTCACCATCAATGATGAAATATTTCGCTTTAGCTTCATCTCACCTTTGGGTAAAAAGATCGGGTGCTGCAAATGGCACAGGTATTTTTGGAATTTTGACCATGTCACACTCTTATGAATTTGACGACGATGATGCGCCATGGGGCGATAACGTCAAAGGTAAACAAAAAAGCAAGCGTGTAAAACAACGCCGTAGAGATACAAAGCGAAGTTATTCGGACGATACAGAGGTGAATGTTTATCAGAATAAAACCAAATAACGTGTTTTTAGCGAGTTTACCTAAATAAATTTGTGCTTTATGAAAGTTGACCAAATCCGAGCAAGTTGCAGTCATTGCAACTTGCTAATTCATTTACTCCCCCAACGTTATTATTCATCGAATTCCTCCACTAAATCGCGGCTAATAAATAATCAGTGCAGAGTACACACTCAAGATGAAGTAAATTTTGTAGCAGTACATAAGCTATTCAAAATTCTACTCAATGTCTCAACTGATAACAGTTCATTATGATTGAATACACGGGTCAAAATGTTTACCAATAAAAAAATCGGCTAAGGTTGCCCTTAGCCGATTTTTATAAGTAATGAATAATCACTTAAAAGCGATATTTACCACCAATATAAACACCATCTTCAAAGGTAAAATCACGCGCGTGATCATATTCAAAGGCAATTTTACGGTAACCGACATACAGTGCCATATTTGGCGTTACACGATATTGCACTTTTGAATCTAGCTCATAATGGCCATCAACATTACCAAAAGACAAAACTGAAGGCGCATAATAAGCCGCAGCATGTAAAGAAATTTTTGGTCCCATCGTGAGTACATAACGACCGCCAACAGACAGCGCGCTACCATTGGGCGCATAATCAGCCCAAAGCTGGCTTAACTGTGCGCCCACTTCAACATGATGCACACCCGAATCATGGGTCATATGCATTGCACCTTGAGCAATATGGCCGCTCTCATCTCCGTAGATATAATTTAACACTGCATTGGTATCTTTGCTTAGTTGCAGTTCTAATTCTGTATAAACAACATCATTGTTCAACCCGAGATTAAATTCTGAAGCATTCACTTGCAGCGCCGCTGCACTCAATAATAAGACACTTGCCACTTTGAACTTAGCCATAAAAAACACCTCTATAATGACTGTGGGTAATAAGCGCAGATCATACCGAATCAACAGAGAAAATCAGCTTTTTTACTGTTAAATATTGAAAAATGGAGATAACTCATAACCAAAAAACAAGTAGTAAGCAATTTGCGCACACAAAACAAACCAAGTTACATCACTGAATTAACATTACACTATAGGAATACGATCGCCGACCAAAGACTGCATCACCTTACTTGCATCAATATCATCTGTTAGCGCTAAAAAATACCATCCTACGGTATTACCCGTGCCACGAATACTCAAATAGTCACGCCAAAATTGAAAACCCACCTTGAGTAAATTTGCTTTACTTGCAACATTTTCGTCACGAATCGTGGCATATAAAATAGAAATACCCAGCGTTTGTGCGACTTCGATACGCTTTTGGGTAAGCTGCTGGGCAATTCCCTGCCGCCTATAGTGACGCGATACCACCAAATAACCCAACTCACCGACAATACCCTCTCCCGCTTTAATCGCAGCACAACCAATAATATCTCCCGCGACCGTTTTAGCTAAGATAACGGCTCGAGATTTATAAAAATCTTTATGGTTAAGAGGGTGGGCATTATCATCGCGATTATCGATTAACTGTGCTGCTAAAGCTAACTCAACAGGTACATTACTGATCACAAAATTAATTTTGCTCATAAGGTAACTCAAATCAAACGGTGATAAATACGAATGCTCATTCAGCAACGAGTGTATCGTGCTAACCGCCACGATACACTGCGTGATTTTAGAGATACAGTAACGTAGCCACCCCTAAAAAAGTAAAAAAGCCAATCACATCAGTTACCGTAGTTAATATCACTGACCCTGACAGCGCCGCATCTTGCTTAAACTTTTGCAACACCATAGGCACCACAACGCCAGCTATCGCCGCAACGGCCATATTGATAAGAATTGCACTGCCTATCACAATGCCAATTGTAACTTCATTAAACCACCAACCTGCGACTAATCCGATAACAACAGCCCACAACAGTCCATTAACGATACCAATACCCAGTTCGTTCTTCATCAATGAAAAGAGGTTACCCGCTGATATCTGTCCCATAGCCATACCGCGGATCATCAGCGTCAACGACTGACTGCCCGCGATACCCCCCATAGATGCCACTATCGGCATTAATACGGCTAGAGCGACAACTTGAGATAATACGTTTTCAAATAAACCTATGGTCGCGGAGGCGAGAAAAGCCGTCAGCAAGTTTATTCCGAGCCACACAGCACGGCGCTGAGCGCCTTTCATAATCGGCGCGAACAAGTCATCGGATTCATCCATACCAGCAGTTGCCATCAATTGCGCTTCATAGTGCTCGCGTACTAATGCGGTTGCAGTACGTAAGGTAACTCGACCAATAAGCTCGCCTGCGTCGTCGATTATAGGCAATTCAATTTCACGGCTATGCTCAATCGCTTCAGCAGCTTCAAGTAAACTGGTGTCGGCAGATAAAGCGCGACTGTCATCAGCCAATAATGAAATCAATAATTCATCGGGATTGTGTTTAAAAATATCATAACGACGAACGGTACCTTGATACCTGTCTTTATCATCGACGATAAACAAATTATCGTTACAGTCGAGTTCTATACGACGGAAAAAACGCTGTGCCTGAGCAACGCTGGCCTTATCACTGAGCACCAACATTTGATGATCGGTATAGCGACCGATTTCATTCTCTGAATATTTATCATATAACTCAAATCGTTGTCGCTGGCGTTCGCCCATTTGCGCTAAAGCACGATCGGTAAAACTCTCAGGAAGATAGTCACTCCACTCAATCAAGTCTTCTGGACTTAACTGTGCGAATAGCAAATCCACTTCTTCAGTGGGCATCCGATTAAGGATTCCCATACGAGGATCTGCGCGCATTAAGCTCAATACCGTTACGCGGTCAGCAAACTCAATTTGTTGCCATCGCTCATAACGTTCATCTAATGGCAAGGATTCAAGGGCTAGCGCAATAGTGCCTGGCTCTGAATCATTTAAGATTTCATTGAATACTTCCGCTTGCTCTTCGCCTTCCGCTTCAGTGAGTTGTTGAACAACTTGACCCACATCAGTTGGCATATTGGTCTCATATTCGGCCTCATGTTCTGTCACACAGACGCCCTTATCTTTAGCTACAAAATTATCGTAACTATATTGATAGTTAAGTAAATTAGCAAACGCACAAATAAGTTGCGCGCAATTATATTGTGCATATTGATATTTAAGTTTATGCTTGCAACTAGAACTTAATGGAGGTGAATATGACGACGAATATATACAGCCAGTCAGCAATAGATATTCAGGGCAACACAGTAAGCTTAGACCAGTATCATGACAAAGTGCTTTTGATCGTAAATACAGCCAGTGAGTGTGGATTTACACCGCAATACAAAGGATTAGAAATACTGTATCAACAATACAAAGACAAAGGATTTGTAATTTTGGGGTTTCCTTGTAATCAATTTGGCGCCCAAGAAAAAGCTGACGAACAGAATATCCAAGCTTTCTGCGAACTCAACTTTGGTGTGACGTTTCCACTGTTTTCAAAAGTAGAGGTTAATGGCGAACATACTCATCCTCTGTATCAATACCTTAAAAAAGCAGCCCCAGGCATATTAGGTACTGAAGCTATAAAATGGAATTTCACTAAGTTTTTAATCAACCGGCAAGGTGAGGCAATTGAGCGTTTTGCATCAACGACGAAACCAGAAGCACTCGAAAGTAAAATTGCCGCTCTATTAAAATAACGTTTTATAAACTTGAAATGATTAAACTTATTTATTTTTAAATTTATTTTTAATTTTTTATGGAACTTAACCGTACACGCGCCCTCAAATGTATTGAACAGTGAATGTCTTTTTCATGTTCATCATCTCCCTGGAGCTTCTAGCGCAGCTCCCTTGATCTAGTAATAGGTCACTAGGCAACCATTTGGTTGCCTTTTTTTATCTGCACATCAATTTGTAAAATAAATGTACTCATTGTTGTGCAATAGGAATTTTGCAAAAAGATCATATTTTTTCTGTTCTAAAGGAACTTAATTAAAAACCATGACTCTGAGTATAGGTAAGGGTTAATAGATAAGATTAAATGCACATTGAACCATGAGATTGTTTATCGTTTCATCATTTCAAATGACACAGTTTCTGTTTTATCGCATTTTGACTAATTTGTTGATCGTTCATCATCATCTCCCTTTGGGACACAATAGAAAACACGCTAGCGCACTGAATTCTATTTGTATTCCGCACTGATTTACTTGTGGCAACCATTGGTTGCCATTTTTTTTGCTTATTTTTTCTCAGTTCATTTTTACTCAGTTTTTATATTTAATGCTTTGTCGAGTTGCACTTGAATCGACGGGTGATATGTCGCGCGGGCTTTAGCATAAATGTCAGCTAACTCTTTATGGTATCCAGCAATTTGCAGCTCTGCATAAAGAGGCCGAACAAATTTACCTCGACCGATGTGAGTCAAAAAAGCACTTAAGGCAGGTAATACCGGATCATAGTGATTACGAATCGCTACCCTAAACCAGTCACAGGCTATCTCTGTATTGGTGGATTGCGTGAAATGGAACGTATCGTCCAAATCCATCAATTGCACTTGGCTGATGACCTCAGGTAATTGAGTCAGAAAATATTGCCAATGATGTACTCGCCATCCCTTAACAATTAAGTGAGTTGCGGCAGTACCTTGCAAAAAATGCGCGAGGGCATCATCCACTTTATCTAAACTCGATGACGTCGGAGCACAATAATCCTTGGGTAAACCTACACCATAAACCCAAGTTAACAACTCAGTTTCAGTAATTTTATCTGGGTGTAATTGCACTAAGGTTTGCTGTGCATACTCGACAAACACTTCAGTCGTAATCGCCTGAAAAGCAAAATATTTCACGTAGTTGAATAAGAATTTATCGAACTCTACTCGTCCGAGTCTGCGCTCTAAATCATGGACGAACATTGACGCTTTATCGTAAGTAAAACGATTAAAAGCTAAGTTAGGATCGTCCAGCTGTACATTGGCAGGTAAGGTTTGCTTATCCTTAGGCAAAGATACCGCTTCCTCTTTTAAGCGACCAAACTCAAGCACCCACTCAAGTTCAGCTTGTTCTTTACCGTAAACAGCTTCGACGATGCGATTAGTAAAATAAGTGGTAAAACCTTCATTTAACCAAAGATCACGCCAAGTCGCATTACTCACTAAATTACCGGTCCACGAATGCGCTAGCTCATGGGCGACGGTGGAGACTAAACTCTTATCACCCGCGATTAGTGTGGGCGTTAAAAATGCTAAACGGGGATTTTCCATACCACCAAAGGGAAAACTCGGTGGCAAAATAAGCATGTCGTAGCGATCCCACGCGTAAGGACCGAGTAATGATTCGGCAACCTCCAGCATATATTCGGTATCTTCAAACTCCGCAGCGGCAGCACTGAGCATGTTCGGTTCAGCATATACGCCGCACCTTGGGCCAACTGCTTTGAAAGCAATATCACCCACCGCCAACGCCATTAAATGCGTGGGAATAGGCAATTCCATTTCAAAATAAAACACACCATCAAGTGGTGTTTCGGGAGCATTCATCGCACTCATCACTGCCCGCAATCCTTTAGGCACTTGCACCTTAGCATCAAAAGTAATGCGTGCCTTCGGCGTATCTTGCAAGGGGATCCAACTGCGAGCATTAATGGGTTGGGACTGGCTAAAAAGATAAGGTAAATGTTTACCTGCTGTTTGTTCGGGCATTAGCCACTGTAGCCCTTGCGCTGCGGGAGAGGTTTGATAGTGAATACAAACCTTCTCACAATCTGGCTTTAGCAAATTGATACACAGCTTTTGCCCTAAAATGTAACTCACTTCACTAAAAACATAATCAAGCGGTTCACCATTAACGGTTGTGACAGAAAGCACGGTCAAATCTCGGCTATCCAGCCACAATTCAGTCACATTATGTTGAAGGTATTTTAAAGACAACGTCGCGTAACCAGAAAGACACTGCACGTCAAAATCGACCACTAAGTCCAAAGATACATGGGTGACTTGCACTTGTTCAGTGTTAGCAAAAGAATGGTAATCTTGGGTTAAATCTAAAGTGGGGCTATTGGTTAATCTGCCTGTAGCTCGCTTATTTGGCTTTAACTGATTGTGCATTGATTGGACCACTGTCGCCTCGGTAGCTAAGTTCTGATATTACAGCGCCGTATTGCTATAGCGCTGCGTTTAATACTTGATAGTAGGGTTGGATTATCAACGGCAAATTTGTTCAGAAGCAAATGACAATCACGCTTTCTATGACGTTATTGACATGTTGCAGGCGACTTTTTTGTAACCATCCGTATTATATACGTCGCCCATGGGATCTGCATTCGCAACCGTCACAACTATAGTTACAGTTACAGCTATAATTATAGTTAGCGCCAATGGGTGCATACAGCTTAGTTAAGCGTGTATGCGAGCGAATTAAAAATAAATATTTAAAATATTTCACCGTTTCACTGAACTAATTTAGTTATGTTGAGTCTGATATTATGAACCGAATTTTTGTAATGATTGTTTGTGTTCATCATCATTCTCCTTTAGATGGTTTCTAGCGCGACCATCCCAAGATTCCGATTTGGAATTTACAGCAACCTATTTAGGTTGCTTTTTTTATGCCTTTATCTCAGCGTATTGCTGTTTAATGATTGAAGCTTATTCGCGGTAAAAAAACTAAAATGCCAGCACGCTTAACTTAGATAAAATATTTTACTTATCATTAAAACAAAAAAGGATCTCCGAGGAGATCCTTAATTATCAAGCGCTTTAGTTTACAAACTGATACCGACTTGTTCTAAATCTTTAGCAACTACACTCTTAGGTACGGTCACATAACCATCTTTCTCAACCACTTGCTGACCTTGCTTCGACAAAACATAACGTAGAAATTCTTTTTCCATTGGCGCTAAGTCTTTGTTTGGTTGCTTGTTCACATACACATATAAGTAACGTGATAGTGGATAAGTACCATTAGCCGCATTTTCAGCCGTTGCTTCAATAAACTCGTTACCTTTTTTGGCAATCGCAACCGCTTTAACACCGGCCGTTTTGTAACCGATTCCAGAGTAACCAATGGCATTCAAAGATTGAGATACTGATTGCACCACAGAGGCTGAACCTGGCTGTTCATTCACATTCGCTTTAAAGTCCCCCTTACACAGGGCGTGCTCTTTAAAATAACCGTAAGTTCCAGAGACCGAGTTGCGACCGTAAAGCTGAACGTCTTTCGCAGACCAGTTACCGTCTAAGCCTAAATCACCCCAACGTTGGATATCGCTGCTACCACACTTATGCGTAGATGAAAAAATACCATCAACTTGCTTAAGATTTAAGCCTTTGATTGGATTGTCTTTGTGTACGAAAACAGCTAAAGCATCGATAGCAACACGAATAGCAGTAGGTTTATAGCCATAATGTTTTTCAAACGCTTCTATTTCATTAGGCTTCATCTTACGGCTCATTGGGCCAAATTGTGAGGTGCCTTCAGTTAATGCCGGTGGCGCCGTGGAAGAACCCGCCGCCTGAATTTGAATATTCACGTTAGGATAAATATGTTTAAACTCTTCAGCCCACAGTGTCATCATGTTGGCTAAGGTATCTGAACCTACCGATGATAAATTGCCTGACACGCCGCTGGCTTTTTCATACGTTGGTAAAGATGCATCTACCGATGCTATCGCAGTGGCAGAGAATACACCCGCGGCTGTAAGGGTCATTGCGCCGACAAGTTTTTTCAGTTTCATTATGTGCTCCAGTAATAAGCTAACTAATTTGTAACTTAAGTTTCTTCAGACGCAGCCAGTATCAATCGCTACAATGACAATTCTATGTCCGTGATGTGACACTTAGATGACAATGTAATCTTTTTCGCTTTTTCCTGTCATTTATTGAACATAATGTCTAAAAACAAAAACAGACTCTAATGGTCTGTTCCTATTGTTAATATTGATAATATAAAACTAGATTTTTATTTTTTACGTTCGATAAGATGCTGCGGGATCACAAAACTAAAAATACTACCCTTACCCACTTCACTATGGATATTGAGTTCACTGTGATGATGACTCAGCGCATGTTTAACTATCGCCAATCCTAAACCACTGCCGCCCGTTTGCCTTGAACGGGCACTATCTACTCGATAAAAACGCTCCGTTAATCGTCCTGTGTGTTGCGCAGCAATGCCTTCACCAGTGTCGGTGACACTAAAAAGCCCTCCGCTTGCAACACTGCGCCACTGCACGGTGATTTTACCGCCAGGTTCTGTGTACCGAATCGCATTAGAAATCAAATTAGAACAAGCGCTTCTCAGTTGTAATTCATTCCCGTGGGGATTAAGGCCCGGCTCGCAATAGAAACTGAGCTCGTATCTATCTTGTGCCAATGCCTTTGCTTCTTCCTTAAGCACCTCGATTAACTGATTCATATTAACCGTATTTTCAAGGTTAATATCCGCTGCATCTTCAATCCGCGATAGCACTAAAAGCTGTTCAACCATTGATTGCATCCGCTTTGTTTGCTGCTGCATTAATATCAACGGCTTAATATTCAGTGAATCGGCCTCTTCCATGCTCTGCATCATTTCGAGGTAGCCCTGCAGCACTGTCAGCGGCGTTTTCAGCTCATGTGACACATTAGCGACAAACTCTTTACGCATGCCTTCAAGCTGACGTATGCGGGTAATATCCCGTGCAATGAGCAGTAATTGTCTATCGCCATAAGCCATAATACGAATTTCGAGTAACCGTCTTTCAGACACTGGAGAGGGCAACTCCAGTGGTTCTTGGTATTGTGCAGTTTTAATATAAGCGGAAAAGTCAGGATGACGGATCAAGTTATCAATACGCTGACCATTATCCTGTGGCCAAACAAAGCCGAGAATAAGTTGCGCTAACTTATTGCACCATACAATATTATGCTCTGAGTCGAGCACTACAGCGGCATCTGGTAGGGCTTCTGCACCTTGGCGAAATCGCGCCAGCAATGTGGCGAGTTGACCAACTCGTCGACGATTTTTCCCTTGAAGGCGATAAATGCCGTTAAACACCCCTTCCCAACTCCCATTACCCTGCGGCGGTGTGAGTTTTCTATCTTGCCATAACCAAAAGTTAAGCCGAGATAGCTGCCGATAATGCCAGATAATTAATCCTAGCATGCCGATAATAAGTATCCAGAGGGGCTTACCTATCAATAAACCTATAAACGCACAAAGCAGTAAAAACACAGCTAAGCGCGTAAACAACCGGTACCCAGAATAAGCATTAGACATAAATAAACCCAAACATCTTATCTAAATAAGAGGAGCACAAGATAGCTTAAAAGCTAACTTGCACCTATCACTTATTTGGTACTAGATGCGCGTAGAAAAACGATAACCAGCACCACGAACGGTCTGGATCAAGCGGTCATGTCCGTATTCTTCGACGGCTTTGCGCAGCCGTCTAATATGCACATCAACGGTTCTGTCTTCAACATACACGTTTGTGCCCCATACATTATCGAGCAATTGTTCGCGGCTGTAGACACGTTCAGGGTGAGTCATAAAAAAGTGTAATAAACGAAATTCTGTTGGGCCCATCTCTAATACCGCCTCACCCACACTCACCCTATGGCTTACAGGATCAAGCATTAATCCTTGCACATCAATGGTGTCTTCTAAACGCGTTGGTGCACTACGACGCAATACCGCCTTAATACGAGCAACCAGTTCTTTAGGGGAAAAAGGTTTAGTGATGTAGTCATCGGCACCAACTTCAAGGCCTTTGACTTTATCTTCCTCTTCACCGCGCGCGGTCAGCATAATGATCGGGATTTGGCGCGTAAACTCATCTTGCTTTAAACGTTTCGCCAGTTGAATACCACTGCCACCGGGGAACATCCAATCTAATAAAATTAGATCGGGGTAAGGCTCCTTGAGTAGTGCAATAGCCGAATCAAAATCTTCTGCGGCAGAGGTGGTAAACCCATGCTGCTCCATTACAAAAGTCAGCATCTCACGGATCGCTAACTCGTCTTCAACTATCAATATCCTTGCAGTCATAAGTGATTTTCTGTCAGTGAATGTCAACACAGCTATTATTCGTCATTTTTATTACAGATTTATGAATAAGCACGCTACTAATGCCATTTAGTCGTAATAATTGTCACAATAAGTTTATATAACTGTTTGTTTATAGCAATAAAAAAGGAGGCTATATGCCTCCTAAATTAAGTTTTGCTGCTGAATTTAGAATTTGTGTTCTAAACCAACACCGATATATTTATCATCATCGTTAGACGCCTCTAACGAACGATTAGTGTAAAAAGCAAGAATTTTAGTCGGCTTAGCTAATGCATAATCTGCACCGACTGACCATGAGTCACCAAGGTCTTCCATATCTTGGAACTGAGCTTTTAAAGTAACAGCATCAATATCATAAGCAGCACTTAATAGATAACCGTTAGCACTTTCTGCTGTGACTTCTACTGGCATCGATGTTGCTGAATCATATTTATAGGTTTGTTCTTGTTGCTGGTACATACCACCCAGTTTAATACCGG
This sequence comes from Shewanella morhuae, assembly GCF_900156405.1. Taxonomy (GTDB): domain Bacteria; phylum Pseudomonadota; class Gammaproteobacteria; order Enterobacterales; family Shewanellaceae; genus Shewanella; species Shewanella morhuae. The sequence goes on from NZ_FTNN01000002.1 coordinate 149,196, forward strand.
CTAACTTAGCTTGTAAGCTGGCACGAACAATCTCATATCCCGAAACATCTGAGTCATAGGCAAGGGATGCATAAACGGGGGTTTTCTTTAGTTTCGCATCGCCATACATGGCCGCGACACTAAAACCATCTTGAGCAAATTGACCTTTTACATCATTTCCTTCGGCAACATAGGTAACACCGAATACAAAATCACCAAAGGAAGGTGTAAGGTAAGTCGCCGTTTGAGCAGCGCGAACTTCACCCTTGAACAGTTTACCTAAGTCACCTGAAAGGTCGTTAAACTGATCAACATCACCTTGAGAAATTTTCAACAAGGTATCATTACGCCCCACTGAGAACGAACCAAAGGCGCCTTTCAAACCAACAAATTGGTTACGTGCAGTGAAGTTATCGCTTGATGCTGCCCCCGTATCAACTTGATATTCCACTGTGTAGAAAGCTTCTAACGAGTTAGACAACGCAAAATCACCCTTCACACCAAAACGAGAAGCATTACTTTGAATCGTTGTTGTTGCATCACCTTTCTCATCATTTGATTGAGCAGTGACATTCAACTTACCATACACAGTAAGTGGCTCAGCGGCATAAGCCGAAGCCAGAGTTGCAGAGGCTAGCGCAGAAGCAAGTAGAGTTTTACTAAAAACGTTCATCATTTAATCCTTTGGACGTTATGTTCGTCTTGGTTATTGGTTTGGAACGACCGAAAGTGTGCAATGAATGTGTTTCAGTTTTATTTCATTTGTGACCGTTTAGTTTGCAAGGTAAAAAAACTGACACTAAACCTGGCAAAAAACCCAGTAAAAATAAGGGCTGTAGCTGAGGTAATTCTTATATTACAGTTTGATGAATTTTGATCTGTCGCTAAAAATCAGCTGTTGAACACAGGTTTACCCCGCTCAAACTATGCCGTAAACTGCCACTTTAATTTTCAATGAGCGCCTCTTATGTGGTTTAAAAATCTTACTCTTTATCGTTTCAATAAACCTTTTGCCGTCGAAACCGAAGCGCTAGAAACTGCGTTGGCCGATTTCACTTTTTCGCCATGTTCAAGCCAAGATGTCAGTAAATTTGGTTTTTCTAACGCGTTAGGTAAAAAAGGCAGCTCGTTGGTACACAGCGCCGACAATCGCCACCTGATCTGTGTGACAAAAGAAGATAAAATTCTCCCTGGCCAAGTCATCAAAGAAGTCTTAGAAGAAAAAGTTGCGCTCATTGAAGATGAAGAAAATCGCAAACTGACAAAAAAAGAAAAAGATGCGATGAAAGAGGAAATCATCACCAGTTTACTACCACGCGCTTTCTCGCGTCGTAGCCAAACCCACGCCTTGATTTTACCAGAATTAGAAATGATCCTCGTTGACAGCTCAAGTGCCACTAAGGCTGAAGAGTTATTAGCATTATTACGCAAAGCGCTGGGAAGTTTACCGGTGATCCCATTGAGTTTTAAAGTGCCAGTCGAAGCCAATTTAACTGAATGGCTAAAGCTGGGCAGCGCGCCATTACCCTTTGAAATGCAAGATGAGGCAGAGCTTAAATCCGAAGCTGATGAGGGCGGAATTGTACGTTTTAAGCAACAGGATTTAAAAGAAGACGAAGTGTTAGCTCACCTTGCAACAGGCAAGCAAGTACATAAGTTAGCGCTGCATTTTGGCCAATCAATTGCACTATTATTACAATCGGATGCCAGCGTGAAACGCCTTAAATTCTCAGAAGAGTTTAGAGCAGGTAACGATGAGGTAGGTACTGACGACCCAATGGCGCGTTTAGATGCTGACTTTGCCTTAATGGGCAGCGAATTAGTCGCGCTGATACATGCACTTGTGGCAGCCCTTGGTGGGCTTGAAGACGCACAAGGTTAAGAAAACGAGTGAAACCGATTGAATCGGCAATTTATTTGTTAGTATGAATCAAACATAAACAAAGAAAAGGCGCAGCCATCCTAACGATAGCTACGCCTTTTTCATGATAATTAAACCGTTAAATAGTAATTCAAAAAAACCGTTTTTAACACTTAACAGATTAAGTCTGAAGGGTTAAAAATGAACATTAAACCTTAATTGCTAACTCGCCTTTATTATCAAATGGCCAATCAATACCCAACCAAGCCTTAAAAAAGGCTTTTTGCTGCTTTGTGGCTTTAGCTTCCCCTTTTAGCACCAGTGCACCGCTTTGCTGCTCACCGAGTGCAAGCGTAACTTGTTTGATTTTATCGTTACTAAACAATGTCACTTCAATGCTATCACCAGCTTTAAAATCGTTAATACGCTTATCAAAACCAGACGCGGTTACCTTAAGGCCATTTATGGCTAATACTTCATCGCCTGCGGTTATGCCCGCTTGCCACGCGGGGCCATTACGTAGTACTTGGTCTAATAATAAAGAGCCATGGGTGCTACTTAACGTCATGCCGGCAAAGGCTTCAGTTTTTGAATCTTTGCCATAGGACATAACAAGCCCAGCTTGCGCTAACAACTCAGGGAAATCTAAGCTCATAGGGCTATTCACGTTTGCTTGCCACCAAGGCGCATAATCTTTGCCAGATAAATCTTTGAGAATATGCTGCACATCGCTCACCGCATAACCTTTTGGCACACGGTAGTCTTGATATAAACGACGGTGCACATCACGGTAAGAATGCTTAAGCTTAGTGTCTTGCAACAGTGAAAAATCTAAGGCCAGAGAGGTTAAGTAACCCTCAGAGTAAATATTAACACTGTGGTTAATGGCATAATCACCACCCGTGCTGCTCCACTCTCCTGTACTTGCTTCGGCTACTGATTGGGTTTCACGCCCTGGATTGAGTTGATTTTTTTCAACACGTTTAGCTAAATCCTCAAAAAACTCTTTCGCCGTCATCACCCCAGCACGTAGCAACAGCTGGCCTTGGAAATAGCTAGTAGAGCCTTCGGCCATCCACAGTAATTCAGTCATATTTTCATGCTGATAATCGTAAGGCACTAGCCCTTCTGGGCGATATGCCTTCACGTTCCAAGTATGAATAAACTCATGGGATGCCGTACCGATAAAGCGTAGGTAATCTTTGCGCTCACGGAAACTAAAACGTGGTAATTGGATAACGGTAGAATTTAAGTGTTCTGTCGCGCCACTGGCACCATTGGTGGCATGCACCATATACACATAACGGTCAAAAGGATAATCCCCCCAAATTGCCTTAACCTGACCACTTAACGCAGTTAAATCCTTAACGATTTTATCGGTGTCATAATTACCCTCTCCCCAAAATACTAACTCATAGTTTTTGCCATTAGCGCTGAACTGCTTATGAGTACTCACTCCGGTTTCAATTGGGGAATCAATTAATACATCGTAACTAGGTGCAATAAAAGAGTGTGCCAATATCCCTGATGCCATACCCGAATAACTTTGCCAAGTTTCAGGGACGTTTAATTGAACCGATACAGGCTCAGCGCGAAACTGCGGGCTATACATAAATACGCCGCTGGCATCTAAAAAAGCATGGCTCGCATCTATATGGCGCACTCTTTGGCCTAATTCATTGGCATACAACTGATAACTAACGGTAACACGGGTTGGCGCGCTGAGCGCAACTTGCCATTCGCCACTCGCCGTGCGTTTCCAAGGCAGTTCAACACCTTGACTGTCTTTAGCACTAAATAAACGCACGCCATCGGCCAAAGGTAACACTTGATATTTACCCGTGCGCCACACTGGCAAGTTAACCGTAAAATCGGTGCTCTGCACCTCAGGAAAAGTCACGCTCACTTGGGCGATATGATGCTCGGGTTTAACGAGTTCGATTTGATATTTTACATCGGCCAAGACTTGGCCTGAAAATAACGCACTTAATACCAATATTGATAATCTGCTAGGTTCCACTCTTACTTCCTTCTGTTATTATGCTTCTTATAATTTCGCCAAGTATAACAAGTCGATGTAGCATCCTCATTAGGCGCTAACAAAAGCTAACAAAATAAGTTCCTTGACTTAAGGAATGAGGAATCCCTGCTCAAATGCAAAAACTAACGGTTATTTTATTAGCTTTATTACTGTCGATCTCATTTAGCGTACAAAGCAGAGATTTCGAAGCGGATGAAGTTGAGTTTAGGGAAACACCACAGCAAATGTATGATGTGCTGAGCCAATCGATTTCCTTCCCTATTCTTTTTGAAAACCGTGAGCAATTTGAACATGTAGCCAAAGAGCAAGGCTACAGCACCACTGACTTTGAGCATATATTGTATTTGCTTGCTCGATTAAACATGGAGCATAACGTCAAAACGAACGGTGGTATAAAAGACGCCAAAAGTATTATTGAGTGGTTAACAAAGGCGGCACAATCGCCCTATGAACAAGCCGCAGTGGCAATGCTACAAGGGCGTTACCTTGGCCGTGCAGAACAAAAATATCAAGAAGCAATAGGTCAATATAACCAAGCGCTTACTCGTATTAACGATAGCTATGACGTTAATGCGTTAATTTTAAAACATAATATTTATGAACACTTAGGTGCATTACATTTATTAATTCGCCAAGAAGTGCCCGCCTTGATGCATTTTCATACTTACCGCGACATTGCTTACAAACTCAGAAACGATTATTTAATTGCTGCCGCTGAAGCAAGGCTGGGATTTTATTACAATTTTAATCAGCAACTGACTAAATCATTACAGCATTATAGTGAAGCGGTTCGTATTTCAAATAACGCTAACTACCCATTAATGAAAACCCATCTTCAACTGCAACTATCAAAGGTATATCGCGATTTAAAACAGTGGGATGAAGCGCTTAAAAATGCTCACGAAGCCGCTGCTGGTTTTAAAAAAATGGATAACGATACTTACTTATCAAGCTGCATGACAGTGATTGCTATGGTCTATGGTGAGCAAGGGGATTGGAATAAAGCGATCGATTATTACCTTAATGCTCAGCAATTAGATGCAAAACGCGGTAATTATATTGCTCAAGGGCTCAATTTCCACAATCTAGGGCAAGCCTATTCAAATATTAATGACAATGTTAATGCTCTTAAATATTTACTGATGGCTAACCAAATATTCAAAGAAAAACAAAGTTATCATTATCAGGTTTATAACGAGCTGCTTATTGGTGAAATCGCGCAAACTAAGCAAGATTGGCCGCTGATGATGAGTCATGCAAAGATCGCCTTAGCCTTAGCCATCGATATCAAACTCATCGATGAACAAAAATCGGCCTTAACGCTTATCGCCTTCGCAGCTCAAAAACTGGGCGAGTTAACACAAACTATCGACGCCCAAAATCGCATTATTGAGTTAGGTAAAACGGTAGAGGAAACTGATAAAAGCTCTCCCGTATCGGCCTCAGCCCTTGCAGAGCAGCAGCTCAAACTTGAGCTTAACATGCTGCACGCAAAGCTGACCCAGGCAGAAAAGGAAAGCAGTAACATCAAAATGTTACTGCTATTCACTAGCCTTACCATTGGTGTTTTATTGATCATAATTAGCTTTGCGTTATACCATAGACGCAAAATAACGACAGAAAATGCAGCATTAGCCCAATTAACTCTGCAAGACCCTTTTACGCATCAGTTAGGCTATGCTGCGTTATTAGCCCATTTAAGTCATAGCCAAGAATCCACGGCAGCGTTAGGGTTAATTGCTTTCCCCACATTACTCTCGACCGATTTAGACTATGGCCAATATTTTAGCAATACTATGGCCACACAAATTGCCATACGACTAACAGAAGCCTTGGCCACTCCGGTTTACGTAATCCGCCAAGGGGTGCTTGCCGTGCGGTTCAAGCAATCGATAGAACCGATGCAAGTGATTAATCAAATAAGGCACACTCTCGACCAACAACAAATAAAGCATCATTTTCGACTAGGTTTTGCACATTTGCCCTTTTTAGCCAAATCAGAAACTAAAATGGCTGCTAAGCTAAAATTTGAAGCGGTGCAGATGGCTCTTGCATGTGCTCGTAGCTTAGAGGGAAATAATGATTATTATGTCGCATTTAGAGCACTCGATTTTGTACCCTTGAGTTTATTTGCTAATCCTTTATTTTTACACCTTGAAAAAGGCATTGAGCGAGGCTTGATAAGATTAGAAACGAATGGCGATAAAGAGGATATTCGCTGGCCTTGCTGGGAAAACAACCAAGATCGGCAACTACTAGAAAATATTTGATCAATTTCAGTCATTAATCACAGGGGCATCGTTAAATCACATTTGCACTCTATGCCCCATGTTATAACATTAGTGACATAAGTTAACCGCTAATATCAAGACAAAGGATCGTCATGTTTTTTAGCCTTAAAGAGTTAGGACAACATTCAGGATGAAGGATTCAGGCGCTACAGTCTCACAACTTGCTTTACTGCAACAGAAGCTTCATTCGGCAAAAGCGGCCCTCGATGAAGTGAATGAAGATAGGCATGCAAAGTTGCAAATACTACTGCAATTTATTAGTCACTTAAGCCTTGCCTGTAAGGGACAGAATCTTGAGCTAGATAATAAACTTGCCAAACTTCGTCATAACTTAAATACGTTTGAACGAGTTGATGAAGCGTTGCCTGAGTTAGTTGATGTCGAGCGTCTGCTAAAAGGCCAATATTATAATGCTATGGTACAGCTCGAAGAGAGCCGAGCATGTTTGACACGTGTTATCCGTCAGCTACAGCGCGTTAAATCGGCACCCGAAAAGCTCAAAAAAGAAATCAATTATTTCAAGCAAGATCTGGATAAGCCTTTTCATACACTGTGGGAATATATTCCTAAAGTTAAACAGATTATTGGTTTTTACGAAACGATATTACAGCAACAATTTGGTGAATCTGAAAAACTTGATGTTCAGCCAAAACACCAGCAGCTAGCCCATGAGCTAGCACAGATGGTTTCAGAAATTGAGTTTCGTAAAGATCAGCGTGAACAAGTGCTTCAGATTAAAGAAGTACTGGCCTCTGAAGTTGAAATTGATTGTTTACTCGATGCATACCACACCATTTTAGCCTTGTTACTGGATAACATTGCCCGTGAAAAGTCTGCGTCACAAGAGTTTTTATTCGCGCTCAATGATGCTTTAGCCGCAGTTCGTGAGGTGGTGAGTGAATCTTACAATCGTAATCAACGTAGCTTTCTGCTCAAGGCGCAACTTAATCGAGAAATTAACACTTACGTCGATAATGTCGGTGAAGCCATTATTGAGACAGAAGATATCGTTGCACTGAAAGCCCAATTGACGACTCAATTGAGTTCTATCCGTTCAATATTATCCCGCAAAGAAGCCTTAGAACAACGAGATCAAGCACTGTTACTTAAATCAATGGAGACCATGCGTAAAGAGCTCAATGAATTAAGTTATGAGGCAAACACCTACAAAGAGCGTTTATTCGAACAACAGAAACTCAATTTGCTTGATAGTTTAACCCAACTGCCTAACCGCGCGGCCTTAGAAGAACGCATGGACATGGAGTACCGTAACTATCAGCGTCATAAAACGCCGTTATGGGTAGCGATTGCTGACATCGACCATTTTAAAGCGATTAATGACAGTTTTGGCCATAGCACGGGGGATAAAACCCTGCAGGTTATTGCGATGGCGTTAAAAAACTCCCTGCGGGAGTCTGAATTTGTTGCCCGCTATGGCGGTGAAGAATTTGTTCTGTTATTGCCTGATGTGGCTCCTGCTGACATTGCTCAACTTTTAAACAGAGTGCGTGAAAAGATAAAAAATATACCATTTAAATTTAAGAATCAGAGAATTACGGTTACAGTATCTATAGGCGCCGCGCAAGTTATAGGAAGTGAGCTCATAAATGAGACTTTCGAACGCGCCGATGCAGCACTCTATAAAGCAAAACACGAAAGCAGAGACAGGGTTGTGATTGACGTATAATTAAGCCTCACTATACGTTTCTTTTTATCACTCCTGTCAACACGAAGGAGTGGTAAATGATAGTAAAAGTCAGCCCTAAAGGCAGCATGGATCAGCTGTCACAGCTTGAAGTAGAACGACTCAAAAAAAATGCCCAAAGTCCGTTATATCAGTTATATCGCAACTGCTCATTAGCGGTCCTTGCCGCAGGTTTAAAAACAGATAACTCTAAAGCCCTGTTTGAGCAATATCACGATTTCGACATCCATGTGTTACAACGAGAGCGTGGAGTTAAATTAGAGTTAGTTAATCCTCCTGAACAAGCCTTTGTAGATGGCCAAATTATTACTGGCATTCAAGAATATCTATTCTGCGTCTTACGCGACATCCTCTATATCAGCGATAGATATAGCGCACTAGAGCATATTAACCTAACCAATGCCCACCATATTACTAATGTGGTATTCGATATTCTACGAAACGCACGGGCAATTGCACCAATGAAAGATCCTAATGTGATCGTTTGTTGGGGCGGGCACAGTATTAATGCCATCGAATATCAATACACCCGTGAAGTCGGTTATCAGTTGGGCCTAAGAGGACTCGACATTTGTACTGGCTGTGGGCCTGGTGCAATGGAAGGCCCAATGAAAGGTGCAGCAATCGGTCACGCTAAGCAACGGATTAAAAATGCGCGTTATATTGGTTTAACTGAACCGAGTATCATTGCTGCTGAGCCGCCCAATCAAATCGTTAATGAACTGGTGATTTTACCCGATATAGAAAAACGCCTCGAAGCTTTTGTGCGCTTAGGTCACGGTATTATTATTTTTCCTGGTGGCGCAGGCACAGCTGAAGAATTGCTCTATATATTGGGTATTTTACTTAATGAAGAAAATCAAGAAACGCCGTATCCACTAATACTCACCGGCCCTATAGAAAGTGCTGACTACTTCATTAAAATTGATGAGTTTATCGCCTCAACTTTAGGCCCTATCGCGCAGAAAAAGTACCAAATCATTATCGACAACCCCACTGAAGTCGCACGGTTGATGAAACAAGGCATGGAGCAGGTCAAAGCCTATCGCCGCTCAACCGGTGATGCTTACCAATATCAGTGGGCATTAAAAATTGAGCCAGAATTCCAACTACCTTTTATCCCTACGCACGAAGTGATGGCAAATTTAAACTTACACTTTCAAACCGATAAAGCAAAACTTGCTGCCAACCTTCGTAAAGCGTTTTCGGGTATAGTGGCGGGTAATGTCAAGTCAGACACGATCAAACAGATTGAGCACAACGGTCCTTTCCAATTAAAAGGCGATCCACAACTCATGGATATGATGGATACGCTCTTGAATGCATTTGTACAACAACACAGAATGAAACTACCTGGTAGCGCTTATGTTCCTTGTTATCAGATAGTCAAATAGACTGTAAAATACATCATTGAATAATCAAATAAAGTTGCGAGTGAAATAAGTACATCACCATGAACAAGTTTTTAATCATCGATGCTCTCAACTTGGTTCGTCGCATCTACGCGGCGATCCCTGATGACACCGATATACAAAGTTTAACTGAGCGCGTGAGTTTGGCGTGCACTAAACTGCTGCGAGTTCACCGCCCAACCCATGTGGCTATGGTGTGGGACGGTGATGAAATCTCATGGCGCAAACAGCTTTACCCCGATTATAAAAAAGGCCGAAAACCTATGCCAGAACCGTTAGCAATGGGTTTAGCGGCGCTGCAAGCACATTTAAGTACAATAAACATTGGCTCAATTTATGCTGCCGCTGAAGCTGATGATGTGATTGCAACACTAGCAATGAAAATGACTAAAGCTCAAGGTGAAGCGATTATTGTATCCACCGACAAGGGATTTAGTCAGCTCAATCATCGCCACATCAGCCAGTGGGATCATTTTAATCAACAATACCTTGATATCGTTGCTCTGGAGCAAAAGTTTGGGGTCGACCGCAATCAGTTTCTCGATTTAATGGCCTTAGCGGGAGATAGTGGCAATAAAATCCCAGGTATTGCCGGCATTGGCCCAAAATCTGCGGCTGAATTATTAAAAACCTTCAGAACCCTACCCACGTTGTTTTCATCATTATCAAACTTAGGTGCTAAGCAAGCAAAAAAACTCGCCGAAGGCAAAGAGATGGCAAGGCTAAGCTATAAGCTCGCGCAGCTACAAACGGACTTACCGCTTAATATTAATTTAAAAGACTTTCGTGCTATTTATTCCCGGCCTGACAACCCCAGCAATTAAGACCAAACTGCAATTAACCAAGTTGCAACATTTGCATTTACCTAAGAACAACAACAGCGTATTTTATGGCGAACTTAGGTCACTCATCGAATGATGATAAAGGAATAACGATAAATGAAATCAAAAATTTCAGTCATTATTGGTAGTATTTTTGCCGCTTATGTTGCCTTTGTTGCTGTGGTTATACTGGTTTATGAACCGACACCCGATGATATGAGTTGGGAAGATAGACAAGCCTACAATAGCCAGAAAATTAGCGATTTAGTTCTAGGGCAAGATATTACCTCAGTAAAAACATTGCTGGGTAAGGCAGATTTTTCAGAGGCGAAAAGGTTAAAAGAAACTCAATTGCAGGTGTTATTTTATCGCACTCACCATGAAAAATCAGATGGCGTCACCACCAAAGAAGAATGCACTCCGCTTATTTTTGAAAATGGTCAATTGATTGCATGGGGCCAAGATACCTACAAGCAATACCTCGATTCGGGTACAGACACTATGCGCAGTCCGCCCCATGACATCTTAACCAATGAGTAAATACCGCCAACAAAGATATAAAAACGCCACCCAATCGGTGGCGTTTTAGCTTTTACAATCCACTCAGTTACTCAACGATGCAGCAACTTAATAATAAATGGATGACATTAAGCCGACGATTTATTCATCGTCAGCCTTGTACTCGACGTAAGCCTCACCTTTACTGAGCCATGCTGGCGCAGGTGTCCCCTTCAGATAATGGTCAAAATACTGCATCATACGCATACTGTAATCGAGCTTATTAGGGTACTTTTTCAAATGATGTGGCTCGTCCTCATATTGTAAGAACACTACATCTTTACCCGCGCGGCGCATGGCTAAATACATTTCAACCCCTTGCTCCCAAGGAACGGCATCATCTTTATCACCAAACATAATCATTAAAGGCGTTTGAATACGGTCAGCGTAAAATACGGGTGAATTTTCAATATATTTTTGCGGTGCAGCAAACAAACTCGCGCCAATACGACTTTGCCCCGTTTCGTACTGGAACTGACGCGCCACTCCCGTACCATGGCGAATACCGCTATAGGCACTGGTCATATTGGCCACCGGCGCACCCGCGACTGCGGCCTTAAACATCTTAGTTTGCGTGATGGCAAACGCCGTTTGATAACCACTCCAAGAATGACCTTGTAACCCGATTGCATCGGGATCGGCAACGCCCATATCAATGAGCTTCTGCACGCCAGATGTCAGCGCTTGCACAGAACTCGCCCCAGGATAACCAATCTCAAAACGGATATCAGGCAGGAACACTGCATAACCATTATTGATATACCAAGCAAAATTAGGCCGGTGGTTGATGTTCATCTGCGGGAATGCATGCAGCCTATCGGTCATAAATCGATAGTAATAAACCAGCACAGGAACGCGTTTACCCGCTTGATAATTAGTGGGCTTAATCAGTACGCCATCTAACGGCTTACCATCGCCATTGGTCCAGTGAACTAACTCGGCTTTACTCCAATTAAACGCTTGGCGTTGCTTGTCTAAATCGGTCTGCCTCACTGCATTTTGCGGCGCGTTATAACTGGCCGTATACAAATCGGGGAATAAATCAAAGCGTTCCTTAGAAAACACGACAGTATCGGCATCTTTACTGCGGCCCAATACGGTCAACTTATACTCACCTTGCATCAGAGTCTTAACGCCCGCTTCGCCCAGCGTTGCTTGGTAAAAACCATCGGCTTTAGTTTTATCACCATAACCATGGAGTAAAATAGTGGCATTGTAGGCAAGCTCAGTCGGCTCGTCGGGATTATCGACTAAGCCCGCTAGTCGATATTGAATTTTTTGAGTGCGGCCCTTTCCCTCTGTTAAAGTAAAACCGGCTTTAGATTCGGTATTAAATTGCCAAACATCGTATTTGTCATAGACCAATATCCCAGCGTCATCCTTAAGCCAAGGACCAAAACCGTATCCCGGCGCACTAGATGGATAATCATGATCTTCATCGGCAAAACTGACCTTTAGAGATCGGGTTAGGTTAGAGCGCTGCGCCTGGGCAATATCATAAAGATACACATTACCTTGCTGATAATAGACCACATACTTACCGTTACCCGATAAGCTTGGCTCAGCATCACTGGGCTGCTGAGTCAAAAATGGCACCTTAAGGCCTGTATTTATATCAATCAGATAATAGTCTTGATAGAACCCTGCCCAAGTTGCCATTTTGCGATAGGGTAAATCAGAGCTGGCTAACATAAAGCGTTTGTGCTGCGAAATCGTCACATCAGGCACCGTTTTATCACCAAGCTGCACCACATTATTAGAGCCTAAATGTAATACCGCTAGGTAAGTCCGTTTTTGCTCTTTGTCATATTGCTTGATTTCATGAGGCTTAATGCGCGGATCATCACCATGCCATACCTTAAGCCCACGCTGCGCGGTGACAATATCGGTATTAAACAAATCATTTTCTTCGGTAATTTTCTGCAAACTTAACTGCTGACTCACCTCAGGTACACGACCAAAAAACAGTCGTTCACTGTCTAATGAGAAACTTAAACGAGTGTAACGATTAAGCTTCCATTCGGGTGACTCTGGGGGTTTACTTATTTTGCCCGATGACAAATCGACCAAGGATAACTGGTAGTTGCGACCATAGGGTAACTCACTGTCTTTACCTTGGGTGAACGCCAGCCAACGACCATTTTTAGCCAGTGCTAAAGCCCCTACTTGTTGGTTAGACGAGTCAAAAACAACTGTTTTCTTGTGAGTTTTTAAATCCACTAACTGCAACTGATGCTGCTTATTAGTAATATCATTTACCGCTAATGCCAATCTGCGGCTGTTTTTATCAAACACATAGCCAGTAACCTGCTCAATATCGATTTGTTGAGTTAGATTTTCTAAACTAAGCAAAGTAAAACGTCGACCTTGGTCAAACTTATCCACCTTTGGCTTCGCCGATTTTGCTGTACTTGCGGTGCCGACCTCGACTAATGTTTCAGCAACTTTTGGCTCAACTTCTTTTTTGGACTCTTCGTCGGCTTCAAACCAAATAGCCAGATGTTTACCTTCGTCGCTAAAAGCAAATTCCTGCACGCGCTCAAAACGGGTTTGTGTACCCGTTTGGGTATCAAGTAATACCATGGCGGATTTGAGTTTTTTCTTCGCTTTGGCGTCGCTCGTTTCAAGCGTAAGTAAACTCGGTTTAACCACTACAGCAATATAACGACCATCGTGGCTCACTTGCGGATCTGACCCACCAGCAACTTGATAACTTTGTTGTAACGAGATGTTTTTCGCAATGACATGACTATCACCACGGTCAGGCGAGGATTCAACCGCGATAACCTGTCCAGTGTCTGAAATAACCGGTTTACCGAGGGATTCAAAATGCATAATGTCAGTTAGGGTGAGCGGCTTAGTGCTATTTTCCGCTAGTGCTGGCGGTAGTATCCCGATGGATAACAACATCACAGATGTAATAGATATTAACTTCAATGTCTTCCTCTTTTATATATTTGTTAGACTAAAGTAGACTTTTTAACCTTTGGGTTTCCATCATGGTGAGAAGCCCGTCTTTTTACAAGTAATACCACATAAAATATCGTGATATTACTCACTATTCCCTGTGAAGTTTGATCAAAGGTGGGTAAAATAATGCGCAGAAAAAATACCTATTTCATAGTCCTGCCATCCAGTTAATCTGGGGCAGACAATTGCAGTAACCACGAACCGTGGAAGGACTTCTCCATGTCAAAAAGAACGATAACCGTAATTCCAGGTGATGGAATTGGCCCAAGTATCATTGATTCAGCCTTACAAATTCTTGATAAAGTAGGCTGTGATTTTGAATATGAATTTGCCGATGCAGGCCTGACAGCACTCGAAAAACAAGGTGAGTTACTGCCGCAGCGCACTTTAGAGCTAATTGAAAAAAACCGTATTACCCTAAAAGGCCCGCTAACAACGCCTGTTGGTGAAGGTTTTACTTCAATCAACGTCACGTTACGTAAAAAATTCGGTCTATATGCAAACGTCCGCCCAGTGCTATCTTTCAAAGGCACCAAAGCTCGTTACGAAAATATTGATATCATCACTGTGCGTGAAAACACTGAAGGCATGTATTCAGGTTTCGGTCAAAAAGTGTCTGAAGATGGGTTAACGGCAGAAGCGACCAGTGTCATTACTCGTCAAGGTGCTGAGCAAATCGCCACTTTCGCTTATGAGCTGGCACGTAAAGAAAACCGTAAGAAAGTCACTATCGTTCACAAAGCTAACATTATGAAGTCAACCTCAGGTTTGTTCCTGAAAGTGGCTCGTGAAGTGAGCCTACGCTACCCAGACATCAAGACAGAAGAAATGATTGTCGATGCAACGTGCATGAAGCTAGTAATGAACCCAGAAAACTTCGATGTGATCGTTACAACCAACCTGTTTGGTGACATCTTATCGGATCTGTGTGCTGGTTTAGTCGGTGGTTTAGGTATGGCACCCGGTGCAAACATTGGCCGCGATGCGGCAATTTTTGAAGCCGTTCACGGTAGTGCACCTGATATCGCTGGCAAAAATCTAGCAAACCCAACCTCAGTCATTTTAGCGTCTATCCAAATGCTAGAATATTTAGGTATGGCTGACAAAGCAGAGCAAATCCGTAAAGCCGTATCGGCAGTGATTGCAGAAGGCGACCGTACAACTCACGATTTAGGTGGCACGCACGGTACGACTGATTTCACTCAAGCAGTACTTGAGCGTCTGTAATAGTGTATAGCGCGTTACAGACGAGTCTATAACGCGCTTGTTCAATCTTGAGCTTCGGTTTAAAACTCAAATGAACAGGCACTAAAAAGCCCCAAAGTTTCCTTTGGGGCTTTTTGTTATGTCACTTTTAAACCTGCGTCGATTTAGTGCAAGATAATCGCAGGGATTAATTCCACGCGGTATCGGGGCGCAGCCATAAATGCACAGTCACTTCATCTCGGTCATGGTAAAGATGTTTGCACTGCACTTTAAAATCGGTGACACCATTTTCTTTTAGAATAGTCTGCATGGTTTCAAGAATCGCAATGACCTCTTTATAACGACTCTTCATCGGTAATTTAAGGTTAAAAATAGCTTCCTTAAACCAACCGTTAATCGCCCATGCTTCAATTAACTCGGCTACGCGCGCGGGTTTTTCAACCATGTCACACACTAACCAATAGATATTTTTACGCTGTGGTTCAAAACGAAAACCGTCTTCACGGAAATGTTTCACCTGACCCGTTTGCATTAACTTCTCATCCATAGGGCCATTATCTACCGCAGAGACAAACATACCGCGACGCACAAGTTGATAAGTCCAACCGCCTGGACATGCGCCTAAGTCGACTGAATTCATACCACTACGAATACGCTCTTCTTGCTCTTCTTTGGGCACAAACTGACCAAATGCCTCATCAAGTTTTAAGCTAGAGCGACTTGGTGCATCTGCCGCCATTCTTAGGCGTGGAATACCCATAAAATGGGGAGAGCTATTATTACTATAAGAATATCCCACATAAGCACGACCAGGCCCCACAAAACACACGTGGATAATCGGGCGTTTAGGGTTTTCTTGAGTGAGTAAACTACCCGATTTTTTCAAATGCTGACGCAAAGGTACGGTGAATTTACGGCAAAAGGCCGATAACTCTTTGGCTTCGTTGGTATCTGGCGTTTCAACGCGTAATTCACCCGCTTTACTGACATCACTTAAGGCGGCAACGATTGGCGTCACTCTGTCATTTTCTGGCAAGTCGATTAATAAATCACTGGCGGCAAACATTTGGCGAGCAAAAATTAATGAAGCAAGTGGTAATTGCTTAACTAACGCCTCAGCTGCATCGTCTTCAAAGCCTTGGAAGACCACATAAGCGTCATTGTTGTTCGCTTTAACAAAGCCGCCGATATTAAGCTCTGCGGCGCGCTGCTGAATTTCTGCCGCGCATTCTTTTTCAAAGCCAGCACGGCAAAATAAAAATAGGTTTTTCATGGGGATCCCTGAGAAATCCAAGCCAAAGTTATGGCTGACTATCAATTTGGGCGCCAGTATAGCAATTTAAGTAAAAAAATGCCCTATTTGCCGTCAATGCAAACAAGGCATCAGTGTCTTGCTGATTAAAACGATTCAGCCGATTTTAAAGCTTAAAAACGAACGTTAATTTTCTACATTACGACTCATGGCCATCCACCACTTTATGACGCCATACCGCCGCGGCAAATAGTAACCAACCGAGTAAAAAGCATCCGCCGCCAATTGGCGTAATGGGCCCAAGCCATTTAGTGCCAATAAGTGCCAATCCATATAACGAACCAGAAAATAGCATAATACCTACAATAAATAGGTATGCCGCCCAGTCCAATAAACGTGACGTCAGCCATTGGCCAGAAAACGCGACCATAACCAAGGCAAAAGTATGATAGAAATGATATTGCACACCTAAGTTAAACACTTCAATTAAGTCTGGTGGCGCGACAGCCTTAAGACCGTGGGCACCAAAGGCACCTAAAGCAACCGCTAAAAATCCGCTCATAGCGGCGAGTAATAATAAACCTTTACGCATTTAACACCCCTGCTTAAATAGCCTTAATTCATTCAACATTCATGTAAGTACATTCTGTTCAGTAATAAAATTGCTTGATAAATCAATGGCACGAGCCAGATTAGCCGCTTCTGTGGTACCTGACGACTTTCTTGGAGTAAAACTATGATCGCCATCAGTTATCCAAGCGAGTTTTATCTCAGGTTTCAACGGCCAACTCGGTATTTGCTCTTTGCCACCAAACTTATCCCGCTCGCCTTGCACAACTAATACCGGGACTTGGCATTCATTCAACGGCTCCAATCTAGGATCGCCGCCTTTGAGCGGTACAAAGGGATAGCCTAAACAAATGACGCTATCGATGCGCGTAGCTAACAGCGGATCACATGCTAATAGCGCCGCCATGCGGCCGCCCATCGATTTACCCATCAGTATCACACGTTCAACTGCTGGCAATGATTGAGCAATATCGAGCATCTGTGTCAAACAAGCGAGCAATTTAGGTGCACGGTCCGGTGGACGTCTTTTGCCGTCAACAGCATTTGCCTGCATATACGGAAAATTAAAGCGTATGACCTGAAAACCCTTAGCCACCAGCCCCGCGGACATCGCCTGCATAAAATCTGAGTCCATGTTAGCCCCTGCGCCATGAGCAAATAAAATCAAGCTACTTGCAGGCAGCCCCTCTACGATATAACTGGGCTTATCCGGGCAACAACTCACTACGTGACTCCTCAGCAAACATGTCTAGCATCCATTCGCGAAACGCTACAACCTTGCCCAGTTCAGCATGGTTTTGCTGACAAACTAAGTAGTATGCATCCTTACTCACCAATACTTCTTCAAATGGGCACACAAGTCGCCCCGCTTTTATATCGGGACGTGCCAGTACGCTATAGCCCAATGCCACACCTTGACCATGGGCTGCAGCTTGCAATACCAAAGATGAATGACTAAAAATAGGCCCTTGGTTCACATTAATATCAGTAATCCCACACTGCCTAAACCATGCCTGCCAATCGTGACGATTCATGTCATGTAAGAGTGTGTGATATTTCAAATCACTCGGTTGTGATAGTGGTTTTGTACCATTGAGTAACATGGGCGAACACACGGGAATAAGCACTTCGTTTCTGAGCTTATCAGCGCGCAGGCCAGGCCAACTGCCTAAGCCATAATAAATAGCGACATCGACGTCGTCCGTTAAAGAACTCGACTCACTATCTACCGCTTTAATGCGTACATCAATATCAGGATTTTTTTCACTGAACTTGGCTAAACGAGGCACTAACCACTGGATAGCAAAACTCGGCGACATACTTACAGTGAGCGAACCTACTGCACTGCGAGCTAATAGCCGGTCAGTGGCGTCGGCGAGTTGAATAAAGACGTCTTTAATGTCAAGAAAGTAACTCTGCCCTTCTTCAGTTAATAATAAAGAACGATTCTTTCGGCGAAATAATTTTAATCCGAGAAAATCTTCTAATGCCTTAATTTGATGGCTTACCGCAGCTTGGGTAACGAACAATTCTTCCGCCGCTCGGGTAAAACTCAAGTGCCGCGCCGCGGCTTCAAACGCTTTAACCGCGTTCAGCGGTGGTAATCGTCTTGACATCGTGATCTCTATCTCATTTTTTAATTAGTTTTTCTAATCCTTATTGTTACATTTAATCGTTTGTAAAGGCCAGCTATTTTGGTTAAATTTTGTGCCAGAGAAACACACTAGTTAGACAATCTCGAATCGGTGATGGGAATGTCTGACAGCGTCATTTTGTCAGCCCGGAGGCGACTATGTTCAATGTAAAATCGGCGTTTGCGTTAGTTTTTATCGCTGCACTCAGTTTTAATGCCAATGCTAACGTGTTCGCTGACGAAATCGTCATCGATACTAGCGACTTACAAACAAGTATTACTGCAGACTTAGGTGCCGCGATGGATAAAATGCATCAAGAGCTACTGCAAGAAGCCACACTGTTGATTGCTGAGGATGATGCGATTAACACCCCGCAGGTTGTTAAAGCCCAATAGTTGATAAACGATTTCAGGTTGTTTTACAGAAGTTATCAAAATAAAAAACCGCATTAATATGCGGTTTTTTATTTTTTGTGTTTAATCGAACTAAAAGCCTACTGCTACGGTTCATTCTCCGCGCAATAAGCTCATTTACACGGTTTTATGGGCGATACACTTTCACGTTGCTGTAACCTTGCTCAATTAAATATAGCGCCTGTAATTTACTCATCACCCCGCGTTCACAATACAATAAGTAGGTCTTTTGCTTATCGAGATCGGCAAACTGAGTCGCTAACTTGAAGAAAGGAATTTGTTTGATCTCTACCCCTTCAATTTGCAACGGTTTACGCTCTTCTTCTTCGGGAGCGCGAATATCAATAACCACTTCATTAGCATCAATGCTGGCAACAATTTCAGTCTCAGTTATCTGAGTATCCATTTGTTCAGCTATTTCCCTAATATCAATAGTGACAGATTGAGCGATGATTTGATCAATCAAGTCCTCTGAGAATTTCTTCTCTTCCGCCTCGACTTTCGCTAGTACCGCCTTCACCGTAGGCTTTTGCGAAATAACGCCGCAGTATTCTGGCATCGATTTGGCAAAGTCTTCCGTACCAATTCGGCGACTTTCATTGATAATGTCTTGTTTATCCATGGCAATCAGCGGACGTAAAATTAATAGCTCTGTACAACGGTCAATCACGTTAAGATTGGTTAACGTCTGGCTAGACACTTGGCCTAAGCTCTCACCGGTCACCAGTGCTTGAATGCCCATACGTTCAGCAATACGCGCCGCAGTGCGCATCATCATGCGTTTAAGCACAACACCCATTTGACCGTTCTCAATACGCTCTAAAATTTCCGCTACAACAGGTTCAAAAGGGATTGAAATGAATTTAACTTTATGGGATTCACCGTAGGTTTTCCATAAATGGTAGGCCACTTGCTTAACGCCAATTTCATGCTGCGCGCCGCCCAAATTTAAAAAGCAGTAGTGGGTACGAGCGCCTTTTTTGATAAATTGATAGCTAGAGACACCTGAATCAAAACCACCCGAAATCAATGACAATACATCTTCCTGCGTCGCCATTGGGAAACCGCCTAAGCCTTCAATACGCTTAGTGACCATGTACAGATTATCGCGGTCAATTTCGAGGTTAACGGTAATATCGGGATTTTTTAAACGCACGCCAACGGCATCAGTAAACTGATTTAAGCCGCCGCCAACATAACGCTCAACCTCAATCGACTTAAAATCATGATCGCCAGAGCGTTTCACTCGCACGCAAAAGGCTTTGCCCGCAAGTTGGTCACGATAGACGGGTAAAACTTGCTGATAAATATCATCCACAGATTCAAAGCTGTATTCATCAACTTGCACAACATGTGCAATACCCGGAATACATGCCAGACGCTCACCAAAGGCTTGGGCTAACTCAGGTTTGTCCTTAGGTACCATCACCATAATGCGATCCCATTGACGTTGGACTTTAGCGTCCTCATCAACTTTTTTCAGCACATTACGAATATTGGTTTCGAGCATTTTGGTGAAGCGCATACGAACTGGTTTGCTCTTCATCATGATTTCTGGATACAGCTTTACAATAAACTTCATGGGATTTCCGCGGGCAATTTTGAAAAAGTAAAATTGGCTAAAATAATAATCGGGGGATTATATACCCAAGTAACCTAAACATGCGAGTTTCAGCGGGCTTGTACCGCCGTAATCCAAGCTATTTTCGTATCTAAAATCACATTGCATTTGAGTGTGTTTATCGACTAAAAACTCACTAAAATTAACACTCTACTGCAATGATACAATTACCCTACTGTATTTAAGTACTCTACATTTAAGTACTCCAAAATATTGCTAAAAAATCAAAGTTTTTATCCTTAACGTAAAAATTTGGCGCATAAAAAAGCCGCGATATTATCGCGGCGGTAAAACAAAACATAACCGGGCATATGAACAGCTACTTGCCGATTTGAATCTCTTCCGACTCTTTCGCTTTGCCTTGCTCTATCGCAATTTCTACTCTGCGATTACGGGCACGATTCTCCGCTGAATCGTTAGGTACTATTGGGTTATTCGATGCCATACCGACTACTTTCATTCGTTTAGCATCAAAACCTTTAACCTGTAATAATTCATGGGCTACGGCTACCGCACGTTTACTAGATAGATCCCAGTTAGAACTATAAAGTTCATCACTAATTTGCATGTCATCGGTGTAACCTGACACGGTAATAATCCCTGGCACATCTTTTAACAGTTCACCCACAGAATGCACTACCGGTTTAAATCGAGGTTGTAGAAAACCAGAGCCCGAAGCAAACGAGCCCTTTTCACGGATACGGATAATAATCTGCTGGCCCAAAGATTCAATTTCAATCGAACCATCAATAATTTCTTTATTGAGCTCTTGTGCCATTCTCTTGACTTGCTCGTTGATCTTTTCCTGTGCAGCGCTCTCTTCGGCTTCAACGGCTTTGGCAATATCCTGCGCCGTTACACTCGCTTCACCACCGCGCTGGGAACCATCTTGCTGTTGTGAACCACCAGAACTATCGTCTTCACCCGCTTTATAATCCAGCACGGGCTCAGTCATTTCATTAGTTTGTTGATTGATAATCTCAATCGGCGTGGGATCTGGGCGACCGGGCCTAAACTCTAAAGCAATAACTGAGGTACCTTTAGGAATATCTTTCAGCTCAACTTTATTTTGCACACCAAAAGCGTATTTCATCGAGCCTGCAATCTGTTGAAATTTCAACACGTCCATTTCAGAAAATGACAATAGCAACACGAAAAAACACATCAACAACGACATCAAGTCGGCAAATGTTGCCAACCAAGCCGGTGCGCCGGGCGGTGGACAGTTGCACTTAGCCATGGGCTACTCTCCGTCCGTGGTATCAATTTTGCGATTTTTTTCAGCCAAATAATTTTTCAAGAAGCCTTCGATCACACGGGGATTTTGTCCGTCTTGAATAGCAAGTACAGCATCCATAATCAAATTACGATTAAGCATCTCTTCCCCCATGCGCAGCGATAATTTATCCGCAACTGGGATAGCAACCATGTTTGCCATCATAGAACCGTATAATGTGGTTAACAGCGCTACCGCCATAGAGGGGCCAATCGACTTAGGATCTGACATGTTGGACAACATAGCAACCAGACCAACCAGCGTACCAATCATCCCCATCGCAGGCCCAACATCACCGACGGCTCTAAATATGGCAATCCCGGTGCGATGACGTTCTTCTGTCAAAGCAATATCTTTCTCTAATGCTGCACGGACGACTTCACCATCATGACCATCAACTAACATATCAACGGCTTTTTGCATGAAACTATTGGTGATTTGTGCTTCTTCCAAGGCCAAAAAACCACCTTTACGAGCGGCATCAGCCATAGCAACCGCTTGTTCAATCAAATCTTCGGGCTTATCAAGCTTAAATATAAACGCTTTGGCTGCAATTTTTACCGCTCCAAAAAATTGTTTAAGATTAAACTTCATCATGACCACAAAGAAGGAGCCACCAAACACAATTAGAATCGAAGGCACATCGACGAAAATCATTAAGCCGCCACTCGTCACCATAGCGCCGAGAATAAAAGCAAAAGCCCCCACTATTCCTATTATTGTTGCTAAATCCACGACGGCTCCTCAATTTTTTCAATAAACAACATAATACTTACTCTGGGTAAGCAATGGCACTCAGATAATCGATTGAGTGAAAATCCTGCTGACCATACGTGTGAGACTTGTGTATCGAGCTCAAAATTACGATACAAATGATGATACTATTGTCAGTTATCGGACATACACTAAGCAAGTTTAGCGACTATTTATATTTTCTGGAAAAAATTCAGTTACAAAGCGTGCGATTGAGCAAATATTTATCGTCTGAATTTGACCCTTGCGTCGCCCTGATATACCTTGTGTCCGCTAAATTAAAGGAAATATAAACGTGGCTAAAAAACCCGAAAATCTCAGTTTCGAAGAATCCCTTGGCGAGCTAGAGCGCATCGTTGCCGATTTAGAGCAAGGCGATATCTCACTTGATGACGCGTTAAAACAATTTGAACGCGGCATTAATCTCGTACGAAACAGCCAAGCCAAACTCGAACAAGCTCAACAAAAAGTGGCCATTTTATTGAAACCAGATGAAAATGCGCCTCTGTCCCCCTATGCCGTTGAGGGCGAATAAGCGTGCTAGCCAGTACCATTCAAGAATATCAGCAACGTGTTGATAATCAATTAAAACAGCGTTTTAATACGCTTGAAGATAGCGCTCCTACATTAAAAGCTGCCATGACTTACGGCGCTTTATTAGGTGGCAAACGCATTCGTCCATTTCTGGTTTACAGTATCGGGCGCATGTTTGGGCTTGAACTCGATAAGTTAGATGCATGCGCCGCAGCCATTGAATGTATTCATGCTTACTCACTTATCCATGACGATTTACCTGCTATGGATAATGATGAACTGCGCCGTGGTCAGCCCACAGTGCATATCGCTTTTGATGAGGCGACCGCTATTTTAGCGGGAGATGCGCTGCAAACCTTAGCCTTTGAAATTATTACCGAGCCCCTAGTAGGGATCAGCAGCGAACAACATATTGCCATGGTGCGAGTTTTAGCTAAAGCTTCAGGCTATCGTGGCATGTGCGGTGGTCAAGCAATAGATTTAGCTTCAACCAATAAAAATATTGATCTTAACGCACTAACTCAATTACATAATATGAAAACCGGCGCGCTTATTAGTTGCGCCGTTGAGTTAGCTTTAATTGCCGCTAATGCGCCTAAAGAACACTATATTGCTATGATGGATTTTGCCCGTGCCATCGGGCTCGCCTTCCAAGTACAAGACGATATCCTCGATATCATAGCCACTACCGAAGAGCTCGGTAAGCCGCAAGGCTCTGATACAGAATCAAATAAGAGTACTTTTCCACAATTACTTGGACTACAAGGCGCACAAGATACCGCCAAACAACTGGTCCAAGAAGCACTATCAGTGCTGGCTAAATTGCCCTACAATAGTCAGTTAATTGCAGATTTCGCCCGCTATATCATTGAGCGAAGAATATAATAAGAGTCGAAGTATCTCGCTATGAGTTTGGACATTTCTCAGTTTCCCGTGTTGGCACAGGCCAACACCCCTAATGAACTCCGCCAACTTCCTCAGGCACTTTTACCACAAGTGGCCGATGAATTACGCGAGTTCCTGCTTAAGTCTGTTGGCATGTCCAGCGGTCATTTTGCCTCTGGCCTAGGCACGGTAGAGCTCACCGTTGCATTGCACTATGTCTACAATACTCCTTTTGACCGTTTGATTTGGGATGTTGGCCATCAAGCCTACCCGCATAAAATCCTTACAGGTCGTCGCGATAGAATGCAGACTATTCGGCAAAAAGAGGGTTTGCACCCTTTTCCTTGGCGTGAAGAAAGTGAATATGACACTTTTAGTGTCGGTCATTCGGGTACATCAATCAGCGCAGCACTGGCGATGGCAATTATCGCTGAAAAAGAGCAAGCGGGTCGTAAAGTTGTTGCCGTAATCGGCGATGGTGCGATGACAGGCGGTATGGTGTTTGAAGCCATGAACCACGCAGGCGACTTGCACAATGACATGCTTGTTGTGTTAAATGACAACGAAATGTCGATTTCTGAAAATGTCGGTGCGCTTAATAACCATTTAGCACAACTGATGTCAGGCCGTTTTTATACTACGCTGCGCGAAGGCGGCAAGAAAGTGTTGAAAGGCATGCCCGTCATCAAAGAAATGGCTAAGCGTACTGAAGAACACCTTAAAGGTATGGTGGTTCCTGGCACTTTATTTGAAGAGTTAGGTTTCAACTATATTGGCCCAATCGATGGCCACGATGTTGATGCTCTGGTCGAGACCATGCGTAATATGCGCAATCTTAAAGGTCCACAGGTGCTGCACATCATGACTAAGAAAGGTCGTGGTTATGAGCCTGCTGAAAAAGATCCTATCGGTTGGCATGCGGTGCCTAAGTTTGACCCATCGCTGTTTAAAAAACCGGCCACAAAACCCGGTTTACCGACCTTTTCGCAAGTGTTTGGTAAATGGTTATGCGACATTGCCGAACAAGATGAAAAAGTATTAGCGATTACCCCTGCCATGCGCGAAGGTTCGGGCATGGTGGAGTTTTCCCAACGCTTCCCGAAACAATATTTTGATGCCGCGATAGCCGAACAACACGCCGTAACCCTAGCGGCGGGTTTTGCCTGCGAAGGTTACAAACCGGTAGTGGCAATTTACTCCACATTTTTGCAACGCGCCTACGATCAGCTGATTCACGATGTAGCACTACAACAATTACCGGTATTATTTGCCATTGATCGCGGCGGTATTGTCGGTGCGGATGGGCCAACCCATCAAGGCGCATTTGATTTAAGCTTTATGCGCTGCATTCCAAACATGGTCATTATGGCGCCATCGGACGAAAACGAATGTCGTCAAATGCTCTACACAGGTTATTGCTATAACGCTGGCCCAAGTGCAGTACGCTACCCTAGAGGCAGTGCAACAGGTGAAACTCAGGTCGAGACCATGACAGCCTTACCGATAGGTAAAGGCGTTGTTAAGCGTACTGGTGAACGCGTTGCCATTCTCAACTTTGGTACGACTTTAGCTTCCACATTGACGGCAGCTGAAAGCTTAAATGCAACAGTAGTCGACATGCGCTTTGTAAAACCGCTGGATATTGAACTGGTCAAAGAAATGGCTAAAAGCCATGACGTACTGGTTACAGTGGAAGAAAATGCGATTATGGGCGGCGCAGGGTCTGGCGTCCTTGAACTGCTACAAAAGTTAAAGATGCCTAAGCCTGTATTGCAAATCGGTTTACCAGATGAGTTTATTAAGCACGGCGCACCAGAAGAAGTCACCCACGACTTACAACTGGATGCTGAAGGCATACTGGCGCAAATTAATACCTATTTAGCACAATAAGCTATTGAGCTTTAGAGGCGCTATTTTGTAAGACGTTAGCGACTCTCATAAAAAATTTCGCCCATAAAAAAGGACTGCTATTGCAGTCCTTTTTTGTCGCTGTCTTTATAACAGCTGCCTAGCCAATAAAGCTTAAGCTTCGATATCTATCGTTGCGCTTTCTTGGTTAGGGCTGCCTTGTGACACCATAACCATCGCAGGGCGTAGTAAGCGGCTATTCAGCTCATAACCCTTTTGCATCACCAACATCACAGTGTTAGCAGGGAATTCACTGCTTGGTTGCATGCCAATCGCTTGATGTAGATCTGGGTTAAATGACTGACCTTGTGGATCAATTTGTTTAACACCAAATTTAGCCACCGCGGTAAGCAAGCTTTTTTGAGTTAACTCAACGCCTTGATAAATCGCTTTCGTCGCGTCATCTTCTGGGTTTGTCCCCATTAAAGCGCGTTCCATATTATCAAGAACTGGCAAAAGTTCACTTGCAAATTTGTCTAAGGCAAATTTATTCGCTTTTTCCACATCCATTGCAGCGCGACGACGAATATTATCCACTTCGGCGGCGGCGCGGATCACTGAATCCTTTTGTTCTTCAACTTTCGCCAAAGCGTCAGCGAGTAACTGTTCCAGCTCTTCAATACGGAAATTGGCCTGGGTAAGCTCATCGATAAGACTTGCTTCTGTGGTAGACACTTCAGACTCTACACCCTCTTGGATCAGATCTTGTTCTACTTTAATCGATTCGTTGCTCATTTTCACTCCAGCTAAAAATGCTTTGTTTCTGAAATACTCTGGGCATATTATGGGGATCAATTTTGACGTTTCAAGGCCTAAGGGCAGATCTAGCATAAATATGACCACAAAGTTTCACACTATTGGCCTAATCGGCAAGCCCCATCATCAAGGGACTAACCAAACCTTAAAGCGTCTACATCATTGGCTGACAATGCAAGGCTTTGAAGTATTAGTAGAAGAGCGTGTTGCTGCCGAATTAGGGCCTTGTATCGAGGCTGTTGATTTGCTCGAAATTGGCACGCGCTGCGACTTAGCTATCGTCGTGGGTGGTGACGGCAATATGCTCGGTGCAGCAAGGGTATTAGCCCGCTTTGATTTAGGTGTTATTGGCGTCAACCGCGGTAATTTAGGCTTCTTAACCGACTTACCACCCGATACCTTCGAGGAAGCTCTCGCCAAAGTGCTCGACGGTGAGTTCGATACCGAGCACAGGTTCTTACTCGAAGCGAAGGTGTATCGCCACGGGGAGCTTAAAGCAAGTAATACCGCTGTGAATGAGGCGGTACTGCATCCGGGTAAAATAGCCCACATGATTGAATTTGAAGTCTATATTGACGACCAATTCATGTACAGCCAACGTGCTGATGGCATGATAGTGTCTACGCCAACAGGCTCAACAGCCTATGCACTTTCTGCAGGTGGCGCGATTCTTACACCTAATCTGCAGGCAATGATCTTAGTTCCTATGTTTCCACACACCTTATCTTGTCGTCCGATTGTGGTTGATGCTTGTAGCACCATTAAAATGGTGGTTTCCCCTGAGAATGGTGAAAACCTAGAGGTCAGCTGTGATGGTCACGTCCATTTAGCCGTATTACCCGGCGATGAAATCATAGTGCGCCGTAGCTCCGAGCGTTTACGACTTATTCATCCTAAAGGGCATAATTATTTTCATGTGTTGCGCACTAAATTAGGTTGGGGCAGCAAGTTATTTTAAATCAGTACTATTTTTATCAATACCCTGGCTAAAAGAGACTATTAAGTCTCTTTTTTATTAACATAAATATTAATTTATCTGCGCATTAAATCATTATTTTTATATTGTTCGCTGCTTAATGTTCTAACGCTATATTTCAGTTGGCGCTAGATAACTTATCTATAGAGTTTGACAACTCAGTAAAATATCTAAATACAACGTAATTAACCGTGATTAAATTTCAGTTAATTTAAAATTAATACAAAATAAGTTAAGTGATATTTGTCACAATATAAAATCACGCTTGAAAAAAGCGATATTCGTCACAACGAACAACTACCCAATAAACCAATCAAAAACAAACATGTAATACAAAACCACTAGAGGTTCATCTTTTTAAAGCTCAAAATAATGTGACATAAATCACTTGCCGTATGTGTTTTTTAGATACTGAAAATCACTCATTAATGAAATAAAAAGATCAGTTTATTGCATTATCCACGGCTTAATTGGGTAACAACCCAATTGTAATAACTAAAATCGCAGTTATTTAAATTTTTTATAAAAAATTTAAACACACAGCCATCAACTCAAGTGATCAAGCTCACACATAGAAATATCTTTTAAGTGACACATCCCTCGGCACGGTAGATTGGCATTTCATATAGCAGCGAAAATGATCTAGATCATATTAGTAAAACTCACAATAACGTCTAGTACACAACACAGAATGTCGAGGCCATTAACACTTTTAATATTAATTGCTGTTTTATCGGTCTGAGAAGTCGACATTAAAACTGATGAAAATTCTAATATTAATAATAAGACAGACCACTTGATGAAGAGGCTAGCATGACAATACTTCAACTCCTCGCCAGCTTGACGCCGGTAATCAGCGTAATGCTATTTTTAGTGTTACTCAGAATGCCCGCATCAAAGGCGATGCCCATTTCCATGATAGTCACTGCACTCGCCGCCGTGTTTATCTGGCAAATGGATACCACATTACTGGCGGCATCGGTTCTTGAAGGGCTGCTATCTGCTATTACTCCACTCACCATTATTTTTGGCGCAGTGTTCTTACTTAACACCCTGAAATATTCAGGGGCAATGGATACTATCCGCGCAGGCTTTACTAACATCAGTGCCGATGCTCGCGTGCAAGTCATCATCATTTGTTGGTTATTTGGTGCCTTTATTGAAGGCAGTGCCGGCTTTGGTACCCCAGCCGCCATTGGTGCGCCGCTGTTAGTATTATTAGGTGTTCCCCCTATTGCCGCAGCTGTGGTCGCGCTAATTGCCGACTCGGCCAGTGTGTCCTTTGGCGCGATTGGTTTACCCGTACTCTTTGGTATGGAGCAAGGTTTAATGCAAGGCGGCGTAAGTATGGCCTCCGCGCAAATTGCTGAGCATGGCGGCACCTATGCTGACTTTGCGCAGTTTATTGCTATGCACATGATCACTATCGACTTAATCACAGGCTCGTTAATCCCATTGGTGATGGTCGCTATGTTAACTGGCTTTTTTGGTCGAAATAAATCCTTTAAAGAAGGCTTAGCAATTTGGAAGTTTGCGATTTTTGCAGGCCTTGCCTTTACCGTCCCCGCTTGGATTATCAACTATATTGCTGGTCCAGAATTTCCCTCTGTTATCGGTTCTTTAGTCGGTATGGCAATGGTGATCCCTGTAGCGCGTAAAGGTTATTTACTGCCTAAAACCCCTTGGAATGATTTTGCCGAGAATGACAGTCAAGAAAACGGAAAAGTCGCAACAACGGCTAAGTTTTCACAAATAGCCGCTTGGACGCCTTATATCATTATGGCGGCGCTGCTGGTGTTATCACGCACAGTTGCACCGTTAAAAACATGGTTATCGGGCTTTAACATCAGTTGGACAGGTCTAATGGGCACTGAGCTTAAGGCCAGCTTTGCCACTTTATACGCACCCGGTATTTTCTTCATTGTGGTGTGTATCTTAGGTTTCTTCCTGTTCAGAATGAAAAGCCCTGCGATAAAACAAACGATTGGTGTGTCATGTAAATCCATGTTACCCACCATTATTTCACTCGGCGCGTCAGTGCCTATGGTGAAAATCTTCTTAAACTCTGGTGTCAATGGAGCTGGCTTAGCCTCAATGCCAGTTGCATTAGCCGACATGCTGGCGCACTCAATGGGTTCTGTGTGGGCTTGGATGTCGCCTATTGTTGGTATTTTCGGCGCCTTTCTATCGGGCTCTGCGACCTTCTCAAATATGATGTTCTCAGGCCTACAGTACAGTGTGGCCGACAATATCGGTATGAATCACGCGTTAGTGTTAGCCCTACAGGGCATAGGTGCCAACGCAGGTAACATGATGTGTGTGATGAACGTAGTTGCGGCCGCAACGGTCGTAGGTATGGCAGGACGAGAGTCTGAAATTATTCGTAAGACAATGCCCGTTGCTATTGGTTATGCATTATTGGCAGGTACGATAGCCACACTCTGGGGTGGCTTCTAAGCCCACTGAAATCCAAGGCCGCTGTAGCGGCTTTGGTCATTTATTGCGTTAAGAGAGTAGCCTTATGTCCATTAATTATAATGCTGTATATCAAGACCTGATTAAACAGCTCGGTGAGCCTGCCGTATCCAATGATCCTGTGCGCCGTTTTGCTTGGTCTACCGACGCGAGTTATTTTCGCATTGTGCCTGAAATCGTGGTGCATGCAGATAACCTTACACAGGTAAAACACACTCTTGCCGTTGCCCGCGCCTATAAAGTCCCCGTTACCTTTCGCGCAGCGGGCACCAGTTTATCGGGCCAAGCCATTGGTGAAGGCATTTTGCTGATGTTAGGCCACGACGGCTTCAGAACCATTGAAGTAAGTCCCGACAGTCAAAAAATTACCCTCGGCGCGGCGGTGATTGGCGCAGATGCCAACACGGTATTGCGGCCACTGGACAAAAAAATTGGCCCTGACCTTGCCACATTAGCCTTGGCAATGGTGGGCGGTATCGTGTCAAACAATGCCTCAGGTATGTGCTGCGGCACGGCGCAAAACAGCTATCAAACTATCGCCTCGGCTAAATTACTGTTTGCCGATGGTACTGAATTAAATACTGGTTGCGACAAATCCAAAGCGGCATTTGCTAAATCCCACGGCGAATTATTAGATTCATTGACTGCATTAGCCAAACTCACTCGCAGCAATGACGTCCTTACGCAGCGTATCCGTAAAAAATACTCCATCAAAAACACCACAGGTTATAGCATCAACTCTTTGGTTGATTTCGAAGAACCATTTGAGCTCATCAACCACTTGATTGTGGGCGCCGAAGGCACCTTAGCCTTTGTTGAAGAAGTCACTTACCACACAGTCGATGAAGCCAAGTTTAAAGCCTCTGCCATGGCAGTATTCTTTAATATGGTCGATGCCGCCAGCGCAATTCCACCAATTATTGGTCACAGTGTTGCCGCCGCCGAATTACTTGACTGGGCATCGATTCAAGCCGTTACCGGTAAAAAAGGCATGCCAGATTGGCTCAGCACATTGCCAGAAGGCGCAGCCATTTTGCTGATTGAATCCCGCGCCAATGATGCACAAACATTAGAAAGTTATACCCAAGATGTGATTGCTAAACTCGCACATCTTAAAACTGAACGCCCCATTACCTTCAGTAGCGATGCCAGTGTTTACAGCAAATACTGGGCAATGCGCTCAGGTTTGTTCCCTATTATTGGCGGCGAGCGCCCTAAGGGCAGCTCAGTTATTATTGAAGACGTCGCCTTTAATGTTGAGCATTTAGCCGAAGCAGCGGCAGATTTAACCCAACTGTTCTACAAACACGGCTATCCTGAAGGCGTCATTTACGGCCATGCCTTAGCGGGTAACTTCCACTTTATTATTACCCCAACTTTTGCCTCACAAACCGATATCGACCGTTTCCAAAGATTTATGCAAGATGTGGCTGAAATGGTGATCCATAAATACGACGGTTCGATGAAAGCCGAGCACGGTACCGGCCGCGCGGTAGCGCCTTTTGTTGAAATGGAATGGGGCGCCGATGCCTACACTTTGATGAAACGCATCAAGCATATTTTTGACCCACAAGGCCTGCTCAACCCCGGCGTTATCTTGAACGATGACAGCACAGTGCATGTAAAAAACATTAAGCCCTGCCCTGTGGTCGATGATTTTATCGATAAGTGTATTGAATGTGGATTTTGTGAAAAAACCTGTCCGACATCGGCACTTAACTTCTCACCGCGCCAACGTATTGCCACTTTACGTGAAATCGAGCGCTTAGAGCTGTCAGGCGATAAAACCGCAGCAGCCGAAATGCGCGCCGCCGCTAAATACGATGTGGTCGATACCTGCGCTGCCTGTCAGCTATGTACTATTGCCTGTCCCGTTGATAACAGCATGGGGCAACTGGTACGTAAGCTGCGCACGCCGTACATCAGTACTACTGAACAAAAAGTATTAGATTTCCAAGCCAAACACTTTGGCGCGGTGAACCAAGTTATCAGTTCAGGTTTTGACATGCTCGGCGTGATCCACAAAATCACTGGCGATGGCATCACCCAGGCCTTAATGAAAACCGGCCGCCTGATTTCAAAAGAAGTGCCGTATTGGAACCCCGATTTCCCGAAAGGCGGCAAACTGCCAACACCATCACCGGCAAAAGTGGGCCAAGAAACGGTAGTCTACTTCCCTGCCTGTGGCGGACGAACCTTTGGCCCAACGCCAAAAGACCCTGATAACCGCACTTTGCCAGAAGTGGTCGTCACGCTACTGGAACGCGCAGGCTATAACGTGATTACGCCAGAGAAAACCCGCGATTTATGCTGCGGCCAGATGTGGGAATCTAAGGGCGACTTTAAAAACGCCGATGCCAAACGCCAAGAGCTTATCGATGCAGTAAGCAAAATGACCCATGGCGGCAAGCTGCCCGTAGTAGTCGATGCGCTGTCTTGTACCTACCGGACCTTGTCAGGTGATCCCAAAGTGCAAATTATCGACTTAGTTGAATTTATGCACGACAACTTACTGACTAAGCTCAACATTAGCAAAAAAGTTAATGTGGCTCTGCACTTAGGTTGTAGCGCACGCAAGATGAAACTTGAGCCTAAGATGCAAGCAATCGCCGATGCTTGCTCAGCGCAAGTGCTAAAACCTGCGGGAATTGATTGCTGTGGTTACGCGGGTGAAAAAGGTTTGTATAAGCCTGAAATTAACGCCAGCGCACTGCGTAATATCAAAAAACTGATCCCAGTGGAGATTAAAGAAGGCTATTACGCTAACCGTATGTGTGAGGTTGGCCTCACTCAGCACAGCGGCATTTCCTATCGTCACTTGGCTTATCTACTCGAAGAGTGCAGCCGCTAATGTAGGATAACAACTGCCGAAAACGGGGCGATATTTTGCCTCGTTTAGGCATGTCAGCACATTGCTCTCATTCATTGACAACGCAACTATTAGCATAAAATTTAAACCGAAAAATATTTTTAAACAATGTAATCAATACATTAAACATTAACATTCATGAGGACATCAACAAGAGTATTTACTAAATTAACGCTACTTATTCTGTAAAGAACCGCCTATATTGGATTAACTACCTTAGCATTTGTGTGGTCTTTAGCTCACGCAACAAGGCAATGTCGTTCACTAATAAGAAAGAGAAAACACCATGAAAATAGCTCTTTTCATCCCGTGTCTAGTCAATCAAATGATGCCTGAGGTTGCCATTGCCACCTTAGAACTGTTAGAAAAACTCGGACACCAAGTGATTCTACCTGCGGGTCAAACCTGTTGTGGTCAGCCAATGACTAACTCAGGTTGCTTTGATGCCGCGCGCAGTACCACCCTTAAATTACTTAACGCTTTTAAGGGCGTGGAATGCGACGCCATTGTTTGCCCTGCCGCCTCTTGTTTAGTGGCCGCCAAAGAAAACTTCCACGAGTTTGATAGCAGCCTAGAAGCACAAACTGTGATCAACAAACTCTATGAGCTTACCGAATTTTTACACGATATCGCGCCGATCCCCGCCTTTACCAAGCCCTTCGCGCACAAGGTAAGCTTGCAACTGAGTTGCCATGGCATACGCATGTTGAACCTCGCCACCCCGAGTGAGCAAATGGGGCCAAGATTCAACAAAGTTGAAGCCGTATTAGCGAATATTGGCGGCATAGACATAGTCTATCCCGACCGCCGTGATGAATGCTGTGGCTTTGGTGGCACCTTCGCAGTGGATGAAGGTGCAGTGTCAGCCAAAATGGGGAAAGATAAAGCTCAAGCCCACGCCGCAACAGGTGCTGAATATGTGGTGGGTTTTGACCCATCATGTTTATTACACCTCGATGGCATGATCCGCAAACAGCAGTTGCCGATTGAAACTCGCCACATAGCCCAAGTGCTGAACGCTGCGATCTAGGAGACTCACCATGGCTTACAATCATAATCACGAGGCGAGTCAGGGCTCACAAAACCATGCCCATAAAGCCGATATTTTTTGCCGCGACGAAACCCGTGTCGACTGGCATTCAAAAGCCCTGTGGATGCTCAGAGAAAAACGCGACCGCGCCGCAGGTAGCATTCCAGAATGGGAACAACTGCGTCAGCTTGGCTCAGAAATAAAACTGCACACGTTAACCCATCTTGCCCAATATCTTGAAACCTTTGAACAAAACTGTATCGCTAATGGTATACAAGTGCATTGGGCTAAAGATGGCGCCGAGCATAATCGCATTGTTCACGAGATTTTAGCCCGCCATAAAGTGAAAAAGCTGGTGAAGTCCAAGTCTATGTTGACTGAGGAATGCCACCTCAATCCGTACTTAGAGCAACGCGGTATTGAGGTCATTGATACCGACTTAGGTGAGCGAATTATTCAGCTCGCCAAAATGCCGCCATCACACATAGTCGTGCCGGCTATTCACATGAAAAAGGAGGAAGTTGGCGAGCTTTTCCACGAATTATTAGGCACTAAAGCTGGCGAGTCCGACCCCTTATATTTAACCCGCGCCGCCCGCGCGCATTTGCGTGAAAAATTTCTCACCGCCGATGCAGCAATGACCGGCGTCAACATGGCGATTGCCGATAAAGGCGCCGTTGTGGTCTGCACCAACGAGGGCAACGCCGACATGGGCGCTAATCTACCTAAGTTGCAGCTGCATTCAATGGGTATCGACAAAGTGGTGCCCAATGTAGACAGCGCAGCTGTTTTGCTACGCACACTGGCGCGCAACGCCACAGGCCAACCCGTCACCACTTATAGCGCCTTTTACCGTGGCCCACAGCCTGAAGGCGAGATGCACATTATTATCGTCGACAATGGCCGCACTGAGATGCTCAAGGATAAAATCCTTGCAGAATCATTGAAGTGTATCCGTTGTGGTGGTTGCCTCAATACTTGCCCTGTGTATCGTCGCTCTGGCGGTTACAGCTACAACTACACCATTCCGGGCCCAATTGGCATCGCCGTAGGCGCTAAGATTGATGACACTAACTCGATTGCTTGGGCCTGTACCTTATGCGGTAGCTGTACCTATATCTGCCCGACTAAAGTGCCGCTCGATAAAATTATTTTCCACCACAGACGCCTTAAGGCTGAAGCCGGAAAACTCCCCTATGGCAAAAACAGTTACATGCCATTAGTGGGTAAATTTATGGCAAGCGAAACTCTGCTGAACTGTTCTATGAGTGTGGCAAGAACCGCGCTGCGCATTCTGCCGGGTAGCCTACTAAAACCCTTTAGTGGTGCATGGGGAAAATACCGTGAACTGCCCGTTGCGCCGAACTCCAGCTTCGAAGCTTGGTTTAAGAAACACAGGAGCCTATAAGATGTCTAGTAAACTTGAAATTCTCAATGCGCTCAAACTGTCGGCCTTAACAAATCATCCAATGCCGAGCATAGATGTGGCGCCAAGGGGTGACAATCTCATCGGCCAGTTCGAGACCAACCTCAACACTGTCGCGGGTACGCTACATAAAGATGGTGGCATCAAAGCCCTGCAAGCCAAAGTCGATGAACTTATTGCTCAGGGGTTACAGGTGATCTCTTTAGTTGATGGCGTAACAGCAAACCGCGAAGTGCCACCCACAGCCCATGAGCTAAAAGATATAGATTATGCGGTGATCCCAGGTGACATTGGCGTTGCCGAAAACGGCGCCATTTGGGTGAACAATAAAAATTTAGGCCACAGAGTTACGCCGTTTATCTGTGAAAACCTGATGTTAGCTTTGCCAGCCAATAAAATTGTGCCGAACATGCATCAAGCAGCAAAAGAAATTACCTTAGAGGTCGGTGAGTTCGGGGTGTTTATCGCGGGTCCATCAAAAACCGCCGATATCGAACAAGCCCTCGTCGTTGGTGCCCACGGCGCCTGTAGCTTGAACGTGTATTTGCTCTAATGCCTCGCCTGAAAGTCATGATGTAAAGTAACCAAGAAAACACAAAGGTTACGAGATAATCGAAACACAAAAGCCGCCTTCATTGGCGGCTTTCTTGTTTAGAATTTGGCATAACGTTATTTGAGAGATTTGATTTGTACGAGTTACATTACCTAAAGGTACAGGCTTGCCATGGCATTCACTCGACGACTCGCAGCCAGTCCATCCGTGGATGCTCGACCGCCCCGTCCATGGGGCGGACGGTCGTCTCGCAAATTACCTTGACTCGCCTTGCGAACATCAGCGTGACCTTTAGGTTTAAAGACTCGCGCTAATATTTAGCGATGACGGGCTCTGTTTATCTACCTTTTCTAAGAATTGACCCAAGCGCGGCTACAGCAATAGTAATAGGGAGTGTCTTCAACACTTCTCTGAATTCTGCTAGGGCGCGGTATACAAACCTCCTTGTTCATACTTACCCAAGCATAATCTGTAGGTTAACAGCTGCGCTATTAAGGCTGGGTGTCTCTGTATTCCGCAGTATTCCTGAATTCAGCACCGAACCTTGATGCGTGTTCAGTAAAGATTTCTGTTGCCCTAGAATTTACAGCCTTTCCATTAATATCAGGTCTATTGCGGTGTTTAACACGAGATTCATTTGATATATAACCATTAAAGAACTTTAACTTTGGTTGAACTGGGAGCAATTCCCGAACTGCCCAAATGTGAGAAACCGGATGAAGGTATGCCAAGGGATCATTATCTTTGTGCTCATCTATAATATATTGCGAATACAAATATTGCTCATTAGTGAAATATTCAGAGACTAAGTTTCCATCTCCTAAAGCGACTACCAATAAGTGTCCTTGAAACTTTATAAAAAACAAGCCTAAAGGTAATCCAGTCGCAAAGTCGAACCTTAATTCAACGTCATCGTATTCTGGAATTTTAAAGTAGAATAATGAGCTTGGTACAAATAACGGTGTCTCTTTATTTAAAACGCGTTGTAACAAATCTAAAATAGGGTCTGTGAGTAACTCACTTAATTGTGTTTGAAACTCTACATTTGGATGTCGAGGCAAACCAACTTCCCAATAAACAAAGCCTAGATAAAGTTTGGCAAGCCACTTCGTTAAGGCTCCTCTAAGCCTGTCAACTTCCCCTCGTACATCATTTAAATGTAAAGAATTCAGAAATTCTCTTTTTTCATCGAATGAAGATATTAAATTAATAATATCAGACTCAAATCTTGAGCCAAATCCATTATTACATTTGGGATGAGACGGTACCTTTAAGCGAGAGTATTCTTTATCTTCAGATGAGGAGTTGAACTTAAACCGCTCTATTTTTATATCGAGAAGTTGAAGAAATGAGTCTCCGAGAATATGCTCTCTAGATTTTTTACCCTCAATTTCTTTTCCACACAGAAAACAAGTCGTCATTACTTCTCCAAGATACCTAAAGACAAAAATCTGGCCATCCATTTTAGATCAACATAATGCACTTTTGGTTTGTCTACAACTTGTACGAGCTAAAGCTGAAGCATAAAAATGAGTTAACTCATTAAAAAATGGTGCATTTAAGACATGCTAACCCACCCAATATAACAAATGGGCAGTGATTAGTTTGGTTAAGCAGGACTACAGTTAGTTGCTGTGAAAGTGCTGACAACTTGCCGCAAAGTGCAGTCGTCGCTTTTCTAAATGTTCGCAGTAATCAGTAAGTTCTTGCAGCGTACCCACAGGGCCATGAAATAGCTTACCAAACTCAGTAGTGAGCTTGAGCCAATTGTCATAGGGGATATTTATTATTAAATCAAAAGACGGCGAGTCACTGGGCAATAATGATAATGAATGCTGCGGAGTTCAGTTAACTGAATTTAGGCAATTTCAATTTAAAGTGGCAGCGTAAAGAAGCTTACGCTGCCACTCAAGTTTGATGTTTTAACGCGTTATTCGAGCAGTATTGCTTGATTCAAGCTTTATCTATTTGCGCGCCAGACTAAGTATGCAGTAATAGATCGACTCACAAACACCACCAAGTTCTAGCTCGATAAACTACATAAAGGCTTTGGTGAACGCTTCCTTCGACTGGCGAATGTAGTTACGGGCGCTTTGGGCGTGTTGTTCCCATACGGCGCGATCGCTTGGGTCGGTGAACGGGTTTTGCTCAGTGGCAATCGAGCGTTCAAATTTGTCGTAGAAAGTTAGCATGGCAGAGGTGATCTGGTTAAAACGCTCCTTGTATTCTTGAAATTCATCAATCTTCTCAGTGGTTTTAATCATGTACTGCACCAGCTCAGCATTGCTATTTGACGCCAATAACGCTTCGGCTTTAGCGCTGATATTAGCACTCGCCTCGGCAATCACCAGCGCGCGAGTTTGCTCGTCTTTACTCATGACTTTGCTGTAGTTTTCAGGCGTGCGAGCAATACTGGCATGTTGTAAATAACTGCGTAGATGTTTATCAAGATCGCGGCGAAACGCATCTAAACTCTTCTGCATGTTAACTAAGTCATTATCTAGCGCGGTGACTAATTGCAGCTCTTTTTCGATTTCAGACATAAAACGTTCGGCTTGCTGATAAATTTTCAGGCCATTTTCTTCAGCAAATTTTCGATCGCTGCGACTCAAATCGCCATTGTCATAGTTAGAACGTTCAAACGTCGCCGCTACAAATGACTTAAAAGGTTCAGCAAAGGCGGAATAAGCACCGGCACTGACCACGTTTAAGGTAGCTGTGGCTAAGTCACCAAAGGGTTTAACCATAGAGCCTAAACGCGCCTGCTGGATAGGTGATGCCACCCGTTTAGTGTCGGTCAATACCGACCTAAAAGTGCTATATCCCATAGGGTTAGACATCTTATTGCGCTCTGATGTCGCGAGCACAAAGGTGATACTGGAATAAATCGCATTCGAGTATTCAAGGTATTGTCTTTGGCTTTCAAGCTGGGCGGCGTAGTTTTTACCTAAGGTGCGAAACGACTCCGACTGCACGTCGTAGTTTTTGTCTTGTTTGAGTTTATCTAAAATCCCGCCGATAATTTTCTGCTCATTTTTTTGCAGTGCCATATCGAGGCGAATTTTGTCTAAGCTCAAATCGTCCAGACTGATGGGACCATTAATGGCCTCAATGTCGAGGCGAATATACTGGCGGCTGGGGTCGTCAATCGAGACGCGGTGCGCCAAATACTCATTTGCACCCGGTGTGATATCAATTAAGGCAACATGCTGCCACTGGGCATCAAGTTTTAATACGGGTGAAGTTAATACATTGATTCGATACTGGGTTTGAGTATTTTGGGTTTTTACCCAAAACTCTAATAGCCCCGCTTCGGAAATAGGATACTTACTAACGATACTGCTATTGCCTTCGGCGCACAGCAGCGCACTTTCACCACTGTGTGGTTCAGCGCCTTCAAATTGACAACCCATGATCCACGACCAAGGTTGAGATAAACGATTGCCTTCAAAGTCGCTGGCAAACACTAACTCATTCTCTTTGGCGCTGGCATTCACAGTGGTTAACACGCCAAGCAACAGCATTGAAATGACTGCAGTGGTGCGCATAATAGCCTCATAAAACATAAATTACTAAAATTAACGAGCGAGTCATTCGGCTCAATACCCAGTTATATCAACAGTCAAGCTAACCCAAG
Organism: Shewanella morhuae; assembly: GCF_900156405.1. Taxonomy (GTDB): domain Bacteria; phylum Pseudomonadota; class Gammaproteobacteria; order Enterobacterales; family Shewanellaceae; genus Shewanella; species Shewanella morhuae. The sequence continues at coordinate 188,608 of NZ_FTNN01000002.1, forward strand.
GTTATCAGCGAACCCAGCGCCTTTGTTGAGCGCTATTGCCGCTAAAAGCCAGCACGCTTGAATGAGTTATTTTTGATAGCTGATTAAACCAGCGAAATGTACCAGAGGCCAACATCCCGCGCTAGCGCTAAGTCGTGTTTAGCGTAAAAGATAAATATTAAACCGTTAGCGCCAAGTATTAATGCAGCCGCGCTTCAACTCGTTTCATGGCGTAAAACATCCATATCGTCAAAATAGTGCTACAAGTTGCGAGCGACATCCACACCCCGACCACGCCAAATACCCAAGCAAAACAGTAGATAATAACAGCAATCAAAATAAGCTTAGCGCCCGTGAGCATAGAGGCTTGTGTCGAACAATTAATCGCTTGGAAGAAACTCGCACCGACTAAAATCAAGCCTTCCATTGGTAAGCCCCAGAAATACCAGCGCATGCCTTCAATTGCCACCGGTGTTAGGCTCTGATTATCGCCTGCAAACAAATACACCAACCACTCTGGACGAGAATAAATCAGTACTAAACCTAATGCTGCGGTGAGTAGCGTCATCCCAAAGGCAATATTGCGCGCTTGTTTAACCCGGTCAAATCGCCCTGCTCCAGCGTTAAAGCTATAAATAGGTTGAGTACCAAGGGCTATGCCCTCAAAAATCAAATAGAAAAAAGCCTCTGTGTAACTGACCACGCCATAAGCTGCCACATGTAAGGGGCCGCCAACCCACAAAAAAGCCATATTGTGCAGTGTTAATACAATCGACAAATAAAGGTTCATCAACAAGCTCGGTAAACCCACACGGGCAATGTTGATGCAATTGTCGAGTTTGAGCTTCATCTGCTCAAGGTTGATTTTAAGCTGAGTGCGAGGGCCGAAAAAATGCTGCAAACATAACAGCCCAGTCACTGCCTGCGACAGCATAGTCGCAATCGCGGCGCCTGCTAAACCAAAGGGAAAAACCACAATAAACAGCCAATCTAACAGAGTGTTTAATACCCCGCCTAAAATCAGCACCCAAGTCACCATCGAGGGCCGGCCGTCATTACGCAGTAGTGTGGTAAAGGTCATTGAAATAATCGGGAAATGACATAGGGCGAAATACCAGAATAGGTATTGGTTGGCATTTTCGAGTATTTCACCCTGCGCCCCGAGGGCGATTAAAATATCCCGCGAGAATATTCCACCCACAAGGGCAAAAAAACCTCCCGCCAATAAACATAAACTAAAGGCATTACCAATGAGTTTACGGGCTTTAGCGATATTACCTTGACCAAGATTGATTGATACTAATGCCGCGCTGCCCATGCCTATCATAGCGCCAATCGCATACAAAATAGCGCCGACAGGATAAGCTAACATCATCCCCGCAAGGCCCGTTTCACCTAAATAGTGCCCAACGAAAATACCGTCAATCGTCACATACACGCCCGTCACCAACATAGAGGCAATGGTGGGTATGGTATAGCGCCAAAAAAGCTTAGTAATCGGCTCTTCAAGCAAACTCATATCCGCTGGAACATGATTAGATGTTGTTGCTGTCATTCGTATTTCTCACAAAATAAAAGGCAAGGGCCACAGAAAAATGATCGGGCGAACAAAAATGCGGCAGAGGATTGTACCTAAATTCACTCGGAACACAAAGTCCGTTAAGTAGAAAAATAAACAGTAAAGATTAGTTATCACAATGGGTTAAGTAAAAATAGCGCGGTTACTGCCAAGCTCACAAGCCAAATACAGTTTAATAACAGATACGGGATAACTCATCATTTTTTGCTACTTTTTTGGTGTTTAAGGCTGAATTAGGTAAAGTATCAACCCAAGCATACCCATTCTTGCATTTTAACGAGATAAAACGATTAATACGTTCACTTTAATCAGTTGATTAATAATGGGTTAATATAAAATAACACTTATAAAAACAATAAGGGAAGGACATGAGCCAAAATAGTCCAAATGCAGACAATGATCTGCAGGAAGTTAAACAACTCGGTATGTGGGCCTCGATTACCAGCTTAGGGTATATTTTTTGGCTAGTCGGCGGTATGGAACTTGTTGAACGTATAGCCTACTACGGCGTTAAGGCCAGCGCAGGGCTTTATGCAAAAGCACCCGAATCTGCGGGCGGCTTAGGCATTAGTCTAAGTGACTACGGCATCATTATTTCCCTTTGGGCCATAATGCAAACTTTTATCCCCGTATTTACCGGTGGTATGTCTGATCGTGTCGGCTACAAAGAAACCATTTTTGGCTCCACCATTATTAAAATATTGGGTTATTTGGTGATGGCATTTTTCCCTAGTTTTTGGGGTTTTCTTGTTGGAGCCTTGCTACTTGCCATCGGCACTGGAATATTTAAACCGGGCATTCAAGGTACCTTAGTGCTGTCTACCCAACGCAATAACACTTCAATGGCGTGGGGGATTTTTTACCAAGTCGTTAATATTGGCGGTTTTCTCGGGCCATTAGTCGCCGTGCATATGCGTCAACTGTCTTGGGACAATGTGTTCTTTGCCTGCGCCGCCATTATCTCACTCAACTTCTTATTTTTACTGACCTACACGGAGCCTGGCAAAGCTGAGCGGTTGGCGCGCAATAAACAAATTCAATCGGGTGAAGTCAAGCAAGAAGCCCTATGGCGTGATGCTTGGCATGAGCTTAAAAAGCCTATCGTTATTTACTATATGTTGGTATTTGCAGGCTTTTGGTTTTTATTCAACGCGTTATTTGATGTGCTACCAATTCATATTTCTGAATGGGTTGATACCAGCGTAATCGTCACGACTCTCTTTGGCAGTGAAGGCACCAGTAACGGTATTCTGCAATTTTGGCTTGGCCTTAATAACGATGGTACTAAGGTGATGCCCGAAGGCATGCTTAATCTTAATGCCGGCCTTATCATGACGAGTTGCTTTATTGTTGCGGCGCTCACGGCCAAATATCGTATTACTACTGCCATGCTTATTGGCTGTTTGCTGAGTATTTTGGCGTTTGTGTTTATTGGCGCTTTCCATACTGCTTGGTTTATTGTGCTGGCGATTGCGATGTTCTCTCTTGGCGAGATGATGATCAGCCCAAAGAAAAATGAGTTCATGGGTAATATTGCGCCTAAAGGTAAAAAAGCCATGTATTTGGGATTTGTGATGTTACCCCAAGGCATAGGTTGGGGCTTAGAAGGCTACTTCGGCCCTAAGTTATATGAGATTTATGCATCGAAGGAGCTGTTTTCGCGGGATTTATTATTAGAGCGCGGCATGAATGCCGTTGATGTTAGCGCTATTCCTCAAGGTGAAGCTTTTACTACGCTGGTGAGTTTCACGGGGGAAAGCGCCGAACAACTCACTCAATTTTTGTATCACAGCCATAATATCGGCATGGCGTGGTATATCATTGCCGCCATAGGGACTATCTCAGCAGTCGGCATTTATCTTTATGGTAAGTGGTTACTCACACTGCAAAAAGCCCAGCGAGCAGCCTAATAAATTTACCGTTGAAAGCGTTAATACCAGACTAAAAGTGCGTATTTTTATACGCACTTTTAGTCTTGATTCGCTATAAACTTTAACTTGATAAACCTTAGCGTTATCAGCTCAACATTTCAGGGGTAAATTGTTCAGCTGAGAGCAACAAGCCTAAACTGTCGATTTGCGCGTTTAAACGATTCAAATCTTGGGTCAACGCAGGCAAGGTCAGTGTATTATCATCAAGTAAATATACTTGCCTTAACGTTGTGTAATAAAAAAGCAGTGTGATCAATGCATTGACATCATTTTGCGCCGCAGCAGCTTTAATTTTAACTAATTTACGATAAATACGATTATGTAACTGCTTTAATCGCCAAACGTAATAAATCTCACGAAAAAATGGCCGTTCCTTAAAGTGATGCAACACAGCGCCACATAAGCCCACACTTAAGATCACCCCTAAAAGGTTTAAATGAAAGTTACCCGTCGGCTCGCCCGGTATCGGGGTCGCTCCAAAAATGGCAATCAATACCGATCCGAAAGCCAATGAAAGTCCCACCAAGCTGAGCACTAAAATCACAATCAATAAATTCATGTTCTTACGATATCGGGTTTTATCTATTTCTTGCAGTTTCATCACAGTACGCTCGAATAGCCCGCCCAGTGTAGGCGTATCAATAATTAATGGTAAATCATACCCGAATCGTCTTTATTCGACCTTAATTGATTTAAACGAATCGCATACACATATGTTTAAACCGACCTACTCGACCGTTTATTGAGTAACTACTTAAATTAAGCGGGAGTTAAAACAAGCCATAAGCTGTTGTTCTATCTCATCCCAATCAACGTCATTCACGGTTATGATTTCTAATCTAGAATCTAGCGTATCATCCAGTTCAACCACACTTAGCTCATGGTCAATCCAATTAAACCCTGCAATACCATCTGACGTGATCATCACCGCTTTTAATCTGAGCAGCGCGTGCCCCATATTAGATGACTGGGATTGCCGTTGAATAAAAGCAATCAGCTTTTCAAAATCAAACTCTAATGTCGGCTCAAATACCCAACCACAGCTAAAGCAACCCTCGCCTCGATTCTGCTTGCGCACCATGCCGCGCTTATCAAAAGCTAAACTAGTCTCCATTGCCCCATCAGCAAACAAACCCAATTCACTTAAATGTGAGCCACCAGTTCGCAGCAAGCTAGGCGTGGTTATCGCAAGATTACCCAGCTTAGGGTTCACGCCAGTAGGCCCACTCGTGCTGAGTGAAACACGCCGCGGCTGGTTAAGATAATCGAGCAAAGCGCGGGGTAAAGGCTGCTGGTTTGTATGGCTGACCACGGGAATATCGACTCGTTCGATATGGCTTAAATAAGTCTGTAACTCATAAAGTAGCTTGGTGTTTTCAGCATCATACAAATCGGATTTCGTGGCGATAATCACATCGGCCACTTGCAGTTGTTGAATAAAATTAGCGTGTTCGCGATAACGTGGATCGTGAATTTTGCGTGCATCCACTAAACATAGGGTGCTGCGTAGTGAAATCACATTCTGATAATGAGCAGCACTCAACACTTTAATAATTTCATTGGGATGGCCAAGCCCAGTAGGCTCAATCAGTAAACGGTCTGGTTTCGCTTTGGCAATCAATTGATTGATAGCGACTTGCGTCGGTACGCCTGCAGCACAACACATACAGCCCCCCGAAACCTCACGAATTTGTATGCCGTTTTCAGCGGAGTTGAGTAGACCAGCATCAATCCCCACCTCGCCAAATTCATTGACTAATACCGCCCACGTTTCACCTGCGGGTTTAGTCGCCAGCAATTGCTTAATCAAAGAGGTTTTACCCACACCTAAAAAACCTGTGATGATATTGGTAGGAATCGCTTTGATGATCATAGGGATACTCGCTTGGTAACTCACTCAAATAAGGCTCACTCGAATAGCAAGCTTGGCCCTCGAGTGTAGAAGTATTGGCTTTGAAGCTCAACAAAAAGCGCATCGATTAGGATGCGCTTTGTGGTGATAACATACGATTCAGCATGCTAAAAACTAAGCTGAAAAGCGCTATCGACTTATTGATAGCTAAAAGTTAATTGCACTTATTTAGCTTTATTAGACCGACCGCCAAAACCAGACTTATTGCTCACTAAATTTGACTTAGGTTTAGTGGCATTAAACGGTTTACCTGAGCCAGAAGCAGGCTTAGCGCGGCTAGAGTATTTGTCGTCGCCCGCTTTGCTATCCTGCGCTTTACCTTTAGCGTACTTCCCCTGACGGGACTGACCAATGGTGCGATCCTGCGGCGCTTTATGGCTCCACTTTCCAATTAGTTTAATTGGCGCGGCGGGCACGTCACGATAACGGGCAGGCAAAGGCGTACCTTCTTCATAACCTGGTTGTACCGACACTGGCAGCTTTTGATCTATCAAGGCTTCAATTTCAGCAAGCATTTCATCGTCAGCAGGCGCTACAAATGAAATGGCGCGCCCTGTTAATCCCGCGCGGCCAGTACGGCCAATACGGTGGATATAATCTTCGGCAAGGAACGGCAACTCAAGGTTAATCACCATAGGCAACGCGTGAATATCTAACCCACGGGCGGCGACATCGGTTGCCACCAGCACGCGTAATTTACCGGTTTTAAATTCTTCCAATACCCGATTACGTGAGCCTTGGGTTTTATCACCATGGAATACGCCTGCGGCGATGCCATCAAGCTTCAATTCTTGTAATAAATGCTCGGCGCTTTCTTTAGTGCTGGCAAATACCAACACTTGGCGCCAATTGTTACGACCAACCAGTTCAGACAATAGCTCGGCTTTACGGCGTTTATCAACACGATACACTTCTTGTACTACGGTGGATGCTGTCGTGGTGTCGGCCACATTGACCCATTGGGGTTCATTCAGCATTTTCTCAGCCAGTAATTTGACCGCATCGCTATAGGTGGCTGAAAACAACATGGTTTGATGCTGCACTGCAATTAAACGTTTCACTTTTTCAATATCACGCACAAAACCCATGTCTAACATGCGGTCGGCTTCATCGATCACTAAGGTAGTGACACTCGACAGATCTAATTGAAACTGGCCGATAATGTCAAAGAGTCGACCCGGTGTTGCCACCAGTATATCCACGCCCTGCTCTACCCCTTTACGCTGGGGGTTCATATTGGCGCCGCCATAAACTGCGAGGGTTTTCAGTGGCAGAAACTGGCTGTATTTCTGGATATTTTCACACACTTGAATCGCAAGTTCGCGAGTTGGCGTCATCACCAAAGCACGTAAAATGGGTTTGTTATTGCTGTCATTGGCTAACGACTCAGCCGCCAGCTTTTCAAGTACAGGCAGAGCAAAGGAAGCTGTTTTACCAGTCCCCGTTTGGGCACAGGCCATAATGTCTTTGCCTTCAAAGGCAAGCGGGATCACTTTCTCTTGCACTTGAGTGAGTTGCTGATAGCCACACTCAGTTATCGCATTCAAAATAGGGGAAGATAAACCGAGTGTTTCAAATTTCATAGGGACTCTTTAACTAAGTAGTAAAACTTTGATGCGAGGTAACAATGCCCCAACGCGGGGCCGCGGAGTCTAGCAAAATCCACGGCGCTTTTATAGGCAATAATTATCTCCGGCTTATTATCGCATCAGGCATAGAAAATCAAAGATCCGAAATCAAAGAACGACACTGCAGATATTGTTGCGTAAATTCGCTCGCGGGTATCGGCCTTGAGAACAAATAACCTTGCCCATAGTCGCAACCTGCCGCTAACAGCACTTGGCGCTGCGCCTCGGTTTCAACCCCCTCAGCGATCACTTTCATTCCTAATTTATGGGCCATAACGATGATCGCTTCACACAGTATTTGATCGTTTTTATCAGTATCAACATTACGGGTAAAAGACTGATCAATTTTAAGGTAATCAATATCAAATTTTTTCAAATAAGCTAACGATGAGTAGCCCGTACCGAAATCATCCAGCGACACTTGCACGCCCGCATCACGATAGGCCAGTAGCTTTTCAGTGACCCCCATGCTGGCATCCAATAACAAGCCTTCGGTAATTTCAACGCACACACCTGCCCCAGTAATATTCAGCTCTTGTAATAATTTCAGCCAATCATTGAGAAGTGTGCCTTCATCGCGAAATTGGATCGGTGATTTGTTAACGCTTATTTGAATATCGACCCCTAAACCATGGCGCCAAGCTGCACTTTGGCGCGCCGCTTGTTCAAACACCCAATTGCCAATTTCAACAATTAACCCTGTATCTTCCGCCACTGGAATAAACTCAGACGGTGGCACCGCACCGCGCTCGCAATGGTGCCAGCGGATCAAGGCTTCAGCCTTAGTCACTTCACCGGTTGCGAGTGCAACAATCGGCTGATAATGCAGTTCAAATTCTTTATTAGTAACGGCTTGACGTAAATCTTGAATCAAGCGCATGCGGTATTTGGCATATTCTTGCATTGATGGGGTGAAATAATTGAAACGATTGCGCCCTTGCTCCTTTGCCGCATACATAGCTTGGTCGGCATGTTTGAGTAGTCCTTCAATACTGGTGGAATCATCTGGATATAGGGTGATACCAATGCTGACACTAATAAACGCGGTTTCTTCGCCTAACACATAGGGCTCAGCAATACGGTGCAGAATATTTTCCGCAATGCGCTCAATACTGTAATGATCATTCATTGCACTTAACACGACCGTAAATTCGTCGCCACCAAGACGCGCCACTACATCGGTGTCACGGACACAGGATTTCAACCGGCTGGCGGTTTCTATCAGCAATAAATCCCCCATAGCATGGCCTAACGTGTCATTCACTTCTTTAAAGAAATCTAAGTCTAAAAATAACAGAGCAAAGTGGGTACTATTGCGATCTGAGTTTTTAATTTCGCTACTTAAATATTCCAATAACATGCGCCGATTCGGTAAGCCTGTTAGCGTGTCGTAGTTAGCCTGTTTCCAAATTAAATGTTCATTTTGCTTCTTATCGGTAATATCCGAGAACAGTGCAACGCGTCGGTAAGGCTTGCCTTCCTTATCATTAATCGTATTAATGGTTAGCCAAATAACATATTCCTCACCATTCCTACGTCGCTGCAGCATCTCGCCTTGCCATTGGCCGCTATCACGTATTTCATTATTCATTTGTTTATAAAAATCAAGACCATTAAGGTCACAATACAATAATCGAATATGCTGACCCCATACTTCGGCCTCACCATAACCAGTCATCTCGCTAAAAGCAGCGTTTACGGTAATGATCAGGCCTTTTTCATCCAGTACACTCATGGCTTCAGAGCTATTGTCATATACCAGTGCTGACAGCTTTAAGGATTCTTCAAGCAATTTTGCGTCAGTAATATCGGAATAAGTGCCACACATCCGCAAGGCATGATTATTCGAGTCACGGCTCACCACTTTACCCGTATCTAAAACCCAACGAACATTACGATTAAGGGTATTAAGCCGATATTCCATCCTGTGTTGTGCTGTTTCACCGCGAATATGCGCTTCGATAGAGTGTAAAACCTTAGGCCTATCTTCAGCTACGATCGCATCCATCCATTGGCGGCTATTGGCGTTAAGCATGTCAATGTCGCAGCCCAAAATATCGGCACTGCGGGTATTACGTTCAACGCGATCGTTACGAATATCCCAATCCCATACCCCAAGCTCACTACTGCTTAACACCAACTCAAGTTGCTCGCGGCTCGCCAGTACTTCTTGATCGGCTAGAGTTTGCGCCGTGATATCTAAAAAGCCGGCAATCACTAACAATACTTGATGGTCTGCTCGCTTACAGGAAACGGTCATATGGGTATAAACACATGAACCGTCTTTACTGATAAAACGTTTACCCATCTCGTAGCTGTCAATTTGTCCATTGAGCATCAATTCAAATTTGAGTAAATCAGCTTTTAAATCGTCAGGATGGGTAATAGTTGACCAGGTCATCTGCAGTAATTCATCTTCAGAATATTTGAACATTTGACACAGGCGGGGGTTTACTTTGATCCATTTATGGTCGACACCCGTTATCGCAATACCAATATTGCCAATGTTAAATTGGCTGCGAAACAAAAAGTCATCTTGCAGGCGAATTTGCTCATCGCGCTCAAGCTCATAACGTCTTGATAGTAATCGACTCAACAGCCATGTGGCGATGGGATATATGGTCAATACCGGCAAGGTGATGTTACTGAGTATGGATAAGGCGTCTACGCTAGGTAAAAAGAAGAAGAACCACAGCAACATCACTATATGGACAGTGTAAGCAAAAATAAAGATTTCCAAATCTGAAATGTTGGCTAACTTAGACTTACTGTATTGGCGCCATAGTATTCCAATGACGCCAGATGAAACTATGGTAGCAACACCGAGCCACATTGCAGTGCCACCAATACTGATGCGATACAGCCCTGTCATCACCACGGCAACAAAGGTCGGAACACCGCCAAAAAAAAGGCCTGAAACACATAAAATAACCGAACGAGTATCAAACACAAAACCAGGTTTGTACACCCACGATGTGCTCATAATTGTGATACCAACACCGCCAATCAGCAGCCCAATCACAATGCGCCACAGTAAATAATACTGTCGTTGATGTTTTTTAGGGATCACGTCATACAAAAAGACCAATGCCAGCATTAAAGCCGCATTTTGTACTAACGGAAAGATAATACTTTTATCCATAACCTAGAGAGCGACTCCAAAAATAAGTGGGGCGAATGCTATTTAAATATTTCACTAAATAGTGTAGCAGAATCACTTAGAAATCATGTGTTAATTCTATTAACTGCATCACAATTTAGTCTAGGCTGTGTGGATATTCAGGGTTGTTTTTTGCAGTAATTTAGCAGGTTGTTATGCAAGGCAAAGCCCATGTGGTGTAGTTATTCTATATAAACGGAGCCTAACACGGCAGAAACATCAGTCAAAAACAGCCCAAAGATGTCGTCTAGCAAACTTTTACATTATTGATCAAACCTATCTATCTCATCACTCACAAAAACCAATGCAACACTTTGTATCAGTGACGTTTTTATCTTGAATAACCTATTACACCTCTGCCATCATCCACAAATACACAAAATGCAAACATAACCATAACATCACAGGTTTATTGATATTGCTGACGCACCAGCAGCAAGTTAATGCTTGTCCGGCCACATTGTAAAAATGACCATAATAAAGAATAGGGATATGAAATGAATAAGTTTACCGGATTGCTACTCACTGCTAGCTTAAGTTTAGGACTGCTAGGTTGCGATGGCAGCGTTGACGACAATAGCACTCCTGTTCCCCCAACACCGTCACCGACGCCACCGGCATTATCTGCTGATGTGTGTTATTTGATGAACACTACCAAAGGTAATATCACCCTCGCGATTGACTTAACGAACATGCCTATTACTGGCAAAAACTTTAAGCAGTATGTCGATAAATCTTTCTATAACGGCACGCTATTCCATAGAACAGTCAATAATTTTATGATCCAAGGCGGTGGTTTTACCACAGGGCTTAAAAGTAAACCCACCAGCGCAGCTATCAAGAATGAAGCCGCTATCGGCATTAGTAATAAACGCGGTACTATTGCAATGGCAAGAGGCCAAGCATCTGATACTGCAACATCACAGTTCTATATCAACGTGTTAGATAATTCTCAATTGGATGCATCCGCTGATAAGTTTGGTTACGCCGTATTTGGCAAAGTGGTGGATGGTATGGATGTTGCCGATCAGATAAGCATAGTAAAAACAACCACGATTGATGGTTTCAGAGATACTCCTGTACAAGAAATTTTGATTAACTCCGTAACTGAAACAAGCTGTCCTGCGGCTTAAAAGCGATACGATAAAATCAAAAAAGCACTGAGAATTCAGTGCTTTTTTATTTTAGTACTTTTATCTTTAAAAATTTATCTCAGAATTAATCGAAACTTATTCATCACCCTGGATTTTGCCAACCAGTAGCATAGGCGCTGCATCAATTTTATCGGCGTCCATCATAGTCGCGATGCGCTCAACGGCCGAGAGTAATTGACTCTGCTCCCACTGTTCAAGATTTTGATAACGTTTAATAAAATGCTCTTGCAATGGTTTGGGTGAATCTTGTAATAATACACGCCCCGCATCACTAAGATATAAATGTACCTTACGCTTATCGGTTTCACTGCGTTGGCGGATAACCAAACCCCGCCCCTCAAGACGATCGATAATGGTCGTCACCGTCGCAGGACTCAAGGTAATTTCTTCCGCCACGGTTTTCGCTAATGGCGCATCCAATTGGGCGATTTTTTGCATCACGATCAATTGCGGCCCAGTTAAACCTGAATGTTTATTCAGTTGGCGAGAATGAATGTCGATAGCGCGTATAACACGGCGCAGCGAAATGAGCAGTTGTTCGTACTTTTCCATAATGTCCCATCCAAGTAGTCCAGTGCACCTTACCAGAAAGTGCCACTGAACTCACCCACAGGAAGGACTTTTGCAGTAAAAGTCCTCTCGCTTACAACATGAATTGACGCGATACCGACAACACGAGACGCTCGTCACTGGTGTCTAAGTTCATACTGGTATCTTCAGCAGCCAGACTGAAATTAAAACCACTCCAATCGGTCATATAAGCAATGCGATAATGATTAAAGGATTTACCACCGTCCCATGACCATCTATCTTCATCAAGTGACGTCGAGCGATCAACACTTAGGCGAATATCATGACCTTCAGCGATGCTAATCGTATGGCCGAGCAACATAGTATAATGCCCGCCGCCTAAGCCAAAGTAATCCCACGTATAGGTTAACTTAGCTTCAGAGTGACCCAAGGAAGTATCGTAGCCCAGCTTGCTATATAACTCTGGATAGTTGTAGTCATCAGAAAACGAATCACCATGGTAAGTATAATAAGCCAGACCAATATCGAGATTTAGCTGTTCACTCAGTTGATAAACTTTACCCGCATAGGCATCCAGCTCTAACCATGTGTCATCATCACCACCAAAATCGACGTTAGAGGTAAAACTCCCCACGTACCAGCCAGAATCAAAACCGTAATCCAAACTTCCTTGCAACGCGGGGCCGTTGTCAGTTTGGCTGACGCCGTTAAAAGTGTAATCCGAAGTTGCCTTAATGGTCGCCGATAACTGGGCATTGGCCGCTGCCGGTATTAGTAATAATCCAGCGACAATAGAGTAAAGATATATTGATTTCATTGTAGATTTTTCCATTAATTGGCTAACTCAATTTTAGTAAAGTCGATTTTATTCTCTTTGGGCGAGCGTTCAATCCCGCTCACTGTGGATAATTGTGTCATCACGATATAGCCAAAACAGCTAAAGATCAGTCCAAGCGAAACAGCACCAACCCATTGGATTTCAAGAAAATCTAATTTGAAAAGTAAGGTTAAGCTGCACAGTAACACTAAATTAAAGCTCATATATTTCAGCTTACCAAAACGTTCAATGGTTAGATTTAGGTTGTCGGTATAAAGACGAATAAGTGAATCTAATGAATTAATCACAAAGGTCACGCCAACGATCACCATCGCTAAATTATAGAAACCCGAGGTATCTAAGCCATTAGCGCTGTAGTAATAAAGTACCGTGAACCAAATTGCGATAGGGATAGAGGGAAACACCATCATGGCTAACAACACTTGATAAGTTTTCATCCCGCCAACAAAGCGCGAGGTAAATTGCCCAATCATAATGCTCCACGCAAACCACCAAAATAGATAAAACTCATGGTAGTCATTGATGGGTAATACAAACTTTTGAATATTACCGAAGTAGTCACCTAGTAAGGCAAAGGTGGTAAAGAATTCACCCACACTCGAATCGGCCGATAAAAAGGCATTGCCCCACATCACAGTAATCAAACCTAAAAACAACCAAGTGCTAGTTAAACTCAAAATTCGCACATAACGTATGCTGGTACTGGAATATATCGCTGCGGCAATCACTATAAAAACGATTAAGTAGAAACTACTTATAATCGTTTTTCCATCACCTAACTCGGGTAAATACCAAGGTAAATTGCTCAGTAATAAATAGGCAGTAAAAGCACAAGTACCAATAATGACGACATTATTAATCAGTTTTATCAGCGGGATTTCAAAATACTTAACTCTAGGTTCGATCACGCAAAAATAGAAACAGGTTAAAAAGTAAAAGCCCCAAATCAAAAAGGCCCAAAAGCCAAACTCTAGCGCCAATGGATTGGTAAAGCCGTATTCAGGATTCGCTGCCACATTGGCATAACCGGCAAATTCGGTCAGCGGAAACATGATCAAGCCGACATCTAAGCCTGAGGTAAATAGAATCGCGATAAAGGTGAACGTGCGTACCGGCGTCACGCCGATACAACGGATATTACCCCAACGATAAACAATAAATGCGATGGCAGTAAACGTGAACAGTATTCCTGCAGATAATAACCAGGTCATAAGATGCACTCCCCCCCAGTTGATACTGGGTAAAAGTAGGCATGAGGATATAAATCCATAAAATATAACTCCATGTTTTTATTTAATAATAAAAACTGAACTATTTTTAAAGGCAGCAACTTGCCCTCAAGCCTTAAATATCGCTACTTAAAAACACTTTGCGATAGTTAAACCCTGATAGATGTTCAGTCGTGAAAGTGATCATATGCAGAGCAACTGCGGGTTGACCGCCCCTTTCAATAACGTGACTCATTAAAGCCACTTTTAAATGCAAGACTCTAGTCCGCCATTAAGACGAACTAGCGTTAAAACAAACCTATGCTTAATTTGTAGCAGTACTTCTTTGTGTGGTTTGCCAAGCATCTGCAACAATAACGGCACAGTCTACTGGCGCTAACATCTCCACCTCTAAAATCATATCCGCAGCACGCTCGGCTAACATGATGGTCGGTGCATTTAAATTACCGTTCGGAATAGTCGGAAAAATAGAAGAGTCCACCACACGTAAACCCTGCAAACCATGTACGCGGGTTTGCGGGTCAACCACAGCCATCGCATCTGTGCCCATCTTGCAAGAGCAAGAAGGATGGTAAGCACTTTCAACCGATTGGCGCACAAAGGCATCGATTTGCGCATCGGTTTGTATTGCCGTTCCTGGTTGAATTTCTTCCCCTCGATACTCATCAAATGGTGTTTGATTAATGATCTCGCGAGTTAAGCGCACGCAGGCTCTAAAACCTTCAATATCATCGGGATGTTGTAAATAATTGAATTGAATTTTTGGCGCAATCTTAGGATCTGCCGACACTAACGTAACCGCACCACGGCTTTTAGGTTTGTTATGACCCACATACACCTGAAAGCCATGGCCAGCAAAGGCTTCTTTGCCATCGTAGCGCATGGCTGCAGGTAAAAAGTGGTATTGTAAATCAGGCCACTCAAGGCCTGCTTTTGAACGAATAAAACCACAGGACTCAAAGTGATTAGTCGCGCCTAATCCAGATTTATCTAATATCCAGCGAGCCCCAATTAAGCCTTTACTGAGTGGATCTAATTTGCCATTAAGAGAGATAGGTTTAAGGCATTTGAATTGAAAATAAAATTCTAAATGATCCTGTAAATTCTGACCGACACCGGGTAATGCATGCTGTAACTCAACCCCTGCATCAGCCAATATTTGGGGATCGCCAATACCCGATAATTGTAGTAAATGCGGCGAACCTATTGAACCTGCGGCTAAAATGACTTCTTTATTACAGCGTATGTCTTCAACGCTGCCTTTGTGTTCTATGCGAACGCCAACGGCTGTTTGTCCTTCCAATAACACCTTATGCACTAAGGCGTGAGTTACAACCGTAAGGTTACGTCTAGCCATTGCTGGGCGTAAATAAGCATTAGCCGTCGACCAGCGCACGCCTTTTTTTACTGTCATATGCATAGGGCCAAAACCCTCTTGCTGCGCCGCATTATAATCGGTAGTCGATAAATACCCCGCCGCAATGCCTGCATCAATAAAGGCTTGATATAACGGATTTTGCATCTGATTACCGTTATTAACCCCTAACGGCCCAGATTCGCCGCGGTACTCATCACCACCAAAGGCCCAGGTTTCGGCTCTCTTAAAATAAGGTAAGCAATGACTATAATCCCAATCTGTCGCCCCTTGTGCCTGCCACTCATCAAAATCCCGAGCATGACCGCGGACATACACCATACCGTTAATTGATGATGAACCGCCAAGTACCTTGCCACGAGGGCAATGCATTTTGCGGTTATTTAAATGCGGCTCAGGCTGCGTTTCAAACTGCCAAGCATATTTAGGGCTATTCATCGGGATAGACAACGCAGTTGGCATTTGAATAAAAATACTCTTATCACTGCCACCGGTTTCTAATAACAACACTTCGTTTTTAGGATCCTTTGACAAGCGATTAGCCAGTACACAACCAGCAGAACCAGCGCCAACTATGATGTAGTTATAATATCTTTGTGGGATTGATGCGGCCAAAATAGGCTCCTTAAAATGGGCTTTCTAAGGGCTGTAGACCCACGTAAACAGCTTTAACTTGCGTGTAATGCTTGAGTGTCTCACTGCCGTTTTCTCGACCAATACCCGACAACTTATAACCCCCAACCGGCATTTCTGCAGGTGATGCGCCATAGGCATTAATCCAGCAAATTCCGGCTTGTAGCTGATGGATAACTCGGTGAGCACGGCTGATATCTTGGGTAAATACTCCAGCAGCTAAGCCCATGGCAGTATTATTTGCCCGAGCAATCACTTCGGCTTCATCTTTAAAGGTGAGCACCGACATCACAGGGCCAAAGATTTCTTCTTGGCAGATACGCATGTCATCGGTGCAATTAGTGAAGATGGTCGGGGCAACAAAGTAACCGTTAGGTGCATTATCCGGCGTTAACGCCGTGCCACCGGCAAGTAATGTTGCACCATCGTCGAGACCTTGCTGAATATAATCGAGCACTTTTTGTTGGTGATCTTTAGAGATCAGTGCGCCAAAGTTAGTCTCAGGTGACATAGGATCGCCAACGACTATATTGGCTTGGGTACGCGCGAGCAGTTTTTCAATAAAACTAGGATAAACAGACTCATGGACAAACACCCGAGTTCCGTTTGTACAGACTTCACCTTGGGTATAGAAGTTACCGAGCATGGCGCCTGAAACGGCATTATCGATATCGGCATCATCAAACACGATAAGCGGCGACTTACCGCCAAGCTCCATTGTCACGCCTTTAAGCGAACTTGCCGCCGCGGCCATGACCTTTTTGCCGGTACTTACCTCACCCGTGAAAGATACTTTAGCAATATCAGGATGACCCGTTAACCAAGCGCCAACGTTGCCATCGCCCATCACAACGTTAAATACGCCATCAGGCAAACCCGCTTCGCTAAAGAGCTGCGCTAATTTAAGTGCGCCAAGCGGTGTTTCTTCTGAAGGTTTAAAAATCATCACATTACCGCTAGCTAGGGCTGGCGCGGCTTTCCAACAGGCAATTTGTAGTGGGTAATTCCACGCACCAATACCAGCACAAATACCTAAAGGCTCGCGGCGGGTGTAATAGAAATCACCTCCCACTTGTTGCTGCGCGCCTTCTAAACCCGGTGCAATATGGGCAAAAAATTCAATGGCATCTGCGCCTGTGACCACATCAACCACTGAAGCTTCTTGCCAAGGCTTGCCTGTGTCGCGCACTTCTATTGCTGCCAGTTCATCATTACGAGCACGTAACAGCGCCACCGCGTTTAACAAAATACGACTGCGCTCAGTGGCGCTCATGGCTGACCAAATGGCAAAGCCTTTTTTGGCACTGTCGATAGCGGCTAACTGAATTTTCTCATCGGCGACTTGCACTCGATACGCCACTTGCCCTGTGGCAGGATTGACGACATCGAAGGTCTCACCGCTGTCGTTAGCGAGTAATTGCCCCGCAATAAAGTTGTACTGTACTTCTACTGACATGTATTAACTCCATACTGCTTTATCACATTGTGGATAAAGGTTTTGCATAATTTTTCGGCTTGAACAAAATCCTGCTCAGGGGTTTCACTTAAGGCACTACGTAACCAAAACCCATCGATCATCGCCGCCGTTTGCTGCGCCGCCGTCCGCGCCAATTCACTCGGCAATACTTGTCGAAAGGAAAAATGTAAGTTGCTGTATAAACGGCGACTATTGATATTCTGTAAACGAGCTAACTGGGGATCGTGGACGGCCTGCGCCCAAAAACTCAACCAAGTATGAGTTACATTTCGCGAGCGCTGTAACTCGGTAAAATTAGCTTCAACGATCATCATTAAACGCTCTGTTGGCGCCAGAACTTGTCCTTGGATTCGATTGAGTAACGCCTGTTTTAGCTGCTCAAGTAAATGGCGCAACGCTGCTTGGATGAGCCCCTGTTTACCACTGAAGTAATGGCTGATTATCCCAGAGGACATTCCCGCCAACTGACTAATGCTATTAATGGTGGTGTGCTGTAACCCATGCTGGGCAACCGACACTAAAGTTGCATCAATAAGCTGCTGTCTGCGTATTAACTTCATTGGGGTTTTAGGCATAAATACTCAAGAAATGATCACACTCTCAATGTTATAAAAAACGTTAATTGAACGTCCAGTTAACAAACATGATAATGATTAGTGGTGTAACTATCAATATAAAGTACCGCAATAACTAACCCCATAGAGAGATAGCGATAAAAATATCAGACCTAACAAATACAGACTAAAATCTATTTTTCAATAACTTAAAACCAATAGCAGGCCGTCGTATGACGAATCAACTAACATTAGATATCTAACTAATTTATTAATTTAGATGCCGTAAAAATTAAAGTTTTAGGCTTTAGCTAGTTTGAATTTAACAATTAAGCGGCAAGATAGAAAATAAAAACACTAGCGAGAAAAGCTGAAAAGTGAGGGATTAAGACTTGTTTAACCATAGTTTAGCCATAGTTTAACCATACAAAAAAATCATCGCGTATATCAATACTCATACTCGTCATAAAAGCTCGATATTGGGTTACCTAGTTCCAACTTTAGTGGGAAATTACCTGCAAGTAAGCACTGAACCCGATCAGGCTCACACTTTTATTACCCCTTAATTGGTAGCTTGATTACCAGAACAGAAAGTAACTTTAAATAACAACAGATAACAACTAACTAGGTGGATTTATGGCTGCTAAATTTTTTATTCCGTCCGTTAACGTTTTGGGTCAAGGCGCAGTTGACGAGGCTATCAGTGATATCAAAACCTTAGGCTTTAAACATGCCTTAATTGTAACAGACAAGCCTTTAGTCAAAATTGGCTTGGTTGGTGAAGTCGTTGAAAAATTGCTTACAAGTGGTGTGACTTCTACGGTATTTGATGGTGTACAACCTAACCCAACCGTGGCGAACGTTGAGGCGGGTTTAGCGCTGTTAAAGGCCAACAAGTGTGACTTTGTAATTTCCCTTGGCGGGGGTTCTCCCCACGATTGTGCTAAAGGTATTGCCCTTGTTGCCACTAACGGTGGCAGCATTAAAGATTATGAAGGGTTAGATCAATCGACTAAACCACAATTACCCTTAGTGGCAATCAATACAACGGCTGGCACCGCCAGTGAGATGACACGTTTTTGTATTATTACCGACGAAACCCGCCACATAAAAATGGCGATTGTCGATAAACACACCACACCTTTACTGTCGGTCAACGATCCTGAACTTATGCTGAAAAAGCCGGCCGGCCTGACCGCGGCAACAGGTATGGATGCGCTCACTCACGCTGTTGAAGCCTACGTGTCGATTGCAGCTAACCCGATCACCGACGCTTGTGCTATCAAGGCGATAGAATTAATTCAGGCTAACTTAGTAAACGCGGTCGAAAATGGCCAAGACATCAATGCCCGCGAACAAATGGCTTATGCGCAATTTTTAGCGGGTATGGCGTTTAACAATGCCAGCTTAGGTTATGTGCATGCGATGGCGCACCAGTTAGGCGGTTTCTACGATCTGCCCCACGGTGTCTGTAACGCGCTATTGCTACCCCATGTGCAGCAATACAACGCGCAGGTCGTTCCTGCACGCTTAAAGGATATTGCCAAAGCTATGGGTGTGGATGTATTAAGTCTGTCAGATGAGCAAGGCGCTGCTGCTGCGATCACGGCGATCAAAAAGCTATCTGTCACGGTTAAGATCCCTGAAAACCTGACTTTATTAGGTGTAAAGGCTGAAGATATCCCGACACTTGCTGATAATGCTTTAAAGGATGCGTGTGGTTTCACGAACCCCAAACAAGCAACTCATGCGGAAATTTGTCAGATTTTTACTAACGCGCTGTAATTTGTAAAATAAGTCATTTAAGCCTTCAGTAACACAAGTATTATTGAAGGCTTTGTATATTTTTAGTCAAGATAACAAACTGAAACCACTACAATAAATAAACAAAAAACAACCAACAAACATCAAATTAAACTCAATTAAAAAAACAAACACTCACAAACAAGCAAGTTACGGGATAAATGCTCTGAAACTCACATATTATTCGCAAAAATGATATAAAAAGTGTGATCTCTATGGGTTACATGTGATTCGAGATCAGATAGAATTTGTTTAGTTCGCTTTTTCCCTGCAAAAGATGAAGCCAGCTGAGAGGCCCGTTCTAACGAATGGGCCTCTGTCCATTTTGCTTTTAAGTAAATATCTATTCAAAGTCCACACGCTTTACTCATCACTTTTATTGCACTCACATTTTAATCCTCACGACCAAGCCATTGGTGCTTTATTAATCAGTAATTCAGCAAATACGAAACTTCATCTCAAACTGAGATCTAGCACATGGTTATTAACATAAAACTCATGCTAAATAGCACTATCACAAATTAAGTAAATGTTTAATTTTTATGTAATAACAATATTTATTCGTCCAAAAACATCAAAAATAAATAGAATTAATTAATGATTGACCGAATTCAAAAACGATGCCTATGATGGCAACAATATCCTCGAAAAGGTAGGTACGCTATGACTGCAATCACCCACGTATATAACTACACTGTTAGATGCCCACACTACAAAGACGCTGAAAATCCCGTAACTTGGTTAAACCATATTGAGATGAACCAATCCAGTGAGATCGCATTAAATCGTATAACTAAATGGCATGAAATCTCAGGTGATAAATCTTTCGAAAGCGGTAATTTTGTCGTTCGCAAGGCTGAAAATGAAGATGCCTATTTTTCGATGAAAAGTGACAGGCTTAAACATGATCGCCACGCACTAGCCACCTTTAAAATATTTTTAGACAACTGCTGTGACGATGCCGCTCCTGAAGAAATCATGCAACATCTTATTGAAGACTACCAACAGCGTTTAGCTAAAATCGAATAATCTTTGCAGTATTATTTAGCGACCTGAGACGCCAGTGCCAATAACATCACTGGCGTTTTTATCTACCACTCAAGCACTCAGTTCGATTTCATACTCCCTCAAATCAAACCAAAGCATGTAATCACACCAAGATAGATAATCCGCCTAATCGAGTGACTAGCCTGAAGAACTGTTATATTGTCCTGAGCTGTCATATTGCCCATGAATAGGGTTACGAACTGAAATTGAGGATTAGCATCACAATGAACAAAGCGACGCTCATTATTATTCCTTTATTACTCGCTACATCTGCCTGTGCAGATTTAAAAGATGCGGGCCGTGCCATCGGCACCACCACTAAAGAGGTCACCACTGAGATAGGCCACGCGACTCGAGATACCACAAAAGCTATAGGTCACGCCTCGCGAGATGCGGTGAAGTCGGTAAAAGAAGATTTAACTACAGACTAAGCCACAACCATTGTGCTGATAAATCGTCACTCAGCACAGTGACGTATGGTCACATTGCTTGGTAGCGGTGATGATTGCTGTAACGCTAAAGCTAGCTTAGGCCGCATTTGCCCTAATACCATGTGGCACTGGTAAACCTTGGGCATTCACATGTACAAACACTATCTTATCAATACTGACCACCGGCGCTTGGGTCATTTTATTACGAACATGACAACTCACTGTAATGGAACTATGGCCGAGACTAACCAGTGCTAACCCAAACTCAATCACATCACCTTGATGTGCAGGGGTCATAAAATTAATCTCTGAAATCAATTTAGTCACATGGCTTGTACTCTTCATCTGGCAAGCCGCAAAAATGGCGGCTTCCTCATCTATCCAACTAAGCAATTGGCCGCCAAAGAGTGTATTTGCTGGATTTAAATGCTCAGGTTTAACTAAACGACGACTGTAATATTTCATGGCTAAGGCCTTATTGTGAATGCGACTAATCCGCTATAACTTCCCACATCATTTAGAGCATTTTTCAGGCCAGAATAAACATCCATTAAATAACAATGCGATAGCAATAAGCTACTGTAAAATAATCTGATTACTGCACCAAACCGCACCAAGCTGCACCAAGCTGCACCATATTAATCAGCGTGATGGTAAATGAATAAGCAAAAAAATAGCGACTCATAGAGTCGCCAAGCTAAGGCAAGCAAAAACTTACTGGGTAGGAAGTTAAGTCACAAGAGTTGACTTAAAAATCCGTGCTGAACATGTAGGTGAACGGCACGAAGATAACGGCTGCAAAGCAGCTAACACAGGTTTACAGGTAACACTCTTTCACTAACTCGAGATTAAAGTAACAAAGCCGGTAACTCATCACAGCCCGTCTTGCACTTTATATCGAGCTTTATATCACGCCTCACCACAAGCATCTGGATGAGGCGTAATCAAAGATGAAACACAATCACTATGTTTCATCCTCAATGCTCACAACTTAGAATTGATCTTCTTCGGTAGATCCTGTCAGTGCGGTCACTGATGAATGGCCACCTTGGATAACCGTAGTCACTTGGTCAAAATAACCTGTGCCCACTTCTTGTTGATGCGCGACGAAAGTGTAACCTTTTTTCGCTGCGGCAAACTCAACCTCTTGAACTTTCTCAACATAATGTTTCATGCCTTCGCCACGAGCGTAGTCGTAGGCTAAATCGAACATGTTGTACCACATGTTGTGAATACCGGCTAAAGTGATGAACTGGTACTTGTAGCCCATGTCAGACAAGGCTTGCTGGAAGCGCGCGATAGTGGCGTCGTCCAGATTTTTCTTCCAGTTGAACGAAGGTGAACAGTTATACGCCAGCAGTTGATCTGGGTATTGAGCATGAATCGCTTCAGCAAAAACACGCGCCTCTTCTAAATCCGGTTTAGCGGTTTCACACCAAATCAAATCCGCATAAGGTGCATAAGCAAGGCCACGAGAAATCGCTTGGTCAAGACCCGCTTTAACACGGTAGAAACCTTCGTTAGTGCGCTCACCTGTCACAAAATCACGGTCGTATGGGTCACAATCTGAAGTTAACAAATCGGCCGCGTTAGCATCTGTTCGGGCGATAACCAGTGTATCCACCCCGCTCACGTCCGCCGCTAAACGTGCAGCAACCAGTTTTTGTACCGCTTCTTGGGTTGGCACTAATACCTTGCCGCCCATGTGACCACATTTTTTGACTGATGCTAACTGATCTTCAAAGTGAACACCGGCAGCGCCTGCGTCGATCATCGACTTCATCAATTCAAATGCGTTTAATACACCGCCAAAACCGGCTTCTGCGTCAGCAATGATTGGCAGGAAGTAATCAACAAATTTTTCATCTTCTGGATTAACGCCATTGCCCCACTGGATTTGGTCAGCACGACGGAAAGAGTTATTGATACGAGAAACCACCGCAGGTACTGAGTTCGCTGGGTATAAAGATTGATCTGGGTACATAGTGCCAGCTAAGTTGGCATCAGCAGCCACTTGCCAACCAGAAAGGTAAATCGCTTCGATACCCGCTTTCGCCTGTTGTACCGCTTGACCACCTGTTAATGCACCTAATGAGTTCACGTAACCTTTTTTAGCGCCGCCGTTCACCAGTTCCCATAATTTTGCCGCACCGCGTTTAGCAATAGTATTTTCAGGCACGATTGACCCGCGAAGTGCAACCACTTCTTCAGCAGTATAAGGACGACGTACATGTTTCCAACGTGGGTTTTCTGCCCAATCTCGCTTGATTGCATCAACTTGTTCTTGACGTGAAGTCTGAGTCGTTGCCTGATTTTTTGCATGAGTCATAGTGTCGCTCCTTGGTCTTTGATGTTGTCGCAAGCATGAAACTTCCCCAGTTTTATGCTTGCTAAATTATAGGGTTAGCGAAAATACCAACCACTGTTCAATCCTTTATGTGAAGCAGTTAATGCAAAATCATTGCCTTTAAGCGGTCAGCATTTCATAACCGGGTAAGGTCAAAAAATCGACTAGTTCATCGGAAGTGGTAATATCTTCAAGCAACACCGCCGCTTGAGTAAATTTACCGTGGGTAAACCTGTCGTTTCCGAGTTCCTTTTTCACATTGACAAGCTCTTCTACCAACATATCTTTAAACAGCTGTTTAGTGACTAACTTGCCGTTTGACAATGACTTACCATGCTGGATCCACTGCCAAATTGAAGCTCTAGAAATTTCTGCAGTAGCCGCATCTTCCATCAAGCCATAAATAGGTACACAGCCATTACCACTGATCCATGCTTCTAAATATTGCAGCGCGATACGAATATTGAGACGCATACCTTGTTCAGTACGCTCACCGTCACAGGTTTTCAGTAGTTCGCTGGCGAGGATTGGTGCATCCACATCACGGGTGATATGCAATTGATTACAATGATCTTGACCTATGTACTCGTTGAAAATCCCCATTGCTGTATCAGCAAGACCCGGGTGTGCAACCCAAGTTCCATCGTGACCATTACGGGCTTCTAGCTCTTTATCTTTGCGAACCCGTTGTAATACCGCTTCATTTTCAACAGGATCTTTCGTCGGAATAAAGGCCGCCATACCGCCCATCGCTAAGGCGCCGCGCTTGTGACAAGTCTTAATCAATAATCGTGAATAAGCGCTTAAAAAAGGCGTATCCATAGTCACCGCTTGGCGATCTGGCAGCACTCGGTCGCTGTGACGTTTTAATGTTTTGATATAACTAAAAATATAATCCCAGCGGCCACAATTTAACGCGACGATGTTAGAGCGCAGTTCATAAAGAATTTCGTCCATTTCAAATACCGCAGGTAACGTCTCAATCAAGCAAGTACACTTAATGGTCCCAGGTTGCAGACAAAACCTATCCTCAACAAAAGCAAACACCTTTGCCCACCAACGCGCCTCTATATGACTTTCAAGTTTAGGAATATAAAAGTAGGGGCCGCTGCCTTTTGCCAGAAGTTGACGGTAGTTGTGGTAGAAATACAGCGCGAAATCGAATAGCGAACCAGGGATCGCGTCACCATTAAACTGCACATGTTTCTCTTTAAGGTGCAGCCCACGAACGCGGCAGATAAGCACTGCTGGATTTGGGCCTAATTTGTAATGCTTGCCGGTTTCTGGCGCTGTGTACTCAATATCGCCACGAACAGCATCACGTAAATTGATTTGACCTTCGACGACTTTATCCCAGCTCGGTGCTAAAGAGTCTTCGAAATCAGCCATAAACACTTTGGCATTGGCATTTAGCGCATTGATTACCATTTTGCGCTCAACGGGACCAGTTATTTCCACGCGGCGGTCAAGCAAGTCATCGGGAATACCGCGAATTTGCCATGCACCATCACGGATAGCACGAGTTTCTGCTAAGAAGTCTGGCAATGATCCTTTATCTATTCGGGCTTGTTTTTCTTTACGCTTAGCCAGTAGCGTTGGCACTTCGCCGGCAAACTCACGGCAAAGGGACTCTAGTAATGTAATAGCACCTTCAGTAAAGATGACGTCTTGCCCAGGGATTTCGCGCCCCACAATATTAAGTGCAAAGTGGTTTGCAGTAGTATCCGGTGCTGAATTTAATTGCTGCTCACTCAAAGTATGTGCCGTCATCTTAATGCCCTCCCAAAAGGCTGAACCTTTACAAGCTTAACTACAGGTTTTGCAGTGATTAATAAAACCGCCATATTCAAAATTATTGCGTTTATAATCTCACCAAAAAACATCAAATGTTTGTTTCGAACTAAAACTTACCGATAAACGTTTGTATTTGCAACAGTCTAACCTGTCATTAAATAGCAGTAATTTTAATCGTTACCTTCATAATAATTGGTCTGACCAAGTAAACAATTAAACATCAAGCAACTGATTTTTAATCAATAAAAACAAGATACCGAACCCGTTCATTTAATGTCGGTTAAACTTGTCAGACAACTTTACCACGCCAACCACAAAGTAATAACTTACGTAATTAAATAACGATTAGTAATTTATTAATTACAGCTAATTCATCCTATTAGACCTAAGTAGAAAATCACCAACGTTTTGAACTCCAGCGAAGGTTAACAAGGTAAACAGATATAAATCATGCAGATAGGAAAGGTCGTACCACTGAATAATTTAAACGATCGTTTATATTTGACGTTTACGTAAACAGGATGTGCGGCGTTTTTAATATGAATGCTGCTTAGGGTTGCGTTTCTCGATCAACAAGGTGGGATGTGGTAGTTAACCCTAAAAATAAATTACTTTTTTCTAAAAAAATTGAAACAAATTTGAAATAATAACGAGGTAGCAGGAAATTCCGCATTTTTACACAAAATCATGACTCACAATAATTCTTGTAAGTCTTACCAAAAACCTCATTTCAAGATATTTGGCGATAGATAATCCGTTCAAACGATAAATAATGAAACATATGTTGCAATTAAAATGCAAATCATTATCATTCGCGACTAATTTAATTAGGGAAACCAAGATGAAACTATTTCCTTTATCGCTAACCGCACTCGCTTGTCTTTCTGTTTTATCTCATATGGCATATGCCGAATCGAATTCTGTTTCAGCAGATACTGAAGCTAATATTGAACGTATTACGGTTTATGGCAGACAAAACTCTGTTGTTAAAAACTCAGGACTTGCTACTAAATCCGATATGTCATTGATGGAAACCCCTGCAGCGGTTGTGATTGTTGATCAGGAACTGATCGAAGCCCAAGGCGCGACTCACCTTCAAGACTTGATCCGCAATATCAGCGGCGTCACTCAAGCAGGAAACAACTATGGTATTGGCGACAACTTAGTGATCCGTGGTTTAGGCGCTAATTACACCTATGACGGTATGTATGGTGGTGCAGGCTTAGGCAATACATTTAATCCAACACGATCTTTAACAAACGTTGAATCCGTTGAGGTATTAAAAGGCCCAGCAACTGGACTCTATGGTATGGGTAGCGCAGGTGGAGTGATTAACCTTATTGAAAAAAAGCCACAATTTGAGTCAAAACATAAATTTTCAGCTGAAGTGGGACAATGGGATACCTACTCCCTTGCACTAGATAGCACCGGTGGACTGAGCGACGATGTTGCCTACCGCTTAGTTGCAAAATCAGCCCGCAGTGATGGCTATCGCGATATCGGCACAGACAGAGACGAAATCTATGGCGCATTAAAATGGGTATTAAGTGATACCCAAGATTTAATGCTTTCAGGTGCTTACATTAAAGATGCTGTGGCTGTGGACTCTATCGGTCATCCAATCCGCATTTATAATGCAGATTCTGTTGGCGGCAAAAATGCAGAGGATGTGACTTGGCAAGATTTGATCAACGATCCTAACGGTAAAGGCATTCAGTTGACCGATGCGCAGCGTCAACAGCTTGCGGCCTCTTTATCAAATGGCGACGGTTTAACGCCCTATTCTTTTGGTGATGCGGGATTAATTTCACCAATGGCTAAGGATAATGAGGGCAAAGAGCTACGATTTAAACTGACCCATAATATTTACTTTAACGATAATTTATTCCTTAATCAGCAATTGCAATATCGCGACTATACCTCGGGATTCGCTCGCCAAACTGGCGCTTATAATTATGTCTATTGGAATAATAAAGGTGCTATCAATGCCGATCCCCGCGCACCTTTGGTTGAAAATGACGTGTTATATCCCTTTGCCGCCAGACGTCAGGAATATCGTAAACTTGATGCCGATGAGACTTCATGGCAGTACTTTGCCGATCTGCGTTATGACTTTCAGCTCGGCAGCATAGATAATGAATTATTGATCAATGCCAATTATGAAGATCGTAATATTCGTTTCAAACAATATTCTATTTATGATGCCGATCAAGTGCTTAAAGACAAATCAGGCAACATCACTTATCAGGGTAGTTTACCGTATATCTACGATATTCGTCGGCCTAATTGGGGCTCTGGCCGTTTTGAAGATTACGACCCACTCAAAACTGCTGACTATGATAAAAAAGTGAGTGCATGGGGTGTAGGCATACAGCATGTGGGATATCTTCCTTACGGCTTTACCACGCGAATTGGCGTAGCTTTTAATGAAATTAAACAAGCCTATGAGCATTTTGGCCTTGATCCCCGTTATAGCATCAGTCAATCCCAAGCAACACCAGAAGCAGATACAACTGACAACGGTATGACCTATAACCTTGGCTTAACCTATATGCCAATTGAAGATTTATCGTTTTTTATCAACCACTCCAAAGGGCGTACCGCCTACAGCGTGTTAGATGCAGTAAAAGGTAGTGATGCAGATCGTGATGATTCTGAATCAATCAGCAACGACTTAGGTATGCGCTTTAAGGCATTTGAAGATCAACTATTGGGATCACTGGTGCTATTTAAAAGTTCACGTACTAATGTGCCTTACGGTAACCCGGATTATACCAATGGTGTGCTAACGCCTAATATCCCTATCTATTTCTATGATGGTAGCGAAGATACTCAAGGGATTGAACTGGATCTCAATGCCCATCTCAATGAGCAGTGGCGCGTTAATCTTAACGGCATGTACCAAGATGCAAGAGATAAACAAAACCCGAATGACAAAGCAAACTACGATAGCCGTCAAAAGGGTGTTCCCTATGTCACCGCTAGCGCTTGGGTAACCTATGGCGCCGACTGGTTTACTTTACCAAGCCCGATTGAGCTGAGCCTAGGAGCTAAATTTGTTGATGATAGAAGCACACATTCAAGTTCTTTCGGTATCCCAGATGGCTATGTACCTAACTACACCGTCCTTGATTCTGCACTGAGTTACAGCACTAATACTTGGAAGGTGCAACTCAACATTAATAACTTGCTTAATAAAGACTACTATAGCAAAGCGATGTTCCTCGGTGGTATGCCAGGTGAAGAACGTAACGTAAAACTACAGTACAGCTATAGTTTCTAGCACCAAATAGAAGATAAATGTTGATGTACTAGCCTAATAAAAAGAGAGCATTAACGCTCTCTTTTTATATCGAATAATTAAACAATATCATTGAATTAACTGACGTTTTCCTTATCGCCACGCATTAATGATTCTAACTCCGCCTTACCTCTATTAGATAAATCAACTAAAGCGGCTAAGTCATGCTGATGAGCGACGCTCTCTATAAACAGTTTTTTATCATGGTCAGCAAAAATCTTCACTCGCTGGCTGGCTTGAACTTGAGATAACCCTAAACCTTGCAGCACCTTTTCACTCGCACCGAGTGCAGAACCTAGCGTTTCACGAAATATGTCCGTTACTCCCAAACTCATCAAACGATAAGCATGATTACGATCCCTTGCCCGTGCAATAATATTAACGTGTGGGAAATGCATTTTTACCTGCTGGGCTATTTCGATAGAATCCTCAACACTATCAACGGCAAGTAATAACAAACGCGAGCGGGCAATCCCCGCAGACATCAACATATCTAAACGCCTAGCGTCGCCAAAATACACTTCACCACCGTATTTACGAATAACGTCCACATGGCTAGCATCTTTATCTAAAGCCACAAAAGGGATCCCAGATGATGCCAGAATACGACCGGTAATTTGGCCCACACGACCAAAGCCTGCAATCACCACTTCAGACTCAGTAACATTAATGGTATCAGGCAAACGCGTGTCTACAACCTTAGGTTTAGTGGCGCGAAACAAGGTAAAAAGCAGCGGAGTAATCGCCATAGATAAGCCAATGGCAAGCACTAGTATTTGAGCGATTTTATCGCCAAGGATCCCAGATATCTGTGCTTGCGATAATAGTACAAATGCAAATTCACCACCTTCAGCAAGAATAAGCCCAAGTACAATACTCGGCCGCCACTTATGGTGCCTAATGCGGCCAAGCAACATTAATACAATGGTCTTAATCAGCAACATACTAATTAAAATGCCTAAGATGACTAATGGATCGGTTAAGAATAACTTCAAATCCATACTCATACCGACTGCCATAAAAAATAGCCCGAGCAATAATCCCTTAAAAGGCTCGATATCAGTTTCTAGTTGATGGCGATAACTGGAGTTTGCAAGCATAATACCCGCAAGAAAAGCTCCCATCCCCGCAGAGAGCCCTAACCACTCCATTAACTCAGCACTACCCATCACCAATAACAATGCAAAAGCAGTCAGCACTTCACGTACTCCGCTGCTTGCAACGAGCCTAAGTATTCTGGGCAATAGATATTTGCCCACGAGTACAAAACCAATTAATGCGAGACTAGTCCAATACCAAGGAACTGTGTGATGCTCAATCTGAGCAGAGTTTGGCGCTAAATATGCCGTCAGCAGTAACATGGGAATGACTGCCAGATCTTGCAGTAATAAAACACCAAAAGCATCACGTCCGAGCGGTGTAGTGAGTAATCTATGCTCATTCATCAGTTGTACGGCAAAAGCCGTTGATGATAAAGATAACGCCGCGCCAACCACTAGAGCGGCCTCTACCGGCAAACCAAAGCCCCAAGCTAACCCGCCAATCGCGGCCCATGACAATAACAACTGGCCGCTACCTAAACCAAAAATAGCACTGCGTAGTTCCCATAATTTACTTGGGTTCAACTCAAGCCCCAGCACAAACAACATCAATACCACACCCAACTCGGCAAAGTGCAATACAGCAGCGGGGTCAGAAACCAATGCCATGCCACCTGGGCCTAAAATAATCCCTGCAGCAAGGTAGGAAAGAATTGGGCCGGCGCCAAAACGTTTGCCCAAAGGAACAAAGATGACTGCAGCTAATAAAAAAAGTAGCACTGAGGTGAGTAAACTCGAGTGTTCCATGAAGGCTCCAACAGAGAAAAGAAAACACATAATTACATCAAGTAACCCCGCCACAGCGAGTGTAACGATCAGCTATGGTATCCCATTTATTTATAAACAAGGTCAAGGCAATTCAGTAAATAGTATAATTTTTTTGATGTTAACAATGTTTAGAGACGAGAAAACACACAAAGGATGTGATTAAAGACAATAAGATCTAATAAGTCCTGCTTATATGGCTAGCAGTCTATAACACTAGCGTAACAAACTCGATGTTGTGAACTTAGGAATAGCAGTCAATACGTAACCGACCACTTAATAGCTAATACTTTTTAGGATATTGAGGTTGATGCAACATAGCGCCGTAAATCTGTAGCTTGCTGATCGCACTTAAGTGCTTCGGAATAACGCACAACGGTGTTGCGACCAAGAGATTTAGCAGCATAAAGCGCCATGTCGGCACGATGAAATAATGGATCGAGACTCAAATCATCAGCCATTAAACCACTCACGCCAAAACTCGCAGTAATAACAAATTTATGACCAGAATGCTGTGTCTCTATCGCTTCGATGCGTGCTCGACACAGCTCCGCCACTTCCATGCCTTTTTCTTCATTCGCGTAAGGCAGCAGAATCGCAAACTCTTCACCACCAATACGGGCAAATACATCTCCATTACGAATATAGGATTTTAAAGAATCTGCGACCTTCTTTAGCACCCAATCGCCCGTACCATGACCATAGGAATCATTGATATGTTTGAATAAATCTAAATCAAATAAAATGACACAAAAATCCCCACCGCGGGCAGTGGCTTGCACAAAAAGGTTTTCCCCCAATTCCTGTCCAGCACCACGATTCAATATGCCCGTCAGTGCATCCATTCTCGCCATACGCATAAATTTACGTTTCTGCGCATGGCCAACAGCCAGTAAAATACCGAGAAAGAACAATCCCCCTAAAAGAATAGTGATAAACATCAGCATATTAGTATATTCACGTTCTTTTACTGTTTGCTGAGAAACATATAACTCACGTTCTTTGTTAAGTAAATAGATTTCACGCGACTGCTCATTGGCGTTAAATTGGGCAGCTTGATAAGCGAGTGTCTTCATCTTGGACTCATCAAAAATTAACTGATTATACTGTTGCTCTTTTCTTGAGTACTCATAGG
The DNA here is from genome assembly GCF_900156405.1 of Shewanella morhuae. Classification (GTDB taxonomy): domain Bacteria; phylum Pseudomonadota; class Gammaproteobacteria; order Enterobacterales; family Shewanellaceae; genus Shewanella; species Shewanella morhuae. The sequence continues at coordinate 220,311 of NZ_FTNN01000002.1, forward strand.
CTTGCTCAAATTGCTTATTTTGAGCATTTAGCTTGGCGAGCATGCGAGATGCACCGTGCTTCAGCATAGTATTACTAGAGTCATCCGAAAGTTTCATAATATATTGAGCATGTAACTCTGCTTTCGCAAAGTCTTGCAACATCAAATAAGTTTCACTTAGCAACTCATGCGCACTATTTATCTCAAGCTGAAAATTAAATGACTCATAACCTTTTAGAGAATCTAATAAATAAGATACAGCTGAGTGTGGCTCATTCAATCTCAGCTTGGATTCCCCCATGCCTTTTAATGCAATATATGCAATTAGTGGATAACCATTAGACTCACAATAACTACGAGTGGATTTAAATTCCTCAAATGCTTGAAAATAAGACTTTATCTCTAGCTGATGGACGGATAAATATAATTTAGATACACAAATATCTTTAACATCATTAGGGGAAGCGAGAGCATAGGCTTTAGCTGCATATGTTGGAACTTCTTCAATAATCCCCATTGCCGAATATAAACTAGCCAAGCGTAAATATGATGCACGTTTGAGATTAATATCATCTATTCGTTCAATTAACCCAAGACTCTTTCCCATCGCATTGAAAGCATCATTGAAATCACGTAAAGCAATATGGGCTGTCGCCTCATAGCTATATGCAGAAAATAGCATATCAGAATCTTTCAGTAAGGCTTCTGAGCGACTCAACATATCGATTGCAGCTTGATACTGCCCAGCATAAATAGAAGCTGCGCCTTTAAAGACCAAAAACTGTCCCTGTTGCGAGCGTGACATCGTATCAAATTCAGATTCAATCGTTTTAAGTAGATTTATTGCAGCGGGTAAATCGGAATGTTGTAATTTTTCAATCTTAGTTAGCGTTTCATCATAATTTGTAGATGCAGCAATCGAGGGCATACAGAGTATGCTCAATATTGCCGAAATGTACACGCCAAAAAGCTTCAATTAATCACCATTACCATGTGAAATAACAAGGTAAGATTGATAATTCTCATATCCACTTAACGTTTTTAGTTTCTCCATATTTCCGCTCATCACAGCATTAATCTCTTCATCAATTAAGCCATGGGCACGCATCACAGCCTCTGGATTCTGTTTATAGTCTTCCATCAACTGTGCATCTTGGCTAATCTGAGTAAAAAACTCCGATAATGTAGACATGCTTATTCCTTCAAATTAGTTTAAATAATACCAACTCTAGAACTACTCAATTTTGACTCTATTAAACTAATCACATTTTCATGGTAATCAGAACGGTTACCATGATTAACTAATAGGAAAGATTGGTAATCTCCATCCCCACTCAGGCTTTTGAGTTTTTTCAGATCTCCAGCCATCACGGCTGCCATTTCTTCAGTACTTAAGCCATGGGCAAACATTACAGCCTCTGGATTCTGTTTATAGTCTTTCATCAACTGCGCATCTTGGCCTAGCTGGGTAAAAAAATCCGATAATGTAAACATATATTCTCCTTACTATTAATAATGACTCTATATCGCACTACAATTTAGCCCAAATTTTCGGGGCCGATCCCTAACTTAGCCAAAATAGCATAATTGTATTCGAGCTTTTTTGCCGGAGGGATCAGCAAAGTACTGATTGGAGACAAGTGTGCCTTGGGTAACTCACTTAAAAGTAAATAATCAACTCTTGGCGCTTGAATCGGCAAATTTGCGGCTTCATACACGACCACTTGATGATCCATCGGATACCATTGGCTTAACTGCTCAACTAAAATCTGTAATCTATCCGTGGTCGTATGAAACTGCGTTAACGTATGTTCCCCCGCTATCGCAATCTGCCATAACAATAAATGCGTTGTTGGATCGGGTACATGGTTAAAAAACATAAACTGACTGGCTTCAAAACTTTGATGGCCCGAGTTGCCAGGATCGATACCTAAATCGGCCCATAAACAGGCTTCAGCTGATATTCCTGGCTCCATTTTTGCCGAAAACCCTTCTGCTTTAGCCTGTCGAATGGCTAAATGGGATACACAGGCAAATACACCTGGGTGACCATATAGTGCACATACAGTTTTTTTACCGGCTCGAACCGCTTCTAAAATAGCTGCCACCATTTCTACATAAGTATCACGACGATTCTTAACTTCCGTATTTTGAGCATAAAACTGCTGCAAATTAATGACATTCGGATTGATTTGCTGGATCCAGTGCTGCGAAAAACCATCAGGCAAGAGTGAAAACACAATATCCGCGTGTTCAATATAACTGCGACTCATCACATTTATCTGTCCTGCCAGCTGTAAACCTGTACCAACGCAAACTAAAGAACCCAAAATATCCATCCTTAATCAGTATCTAGACTCACCAAAACATGACGATAAAACACCAAAATTAAACATATCGGTAACTTTAATCTGATTTAAAGCGCATTACTATGCTTATCCGCTTGTGCCCGCTACTTTTTAACTATGTAGTTAATTCCTTCGCTTTAACAAAAAAACTATAAATAAAATTTATGACCTAACTTTATGACCTAACTTAGCTCTAGCTATATCTATAGGTATAGGTATAGGTATAGGTATAGGTATAGGTATAGGTATAGGTATAGGTAAAAATAACCTCAATTAGGGGTTACAAGCCACTCTCAACCATCGACCTCAAAGACGAGAAATAATAAATATCCTGTAAAAAAGAGAACTAAAGCCGACATAACGGGTCGAAAACTCACACAATTCTATCTATGACGGCAGCAAAGCCCAATTGCCCTTGTCATGAGGGGGAATGCTTGGGTATTATGGCCGCCAGATTTTCAGAAGTAGCGCATACAATGATCAATAAAAAGCAAAGTCTTACCCTGTTGAGCGCTGTAGCGCTCTCTGTTTCGCTCAGTGCCTGTAGCGTATTCGATTGGTTGATATATAAACCTGACATTCCACAAGGTAACTACATGGAACCGCAGCAAGTTGAAAAGTTGCGTATTGATATGACTAAGGAACAGGCCGAATACATCCTTGGGCGCCCTGTGTTACGTGATAGTTTTGCCAACGATACTTGGTATTATGTGTATCATTATAAAAGTGGCCGTGATGCGAGCATTGTTCATAAAGAACTTATTTTGCACTTTACAGGTGACAAACTCACTGCAGTGAACGGCGATTATGAGCTGAACAAAGAATTTAATACACCACTAGAACAAAGTAGTTTACCCACGAGTAATAAAACCGAGTTAGTGCCGCAGATCCCATTACAACGCCCTGATGAAAAACCATTAGTTCAAGAAAACGAAACTGAAGCACAAATAACAAAACCAATAAAGTAGTATCGCAGATTATGTAACTAGCCTAATTGAAAATGCGATAAAAAAGCACTCAACAATGAGTGCTTTTTAGTTATGTTTAAATCTTTCAGCTCACACTTTTTGATGATAAAGAGCACTGCCATTGCAGGGCTCTTTATTATTAGCGCTATAAACTCACGACTTACGCCCGCCCGTCACTTTATTTGCTCGGCCTTCATCCTTCGCTTTATCTGCCCGACGCCGACGAACATCTTTGGGATCGGCAATTAGAGGACGATAAATCTCAACCCTTTGCCCCGGTAAAATCTCTTGGTCATGCTTAACTACATTGCTAAATACACCTAATTTGACGGTATCCAAATCAATCTCAGGGAAAAAGCTGACTATGTTACTCAAACGTACTACCTCTATCGCAGAGGTACCGGGACTGACATTCACCGGAATAACTTTTTGCTGCGTGGGCAATGCATAAACGACATCGACCACAAACTTATCTGTTTCATTTGTCATTATAAATCACCTTAGCTCGGCTGGTAAAAGCGGTTACCATTGACATCATAAGATCATTAAACACTTTGCCAAAAGCCATATCGGCTAACGAGTTTGAAAACTCAAAACTCAACTCAAACTCTACTTTGCAGGCATCTTCAGTCAGTTCGGTAAAACGCCATTGCCCAAGTAAATGCTTAAAGGGTCCATTTTCTAACGTTAAATCAATACGCTTACCAGGAATGACCTGATTACGGGTTGTAAACGTCTTACGGATCCCTGCTTTGCTCACATCCACAGATGCCAGCATAGTCTGACCATCAAACTCGAGGACCTTGCCTCCTACACACCCTGGTAAAAACTCTTTATATGACTCAACATCGTTGACTAAGTTATACATTTGCATCGCACTAAAACGGACTAACACACTTCGAGAAATTTGCGGCATAGGACCTAGCACTCTTTACTAACGTATTCACGCAACCCTAATAAACTCAAAATACACTAAAAAAATCATGTGCATAAAAGAAGCAATTAAGGAAGCAATCGAAATTTGCTCAGATTTTATCACGATACACAAAAAACGCACCCCTTGCACGGCGCCGCGCAGTTAGCTCAATAACGATATTGCGTTCAAAAAAACAGCAACAACACGATGAAGCCTTGAAATTCACTAAATAAATCCTTATATCAATATCAAATTGATTCTCCGTGCGTATAATGGCGGCACTATGGTAAAGAAAAAATCAAGCAAAGCAGCGCCTGCGACTATCGCACGTAATAAGCGCGCAACCTTCGAATACCGTTTCGAAGAAAAAATGGAAGCTGGACTATCTCTTATGGGATGGGAAGTTAAATCTATTCGTATGGGTAAGGTAAACCTGTCCGACTGCTACGTATTTTTGAAAAATGGTGAAGCCTTCATGCATGGCTGTACCATTATTCCCCTAAATACAGCATCGACACATGTAATCTGCGACCCTTTACGTCTAAAAAAACTACTACTCAACCGTAAAGAACTCGATAAACTAGCAGGCTTAGTCGAGCGTCAAGGCTATTCCATCATTCCGATCTCAATGTACTGGCGTAAAGGTGCGTGGGTGAAAGTGGAAATAGGTCTGGGTAAAGGTAAAAAAGATCACGATAAACGCGAAGATACTAAAGCGCGTGAATGGGAAGTAGAAAAAGCCCGAGTGATGAAAAAAGAGAAAATGCACGGATAATGAACAAACGATTGAACTTGAAGTAAATGATGCTAGGTGATCATTAGACTACGGGTTACAATCAACGTCTTGGGGGCGATTCTGGATTCGACAGGATTCACGAAACCCTGGGAGCATGCCGAGGGGCGGTTGGCCTCGTAAAAAGCCGCACCGTTATAGTTGCAAACGACTCTAACTACTCTCTAGCAGCTTAGGCTAGCTAGCCATCTGACACATGTTTCTCAAATGGGCAGTGTATACAGATGGTCATATTACATTTGATAGCGAGGGAACTCTGTCCGGGGGTGAACCGCGAAATAGTACCGGACTCACCCAATGAAATCCTGTCTTTCGGAGTTTATTCGGGTTAACTAAAAGAGAGACTAAGCATGTAGCGCCTTGGATGTAGGTGTTCTGGACGCGGGTTCAAGTCCCGCCGCCTCCACCAAATAATATAAAGGACTGATTCCATTAAGGTTTCAGTCCTTTTTCTTATCTGAAATTTAACAAGCCTGAACGACCAAAATGTGCAATATATATCACTATTTTCAGATATAACGAGCTTGAAAGGTTAACCTACTCGTCTGAAAGATTATCCTATATTAGGCTGTGCAAAAACCCGTTCACCTAATGAGTTCAATATCTTACATTCGCCTTCGAGTACCGCGATAATTGATTTTCCCTTACGAAAACTTGCAGGTATCATCACGCGCCCCAACTCACTAATTGATAAACCATCGAGTACAGCATTGTGCATAATTAATCCTACAGGCGCGTCATAATATAAAACAGTTACAGTAGCTTGCTTTACTTGCATCATTTTAAACTCACATTAAGCAGCGTCAGCTGCGTTCTCAATCACCTAGCAAGAGCGCTCCTGCCCTTGTAGCTAACATAACCCCAAGACACCACCAAAAAACTAAGATATTACCTAGCCGTTTGACACACCGTTTCCGAACTATACGGCATAGTACTGTATATTTTGGATATTTAATCACTTTAACAAAAAGATGCCAAAACATGTCAATAATGTTACTTAAAAACTCGAAATGGATAATGGAGATAAATCAAAGTACTTTTATCAATGTAACGTAAGCGTCTTATACGCGAGTTATTCATCATTTATTTCGCTTTAAATCCCACTCTAAAACCGCCCCAGTGTTTTTTGTTAACAAAAATGGGAACAGATAGATCATGCATGACCTCGCCAGTATCACGTTTATAGGTTTGTAGTAATACAGGTTCTATATGACCGCCACAACGGATCCCAGTCGGATCATTAAAAAGGCGTTTAGTACGATTGTGCACTATATCGATATCAATTTTACCTGTCAGGGCTTGGCTAAAACGCTGATTATGTGTTGGGAAATAACCTTTTTTATCAACCGCTCCCGCATAAATAATTTCACTGTATTTTGCCAATATCGGTTCTTGGATAGCAGGAAAGTGCTGATCGGTATAACGATCGAATGCCGTGCTGTATTTTTGCGGATTTGTATTCGTAATGGGTTGGTATTGAGGATTAAAGAAATCGGATTCACTGAAAACCTTATTGACTAAACCCTGTAATAATATCGCACCACACGCTTGAGCGGCAGCATTAGCCAACTGTAAAACTTGCTGATCAAAAGTGTGCGTATCCCACTCAGAAAGCGCTCTAAAAATCCCTTCGGTAGTTAAAGACAAGGTAAATGCCTGCTCTGATACACTTAGGCTTTGTTTACCTGTGTTGGCTAAAGAGTCACGAATTTGCGTCACCGAACGGCTAATATCATTTGTGGTGTTGTTATATTGTTTGAATGAATCCTCCATATCCTCAAGGGCTTGAGCAGATTGCGTCACTGAAATTGAAATGTCGGTAAAGTGTTCATCCAACTCGCCCATAGCCGCAACCACATCGGCAGTTTGCGTCACGACTCTTTCCATTAATCCCGAGGTTTTATCCGTTTCGCTGCGGATTTCTAAGAGCATTTTACCAATATCTTGGGTCGCATCCGCCGTTTTACCCGCAAGACTACGTACTTCGTCAGCTACAACAGCAAAACCTCGCCCCTGTTCGCCGGCTCGTGCCGCTTCTATTGCAGCATTTAATGCTAAAAGGTTAGTTTGCTGTGCAACAGTATCTATCACTTCGGTAATTTTTTGGATTTGCTCAGCTCGTGATTTAAGTGTCTGTACTTGCTCTGCGGCAGTATCAATATCAACACTAAGGGAGCGGATCGCCGTAACACTTTTTTGCGCTTGGCTACGTCCTTGGACACTAACGCGCTCGGCTTCTTGTGCTTGAGCTAAAATATCAGCTGCATTGTCGCCAAGCTGTGCGGTAGTTTGGCTTAGTTGCCCTGCGGCGACGGCAATTGCACTGGCATGTTCACCGTTAGATTCTATCGATTTATTAAGTAAATCAATAAAGTGAGAAACCTCAGCTGAACCAATTGCGATTTTACTTGTTAGTATACTGATGTCATGGGCTGGGGCATTTTTATCTTTCAATGCCTTGCGATTGGCTTCATCCATGTCGAGCTCAATCTTCGATGAGCGCATCATGAGCCACATCACAATACCCGCGGCGATAATACCGACTAACAGGGCTTGCAAACTATCGGGAAGATTCAACCACGCTAATAATAAATGGCTAAGGGTAACAAGCACTAAACTGATGAATATTAAAATTTTATGCTGGATTTTCATGTTCTTCCCGTAGCAATAATAAGGTCAAGATGAAGAATGAATGCAAAGGGTCTAATCATTCAATAGAAGGCACTGCAACTAAGCGATAACAAGCCCTGTTAGGTTAGCTTGAATAAAAATACTATTCGTTTTTTAGTCTATTCCTCTGAATAAAGTAGATAATTTATTTATCCACATTCATAAAGCTAGCTCAAAACTATCATCAACCGTCTCACCGACGTATGGCGTGAGTCTACATTTATCGCAATGTGACCTTAATTGCTATTGAAATGTTACTTTTTGATAAAGCAAACTTCATGTTGAAATGCGCGCTATGTCGTCTTCTGCACAAGAAATCCTACCGGAACGGCTGCACATATGCCGAGAAAACTGCTAATATCGGCGCAATTTTTTGAGCTAACGAGATCAAGATGGGCAGAGCATATCAAAACAAGAAAGAATCCATGGCGAAAACAGCAGGTCAAAAAACCCGCATTTATTCACGCTACGGTAAAGAGATATACGTCGTTGCTAAACAAGGCGGCGTTGAACCTGATGGAAATTTATCACTACGCCGTTTGATTGAGCGCGCAAAGAAAGATCAAGTCCCAGCACACGTTATTGAGCGCGCAATTGAAAAAGCCAAAGGCAGTGGCGGTGAAGATTACGATACTGCCCGTTACGAAGGTTTTGGCCCTGGTAACTGTATGGTCATTGTTGACTGCTTAACCGATAACGTAAAACGTACCTTCACTGAAGTGCGTCAAGCCTTTGTGAAAAACGATGCCAAACTCGGTAGCCCAGGTACAGTCGGCCACATGTTTGATCATCAAGCCGTGTTCGTGTTTGCCGGCAATGACGAAGATGCGATTTTAGAACTGCTGATGATGGCTGACGTTGATGTAAGCGATGTTGAGCTGGAAGATGGCTTAATCACAGTTTATGCGCCGCACACTGAGTACTTTAAAGTTAAAACGGCACTCACTGATGCTATGCCAGATATCAACTTTGAATTCGACAACATCACCTTCGTACCGCAAGACATGGTAAAAGTTGAAGGTGAAGATGTCGCCATGTTTGAGAAGTTTATTGCCGCATTAGAAGATTGTGACGACGTACAAAACGTCTATCACAATGCAGAAATCGACGAGTAATATCACCAGGTGATACTCATTAAAACGTAGATTTTTAACAATGCCGTCCACTTAAGTTGGGCGGCATTTTTATTTATGTGATCGCCAACTGTGCAGAATAATATTGTGCATTAACTGACAGGAAAAATAATATTTGAATTTATTCATTGATGAAAAGCCAGTAATACAAAAAGGGCCGTTTAGGCCCTTTTTGGTGTTCATCTAAAATGATGAGTGATAACTAGAACCTAACGTAGATCCATTTCTTGAATAATTTCATGGGCGATAGCTGGTGTAGTACAACTTGGCTTTTCATGTAAATCGGCTTTCAGCTGTCCTTTACGATGTTTAAGTGCTGTATCAAGTTTTTTAGCTGCTGCTGCAATTGCAGGATACATCACTTGATCATTACCCGAAGCAGCAATACGTGCACCTTCATAATTGGTACGAATTTCAACTTGATACTCGCCATGTTCCTTCGAGATAATAATATCAAGTGCGACCAAAGAGGGAAAATGAGTGGCGATTTTAGCAAATTTATCGTTAACATCTTCTCTAACAGAATCAGTAACATCAACGTGGTGACCAGAAATATTTATTTTCATAGATTGTCCCTTTTAGTGTCATTACTTTTTTTTCGCTTCACTATTAGAGCTTGGGGCATGCAGGATAAAACACAAGCCTTATTCGTAAATATTTAGCTCAACACTGGTATTAGCACCTCCTAAATGTGACATCTATCAAGAAACTGCAACTACCACCCCCATTAAAACAACATTAAATGTCTAATTTTTAAACATTTAATTGTTTTTAGCATATTACAAATATTTAAATAACCTAAGAATAGTACGGTTATATTTACATTATACCAACCACATTAACTATCTAATCAGTTCAGAGCCTCACTGGTATTTCAATCCGAGGCGCATTGACGCAGAAATGGTTATTCCCTTTTAAGTCAATGCAACATGGGAGTGGGATGCCAGTGAGACCCAAAGGGCGGCAGATTTAACTGCATATACTGCGTTTAAGGCTTTCGACAGAGCACCACTATATGCCTTGTCTAAAGCGCGTTGAACTCCCGCCGAATGAACAGATAGTTAATATGATTGGTATTACCTCTTTGCTACTAAAACGCTTGAGTTACATGGGATGTTTCGTTTTGATACTCCCCCTAAGACTGACCTTGAATAAATTCGTGTTGAGCGAGTCGCCAAAGATCACATATTTACGCCTCAATCTAAATGATATCGTTTATCATTTGAGTTAACTGCGGTATACTTCTGCGATGAGCTATCCCTGATATAGCAATGCATTCGATCTTAAGCTGAGTTTTATGTCATTAAACAAAAAACTTAAAACACAATGAGCTGCAACGGATAACGGTAACAAATCCACATAGGCTAGAAATGAGAAGTGGCACTTATGTCTAATACATCCGCGTTTGAAACCTCAACGCAACCTTCTGCAGATCAAATACGCTCGTTTTCGCAGATTTCACGGCGAATTGTGCAATGGTTTAAACAAGAGCAATCAGTGTTTGCCTTTAAAGTATTTGCCCGCGCGAGCGCCGCCCTGTTGACGGGTTATATTGCGGCTGCGAGCTTGGCCTGCCTATTAACTGTCGTGTTACCGATGCCGAGATTAGAAAGCACGTTAACTGCCAATATGTTGTCATTTCTCTTTTATGCCGTTGCCATTATTTACGCCTTTTGTGTACGTAAGACTTGGCATGCGTGGCGAGATTTAGGCCTTGTTAGTTTATTCTTTTTTGGCTTGCTTCAAATATGTGGACAGTAGGATGAAAGAAACATTTTTCAGAACCTTATCGTGGTTACATACTTGGGCAGGTTTACTGGTGTGTTGGGTATTATTACTTATCTTTTTTGCGGGTAGTTTGAGCTATTTCCGCCATGAAATAACCCTATGGAATGAGCCCGAATTACATCAAGGTGTTTATCAGGACTATCAAGCTAATACCCTAGAAAACCAACTAGATAAAAACCAACAATATATAGAAACACATTCGCCAGCGGCGGTGCAGCGCTGGATGATAGATTTTCCGACTGAACGAAAACCCTTTCAAAGTGTTAGCTGGCAACTCCCGCCAGAAAAAGGCCAACGCCGTGGTAAAACTGAAGAACACGTGGCTTTAGCCGATGGCAGCAGCATGATCTCAGAGGTGCGCGAAAGTCGCGGCGGCAATTTCTTTTATCGTCTGCACTTTGACTTACACTATATGTCTGCTATCACTGCACGTTATATCGTCGGTGTTTGCACTATGTTTATGTTGATAGCCCTTATCAGCGGCATCGTTATCCATAAGCGGATTTTTAAAGATTTATTCAGTTTTAGGCGCGATAAAGGTACACGTTCTTGGTTAGATGCCCACAATGTGAGCTCTGTTATCGCTCTGCCCTACCATCTTATGATCACTTATACGGGGCTTATCACCCTAATGCTGATGTATATTCCATGGACAGTTAATACTGCCTATTCCGGTGACAACCAAGCCTTTTTAAAAGAGCTGAACCCCGCAAGACAAACTGAGAAAGCCGCAGGAATTAGTGCGCCACAAATGCAATTGAGCCAATTGCTACCGCAAGTAAAAGCCGCGTGGGGTGACACGCCGATTAAACAAGTCACGGTGTCATACCCTAAAGATCAAAATAGCCAAGTGACCTTTTACCAAAATACAGGTAAAGACGTGACCGACGAGGCCAATATTTTGATCTTTAACGGTGTTAATGGTGAACTCAAGTATGCCAGCCCGCACGATGCCTCGGGGGCATCAGCGACCTACGATACGATGATGTCATTGCACACTGCGCGTTTTGCAGCCCCACTATTAAGGATTTTATTCTTTTTCTGCGGATTATTGGGCTGCGCCATGATTGCAACCGGCACCTTAATGTGGGCTATTCGCATTCGTCAAAAACAGCAAAAAAGACTGGATAAAGGCGACAAGCCGAGCTTGGGATTACGTTTAGTTGAAGGACTAAACTTTATGTTTATCTTGGGGTTGCCTTTAGGTACCGTAGCCTTCTTTTATGCTAATCGGTTATTAGCAACCCACTTCTCTGGCCGCTCTGAATGGGAAATTCACAGTTTCTTTATCGCGTTAGTGGCAATGGGAGTATGGGCTTTTTGGGGGCGTTCACGTCGTCAATGGCAGATGGCATTAATACTCATAGGAAGCTTGTATTGTGCACTACCAGTGCTCAATGCTTTTACCTCACCGAGTAATCTCATCGACAATATCCAATCTCACCAATGGCCTTTAGTTGGATTTGACCTGCTCGCCGTTATATTTGGCTGCGCGATGTTATTTGCCAGCAACCGATTAACATTGATAGCAAAATCCCCAGTCGCAAGACCCGCGTTGAATAAAACACATGTAAAGGCGGATAAGACGCGCCGCAGCGAATTAACCTCGCAGTCTTCATTGGAGGAAGCCAAATCATGATGCCAGAATTTATGCCCATAGTGGGGATATTAGGCTTGAGTTATCTCTCGCTTGCCCTATTCGCTTTAGCTAAATTTGGTCATTTTAAAGATGTATTCAATCGCCCACCAGCACAGTGGCAGAGCTATCTGCTCACTCTGTTTGCTTGGTTATTACTGGCGTTTAGCCTAAGTGCCTGCGTGAGCGATCAAGGTTGGGCCTATGGGAGTATTTTGTTTATGGGGATCATCTCCCTCGCGGCAATGTTAGTGATTTTAACCTTAAGTTTTAGCCCACGTTATTTACCCATATGGATAGTCACAAGCAGTGTATTAACAAGCACTTTACTATTTGCATCAGGGATATAACGCATCTGACATACCCAGCTAAGGGGGGCAGATCATAGCTATGTGATCACCGCTAGGCTATAGTGCCATCAAGTCTTTCAGATAGGAGAAAATCATGGGCTTTAAGTTAATGGTCAACTGGCAAACTTCACCTGCCGAAGAAGGCGAATTTTGCCGAGACCACAGCATTACTTTTGGCAGCGGCCAGACCATTCAGGCCTCTGCTGCGCCCGATTACAAAGGTAATGCGCAGAATGTTAATCCTGAGGAAAGTTTATTAGCCACGTTATCCTCATGCCATATGCTCACATTTCTGACTATTGCTCACCTTAAACGCTTAAATGTGACGTCCTATATAGATAACGCAACCGCAGAGCTTGGGAAAAATGAAGCAGGTAAACTCGCCATTATTAAAATGGTACTCAATCCTAAAATAGTTTTTGCTGACGGGATTAACGTTGATCACGAAACACTAGAAAAGATCCACGAAAAGGCCCATGCAAACTGTTTTATTGCCAATACGTTAGCTACGGATATTCAAATTAAGTTTTAGCGTTAAACATTATCTTTACGGCCTGCTTGAGGTATTCCTAAGCAGGCTTTTTTATTGCCCAACGCTAATCTTTCGCAAGACGGCTAGGCCATCTAAATGCGACAAAAAATATCATTACAACTGGATAATGTTTAAGCCTGAGTCAAATAACGGCACATAAAAGACGAGAGTATGCGCTGATTGTAAGCATGCAGTACAACAACGGGGATGAGTAAGATAATGAATGGACATAAAAATGGGTGTTGTCTCGGGAACTAAGAGACAACACCCTAACTTTGTACGCGGCTATATTAACTGCGATATCTTAAATTTCAGTTAAATCTCGGTTTAATTCTAAATATAAATATCGATTACTTAGCTTTAATATCCTGCGCCATGCCTTTTGCGGGCAGCGGTTGCGCTTTTAAAGCGGGAATAGGTTGCTTGACTAATTCATCTTTTAAATAGCTTATCGCAGCTTCAAGTTGGGCATCTTTACCGTTAAAGGTGGCAAACGGCAGGTTATCGACTTCAATATCTGGCGTTACGCCATGCCCTTCGAGCACCCAGCGGCCATCCATTGCATACTGTGGATACTCGGCCACCCGCGCCATACCTTTATCGGTCAAAGTATTACGTCCAGATAGCCACACACCCGCTCCTGCTGTTTGTTTACCAATTAACGGCGCAATGCCGAGCGCTTTAATCCCCGCGGCGAAGGTTTCGCCATCGGAATAGGTTAGCTCATCGGTTAATACCACTAAATGACCGTGGAAGGTTTGCTGCATATTGGTGTAAGCAGCACCGTGAGTCGGTTGCCAGAAAGCCCACGCTCGGCGTAATAATTTTTCGATAATCCAACTGTCGATATTGCCACCACGGTTACGGCGCACATCGATAATTAAGCCATCTTTATCATAATTGGTATAAAACTCACGGGCGAAACTTTCAATATCACCGCCGCCCATAGCATATAAGTGCAAATAGCCAATCTTGCTCTTACTCGCATCCTCAACCACTGCGGCGTTATGGCTCACCCAATCTTGGTAACGTAACTGGCTATCCACCGTAGCACTAACTGGCATGACGATGGTTTTATGTGTTTGGCTACCGCGTTTTAGCTGTAGCAATACTTGCTTGTCCTGTTGATTACGTAAAAGGCGCGTAACATCAGCCACATTCGCTACTGGCGTGCCATTAATGGCTAACAACATATCGCCTGCTTTGGCATCGACTTCGATACGATTTAACGGTGAAGCATTGGCGGGTAATTCAGGATCGTTACTGTAAATATGCGCAATGTTAACGCCATCTACTGTTTGTTGTAGACGTGCGCCTAAACTTGCCGTTTTAGCGGCATCGGGATCCTGTGGTAAATCCCCGCCACGCACCTGCGAGTGTAAAGAATCTAACTCGCCCATCATTTGCATAAAAATATCATTCAGCTCATTGCGGTCGGTTAGGCGGTCGAGCAAAGGTTGGTACTTAGCTTTAGTCGCTTGCCAATCAAGGCCGCGCATCTTTTTATCAAAGAAAGATTCCTTATGCATTAACCAAGCATCTTCAAACATTTGTTGCCATTCAAGCGAAGGAGAAATCGCTAATTGCCATTGCTGCGTTCGCACTTTGGCATTATCCGTATCACCCAACTTATCGCCACCATCGACAATCAGTAGCGCCTTGTCATCACTATGTTTACGCAGCATCAGCTTTTTACCGTTGGCAGAAACTGCGTAATGACCCACATCCTCTGCAAACACTTCGGCCTTAGGGCTCAAGGGATCAAATTCAATGGTCATTAAACTCGGCTCGGTGTCATCACCCATCGCTTGGTCAAGCACATAAAGCCTACCATCAACAGCGCGAAGCTCACTGTAATTACCTGAATCAACAGGCACTTGCCATAAGCGCTGCGAAATATCCGCCCAATCGATGGTTAGTGGATTAGCTTTATCTTTAGCTGCGGTTTTGTCAGTTTCGCTCACGCTGAGCTCATTAGGTTTACTAAAGGGGAATTTGGCATTGTTAACTAAGGCAATAGCAAATATTTGGCTGCGTTTATCAAATACGGGTCCCATGTTTCTGTCGCCCCAAGGCGAGCTTGGTGTTGCACTAAATTGGCGATTTGACAGGAAATAGAGCCACTGCCCATCGCGACTAAAGGTGGGTGAATAGGATTCATACTTGTCGCTAGTCAGTGTCTCGGCCTTATTCTCATCCACGGAATAAAGAACAATTTGCGGTCTTTGCTTACCGATTTCTGACTTGGTTAATGCAATAAAACGGCTATCACCAGACCAGCGGATATCGGCATAAGGCCCAAGTCCCTCACCGTTAGTGATGATTTTTTGGTTAGTATTTTTCTTTAAGTCCAGTAGCCAAACGTTGCCATCGTTATCGTCGTGGGCGATAAACCGACCGTCTTGTGACAGGTTAAGGCTCATTCTTAAAGTATGGCCGTCTTTCGTCAACTGTTTAGCACCACTGCTGCCATCGGCGGGGAATTGCCAAATCTCTTGCTGACCCGTCATGTCGCTAATGGCATAAACAGATTTGCCATCTTGGCTCAAAATAGCTTCTCTAACACGATAAGTCCCTGGCAGCGCAACTTGTACTAAGCGCGAGCCATCAATCCCCGCTATGGCGATATGGCTGCGAGCAGTAATCACAACTTTATCGCCAGCAAGTGCCAAATCGGTAGAGGACGCGTAATCCATAGGATCTTTCACCCAATGCTCACGGCGCTGGGCAAAATCAGAGAGGAGCTCGATATTAAGTAACGAGTCTTTAGCAGAAGTAATATCAAATACATGAATATCTGCGCCCTGCTGAAATACCACTTTACCTTTATCCATTCGCGCGCTGCGGACTTGCCAATCTTTAAATTGGGTCAACTGTTTTGCGTCTGAACCATCGAGCGCCATCGACCACAGGTTATCGTTACCATCGCTGTCGCTGATAAAATAGAGTCTGTCCTGCCACAGCATAGGCTGACGTACAGAACCGTCGTGTTGACCGCTAAGTAGCTGTGCTTCGGTTTTACTGCCGAGTTTAAAACGCCATAATTCGCCTTTTGCGCCACCACGGTACACTTTGGCATTATCCCCCGTCACTTGCAGGCCAAAACGGGTGAAATACACGTAATCGTTGTTGTCATCAATCACACCTTCGACCGCATCGGCTAAAGGCAAATCAGTGGTCGTCAGGGTTTTAGGATCAACACTGCGCAGCATCCAATTATTGGCAGGGCCAAAGCCACTGTCGGTAGAATATAAAATGTCGCCTTTGGCCGTAAAGCCTTGCACCCGCACACGGCTATTCTCAAAACTTACTCGCTTGGCTACGCCGCCCGTAACAGGGATCACATACACTTCGCTCGCGCCTTCATAATTGGCTACATAAGCCACCCACTTACCATCGGCAGAAATACTGGCACCGAGCTCTTCTGCGGGCAAACTGGTTAAGCGAGTCGCGGCCTTTTGACCTAAGGTCTGAGTCCATAAATCACCTTCTGCGGTAAAGACTAAGGTTTGGTCGTGCAAGGCTGGCGCGCGGTAATACCCTTGATTGCTAGCGGTATCAGCCGCGATGGCTGGTACTGCGCTTAACGTGCCTAGGGCAAGCATACAGCTGGCAACGGAATAGCGAAGTTTCATGTATGACCTCTATCTAATTGTTATTTTTAATGTGCTTATTTTTGATGATGGACTATTTTATGACGCACGATTTATAGGTGATAGGCCAAAGTATATACAGCTATGCTTGCCCTATTTTGTATCCAAACTAGCAGAATTGAGCCCAAAGTTCAGTAACCTTGTGTAAGAGAAGTTTTAGCAAATGTGTCATCCATTTTATCAATACAGATCAAGTAGATAAAAAATGAGAAGATAAAATAAACCCGCTGGTTTCGCTTGCATTGTCATCGGGTAATAAAAAAGGGAGCTTAGCTCCCTTAACATATAATCCCCATGCCCATTATGATTTGATATTTAAGATAATATCTTAAATAGGTGGGTTTTTAATGCCGCAAAATCAGCTGGTAACTCTGCCGATAATATCGGTTTATTCGCAACGGCGGCCAATTCTGCAGGCAAAGGTAAACTCAGGCTAAGCTCGCGATCGACTACATCTTTAAACTTTGCGGGATGTGCCGTCCCTAAAAATATGCCCACTTCGTCAGGCAATAGAGTTAACGACAAGGCTTTAGCTGCAATTGCGGCATGGGGCTCAGATACATAGCCTTGTGCGTATAACTCAGCTAGCGCCTGTGAAGTTTGCTCCTCCGACAAGCGAATACCGACTAAGTCACTCAATGGCCAACCTAATTTTTCACAAATTGCCTCCACTCGCGGCCAGTTACTTGGCTCACTGACATCCATCGCATTAGACATCGTCGCTTGGGTTTGATTTGGCTGCCACTGGCCATTAGCTAAATAGCGCGGCACAGTATCGTTAGCATTGGTCGCGGCGATAAAACGTTTAACCGGTAATCCCATCGCTTTAGCAAATAAACCCGCGGTGAGGTTACCAAAATTACCACTGGGTACAGCAATCACCGGTTCGGCATCGTGACGCTGCTTAGACTGAGCAACCGCTTCAAAGTAGTAACAAATTTGTGCAAGCAATCGACTAATGTTGATAGAGTTAGCGGAGTTCAAGCTCAAACCATCACGAACATCGGCATCATCGAAGGCGCGTTTCACTAAATCTTGGCAGGCATCAAAATCGGACGAAACAGCGACTGTGTGAATATTCTTACCCAAAGTCGTGAACATCTTTTCCTGTAGCTCGCTGATCTTACCCTTAGGATAAAGCACGACGACATTAACCTTCTCAAGCCCATAAAAGGCATCGGCAACCGCGGCGCCAGTGTCGCCCGATGTTGCAGTAAGAATGGTTAAGCGTGTGTCACCCACAAAAGTATTAACGCACTGCGCCATAAAACGCGCACCAAAATCTTTAAATGCCAACGTTGGACCATGGAACAATTCAAGGCAAGCACGCTGCTCGTCAACAGTAACCAAAGGTAAATCAAAGTTAAAGGCGCGCTCAACCAATTTATCGACCGCATCTTGCCCTAACTCTGAGGCAAGCCATGCCCCGAGCACTTTTTTACTGCGCTCAACAAATGGCAGCGCCAGTAACCCTTCAATATCGTCTAAGACCGGTATTTGGGTTGGAAAAAATAAACCTCTGTCTTTACCTAACCCTAATTGCACCGCTTCTTTAAAGCTCACTTTTTGTGTAGGATGTTTTAAATTATATAGTTCCATGCTCACTCAACCTTTTGATGCTAATACTTAAATACTGATTTTTTGATATTTAACCGTGATATTTAGCCTTAATGCCAAAAAAAGCATTAATCGACTCTACGCGTGCCCTGCTCATCAAGGCGACACACATGGGCAAAGCCACCCGCCTCGGTTAAATAATGCTGCTCTAACCAAGCTTTAGCGGCATTAGCTGTGGCTAAATCGTCAGTAATCGAAAACAGTGTGGGACCGCTGCCCGAAATACCCGTAGTCAACATGCCTAAATCGGCTAAGGCAGCTCTAGCATTGTCGTAACCCGGAATGGCAGCAGCGCGATAAGGTTCAGCTAATACATCCTTTAATACGCTGATCGCCAGCTTAGCGTTTTGTTGATAAGACGCATGTACAAAGGCACTTAAGTAACGACCAAAATCAATAGTGACAGCTTTATCATATTGATTAGGCATGAGCTTACGCATCATCGCCGTTGAAAGTGAAATCCCTGGGTAAGCTACAACCCAATACCAGTCTTTAAAACTCGGTATCGCTTCACAAATTGTGCCGGGCACATTAAGCATCAATTGCATGCCACCCAAGTAACAAGGGGCCACGTTGTCGTAATGCACACTACCGCTAATTTTACCTTCAAACTCCCCCATCAACTCGAGCAATGCTTGCTCGTTATAGGGTCGATTAAAATGTTCATTCAAGGCATATAATGCCGCCACGACAGAGCTTGCACTCGAACCTAATCCACTACCAACAGGTAGGTTTTTTTCCAGTGTCAGTGCCACGCCTTCATCTACTTTACCCTGCGCTGTTAAAAACTCTCGACTAAGAGTTTTTAAGAAAAACTCGGCACACTGATACACTATATTATCTTGCGGATTTTCAGGAAGTTTATGAGCCCAAGCGCCAGTTTGCGCCAAAATCACACCCGATTTTGCTGCAGCAATCGTCACTCTGTCACCAAGTAAACTGCCATCGATAGGCGCCAATGCCGCGCCCAGCAAATCAAATCCTACGCCCACGTTACCCATAGAGGCTGGTGCGTAAACAGTCAAACTCATACGCTCACCTCACGAGTCCAATTCAAAGTTCTTAACACATCGGCAAACGCACCAGCGGCGGTCACCTCCGTTCCAGCGCCGTAGCCGCGCAGCACAAAGGGGATTGGTTGGTAATAACGACTATAAAATGCCAAGGCATTTTCGCCGCCTTTAACGCTATATAGCGGATCTTGTGCATCAACTTCCGCGATACGTACACGGCACACGCCATCCTCAATTTGCCCCACATAACGCAGCACTTTACCTTGGGCTTTGGCCTGCGCCACTTTAGCAGCAATAGCAGCATCAACCTCTGGCAAACGCGCCATAAAGCTTTCAACATCGCCTGAATCATCAAACTCGGCCGGCAATACAGACTCAACCTGCACATCACTGAGCTCTAACTTTAATCCCACTTCACGGGCAAGAATTAACACTTTACGCGCCACATCCATACCGCTCAAATCATCACGGGGATCGGGTTCTGTAAAACATTTATCCCTTGCAAGACCAGTTGCTTCTGACAGCGTCATGCCCTCATCAAGCATGCCGAAAATAAAGGATAAGGAGCCCGATAAAATACCGTTAAACTTATGCAGTTTATCACCTGCAAATAACAGTTTTTTCAGGTTATCGATAACAGGTAATCCAGCGCCTACCGTGGTTTCGTATAAGAACTGGCGACGCTGTTTTAATGCCGTTTGGCGCAGCGCTTGATAATAAGCATAATCGCGAGTATTAGACTTTTTGTTCGGCGTGACCACGTGTAAACCTGAGTTCATCACCTCTAAATACAGATCCGATACTTGCTCGCTTGAAGTGCAATCCACCAACACAGGGTTCAGTAATTGTTGTTCTTGCGCCCATACGAGTAACGCTGGGATATCACAGGCTTGCTGGCTATCGGCAAGCAAGCTAGACCAGTTATTTAAATCGATACCCGCACTATTGAGTAACATCTTGTTTGAATTGACGATACCGCAAACACGAATGCTGATGTGCTGCTCTTTGAGCATGGAAGATTGTTGTTTTATCTGCTCAAGCAGGCCAGCGCCCACGTTGCCGCAACCGACTAAAAACACATCTAAATATTGCTGCACATCGAAAAAACCTTGATGACAGGCCGCAACTGCATGCTTAGTTTTACGCTGCTCGATGACCGTCGAAATCGACCGTTCAGACGATCCTTGGGCAATGGCAATAATGTTCACGTTTGCCTGTGCTAAAGCTTGGAAAAAACGTGCAGCAACTCCTTTGTGGGTACGCATACCATCGCCAATTAACGAGATTATGGCCAGATCGTGTCGCATTTCAATTGGCTCAAGTAAGTCACTTTTTATTTCTAATTCAAACTCTTGCTCTAAGGCCCATTGCACTTTTTCCGCCTCAGCGGTGGCAACACAAAAACAGATACTGTATTCCGAAGAACTTTGAGTGATTAAAGACACCGACACACCGCTGCGGGAAATTGCCGCTAAGGTACGGCTCGCCATACCGACCATGCCTTTCATGCCGGGGCCTGAAATATCAAACATGGTTTGATTATCAAGATTAGAAATCGCTTTAACCTGCAGGCCACTCTCATCGGCTTTATCGGATACGAGCGTGCCCGGCGCTTTAGGATTAAAACTATTTTTGATGTAACAAGGAATATGAAACTGGGCGATAGGTGCGATTGTTTTAGGGTGTAATACCTTTGCACCAAAATAAGACAGCTCCATCGCTTCTTGATAACTCAGTTGTGATAATAATTTAGCATCGGCCACAACGCGTGGATCAATATTATAAACCCCATCAACGTCGGTCCAAATCTCACAACTAGAGGCATCTAAACACGCAGCGAGCACAGCGGCGGAGTAATCGGAGCCATTACACCCTAAAGTGACGACCTTACCGTGAGCGTCTGCAGCAGTAAAACCTGGCATCACCCATACCCGTTTTTCGTCTAGCGGTAATACTTTAAATCTGGGTTTACTCAGCCCAATATCAACCACAGACTCAAGGGGGCTGCCACGACCTAAAAATAAAGCGCGAGGATCGAGTTGAGCCGAAGCGATCCCCTTAGATAGCATGATTTGTTCCATTAAGGCTGCAGATAAACGCTCACCAGCAACCACGATTTCAGCGCGGATGCCATCGGGACATTCTTGCAGTAATGCAACACCTCGTAATCTGTCTTGCCAGATGACTAATTGGGCATTGAGCCCTGAGAAAAGCAGCTCGCTTTGCTCACTCGATAACACTGAGTTAACCGCATCTTGGTACAAAGACGTAAATACTCGCTCGACATGCTGCAAGACTGGCGCATAGTTTTCACCTTTAACCGCAACATCCACCATTTCTAACAACGCATTAGTCACGGTTGCCGGGGCAGATAAAACAGTCGCCACCGACTCAAGTTGGGATGATTGGGCGATGATATCCGCCGACATAGAGAATCGCTGCCAATTTGCAAGCGAGGTACCACCAAATTTCATTACTTTCATCTTATTCTCCTGCACCGCGCCCGCCTAGAAACAAAAAAGCCCGCTTCTTTGTGGGAAGCGGGCTCATTAGTAAATTTCTTTAGGGTGTATCAGCCCGCCCCCACTATCGTTGTAGTGGTGGTTGTAATAATGGTAGTTACTACGAAACCGAGGCTATTCATACGTTTGGGCTAATCCATGTTAATTTCTGATAAACAGAATTGCTTTTTTTACCTACACTTGTCAACCCCTTAAATTAATTATTTATTAACAATTTACTGCGTTCGATGAAATAACCATTCAAGATTAGATATTGTGAGGTTTTCTAGGGGTAAAAATGCGATTTATTCAATAGTAAACTTTTAACGTCAACGTCAACAAGAGCCATAAGACCTAGGTAAACCAATGTTTTTAAACAACTTATATTTATCACCTTGATTAAGGCCACATAATTTGTTCTACATCATGATTCCGTTAAAATCTATAGGCTAAGTGTCAAAAATTACATTCATTATATTGTCGTATACGCAGCGCTATTTAATTCAAGGATAATAAAGCTGTGCTGTATCTAACATAAGCGACTTCAACTTATCGCCAGCGCTAAGAAAGCACGTTATTATGCGCGCACATTCTGAACCGGAGGCGATATGAAGATCACTCAACACAGCGCGGTAACTATTCATTACCGTTTATCAGATGAAGAAGGCAGACTATTAGAAGACTCTTTCGACTCTGAACCTATGCTATATCTGCACGGCACTGAAAACCTGATCCCAGGTTTAGAGGCCGCGTTAGAAGGTAAAACTAAAGGCGAAAAACTCGACGTTACTATTAGCGCCGAAGAAGCCTATGGCCCTTACCACGATGGACTACGCCAAGCTGTGCCATTAGAGGCATTTGGTGATATCGAAGATATCGTTCCAGGTATGCGCTTTATTGCTGAAACTGAAATGGGTCAACGCCCAGTTCAAGTTATGGAAGTTAAAGACGATGTTGTTATCGTCGATGGTAACCATCCTTTAGCCGGCCAAGCATTGAATTTCAGCGTTGAAATTATTGACGTTCGTGAAGGTAGTGCAGAAGAAATAGCACACGGTCACATTCATGCAAAAGGCGGTTGTGGAAGTCATGGACATGATCACGATCATAGTGGTGGTGGATGCTGTGGTGGTTCAGGTAAGGAAGAAGCCGGCGGCTGTTGTGGCGGTTCAGACCACGATCATGGGCATCACCATGAAGAGCACGAAGCCTGCGACACACCTAAAACAGGTTGTGATGGCAATGGCGGCTGTGGTTGCCGCGGCTAAAAAGCTTACGCAAAGGTGAACTAGAAATAGTGTATCCCTGAGCGATTGAACTAATGACATGGTTTAATATTTTAAGATGCATGCCCTTAATTTAAGGTCGTGCATTTTTTATACAAAAAAACCTGTGTGATAATGGTAAATTACTAACGGATAGTTGAGTATTGACTTGAAACTTACACTCAGACATTAGCTAATCAATTTTTGAATTTTGGCTCTATGTTCAGGTGACATATTTTTTAGATAATTAGAACAACGTGTAATAGTGGCGATACTCACCTTATACTCAGCGGCTATGTGTCTTTGGCTCATATTTCCATCCAGTAACAACTGAAATACCTTTAAGCGTCCAGCAACGGCACTACGTTCTTCCTCGGTTAACAATAAATGAAACAACACAGAAAGATCTTCATAGTTGCTATGGCTCAATATTTTTTCTAATACTAAATCCCAATTTGCTCGCATAATTACCCTCATAAGTACTGTTCAAGCATTACGTAAGGCAGTTTAACAGATTTAGCCTCTATAAAATAACTTGTTATGTTTAGATACTAATCTAGAAAAAAACTGAAAAAAATGCTTCTAGTACATCAAGTTAATTTGTGTACAATAGCAAGACAATGTCACACTTCAACGCTAATTTGTGAGAATATAATGAAAAAACTACTACTTACTCTCGTTGCCAGTGCTCTATTCGCTTCAGCTGCGCAGGCACACAATTTTGAAGAACCAAAAGATGCGATTGAATACCGCCAATCTGCATTTGGTCTTATATCTTATAACTTCGGCGACATGGCAGCCATGATGAAAGGTAAAAAACCTTTCGAAGCAGAAACCTTCGCAATGCGTGCAACCAACGTTGCAGCCCTATCAAAAATTCCATTTGAAGGTTTTATTGATGGCTCAGACAAAGGTGACACAGAAGCCTTAGCTAAAATTTGGCAGGACAGAGCTGATTTCGATTCAAAAATGAAAACCTTTCAAGAGAATGCTGCCATTCTTGCCACTGTAGCTCAAAAAGGTAACCAAGCTGAAATCAAGCAAGCCTTTATGGATACAGGAAAAAGCTGTAAAGGTTGTCACGACGTATATAAGAAAGACTAATGTTGTTCTGTTTATCTTATCGTCAACAAAAAGCCTGCTATTAGCAGGCTTTTTGTTGTTTCAAAACTAAGTATAAATCTACAACACTTGTACTATTGGCCAGATTAAATACACAAAGACCACGGCCGCTAATACAGTCAATAGTGCTAAAGCGAACCACTCTGACTTAAACGTAAGATCACTTTTCGAGCTTGATGACAATGCCACCTTAGAGACCTTTTTATAACCACTAAACATAGCACCGACTAACTTATCTCCTTTTATGGCATGAATAATCACTGCCAGTATGTGAATAGCACTTAGTAAGAGGATAAGGTTAAAGTTCATTTTATGTAGCCAGGTCAAAAAGCTACTGGTATCAGAACTCACATAACTATAAAGCGGACCTTCGGTAAAAATATCATCAGTCGCAAACAAGCCTGTGACTAACTGAAGGCTAATAATCCCTATCAATGCAACAACCATGTAGCCACCAATAGGGTTATGTCCAAGTACAACTGACACGCCCTTAGTCTTAATCACTTTTAAATAGTCCAGCGCAACTTTGGGATGGTGAACAAAGTGGCGAAATCGTGCGGTATCACTACCAATGATCCCCCAGAGGATTCTAAATCCAATAAGAACCAACAAACTATAAGCAAAAATCTGGTGCCACTGCATTTCGCCAGCATCAGCACTCCACCATAAAAGCGCTAATAGACACACCATGCCCCAATGGAAAATTCGCGTGGGTAAATCCCAGACTTTAATTTTAACGTGTTCAGTATTCATAAAATGGGCAAATCCAACGTAAACGAGTGAAATAAGTTCAAGTATTTTATCGGAGTTAAGGGGGGAACCTAAAGTAAATATAAGTAAACAAGGGCAAAGACTGCGGAGTTATCCCATCGAATATGACTCTATTTAGCAGGCAATACAAGACTTTTTGGCTAAGAATTATTGATATTTGTCTAAGCGATCAAATATCCAGCTAACGATATCTAACCAGCACAAAAGTGTGATGTAGATCTCGTTTTATAGTGCCAACCTTGGTAATCTGAAATCCAAGGAAACTGCAGAGGGTTTGAAATATGCTAAAGATTACTAGCAAGCAACTTGAAGTTACAGCTCCTATTCGTGAACGTATTGAAAGTCGTTTCGAAAAACTTTCAAGACATGATGTGCAAATGATAAATCCCCACGTAACCATTACAGAGGAGAAACCAGGTTTCAAAATAGAAGCATCGGTTGGCATCCCAAATGGTGAACTCTTCGCTCAAGCAAAACATGAAAACTTATACACTGCGATTAATGCTATGGGCCAAAAATTAGAGAAGCAACTCAATCGCATAACACATAAACCTGAAGCGCTGCGGTCTACGTCATTAGCACCGACAAATGATACTGCTGAAGAAGTTAACGACGAGTACAATGAGTACGAAGAAGAAGATGCAATATAAATTAGGCTCACTTAGTACAAGATACGTTTAATGTTGAAAGAATAAAGTATAACTTTAGTTAGATCGCAGATTTATAAATATATGGTGAATTATTTTTTGTAAAAAACACACGTTAACTAAATATCCACTACACTAAAAAAAGAGGCATATTAAGTAAAAACGATACAATATAAAATAATTTTAGACATGTTAAATTTCAACGTTCCAATTCAGGCTTAATAACTAAATTTCATATGGTCACCATTAGACATAACTAAGGAGCACTAACAATTTATCATTAACATTTAATTTTCACCTGAGAACCATTAAATATCGTTAAAAAACTAACATATATCACTTTAACATCTTAACAAAAATGGGGTGGAGTAAAAACTAACGTCAACGCAGGCTAATTACATTCACATTCAAATAAAAACAAGGAGCAAACCATTAAAATCCGAATAAAAATAAGGGGTTAAAATACTGGCTTGATACATAGAAACACTTCATCAATATAAATACAGGAGTAGGAGGTTTCACCACATTAAACCGTCTTTATTGCCACTTATCATTGTTACATAAGGTTGATTTGCAATTTGGCTCTAAGCTTTACCCTTAAGATTTAGTTATAATTACTTAGGGAAAAGACAGCCTAATCAATACTTAAACCAACTGCAGCAGTTAAAATAGTTAGTGATAACTTTAAAGAGAGGTAACCTAGTTAAATTCTTTAATATAACTATCGGATGTAATTCATTATAAAACTCAACAACGTAAAATCTCACTACACAGTTTTTAATTTTAAAATTTAGTTTTTACTTGATATTTCAACCGTAAGCATCTATATAATAGTTAACCAACATTGAAAGAGGAGGACATCTAGACTTGATAAATAATGTAATAGTTACAAATGAAAAAGCTTTACATGTTCTATATCTTAATACGTTAGATTCAAATGTAAAAAGTAATAACGTAAGTAGTAATACCTTAAACGCATGACAAGGCTAAGCTGTTTTTACAGCAACATGTACTTAGTACAAAAAATGAGCCGCAAATCGTTTATTCATAAATTTTCATTTTAATGTTATAGCTCCATATTTTAATGTTATAGCTCCATGTAGTTGTTAGTTTTCAAATAAATGCAAGATATATCAACGTAAGTTAGCTGGTACTGTAAACAGCATAGTTTCAACTTTATTCGCTATGCCGTCAAAAGTACTTATTAATGTTCAATGTAAATGTAAGTCGTTACCTAGTTAGTTGTTAACATTTTACTGTTACACGTAAATGTAAGATAAACGAGTGTTTTACCTTGTCCCATATTGACCATAAGGAGGATAAACTAGCTTGACCATATATAATACTCAAACCAGCGCACCTTCGGGTGCGCTTTCTTTTGGTACGCCTTTAGGAAAGTTTTGATTGACAGCTAAGCCCTAGCCCTTTAGCTTAAGACTATGAAAATAATAACTACAATTTTTTTTACTTTCTTTTTTATACCCTCACATTAGGAGGCGGATTTACTGTGTAAAAACGAAAGTAAAAATCCAAAGCCTCCCAACTGGGAGGCTTTTTTGTATTTAACGATTAATAAAATATATAACGGCAATTGAGGTCGAAATGCATACACCACAGCCTTTAAATCAAACCCGAGAACAGATTACTAATCTAGATAATGAACTGCTGGCATTACTCGCAGAGCGTCGTCGTTTAAGTTTAGAAGTCGCTCGTAGTAAAGAAGTCGATATTAGGCCAATCAGAGATACTCAAAGGGAAAAAGAACTACTCGCTCGACTAGTAAAAGAAGGGCGAGAAAAGGGATTAGATGCACACTATGTTCTCTCTCTCTACCAGAGTATTATCGAAGATTCAGTATTAAATCAGCAAGCTTACCTTCACGGCCGTGCCAACCCTGAAACACAGAAACAGCAGTATTGTATCGCCTATCTCGGTGCTAGAGGCTCTTACTCCTACCTCGCCGCTAGCCGCTACTGCCAACGTCGCCAAGTCGAAATGCTGGATTTAGGCTGCCAAAGCTTTGATGAAATAGTGCAAGCCGTTGAGTCTGGACATGCCGATTATGGCTTTCTCCCGATTGAGAATACATCTTCAGGTTCGATCAATGAAGTGTATGACGTACTGCAACACACGAGTCTGTCTATCGTCGGTGAAACTACAATAGAAGTAGGTCATTGTTTATTGGGGAAAGTCGGCAGTAAATTAGCAGATATCAAAACAGTCTACGCCCACCCGCAACCTATTAACCAATGCAGCAAATATTTAAGCCAGCACAAAGATTTGAGACTGGAATACTGCTCGAGCAGCGCAGAAGCGATGGAGAAGGTAAACCAAAGCTCTGATAATAGCACTGCTGCGATTGGCAGCGCCGAAGGCGGTGCCCTTTATCAGCTAGAGTCTATAGAAGCAGGCTTAGCAAATCAGAAGATTAATCAAAGCCGCTTTATTGTCGTTGCCCGCAAAGCCGTTGCCGTGCCAGAGCAGTTACCCGCTAAGACCACGTTGATTATGGCGACTGGCCAAAAAGCTGGTGCTTTAGTAGAAGCCTTGTTAGTACTGAAAGCACATCAGTTAAACATGAGTAAATTAGAGTCACGCCCTATCCCAGGAACACCTTGGGAAGAGATGTTCTATTTGGATATCGACGCTAATATCTCCAGTGAATCTATGCAGGCGGGTTTAAAACAGCTTGAACGGATCACGCGCTTTATCAAGGTATTAGGTTGCTATCCTTGCGAAACAGTAAAACCAACGCAGTTGAGCAACAGCCAGTTACTAATTGAACCTAACACGTCTAAGGGGCAAATTATTAGCGATAATGAAGCAAACACAAACCCTATTAGATATAGTAAAGCCTATAAAGAGCAAGCGAGTGAGATCAGCTGCGGTGCTATGTCTATCGGTGCTGGCCACATTGGTGCCATCGCCCAAATAACATTGAATAACAGTATTTCACACTTAGCGTTATCAGCGTTTGAACAACAAGTAAAGCAGCTTAAGGAAGTGGGGTTCCAAGCCATTTTGCTCAATGCTATTAACCAAGTTCCGATGACAGAAATGACGTTATCTAAACTACGTCAAATCCTGCACCAATATAATCTTGTATGCATTATTGCGATAGAACAAGAAGCTGATTTGCAGTTCGCCATTCAGCATGCTGATATGTTATTTCTCGCAGGCAAGCAGATGTTTAATCGAACCTTGCTCACTCAAATAGGCACATTACCCATGCCATTAATCCTTGAGCGTAATGATATGGCAAGCTTTGAGGAATTACTCACCGCGACAGAGGTGATCTTAAGCCAAGGTAATCAGCAACTCATCCTCTGTGACTCAGGCATTAGAACCTTAAATAGTGCTAACCTGCCCTCATTAGATTTAGCTAGCCTGATCCAAATTAAAGCCACCAGTCATCTCCCTATATTAATTAACCCTAGTTATGCGGTAGCAGAAGACTCATTACTCGTGCAAACTCAAGGTATTAAGCAGCTTAAAGTGGATGGGTTAATACTCAATTGCCCACTTAATAACAGTGATAATAATGAGTCGTTTAACTTAATGAGTGCTGTGGTGCGGGAGCTTTATCGAACTCACTAACGTGAGGCTAAAATTAAAATTAGTGATGATTATCAAAGGCTAATTAAATTTATCTCCATCCGGAGTCGCTTTTAAACCAGCTAGTCTATGTAACGACTAGCTGGTTTAAAATTATAGCCAAAATCATCTTTTATGTATTTTTAACAGCACCGACAGCTTTTGATGTATTGATGACTGAATTACTCCTACGGATAAGCCCTGCCATGGTAGAACCCTGTACTAAAATAGAAAATACGACGACGGCATAGGTCATCACAAGCAGCAACTCCCGTAATTCCACACCACCAATGGCATCTATCACTATGCCTTTAGGTAAACTCATTGCCATAGCAAGGGCTAACCCTCCTCTTAACCCACCCCAAATTAGAATAGTCTCTGCATAGGGGTTATATGATTTGAACAATCTAAAGCTCAAATAGGGTAATAATACACTCAAGGCACGTGCCAGCAGCACAAGAGGAATAGCCACAAACATAAACCACCACAATGGCGCCTTAAAAGTGACGAGCAAGAGTAATAAACCCAGTAACAGGAAGAGTAAGGCATTGAAGAAGGATTCAATTAGCGACCAAAACATGAGTAATTTAACTCGCTCATGGCGGGTAAAAAACTTAGGCACGCTGAAATTACCTATAATGATCCCCGCGCTCACCATTGCCAAAGGTCCAGAAACCCCAAGTACCTCAGCCATCACATATCCCGCGGTTGGAATAAGCAACGTGACCAGCATCAATTGTGTTTCTTCTTCACAATAGCGGAAAAAATGATGCAGTAAAAAACCCAGTACGCAGCCATAAATGACCCCGCCTACGGCCTCACGAATGAATAACTCAGAGATATGTATAAACGTTAGTGGCTCAGTGGAGAATGCTAATTGCGATATCGCCACAAAAATCACTAATCCTATACCATCATTAAATAAAGATTCACCTTCTACTTGGATAGCAATATCTTCCGGCGCACCCATTTTCTTTAAAATAGCCAAAACGGCGATAGGATCGGTTGGCGAAATTAGCGCCCCAAACAGCAAGCAATGGCTGAGTAATAAGGGTAACCCCAACATAGGTGCCAGCCAAAATAACAGCCCACCAATGATAAAAGTGGATAATAAGGTGCTAACAAAAGCGAGGATTAAAATCTCCCACTTCTGTTGCCTTAGTATTTTTAAACGGATCTGTAATGCACCGGCAAAAAGTAAAAAACCTAACATGCCATTGAGCAACAGCGCTTGAAAATCGAGCTTCTCTAGTCCTGAAACAAAATACAAATAAACGTCGCCGCCTAATGCTTTCCCTCCGAGGAGTAACAATAAACTCATTCCAAGGGAAATAGCCGTAATGGCCACTGTTTCTTGTAGTTTATGAACGCGAGAAGACATGACAGAAGTGATTAAAGCCAAGGCGCAGAGAAGACAGAGTATTTGGTAACTAGACATAGATGCCTCTAAATATTATCAATTTAGAGACTCTAACATAAGTTTAGATTTCTAAACCATCCAATAGACTTAACCAGCCTCTAATGATTCTGTTACAAAACCAAATAACCCCGAAGAAGTAAATCGAAAGACTGAGCCAAGTTTGCGGCACACAATAACCGAGCACTAATAAACCCAAAAAGGCGATATTAGAATGACGTTGCCAACGCAAATGTGATGCTAACAATGGATTGCCATGGGATTGGCGTTGAGAAAAATTAATAAACAGACTTAGCAGCACGGGGAGTAACAATAAAGGAAAACCCGACATTAAGGCGTACAACAAATGCCCAAGAGTACGATCTTCAATTTTTGTGGCATAAGTGGTTGTCATTGTCATTGAGAAACTCCAGCCAGACTAATGGACTGGGCGCAAACATTCTACGCCCTTGTCTTTAACCTTACGTTCTCACTGAGATAAGCGCAACTAAGGATTAGAAATATTTCCATCCAATTAAAAATGAAGCAAATAAACACTACATGGCCAGCACGATTTCACCAGCACATTAGATCTTAAGTGTTGCATCGGAGGTTAATGTTGTGGAACAAGCTAGCACAAACCCAGCTTCAATTTCAGCAGCGGTGAGAGTCATCACACTCGTCGATACGGTTTCGCCCGCTAATACTTGGCATTTACACGCACCGCAAACTCCCGAACGACAAGCCGCAATAATAGGTAATCCTTCAGCCTCAATCCCTTCCAGCAAACTTTGTCCTGGCTTTAGCCTTGTACTGCGTTCACCAATAGACAAGGTAAAAGCCACCTCTTGTCGATTTGTATTAGTTTTATCTGAAAATTCATCTTGCATAAGCTGACTACGCGCAGCGATCGAAGCGGTAGCAAAGCTTTCATGGTGTAACTGACGCATATCGAAACTAAGTTCATCCAATAATGCTTTTACTGCCTTCATATAAGGCTCTGGCCCGCATAAATAGATGGTTCTATCAGCAAAGTCAGGCACTGCAGTTTGTAGCATTTTCGCCGTTAACCGCCCGAAATCAAAGCTTATCATGGGCGAATGGCTGGTAACGGTTTCGGTGCCAGTCTCTAATGCATAACTGAGTTTGAAAGTATTAAAGCGACTCGCCATAGTATCTAGTGATGATTTAAAAATAATATCGGCTTCTGATCTCGCACTATGTACAAAGGCAATATCGGCATTAATTTGGGTGTCGGTCAGATAACGAGACATTGAATACATAGGCGTAATGCCACAACCCGCACTCAAAAAAAGATATTTCTGTGCAGGAATATCAATTAAGTTAAATTGTCCCGTTGGCGGTAGCACTCTTACACTCTGCCCAGGAATAAGATTTTCAATCAGGTAGTTAGATACCAGCCCACCCTCGACACGTTTTATCGTCACCATCAAAGAATAGGGCCGTGAAGGCGATGAAGATAAAGTATAGCTACGGCATACTTGCTCGCCATTGATCTCGAGTACAAAAGTCATAAACTGACCGGGTTTGTAATCGAACTTCATCGGTTCACCCGCTTGAAAACGAAAACTGACCACATCCGCGGTTTCATTCCAGCGTTCAACACACACCAGTTGATTGACACTTTCTGATCTTTGAGGCGCAACCAATAATGCCCCAGTCCCCGCCATCACGTTCATATTCATAGCATTCTTATCCACACAACACTGCGGCTTTATTGAACAGCCTAAAACCGCAGTTAAACAAGAGTTCTCGGTTGACTTAAGCCACGTTTAACATGGTTTTTAAATCGGCCTCGACAGTAGTGGTATTACGTAAGCCAAATTTATCTTCCAAAATTTTAGCTAAATTCGCCGTTAGAAATGCCGGAGGTGTTGGGCCTGTACGGATATTTTTAACACCCAATGACAATAACGTTAGTAGAACCACAATGGCTTTTTGTTCAAACCAAGAAAGCACTAAACTCAGTGGCAACTCATTGATATCACATTCAAACACTTCCGATAACGCAATTGCTAACTGGATAGCAGAATAGGCATCGTTACATTGGCCCACATCGAGCAAACGTGGAATACCGTTAATGTCACCAAATTCAAGCTTATTAAATTTATACTTGCCGCAACCTAAAGTTAGAATGAGTGAATCTTTAGGTGTCGATTTAGCAAGATCAGTAAAGTAGCTTCTGTCCGCTTTATCGCCATCACAACCACCCACGAGGAAGAAATGCTTAATTGCACCGCTCTTAACATTTTCAACCACTGCAGGCGCTGCCGCCATCAAAGCATTGCGGGCAAAACCGATGGTGATTTGATGTGGGATTTCATCATAACTAAACCCATCTAAAGCAAGCGCCTTATCAATCACCGCAGAAAAATCATCACCTTCTAGATGAATCACACCAGGCCAACCAACAATGCTGCGAGTAAAGATACGATCGCTATAACTGCCAACATTTGGATCGATAATACAGTTAGATGTCATTACCACTGCACCGGGGAAATTGGCAAACTCTTTCTGTTGGTTCTGCCAAGCACTACCGTAGTTGCCGACCAAGTGTGAATACTTTTTAAAGGCGGGATACGCTAACGCTGGCAGCATTTCGCCATGGGTAAACACGTTAATACCCTTGCCGACCGTCTGTTCGAGGATAAGCTCTAAATCCTTCATATCATGACCCGAAACTAGAATCGCTTTACCCTTAACCGCCTTAGTATTAACGACTGTTGGTTCTGGGTGACCAAAAGCTTGGGTTTCGCCCGCATCAAGCATTGCCATGATGCGGTAGTTCAGCTGACCTATATCCATCGCGGTGGTAAATAGCTTATCAGCATCGACACTCGGTTCGCCCAAGAAAGACATGATTTCATGAAAACGCCCCGCTACCTCTGCATCGGTCTGACCGAGCACATGGGCATGTTCCATATAGGCCGCGGCCCCTTTAAGACCATATAAGCACAATAATCTGAGCCCCATGATATCTTCATGCACTTCATGTTTATCTTTATTCAACAGCGCGATGGGGGCTTGTGCCAGCATTTCGATTTTATTAGTTCCCAGCACTAACTGAGCGACTTCTGGTACCTGCTCAGCAGTAACGCCCGCTTGTACACAAGCCGCCTCGTAAGAAGTCTTTAACTGAGCACGATACTTAGCTGCTTGCTGGGCATAAGCCATAATGCGATCATCATCAAAATTGACATTCGTTAGGGTAGAGAAAAATGCTTTAGGCACAAAACTATCAATTTCGGCATCGACAATGCCCATTTCACGAGCTTTAACCGCATACACTGAAACGCCTTGTAGCATGTAAATCAGTAAGTCTTGCAAGTCAGACGTTGCAGCCAACTTGCCACACATACCTTGAGAATAACTACAACCATTGCCAGCGGGTGTACGAATAGTTTGCTCACATTGAATACAGAACATGGATAGACTCCTAATTTAAATTCATGCTTTATTTTTACATGTTTAAAACTAGTCTACCTAAACACAGCATAAGCGACAGTCATTTTTAAGATGGAATGTTAAATGTTAGAGAGCGATCACCTTAAGCAATTGCTAATAAAAACAAGGGCATTTATTCAGTAGCATAAAAAACGCCCATCAATGATGAGCGTTTTATGGCGCAAGCCATTTAACTTGGGATAAACTGGTTTCTATTGGTTTACTAATTAGTTTTCATATCATTGACTGATTGCAGCATGATACGACTTTCGCGCTGAAACTGAGGGGCAAAATCACCAAACCATTTTGCTACGGTTTCAAATTGCTTAATAAACTCATTTCTATCGCCACGTTTAAGCAAAGCTAATGCTTCACGATAGTTATCCAAATAGTCGCTGATTGCATGTTGACTGGCTTGCTGAGCAAAAATAATATCGGCATAAAGTTCTGGGCTTTGAGCAAATAAACGGCCAACCATTGCTAACTCTAAACGATAAATAGGTGAGCTAAATTGCAACAGAGTTTCAATATCGGCCTCTTCTTTACATAAGTTTAGGCCGTAAACAAAAGTCGAAAAATGACGCATAGCCTGCACTAATTGCATCGCATTATCGTGACGTTCAGGTTCGGCTTCCACAATACGCGCGCCCCAAATAGCAATCTGCTCCAGCAGCCATTGGTATTT
Source organism: Shewanella morhuae (assembly GCF_900156405.1). Taxonomy (GTDB): domain Bacteria; phylum Pseudomonadota; class Gammaproteobacteria; order Enterobacterales; family Shewanellaceae; genus Shewanella; species Shewanella morhuae. The sequence continues at coordinate 255,153 of NZ_FTNN01000002.1, forward strand.
TTCCGGTGAGCGGCCGTGGCAAACGACCACGACTTGTTTTGCTAGGCTGCCAACATCGGGACCAAACATCGGATGAAAGCCAACAACAGGGCCTGAATGTGCCTCAAGCATGGCTTTTACTGGTTCTGTTTTAATCGAGGTTAAATCGGCTAAAATACAATCTTTGGGCAACTTGGTTAACTTTTCACGAATAAGCTCGCAAGTAATGGCAATCGGCACCGTTACCAACACCATACCCGCATCGGCAAATAAACTCTCAGCTTGTTGCCAATCGTCTTTATCAAGAATGTTAACTTGATAACCCGACAGCTTAAGCATCTGTTGAAACAGGCTCCCCAACTGGCCTTTACCACCCACAATGACCACTGAGCCTAAATCAGTTTTGATTTGCTTAAAGCCAACATCTTTTTCATTAAGATAAGACTCACGCATAAGGCGGCGTAAAATATCTTCAATTAGTTGTGGTGCAATGCCCATTATTTTTGCTTCTTCACGGCGTTTAGCCAACATAGCGGCCTCACGCTGCGGCGCATAAATAGGCAATCCAGCAGCATGTTTTACAGTGCCAACCTGCGCAACCAAATCTAAACGTTTACGCAGTAAATGTAATAGTTGCTGATCCACACCATCTATTAGGCCGCGTAAGTGTTCTAATTCAGCGGTAGTTTTTTCGTTCATCAATTAAGTCCATTAGGCTGTGGCTAATTTAAGCTACGGCGACGTTAAGTTTCACAAAGCGTGTTGGGAGTACTGAAGATAACTTTGATGCCCCATTACGTAAAATTGCTTCCGTTTTTTGCCAATTAATACAAGAATCTGTCACAGAAACACCATACGCTAGCTCATGCAGCGGTTTATCACAACTTTGATTCCCTTCGTTTAAATGACTTTCCAGCATGACACCAACAATTGATTTATTGCCATTATGAATTTGCTCGAACACATCTTCACAGACACTCTTTTGGCGGCTGTAATCTTTGGATGAATTACCGTGACTGCAGTCAATAATCAGACGCGCATTAAGCTTAGCCTTATGCAATTGCAGCTCGCACTCAGCTACGCTAGCGGCGTCATAGTTAGGTGTTAGACCGCCCCGTAAAATGACGTGACCATCGGGATTACCTGCAGTTTGTAATAATGCCACTTGCCCCTGCTGGTTAATACCCATAAATCGGTGGCTGCTAGCCGCAGATTTAAGTGCATTAATTGCGACTTCTAACTTACCATCGGTACCATTTTTAAAGCCAACGGGCATAGACAAACCGGATGCCATTTCTCTGTGGGTTTGCGATTCTGTGGTACGTGCACCAATCGCTGACCAAGTCACTAATTCTGAAATATATTGCGGACTGATAGGATCGAGTGCTTCAGTTGCAACTGGTAGCCCTAATTCTGCAAGCCAAATCATCAATTCTCGGGCCATTTTCAAACCCTTTTCAACATCAAAGGATCCATCCATATCAGGATCGTTAATCATGCCCTTCCAACCAACGGTGGTACGCGGCTTTTCAAAATACACGCGCATTAAGATGTAAAACTCATCGCTAAGTTCATCGTGTAGCGTTTTAAGCTTTAGGGCATATTCTTTGGCGGCGGCGATATCGTGGATGGAGCAAGGACCTGTGACGATCAATACTCGGCTATCACGTTTATGGACAATATCAGCCACGGTTTTACGGGCATTTAGGATATAACGGTAAGCATGATCAGGCAGCGGCAATGCATTTTTAAGCTCTTGCGGGGTAATTAATACTTTCTCTGAACTGATATGTACGTTGTTAATCGTATCTTGTTGCATGCTTACCACCTAATACTGAGTATTTAATCCGTTGTTGAATTGATACCTAAGCAACGGGATTTCATTTCATAATGACCAATAGTGTCACCATCCAAAGCGAACTGTCGTAATGGTGCGGCATTACGAACGGATGACTACTATGCCTGCACATACCATCGAGATCAAGTAAGAATACTCAAAAAATAGCAACAAAAAACCGCCACTAGGGCGGTTTTCTGTGCGAACACTACGTCTTTTTTTCTGTAGCGGTAACTATTACTTAGTTCCCAGCTTCTCACGGATACGTGCAGATTTACCTGAACGCTCACGTAGATAGTACAGTTTGGCACGACGAACGCGGCCACGACGCTTAACTTCAATGCTAGCGATCAGTGGGCTGTGCGTTTGGAAAGCACGCTCAACACCTTCGCCATTAGAGATTTTACGTACTGTGAATGCAGAGTGCAGACCACGGTTACGCTTAGCAATTACCACGCCTTCGAAAGCCTGTAAACGCTCTTTTTCACCTTCTTTAACACGAACCTGAACTACTACTGTATCACCAGCACCAAACGCAGGTACGTCTTGTTTCATTTGCTCATCGTTGAGCATTTTAATGATGTTGTTCATAACTTACTCCGTTCTAGAATTAACTGAGCTACGACTAAGCATGCTTGTTCATTGCTTCAACGAACTGCGCTAATTGAGTCGTTTGTTCGTCAGTCAGAGCTAGATTTTGCAATAATTCTGGCCGTCTCAGTAAAGTCCTACCAAGGCTTTGCTGTAAACGCCAGAGTCTAATTTGTTCGTGGTTGCCACTTAGCAGCACTGCCGGTACGTCAAGGCCATCAAGGCTTTCAGGGCGAGTGTAATGTGGACAATCCAATAAACCGTCGGAGAAAGAATCTTGCTCCGCCGAAGCTTGTTTTCCTAGCACGCCAGGAACCAATCGCGATACTGAATCTATCAGAGTCATCGCTGGTAATTCGCCGCCCGAAAGCACGTAATCCCCAATCGACCATTCTTCATCCACTTCCGTTTGAATGATACGCTCATCAATACCTTCGTATCGACCACACACCAAAATCAAACGCGATGATTGAGCCAACTCAGTGACGCCTTGCTGATCCAGCTTGCGTCCTTGAGGTGACAAGTAAATCACCTTCGCACCTTCACCCGCTGCAGCTTTCGCCGCATGGATGGCATCACGCAAAGGTTGCACCATCATTAACATTCCGGGACCACCGCCGTAAGGTCGATCATCTACCGTATTATGTCTATCATGGGTGAAATCACGAGGATTCCACGTGTGCAACTCAAGCAGGCCGTTTTTCACGGCTCGACCCGTAACTCCAAAGTCTGTCACGGCACGGAACATCTCTGGGAACAGGGTTATTACCCCTAACCACATCTGTTGTACCTCGACTTAGAAGTCAGGATCCCAATCCACTAAAATCTGTTTACCTTGCAGATCCACCGTTTTGATGAACTGCTCAGGGACAAAGGGGATCATACGTTCCACTTTGCCGAAACTATCTTTAGCGTTGGCTTTAACAAGTAGTACATCGTTTGATCCTGTTTCCACGATCTGATCGACGACACCCATGTTATAACCTGTTGTATTGACCACTTCGCAACCGATGAGATCGCGCCAATAAAATTCATCTACTGGCAAGTCACTCATCTGTTCCGGCAAAATCGCAATCTCACAATTTGTGAGTATTTGCGCTTGCTCCCGTGTTTCTACTCCGTCAAGTAAAGCCACTAAAGCCTTGCCTTGATGACGCCACTGGGTGACCTTAATTTCGCGCCATTCACCGTTTTCTTTAATAAGCCAAGGCGAATAGTCAAAGATACCTTCAACAGAATCGGTATAGGCGGTGATTTTCAGCCAACCTTTAATGCCATGACAGGAGCCTAATTTCCCCAGTACGACTGGCTGTTGGTTACTGCTCATCAATCTATACCTTAACGCTATTAAGCAGTTGCTTTACGAGCGTCTTTAATCAATTTTGCTACACGTTCTGTAGCAGCTGCACCGTTAGAAACCCAGTGCTCAACGCGTGCTAGGTCTAAACGTAACGTTTCTTCTTGGCCACGGGCCAATGGGTTGAAGAAACCAACACGTTCGATGAAACGACCGTCACGAGCGTTACGGCTATCAGCAACAACGATGTTATAAAATGGACGCTTTTTTGCGCCGCCACGAGCTAAACGAATGGTAACCATGCGTTTTCAATCCTCTAATGATTTGCTTGAAGCAAAAATAAAAACTGGAACCCCGTGTTCGCGAAGAGTTCCAGATAGAAAGCCGAAAGATTTTACCTGAGTTTCCAACGAATGCAACCTAAGATGGCGATTATTAAACCTACCACCTTAGTACACTCATCATCACAATCAGAACCTACCGACTGATAACGTATTAAATTCAACCAGAAATGTATGATTAACGCCCAGGAAACTTCATTCCTGGTGGCATCATGCCACGCATACCGCGCATCATTTTTTGCATGCCGCCTTTAGCCGACATTTTTTTCATCATTTTTTGCATTTGGGTAAATTGCTTAAGCAAACGGTTTACATCTTGGATTTGCGTACCAGAACCCGCAGCAATACGACGTTTACGTGAGCCTTTGATTAAGTCAGGGTTCTTACGTTCCTTAGACGTCATCGAATTGATCATGGCTTCCATTTGGCCGGTCATTTTGCCATCTTGGATTTGTGCTAAGGCTTCTGGGGGCAATTGACCTACGCCTGGCAGTTTTTCCAGCATGTTCATCATGCCGCCCATGTTTTTCATTTGCTGTAACTGTTCACGGAAATCTTCTAAATCGAAACTACCACCTTGCTTCACTTTCGAAGCGAGCTTCATGGCCTTTTCTTTATCTACGCCACGCTCCACTTCTTCGATAAGCGATAATACATCGCCCATGCCGAGAATACGTGAAGCAATACGATCCGGATGGAACGGTTCTAGCGCATCCGTTTTTTCGCCCACGCCGAGGAATTTAATCGGCTTACCTGTAATATGGCGAATCGATAACGCTGCACCACCACGCGCATCACCGTCGACTTTGGTTAAGATAACCCCGGTCAATGGTAATGCTTCGTTAAATGCTTTGGCCGTATTCGCCGCATCTTGACCTGTCATCGCATCAACAACGAATAAGGTTTCAATAGGCTTAACCGCAGCATGTAACGCTTTGATTTCGTCCATCATGGCTTCATCGACATGCAAACGACCTGCGGTATCGAGGATCACCACATCGATGAACTTTAATTTAGCGTGGGCAATAGCTGCCTTAGCGATATCAACGGGCTTTTGGCTGACGTCCGATGGGAAAAACTCCACAGCGACTTCTTGCGCTAAGGTTTCAAGCTGTTTAATCGCCGCAGGACGATAAACGTCGGCGCTGACAACTAATACTGATTTTTTATGACGCTCGCGTAAAAACTTACCCAGTTTTGCCACACTGGTGGTTTTACCTGCGCCTTGCAGGCCTGCCATCATAATTACGGCAGGCGGCTGAGTCGCTAAATCTAAAGCTTCATTCGCCTCGCCCATAGACTTTTCAAGCTCGTTTTGAACGATCTTAATAAAGGCTTGACCAGGGCTTAAGCTTTTAGAGACTTCTTGGCCAACAGCACGTTCTTTTACGTTATTAACGAATTCGCGTACTACAGGTAGGGCAACATCGGCCTCCAGCAGTGCCATACGCACTTCGCGCAGAGTTTCCTTAACGTTTTCTTCAGTTAAGCGACCACGGCCACTGATATTTTTCAGTGTGCGTGACAGTCTGTCGGTTAGGTTCTCAAACATCGTCCCGTTCTATACCTTTAAAGAGTCTCTATTGATAGATGATATTATAACGATGCATGCACATTATGCTACTACTGCACTCATCTTGATGGTGCTTACTTGATTGTACTTAAGTGTTTTACTTGCTTTGTGTCATGTTTTATCGCTGATGACACATTATTTATGCATAACAATAAGAATCTGCTAAATTTTGCAACTCATGTCACTGCCCATTTGCCAACAGCTCATGTTATTCTAGGGTAAATATTGATCTGTATGCCCCGTTTTTAAGGCACCTTTAACTACACAAATAGGCTAATTACCCATGGTCATCTTTTCTGCCTCAGCCATGTTTTTTTACTGCATTGCATTGGTATTAGTGACGAGTCGATTATTTCATCCAGAAGGGCCAAATCGCCGCGCTGTCGCAAGCTTTGCGGCTATTGCAGTGATATTACATGCAGCTGCACTCTCACAAGTGATTTTCACCACTGATGGTCAAAACTTTAGCCTGACGAATGTGATTTCCTTAGTAAACTGGATTATCGCTTTCACTTTTACCATATTGATGTTTAGGTTAAAAGTGATTGTAGTCGTACCCGTCGTTTATGCCTGTTCGGTACTCTCAGTTGCCTTACTCTGGCTGTTACCACCTAAGTTTATTATTCATTTTGAACTTTATCCTGAAGTATTAGCCCATGTAGTGTTGTCGCTCATGGCTTACAGTGCCCTAATGATTGCAGCGCTATATGCGATACAATTGGCGATGATCCAAAATAAACTGAAGAAAAAACAATTTATGCTGAGCCCTGGTATCCCACCACTGATGACGGTTGAGAAACAACTTTATCATTTGGTTATTATCGGCGTTATTCTGCTCAGTTTGTCACTTGCTACCGGATTTATTTTCCTCGACGACATGTTCGCCGATGGCAAAGGTCACAAGGCAATTTTATCTATAATGGCATGGTTTGTTTATATAACTATGTTGTGGCAGCAATATTGGGTAGGTTGTAAGATAAAGACAGCGGTCATTTACACGCTAACTGGCGCAGGCTTACTTTCTCTTGCCTATTTTGGCGCACGTATTGTCAAAGAGTTAATCCTCAGCTAAACATTTAAGTCGGCAAAGGCAGTTAATCCTGCCGCCGACTTGACACTTTTTTTAAATGTCGGTATTTAATTAAGTTTACTGGCCATATTGGAGCCTTTTTTGGACGCTATATCGACAAGCGCACTCCTGATCATTTTATTAGTGCTTATCCTATTCTCAGCCTATTTTTCAGGCTCAGAAACCGCAATGATGACTCTCAATCGCTATCGTTTACGCCACTTAGCCAATAACGGCCACAAGGGAGCGATTCGGGCTTTAAAACTGCTTGAGCGTCCTGACCGTTTAATTGGCTTAATTTTGATCGGTAATAACTTAGTCAACATTTCAGCCTCTGCCATTGCGACTATCATTGGTATGCGCCTTTGGGGTGACTTAGGTGTGGCTATTGCCACTGGTGTACTCACCTTAGTTGTGCTCGTTTTTGCTGAGGTTACGCCAAAGACTATTGCAGCTCTCAATCCTGAACGTATTGCCTTCCCTTCTAGTATATTACTTATCATACTTTCAACGGTTTTCGCCTACGTTGTTTCAGGTGTTAACTTGATAACCACAGCTATTTTACGGCTGTTGGGGATAAAAACGGTAAACAGTAGCGATGCATTAAGCCAAGAAGAATTACGCACCGTAGTGCATGAAGCTGGCGCGCTCATCCCCCAACGCCACCAAGAAATGCTGTTATCAATCTTAGATTTAGAAAAAGTCACTGTTGAAGATATTATGGTGCCGCGCTCTGATATTTACGCAATTAACATGAATGATGAGTTTAAATATATCAACCGTCAGGTCATTCAAAGTCCACATACCCGCGTGCTAATTTATCGCGACACCATCGACGATGCGGTGGGCTTTATTCATTTACGCGATGCGCTGCGCCTACAGTCTAAAAAGCAATTTAGTAAGTCGTCTTTACTGCGGGCAGTAAAAGAGCTCTATTTCATCCTTGAAGGTACGCCACTTAACGTACAGCTGGCTAACTTCCAACAAAATAAAGAACGTATCGGCTTAGTTGTCGATGAGTATGGTGATATTCAAGGTTTAGTCACACTTGAAGATATTCTTGAAGAGATTGTTGGTGACTTCACCACCTCAATGTTAACAGCCCCAAGTGACGATATTCAGGTACAACAAGATGGTAGCTATCTCGTCGACGCGGGCATAACTATCCGCGATTTAAATAAAGAAATGAAGTGGAATTTCCCAACCGATGGCCCTAAAACCCTTAATGGTCTTATTCTGGAATATTTAGAAGAAATCCCTTCAGTCAATACCAGTTTACGTTTGGCTGGCTATCCTTTAGAGATAGTCGATGTGGCAGAGAATATGATAAAAACCGTGCGTATTATGCCGCAGTTTTATTATCCACCGAGAACTTAACCCTCAATGACAGAATCGGCCAAGCAACATTGTTATACAGCCCAGCCGATGATGTTTATTTCAATTGAAACAATATCCAGCAATAGACTCACTGCTATCTAAGTTTTTGAGCCTCAAGCGCACGGCGCTTTTCAATTGCCATCGGCGTTATTTGCGTTTTCAGTGCTTTTTCTAAGCCCAGCATAAAATAGACTTCTGCCATCAAAAAAAATGGCCCAATTAATAGCTGATTTAAATCGTCCACAAAAGCAGGTTTGGCTTTTTCATATTGATGACCAATTAACTGCAACACCCAGCCCATAACAAACACCCCTAGGGCCAGCCAAGTCGCGCCGGCAATATGCGCAGCCCACTGCGTAGTCATTAGTACTGGGATCATAAATAAAATGAGCCCTATTGAGAGCCTTAGGTGTAAACGAACATAATAAGCTAACACAAATACGCCCACGATAACTGCTAAGCTGGTTTCACCAATCCCCCCCAATGGAATACGTACAGTGGCCAGCAATAGGAAAGCAGACCAAATAATCAGTGGGATACCAATAAAATGCGTTTGAATATTACGCTGATTTAGATGCACACTTTTGTAGGTTGATAACTGCTCTACGGCGGATTTCATTTCGGGCCCCTTTAAATTTACAGCTGCTATTATCAGCATCCAATAAGGATATATTGAAGCACCAAGCTAACGTAAAATAACTGGAGTGAACAGTAAAAGTGTATAAATTGTTATGTGCTATGATAAAAACTCTCTGGAAAATAAAAAAGGAACCCGAAGGCTCCCTCATATAATTAATAAATACAGATGCTTATCTATTGGGATTCGATGATGACTGTTGCTATTGCGTAAGACTTTTCATCTGCAATAGAGATATGCCCGATCACTGCATTAAGTTGTTGCAAACGCGCTAAAGCCCCATCAGTAAAATGAATCATCGGCGCACCATCATCATTATTGCCAATGTGAATATGCTGAAACGACACACCGCGACCAATACCGGTGCCAAGCGCTTTGGCTGCGGCTTCTTTTGCAGCAAAACGCTTGGCAAGATAACGACTTGGCTGACTATGGGCAGTATAAATGGCCAACTCAGCCTCGGTCAGCACACGTTTAGCGAGCTTGTCGCCTGCGCGCACCACATGCGCCTCTATCCGCTCAATTTCAACGATATCGGTACCTAAACCAACAATCGCCATTATTCGCCTCGACGCCCTTCAAGCATTAACATTTTCATGTCTTTCACTGCTGTCGCTAAACCGTCAATGGCAGCACGTGCGACAATCGCATGGCCAATATTGAGCTCGTATAACTCAGGAATTGCCGCAATAGGCTTGACGTTGTGATAATGCAGACCATGACCTGCGTTAACGACTAAACCTTTGCCATGGGCATATTTTGCCATTTCGCTAATACGCGCTAACTCAGTGGCTTCTTGTGCTTGCGTTTTAGCATCGGCATAGCAACCCGTGTGGATTTCGATAAGCGGAGCCCCTGATGCAACCGCAGCATCAATTTGGCTTTTATCGGCATCAATAAATAACGAGACTTGAATACCTTCTGCGGCTAAACGCCTTACTGCTGCGGTGATTTTATCCAATTGCCCTGCCACATCTAAACCGCCTTCAGTAGTCACTTCTTGGCGTTTTTCTGGCACTAAACAGACATAAGTTGGCTTAATTTCACAGGCGATATTGAGCATTTCTTCGGTTACCGCACATTCAAAATTCATGCGAGTTGTTAATGTTTTTGCGAGTAGATATACATCACGATCGATGATGTGGCGTCGGTCTTCACGTAAATGAATCGTTATGCCATCGGCGCCAGCGTGTTCAGCTACCGCAGCGGCATGCACTGGATCAGGATAGTTAGTGCCACGGGCTTGGCGCAGGGTCGCAATATGGTCGATATTCACGCCCAATAGGATACGGCTCATCGGGAACTCCTTAATTATTAACGCTGATATTGCGGCCTATTGTACTTAGGCTCGCGCTAAAAAACAGGCGCTAAGGCGAATTATTCGCATCAATTTTAGTCGGCATGGCAGAGTTGATAAACAATTGTCGACTGAGTAAAGGTTTAGCCCCGAGTAATGGCTTTAATAAAGACCGCATCAATAACTTTGCAGTTAAAAACTGCTCATCATTAAGCTGATTATCACTTAAAGCCAAGAGCATAGCCCCCTGGTAGGCATTGCGGGCACGGGAGTTAAGTACAAATTGAAAACCTAACTCGGGCACTAATTGATAGTAATCTTCAGGGTTCAGCGGCTCACCTTGCGTATCACGGCCAAGTGAGGGCATAGCACCCAGTTCTTGCAATAAGGCCAGTTCAATGTAGCGCAATTGGGATTGGCAAAATCTAGTAGCTAAACCAACTAAAGCCTGATGATAAATGAGGAATAATGCTTCGGCATTGTGCTGTACAGACAAAGTACGCATCAGTAACTCATTGATATACATGCCAGCAAATAAACTATGGCCGGTAAGCGGCACAGCGGGTGCTGCGGCTTCAACTTGGGTTAAGGTTTTTAATTCAGATCTGCCGCTAAATTCAAAAATCAGCGGCTGGAAAGGCTGGAGAATACTCTTAATTGAACGCTTACCGCTGCCCGTTCGGGCAACCACATCAACTCGTCCAATGCCGTCAACTAAAAGGTTAACTAACACACTGGACTCTCGATATGGACGATGATGCAGAACATAACCACGTTTCATCGGTAAGCGCTCGCAGGAATTAAAATTTAATCTTCGCCGTAACCTAAGCTACGTAGGGCACGTTCATCATCAGCCCAACCCGATTTCACTTTCACCCACACTTCGAGGAAAACTTTATTATCAAACATGGTTTCCATGTCTAAGCGCGCTTGGGTTGCAATAGTACGAATACGCTCGCCTTTGCTACCAATTACCATACGTTTTTGGCCTTCGCGCTCGACAAGGATCAAGGCATTAATTTGATAAACACCGTTCTCCATCATCTTAAACTGTTCAATTTCAACCGTAGCATCGTAGGGCAATTCATCACCGAGGAAACGCATCAGTTTTTCACGCACAATTTCCGACGCCATAAAACGCTGCGAGCGATCGGTAACATAATCCTCAGGGAAGAAGAATGGTCCTTCAGGAATTGATGCCGCCGCCAGCTCTAAAATTCGCTGGACGTTGGTGCCTTTACTGGCAGAAATGGGTAAAATCTCGTCGAACGGATATTTTTTAGCCACTTCTTCCAAATACGGGAAGAGTGATTCTTTATCTTTGATATTGTCGACTTTGTTGATTGCCAAAATCGTCTGACGCTCTTCGCCGCCACGGCGTAATTTACTCAGCACCATCTCGTCATCGGCAGTCCACGTCATGCCGTCGACCACAAAAATCACCATCGCTACATCGGCAAGCGAACTGGCTGCGGCGCGGTTCATCAGGCGGTTAATCGCCCGTTGCTCTTCAATGTGCAAACCTGGAGTATCGATAAACACGATTTGCTTAGGACCATCGGTATGAATACCCATGATACGGTGACGCGTCGTTTGCGGCTTTTTAGAAGTAATACTCACCTTCTGTCCAAGCAACCGGTTAATTAACGTCGATTTACCAACATTAGGGCGACCAATGATCGCCACCATACCGCAATAAGTCACATCATATTGGGCCGACGACGTTGGCGCAGCCGCATTCATCCTTGCCAGTAATTCATCTAAACTCGGCTCAGTGGCCATATTGGCAACATCCTTACCTGACAAGTCTGTTTTTTTGATCATTTCTTTAGTAACTCCAATACTTGAGCCGCCGCGATTTGCTCGGCTTTACGGCGTGAGCTGGCAACACCAATCACGCTTTGACTCAAATCTTCAATGCGACATTCAACGGTAAATGTCTGATCGTGGGCATCGCCTTCGATGTTGATGACTTGGTAGTCAGGTAACGGCTTTTTAAACCCTTGCAAATGCTCTTGCAGTATCGTTTTAGCATCTTTTTGGCTGATACCCGGCTGGATTTCGGCCAAACGTTCAGCATACCATTTCAATAATAATGCTCGGCAAATGTCAAGATTAGAATCAAGGTAGACCGCGCCAATGATGGCTTCGACCGCATCAGCAAGAATTGACTCGCGTCTAAAACCGCCACTTTTTAGTTCACCAGGCCCCAAATATAAATAGTCACCGAGCTTAAATTCTTGAGCGATGACAGTTAACATATCACCGCGCACTAACGTGGCGCGCATCCGGCTTAAATCGCCTTCAGTCGCCTTCGGAAACTGATGATATAGCGCATCAGAAATCACGATAGATAAAATTGAATCGCCTAAAAACTCTAAGCGCTCATTGTGTTTATTTGCCGCACTTCTGTGAGTCAGCGCTTGCGTCAACAGCTCAATATTATTGAACTCATAACTTAATGTACGACACAAACGTGGCAAATTTTTAATCGGTTCCATGCTATTTTATTCCACCTACACGCTCAAAACGTACACCGCTTGGTACCCAACTAGGGATAAAGTCGGCCTTTGAACGATCAAATTCAAAACTAATCCAAATCGCTACTGCTTTACCAACAAGGTTTTCTTCGGGTACAAATCCCCAGAAACGGCTGTCAGTACTGTTATCACGGTTATCACCCATGGCAAAGTAATGCCCTTCAGGCACTAAAAACTCACCCGCGGGTAAATTACCTTCACGCTTAAAATAGGCCAACATATCGGGACGACCCGGGTTGATCAAAATATCGTGGGTAACCTCGCCTAACTGCTCGGTATAACGCAGTAATGGCACGCCATCTTGGTTGTACTCACCACGGTTGACTTCAGTACGGGCGATAACCTGTGGTTCAGGACAATCGGTTTGCTCAACACCGCAGGCACTTTGAATCATCAACTGTTTGTTACGATAAATAATTCTATCACCTGGTAAACCTACGACACGTTTAATGTAGTCAATGGTGGGGTTTTCAGGATATTTAAACACGATCACGTCGCCACGTTTAGGCTCGCCCGTTTCGATCAGTTTATTACGCCACACCGGATCTTTAAGACCATAACTAAATTTTTCCACCAGAATAAAGTCACCCACAAGCAGGGTTGGCATCATAGAGCCCGATGGAATTTGAAATGGTTCATAAATGAATGAACGTAGGATCAGTACGAACGCAATCACAGGGAAAATAGAATGTGCCGTTTCGACAATGGTCGATTCGCGAATGATTTGGTACTCCGCTTCTTCAGTCAAATTGGCTTGAGAAGCTTTTGCTAACGCTAAACTTTCACGACGCTTTGGGGCAAAAAAGAGCACATCGACTAACCAAATAATCCCTGAGAACAGGGTGATGATTACTAGAATAATTGAAAAATACGCTGCCATTGATTATTGAACTCCTGCTTTAAAAATAATTAACCTATCCTAACTCAGCGAATATCAAACTTTAGTTAACTTACCGCACTTGTCCTTGATAAATCCAAAGGCATAAATCAACACGATAACCTAACTAAAGCGCCGCAAACAGCGGCGCAATAGTCAACTAAATTGTCACGTTCTTATGCTAACGATTACTCGTTTAGCTTAAGTACCGCTAAGAATGCCTCCTGCGGCACCTCAACGTTACCGACTTGCTTCATACGTTTCTTACCCTCTTTTTGTTTATTTAAGAGTTTTTTCTTACGAGAAACGTCGCCGCCATAACATTTAGCCGTTACATCTTTACGTAGCGCTTTAACGGTTGAACGAGCAATAACTTGACTGCCCACTGCCGCTTGAATCGCAATATCAAACATCTGACGTGGAATCAGTTCTTTCATCTTATCCACTAAGGCTAAGCCGCGATGACGAATGTTTGATCTATGGATAACCATAGCTAAAGCATCGACCCTATCGCCGTTAATCAGAATATCTAAACGCACCATGTCAGCAGGTTCAAAACGAATAAAGTTATATTCGAGTGATGCATAACCACGGCTAGTCGATTTTAAACGGTCAAAGAAGTCCATGACCACTTCCGCCATCGGCAGATGATATGTCACAGCCACTTGATTACCGTGGTATACCATATTGACTTGTGTGCCGCGCTTTTCAATACAGAGGGTAATCACGTTACCTAAGTATTCTTTTGGCACTAAAATGTTGGCCTCAACAATCGGCTCACGCATTTCTTCAATATTATTAAGCGCTGGTAAATCAGACGGGTTATCGACGTAAATTGTCTCACCACTGGTCATCACCACTTCGTACACTACGGTTGGCGCTGTGGTGATCAACTCTAGGTTGTATTCACGCTCTAAACGCTCTTGCACGATTTCCATATGGAGTAGGCCTAAATAGCCAATCCGGAAACCAAAACCCAGTGCCGATGAACTTTCGGGTTCAAAGAATAATGAAGCATCGTTTAAACTGAGCTTATTCAGCGCATCACGGAAGTTTTCATATTCATCGGTAGAAATAGGGAATACGCCAGCGTATACCTGCGGTTTAACTTTCTTAAAGCCAGGTAACGGTTTTTCAGCACCATTTTTAGCTAACGTCAAAGTATCGCCCACGGGCGCGCCGTGAATTTCCTTAAGACCCGCAATAACAAAACCTACTTCACCGGTTTTAAGCTCGGTTTTATCGGTTTGTTTTGGTGTGAAAATACCCACGCGATCTGCTGTGTGGTTTTGCCCTGTCGACATCACCTTAAACTTGTCGCCTTTTTTCAGGCTACCGTGTTTAATCCGCACTAAAGACACTACACCTAAGTAGTTATCAAACCAAGAATCAATAATCAAGGCTTGCAATGGTGCGTTGGGATCGCCTTCTGGCGGAGGAATTTTAGCAACAATGACTTCTAAAACTTCGTCGATACCGACACCCGTTTTAGCTGAACAACGCACAGCATCCATCGCATCAATACCGACGATATCTTCAATCTCGGCAGCAACACGTTCAGGATCAGCTTGAGGTAAGTCAATCTTGTTTAAAATGGGTACCACATCCAGATTCATATCCAGAGCGGTATAACAGTTTGCCAGTGTCTGAGCTTCAACGCCCTGACCCGCATCAACCACCAGTAAAGCGCCTTCACAGGCTGCTAATGAGCGCGAGACCTCATAGGAGAAGTCAACATGACCAGGGGTATCAATAAAGTTAAGTTGATAGACGAGGCCATCTTTGGCTTTGTAATCCAAAGTGACACTTTGTGCCTTAATCGTAATACCACGCTCACGTTCTAGATCCATAGAATCTAAAACTTGAGTATCCATTTCACGGTCGGTTAACCCGCCACAAACCTGAATAAGACGATCTGATAGCGTCGATTTACCATGGTCGATATGGGCAATAATTGAGAAGTTTCTAATTTGTTTCATTATGCTGCAATGACTAATACTGAAAATGGATACGGTTTAAAGGAGCGAAATTGTACCTGATTGCGGTTTCAATACCAATCACATTCACTCTTACTTAGGGCACTAGGATAAAACCACGCCCAAAACCGCAGTTAACTGTTATTTAATAAAAAATAACACATTGAAATTATTGAGCTAATTCTCGCAAATTAAGACTCATACCTAAATAAGCCAAAATCACAGGCTGAGCATCTTCTTCTAAACGTTTAGCTTGTTGTTTACCCAAAGTCCACGCCAATAAAGCTCCTAGCACCGCAAAACCCATAGCACCAAGGTTAGAATTAAACTCAAATAGCTGGCCTAAATACTGTCCTAACGCCGCACCAATAAACAAACCTAACAGCGGCATTAAATAAATTAATGCCGCTGCTTTTAGAATCACACTCTCAGGAAGCCCCAGCTTGAGCAGTTCGCCAGCCTCGCAGCGGCGTTCACTTTGGATAGAGAATTGCTGAGTTTTTGAAGAAAAAGCCTGTGCAATGGCAGAGGTTCCGCAAGACTCACTGCTAGAACAACTCTTACAAGTGCTTTTAAGTTCAACTTCAACCGTCAACCAACCTTGATTATCGCTGGCGACGACCCTAGCCACTTCTTCCATCATAATCTTTGTCCTATTTTAGCGTCAGACTTTTAGCAATACGTGCCAAGGTTTCGGTAGGCACTTTTCCTACAGCAACCACTTCGGCATTACCTACGTTTTCTGATACTAACGATAAACCGTTACGGGTTATCAGTTCTTCAGGTAATTTGCTGGTCCCAGCCCTCGCTACATAAACTGAAATATTTGCCAGTCCATCGGTCAGTGCAATATATTCCACTGTTTCCTGGCTGCCAATCAGTCTATGGTGATCACGTACGACCACGGTAAAACCTGCAGGAAGCCAAGAAAATTGCCAGTTTTGGCCATCTTGACGCTCGGCTTGATCTATCACTGCTGGCCATTCTTGCTTATAGGCCTCGAGTAAAATAGCCGGAGGCTCACTGAGCTCGATAAGCTCAATTACCATGATTTGCTCAAGTAATTGCTTATCTTGAGTCAGCATGTCATACCTGAGTGGCAAATAGGTTTCCATATCGACCCAAACCTGAAAGCCATAACGAAACTCATCATTTGGCAAGAGGCGGATCATTTGACCTGGACGGCCAGCAATGCGGCTTCTACCACCCAATACAAATTGATAACCGACTTCTAAATCAGCCATTTTGGCAGAAAAAGCGGCAGGCCAAACACCTTGAATGTGATCAGAAACAATGCTGTAAGCTGGCTCATCGTGCTCTATAAACGTGACTCGATTACCAACACGAACCGCATTTTTAGGCGGCCCGTTAAGATATTCAAGAAAGGCAACCTCTTGATTATTAACCTTACCGTGCAGATAAACCAAAGGCCGAATATGATCGGCCTGAAGTTGAATAATCGATGCTTTAAATTCTTTTTCTTTTAAAGCCTGACTCATTTTATCGAGCCAGACCTTGGCTGCCATGTCTTCTTGCGCCATCGCAGGGAAGACCAAGGCTAATAAAGCCAACAGGATTAGACGCAAGCTAACTCCTCATTATTAATTAGGAACAGGTACAACGTCGTTATTATCCTCAACAACCGCACCCGTGTTCAATCGTTGTTGCAACATGTGGTCCTGAATATAAGTATTAATCCGGTGCCGCTGTTCGTTCACCTGATCGCTACTATGACCTTGGTTCTGTTGTACTGGTCCCGTTTGCAAACTCACTGGAGACGCGCTACCAATCAGAGGTCGGGTTATTAATACTGGAGACGGCGATGCGGCATCATCAGCAGTTTGATTGTAATTTTGCACACCCACAATCGCAAACATGGCAACGGTTGCTGCGATAGCATATTGACCAAATTGTTTAAACAAAGGCACAACGCGTCTTTGTTCGCTATTAGCGGCAATTTGTGGTGCAGCTGGCGCACGACTCTTGGGCGCAACAATTGCGGGCTCAAGTTCGATGGCAGCGGCAATACTAGCAGACAGATCTAACATAATATTCTGAGGCAATTCGCCTCGCATTGCATCACCTATCATATGATAGTTATGCCATTTATCATGTGAATGTGTATCGGCAGCTAACTCTGCCATGGTCTGCGCATCAGTCTCTCCATCGACGGTAGCAGATACCCATTCTTGACCTAATTTATCCATTTTTCACCTGTCTAAATATAAGGATGTCATTCTTCCAGCAAGGGCTGAAGCTTTTTATCTATTGCCTCACGAGCACGGAAGATACGCGATCTTACTGTACCTACGGGACATTCCATGACGATAGCGATATCTTCGTAACTCATACCATCAAGTTCACGCAACGAGATAGCCATACGCAATTCTTCTGGCAACGTCTCTAATGTATCGAAAATCACCTTTTTGATTTCATCCGATAACATTAATCGCTCTGGGGAGGCAAACTCCTTCAGCGCATCACTGCCTTCATAATATTCGGCATCTTCTACATCAACGTCATTAGCAGGCGTTCTACGCCCCTGTGATACGAGATAATTCTTCGCAGTGTTTACTGCGATGCGGTACAACCAAGTATAAAATGCACTTTCACCGCGAAAGTTTGGCAAAGCTCGATAAGCTTTGATAAACGCTTCCTGCGCTACATCAGCAACGTCTGCTTGATTCCGTACATAACGAGAAATCAAACTAATGACTTTACTTTGATATTTAAGCACTAACAGGTTAAAAGCGTTTTTATCACCTTGTTGTACGCGCTCAACTAATTGTTGATCACTTAATTGTCCACTCATCCGAGCCGACTTCTCCTAAATCTAAAAGGCTGATTTCTCAGTCGCTCGAATCATATTCACTTATGTAGACTCGCGTACTTTGAAAAAGTTCTAAAATTGTATAAATAAAGTAAGGTAAAAAGGAAAGTACCCATAATCCGAGAGTTGGTTTACCATAGTTGGTACTCGTCAATCACATCATGATACCCGATGAAACAAGTAGTTGAACACCAATCTGACATATTAGTCATAGGTAGCGGTGCCGCAGGTCTGACACTAGCTTTGCATCTTGCTGAAAAAGCAAAAGTTATTCTGCTTTCAAAAGGCCCACTCTCGGAAGGATCAACTTACTACGCCCAGGGCGGAATTGCCTCCGTTTTCGACGAAAGTGACACTATTGAATCCCATGTTGCTGATACGCTTATTGCAGGGGCAGGATTATGCGATAAAGATGTTGTTACCTTTACCGCCGAAAATGCTAAAAGTGCCATGCAGTGGCTTATTGAATGTGGTGTTGCCTTCGACAAAGAAGAAACCACAGACGGCAATGAAAAAGACGCACCTTACCATTTAACCCGTGAAGGCGGCCATAGCCATAGGCGTATTTTACACGCTGCAGATGCCACAGGTAAAGAAGTCCAAACCACGCTTCAAGCACGCGTACTGTTACACCCCAACATTCAAGTTTTAGAACGCTATAACGCCATCGATCTGATTACCACCCGTAAATTGAATCGCCCAGGTAATCGAGTGTTAGGCGCTTATGTGTGGAACCGAGATGAAGAACACGTCGAAACAATCAAGGCGAAGTTTGTTGCGCTAGCATCAGGAGGCAGCTCTAAAGTATACCAATACACTTCAAACCCCGATGTGGCCAGTGGTGATGGTATTGCTATGGCGTGGCGTGCTGGTTCTCGCGTCGCTAATATGGAGTTTAATCAATTTCATCCCACGTGTTTGTACCATGCCGATGCCCGTAATTTTTTACTCACTGAAGCACTACGCGGTGAAGGTGCTTACTTGCGTCGTCCAGATGGTAGTCGTTTTATGCCAGACTTTGATGAACGTGGCGAACTGGCTCCGCGAGATATCGTTGCCCGTGCCATTGATTATGAGATGAAACGTCTTGGTGCCGATTGTGTGTATCTTGATATCAGTCATAAAGATGCTGATTTTGTGAAGAAGCATTTCCCGACCATCTATAGCCGTTGCTTAGAACTGGGCATTGATATCACTACAGATCCAATTCCTGTCGTTCCTGCTGCGCACTATACCTGCGGTGGCGTGATGACAGATATGCACGGTCAAACGGATCTTAATGGTCTCTATGCCATTGGTGAAGTCGCCTACACAGGTCTGCATGGTGCGAATCGCCTTGCAAGTAACTCATTACTTGAGTGTTTGGTGTTTGCCCGCGCCGCGTCGCAAGATATTGAGAGCCAACTGAATAAAATTAAAATGCCGGGGCACATCCCCGTATGGGATGAAAGCCAAGTATCTAACTCTGATGAAGAAGTCGTTATTGCCCATAACTGGCATGAACTACGGCTATTTATGTGGGATTATGTCGGTATTGTGCGTTCAGATAAACGCCTAGAGCGCGCGCTGCGACGCTGTATGATGTTGCAGCAAGAAATCCAAGAGTATTATAGTAACTTCAGAGTCAGTAATAACTTGCTCGAATTACGTAACTTAGTGCAAGTCGCGGAGTTAATTATTCGCTGTGCTATGGATAGAAAAGAAAGCCGTGGACTGCATTTTAATATTGATCATCCCGAAAAATTAGACTCTCCTCAGCCCACCATTTTACAACCTGAAAAGTAAGATTGTGACTCTGGCTTGATAATAAACAGGCTAAATCTCGGAAGAAGGTTTAGTCTGTTGTATTTTAGCTCTTAGTAACAGACGGCATAAATGCCGATACTGCGCATCATTGACCATATCAGCCCAAACCATTAACAAACGTATTTGCGTATCCACATCGATGTAAATCAAGCAAACAAAAGGGGTGACCCAAGTTCGCTTTAGCACTTTAAAATGCTCCCCTGTAGATAAACGTCCCTCGCCTTTATTATTCAGTACAAACTCTAAATGCCAATGCTGCAGTCGCCACATCTGTAATATCAAAAATAGTATCAGCAGTAAGATACACAGGTATTTAAAGAGAGATAACACAATATTACCGCTTTGCGGCCAAAGTAGAAAAGCGCTAGAACAGACACAAACAAAAACGACCAACGAGAGTCGTTGGTCGAGGGAGGCTTTTACACTAAAACTAGGGTGCTGGTCTGCCACGGACTTTAACGACTATGCGTGCCAATTCAGCATCAGGACACACTTCATGGCCCATAAACCAAGCAAATAACTCAGGATCTTCACATTCTAGTAAACGAATAAACGCGGTTTTATCTTCATCGGACATTTCTTGATAAAAGTTTTCAACGAATGGTTGAAACAAAACGTCTAATTCCAACATTCCGCGTCGACATGCCCAGCGAACCCTTGCTATGTTCATTAATTCCAAGGTATTTCTCCCAACACAAATTTGGCATTAGTCTACCAGTTCACAGGCTAAAGTGTCGATCATCCCTTTGTGACTGAATGATTAAATCAACATTGTTGCAGTTGCGTATCGAGCCCAGCAAAGAGATCGCTAAAATCAGTATCTAACAAGCGTTTTACCGCCGGATGTTGGATCATTCGTTCGGCAAACATCACATGATATTCTTCTTTCACATCGACAGTTTCACCAAGTAAATGCATACCGTGGGAAGTAACCTCTTGGCGGTAAATCGATGGAGTGACAAAAATGCCGCGCTTAAGATAACCAAAAGCTTTCATCATTGCCGCATCGTCAAACTCCCCTAAAATGCTCACCTTAAGATTTTGTTCATCAAACCAGCGATATAACTGCTGCCCGAGTGAAGTTCTGCGACTGGGGATTAGTAATTGACCTTGTTCTAAACAAGCAGGAAAATCAGCACTGTAAGTGTCAGCAGAAAAAAAACTCACACCGCACTCCCCTAATTTTTTAGACAAAATTTCAGGATATTTCAATGACTCACCCGCACAATCAGAGAGAATCATATCTAATTTATGCTCACGTAAACGCGCCATTAAGCTCTCATGGGTCGCTTCATAGCAAGCCAAATGTATAGAGCTATCATTAGGGACCACTGATAGCAAAACTCGACTAACCAATGCCTTAGACAAGGCATCAGCAATACCCACCTCAAAAAGCATCGCATCCGCTTTTTGATAATTAAGCAAATCGAGCATTTCGTAACTAAGACTAAACATTTTATCAGCATAACGAAACACCAGCTCTCCCAGCTCAGTGGCCTCTAATGAGCGACCTACCCGTTTGAATAAACTCCCGCCCAATCTATCCTCTAAAGCGCGAATTTGACCGGTGACAGTTTGTGGCGTTAAGCATAGTGCTTCAGCCGCCTTAGTGACCGAACCCTTTTTCTTGATCATCCAAAAATAATACAAATGGTTGTAATTAAAATGCATGCTGATCCATTACTTATCGTTGCCCTAATAGCTAAGACATTAAAGGGTTTACCGCGTTATTGTAACCGTTGGCAGTCGAGTAAATTTGTCACTATGCCTTGCAATTGCTCTAAATCTGCAGCAGTCCCTAAGCTCACCGCTTCGGTCACTCCCGATACTAAAGCATCACGGTTGGGAATACGGTCGGCACAATAGACTCGATTAGCCTCTTGGAAACGTTTACCACCACGATATTTAAGTGCCCTTGATTCATAGCCATTGGTCTCTAATCGTGCCCCTAATGCATCAGACTTAAACATCAAAGCTCCATCGACGATCCCTTCAAGATAACTTTGACACGTTGCAGAACTGACATCTTTGTTACAAGCTAATATCTGCGAGGCACTCACTGTTGAAGAGAGACATAAAAGTGTCGCCATTGTCATAAATTTCATATTGATCATAATCATACTCCTTTTTGGGGTAATACTTTTGATAACCAGAAATAACCAACTAATGCCGCCACCATAGAGCCAACTAAGGTACCAAGACGGGCTAAATCGCCATACATAGGATCCGCACGCTCAAAAGCGAGTGATGCGATAAACATCGACATCGTAAAACCAATACCGCACATGGCTGCGACTGGCGCTATTTGCTTCCAACCTACACCATCGGGTAATTGAGCTAACTTAAGCTTCACCGCAACGAAACTAAACAACATGACACCAATGGGCTTACCCAGCATGAGGCCCAATGCAATGCCAACGGGCACAGGCGAGATTAACGTCTCTAAGTTCATGTTACCTAGATACACACCAGCATTAGCAAAGGCGAACACGGGTAAGATTAAAAATGTACTCCATGGGTGCAAACTATGCTCTAAACCTTCTGCAGGTGAGCTACCATCTTTGGCTCGCATTGGGATACAAAACGCAATAATAACGCCAGCAAGTGTGGCGTGAACGCCTGACTTTAGTACGGCAACCCAAAGGATTAATCCTAAAATTCCATAGGGTAAAAGTGAGGTGACACCTTTTCGGTTTAATCCAACTAACCCAACTATCGCTAAACTGGCAATCACTAAGCTGATGGTCGAAAGATCGCTGCTATAGAACAAAGCGATAATCACGATGACACCCAAATCGTCAATAATCGCCAGCGCTAACAAGAAGACTTTTAGAGACACAGGAACGCGGCTACCCAGTAATGCCATGATCCCCAAAGCAAACGCGATATCCGTGGCAGCAGGAATCGCCCATCCCGCTTGCGTGACAGGATCGCCATAGTTAAACAGCAAATAGACTCCGGCAGGGACTATCATGCCGCCAATTGCCGCGAAAGTAGGTAGAGATGCTTGAGCGACACTCGATAAAGCGCCTTCGAGTAACTCACGCTTAACTTCAAGACCGATCAATAGAAAAAATATGGCCATTAGACCGTCATTGATCCACAAAAGGAGGGGCTTATGAATATCAAGTACGCCAATTTTGATTTGCACGTCAGTGCTAAGAAAACCTTGATAAAGCGAAGCTAGCGGAGAATTGGCCATCAACATGGCTAAGGCAACAGCAACGAGTAACAAGATGCCGCCAGCGGACTCTTGACTCAAAAAATTTCTTATAGCTTTTTCCATCGTACACTCCTAAAAATCATAATGAATTGAGTGTAGACGAATAATAATAACAAATAAAATCGTGATTTTCGACGAAACACCTCGGTTATTCCGAGGTGTTTATTGACAAATAAGACGTTATACGGCGACAGGCGCTTTGATATGGGGATGGGGATTGTAGTTTGTCAGTTCAAAATCATCGAATTGATAATCAAAAATTGATTCAGGTAAACGTCGAATTGTCATCGTTGGCAGCGGCTTGGGTTCTCGGCTAAGTTGCAATGCAGTTTGTTCCATATGGTTGGAATAAAGATGAGTGTCGCCACCTGTCCACACAAAATCACCTAAAGCCAAATTGCATTGCTGGGCAACCATCATAGTAAGTAAAGCGTAACTGGCAATGTTAAAAGGTAAACCTAAAAATACATCGCAGCTACGTTGGTAAAGTTGACAAGATAACTTACCGTCAGCCACATAAAACTGAAAAAATGCATGGCATGGTGCCAAGGCCATTTTATCTAACTCACCCACATTCCATGCAGAAACTATAAGACGACGAGAATCAGGTTGAGCTTTTATCTGTGCAATCACTTGTGAAATCTGATCGATAGCATCGCCACTTTGCGTTGGCCAGCTGCGCCATTGGGCACCATAGACAGGGCCTAAATCACCATTTTCATCGGCCCATTCATCCCAAATACGGACTTTATTCTCACGTAGATAGGCAATATTAGTTTCGCCTTTTAGGAACCACAGCAACTCATGAATAATAGATCGCATATGGCATTTTTTGGTACTCACCAAAGGGAAGCCTTTGCTCAAATCAAAGCGCATTTGATAGCCAAATACTGAGCGAGTTCCTGTGCCCGTGCGATCTGATTTATCGACGCCTTCTGCCAAAATGTGCTTCATTAAGTCTATATACTGTTTCATTACTGCTTATCCTGCTTACGAAAAATCAAATATATACCGATTAACACCATAGGTACTGAGAGTATCTGCCCCATGGTTATAAATCCCCAATAGAGTCCAAGCTGCGCATCAGGTTGTCTTACCGTTTCAACCACTATACGGAAAACACCGTAACCGACTAAAAACATCCCCGACACTGCACCCACTTTATTTGTGCGTTTACTAAACCAATAAAGCAGTAGAAATAGCGCCACACCTTCAAGGACAAATTGATATAACTGCGAAGGATGACGAGCATCTAATCCACCGCTTGGAAATACCATGCCCCAAGGCATATCTGTGGTGCGCCCCCAGAGCTCGCCATTGATAAAGTTACCAATACGCCCTGCCCCTAAACCGATAGGCACCACAGGCGCCACCATATCTGCAACAGCAAAAAATGGTCGTTTTTGTTGCCACGCGATATAAATCATGGCGGTAATTACGCCTATCAACCCACCATGAAACGACATGCCTCCTTCAGATATTTTAAACAAATACATCGGGCTAGCCAGAAAATAATCGAAATGATAAAAAAGCACGTAACCGATACGTCCACCTAATATCACCCCAAGAAAACCATAAAATAGCAGATCAGAAACTTGCTCTCGTGTCCATAATCCCTGTGAGCGATCTGCTTGGCGGTTAAGTAACCACATCGCCGCCACAAAGCCAACTAAATAGGTAAAACCATACCAGCGCAGCGCTGGCTCAAAGGTTTGTCCAAAAAGATTAAACGGTCCAAAGGATATGATCACAGGATCAATATTGGGAAAACTTAGCGCCATACGATATCCATTAACCACCTCAAGGTGAGGCAAAAATTAGGTCATAATTAACTTAAAACCAACACATAAAAGTAATAGCGCAAATACTTTTTTAAGCACTGGTGTTGGCCAAGTACTCGCTACTTTTACCCCCACTGGCGCCATTAGCACTGACGTCATGACTAAACCCAATAACGCGGGCAAATAGATAAAACCTAAGGTGCCATAAGGTAGCTCTGGCGCATTAAAGCCCGCGATGATATACCCTAAACTGCCTGATAATGAGATTAGCAAACCTGTCGCAGCCGAAAAACCAATGGCGTAACGCATCTTCACCCCAAAGAAGGTTAAAAATGGTACTAGTAAAACGCCACCGCCAATCCCCATCAGCCCGGCAATCATAGCGGCCAATGCAGCGACCACGAATAACACTGGCGCACTGGGTAAGTGACGATTAGATTCCGTTTTAAAGGGATAGGCCATTTGAATCGACATAAGCACTACAAATATCGCAAAACCTTGCTGTAGGGTTGTTGCAGAAATTTGTTCCGCAATAAAACCTGAGGTTAACGCCCCTAGCATGATCCCCGGCAGCATCGTTTTAAGTAACGGCCAAGGAACATTACCGCGTAAATGGTGTGCTCGTGCTGACGAAATCGACGTAAGAATAATTGCCGCCAGTGAGGTTGCTATCGCAATATGGGGTAATTGAGCAGAATGAATACCTGCTGATGGCAAAATATAAAGTAGCGACGGCACCATAATCAAACCACCACCAATACCAAGTAGTCCGGCCATAAAACCGACAACCGCACCTAAAGCTAAGCAGATTAAAAATACCGACAACAAACAATCCACAGGAATACCTAGCCCATGCTAAATCGAGGGCATCAGCTTAAAGCAAAAGGCAGCATTAGTTAAGAATGGTCTCAAGATCTTGCTGACTTAAATACTCTTTAACTAATTCTCGTACTTGGAAACCGTTGGATAGACTCAGTGCCTTAGCAAGCAATTGATCTAAATCGGCGCGTGCTACGCGACGTAGTAAATAATTAATTCGCGCTAAACTGCCCTGGTTCATGCTTAATTGATCGTATCCCATCGCAACCAATAAAATGCAGCCCATAGGCTCACCCGCTAACTCGCCACAGATACTAATGTCGAGCTTATGATGTCGACAATCGAGGAGTGCTTGATGTAACGCCCGCAAAATACCCGGATGATAACTATCAAATAACGAACTCACCCGTGGATTATTTCGGTCAACCGCTAGTAAATACTGCGTTAAATCATTACTACCAACTGAGACAAAATCAACCCTTTTGGCCACATCGTTAAGCTGATATAACATGGCAGGTACTTCGAGCATAATGCCAACTCTGGGCATAACAATATCAATATTCACATCATTTTTTAATTCTATATAGGCTTGTCGTAAATAGGCTAAGGATTGATCGATTTCATCTAAGTTACTCACCATAGGCAATAAAATACTCAGTTGCTTACCATCGCCTCCGGCTTGTAGCATGGCCCGTAACTGCACTAAAAATAGCTCAGGATGATCCAGTGACAAGCGGATCCCGCGCCATCCTAAAAATGGATTATCTTCTTTAATCGGAAAATAAGGCAGAGGTTTGTCGCCGCCTACATCTAAGGTGCGCATCACCACAGGTCGACCCGACGCCGCCAATAACACTTGCTGATATACTTTTACTTGCTCAGATTCACTCGGAAAACGTTGTTGCAGCATGAAAGGGATTTCAGTACGGTAAAGCCCAATCCCATCAGCGCCGCTAGCGATCTCAGAAGCCACACCACTGAGTAATCCGGCATTTAAATACAAACGGATGCGCGAACCATCAAGCGTAACTGAAGGTAAAGCTAATTCTTGAGCGTATTGACGTTGCAACGCTTTTTGCGCTGAAATCAAACTGCGATACTCACCAACAACAGCTGGGGATGGCGACACTAATAACTGGCCACGGCTCGCATTCACCACCAAGAGTTTCTGGTCAATATTGGCCGATAATAATTGCTCCACGCCTGTAATGGCCGGTACACCTAAGGCGCGGGCTAAAATAGCGGCATGGGAGTTCACGCCGCCAAGCTCAGTGACAATACCAGCAAGCTTTTGCCTTGGAAACTCGGCCAACATAGTCGCATCAGCTTCACGGGCAATCAGGATCACCGGTTTATCGGGTTCACGTTCAAGCCGTTCAGGCTCAATTAACTGGCGTAATACTTTTTGCCCTAAGTCGCGGATATCACTCGCACGCTCCTTAAGGTAAGGGTCTTCCATCGCTAAAAATTGTTGGATATAACGCAAAGACACTCGACTCACTGCCGACTCAGCCGCCCATCCTAATTGCACTTCACGGGCGTATTCGCCACCTAAACTTGCATCATCAAGCAGTAATTGTAATGCATTGAAAATAGAGACGACTTCGTCATCTTGTTCACGGTCAAACCGCTGTGACAATGCGCCAATCGCTTCTTTACAGCGTGCCATTGCCACCGTTAAGCGGCTCGACTCATGGATAATATTGTCACAACGTACATCGGGCTGTTCGAGGGAGATTTCGCCACCCAGCACAAAGGCGTAAGCAATGGCGATACCGTTCGATGCGGAGGTACCTTGAAACAGTATTTGATGTTGATGGGAACTGACTTGTGCTTTTTGTTTTAAACCACGTACTGCCATTGCTAACTGAGCGGCGAGGGTCATCAAGAAGGCCTCTTCACCTTCGCTGAATTGACGCGCACTCGCCTGCTGCACCACGATGACCCCAACTACCGCCTTTTGGTAGATGATAGGCACAGCTAAAAAAGCACGATATTCTTCTTCTGCTACTTCAGGAAAGTGTTTGAATCGAGGATGAAGCCTAGCGTCAGCTAAGTTAACCGCTTCTTCGCGCTGGGCAGTAAGTCCAACTAATCCTTCACTCAACGGCATGCGCACACGACCAACTGCACTTTTTTTAAGGCCATCTGTTGCAGATAGCACTAATTCTTGCTCCTCTAATATGTAGATGGAACAACATTGGGTAGCCATAGCCGCTTTTGTCGAGGTAACTAAAGTCTCTAATGCAATATCTAGGCTATTGGCTGATGCCACAGCCTGAGTTATATCCCTGAGCGTATTTAACACTGTTTTCAATCCTATTTTGAAAATCAGCCCGTTGTTTTTTGCCTTCCCCGTTTTCTCGGTATTTCCTGAATCTGGAATGACAATGCCGTTACTGCGAACTCTTTCATCACTTTACGATAAACATCACGTTTAAAGGAGACAACTTGTCGTACAGGATACCAATAACTGACCCAGCGCCAATCGTCAAATTCAGGATGCCCAGATAAACTTAAATTAATCGCACTGTCTTGGCTTTTAAGCTGTAACAAAAACCACTTTTGTTTTTGCCCAATACACACAGGTTTACTGTCTTGTCTTACTAAACGTTTTGGCAAACGATAACGTAACCAAGAACGTGTTGAAGTTAAGATATCAACGTGTTCGGGTCTTAGGCCAACTTCTTCATATAATTCACGATACATCGCCTCTTCGGCAGTCTCGCCCTCGTCAACACCACCCTGAGGAAATTGCCATGAATGTTGACCAAAGCGTCTGGCCCACATGACTTGGCCATATCTGTTACAAATTATAATGCCCACATTTGCGCGAAAGCCGTCGCTATCAATCACATGGACTCCAAATCACATTAAATTCTAATAAACTGATTGTTTCATAAAGCTAGTCTCTCAGCAAACCTCTATTTCACCCTAAGCCTTGGATAAAATGACTCTTGCAAGATATTTATCAACAAGCGGCAGGCGTAAAACGGAGGGATATCCACATTTTCTGTGGATATCTCTGTTTGAAACTTCAGTGAACTTGTTATAACGCTCAAAAAACATCAGTTTAGGTCTATTTAAAAAACAAACAACAAACTAATAAAGATCAACATATATAATGAGTTAAAAATAAAACCCCCTTTAGAAAAGTAACTAGCACCGATAAAGCTCACTATTTAACCAGTTAAAGACCTTTTTATTATTCTGACGATATAACTCAATTTTATACACAATATGTGCTCAACAAGGTTCATAAAAGCTCAAATAAACACTGTTTTTAGCATTGACGTGGCGATTTCATTAGGTTAAGCAAACTAATTTATCAACTTATCCCAAATATCTGTGGATAAGTATGTGGGGAACACAAGGGAAAGCAGAGAGTAACTTTGAACACTTTTTCACAAAATGGGAATTAACTCACATATGAATTTTAAAATCAGTTACTTAGAATAAAAAAAAACAGAGTAAGTTCACTTGAATATCACTGCTCACATTTCGACCACCATTGCTAAGTGGTTATTTTTAAGTAAAATCCAACCATGAATAAAATCATTCCTCCCGAAAATCTCCCTGAATTACTTGAACGCGCCTATTTAATGGCTGGCGTAAATTTGGCGCACATTGCCGCTCAAAGAGGTTTGTCTGTTCCCAAAGATCTTAAACGCGATAAAGGTTGGGTCGGTCAGTTAATTGAAATGGAACTGGGGGCAATTGCAGGCTCTAAACCCGAGCAAGACTTTCTGCACTTAGGCGTCGAGCTTAAAACTATCCCGATTGATTCGCGGGGGCATCCACTAGAAACCACTTATGTGTGCGTGGCGCCGTTGCATAATATCCAAGGCTTAACTTGGCAAAACAGCTTAGTCTGCCACAAGCTACAACGCGTACTGTGGGTGCCAATAGAAGGTGAGCGGTGTATTCCCGTGGGCGAACGCCGTATTGGTACCCCAATATTGTGGGAACCCACGCCCCATGAGTTACAATTATTACAACAAGATTGGGAGGAAATCATGGAGCTTATCGCTCTGGGTAAAGTCGATAAAGTGACTGCACGCCACGGTGAAGTGCTGCAATTACGCCCCAAAGCAGCAAATAGTAAGGCCCTAACGCAGAGTATCGCTGCAGATGGCAGTCTAAAAATGACTAATCCTAGAGGCTTTTATTTAAAGAAAAACTTCACTGCCAGCATACTTAATCGCGTTTTTGGTTAACTTTAAGCAACGATATAGACTTGGATTGATCCAGATCACAAATATCACTGGCACTTAGGTGACACTTTTCTATAAACTACGGCATCCTGAAATCACAGCCGTATTCGGATACCCATCAAGCAGTGAGAGCACGTAGACAAGCGAAAAAACTCCTTTTTGCGATTTTAGCTTGGGCGATAGCCATGGCTGCATTCGTGTTTTTTCGATATGCCCAATCACCAGACTTACCCCAATGGGCGGTAGGCTCTGCTGATCTTGCTACACTGGCTATTTATATGGGAATAATTTTTGGCAGCCTACATTGGATGTCAAACGTCATCGCTGATTTCAGTGCCATAAATCGACTCCCTTATATGTTCTCTGTCATTTTTAAAGGGCTATTTTTATTCCTTGGCGCAACGACATTAGCTTACATGACTCAGTTTTTAAATATGTGGGCTATCGAAAACCACATGTCAACGCTCAGGCAAATGTTAACAACCCACATACTCTACAGTCCTTCATTTCAAGCATTAATTGTTTATCTGGTGGTTGTACGCGTTGGTTTAGCCTTCGTCGAACAAATGGCGCTGCTAGTTGGGCCACGTATCCTACTCAACATTGGCCTAGGTAAATATCACAAACCCAGATATGAACAGCGATTATTCCTATATTTAGACATGGTTGCCTCAACCACTCATGCTGAATCATTAGGCGATTATCGTTTTAGCCGCTTAATCCAGGACAGCTTTAGCTTACTGTCGGATACCGTCACTAATAACGAAGCTGAAATTTATCGCTATATGGGCGATGCGGTACTGATTCATTGGCCATTAGAAGAAGGGATTGTGCACGACCGCTGTATGAACATCTATTTTGAATTCAGCCAGCAGCTCAATTGGCAAA
This sequence comes from Shewanella morhuae, assembly GCF_900156405.1. Classification (GTDB taxonomy): domain Bacteria; phylum Pseudomonadota; class Gammaproteobacteria; order Enterobacterales; family Shewanellaceae; genus Shewanella; species Shewanella morhuae. The sequence continues at coordinate 286,105 of NZ_FTNN01000002.1, forward strand.
GGCATTATTTTGAAAAACACTACGGTTTTGTACCTAAATTTAAAGCCGCGGCACATTGTGGACAAGTTGTCGCAGCAGTAGTTGGGGTGCAAAAACAAGAAATTAGTTTCTTTAGTGATGTGATTAACACCCTTGCTAGGCTGCAAGATCAGTGTAATCCACTGGGGCAACGCATGTTGATTTCAGGTGCATTGGCCGGACGTTTAGATAACCCTAATACTGCGTATCATCTATCCAACTTAGGCCCAGTCAAATTAAAAGGGAAACAACACTCAATCGAAGTGTTTGGCGTTTCCCCGCTTTAAATAATGCCTAATAATCGCTATAACATTATTTGGTCATCAGCGTTATTCAGTGTCTTTAGTAAGCAACTTTTGGATCATCAAACCTAAAGTACGGAAGGTTAAAATCCGACTGGTTGTTTGGCGCCAAACAAGGCCGATATCACGATAAGGCGCTTCACCTGGCGGCGTCATCACTACCAAATCCGTATCATTTAAAATACCCGCATCAATCGCCATTTGCGGTAAGAATGTAGTACCTAGTTTACTGTTCACCATCTGTACTAACGTATACAGACTGGTGGCGGCAAACGGATTCACTTTTGCACTGTCGCCTAACTGACACGCTGTAATCGCATGGCCCGTAATGCAATGCTCACTTTGCAGTAAAAAAATACTTTCATCGGGCAGTGCATGATAATCAATTGGTTGATGGATATTTCCGGCTAAATCTTTGTGGATCACCATTTTAAAAGGGTCGATACCGACTTTCATGCTGTGATAACCGCTGGTGTCTACCGGTAAAGCCAGAATCAATAGATCCAGCTCGCCTTTTCCCAAAGCCTCTAACAAACGTTCAGTGGTGTCTTCCTTCAATAATAAACTCATCGCAGGATAGGACTGCTGACACTCACGGATCACGCGGCTCAATAGAAAAGGGGCAATCGTTGGGATACAACCTAAGCGTATATCGCCCGTCATTGGCTCGCCTTGGTTTTTAACCAATTCAACCAAATCATCGACATCGGTGAGAATCTTCCGGGCGCGTTGCACCACTTCCTCACCTATTGCAGTAAACATAAAAGACTTATGGTCTCGCTCAATCAACTGATGGCCTAATTGCTCCTCTAAATTTTGGATCCCACTTGAGAGCGTTGACTGACTCACAAAACACACCTTGGCGGCGCGGTTAAAATTTTGCTCTTGATAGAGATTCACCAAATAAAATAAATTTTTTAAACTAGGTAAACTTTTCATTTTCTCGATTGCCATTAAGGTTATGAATTAATAAATCAATCTTACTGTAGCATAACTGATTAATGATAACGTGACATAAAATATCAAGAATGTGACCTAAATCGATATTCAATTCGGGCGTAATTGCAGACAAAACAGGAGAAAATAACAACGAGGTAAGATTAAGCAGATTAAGAAAAGAATATAGGATAACTAACATCCAGGATTAGGGCGCAACCATTCATGTAATTGCGGCGCCCTACGCATAATCTAATTTATGCTTTAGCCTGCAAAAAAAGTTTTAGCTGTTGTAAATCAGCGCTCGCATGCTCAACAATTTGCGCAACCCAAGTGCCATGTTCAGCATCCCATTGTGGCTCTTCGCCATGTTGTAATAGCTGAGCAATTTGCTGAATACGTTTTAAGCCCACCGAACCCGCCGCACCTTTAAATTTATGCGCTTCTGAACATAAAGTCTCTTTGTCTGCAGCCTCGTTAGCTTTCACTAGATTTCCCACATATTCAGGCATGAGCTGCTCAAATAGCACCACACTCTTGAGCAAAGTACCGGCACCAATCGCGCTGCAGTATTGTTCGAGAGTATTGAGATCGAGTATTGCTTCTAATTCAACTGTGGCCATGAGGCCTCCCTTAAGTGGTTCAATGCTTAAAAAGAATTTACCACATAATACTCACTAAAATTGACTGTGCAACTTATAGCGATATTCTAGCTCCAATAAGCGCTGTATTTAACAGAATAGTCACTCGTCACTGACAAATTCTGCCCATAAAATAAGAGCTATAACAGTAGGTTTTAGAAAAATGCTAAAGCCTCTTTCGCGATATTAATACCGGCCTTGCCCACAATAAAGCAGCTAATTATGCACAATCGCCACTAATCCAAACCAGCGATAAACACACTCATCGCCTATGAGACAATTACAGCAATCAATGTACTTTTAAAGCTGAGTGTCCTATCACGCCTTACAAACAGCTAAAGACATTTATGTATGCATTAAGTCCCATCAAAAGACCAAGCTAATTTCATATCAGAACATTAACAACAACCAAGATGAAATGACTAATAGATAAGCACAACATTAATACGCTGAATAAAAAAGTTACTAATAAACAAATGGATAATGGTTTATTTACACTAAGTCATGCCCTCATATTACGCATAATTTTATTTTCATAAATGGATGTTCATTCAGATAGAGTAATCAGCTACCGAGTTCCGCCCACGCAAGCATGCATTAAAATTCAATAATCATAGATTTTTACCCAATCAGTTGTTGATGAAAAATAACTTTATCTACATGAAAAATAATTCATCACTGAGTTTCTTTCATGCCCCAATAGTTAAATTACTTATAAAACTCTTATTATTCATATCGTTACATAGCACCAATCACACTTTACGTCAACGTAATGCAATTATGCTTTATGTATAAAATGTGAAGAAACATCGTTTTTTATGCAAAATTTTGGTTTGACCTTTGATGAATCTCAGGATAATTTGAGTAATCGGGTGCATATCCATAGAAAGTATTACACTTTTGCCCGAGTCGTAATTAGTTGAGGTCTAGGGGGTTTTTTTGTATGAGCTTATATCATCCCAGTTTTGAGCGGGACAATTGTGGTTTTGGGTTGATAGCGCAGATGGATGGCGAAGCCAGCCATCGTATTGTGCGCACGGCTATTCATGGACTCGATCGCATGAAGCACCGTGGCGGCATTGCCTCCGACGGTCGCACTGGCGACGGCTGTGGTTTATTAATGCAATTACCCGTACAGTTTTTTGAAGCGATTGCCGCAGAAAATGATTGGCATTTGAGTCGTAAATTTGCCGTAGGCATGCTGTTTTTAAGTCAAAATGATGAACTAGCTGAACAAGCTAAGCATCTACTTGAGCGTGAGCTTGAGCGTGAAACATTAAGCATTGCCGGCTGGCGCAAAGTGCCTATCAATGCCGATGTGTTAGGCGAAATAGGTAAAGCTAGCTTGCCGCAGATTTATCAAGTACTGATCAACGCGCCAATCGGCTGGCGTGAAAAAGACTTAGAACGCCGTCTTTATATGGCTCGTCGTCGCTTAGAACAACAAATCATCGATGACAATGACTTCTATGTCGCGAGTTTATCTGGCCAAGTAATTGTCTATAAAGGCTTGATGATGCCAGTAGACTTACCCGCATTTTATCCTGATCTCGCTGACATTCGTTTAAAAAGCTCTATTTGTCTATTCCATCAACGCTTCTCAACCAATACTTCTCCTAAATGGCCATTAGCTCAGCCGTTTAGATATTTAGCCCATAACGGTGAAATCAATACGATTACGGGTAACCGTCAATGGGCCCGCGCCCGTGCCTATAAATTTAATTCCCCCCTATTACCTGATTTGCAGCAAGCAGCGCCCTTTGTGAATGAAACAGGCTCAGACTCTTCCTCTTTAGATAACATGCTAGAAATGTTGTTATCTGGTGGTATGGATTTATACCGTGCCATGCGTTTATTGATCCCGCCTGCTTGGCAAAGTAATCCAGAAATGGATGATGAATTAAAAGCCTTTTACGACTTTAACTCTATGCACATGGAGCCCTGGGATGGCCCAGCTGGTATTGTAATGACCAATGGTCGCCATGCCGCTTGCGCCGTTGACCGTAATGGTTTGCGTCCATCACGTTATGTGATCACTAAAGATCGTATTTTGACCTTAGCCTCCGAAGTCGGTATTTGGGATTACTCCGCCGATGAAGTCATTGAAAAAGGCCGCGTTGGCCCAGGTGAACTACTGGTATTAGATACCTTAAACGGCCGCTTATACCAATCCTTTGAGATTGATAACGACCTTAAACGTCGCCACCCCTATAAAGAATGGATGGCAAAAAACAGCCAAACTTTAACGCCCGCCGAAGACTTGGCCTCAGAGCAACATGGTGCAGGCGAGTTTACCCCTGAACTCTTGTTGCAATATCAAAAACTCTTTGGCTATACCCGCGAAGAGTTAGAACACGTTATTTGGGTCATCGCCAAACAAGGCGAAGAAGCCACGGGCTCTATGGGCGACGATACGCCTATGGCGGTGTTGTCGAAAAAATCACGTTCACTATATGACTATTTCAGGCAAAAATTTGCTCAAGTGACTAACCCCCCGATCGACCCCTTACGTGAAAAACACGTGATGTCGTTGACCACTTGTATTGGCCGTGAGCAGAACCTGTTTAATGAAACAACGGGCCACGCTTATCGCGTGATGTTCAACTCGCCTATTTTATTATTCAGTGATTTTAATCAGTTATTAGGATTAGATAGCACTTACTATCGTGCCAATATTGTGGATTTAAATTACGAACAACAAGAAGGCTTAGAAAGCGCCATTCACCGCATTACTGCTGAAGCTGAGCGCTTAGCCCGTAGCGGTACCACTTTGCTTATACTATCGGACAGAGCAATTGCTAAAACAGCGCAAGTGATACCTGCAGCAATGGCGGTCGGTTCGGTGCAACAAATGCTGGTGAATAAAAGCCTGCGCTGCGATACCAACATCATAGTTGAAACCGCATCGGCGCGAGATCCACACCACTTTGCCGTATTACTGGGCTTTGGTGCTACGGCGATTTATCCATATCTTGTGTATGAATCAATTTCTGAGTTGGCCAAACGCCATCAGTTAACTGACACCACAGCACTGATGCTAAATTTTCGTTATGGCATCGAAAAAGGCCTGCGTAAAATCATGTCAAAAATGGGCATCAGCACGGTCGGTTCCTACCGTTGTAGTCAACAGTTTGAAGCTATCGGTATCGCCAGCGACGTCATTGAATTGTGCTTTAAAGGCGTGATCAGCCGCATTGAAGGTGCTGGATTTGCTGATATAGCCCAAGATCAAGCCATTTTGCACAAAGCGGCCTACCGCGCCCATGTGCCATTGCCGCAAGGTGGCCTGCTGAAATATGTTGAGGGCGGTGAGTATCATTGCTTTAACCCCGATGTGGTTAACACATTACAGGCATCATTGATTGACAAAAACTTTGCCACCTACAAAAAATTTACCGAGCTCGTCGATAATCGCCCAGTGGCTACGCTACGTGACTTAATCGGCATCAAGGGTGTAGAAGCATCGATTGATGTCGCTAACGTCGAAGGCGCTGCAGGCTTGTATCAACGTTTTGACAGTGCAGCCATGAGTATCGGTGCCCTCAGCCCCGAAGCCCATGAAGCTCTGGCAATTGCCATGAACCGTTTAGGCGGCCGCTCTAACTCAGGTGAAGGCGGTGAAGATGCACGCCGCTTTAATACTGAGCGCAACTCTGCCATTAAGCAGATTGCCTCGGCGCGCTTTGGCGTTACGGCGCACTACTTAGTTAATGCCGATGTGTTGCAAATCAAAGTCGCCCAGGGGGCAAAACCTGGTGAAGGTGGTCAGTTACCGGGTCATAAAGTAAGTGTGGAAATCGCCGGACTGCGACATGCGCGCCCGGGTGTCACCTTAATTTCACCGCCGCCGCACCACGATATTTACTCTATCGAAGATTTAGCCCAGCTTATTTTCGACTTGAAGCAAATCAATACTAAGGCACTGATTTCAGTCAAACTGGTATCAGAACCCGGTGTCGGCACTATCGCGACCGGTGTGGCTAAAGCCTATGCGGATATGATCACGATTTCAGGTTACGACGGCGGCACAGGCGCCAGCCCAATCACCTCAGTCAAGTATGCGGGCAGTCCTTGGGAGCTGGGTTTAGCGGAAGTGCATCAATCACTAGTAGAGAACGGCCTGCGCCATAAAATTCGTTTGCAGGTCGATGGCGGTTTAAAAACCGGTACCGATGTGATTAAAGCGGCGCTCTTAGGGGCAGAGAGTTTTGGTTTTGGTACTGTGCCTATGATCGCACTTGGCTGTAAATACCTACGTATTTGTCACCTGAACAACTGCGCCACTGGCGTGGCAACGCAAGATAAAAATCTGCGCGACAACCATTACCACGGCCTGCCAGAGCGAGTGATGACTTACTTTGAGTTTATCGCAGAAGAAGTGCGTCAATGGATGGCAACCTTAGGAGTGAGCAAATTTGAAGATTTAGTCGGCCGCAGCGAATGGTTATATGCCTTAGAAGGTAAAACCACAAAGCAGCAAGGCTTAGATTTGTCGCCAATTTTATATCAACCCAAAGTCCCTGCAACTTCGTCACGCACGTGGCAAGAAACCAATCCACCAGCGGATTTAGGCCGACTAAACCAACACCTACTAAATGAGTGCAAAAGCGCTGTCGATAACGGTGAGGGTTTTGATGCAACTTACAGCATTAACAACACTGACCGCTCAGTGGGCGCGACCTTGTCAGGCTATATCGCACGCACCCTCGGCGTAAAAGGCACTAAAGCACCGGTAAAACTGAACTTTAACGGCAGTGCTGGCCAAAGCTTTGGTGTATGGAATAGCCCGGGTCTTGAGCTAAAACTCTGTGGTGATGCCAACGACTATGTCGGTAAAGGTATGTCTGGCGGTCAAATCGTCATTTATCCTCCGATTGGCAGCCCGTTCCAGAGTGAGCGCAGTGCCATTGTCGGTAACACTTGTCTTTACGGCGCGACTGGCGGCAAGTTCTTTGCTGCAGGTCAAGCGGGCGAGCGTTTTGCCGTACGTAACTCAGGTGCGATAGCGGTAGTTGAAGGCTTAGGTGATAACGGTTGTGAATACATGACCAGCGGCATTGTGGTCGTCCTTGGTAAAACCGGAGTAAATTTTGGCGCGGGTATGACGGGCGGCTTTGCCTATGTGTTCGATCAATTCGGCCGTTTTCATCGCCGTGTGAATAATGAATTAGTCGATACGCAAAAACTTGAGTCCACTATTCATCAACAACATTTAAAAGGCCTGATTGAAGCCCACGTGGCTGAGACGGGTAGTGAACATGCCAAGATGATCTTAAGTGATTTTGATAACTGGTTAGATTGTTTTGTATTAATAAAACCTAAAAACATTGCTGTGGCCGATTTACTGAAATTAGAAAAATCGAGTCCAGAATTAGTTGTCAAGGCGGGGTAATGGCGTATGAGTAACGATTTTCAATTTATCGAAGTGGGCCGTAAAGACCCCATCAAACACCCTGCGGCAAAACGTGCAACTCAATTTATTGAGATTTATCAGCCGTTTGTTCAGGCTCAAGTCGCTGAGCAAGCAGACCGTTGTTTAGATTGTGGTAATCCCTATTGTGAATGGAAATGCCCACTACACAATTATATCCCCAACTGGCTCAAGCTGGCCGAGCAAGGCCGCATCATGGAAGCGGCAGATTTAGTGCATGAGACGAATACTCTGCCCGAAATTTGTGGCCGCGTTTGTCCGCAAGATAGACTCTGTGAAGGCGCTTGTACTCTCAATGATGACTTTGGCGCTGTCACTATCGGTAATGTCGAAAAATACATTACTGATACCGCTATCGCCCAAGGCTGGCGCCCCGACATGAGTAAGGTAACGCCGCGCCCTGAACGGGTGGCGATTGTGGGTGCGGGCCCTGCAGGCTTAGGCTGCGCGGATATTCTGTCCCGTAATGGCGTTAAAGCGGTGGTCTTTGATAAATATCCACAAATTGGTGGCCTACTCACCTACGGCATTCCCTCTTTTAAACTCGATAAGGCCGTTATGGCAACCCGTCGTAGTGTGTTAGAAGGTATGGGTATTGAGTTCAAACTCGGTGTCACTGTGGGCAAAGACATCCCATTTACACAGCTGCTTGAAGAATACGATGCGGTTTTCCTTGGCATGGGTACTTACACCGCCATGAAAGCCAACCTTGAGGGCGAAGATGCCCAAGGCGTATATCAAGCTCTGCCCTATTTAGTGGGTAATACTCATCATTTAATGGGCACACAAAATGCTGAAACGCCCTACCTGAACCTTGAAGGTAAACGTGTAGTGGTATTAGGCGGCGGTGATACTGCGATGGATTGCGTGCGCACCGCAATACGCCAAGGTGCTAGCAGCGTAGTGTGTGCTTACCGCCGTGATGAGGTCAATATGCCGGGCTCACGCCGCGAAGTGCAAAATGCGCGCGAAGAAGGCGTTAATTTCCTGTTTAACCGCCAACCTGTGGCAATTAAAACCCAAGATGGCAAGGTTGTTGGCATTGAGTGTATCGAAACAGCCATGGGCAAAGCCGATGCAAGTGGTCGCCAATCTGCACAGGCTATTGCAGGTAGCGAGCAGTTACTTGAGGCAGATGCGATTATTATCGCCTTTGGTTTTCAACCTAGCCCAGCGCCTTGGTTTGCCGACCATGGTATCGAACTTGATCAATGGGGCCGAGTTAAAGCAGATAAGTTAACCGACAATCCATTCCAAACCACTAATCTAAAAGTGTTTGCTGGTGGTGATATGGTGCGCGGATCTGACTTAGTGGTGACCGCCATTGCCGAAGGTCGCGATGCCGCCCAAGGTATTTTGAACTACTTAGACTAAGCACTGACTTGCTTCGTTGAGCACTAAGGTGTTTGTTTAAAATTTAGATGTTTTTTAGCTGTAAAACCATTTTGCCGCTATCCATTTACCGTTAGCGCTTTAACCCCGCGCATCTTAGGATGCGCGTTTTTTACCCCCCATTATCAACCAAATCACGCAATCCAAATCACGCCATAACGACTGCACAAAACTGTGTGGTATATTAGCCAGTATTATTGTGTCCCACTCTTACGTGTTGAATAAAAAAGGTCTCCCATGAAAATTGGAATTATTGGTGCAATGGAGCCAGAAGTTGCTCATTTAATTGCCGCTATGACAAATGCAACATCGCAAACTATTGCAGGTATTGAATTTATTGCAGGTACTCTCGCGGGTAAAGACGTTGTCGTGACGCGCTCTGGTATAGGTAAAGTTGCCGCCAGTATCGCAACAACGCTGCTTATTGAAAAATACGCGCCAGATGCGGTGATCAACACAGGCTCTGCCGGTGGTTTTGTCGATACCTTAGCGATTGGCGATATCGTCATTTCTTCCGAAGTACGTCATCACGATGTAGATGTCACCGCTTTTGGTTATGAAATTGGCCAAATGGCGCAGCAGCCTGCCGCGTTTATTCCTGCGGCTCATTTAGTTGAAGCTGCCAATAAGGCGATAGCTCAATTAGGTGAAGTTAAAGCGATTGAAGGATTGATTTGTACGGGTGATAGCTTTATTTGCGATCCTGTTCGCACTCAAACTATGCTAAAAAACTTCCCGACTATGGCCGCCTGTGAAATGGAAGGCGCTGCAATTGCCCAAGTTTGTCATCAATTTGGAGTGCCATTTGTAGTGATCCGTTCATTATCAGATAACGCCAATAATGACTCACCAGTTGATTTTGACTCTTATATTGTCAAAGCTGGTTATCACTCAGCACTGATGGTGATGTTACTGCTTGAGCAATTAACTCCAGCTCAGTAAAATAATCACTTAAGCGGAAAAGTATCAAATGCATTCCTCATTTTATCAACAACTTGTCGTGAACGATGGCACTTTGTTTACAGGTTTTTTGGTACTTTTTTTTGCTTTATTATTGGCACGTTTAGCACCATTACCACGGGAAATACAACCGCTTATTTGGTTTAGCCATTTAGCAGAACAACTCGCGGTTAAAGTAAATCGTCCCGAGCGTTCACCAAGGCAACAAGCTATAGCAGGTTTTTTAGCGATGTTGCTGTTAGTATTTCCATTTTGGGCCATCATTACCTTTTTGCTCGAATTAGCCGAGTTCCCATGGTTCTTTGAGTTCTTAGTCCTTTACCTGTGCTTAGCTGATGCAGGATTTAGCCAAATAGCCGATGAAATCGCTAAAGCCTTAAAGCGTGGAGACAATACCCGCGCCAAAACGCTTTTACAGCCTTGGGTAGTGCGCGATACCGATAGTTTATCGGAAGTTGGCCTAGCCAAGGCCACCATAGAAAAACTAGCTACTGCACCCATTTATGGCATTGCTGCGACGATTTTCTTTTTTGCTATCGCCGGGGCACCGCTAGTACTGGCCGTGCGTATGCTGAAACAGCTCGAATTGAGCTGGCCGCCTATTCAGCCAAAGTATCAACACTTTTGCAGTACAATAAATAGCTTATCAACTATCTTATTAGCAATCCCCGCTTGGCTCTGGGGTTTATCACTCGCCATTCAAGGCGGCCCTAGCGCGTTAACTAAGCTGTTTACTGCGCCGAAAAATCATCCCACGATTCGAAGCGATATTCTCTGTGTGAATATCGTTGCCAATATTTTAAGAATAGAACTTGGTGGACCACAAAAATTTGCTGGCATACGTATCAATGTGGATAAATTCCGCTATGGTCAGCAGCCAAATAGTGATGCCATCGCGCCAGCTATTAAGCTAACCACGCGCGCCTGCGCCATCTGGTTTAGCTTTATTATTCTACTCCCCGTGTTATGGGCAAGTTTACGTTGGTTACATAGCTTGTGATATGATCTAGCCCTCTGTTAGCACTAGATAAAGGCGGTTATTGTGCTCGAAAGTATGCATGTTTCACTAACAACGCCGGCGTTGTTATTTCCCGCGATCTCATTGCTATTGCTTGCTTATACCAACCGTTTTTTTGCTTTAGCAGCACTAATTCGAAACTTAAGTCATGGTGATAAGCCGGTGCATAAAGATCAACTTAAAAACCTGAGCCAACGCATCACTATTATTCGCCGCATGCAAGAGGCGGGAGTATCAAGCTTCGCCCTGTGCGTATTGTGTATGATATTTATCTATATCGGCTTCAATAAAACCGGTTCAGTGATTTTTGGTGCTAGCTTGTTGTTACTGCTCTATTCACTGATTTTATCTGTAATTGAAATTCGCATCTCCGTTGATGCTCTCAATATCCATATCAAAGAGATGAGTAAATGAATCAGTGGATTTATTTTTTTGATTTATGTGGTACTGCAGTATTTGCTTTATCTGGTGCGCTAGCTGCTGGGCGTCATAAAATGGATCCTTTTGGCGTTATTGTACTCGCCTCAGTTACCGCCGTTGGCGGCGGCAGTATCCGTGACGCCTTAATTGGCGCTACGCCCGTTTTTTGGATCCGCGATCCTAATTACATCATAGTGATCCTTGCAACAGTACTCGCCTGTTTATTATTAGTACGTCGTCCCCGTAAGGTACCAGAGTATATTTTACCGGTTGCCGATGCCTTTGGATTAGCTCTGTTTACGGTAATAGGTGCAGAAAAAGCCTTCAGTATGGGCTTAAGTGGCATGATTGCTGTCGTTATGGGCTTGATCACAGGCGTGGGAGGAGGCATTATTCGAGACGTACTGTGTAAACAAATCCCGATGGTATTACGTACAGAAATCTATGCCACAGCTTCTATTGTAGGTGGTATCGGCTATACCGTCAGTTTAGCCTACGGTATGGGCGAAAAAACGGCGCTATTTTTAGCAATGACCAGCATCTTAATTATCCGTTTAAGCGCGATTAAATGGCATCTATCATTACCGGCGTTTGATCTCAAAACCAAGAGGGAATAGTTTGCGAATATTGGGTTTTATTTTGAGTCTTATTTTTGGATTAGCCTTCAATCCTACATTGGCGCATGCCAACACAGGTGAAATGCCACAAGAACAGCTGTTAGCAGTAAAGTACATGAATGCACTCACTGAGCACGACTACAAGACGCTACGAAAATTCTATAATCGTGACAGTGTTTTTTTTGACAAAACCGCTAACCGAAAATACACCGGCGACCGCTTCATTATCGACTTTCTCGAACGCGCCCATGAGGGGGTGCTCGAGTATAATTTCAATATAGAACACATGTATAACGCAGGCTCTTTGGTAGTAATGATAGGTAACTACCATTTAAAAGGACCTGGCGAGCAATTTGGTAAACCAGGTAAAATCATTGATATTGCCATTCCAGGCGTCACTAGCCTTAAACTCGATATGCTCAATCATAGGGTGATTGAGCATATGGATCTGCTCGATTACCAAACCATGTCTGATCAATTAGCTATGCAGTAGTAATAAAATTTGTACATCTTTGAAACTTGCCCCCTAAAAACAGGTCGAAACTAACAGTAAGTCAAAACCTAAGTGTGATGTTTTAGGTCGGTTGACTGAGTCAGTTCGTTTCGATGAGGTTCATATGAAGTTTTTGGGGTTACTTACTTTACTCATTCTTAATAGCCTAGTACTGGCACCTAAAGCATTGGCATTGCAACCCATCATCGTCTCTTACGCCGTTCAGCCAGTGAGTCATTTTAACCAACAATTACGGGTCGCTCAGGAACAACATCAACCGTGGACGGAAGATCCCAGTAAAATCAGTAACCAGTACGCAGGCGACAAATTTACTTTAGTGAGTACTCAGGCCAATAAAGACAGTATCTTAACTTATCAAATAAGTGAGTTGTCTAAACAACATCCGCAGATGCTGTTGATTATCTCTTTAAAGCAGGACGCTAAACTGTGGCAAATAAGCTCGGCGCAATTAGCATGGAAATGCAATGATGGGCAGCATTTTGGCACGGATAGATGCAAGATTGCCGAGCATGACATGAATGCAACGCCTTAATCTTGTGGAATACAAACAACTTAAAAACAAAAAGCACCCTAGGGTGCTATTTGTTTAGTTTAAATTGACTCTGACTTAAAGCATTTTAAACCAACGTCACTTTGGCAAACTTGCGTTTACCGACTTGGAATACCGCGACAGTGCCAGCAGACAGCATCATACGGCTATCATCCAACTTGGCGCCATCCATCTTCACCGCACCTTGCTTTATCATCCGCATGGCTTCTGAAGTCGACGAGACTAAGTCGGCATCTTTCAGTAAATTAGCAATTGCTAGACCTTCGCCAGCAACTAACTCAAGTTCTTCAATATCATCGGGGATAATCCCCTTGGCGCGATCAACAAAAGCTTGATGCGCACTCTCGGCAGAAGCGGCATCGTGAAAACGTGTAATGATTTCCTTCGCCAAGATGATTTTAGTATCACGTGGGTTTGAACCATTGGCGACATCTTGCTTAAACTGTTCAATTTCAGCCAATGGACGGAATGACAGCAGTTCAAAGTAGCGCCACATCAAATCGTCCGAAATTGACATCAACTTACCAAACATTTCGTTGGCAGGTTCACTTACACCAATATAGTTGAATGCCGATTTAGACATTTTCTTAACGCCATCTAAACCTTCGAGCAGTGGCATCATGATCACCGCTTGTGGTTTTTGACCTTCTGCTTTTTGTAGTTCACGGCCCATCAACAGGTTGAACTTTTGATCTGTGCCACCTAGCTCAACATCGGCTTTTAATGCAACTGAATCATAACCTTGCAATAAAGGATACATAAACTCATGAATCGCAATAGATTGGCCCGAAGCATAACGTTTTTTAAAGTCGTCACGCTCCATCATACGGGCAACCGTTTGCTGAGAAGCAAGGCGGATCATGCCCGCAGCGCCCAATGGCTCTAACCAACTAGAATTAAATTCAATGCGTGTTTTGGCTGGGTCGAGAATTTTATAAACTTGTTCTTTATACGTTTCTGCGTTGGCTAATACTTGTTCACGTGTCAGCGGTGGCCGCGTGCTATTTTTACCACTAGGATCACCCACCATACCGGTAAAGTCACCAATCAAGAAAATGACCTCATGACCTAACTCTTGGAATAACCTTAATTTATTTAAGATTACTGTGTGTCCAAGGTGAATATCCGGAGCCGTAGGATCGGCGCCTAATTTAATCCGCAGTGGACGCCCTTCTTTGAGTTTTTCGAGCAAATCCGCTTCGAGTAAAATCTCATCGGTACCACGTCTAATTTCTGCTAATACTTGGTCTAAATCAGCCATTTCGGCAAGGACTCCTAAGGCCATGGTCATAAAATAAAGAGACTTATGTTACTTGTTAGCCACCACAATTGAAAGTGTGTACACTAAGGGGATTATTCAAGTTTCTGGTTATTGGTATCGGCGTCAATGGCAAAGGTTATAACGTTATTTAAATTGTTGCCTAAAAAGCATCAAATTCTTCTCAGCATTCTTTCTGTTATCACTATGATAACTATGCTGCTACCTGCTGAAGAGGCCCAAGCTTCAAAGCAAACTGCTAGCCTAGGTGAACACACTCAAATCAATACTCGTTATGATGTGCCTTTAGCTTTTCGCTCACCTGAACGGCCTGAATCACTTGAACATCAAACAAACAATGCTGTAGAAGATGCAACACCTCTATCTTCAACCGCTGCACTCGCTGCAGGTGAGTCCAATAACCAAGCCATAGAGTCTCTCGAAAGTGCTCATCATAGAGACGTAGAACATTTTAACGTCAAAAATGGGGATACCTTAGCGGCAGTATTTAATCGTGCGGGCTTAACCAGTAAAGACGTGTATGAAATTACCCAGTTACCTTTAGCAAAACAAAATTTACTGAAAATCATGCCGGGCGAAGAAATCGTGATATCCAAGGATATCAATGGTAATTTAACTGAGGTACGTTATCGAGTTAATGCCATTTCGACACTTGTTATCACTAAAAATCAAGATCAATACCTCGAAAAAATCTCAGAGAAAGATGTCGAAATCCGCAGCCATTTCACCAGTGCGAATATTAAAAGCAACTTTTGGAGTGCTGCCGTTGATGCAGGTATGACCGCCAACCAAATCATGCAATTGTCGACAGTATTTGGCTGGGATATCGATTTTGCCTTAGATTTACGTGAGGGTGACAGTTTCGCCATAATCTATGAGCAAGAATATGCCGATGGAGAGTTTTTACGTAACGGCAATATCTTAGCCGCAGAATTTATTAACCAAGATGAACGCTATACTGCTATTCGCTATACCGACGGAAACTATTACTCCGAGAATGGTACTAGCATGCGAAAGGCTTTCTTGCGCTCACCCGTTGATTTCAAATATGTCAGCTCCAACTTTAATCCAAGACGTTTGCATCCTGTGACAGGGCAAGTTAAAGCTCATCGCGGCGTAGACTACGTAGCCGCCATTGGCACGCCGATTAAGGCAGCAGGTAGTGGTAACGTAATTGAGGCGGGTTATAATCAATTTAATGGTAACTATGTTTTTATTAAGCATAACAACACTTACACGACCAAATACCTGCATCTGACTAAACGTAATGTGAGTAAAGGTGCTAGCGTCAAGCAAGGGCAAATTATCGGTACTTTAGGTAAAACGGGCCGCGTGACAGGGGCACATCTACATTACGAATTTATCGTTAATGGCGTACACCGTAACCCAAGAACGATTACGCTACCAAAATCAGAATCGATAGCGAGAAAAGAAAAACCTCAATTCGATACACTTAGCAAACAGTTGATGGCAACACTTTCGCAAAACAAGCAAACGCAATTGGCAATGCAATAACGAAGGACGACTCCTCCACATGAAAAATGCGTATTATATTGGACTAATGTCAGGCACCAGCATGGACGGTGTTGATGCTGTATTAGTTGATTTTTCAGGTATAAAACCGCAGCTAATTTGTAGTCATACGGAGGCCATTCCTAGCCATTTACTCAAAGGCCTGCAACGTTTATGTTTACCGAGCACAGATGAAATCAATCGTCTCGGGCGTATAGATCGCAGCGTCGGTCAATTATTTGCCCTAGCCGTTAATAACCTAATGGCAAAATGCGCTATTGCTAAAGAAGATATCATTGCGATTGGTAGTCACGGTCAAACAGTGCGCCACATGCCAAACCTCGAAGTGGGTTTTACCCTACAAATTGGCGATCCAAATACTATTGCGACCGAAACCGGTATTGATGTTATTGCTGATTTTCGCCGAAAAGATATTGCGCTCGGTGGCCAAGGTGCGCCTTTAGTACCAGCATTTCACCAGCAGACTTTTGCTGAAATCGGTAAAAAACGTATTATTTTGAATATTGGCGGTATAGCCAATATCACTTATTTACCCGGTAATAATGAGCAGGTACTCGGGTTTGATACCGGTCCAGGTAATAACTTAATTGATGCGTGGATCCAACAGGTTAAAAGTGAGCCCTTCGATCAAAATGGTGAATGGGCCGCATCGGGTAAAACAGATCAAAGCCTATTAGCCCATCTATTATCGCACCCCTATTTCTCACTAACTCACCCGAAAAGCACAGGCCGAGAGTTATTTAACCAAGCATGGTTAGAGCAACAGTTGTCGCCCTTTAATCATTTAGATGAAGCAGATATTCAATCGA
This sequence comes from Shewanella morhuae, assembly GCF_900156405.1. Classification (GTDB taxonomy): domain Bacteria; phylum Pseudomonadota; class Gammaproteobacteria; order Enterobacterales; family Shewanellaceae; genus Shewanella; species Shewanella morhuae. The sequence continues at coordinate 302,525 of NZ_FTNN01000002.1, forward strand.
CATTATTAGATTTAACTTGCCACAGCATAGCCCAAGACATCCTTAAACTGTCTAAAGAAGGGGAATTATTCGTTTGTGGTGGTGGCGCGTTCAACGGTCAACTGATGCAGCGTTTAGCTGTTTTACTACCGGGTTATCAATTAGATACAACCTCAGCCCTTGGTGTTGATCCTAAATGGGTAGAGGGCATTGCCTTTGCGTGGCTTGCCATGCGTAATCACTTAGGCTTACCCGCCAATCTACCCGCAGTGACAGGCGCCAGCCGCGAAGCTGTACTCGGTGGATACTTTAGCGCGAAGTAGACTAACTAAGCATACACCACCGATTATCGGATTAATTTATGCTTTAGTAACATAATATCGCGCTGAGGGTAACCATCAAGCGTCATCAATAAGCGACTAGACTCAGGAATATAAGTCATAGAGCCAAAGGAGCTTAAACTTGAGCGCGGCACTTGCAATACTGGCATGATATTTTTAGATTTAGCATCCCAAAAATTTAATCTCTGTTCACCAATATGATCCGATTTAAAATAAACCCCCTCCTGCGTTAATGTCCAATTATTAGTTGTTTTAAAGTCCGTATTAGCAATCAAGGTTTCAACAACATCAGGCTGATTTAAATTAACTAACCATAGCCCTTGAGTATCAGAGCGAGTAAATACTAACTCTGACGCTGAGCTTGCAAAACCAACGCCCATGTTCAGTGAGTTAACGACTCTTGGAGCTTGATTATTTAAATAAAACTCCGTAATGCCTGCGCTTGTTGAGGCATAAACAGATTTCCCCTGCCAACTCCAAGCTGGTCTGCCATGATTATGGTAAGTAGATGCTAACGCGATAATATGTTTACTTGCTAAATCTAGAATGTAAATACGATTGCCTTCATGATTGTCATCTGGAGCAATAAAAGCAATTTTAGTACCATCCGGAGACCAGCGCGGATAAGCGACTCGAGTTTTAAGCTTAGTGTGTTGTTCCAGCTTCTGACCATTAAAGTCTGAGGTCCAAATCTCATTAAAACCACTCTCATTAGATACAAAAACAAGACGTAAGGCTTGCGTTGAGTAATCTGGATTACGATGATTAACCCCTGAATATAACAAAGGAAATAAGGTCGTTGGCACTTTATTATTAAGGGAGAGGTAAGCTATTTCAAACTGGCGGTGATATTGATGGTAGACAAGTTCTCCGCTGTCTCCAATAAGCCTTGGATAACTCATGCCCTCAACATCTAAAGAGCTAATATTTTTAGATTTTATATCAATAATAAAGCCATTACGACTTCCAGACTCTTCTGTGGCAAACACTAAACGCTTGCTATCATTGGTCCAACCTAAACCTCGTACATCTTCAATGCCATGGGTGAGCCGTTGTTCATTGCCAGAAGAAAGCTCTCGAATAAAAATATCCTCTGAAATATTGCTATAACGGCGAACGATAGCCATCCAATATCCATCAGGACTATAGGCCAAATCTCTGTCTTCATAACTACAATTTATTTCGCATGATTGGCGAATCAGTTGGGCATTATCAAGTCCAAGGGATTGAACATAAATACCTCCCATTTTATTTTTTTCATGTGAAGATATATAAGCTAATGACTTACCATCTGGTGAAACATCGATGGCGGACATATCACTACTACAAGGAGCTAAAGATATGATTTCATTTGTTGACAGCGTTAACTGCATGATACGGCACTCTGCAGTCGTTACTGTGCGAGAGGTAAAATACAAACGCGTATCATCGATACTCCAAGCGGCACGCAACTCCGTTGAAGATGAAGATGTTAACTGCCGTACAGGAAGATCGTCATTGGTTAGGTCCTTAAGATATAGACTTGGAACAAAGCCTGGTCTATAAGCACCATAAACAAGCCAACGTCTATCATGAGAAACGACAGGATAACGCTCAGAACCCGGATCGCGGGTTAAGGCGGTAACCTGAGTCTCCAGCATTTTCTGTTTATCTTGGTAAAGATGTATCCCAGTAAAAAGCATACCCAAAAAAATCAATAAGGCCATCGAAGTCATGATAACGCGCATACGTTGCGTCATATGAAGTAATTTACCCGAGGTTAATTGGAGTAAGTCTTGCTCCTCTGAATTAGCCTCGACATCGAACTCTGGCTCAATGAGTAAGCGATAGCCTGTTTTACGCACGGTTTCAATCACTGCACCCACTTCAGCTAAGGGCGATAACTGCTGTCTCAAATGCCAAATGGCATTCGTTAAAGCCTTAGCTCCCACATAGCTATTCCCGTCCCATACCTGAGTAATTAATTCATCCCGAGTAACGACCTCAGGGTAGTTTCGTGCAAGGACATTGAGCACTTCAATAAATTTAGGTTGAAGAGATAGCTTCGTCTGCTCGATAGCAGACTCATTCATATCTGTCTTGGATTGGAATACGACTGAGTTATCTGAGGGATCTATTCTACATAGACCTAAACGATAGCTTAACTTACGCTGGTCCTTCATCATTTTCCTAACACCGCAATTCTTAGCCTTATTATGGTTATGAGTACTAAGTAAGTCTTTAATACTACCGAATAACCAGATCGAATAGCAACTGACCTTTTTTATTAATTATTTAAAATTCATAATATTACGCCATAATATTTATAAAATAGAGATTTAAACAATATAGAATCGAGCTATGAAAGATTGCAGAGGGTGGCCATATTACTTACAAAGGAACTCACTATAAATGTAAAAAGCTCTACAGCTTAAAACGGTACTCCTTTGAGAGTTAACCTCAACAGAGAAACCCTGCAAGGAATGAAACATGCGGCGCTTAATATTTAATAATATCTGGATAATTCTATTAATCACTTTTAGCTACCACAGCTTCGCGCAGGAATATAAAACACCCGCAAAAGCCCTACAACAAACGGTTGAAAACAACACAACTGTCGTGACGCGACTTTCAAATAATCATGAATGGATGGCTATACTTACCCCAATTTCAGCCCCTGCTATTTCCACTTTTGCAACTGCAGAGCAAAAACTCGCAGGGCTAAGAATATCGCCACAACAACTTATACCCAGTAGATTGCCCACACGTTATAATCAGCTCAAGCTCATCAATATTAAGAACAATGAACAACGCACCATTAACTTGCCTAACGCTAATGACATTACTGAAGTAACCTTTTCACCCAATAACCGTTACTTAAGCTTTGTCAGTCTGAACCAGAGCGGTGGCTATCTTTATGCTTATGACATTGAAAAAGACTTAAATAGACAACTCACGAACCAACGCCTAAATGGCAGTATCAACTTAAATTATCAATGGCTTGGAGAATGTGGCGTAGTGGCACGTTTTGCCAATGAACAGAACGGCCAATGGCGACAGTCACAAGCTTCGTATTCTCCTATGGTAAAGGAAACCCTCTCAAGTAAGACTCAGCAACGAACCTATCAGGATTTGCTTAAAAACTCTGCAGATGAACAACGATTTACCGACTTAACAATGAGTCAACTCGCCCTAGTTAAACTTGATGGCACTATTTCGACAATCGCTAAGGCACAAATTTTTCTCGATTTTTCTATTTCACCAGATGAAAAATATATCCTCGCAACTCATCTCACCCCGCCATTTTCCTACAAAGTTAAGTACCATGATTTCCCTAAGTTAACCGCAGTTTATCGCTTAAATGATGCGCACATTACAACCATTCATCAAAGCCTAAGCGGTGAGCAACGTCCCACAGGTAGTGATACTGTTTTAAGTGGTCCTAGGATGATCCAGTGGGTACAAGGTCAAGCGGCAACATTAGCTTTTACCCAAGCATTAGATTTAAGCGATTCACGTCAAGCAGCTGCAAAGCGCGACAGCCTCTGGACTCTTTCGGCGCCATTTACTGATAAAGCAAAGCTAATCGGTAATACACAGTGGAGAATTGTCGATATTGAGTGGGCTGAACATGATCTAGTATTGGTCACAGAGCGCAATACTAAATTGCAACGACTGAGGATGGGTCATATAGATCTCAACCAAGAGAAAACCTCGTTACACACATTTAGCGAGCGAAACATGCGCGATAAATATCAAGATTTAGGGCAATTTTTTAAAGTATATATTCCTAATAAAGGCAAACTTATTCACATCAGCCAACATGCTAACTCGCCAGAACTAATGCATTATGGGCAAGGTGCTTCAAATACAGGGAATAGGCCTTTTTTAAAACACACATTATTAGTCAACGGCACCTCAACCTTACTATGGCAGTCGGCCAATGATAAATTGGAGTCGGTACGTTATATACTCGATGTCAATCCACTAAGAATGATCATCAATCGCGAAAGCCCAAATCAGGCACCTAGCCTAGTGTTAATCAATGTTCACGATGCATCTGAGACTGTGCTATATCAGCAACCGGAAGGGTTACAAGCCTACAAAGGGATCCAAAAACAACTCATTACCTACCAAAGAGCCGATGGTGTACCACTCTCAGGGACATTGTACTTACCTGCTGGCTATCGCAAAGAGCAAGGCCCGCTACCAGTGTTGATGTGGGCCTACCCAAGGGAATTTAATGATGCTGAAATCGCAGGGCAAGTCAGTTTCAGCCCCAATCAATATTTAAAAATCAGTCCTAAAGGTCCAGTGCCTTTCGTGGCTGAAGGCTTTGCCGTATTCGATAAAGTTTCTATGCCTATAATTAGTCAGAATGATAAAGCACCTAATGATAACTTTAAACAGCAATTGACGGCCAATGCACAAGCCGCTGTAGATGTATTGGTCAATTTAGGGATTGCCGACCCCAAGCGAATTGCTATTGGTGGCCATTCTTATGGTGCATTTATGGTGGCAAATTTACTTGCGCATACGGATTTATTCTACGCGGGAATAGCCAGAAGTGGCGCTTATAATCGCAGTCTAACGCCATTTGGCTTTCAAAATGAAGAACGTAATTATTGGCAAGCCAATGATATATACCAACAAATGTCACCTTTTAATTATGCCAATCAAATCAAGTCGCCCTTGTTATTAATTCACGGGGAGATGGATCAAAACTCGGGCACTTTTCCAATGCAAGCAGAACGGATGTTTGACGCAATTAAGGGCTTAGGCGGTACTGCAAGACTCGTTATCCTGCCTTTTGAAAGTCATAGTTACAGTGCAAAAGAATCGTTAAATCATATGTTATGGGAACAAAGCCATTTTTTAAAAGTGCACATGCTAGCAACACATTAATACTCTCTATAAAATAAAAAACCGCATGCTAAAAACATGCGGTTTATATAAAAATAAAAGCTACAATAATGGTTAGAACTTCATCTCTGCGCCTAAGTAACCGTAACGTCCAACACCGCCACCATAAGCGCTACTATAGTTACCTGTTCCTGACTCAACAAGATCCCCCGTATTAGCTACCCAAGGACCTTGATTATCGAAAATATTACGCACGCCACCGTATAAGCGTAATTGCGCACTATTATTAATATCCATAGTATAAGACACTGATAAATCATGAGTCACATATGAGCCGTAGTATAAGAATGCCGGTGTCTCAGGATTTAGAATAGCGGTTGCATCACCCGCATCAATTTTTGCCTGATTCGCAGCGTTCAGATCCTGCCACTCATTGACTCTATCATGGCTATCAACCATATCGCTCTTGTATTTGGTACTCCAGCGAATGCGCCAGTCATCATTGCTCCAGGTTAATGAAGCAGTGCCCCTATCTTCAAAAATACCACTAGCAAGTTCACCAACGTAATCATCTTCTACAAGCCCATCAGCGCCCATGTAGCTTGAGCTATATTCAAGCACATGAGTCCAGTTAGTCTTAAAGCTGAGATCACCGTATTCAGCAAGCTCCCACTGATAAGCAAGGGCAATATCCACACCACGAGTGCTTATATCATTCAAATTGAGCTCTTGCTGAATGATTTGCGTTAACTGACCTTCGGTATCACGGCTAACCACACCACAGTATTGGTTGTCTGCACCATAAGCATTACTTGAGTTATAACACTCGGCAAGAATATCTTCATTGCTTAGCGAACCAATAGCATCGGCGACTTTAATATCATAATAATCCACCGCTAAGTTAAAGCCCTCAAGAAAATCAGGAGCCATAGTGAAGCCTAATGTATAGGTATCAGCAGTTTCTTCGGTAAGCTCTTCATTACCAGCATTAGGGGAATATTTAGAACCACCTGCATCTTCAAAAATACCGTCAGTCGCAATTGCAGCAGCAATGCCAGCATCAAGACGACAACTATCGTGACCCGCATTGGTAGAAGTCGCTGTAACACCATCACAAATATCACGAACACTGTCATAATCTCCACGAGGTGGCGAAATTAACTCAGTAATATTAGGTGCACGTTGCGCACGTGAATAGTTGGCACGCAGCGCATAATTTTCGATAGGCTCCCACAATAAACCAGTACGATAGCTAGACATTAAATCAATATTTTTCTGGCTATAATCCGCAATACGCAACGAGACATCGAGATCAAGTTTATGAGCAAAATCAGCATTTCTTAGTAGCGGTAAACTCGCCTCACCAAACGCTTCCCATACCGTTACCTCACCTTCAAATGGTGGTACATCGTTAAAGGTAATGGCATCAGCACGCATTGCTTTATCTGTTTGCACTTCTTGCGTATCACGGCGATATTCAACTCCAAATGCAGACTGAACGCCCCCTGCTGGTAATTCGAATAACTCGCCAGAAATAAATCCTAAAGCGTTAAGTTGAGTGATATCTGTATTGATGTAGGGATTAGCACGAATATAATCGGCGCCTTCTTTGCTGATAGAACCTTCACCAAAAATATTGACCGGCACGCAGCCTTCAGCTCTAGCATCTTCACTCGCACATTGAATAGTGACACCATCATCAGCGTATTCAGCATCAAGCGCATTCCTTAAACGACGAATGCTGACCTCGTTGCTACGACGTTGGCGCTGTTCAAATTTACCGTATCCAACAGAGGCATCCCAAGTCCAAGTATCAAATAAACTTCCTTGTAATCCAGCCCAAGATCGTAATGTTGTACGTTCGTTATTACTTTCAACAGGACCTACTTCTTGGAAGCGGCGATCCCACGTAACACTTTTACCTGCCATTGCGGCAATTTCAGATGGCACATAGGGATTATTAGGCGATATCGTTCCCGCATCAATCATACCTGGCAGCCCAGTGATAGGATCGATATAAAGCTCTGCATCATTATAATCTTGGCCTTCTGCATCGGTGCGACGAAATGCAGTATTACGGCTAAATTGAACTTGAACATTGGCTTTTACATCATCAGAAATGTCGTAGTTCATTTTTATTGCAGCAGACAAACTGTCTTCAGGAACTTTCAATAATGCCGTTTCATAGGTGTTATAACCATCACGTTCCTCTTTAAAATCTGGCTTTAAATTGGCGCCGTCATACCACCAGGCATTAGTTTCAAAACGACCACCATTGATGTCGTTACTGCGTTCACGCCACTCATCTGGTGTTATATCTCGCATGCATTGATCACCATCTACCGTGTTCATCGCATTACACATCGTTTTAGTATCATATTCAAAGCTAGATTCGTATTTAGAACGACTTCTATCACTAGCAAATAATCCATACTGCTTGTCGTAAGTAGCACTTGCGTAGATATAGCCTTTATCGCTTGCAAAGTCAGCGCCATAACCTACATCAACGGTACGCTCTTGACCGCCGCCATTGGTCGTTTCTCCACCTCTAGCATTAATTTCAAAGCCAGTTTTATCGCTTTGAGTGATAATATTAACAACACCTGCAATAGCATCAGAGCCATACACCGCTGATGCGCCACCGGTGATAATCTCAACCTTTTCAACCATTGCCGTAGGTATCGTGCTTAAACTGACATAGTTACCACTATAGCTGTTTGATACAACACGACGTCCATCGATTAAAGTTAAGGTTCTATCGGTGCCAAGACTACGTAAATCAATCGTCGAAAGCCCCGTATTCTGAACGCTAGATTGACTGTTGGTACTACTAACGCCTTCTGAAAGTGCAGGCACTTGATCAACAAGAATATCTGCTAGCGAGCCAATACCACTATCAGCAATATCTTTAGCATCAAGACCTACCATTGGCGTGCTCAACGAAAAACTATCACGCTTAATACGTGATCCTGTCACTGCTACTTTCTCAATACTAGCTTCATCAGCATCTGCGACGGGTAAATTTCTATTGGCATTCATGTCCTTTTGCGCGGTACTCACTTCTATCGGATCTGCAGCAAACACCATCGAAGGCACAACACTAAGCATCGCCGCTTGTATTGCTAAAGTTAATATTTTTATTTTCATCACTTTACCTTTATTAGTTCTGCACTGATGGCAGTTATTATGTTTATAGTTTTAGAGAACTAGGGAGTAACTCGGCAACCTGGCAGTATCATTTTTAACCACTCACTTTTACCAATACTGTTATTTTTCACACAACCAAATTCATTAACACTGAAGATTAATTTAATTAACAAAAAACAATCACAAACTTGTACTTGGCTCCAGCAAATGCAGCAATGCTTAAGGGCTCGTTTATTTGCCTCTTTTATATCTATTAATTATCTATTTATTAAAAATCATATGCTTGCGATCGATTTGCAGTGGTAGGCTTGAAGTGACAGGTTTTAGGCGTTTTATAAAAGTTGATATAATAAATTGAGACGAAATAAACGTTAGCTATTACCTCTCTTCAGGCTAAGTAAAAAACGAGGCGAATTAAATTAAGGTAGTGGTTTATTTGTATGCATAGGAGCCTACAAATTGTTCCTTATCGATAGGCTTGATTTAGTGCGATTTCTACGCAGTAAAATAAAGGGGCAATTCCAACACAACTACACACTTAGTGCTGTTGTTCTTTTTCTAATCCCGCGCTAATGTTACCATTTGCACAACTGGTGAATTTTGCTGTGCGACTAAAAACACATCTGGCTCACCCTATTCAAGCAAAAGAGATATTTTTCATGAGTAAGACTGTTAAAACCCTCGCTGAGACAGCAGCAATGACACCTGAAGCACGTTACGATTATCTTGTTGAACAAGTTAAAGAACACCAGATCATTTGGACGTTACAGGACCAAGACGGTTGCGTCATGCTGACCACGGAAGAAGAAGATTGTATTCCAATGTGGCCAACTGAAGAAGCTGCAGAATCTTGGGCTGTGGACGAATGGAGCGATTGCCAAACTTTGGCTATCCCCTATGACGAATTCCACGATAGATGGGTGCCAGGCATGGAAGATGATGATTTATTTGTTGCCGTGTTCCCAGTATTAGATGATTTAGGCGTAGTGATCCCACCTTACGAACTTGATCAAAAATTAGCGCCTAAGCAAAGCCATTAATCTGCAGCGCTAAGCGAGAATATCTATGAGCGAGCAAGAATCGACGACAATACCTCAAGCAAGCACAATGATGAGTCAACGTTTACCGAAACGACTCATTGCGCTGTTGCTGGTGTATACCGCTGCGTCAATCAGTGGCTTAGTTGCTAAGCAGGGCGTGTTATTTTGTCTACTAACACTCTTTATGGTGATTGCTATTATCGGTCGGCAAAAGGCTGCGCTTATTATGCTGAGGGGTTACACCTTAGTACAGCTGGGATTGATTAGTATGCTGCCAGTGATCATGTACGATCCTGACAACTTAATTGTCGGCCCGACAACAGTGTACTTAGGTGAATGGCAGAGCAAGCTACCTGACTATGTCATTTTTATCGCTTTGATCATTTTGTCGTTACTGCAAGTTTGGATAGCCTTTGATAAAAAGGTAAAGGCGTGGTTTAAACCTAAACTTAACTTGAATATCATGGGTTAAGTCGTGATAGATGACTAAATTGCGCCCAACAAAAAGCCGTCATTACGACGGCTTTTTTGATCTAACACTATGCCTTTAGGCACTGCATTAGCAATGTATTAAACAGAAAAGCTGGCACCACAACCACAGGTCGAAGATGCATTAGGGTTTTTCACGAAGAAGCGAGAACCTTCAAGGCCAGAAGTATAATCGACTTCTCCACCCACTAAATATTGTAGGCTCATAGGATCAACAACTAAAAGAACGCCTTGTTTTTCTATCGTAAAATCGCCTTCATTGACCTTTTCATCAAAGGTAAAGCCGTACTGAAATCCAGAACAACCACCGCCAGTCACATAGACTCGTAGCTTAAGTTCAGGATTTTGCTCTTCTTCCAGCAAACCTTTTACCTTAGCGGCTGCCGCATCGGTAAATTGGATTGGCATTGCTGTATCAGCTTGATCAGTCATTACTACCTCTTACATCAGTTTTCTGGGGCAAATTATCCTTTACCTGACTGTTTTGTTCAAGTATTACCCGCGGTTCTTTTTCACCCTGTAATAACTCAGGGGCACTATAGATTTGTTCAGTCTGTGAATTCTTAGTCCAGCGGCTCGAAGGCACCAACACCTTAACCTTCACTTGCTGTAAATTAAAGCCTGCGGGAACAGTTACCTTGGTATCTATGACCTGAAAATAACGAAAATCAAACTCGAGTTTAGAACCCGTGATTTTGTTCACATTTAAGTTAACTGATTTGCCATTTTGCACACCAATTAATGTCAATTCGGCTCGACCTTGAATTGACTGCTTACGCTTTTGCAACTGAGTTAACACCAGCTTAAGGTTATATTCATCGGTCAAAGCGCCTGGCGTAATTTCAAGTCCGTGAATTGCGACACCTTCAGCATTATCATCTGGCGTCATAATGCTACGATAGAACGCCAGCTCGTGTTCTAACTCTTTTTGCTTTTTCAGTTGCTGACCAAACATATCTTGCATCTGCGCATTCGCTTCACGCTCAACGGATAGCTCTAGATTTCTGGTGGCGAGTAACTGGGTTTGAGCTTCTAATTCGACGCTCAAGCGCTGGGCTTTACCGTTGTGTTTAACAACGGGATCATCGCTGCTTAACAGCAAAAAACTGATCCAAGCCCCTAAAAGAAGGGCCACTAAGACTAAACACGATAAATATATTGAAGATGAACGATACTTTCGGTCCATCACTTGTAACCGATTTCGCCAATGAGAATAATTTGGCATTAGGTAACAACCCCTTATATAAAATACAATCAACTCAAGAACGAGTTCGATACAATACAACTCAGGCCAACGCAGTGCAATTACCTATAAACAAAGTCGCGATGCAACGTGCCATCATAGTAGCTAAAAAGTATTTTGCTAATGAGCTACGTGATCATTTATCCCAAGCCCGTATCAGTGCGCAACTGTGCATACTGGCGCTGCTATTTGCCATTTTCTCATCTTGTGTCATTTTACTGTTTCGACTTTTACTGGTTTGGGCTAATCATTACACCCAAATACAGACGCTGGATTTTACGGGGAACGTCGCTGACTGGCGAGCTCTGTTACCGCTTTTAGGGGCAGTATTAATTTGGATTGTGGCAAAACTAGGCTCTAAACGCTATAGAAGAATGGGAATAGCCTATGTTTTACATAGAGTTAAATTGCATTATGGTAAAATTCCACTGCAATCTGCCGCAGGACAATTTTTTCAAGCACTCTTTGCCCTAGGCACTAATTTCTCGGTAGGTCGTGAAGGTCCAGCTATTCATCTGGGTGCTGTGAGTGCCAGTTTTCTCGCTGAAAAATTTAATCTTCCGGATAATAGCGTACGGATTATGTGCGTCAGTGGCATTGCTGCAGGCATAGCCGCGACTTTTAATGCACCACTCGCTGCGGTCATTTTTGTACTTGAAGTGATCGTACGTGAGTACAAAATCCATTACTTTTTCCCGATTATGCTCTCGGCTATTTGTGGTGCAGTATCAAGCCAACTGGTGTTCGGTAATGTGCACGAACTGGACCGCATTCAAGTATTCCATATCCCCCTAGATCACTATCCCATACTGGCGATTGGCGGCGTTGTATTAGGCTTTGCTGCCGCCTTATTTAATTATTCATTATTAAAAGTCACTGCCACCGGACAAAACTGGCCATTAATTTATCGATTATTATTAGCGGGTAGCATCACTACCCTAATTGGTTTAGTGCTACCACAAGCCCTTGGAACTGGCGATTTCGCCATTGGTGAGGCGATTAGTCAACACCCGAGCTTATTACTTTTAGTTGCGCTGTTGTTTGCCAAAATGATTGCCACTATTGCGGCAATTGGTTTGGGTATTCCCGGTGGCTTGATTGGTCCTCTCTACGGTATAGGTGCTTTACTCGGGGCTATCCTTGCCTTAGTCAGCGCCCTATTGTTCCCATCTATTGCGCCCTACGTTGGGCTTTATACGGTTATCGGCATGACTGCCATGATGGGAGTATGTCTTGCTGCGCCACTGGCAGCCTTAGTCGCCTTGTTAGAAATGACCAATGACGCCAGTATCATTTTACCTTCAATGTTTGTCACTATTCCGGCTTTTTTAATTGCCTATCAAGGATTTAAAACAAAATCTATTTTCTTTGAACAGTTAGAGATCATGGGACTTAATTATAAAGTCGCGCCGGTTAATTTAGCGCTGCAGAAAAAAGGCGTCAGAACCTTGATGGATAGACGCTTTGTTATCGTTAATGACAACGATGAGTTATTGCTCGAAGTACTTAAGCGGGCTGAAGGTCGAAACGTACTAGTGCGTAATACTGAGACAATATTAGAAATGGTCAGTCTTGAGATGCCACCCGATAATCATAGCCCCGCGCTAACACGCCATCCTATAGAAGGCCTGAGTGATACAACAACACTCAATGAGGCTTATATCATCTTGTCACCCAAACGTAGTGGTGAGGTATTTATCTACCAAGACACGCCCGATAACATCGTTGGCGTGATCAGCTGGGCAGCACTCCAAAAAGAAATCAGTTCAGGGCAAATATAATCTATAGCCGCTTATTCTTCCCACCAGCATAAACAATCAGTAACACCTAATACTGAGTAAACGCTAATTGAACATCACCAATAACATGGACCCTATACAGTTGATATTGAGTTGGCGCAAATACTATTTCCCTTACTAAGTTAAAGGTCTTACTATTTGTCAGTTGAATGTCTGCCCTATTGAAGAAAGACTGAATGCTAGGATGATGTTTAAACGCATCCCCCATGAAGAAGAGGCAAATAATATCAAAGTCGTGATCACTAAGATTAAAAACTAAATCACGAAACTAGGCAGCCACAGGGCTAAAACTAGAAATTGTCTGGCGTGAAACAGCAAAGCCCACTACCCCATTCACAATGGCGCAACTTATTTTACGAAAAATATAATAACAAGCTAAACGTAGGTGACCCATCATGAAGTTTATTCCACCGCAGTTATTTTTAACCTATATCGCCGTGTGTGAAACCGGCAGTTTTACCCGCGCAGCAGAAAGAATACATAACTCTCAATCGGCCATTAGCCAACAAATTAACCGCCTTGAATCTATGCTCGGCAGCACGCTATTAATACGTACACCGCAAAAGGTGACATTAACGGAGCAAGGGGAATTTGTATTACGTTATGCCCATAAAATTATCGACTTGAACACCTCTATGGTCGATAACTTTCATGAGAAGTCAGAGCAAAGCATTATCAAGATAGGAGTGCCTGACGATCTGTCGGTCGATGTCACTAAAGCCATTGTGCAGTTTCAACATAACTACAATATCTTAATTGAATTTACCTCAGGCCTAAGCAACAGCCTGTATCAGGCCTATCAAGCTGGCCAGTATGACCTTATTTTGGTTAAGCAGCCCATACTCGGTAATGCTTACGCCTATCGCAGAGAGCCTCTCTTATGGCTCGACAGCGCGGCGCACCCCACCTTTAATAACAAGATGATCCCATTAGTGCTGTTCCCCACTGGAGCTCTGTATCGGGAGCATATTCTTAACTCTATGGATCAATTAGGTTACTGCAGCAAAATTAACTATTGCAGCAGTAACTTGTCGGCCATTATTACCGCTTCATCTATCGGTTTTGGGATCACCTTGTTACCGGAAACCTGTAAAACGGCAGAGCATAGCATTATCAATGAGCTACAAACCTATGCTCCACCCAACGACTTTTATTTAGCCTTATATGTTAATAATACGCATGACATGATCGTGACTAAAATAGCCGATGAGATCATCAACACCTTTAACTTAAAGCACCATAAAACCTATTAAGCCTGATGATGACAAAGATAACCCTAGCTCAACCGATTTATGATCAACTCATGCACCACGGCTCAATAAGCACAACCGTGCATTCAGTATTTAACGCCGCCTGCAATCTACAAAGTCCCTTTGGTTTGATTTCGCTACTCACCCAACCAAAAAAGATGAACCCAAGCGCAATTTTATTGCCGCAAGGGGTAAGCCTTAAGCCGCTCATTGTCGGTGCAAAGGTTGAGCTGTGCGTCATTAATAACAAAGACTCTAACTTGTCGCCGGCATCAGCGGCCAGCGCCCATATCGATAATCTGATACTGCATATCAACTTAGGCGCAGGCGCAACCATTGTGAGTGAGCAGATAGCACATTTTAACCCTAGCTTGTCTGCGGCTTTGCCCATCGCGCTCAGCCAACAATCAAGCCTTCAGCTGCATATCGCTTCTTTTTTGCAGTGCAATCAAAAGTCGCTGGGGATTTATCCATTACTGTGTCAGCAACCGCGGCTCAATATCGCGACTAATCTGATGTATCAACCAGAGATGATGATTAAATATATTACGCCGCACCTACAAAAGTTTATCGCTGCTGTAGCCCAACAAGACCGTGCAATTGAGCTTAAATCTATTATCGGCTTTGGTGCTGGGCTAACCCCCTCAATGGACGACCTACTGGTCGGCTTGCTCTCCTGGCTAGACTTTAGTCAGCACCCTTATTTTTATCTGCTAGCACAAGCGGTACAAGCTAGTGCGGCGCAAACTACAGATGTTAGTCAAGCCATGTTATTGCACGCCACGCACCATCGTTATAACCAAGAGATTACTGAGCTGTATGCCTTTTTAAATCAGCCCTTTAACCCCTTGGCGCTCGATGTAGCCCTTGATTCGGTAATTGCCTATGGTCACTCTTCTGGCCACGACACCCTATGCGGCATCTACTTGGGATTAATCTTCTTCGGGGATGCACCAATAAGCTGAAAACACACAACGGGGGCTGATGTAGAGTGATGCTCTATCGTGCTTATGTACTTGCTTAATCATGCCTATTCTGGTCAGTTCTAAACCGTAAGACCCTAATGAGTGGCAACCATCCGAATACAATGGGATGAACTGAAGTGGTAGATTGCAGGTTGTAGGCCAAAATAAAAAAAGCCTCTATTTGAGGCTTTTAAAACATAAACCAGCACTAAGATAACAAAGCGTGCAAGTGACTGGCTAGGCCGTTGATAAAATCAATAATACTCGACAGTTTCGCCCAGTGTGATGCGCGTACCAGAGTGTCCAGCAATAACCGCAGATAATTCATCTAAAGCACCAATGGCAGCATCACCCAGCCCCTTAGAAACAAATTTACACACGGCATCAATTTTAGGGCCCATAGAACCCGCTGGGAAATGGTATTTATCTAACTCTTCAGGCGTAATATGTTTAATTGCCTGCTGGTTTTCTTTACCGTAATTAAGGTAAACCGCGCCGTCGGTTAGAATAATAAACAAATCCGCCTTAATTTGCTCGGCAAGTAACTCCGCCGTTAAGTCTTTATCAACCACACATTCAACGCCAACGAGATTACCATTATTAGCTTTAAATACCGGAATACCTCCACCACCACAGGCAATCACAGTATTACCATTTTCAAGTAGGTTACTGATTTGCTTAGATTCGACAATATCTTGTGGCATAGGTGAAGACACAACCCGGCGGTAATAGTCGCCATCTTTCTTAAAAATTGCCGAAGGATTAGCAATATTAATCTTATCTATCTCTTCTTCGCTATAAATGGGACCCACAAACTTAGTGGGGTCGTTAAATGCTACATCGTCAATATCTACGCAGGTTTGGGTCAAAATAGTGGTAATACTTAACTTATTGTCACTGTTAAATAATTCCTGCTGCAACATATAACCAATCATGCCGCAAGTTTCGGCACCCAATACATCCAATGGGTAGGCGGTGACCGCACTATTAATTTTTTGGTACTCGTAATTTTGCTCCATCAATAATCCCACTTGTGGACCATTACCATGAACAATTACCACATCATGCTCTCTAGCGATAGCCGCAATTGATGCCGCAGCCTTTTTAATATTATTACGAAGATTGGTCGCAGTGAGCGGTTGACCACGCTCTAATAACGCATTGCCACCAAGGGCTAATACTATTTTCATGGGAAACCTCAATATATATTTAATCCACAATCATGTGGCAGAAAAAAATAAACACACAGTTGCAATAAAGGTAATAAATAAAACGGATAAAACTAATAATAAAAGCCGACTCATTTCTTATCATTAATAACAGATTTAAATAGAGCCGACTTTTATGCGCACAAGAGTTAACCGTATTGATTAAAATTTATTAGCAAAGGCAATAATGGCTTTTTCAAAGCATTCCACTGGTGGATTCGTAATACCACAACCTATCATACCAACGCCGGGTTCTTTATGAGCAATAGCGGTATTAATAATAGGTAATATACCTGTTTCAATGACTTTACGAATATCAATACCCGATGAAATACCTTTAAAATTTAATAACGGAATAGTGACATTCGGATTTTTGGCAGTTGTAATTTCATCCATCTGGATAGAGTAATCAATCGCCTCATTTACCGTGCCGCCAACCAGTGCAACGATTGCTGGCGCCGTCGCCATCGCAAATCCACCAATTCCATAGGTTTCGGTAATAGCACTGTCACCTATGTCTAAGCCCGAATCTTCAGGCTTAAAGCCAGCAAATAGTGGGCCGATAACCTTTTGAGCAGGACCTGTAAACCAAGTAAAGCCTTTCATACCGCTGACACGAATACCAAATTCAACGCCGTTACGCGCCATTGTGGTCACTACCGTACTGTGCTCGACCCCATGACCAGCATCGAGGGCACACTTACACATTGCCATCCAAGTTGGACCCGAAAAGTAATCGCTTGATGCAATAAAATCAAACACCTCACGTTTTTCTTTGATGGTGAATTCAGTTTCTAAAATCAAAGGTGTTAATGCCTGTGATAATAAAGCGGTACCCGCGTTATTACGGTTATGACATTCATCTCCCATATGCAGGGCTTGAGCTAGCATTAAGCGTAAATCGATAGGCTCAGCTTTATCCATAGCGGCTTTTAGCATTGGCCCTAATACGTCGCGCATCCAGATTAAGCGCTCAACCACGCTTTCATCGTTGGCGCCCATACGTAAAATTTTCGCCATCTGCTCACTAAGGTTGGTATACGCAACGTTACCATAGGTCATGTTTTTGACCACGTGCATATACATAGAAGCCGATGTGACCCCCGCCATAGAGCCGACGCAATCGTGCTCATGACATGGCGAAAAAGTGATTTCACCTGATGCTGCTAATTTAAATGCCTCATCAAGATTAGCCGCCAAACCTTCAAAAATCAGTGCGCCAGTTACCGCGCCGCGCATTGGGCCATTCATATCATCCCAGCATATTGGTGGGCCAGCATGTAAAATGGTGGTCTTAGTCATACCAGGAACGACATCAATCGCTCTTTCATAACCCACCAACACTGGGTGTGATTTAATAATGCGATTAACCGCTTCTTCGTTGGCTGCCTCAATTTTTTGCGCTATTTCTGGCTGTGCCAGTTTATCAAGCGCCGCAATCACCTTTGTATTACCACCAGCAATGGGTTGCCAGTTCACATGGGTCACCGGCGCT
This sequence comes from Shewanella morhuae, assembly GCF_900156405.1. Lineage (GTDB taxonomy): Bacteria > Pseudomonadota > Gammaproteobacteria > Enterobacterales > Shewanellaceae > Shewanella > Shewanella morhuae. The sequence goes on from NZ_FTNN01000002.1 coordinate 320,323, forward strand.
TGCTGCTTGCTGATATCGTCTTTAAAGAACTCAAGGCCCACATTAATTACATTTAAGTTTGAAAATAGTGCTGTCATCTTGCTCATGATTATTCTCCCTTGCTCACAAAGCCGCTTGCCAATAGCCCGGTATTTTGACTGCTGCTGGAAATGGTCACCCCTGCCGAAGCCAATTTATCAACTTGCTCGCTCAACTTTGGCGTGTCCAGATCAGTACCCAGTACGTAACCTAGAATCTCTAAGTGCTGACCCCGCGCCGCCGCTTTTTGCTTCGCGTTAATAATGGCTGGCAAAGTCACGCCAACAGGATCTTCATGTGAGCCATAACCGATAACAAAATCGAGAATGATCACCCCAACTTCAGGGTCATCAGCTTCTTTAAGCAGACGTTCAATACGCGATGAAGGGTCGATCATCGGATGTGGGCGCCCATTAGTAAAATCATCGTCACCAAAATCGATAAAGGTGTGCTGCTGGCTAACATTAATGTCCGCTAAACGCTGCTCTGGTTTTTTGGCGATATTGCTATACACCTGGCTATGTGTATCACGCACCAGCATCATGGTTTCTTCACATAAGGTGCCACCGCAGAACAAACCACGAATGTACTTTTGTTCAGGTGATAACTTGACTTTAATCTCTTCAATTAACGCTAAGTTCAAAGCACGCTTATTAATACTACTTTCATCAACACCCGCTAAAATAACCGCTTGTAACGCGGCTTCTTTAGTGGTTTTAGCAAAGTGAGCCCCGGCTGCAATAACCGGTGCTTCTTCACCACCTAACAGACAGACTACCACCGGCTTGCTAAAGCTCTGAACCAGTGCGAGTACCTTGGCTTCAACGCTTTTCGCCGCAGGTTTAGAGACGATTAAGATCACCTCAGTGGCAGGGTCGGCCTCTAATGCACGCAGTCCATCTAGCATCATGATACCACCGACTTCTGCGCTTAAGTCACGTCCGCCTGTACCTAATAGTTGCGATATACCACCGCCAAAGTCATGAATACGTGCAGCAACTTCTTGGCTGCCCGTGCCTGATGCGCCGACAATACCAATATTACCTGGACGGACTTTGTTGGCGAAACACAGACCAACATGATTAATAATGGCGGTGCCGCAATCTGGCCCCATCATTAGCAAGCCTTTTTCGTGAGCAAAGGTTTTAAGCTCCACCTCGTCGGCCACCGAAACATTGTCGCTAAACATCAATACGTGTAAACCATTAGTCAGCGCGGTTAGCGCTTCACGCTTAGCAAACTCACCAGGCACAGAGATCACCGCCAGATTGGCATCGGGTGCGTCGTTTAAGGCACTCTTTAAGGTGACATATTTTTTCTTACTTGCGCCTAAACCTGTTGCCGCTTTGTCATCGCCTTTTAAGAGCACTTCTACCTTGGCAAGTGCAGCATCACACACCTCCTCGCTAACGGCTTTTACCACAATAAACAGATCACCACTGTTGGCATTTTGCACTTCAGGTAATAATAAACCTATGTTAGCTAACACCCCTTTATTCATCTCGGTTGCCATTGCAACAAAGGCCTGTTCAACATCATTAATTTCATTAACTTTGGTCGTTAATGCCATTAATGAAACCGAATCGAAATAGGTATTCTTTTTTAAAGTTAATTTTACGACCATATTAGCCTCTACTATATTTCAACAAAAATATGTGTAATTACTCATGTAATAGTTAATAAAATAACCACTACACCTATGTGTAAATATGTATTCCATTTAAATAAGATAAAATAAAAACTAAGAGCATCAACCTTCAAGTAGGTACTGACTTAAACCCACAAATTAATTAAAGTATTTAACAAGGATACTCAGTTAAAATTTATTTATTTGACAGAGTATTTTTAATATCAACCAATTCATCAACGTCATCGCAGGCTTCAGTGGCTTGATTAATGACGGCTATTGCTTGTTCAAGCAGCCCCATTATTTCTAATGACTTGGCTTTATGCTGATAATAAAGTCCATTGCGAGCATCATACTTAATCGCATTTTCTATAGCGGCAATCGCCTCATCGTGTCGGCCTAATGAACGCAAGCTATTAGCCTGATGAAATGAGTAATCATAACGATGCGGCTGCTGCGCCAATAATAGGGTCATAGCATCGACTGCATCCTCATGCATGCCAAGCTCTCGTAAATAATTAGACTTGTGGTAGCGCACAAACGGTGACTCAGGCTGAACTGCAATGCCGTAATCAAATTCAACGAGTGCCTGCTGCGTTTGTTTGGCAAGCCGATAACTATTGGCGATATAAAGATAAAACTGCGCTTTATTGTCACTCAGTGCCAAACCTTCACGGTAAGCGGTTATTGCCTCATCAAAACGCGCTAACTCCGTTAGCACATAACCACAGTAATAGAAGTAATCTACTGGATTGGTAAAGCCATCCCTATTGGTGGTTAACACTGCCAACGCCGCTTGATAGTCAAACTGACGAATATGCTGTTTAACCAAGCGTAATGCAGCACTATAGCCTTGCTTAACTTGCTCACGTTGCGTCATCAAGGCGACAATACTTTGTTGACCCAAAGCGTTGGCATGATCGAGCGCACTTAATCCATCGCGATCTTGAAGGTGAATGTCAGCGCCAGCGTCGAGTAACCCCTCTATAACGTCGGCATATAAATACCCACCATCACCTAAGATCACCGCTTCTAATAATGCCGACCACCCTAATTTATTCGCGTGATTGACTGGAATGCCAGCATCTAAACTGACCAGTACAGTACGTAAAAAGCCTTTTTCGCTTGAGGGCAACAATGGCGTCCCCCCAAAACGGTTAACACTGGTGACGTCGGCGCCATTGGCTAAAGTCAGTGATAAAAGTGCGTGAAATCCGTTAGCACCAGCGCACAGGTAAGGCGTCAGTTGGTTCACATCACGAGCATTAACATCAGCACCATGCTCTATGAGCACCTTGGCTAGCGTCAGATTATTTTGCTGCACAGCAATCATCAATGCAGTACAGCCATTTTGATCTCGGCTATCGACTTCGACCTGCTCCGCTAAATAAGTCATAACATCGTCAACCCGATTATTGATGACCAACTTATGCAACGACATAGGGGCATTAGCATTCATATTCACTCCTCAAGCGGCTTCAGTGGCTTTAGTTGCTGGGATAATAGGCAGTGGTTGGCTAACAGGCTCGCTTACACTCTCTTTAAGGTTGTAAAAATGTTTCACCCCAAACAGAGTCGCCATCATCAAATAGGAGTAAACAAACATCATAGATTCCGGTTGAGCAAAGCCAACGCCATTGGCATGGATGAACCCCACCAGTGCTAAACCTGCAGCAACTAAGGCAGCAACCACGGCGCGAAGGGGGGTATTATTGATAGCAAAAACCACCATACAGCCCCACAGCAAACTCGCAAGCGGCGCACCATTACCTAAGCCCACCATGCCTTGGTAATAAATTCCTTTTGCCGCTAACGCTTCTATCCCTACCTCTTGGGCATTCGTACCGGCAGTTGCCAAAGTATTTTTGAATAAAGATAGTGCCCAGTAGCCAATCCATGGGAATAAACAAACGAAGATTGCAGGTACTTCCAATTTAGGCGTTTCACGTACGACTTGGTTAGCCGTCACAATACCGATGTAGACTAATATTGGTGCAATAGCAGCACCAGGGATAAGGCTCAGTAACAGTGCACCTAAACCAAATAGACACACGAAGAACATAATCACACCATTAAACAAGGTGTAACCTATACTCGCACCCATCTCTTTATAAGCAGCATGACCCACATACACAGTGACAGGAAAAGGGTTACCCATAAACGCACCGAGCATTGATGCACAGCCGTTAACCATCATGATTTTACGTGTCGGGTAAGAGTCACCCGCGGCATCGGCACTTTCAATATTTTCAAGGTCAAATACATAATTGGCCAAACCTAGTGGCACAGCGGATGCCAAATAAGGTAAGGCGTGTGGCACACCTTGGATAAAGCTGTCGATATGGAATTGTGGAGGGTTGAAACCCGCATCCGATAGTGAGGCAATAATCGCATCGGGTGATTGCAAACCAAATAACCAAGCCAGCGCGGTACCAACAATAATCAATAACAAGCCGGTGGGGATTTTAGGAAACAGCGGTTTTTTACCGAACCAGTTGATAAAGATAATACCCAGCACTACAAACGACACAACAGGCGTTGAGAATGCTTGCAACATCGGGTTGAGCGCCAACAGTGTAAGGCCTAAGCCCGCCAAACAAGACAACAGCACTGTGCGAGGTACGATACGACGGATGGTATCACCGAAGAATGAGCCGACTAATAGGATCATCGCCTCAACAAAACACCAAACTAATGCGATTTGAATTGCAAACGCCGCATCTTGCGTCGAGTGATAAACAGGCATAATCACGAGGAAGGTAACGGTAAAAATAGACGGGGCACTCGGACCAGATGGTAAGGCCGTCACATCATCGCGGCCGGTTTCCTTTTTCAATTTATAGGCAAACCAAGCATAAAAAATACTGGCACACATCACGGCTAAGCCAAACGCCGGGACGACCTGCCCCATAACAAATTCTTTTGGTAAACCTACGACAAAAAGTAACAAGCCCATCATCGTCAGTAAATTGGTTAAATTATTGGTAAACAGGCCAAAGAAGGCCGCCCAATCACCTTTACGCCAAACATCACTTATGTCCATATAGCAGTCCTATTGTGATTTAATTATTTAATTGGAGTTAATAGCGAACACCCAAAGGTTAACAAAATTAAGGCGAGTCAATAAATTAGAAAACTAAATAGGCAAGATTAGACTTAATGATACAAACATAAAAATAAACAATAAAATAACCAAGCAATAACAAATTGAAAACGGTTAGCTAACTCGTGCTACGTTAAAGGTTCTTTAACGTGATCAACCTCACCCTTAGGCTGACTGCTAACGCTTGCAAGTAACAAAATGAAGTGTGATGAGAGTCACGTCATACTATTAGTAAAGGTTTTTTTGCTAAATCTCTCGCAGCATTTACCGTTAGTGTGCTTAGATAAACCAGTAAGACTTTAACCGTAAAATTAAAATAAACAACTGATAATATTAAAAAATCACTTACCTTGTGAACTGAACACGCTAAGACCGCAAAAGCCGAATATCACACTGAAGCATGGCTCTACAGCTGATGTCGCCATTGATTTAACAAGCCTTAAATTCTACGACGAAGATGATAAAAACATCTCAGCAAGATAAAAAAGTGCCAAACCTTGCCTGTGCAATATCGCTATGTAGCACTTAGCCGATAGCATCTAGTCGATAACGGTATACATAAATGCGTATCAGCAGAAGCCTTCATTATTAATCATGCCAATAATGAAAATGAACTGATGACTCAGCTACTGAGGTAAATCGCTCAGGAAGGTATCTCTTTTTCAAGTGTTTAACCAACAAAATGACGGGGTAATGCAAATGCTTGCGAACACAAGAAATGGGCGTATAATCCTTCGGAATTTTTCGAAACAGAGTTTAGCAATGAACTGGCCAGCTAAGTACAACTTGATTCATTATCGCCGAGAAGCTGCATCGGTTTTATTTTCTGTTTTTCAATTTTAAAACAGCCTCCTTGTTTAAGGGGGCTTTTTTTTGTCTGTTTTTTACGTCAGACAAAAGCGTTTTAAAGCTTAATTTGTAAAATACATTCGCAATGTAACTTGCGCTGTAAGTGCAATCGCAAAAATTTAAAACCATTTGTATCCGTTATCTATATATTGGGAAGATAAGCCATGGCAAATTCGTTATTTCAAAAACACATCATATCCATTCCGGAATTAACCCGAAGTGAACTTGAACTTATCGTTGAAACTGCTGGAAAACTGAAAGCAGAGCCAAATCCAGAATTATTAAAAAATAAGGTTGTGGCGTGTTGTTTTTTTGAACCATCAACACGTACCCGTCTCTCTTTTGAAACCGCAATACAACGCCTTGGCGGCACTGTGATTGGTTTTGATAATGGCGGTAACACCTCATTAGCTAACAAAGGCGAAACTTTGGCTGACTCTGTTCAGGTGATATCTTCTTATGTCGATGCTTTTGTTATACGCCACCCGCAAGAGGGTGCAGCACGTTTAGCTTCTGAATTCTCTCATGGCGTACCAGTACTTAACGGTGGCGACGGGGCAAATCAACATCCAACACAAACCCTATTAGACCTATTTTCAATCTTTGAAACTCAAGGGCGCCTAGATAATCTGAATATCGCATTCGTTGGCGATCTAAAGTATGGCCGTACTGTACATTCTCTGGCCCAAGCATTATCGAAGTTTAACAACATTAACTTCTTCTTCATCGCACCCGAAATTTTGGCTATGCCAGATTACATTTGCGAAGAATTAAACCAAGCCGGTATCAATTATAGTCTGCATGCCACTATGGAAGAAGTGATCCCTAAGCTAGATATACTGTATATGACTCGCGTTCAGAAAGAGCGTTTGGACGAATCAGAGTACGTGCATATTAAAGCCGCTTACGTCCTAACAGCCTCAATGCTAGCTGACGCGTCAGATAACCTAAAGGTATTACACCCATTACCGCGTATAGATGAAATTACCGTTGATGTCGATAAAACCAAACACGCTTACTACTTTCAGCAAGCTGAAAATGGAGTTTACGCGCGTGAGGCGCTACTGGCACTTGTACTAAACGAACAACTATAAGCAGGAGATAATCGCTATGCCTAAAGAAACCCAACTGGTTGAAGCAATAAAAAATGGTTCTGTTATCGACCATATTCCCGCAAATATGGGGATAAAGGTGCTTAAACTGTTCAAAATGCACAAAACGAATCAACGCGTAACGATAGGCCTCAACCTGCCCTCTTCAGCTTTAGGCGCGAAGGATTTGATTAAGATTGAAAACGTATTTATCAATACGGATCAGGCTAACCAATTGGCTTTATATGCACCTAATGCAACAGTAAACCAAATAGAAAATTATGAAGTGGTTAAAAAACTCACCTTGTCACTTCCAGAGAAAATCAATTCGATTTTTAAGTGCCCTAATAGCAACTGCATTACTCATAATGAGCCTGTAGACAGTAGTTTTACTATTATTGCCAAAAAAGAAGATGTATTCCTAAAGTGCAGATACTGTGAAAAAGTGTTCTCGCGGGAAATCGTCACTGAACGTGTTTAACCTTAACAGAGGTTAAACATTAGATAGACCGGATGAATTAACCACTTATATGGTTAATTCATCTCAAACTTATCACTCGCTATACTCATAAGTAGGATTTGTACATCAGCACCCCATTTTCACATTAGACGTTCATACCTAAAGCAAGCAATCTCCCAATACAGTACAAAGTACTTCATACAAAATACCGTTAAGCTATAAATACCAAGATGGCAATTGACATTGACCTCCTTTAAGCGTTGCCAATGCTTGGTTATGTGATCAATGGTCATTGCAAATGCTGAGTATGAGATCACAATAACGGAACGATTTAACGAAAATTTAGATCAGCCTGATATACTCTACCCAGCACAAATTCAAGAAGAGCGAGCCCCAATAAAGGGGAAGCCGAATAAATATCATGGTATAAGAGCGCTTAAACCTAAATATTGATACAAAACATTGCAAACTCTGTGGTCTAACATCCGCGATAAAGGCTATAGAACACAGATAAATGAGTTAGATAGTCTGCTTAATTTAGCCACTTTTAGATTGGTAAATAACGGACTTTTAATTTGTATGGCGCAGCTTGCGCTCACATCTGGTGTTGGTTCACAACTTGAACAACACCCATGTTCAGTTAATTAGTACTTATAAAACGCCGATGTTAAATCTGGCGACTGACTTTAAGGATATAGAATGACCCGTTCAGAAACCCTATTTGAACAAGCTAAAAAAACCATCCCCGGTGGTGTTAACTCCCCGGTTCGTGCTTTTAATGGTGTAGGTGGTTCCCCCCTATTTATTGAAAAAGCCAATGGCGCTTATATTTATGATGCAGATGGTAAAGCTTATATTGATTACGTCGGTTCTTGGGGACCGATGATCCTCGGCCATAACCACCCAAAAATCCGTGCTGCGGTATTAGCTGCGGTTGAAAATGGTTTGTCTTTTGGCGCGCCAACAGAGCTTGAAGTGCAAATGGCCGAGAAAGTCATCTCTATGGTGCCGTCTATCGAGCAAGTGCGCATGGTGAGTTCAGGCACAGAAGCGACCATGAGTGCTATCCGTTTAGCACGCGGTTTTACCAACCGTGACAAAATTTTAAAATTTGAAGGCTGTTACCATGGCCACGCAGATTGCCTGTTAGTTAAAGCGGGTTCTGGCGCACTAACCTTAGGCCAACCTAGCTCACCAGGTATCCCTGAAGATTTCGCTAAGCACACCTTAACTGCGGTGTATAACGATTTAGATTCCGTTAGAACGCTGTTTGAACAATATCCTACGGATATTTCTTGCATCATCATCGAGCCTGTTGCTGGCAACATGAACTGCATTCCACCTATCCCTGGCTTCTTGCAAGGTCTACGGGATATTTGTGATGAGTTTGGTGCTTTACTGATTATCGATGAAGTGATGACCGGCTTTCGCGTATCAAAAAGTGGTGCACAGGGTTATTACGGCGTAACGCCTGACTTAACTACGCTAGGTAAAGTCATTGGTGGCGGTATGCCAGTGGGTGCATTTGGTGGCCGTAAAGATGTAATGCAATTTATCGCGCCGACAGGTCCAGTTTACCAAGCGGGCACGTTATCAGGTAACCCAATTGCAATGTCAGCGGGTCTAGCACAAATGGATGCCCTGTGTGAAGAAGGTCTGTACGAAGCCTTAAGCGCTAAAACTAAACGTATCGCCGAGGGGTTTAAAGCGGCGGCAGATAAGCACGGTATTCCAATGGCAATCAACTATGTTGGTGGCATGTTTGGTTTCTTCTTTACTGACCAAGCTGAAATTACCCGTTTCGATCAAGTGACGCAATGCAACATCGAGCAGTTCCGTATTTTCTACCACGGCATGTTAGATGAAGGCGTTTACTTAGCCCCTAGTGCCTATGAAGCTGGTTTCCTATCAATGGCCCACGGCGATAAAGAAATGCGCTTAACCTTAGAAGCAGCTGACCGCGTATTAGCGAGCATGAAAGCAAGCTAGGTTTAGATTTAGACATATTAGGGGACGCCAGCGCGTCCCCTTTTTTTTATGCTAAATCGCTGCATCACTAACGTATCTAAATAACCTGAACTCGGGATAACGAGTGTCGAAAAAATCTAAATTTAACAAAATAAATCAATGTTATAAATGATTAGTTTGAAAAGAAAAATCTATTTTCTGACTGAATGCGCAGTTTTTTACGCATATCAAGGCGCTCTGTCGTACACCATAGCGAGCTATAGTTAGGCAGAGCAACGCAGAGAGGCCCGAAAAGATGCCTATTCAGCGGCTCTGCTTATCCCTAGCTCAGGTTAAATACTAGTTTGTATATTTATACGCCGAACGAGTTTATTTAATCTGCACTGAGAATAAGCTCTACATTTCTACAGGTTATGCTTCTCTTTATCGACATTAGCCTTGCGACTAATGGCTCGCTATTGAAGTACGCAAACCTGCTATTAATCAATAGCAAAAACGCCCTTTGTAGTGTTAATTTTTTGGATAAGAACATAAGATTAATTGAGGCCACAGCTACTATGCCGAGCTCAGATTATTTAAAATTTGTTTAAGTAAAAGTGTTTAGCCTAACAACAAGCCTATAGCGATATCGCTATTCAACAATCTCTACCTGAACAAAAATTAATTGAAGGTTCTGCAAACAGATTGCTTAGACTTTAATCGTAGAACCCACTTTTAACACAGCGATTAAACTTCTCAATTAAGCTAAAAAAACTATATAAACCGCAACTTACGAGACATAAAACCAGATTAGTGCCAAATCGCATGGGATCAATATCACAAAGTTAACGCAAATTGGGTTATAGCTAACGGTTGCGTTATGTATTCTATTATGTTCTGATCCGCTCGCGCTAATACGGCTAGCTTAATTTAGCCTTGATAAGCCCAATCTTTAGGTTGACTCAAGTCGTCCTACGACATTAAAACAGCAGTTGGAATTGTAGTTATGTTAAATACCTTTCTCATCATACTTGCCGTGCTGGCATTGCTCAGTATTGTTTTCGAAGAAGTTACCCATCTTAATAAAGCAAAAACCACCTTATTCTTTGGCTGTATCTCTTGGGTAGCGCTGTTTATGGCTGCAGGAGATCCTACTAATGAGAAAATAGTTGCCCGCCAACTCAATGAGAACCTACTCGAAATTGCCACGCTTTGGTTATTTCTAATGTCGACCATGACCTTCGTTGCGTACTTAAACGCGAAGGGCATGATCCAAATTATGGTTCAAAAGCTGTTCCCGCAAAAAGTGTCGGTACGCATGCTAATGATCCAAGTGGCCTTATTTGCACTGGTGCTGTCAGCATTTTGTGATAACGTCACTGCAACCTTAGTGTCTTTAGGCTTATTAACTACCTTTAAACTTGATAAGCAGATGCGCCGAAGAATGGCGGTATTGATCATCTTTGCGGTGAACTCAGGCGGTGTAGCACTCATTACTGGGGATATTACCACACTGATGATCTTCCTCGGTGGTCATGTGCATATGTCTGAACTGCTGATGTTATTTATTCCATCGGCGGTAAGCGTGATTCTACTCGCTACCCTGTTCTCTCTTAAAGCCGAAGGTGTGGTCAGCACTACGCCAATCAAACACACCTACCAAACAGTTGACGTGCTGATTGCGATCGTGTTTTTCTGCACCATTATAATGACCATGTTATTAAACATATTGTTTGGTATTCCGCCCGTATTAACCTTCTTAACGGGTCTATCAATTATGTTTTTGATTGGCCATACAACCCACAGTAATAAAGAAGAACTCAAAATTCTTGAGTACATTCGCCAAGTAGAATATGACACCCTATTATTCTTCCTAGGTATTTTATTGCTCGTCGGTATGCTTAAAGAAATCGGTACCTTAGATATGTTGACTGAAGCTTATACGATGTTTAATCCAAACATTTCTAACTTCTTCACCGGTATCGGCTCAGCCTTAATTGATAACGTGCCACTCACCGCTGCACTATTAAAAGCCAATCCCGTATTGAATACGCCTGAATGGCTTGGTTTAACTTATAGTGTTGGCGTTGGCGGTTCACTACTTATCATTGGTTCCGCATCCGGTATTGTGGCTATGAGTAAAGTGAAAGAACTGACTTTTGTAAGTTATTTAAAATACGTTCCTGCACTTTTCCTTTGCTACAGCGTCGGTTACGCAATAACCCTGTTTCTAGCCTATAGACTGTTTGATTAAACTAATTACGGTATATAACAAAAAAGGCGCCCAAGGCGCCTTTTTTGTCTTTATTATTTGCCACTTCTAACACATTGTTAAAATTGATAAAAAAAGTTTGTCGGTGTTATTTGTCGCATCATTTAACTTAATTGTAGAGGTCTAAATCGCAGGAACTTTAAACTGAGTTCCTTGAATATCTAACACGATATCCCGTGGACGGATGGCGATAATCTTTAATTTCCCCGCGATCAAATCTCCTTCTTGTAACTCAGCGCCATCGACATTTAACCACCGCTGACTTGAGTCAGTAGAATAAACATGAGCAACTATATTGAATTCAGGAACTTGCAACTGTAACCCCGCAGGTAACTGACCATATTTTGGAATATCATCCACGGCAGTTTTAGGAATAGGGTCTAATTTAGCCTCTGTAACAGGTGTTTTTGCAGCATGAGTATATTCCACCTTTTTTAATGCAGTTTGAAACGTCGCGACTAACTTATCCTCATCACGGCTTTTATTCGTTTCTAAGCCCACATCTTCTGCCGCCGCACTCACTTGTTGCCGTAGAGCCTCAAGGCTCGCTAAACCTGCACCATTGGCATTGGCGCCTAACATCATGGTTTGTGATGCACCAATAGATGACGTTTGAGTGTCCACTGCCATCGTTTCACGATTTGCAGCATCAACTTGAGCTGAAGTCGACATATAGTCTGCGTAACTGGCATCACTTACACCAACAGCAGGAGTAGTGGTATTGAGGGTATAATCTATCTGAGGTGTATTTGATACTACTGCCCCAGGTTGAAATGGTGATACGGCGGCTAGCTCAGGTAAAGTCTGCGCCCGAGGAAGTGCTACTTTCCCAGCAAAACGAACACTCTCAGCGTTTGATTCAGTTTGTAATTGAGTTTTAGACTCTGCCAAAGGTTCATTGTTAACCGCCGATGACAATGGACTTGCCACTACCACAGCACGACTTGGGGTAAGCTCAGCGGGTATAAGCTCTGTCGGAGTTAATTCAGCTTTAGTCAGCTGGGCCTGATCCCAAGCGTTTAGCCCCCAAGCTGCCCCAACTCCTGCGGCAACTGCAAGCACCAATAGAGAAATTCTGCCTGTGGGTGACATCGCTTTGCGTGACGGTGAATAGTTGGCCCTTGGCGTCATTACGGCATCGGGAAGCTGCGATTGTTGCTGTTGTTTATTGCGGATAACGGCATCAAGTAATATAGACATTAACGACTTGCCCCATTATCTGTTAAACGCGGGCCTTGCTGGCTTAAATACAAATTTAATCTCACTAATGTTTGGTTCCCAGCAATACCATCGGCTTTTAATCCATGCTGGCTTTGGAAAGCTTTAAGATCATTTTCTAATGGCACATCGAATTGATTGACTCTACGCGCATTACGGTTGCTAACATGGGCTAAAGCATTTTCCAACCATTGTAATTGTCCAGGGCTCGATTTTTGACTGATATCCATCATAGGTAAATTAGGGGCTTGCCATAGTATTTCGAAGGTGCCACTAAAATGTTGATTAAACCAAGCCTTATCAATCCAAAGCTGTTGCTCCCCTAATTGCATTAGTAACTGCTCACCATCAATTGCGATCACAGCACCATAAAAATCTTGCTGATGATCATCAACTAAATAGACAACGGCGGGATAATTAAGTCGAGTCAATGACATCCAATTACCCTGTTGTTGATAGCATGCTAATTCTTGCTCAACCGCAGACTGACAAGCCGTTAAACCTTTATAAGGCACTTTTCCCCACACACTAAATAGCCCCGCAAAAGCGGTATCAATATTGCGACTCTGATTAATCGCATCATTGAGCAAACGTTGATTAGGACTGGCCACTAATGTCTGCTGCGGCTCAATGCTTGAGTGATTAACGGGATGTGCCACTTCATGCGCCGCAGCGGTTGTGCTTAACTCTTGAGGATTTGCTCCACTAGGCGCTAACTTAGGCTGAGAAACTAAACTAGTCGCTGCATTTACGGGCTTATCAGTCAATAGCCAATAAGAAACACCAAAAGCCATAAATAGCACAATCGTGGTCACTGTTGGCCATAAATATTTATGCTGAGTGGGCTCGATTTCACCTAACACCTCTGCTGCGGCTTGCCTGACCATATGATGATCAATTGGCACTCGTGACTGAGCATAGCCAGCCATTAAAGCTCGTTCGCATAACAAGTTAATTAATCGAGGTATGCCACCACTGTACTTTTGTAAAACCTTAATGGCTTTTCCAGTAAATAGCGGTTCAAACCGCCCCGCAACTTGTAATCGATGCAATACATAAAGCCCTATTTCATCTTCATTTAACGGCAATAAATGGTAACGTGCGGTAATACGCTGTGCTAATTGACGTAACTCTTGGCGCTTTAGTAACAACTGCAATTCTGGCTGGCCAATCAAAATGACTTGTAATAGTTTTTTTGTATCGGTTTCAAGATTAGTAAGTAAGCGCAGTTGTTCTAATACCTCAGGGCGTAAATGCTGCGCTTCATCAATAATCAGTACGGTATTTCGGCCCTTACTGTGATTGGCTAATAGAAACCGACTCAAGTGATCAATCAGTTGCTTGAGTGTAGGATTATCGCCGTAGCTGATTTTCAGCTCATCACAAAGTGTTGCCAGTAACTCAAGCTCAGTCAGTGACGGATTTAGAATAAATGCGGTATCGGTATTGTCGGGCAATTGCCCTAACAAACAGCGAGATACTGTTGTTTTTCCCGTACCAACCTCACCAGTTAACAGCACAAAACCACCTGTTTCACCCAACCCGTAAGTTAAGTGGGCTAACGCTTCTCGATGCCTATCACTCAAAAACAAATAATGGGGATTGGGTGCAATTGAAAAAGGGTTGTCGCTGAGTCCATAAAAAGCCTTGTACATACCACCAATCATCCTAATTTAAAAATAACGCCCCACGTTAAAGCGTCCCAATGTTATTGTCAAAATATCCGCAACATCGATGTGACATACTCTGCATGTAAATAACTCAAGGCGACGTTGCCAATCATCAATGTGAGCATGTTAAGCTATGTTTATGACACATTAGCCGAAGCAAATCCGTGAAAATATATCTCGTCGGCGGTGCAGTGCGTGACAACCTGCTCAATCTGCCAATTAAAGATAAAGATTACCTCGTCGTTGGGGCAACGCCAGAGCAAATGCTCCAGCTGGGTTACCGTCAAGTCGGTAAAGACTTTCCTGTTTTTCTACATCCTAAGAATCAACAAGAATACGCACTGGCTCGCACCGAACGAAAAGTTGGACTAGGGTATGGTGGTTTTAGTTGCTATGCCAGCCCTGATGTGACTTTAGAACAAGACTTGCTGCGCCGAGATCTGACTATCAATGCCATAGCACAAGATGAAGATGGCACGCTTTACGATCCTTTTAATGGTATGAGGGATATTGCAGAGCGCAATTTACGCCACGTTTCTGATGCTTTTATAGAAGATCCTTTACGGGTATTGCGTGTTGCTCGTTTTGCCGCGAGATTCCATGCTTTAGGCTTTAAAATTGCCACTGAAACGCTCGCGCTTATGCGTCAAATTAGCGAAAGTGATGAACTTAACGCATTGACGCCAGAACGTGTTTGGCAAGAAGTGGACAAAAGTTTAGCTGGCCCACACCCTGAGATTTTTTTTGAGGTATTGAATCAATGTGGTGCTCTAAAAGTGCTGTTTCCTGAAGTTTTTGCTTTATTCGGTATTCCTCAACCTGAAAAATGGCATCCTGAAATTGATACAGGCGTGCATACATTGATGGTTATCGCTCAAGCAGCCCTTCTCACAGAGGACAAAAGCGTTAGATTTGCCGCATTAGTCCATGACTTAGGTAAAGCGCTTAGCCCCAAAGAGCATTTACCAAAACATCACGGTCACGGACAAAAAGGTTTGCCGCTGATTAAAGCACTCTGCAGTCGTTTACGAGTACCTAACGAAATGCGCGATGTGGCTTTATTAGTCAGCGATCAACATCAGAATGTGCATCAGGCATTCGAACTCAGAGCGGAAACTATCGTCAAAATATTCGATAAAGCAGATTTTTGGCGTAAGCCTGAACGCTTAGAGCAACTCATCTTAGCTTGCACTGCCGATATGCGTGGTCGCACTGGCTTTGAAAGCAATGTATACCCACAAGGTGAGTATCTAACTCAGTGCTTTGACGTCGCCAATAACATTGATATTAGTGCCATCATTGCGGCAGGCTTTCAGGGAGCAGAGATAAAAAACGCATTAAATTTACGTCGAATTGAAGCGGTCAGTCAGCTTAAGCACAAATTGCAAACCCAACAGTCAACAAACAACCCGTAATTTGTAATTAATTTGTAAATGCCGTAGCGTTTTATAGTGAACAATTGCCCTGTTTACGATTAGAAATATTAATATAACTTATAAAAAAAGCTTTTAAAAAAATTTTATCTGCCTATAGTGGTTAAACACATTAATATTCGTAGCAAATTAAAATAGCTATGTCATAATTAGGCAGTTTCGCTTACAAAGTAACGGAACATTCAAATCCAACCTATTTTAAGGGATTTTTTACAATGAACAAAAAAGTACTGATGATTGCTGGTTTAGCAATGACTGCCCTACTAGGTGGTTGCGCAAACACTACTGCACTGGAAGAAAGCGTTGCAACTCTGGGCAACAAGGTTGATCAATTGTCAGCTGATGTTGGTTCTCTGAAATCAGAGCAAAGCAAACTGTCTGCAGACGTTAAAGATGCAAAAGCTGCATCTATGGACGCACAAGCAGAAGCTAAACGCGCAAACGACCGTTTAGACAACGTTGCTTCTCGTTACAAGAAGTAATGATAGGTAATTTAGCTTACTATTTAGTAGGTTAAGACAAAAGGCTTAAGAAAGATGAAAGCGATAAGCACATCAATCTAAGCCTTTTTTTATGCCTGCTATTTATATAAATCATCTACAGATACGATAAACAAAATACCACAACACTAAATTGACTTTGAAGATTAGAATGTCATTTAAAGTTGCCCTTATTAGTCAATCTAAAAGCAATCACTTATATACCACTCTATAAACAGCGCAGATTCCTATAAACAATCGCGATTCATTTCTAGAAAGTCCGTATCATTAATCATAATAATCGCTAGATATAGTAGACAATAATTCTTAAACCTCAGCCTCACCTCCCCTTAAAGCATGATTTTATAAAAAGTATAAAACACTATCATTTTAAGAATAGTTATTAATAACAAATCGAGGTTAGATGGGGAATGGTGGCTCCAAGAAGATTGCATTTGTCAGCGAGGAAATGGACCTAAGGTTAAAAACAACAACTATTTCAGCCAGCATAACATAGAAATAACAAACTGAATCATAGGCTTGAGTCATATAGCCTTTAAAACCACCTAAAAGCCATCGTTCTAAGCCTATGAATTGTATTAAAATCAGCCGTATCAACTGTAGATTTTAATCTATAGCGGTTCACTCATACGTTTATGTGCCAAGACTAATACATAGTCAATTTCCAGCGACTCAAAATGACTAGCTTGGATATCGTGTTTCATCTTGTCAGTGGCACGCCACGCATAGGGAGCCATATCCAGCAATGTTAATGCCTGCTCGCCAGTAACAGATAAAGTGAAACTCAGTGGCTGAGTGCTTTTTACCGATAATGCTGAGGGTAAATTCACTTGGAAAGGTTTTTCAACTAAGTCGGAATAAATATATTCTCTTAGTTGCCATAAATGTCGTGGCCCTGGCATGACCAGTAACATAGTCCCATCATCTTTCAATACCCTAACAGACTCTTTTCCTTTTAACGGCCGATCAATGACGGTAATAAAATCCACACAATTATCAGCAAAGGGTAATTTTTTAGAAGAGCTTAAACACAACATTCCAGGAGTCTGCGCCTTCGCCGCGGCAAAAATGGCGTTTTCTGCGTCCGCTACGCCCACGTACTGGACATTTAACGGATTTTCAACCTCTGCCAACTTAGATGCTAAAGCACGTAGGTAAAAGCCCTCAGCGCATTCATAATCCAATAAACAAGCATCAGGCCTGATAGAGCTAGTGATTATCTCAGCCAATGTATCAACCAAGGGCGAAAAGATACCTGATTCGAGCAGAAAACGCTTAGCTCTCACTTGCTCGCGCGAATCCCCCGTCGGTTTCTGGCGTTGTGGCTTAGTAAAAACCCAGTAGCCTTGTTCATCCCGATCAAAGTGATGTTTATCTGCACAATAGAAGCCTTGGGATGCTTTATGTTGTTTTAACGCAAGTCCACAGGTTGGACACTGAAATTCAAGACCCATATAAAGCTCCAAAAATAAGCTAAGCTTCAGAAAATAAAAAAGCTTAAAGAACAAAAAATCGGGTACTTGACCCGATTCTATTATTTATTATCTAACTATGATGTCCAAGCTAGGATAGCTAGAGAAAAATAAATCCACACAATACAGCACCTAACGCTAAACGGTAGATTACAAATGGGGTCATACCCATACGGCTAATAATCTTCAAGAAGTAGTGAATACAAGCATAAGCAGCCACAAATGAAACCAATGTCCCTAACGTTAATGCTTGATAATCAATTGGTAGTTCGCTTTTCACTAAATCTTTACCGACTAAAATAGCGGCACCTAAACTCACAGGTACAGACATTAAAAATGAAAATCGCGCGGCGGCATCTCGGCTTAAACCTAGCATAAGTGCCGCTGTCATGGTTGCACCAGAACGTGATGTGCCAGGGATTAAGGCTAATGCCTGCGCAAAACCAATTAACAAAGCCTTGCGCCAGCCGGTTTGATACACAGTTAAATCACGGCGTGACATCTTATCAGCCCACCACAACAACAAACCAAATATGACAGTAGTAACAGCGATAACTTCAGTATTTCGCAAATGGGTCGCAATATAATCCTTAGCCATAAAACCGAAAAACACCGCAGGTAAGGTTGCTAGAATAATCCACCAAGCCAGCTTACTGTCTTCGGATTGTTTGCCTTTAAATATACTGGCAATCCACGCATTAAACATTGTCCATAATTCATGCCTAAAATAAATCACTACGGCAAATAATGATCCGGTATTAACCGCAACATCAAAAGATAAACCTTGATCTTCCCAACCTAAGAGCTGTGCGGGTAAAATTAAGTGAGCAGAACTAGAAATAGGTAAAAACTCGGTTAGCCCTTGAATAAGCGCTAAAATAATAACCTGAAACGTATCCATGACAATCCTATCAATAAATTAAAACGTCAGCCCTTGAGGCCACTCAAACGCCACGGGCCAAAGCCGCTGTGAATTTTTATCGTACTCCTGCCACAAACTTGCATAACTTTTACCAGCCAAAGGATGCTTAAGCGCTGGTACTAACTCAGCTAATGGCCATAACACAAATGCATTATTGACTATCTCATCACGGGGCAGCACAACAGGAGTTTGACAAACAATATCGTCATAGAGCAACAAGTCTAAATCTAAAGTTCTAGGGCTAAATTTCTTAGCCCCAATAAGCCGGCCGTGATTCTGCTCGATTTGCTTAAACTGTGCAACTACTGTGGCAATATTAAGGTCTGTTTCAGCGCTCGCGACCATGTTTAAAAAGTTGGTGCCACTAAAACCAACGGCTTCACTTTCATACATAGAAGAAAGATTCAATGGTCCAAAACATGCTCGCAGTGATTGCAATCCTGCTTGCAGATGTTTTTTAGGCTCTATATTACTGCCTAAGCTGATATAAATACGTGCCATGCGAATGTCCGATTTATCTGTAGGTAAACATTATCTTTTTAAACCATGATGGTACGTAAGGGTTTAGTTAACGTGAACGCTCAATCTGAACACCCACAGAAGCTGCTGTTGCCACAGCCCCTGGTTTCATTACGATAACTTTAACCCAAGTCACCTTAAATTCTTGCAACAAACAATCGGCAACTCGCTCAGCAACGGTTTCAATTAATTCAATAGGTTGCTCTGTAATAAGTTGCGTTAGCCGCTTAGAAACCGTCTCATAGCAGAGGGCAAATTGATAATCATCGGTCGCTGCGGCAGGTTTGATGTCCCATGCCATATCAAGATCGAGTAATAGGCTTTGATGAATACTCTTTTCCCACTCATAAACGCCAATCACTGTATCAATACGCAATTGACGTATAAGTACCTTATCCATGCATTCTCCAACGACTGATTATCTTGAGGTCTGATAAGTTGAAAGCGATTCTCGCTATATAATCCGCAATCTTCTGACAGATCACTAATTTACTTTCTACTCAGGCCAATCCACAGTAGGATAACGTCCTAAAAGGATTTGCTCATTCAGAAAATATCTGCGTAAAAACGGTGTTGGTAATAACACAGACCGATAACGGAATTGATAACTGAGTTAGCTTTTTAAATTGCTGCGCGATAATACCTTAAGACGCGTAAGGAAACCAATGTGAGTCCATTAACACTGACACTTTTGATGATTTTAGCGGCCTATCTGGCAGGCTCGATCTCAAGTGCCGTGCTGGTTTGTAAAATGAGGGGGTTACCGGATCCAAGGTTGCAAGGTTCAGGCAACCCAGGGGCCACTAACGTCTTGCGAATTGGTGGAGCTGGTGCGGCAGCGGCTGTGCTGTTTTTCGATATGCTCAAAGGTGCTCTACCTTCTTATTTAGCCTATCTTATGGGCATAGATGCCATATCTTTGGGACTAATCGCCATCGCAGCCTGTCTTGGCCACATTTACCCAGTATTTTTTGGTTTTAAAGGCGGTAAAGGTGTTGCTACTGCTTTTGGCGCTATGGCCCCCATTGGCGATGATTTGGCCATTTGCTTAATGGCATCTTGGGTTATCTTGTTACTTATTAGCCGCTACTCTTCCCTTGCTGCTATCCTTACCGCTTTACTTGCACCGCTCTACACTTGGTTATTAGACGACAGATTTACCATTCCCGTTGCCATGCTATCGACTCTTATCATTATAAGGCATAAAGATAATATTCAGCGGTTGCTCAAGGGTGAAGAATCTAAGGTATCACGCAAAAAACGCCCTAAAAAACTGTAGCGATTTAGTCCGATGCCTAAAAACAAAAAACTGCGTTTAATACGCAGTTTTTTGTTTTATATAAAATAACTAATCGACTGGAGGCAAAGTGTCTAACGGCCATCTAGGCTGACCTTTAACTGTCAAGTCTTCATGCTGTCCAGCCTTTAAACGCTGTAATCCCGCAAAGGCAATCATGGCGCCATTATCGGTACAAAACTCCCCGCGAGGATAAAAAACTTGCCCACCCAGCGAGCTCATCATTTCGGCTAAGGTTTCCCTTAAACGAGTATTTGCACTTACGCCACCGGCGATAACGAGTCGATTATAACCCGTTTGTTTTAACGCCCGACGACACTTAATCGCCAGCGTATCAACCACCGCTTCTTCAAAGGCTCTGGCAATATTAGCTCGTGTCTGCTCATCATCAGGCTCGGCGGCTATGGTATTGGCAGTAAAGGTTTTTAAACCCGAAAAACTAAAGTTAAGCCCAGGTTTATCCGTCATTGGTCGCGGGAATTTATAACCTGCTGGTAAGCCTTTAGCGGCAAGCTTGGCTAAACGGGGGCCACCGGGATAATCTAGTCCCATTAACTTAGCCGTTTTATCAAACGCCTCACCCGCAGCATCATCAACGGACTCGCCTAGCACTTCATAGCGGCCAATACCATCAACTTTAACCAACATAGAGTGGCCGCCGGAGACTAATAAAGCCACAAAAGGAAACTCAGGCGCATTCTCCTCGAGCATAGGCGCCAGTAAGTGCCCTTCCATGTGGTGCACACCAATAGCAGGCTTATCCCACGCAAAAGCGAGCGAACGCCCGACACAGGCACCAACAAGCAAGGCCCCAATAAGGCCAGGTCCTTTGGTGTAGGCAATCCCATCGAGTTCAGCTATTTCAGTATTCGCATCTTTCAGCGCTTGACGGATAAGCGGCACAATTTTACGTACATGGTCACGTGACGCCAGCTCTGGCACCACACCGCCATAGTCCGCATGCAACTTAACTTGGCTGTATAACGTGTGGGATAACAAGCCTAGCTCATCGTCATAAACGGCAATACCTGTCTCGTCACAAGATGTTTCAATACCTAGAACCCGCATGATGTCTCATCAATTGTCTAATTAAGGGCGCTAATTCTACCTGTAAGTGCTATATTACTCCAGCAGCACAAACCATTATTGAACCCGCTATAGTGGCAGTTCCCGGTTTTAGGGCTTTACAAGCCTAGGTGTCTCGGTATAAAATTCCGCACCATTTTAAATAGACTTGGTTCGATCCAATTGAACCAGAACAACCTACACCTAAGGGGTGATGGCGTATGCCAATTATTAAAGTACGTGAAAACGAACCATTCGACGTAGCTCTACGTCGTTTCAAGCGCTCTTGTGAAAAAGCTGGTATTTTAGCCGACGTGCGTGCTCGTGAGTTTTACGAGAAGCCAACTACTGCACGTAAGCGCGCAAAAGCAGCTGCAGTTAAACGTTTAGCTAAGAAGCTTTCTCGCGAAAACGCACGTCGCGTACGTTTATATTAATCTCATATGAGCCTAATTGATCAGCTAAAAGACCATATGAAGCAGGCCATGTTCGCCAAAGAGAAGGTGCGCTTGAGTGCTATTCGTATGGCATTGGCCGCCATCAAACAGATTGAAGTGGATACCCGCGAATCTCTGACTGATGAACAGGTCATAGCGGTCTTAACCAAAATGGTGAAACAACGTCGTGATTCGATTGCTCAATTTGAAGCAGCCGGTCGCAACGATTTGGCCGACGTGGAAGCAGCAGAGATTCAAGTTATTGAAGCTTTCCTGCCTACCCCTCTTAGCGAGGCGGAAATCACGGCGCTCATCGATGCAACTATTCTAGAAATAGGCGCATCCACTATGGCGGATATGGGCAAAGTAATGGGAGCATTGAAATCTAAAGTGCAAGGACGTGCAGACATGGGCGCTATTGGCGCTATGATCCGTGCTAAATTGCAATAATTAGCGTTTCACTGTATGAACAAGCCGTGCCTATGCGCGGCTTGTTTGTTTAAATTCGCGCAAGGCGAGATTTTAAGCATTCAATGGCAATACCTCGTGATTTTATCAATGAGCTAATCGCTCGCACTGACATCGTCGAACTTATCGATCGTAAAGTGCCCTTGAAAAAGGCGGGTAAGAACTACTCGGCTTGTTGTCCTTTTCATAGCGAAAAATCACCTTCGTTTACCGTCAGCCATGATAAACAGTTTTATCATTGCTTTGGCTGCGGTGCTCACGGTAACGCCATCGATTTTGTGATGGAGTATGACCGACTCGATTTTATTGATGCCATTGAAGATCTGGCGGGCCAGCTTGGATTAGAGGTTCCTAGAGAACAAGGCACAGGCAAGCGACATGACGACGGCTTAAGTCGTGATTTATATCAACTCATGGAAGAAGCTTGTCTTTACTTTCAAAACCAACTTAGACAACACCAAGATAAACAAAAGGTTATCGATTACCTTACTTATCGTGACTTATCCGATGAGGTAATAGAGCATTTTGGTATCGGTTTTGCGCCAGACGGTTGGGATGGCTTACTAAGCCGCTATCGTCAAAATCAAGATGCGCAGGACAAACTACTGACTGCCGGTATGTTAATTAGCAACGACAGTGGTAAACGTTACGACCGTTTTCGTGACCGCCTTATGTTTCCTATCCGCGATAGACGCGGACGAGTGATTGGCTTTGGTGGAAGAGTTTTAGGTGATGGCACACCCAAATACTTGAATTCTCCAGAAACGCCCATATTTCATAAGGGCAATGAGCTTTACGGTCTGTATGAACTAAAGCAACGCCATCGCGATCCTGACAAAGTGTTGATCGTCGAAGGCTATATGGATGTGGTCGCACTGGCGCAATTTGGCGTCGATTATGCCGTAGCCTCTTTAGGTACATCGACTACTGCTGAACAATTTCAGCTATTACTGCGTAGTGCTAAAGAAGTGGTTTGTTGTTACGACGGCGACCGAGCGGGTACAGAAGCGGCTTGGCGCGCCTTAGAAACGGCATTGCCATTATTAAAGCCGGGCGATCAAGTGCGATTTATGTTTCTGCCTCAGGGTGAAGATCCTGATTCTATGGTGCGTAAAATTGGTAAAGAGGCCTTTGAAGTTTTAATGGGTTCTGCCATTGCGCTACCTGAGTTTTTATTTGACACATTAGCCACCAAATACGGTACGGATAAAGGCAACTTAGCGAAACAAGCTTTTATCTTAATTGAAAAAATTCAAGACACTGTACTGCAAAATTTATTGCTTGAGAATTTAGCTCACAAGCTTGGAATGAACAGCTCAGAAGATATGAAAAAGAAGCTAGGCTTTAGCGTTAAACAAGCTAAGCCAATAGCAAATAGAGGATTAAAAGGACGTGGTACACCATTGCGACTTGCCATCGCATTACTCGTACAACATCCTAAACTGGGATTGGGTTTATCCCCACAGCCCGCACTAGCCCACTTGCAGATGCCAGGCATAGAATTGCTGCCACTGTTATTGGAGATGACTCGAGAGCAAGAGTTAAACAGCGCACAACTACTTGAAAAATTCAGGGAACACTCCCACAGCGGAGCTCTGCATAAATTAGCCCAATGGGACCATCAAGTGGCGGATGAAAACCTGCTCGAAAAGTTTAAACAAACCCTGGTTTGGTTGAACAATCAATATATTGAACAACGATATCAGGAATTGAGTCTTAAACAGGCTCATACTAAAGAAGAGAAGATACAGCTCTCGAAGCTGATCTCAGTCATGAAAGGGTTAAACTGAGGCAAAAATGTCCTCATTCACTATCCCCGTGACTAGCACAGATATGTGCACGCGGCTATAATTGACGATTTGCGCGGCATTGAGCTTACGCTCTGTGTCCGTCGTTGTAACAGTTTCCCAACTTGGATGATATCTATGGATCATACTCCGCAGTCGCAACTTAAGCTGTTGCTTGCCAAAGGTAAAGAGCAAGGTTACTTAACCTATGCAGAAGTGAACGATCACTTACCTGCAGACATGGTCGATTCTGACCAGATCGAAGATATTATCCAGATGATCAATGACATGGGTATCCGAGTTTTCGAAGAAGCTCCCGATGCCGATGACATGATGATGTCAGAAGACAATACAGACGAAGATGCTGCTGAAGAAGCCGCCGCCGCACTGGCAACAGTCGAAAGCGAACTTGGCCGTACAACCGATCCTGTGCGCATGTACATGCGTGAAATGGGTACTGTTGAACTTCTAACCCGTGAAGGCGAGATTGTTATCGCCAAACGTATCGAAGAAGGTATCAACACAGTTCAAAGCTCAGTAGCCGAATATCCACAAGCGATCGCGATGATCCTTGAACAATTCGACCAATTTGAAGCCGACGAACTGCGTCTATCCGATATTATTTCTGGATTTGTCAACCCAGACGAAGATGACGTTGCACCGACGGCAACTCACATCGGTTCTGAATTATCTGAAGATCAATTAGATGACGAAGATGACGAAGAAGATGACGATGATGCCGAAGAAGAAGAGGAAGGCAACAAAGGGCCGGATCCTGAAGAGGCACGTGAAAAATTTGGTCAACTCAGAACCGCTTACGAAAGTGCGCTAAAAATTATTGACGCCAAGGGCCGTGAACACCCTGAGTCAGTAAAAGCTTTATTCGAAATCGGCGAAATCTTCAAAGAGTTTCGTTTAGTCCCTAAACAGTTCGATCGTTTAGTGAAAAGCATGCGTACTATGATGGATCGCGTGCGTGTTCAAGAACGTTTAGTATTAAAACTATGCGTTGAACAAGCTAAAATGCCGAAGAAAAACTTCGTCAAATTCTTTACGGGCAACGAAAGTAATCTTGATTGGTTCCACACTGAAAAAGCCTCAACTAAACCTTATGCCGAAGGCCTAAGAATGGTTGAAGATGACGTAAACCGTTGTCGCACTAAGCTTGCAGCAGTGGAAGAAGAAACGGGTTTAGCCATTTCAGCCATCAAAGACATCAACCGTCGTATGTCAATCGGTGAAGCCAAAGCGCGCCGAGCGAAGAAAGAAATGGTTGAAGCAAACTTACGTCTGGTAATTTCTATCGCGAAGAAATATACCAACCGTGGTCTGCAATTCTTGGACTTAATCCAAGAAGGTAATATTGGCTTGATGAAGGCTGTGGATAAATTTGAATACCGTCGTGGTTATAAGTTTTCGACTTACGCAACTTGGTGGATCCGTCAGGCAATTACTCGCTCTATCGCCGACCAAGCACGTACGATCCGTATTCCAGTGCACATGATCGAAACGATCAACAAGCTGAACCGTATCTCTCGCCAAATGCTACAGGAAATGGGCCGTGAGCCTTCGCCTGAAGAACTGGCTGAGCGTATGATGATGCCGGAAGATAAGATCCGTAAGGTATTAAAAATCGCTAAAGAACCTATCTCTATGGAAACCCCAATCGGTGACGATGAAGATTCGCATTTAGGTGATTTTATCGAGGATACAACCCTCGAATTACCACTGGATTCAGCGACTAGCGAAAGCTTGAAAAACGCTACCCACGAAGTATTAGCGGGCCTAACCGCTCGTGAAGCGAAAGTACTGCGTATGCGTTTTGGTATCGATATGAATACCGACCATACGTTAGAAGAAGTAGGTAAACAGTTTGACGTAACGCGCGAGCGTATTCGACAAATTGAAGCTAAAGCGCTGCGCAAGCTTCGCCACCCTTCACGCTCAGAAATATTAAAATCGTTCTTAGATGAATAGTTGGATATAAAATTCACACTAAGCTAAAACGACAAAGCCCTGCTCTTGCAGGGCTTTTTTATGTCACTAATCCGTCTGCACTAAAGTCATTAACCTGTAATAGGATAAAAATAGCTAAGCGCACACCCGATAAATCAATAAAGTTGATTAACAGATAACCACTTGAATCAATTAGGTGAATTAGAAGCAAAAACACCAGTGACAAGCGCAAACAAGCTTAGTATAATTCCACTCGCTTTAGACAGTGACGACTGTCTTTAGTCGGCCCCTTAGCTCAGTTGGTTAGAGCACACGACTCATAATCGTTAGGTCCACGGTTCAAGTCCGTGAGGGGCCACCAATTCTGATAAGCCGTAGTAGGTTAACCCCTACTACGGCTTTTTCGTATTTAAAATAGTCGCGTTGCTTATTGGTTCTATGAGTAATATTCTTTCTACGCGATATAAATTACGTAGAATAACAACGTGATAAATTTAATTTATCTAATAAAAAACTCTTAGATGAATCGCCTTCATTCTAAGAGTTTTTAAATACATAGAACACTGTCAAACTGACGTTTAGGTTTTTAACTTACCTAATTCTTCATGTTGTTGTCTAACTAAATCCGCCAATACCACACTGCTTCGCTGTGCTTCATCGGCAAGATGAGCAAGTTCTGATGCGGACTCTGAAATCCCAGTAATATTACGGTTAACCTCCTCGGTTACGGCACTTTGCTCTTCTGCTGCAGTTGCTATATGTGTAATTTGTCCTGATATTTCCTCAATTTGGCTTACCATTGAATTCAAAGAAGATAAAGCTTGTTCTGTCTGAGTCACTGCCATTTGTGCCCGTTCAGCCCCTTTATCGATAATACTTGAAGCACTATGTACTTCTTTTTGGAGGGCATCGATAAGCACACTAATATCATCGGTGGAGCTTTGAGTCTTGGACGCCAACGCTCTGACTTCATCGGCAACGACGGCGAAACCACGACCTTGCTCACCCGCCCTAGCGGCTTCAATTGCCGCATTCAAAGCGAGTAGATTTGTTTGCGCCGCAATCGAACTAATCACCTCAAGAATTCGACTAATATTGGTGCTACTTTCGGCCACTTTACTAACGGCTATTTTGGCTTGCAATGACTCTTTCGACATCGTGTCTACATAATCCATTGCTTTAGTTAAACTTTCCTCACTTGCACGAATGTTACGCGACATCGCCTCTGTTTCTACCGCCGTTTGCTCTGATGCTTTAGCGACTTCGAGCGCTGTTGCGCTCATTTCATTTACCGCAGTAACAACACTTTCAATCTCACCATGTTGTCGTTGGACGCTATCACGAGTTAATTGGGCTATTTCTGCTGATGATTGGCTTTCTTGCTGAGTACGACTCGCTAAAACTTTTAATTCTGCAATGAGACTCTTTAGCTTATAGATAAAGGAGTTAAAGCCTTTTGCTAGAGCGATGAGCTCAGCATGTGAGTCGACTTCAATCGATTGGGTCAAGTCACCCTCAGCACTAGCAAGATGCTCTACTCTATTTTGAATCATCTTCAGTGGCGAAATAATGCTGCGAAGCACCAAACTAATGGTGATAACGGCAATCACTGATACGACTAACCCCACTATCAATAGTAGGCTGCCAAGTGATGTAGCCATTTCATCCATTTTATTATTGAGTTCAATTGAGCTTTTATAAGCTTGAGCGTTAGGGACTTGAATAACCAGTGACCATTCAGTATTCGCGAGTGAAATTTTAATCGGATAAGCGACAATAATTTCATCGCCGTCCGTCATGTATTGACCATTCTTATGCAATGAACTAATTTTAGTCGCTAATTTAGGATCAATTGATTCTGATAGAGGACGGGCTTTTTTACTGTCATAGCTGGACGCAACAATAAAGCCATGATTACTCAGTAATGTGACCTTAGCTTGTCCGTCATAAAGGCTCTTTGCTAATCGATCAATTAATGATTGGAATACCGGTAAGTTTACATCAATGCCTATTACACCGATGAACTGCTTATGCTTGACTATCGGTACTGTCAGGGAGGTCATTAGCTCAGTATGACCAGGGCTGATTTCGTCTAAATATGGCTCCATTAAACAAGGTTTTAGCGTTTCTTTAGCGCACAGATACCATTCAGCATCACGCACACCAAACTCATTCAGACTAGTAAGGTATTTTTCTTGTGAATCATCAACTTGCCGTTGTTTCACACTACCATCACTATTACGGGTGTAATACACTTCTAATGCACCAGAAGATGCCACACTATGGCTAATCTCTACATTTAAAAATTCGCTATCGAGACCATCATAACCATTCGGTTCAAATTGCGCGTACATAGAAGAGGTTTGCGAACTTTTCTTTAGCACGGCCGCAAGAGCAAGCTCTAACCTATCGCGCTTTAAGGGTAATTCTTCAGCGGTGCTTTCAACAATCCCCGCAAAAGAAAAAGGAATACGAGAAGCTTCATTAATAAACCCCGCAACCATTTCACCATACTCGCCTGCTCGTGCCTCTAGCTTATCGCGAGTCTCCAGTTGCAGGGTTTTTTGTACTTGTTCAGAAACCTGGATATTTTGTGCGGATAATGCCTGCCAAAGACTTATCGTTAAAATTGCGACAATCAATAAGAACAATGCGGAAGTAATCCACAACAATTTAGTACTGATGGATAAATGCTTCATCTGGTTAACTCCCAAGGGATGACAATTGCACAATAATCTTGAGCTATTTTATTTTAATATTCATTAAACTAACTTAAAAATGGCAACCCACTGTTAAGCTTATCCATATTATCAAAGGTCTACTTTGTTGCTAATAAGTAAAATATTAGCATCAAAATAGAGGTTAAGGTCTAGATCTATCTCTTTATCTGACGAGATAAACATTTATCGGCCGCGATTACTGAAATTCAGCTTAAAACTTTAAAATCATTTGTAACAAAATCCATTCTACTGCTTTACACCATTGGTTTGCAGTGAATATCGCCTTATAATCTTCCCCCTTAAATCTAAAAAAATAATATTGGAAGCAAGCGATATGACTATTGGGACTGCTCCGGTAAGTAAAACACATTCATTTATGACTGTGTCACTTATCGAATTATGGGAACGCTTTGGTTATTACGGTATGCAAGCGCTGATTGTGTACTTTATGGTGCAGCGCCTCGGCTTTGATGACTCACGCGCAAACTTAGTATGGAGTGCCTGTGCGGCGCTTATTTATGTATCACCTGCGATTGGCGGCTGGGTTGGGGATAAGATCCTCGGCACTAAGCGAACGATGTTATTGGGTGCGGGTATCCTTTCTCTAGGATATGCATTAATGGCAGTACCCACTGAAAATACTTGGTTTATGTTTTCAGCACTCGGTGTGATTGTGGTCGGTAACGGCCTATTCAAACCCAATGCCGGTAACTTAGTTCGTAAAATTTATGAAGGTGACGATTCTAAAATCGACAGTGCGTTTACTATCTATTATATGGCAGTCAACGTCGGCTCAACCTTCTCTATGTTGCTTACGCCTTGGATTAAGGATTACGTCAACGCCCAGTATGGCAACGAATTTGGTTGGCATGCAGCTTTTGCCGTGTGTTGTGTGGGTATACTGGTGGGCTTAGGCAACTATGCATTAATGTATAAAAGCCTCGCTAACTATGGTTCTGAGCCAGATACACGCCCAGTCAATAAGAAAAGCCTCACAATTGTTTTAGTTCTGGCCGCGCTTTCAGTTGTGGCCTCGGCCATTATTCTTGAATATGAAGCGGTTGCACGTATTTTCGTTTATGCCGCAGGTATTGCGGTATTGGCTATTTTCTTCCACTTAATCCGTACCAGCGAAAAAAGTGAACGCGCGGGCCTTATCGCGGCATTGATCCTAACAGTGCAAACCGTGTTCTTCTTTATTTTCTATCAGCAAATGTCGACATCACTGGCGCTGTTTGCCCTGCGTAACGTGGACTGGGATTTCCAATTTTTTGGTACCCATTTATGGACTTGGTCACCAGCCCAATTTCAAGCACTTAACCCACTGTGGATTATGGTGTTGAGCCCTGTATTGGCATGGAGCTATTCATGGGCGGGGCGCAATAATAAAGACTTTTCTATTGCTGCTAAGTTTGCGCTCGGTTTTGCGGTCGTCGCGATTGGCTTTTTTATCTATGGTTTTGCGGAGCAATTTGCTGTTAATGGTAAAACCTCATCATGGATCATGATTTGGGGCTATGCCTCTTACTCTTTAGGTGAATTACTGGTTAGTGGTCTTGGTCTTGCGATGATTGCCCGCTACGTGCCTGCACGTATGGGTGGTTTTATGATGGGCGCTTATTTTGTCGCATCAGGTATTTCTCAATATCTAGGCGGTGTAGTGGCCAACTTTGCCAGTGTACCGAAAGATTTAATCGATCCGCTGCAAACCTTGCCAGTATATACCAGTCTATTTAATAAACTGGGTATCGCGGCGGTGGTCTGTACCTTTATCGCGTTAGCAGTGTTGCCTTTGATGCGCCGCCTGACTGAGACTCACAATGCCCATAACAGTATTGGCGATAATGCGGCAGCATCACTTCGTGATGTAAAA
Source organism: Shewanella morhuae (assembly GCF_900156405.1). Taxonomy (GTDB): domain Bacteria; phylum Pseudomonadota; class Gammaproteobacteria; order Enterobacterales; family Shewanellaceae; genus Shewanella; species Shewanella morhuae. Next base: position 351,027 of record NZ_FTNN01000002.1, read on the forward strand.
GCGGAGCTGTAATCTTCAATCTAATCATCTTTATTGCTTAACACTAAACTGCCGATAAGCCATGCTATCGGCAGTTTTTTATCACCTGATTCAAATCGATTACTGTCCTTGCGTAGCGCCTCATAACCCAATGGACTTTAGCAAAAGCTATACAAGCGCATTACGGTGGGCACAGCGCTCAGTTGTTGACAATAAAATCTTTATTCCCACTTTATAATGCTCAGACTAAGATGACTTTAACCCTCGATTATTGTTACAAAGCAATCACGTGCTCGGTCGACTAGAACACGTTAAATAAGAACTCAAATAAAGATTAAGCTACGAGGCATTAGCCGACTAAGCTTGAGAAGTGCTAATGTGACCCCATATCAATGACACTGAATACCTTTTATTCATCATGACTGTTCCCTACGTTTATTTTTATCTTCAGTTTAACAGTGCTTCTCACAACATAAGAGCCACTTGCTATCACTGATTAAAACGGCAGTCACTTGGAGACACCATGTCACAACAAACATCAATATTAGCCGATATTCCTTTCTCGTTATTGGAACTCGCACCCATGCGCCAAGGGTCGACCGTAGGTGAAACGCTGCACGACAGTTTGCAGTATGCCAAAGAGGCCGATCGCCTCGGCTTTAATCGCTTTTGGTTTGCCGAGCACCACAATATGCCCGGTATCGCCAGTTCAGCGACCTCAGTATTAATTGGTTATATTGCTGGTAACACCCTGCGCATTCGGGTTGGTGCGGGCGGCATTATGCTGCCTAACCATGCACCTTTAGTGGTCGCAGAACAGTTCGGTACCCTTGAAAGCCTGTATCCCGGTCGAATTGATTTGGGTTTGGGGCGCGCGCCCGGCAGCGATCAAATTACCAGCCGAGCATTGAACCGCGATAGCAGCCGCGCCGAACAATTCCCAGAGGAGGTCAGTGAATTACAAACCTTACTTGGCCCTTACAATGGCCGTCAGGCGGTGCGAGCAATTCCCGGAGAAGGCACAAATGTACCCATTTGGTTATTGGGTTCAAGCCTATTTAGTGCACAGTTAGCGGCGCAGCGCGGTTTGCCCTATGTGTTTGCCGGCCACTTTGCACCACGTTTTCTTTATGATGCGATTGAAATCTATCGCCGCGATTTTAAACCATCGCAAGTGCTGGATAAGCCGTATGTGATGTTAGGTTTGCCGCTCGTTGCCGCCGACACTGATGAAGAGGCGCAATTTCTGGGTACGACATCGAAGCAACGCGTACTGGCGCTTATCCGTGGTCACGACTTATGGTTAAAACCACCCGTTGAAACCATGGACGGCTTGTGGAGTGAGCAAGAAAAGACCTACGTCGATAATTTCTTAGGTTTATCTGTCTCTGGCGGCCCTGCGACTATAAAACATCGCTTGGAAATGATCGTCACAGAACTTGGCATAGATGAGTTTATCTTCACCAACGACTTATATGATCTTGATAAACGCAAAAGGGCACTGCAGATCCTAATGGAGATAAAGAAGTAGCCATTCAGTAAATTGACTCGTGCTAAAAGCCATTGGCAGCCAAAACAATTTCCATTGAAAATCCCGCCGAAGCGGGATTTTCATTATGTAAAACTGTCATCTAAAAAGGTTTATATCAAAACCGTATTAACTTTTCAGCACAGCATCAAAGCAGTTTTTTAGAATACCAAGGCCAGCATCAATTTGTGCATCCGGCGCAGTTAATGGCACCAAAATACGCAGTACATTACCGTAAGTGCCACAAGATAATAAAATCAGTCCACGATCACGGGCATCACTTAACACTTGCGCGCAATAGTGCGGCGCTGGCTTGCCATCTTCCATCAGTTCGATGGCAATCATAGCGCCTAAACCACGTACATCGGCAATTTGCGCATGCTCAACTTGCATCACATTTAATGCTGACTTAATGCGCTCACCGATAGCATTAGCACGCTCTAATAGTTTTTCTTCTTCAAATACTTCAATGACAGCGAGCGCCGCGGCGCAGGCTAACGGACTGCCACCATATGTACCGCCAAGACCACCCGGGCCAACCGCATCCATCACTTGTGCGCGGCCTGTAATACCTGAAAGTGGGAAACCGCCTGCAATTGATTTAGCAAAAGTGGTGATATCGGCACTTACGCCCATTTGCTCCATGGCAAAGAAAGTGCCGGTTCGGCCAGCGCCCGTTTGCACTTCATCGGCAATCAGCATAATGCCTTCACGATCGCATAATGCGCGCAAACGCTGCATAAAGGCCGGTGATGCGGCGTAGAAACCACCCTCTCCCTGCACAGGTTCTAAAATAATGGCGGCAATATCACTAGGCTCAGCATCATTTTTAAAGATACGTTCAATCGAAGCCATAGCATCGTCATCGGACACGCCGTGCATTTCGCAGGGAAACTCAGCGCGAAACACATTCGCCGACATCAACCCCATACCTTTACTGTAAGGCGCAACTTTGCCGGTCAATGCTAAGGCCGCGATAGTGCGACCATGGTAACCGGAGGTAAACGCAATCACGCCAGCACGTTTAGTGTAAGCTCGCGCCACTTTAACTGCGTTTTCAACCGCTTCAGAGCCGCTAGTAAATAATGCCGTCTTCTTGGCGAAATCCCCAGGCACCAATTGATTGAGCTTTTCACACACTTGGATATAGCTCTCATAACCAAGCACCATAAAGCAAGTGTGGGAGAAATTATCCAGCTGCGCCGCAACCGCCGCTTTTACTTTGGGGTGAAGATGACCGGTATTAAGCACTGCAATACCGCCGGCAAAATCGATAAACTCACGACCTTCAACATCCCACACAGTGGCATTTTCAGCGCGTGCGGTAAAAATGGGATGAATCTGCCCAACGCCGCCCGCAACAGCGGCTTGGCGACGTGCCATTAATGAATCATTGGTTATAGTCATTTAGTGTTCCTCACTCGCCAAATCAGCCGTATTAAACGGACATACAAATGTATTTCATTTCTAAATATTCTTCGATACCAAACTTAGAACCTTCACGGCCCAGTCCAGAGGATTTCATGCCGCCAAAGGGAGCCACTTCAGTCGAAATCAAACCTGTGTTGACCCCAACCATGCCGTATTCCAAGGCTTCAGCCACTTTCCACACCAGCGAGATATCACGGCCATAAAAATAGGCCGCAAGGCCAAATTCGGTATCGTTGGCTTGCTGAATCACATCATCAACATCGCTGAATTTAAACAGCGGCGCGAGTGGACCAAAGGTTTCTTCACGGGCAACTAGCATGCTTTTATCAACGTTTGTGAGCACCGTTGGCTCAAAGAAATTACCGCCAAGGTCGTGGACCTTACCACCAGCGAGTACCGAAGCCCCTTTCGCAATGGCATCAATGAGATGGCTTTGCACTTTTTCAACTGCAGCAGTATTGATAAGCGGTCCGGTAGTCACGCCCTCATTAATACCCTCGCCAACCTTAAGTTTGCTCACTGCAGCACTGAGTTTTAAAGCAAATTCATCGTATACACCGTCTTGCACATAAATACGGTTAGCACAGACGCAGGTTTGGCCGGCATTACGGTACTTAGCGATCATGGCGCCTTCAACGGCAGCATCGATATTGGCATCGTTAAACACGATAAATGGTGCATTACCGCCAAGCTCTAACGACAGTTTTTTTAAGGTAGGCGCACATTGCGCCATTAATTTAATACCGATATTGGTTGAGCCAGTGAAAGACAGCTTACGCACTATGGGGTTGCTGCACATTTCATTGCCAATTTGCACCGCATCACCGGTTAATACGCTAAATACACCGGCAGGAATACCGGCACGCTGTGCGAGTTCAGCCATCGCTAATGCGGTAAAAGGTGTTTGGTGCGCCGGTTTTACCACCATAGTACAACCCGCGGCTAAGGCAGGAGCCGCTTTGCGGGTGATCATCGCGGCAGGAAAGTTCCACGGCGTTATCGCGGCAGTTACACCAACAGGCTGCTTAATCACAATCAAGCGTTTATCACCTTGATGCCCAGGAATGGTATCGCCATAAATACGTTTCGCTTCTTCGGCAAACCACTCAATAAACGAGGCTGCATAGGTTACTTCACCTTTCGCTTCTGCCAGTGGCTTACCTTGCTCAGTCGTCATGAGCAATGCTAAGTCATCACTGTTTTCATTGAGTAATTCAAACCAACGCCTTAACTTAGCGCCGCGCTCTTTGGCTGTAAGTGCTCGCCATGCAGGTAAAGCCGCCTCCGCCGCCTTAATCGCCATTTCAGTTTCAACTTGTCCCATATTGGGAACATGCCCAATCACGGCATTGGTTGCGGGATTAACCACCTTTAGCGTGTCACCAGACACGGCATCACACCATTGACCATTTATAAAAGACTGTTGACGTAGCAAACTCGGATCATTTAATTGCACAAGGATTTCCTCGCATTGTGAAGCAACCTAGCTGCTTCTTAAAAGTGGTAATGTTAGAGACCTAGTTTGTCTCTTAACGTGTAATACCAAGCCCCAATAGCGCTAAAAGGGACGCGTAATGCGTGACCACCGGGGAAAGGATAATGGGGGAGCGCGGCAAAGGCATCAAAACGCGTAGCTTGACCATTGAGCATTTCGGCCAGTAACTTGCCCGCTAAATGGGTGTAGGTGACGCCATGGCCACTACAACCCTGTGAATAATAAATATTTTTACCAATACGACCGACCTGCGGTAAGCGTGATAATGTCAGTAAGAAGTTACCTGTCCACGCATAATCGATTTTTACATCTTTTAATTGCGGGAAGGTTTTAAGCATATTCGGAATAATGATTGATTTGATATCCGCCGGATCGCGAGCGCCATACACCACTCCACCACCGTAAATCATACGTTTATCGCCAGATAAGCGAAAATAATCGAGTAGATAGTTACAGTCTTCAACACAGTAATCCTGTGGCAATAGACTGGCGGCTAAATCATCACCTAAAGGCTCTGTGGTGATAACCTGTGTACCACAAGGCATTGATTTAGCTTGTAGCTCTGGCATTAACTTACCTAAATAGGCATTACCTGCCACGATCACAAACTTGGTTTTCACGCTGCCCTGCGCCGTATGCACTACGGGGCTGTCGCCTTCATCAACACGTAATACTGCTGAGTCTTCAAAAATCTTACCACCAAGGGATTCTACCGCCCGCGCTTCACCTAACGCTAAGTTAAGCGGATGAATATGGCCACCGCTTTTATCGAGTAGCCCACCAACATAGCGTTCAGTATTGACCACACTACGAATACCTTTAGTATCGAGAAGCTCAAGCTGATTAACATGACCGTGGCTTTCCCACAGTTGCTTTTGATGACGCAGATGGCCCATTTGCTTTTCGTTCATAGCCGCAAATACGCCGCCATCTTTTAGATCGCATTGAATGTTGTACTTTGCAATACGATCGCGGATGATTTGACCGCCCTCAAAAGCCATTTGGCCAAAGAGTTTACCTTGTTCTTTGCCAACCGTTTTTTCAATCGTATCAATGTCTCGGCTAAAACTATTGACGATTTGCCCACCATTACGCCCCGAAGCGCCCCAGCCAATGCGAGCAGCTTCTAACACCACCACACTAAAGCCTGATTCTAATAAATGCAGTGCGGCAGAAAGTCCGGTATAACCCGCGCCAATCACACACACATCGGCTTCAATCGATTCCTGTAGGCGCGGACGTTCAACCTTATCGTTGGCCGATGCCGCATAATATGATCCAGCGTGAGCGATGGCAGACATGTTGTTCCCTTGAATTCTAATGTTCATTATTTTAAACAGCCATCACATCCTACACGCTCACAAAACGAAACACTAGCCAAAAAAGCACAATAATTTACACCTTGTTTGATATTTCAAACGGAATATATTGTCAAAACCAGTGATTAAATTAAGCTTGAAGCGTTTGTAGGATAACGTTGCGAATAGCAGCTGATAAGCTAATAAAAATGGCTTTGTCGAGCACAAAGCCATTTTGTTATTAAAGTCACTCGTTAATCGGCATACGGTCGCGTTTCTCTGCCCGCCTTGCCATATACCAAGAAAGAAAGGCAATTAAAGACACACTCAAAATAATCAGCGTCGCTAGTGCGTTGATTTTAGGCGAAATACCCATGCGTACCGATGAGAACACCACCATAGGTAAGGTCGTTGCACCAGGGCCGGAGGCAAAACTTGCAATCACTAAATCATCTAAAGATAAACTGAAAGACAATAACCAACCCGCCATTAATGCGGGCGATATCATAGGCACAGTAATTACAAAGAAGGTTTTAAGTGGTGTTGCACCTAAGTCCATAGCGGCTTCTTCAATTGATCTATCAAGCTCACGCAATCGTGATGAAACCACCACAGCGACATAAGCCGCGCAGAAAGTCGAATGCGCAATCCATACTGTCAACATACCGCGCTCTTTGGGCCAACCGAATAAATCGGCCATGTGCACAAACAGCAGTAGCAATGACAAACCGGTAATCACCTCTGGCATAACCAACGGCGCGGTAATCATGTTCGATAGGGTTAATTTAGCCCACGAGCGCTTAAAGCGCGTCATCACAAATGCCGCCATAGTACCAATAACAACCGCCATGGTTGAGCTATAAAAAGCAATCCGTAGACTGGTCCATACCGCATCTAAAATCTGTTGATCCTCAAATAATTCACCATACCATTTAGGTGAAAAACCGCCCCATACCGTCACTAATTTAGAGTCGTTAAAGGAGTAAATCACCAGTACCAACATTGGGGCATATAGGAACAGCAGTCCAAACCACAGCATAACGGAAGAAAAACTTAATTTTTTCATAGGTCTTTCTCCAAACTACGCGCCTGATAGCGATGAAATAGCGTTATCGGAATAATTAATAAACCGAGCATTACAATCGCCAGCGATGATGCTACTGGCCAATCACGGTTGTTGAAGAATTCTTGCCATAAGACTCGGCCAATCATTAGGGAATCTGGGCCGCCTAGCAGCTCGGGGATCACAAACTCTCCCACCGCTGGAATAAACACCAACATAGAACCCGCAATAACACCGCTTTTTGACAGTGGTAAGGTAATTTTCCAGAAGGTATTAATACGGCTTGAGCCTAAGTCTGACGCCGCTTCAATCAAACTCATATCAAGTTTCACTAAGGTGGCGTACAGGGGCAAAATCATAAAGGGTAAATACGCGTAGATAATGCCGATGTATACAGCCACATTGGTATTTAAAATCTGTAGTGGCTCAGAGATAACACCTAACCACATCAGCATGCTGTTGATAATCCCAGTATTACTTAGAATTCCCATCCAAGCATAAACACGAATTAAGAACGAGGTCCAAGAAGGCAGCATAACTAATAGCAGTAACACGGTTTGTAGCCGCGCTGGTGCACGGGCTATGGCGTAAGCCATGGGATAACCAATAATCAAACAACCAATCGTTGAAATAAATGCCATTTTAAGCGAGCTGAGATAGGCCATGTAATACAGCGAATCGTCAAGCAACATCAAATAATTACCAAAATGTAAAAAAACATTTAAGACATTATCGGCATACTGAAAAGTCGCTTCATAGGGCGGAATCGAAATCGCCGCCGTCGAAAAACTCAGCTTGAGTACAATCGCAAATGGCAAAGCAAAAAATAATAACAGCCAAAGATAAGGAATACCTATGGTCCAAATGCGGCCTTTTAACCATTTTAATCGAGTCGGTATCTTCATGATCTCAACACCACGCCGCTGGTGTCCTCCCAACTGATAAAGACTTCATCATCCCATGTCGCATTATCGGCACGGCGTTCGCGGTTTGTCATACTGCACTGTACAATTTGGCCATTTTCTAAGCGAATGTAATAGACTGATATACCGCCTAAATATGCGATATCGTGTACAACACCCTTAGCCCAGTTATACGGGCCTTCTGGCTGTTCACGGTTAATGATGGTTTTTTCAGGGCGTACGGCTAACCAGACATTTTTATCTTCAACGTTAGTCGACACCCCATAGCCAACATAAAAATGCTGTGTTAACTCATTAGGTTTTATGACCAAATGGTCAGCTTCATCCACTTCAATGGCGCCAGCAAATAAGTTTACGGTACCAATAAACTCGGCAATCATGCGGCTGTTTGGGCTTTCATAAATGTCCATCGGTGAACCTGTTTGGGCAATCCAACCATCGTTCATTATGGAAATTCGTCCCGCCATTGTCATGGCTTCTTCTTGATCGTGGGTCACCATCACGCAAGTCACCCCCACACGTTCAAGAATCTCAACTACTTCGAGTTGCATTTGGGTTCGTAACTTTTTATCCAATGCGCCCATAGGCTCATCGAGTAATAATAATTTAGGCCGTTTTGCCAATGAACGCGCCAGCGCAACACGTTGACGTTGACCACCAGATAGCTGATGCGGCTTACGCTTACCGTATTGTTCCATGTGTACAAGTTTGAGCATATCTTGCACACGTTGCTCAATTTCTGCTTTAGGTAGCTTGTCTTGTTTTAAACCAAAGGCGATGTTTTGCGCCACTGTCATATGAGGAAACAGCGCGTAGGATTGAAACATCATATTAATGGGACGTTCATAAGGAGGTAAATCGGTAATATCTTCACCATCGAGAAAAATGCGGCCAGACGTGGGCTTTTCAAACCCAGCTAACATACGTAAAAGTGTTGATTTGCCCGATCCAGAGCCGCCAAGTAAGGCAAAAATCTCACCTTTATTAATCGTCAATGACACATCATCGACAGCCCGTACATCATCAAATAATTTACTAACTCGCTCAATCTTGAGCAGCACTTTATCTTGCGTCTTTGTTGTCGGTTTATTAGTGACGCCCGAGGTGATTGTCATAGTACTTCTCCACCCTATAATGAGGCGTTAACATCCTCAAATTCTGGGTTCAACACAATTAATGAATGAAAAATAGAGTAACAAAACGCTGTTAAATCCTATACGTGGATTAATCTGCATAGGGTTGGATAGAGTGAATTTGCAAAATAGGGGCAAGCTAAACTTGCCCCTTATCAACTATTGCCCTGACTTCACTTTGGTCCAAACACGGTTTAATACGCGCTGGATTTTCAAAGGACGGATTTCACCAATATAGAGTTTATCGAGTACATCTTGCGGTGGGTAAATAGCTGGATCGGTACGAATCGCTTCATCAACCAAAGGTTGTGCAGGATCGTTTGGATTAGCATAAGCGACAAAGTTAGAAATTGGCGCAATCACTTCTGGGCGCAATAGATAGTTAATCAGTGTATGGGCATTATCTACGTTAGTTGAATCAGCAGGGATAGCTAACATATCAAACCACAGGTTTGCGCCTTCTTTAGGAATTGAGTAACCAATTTTATTGCCGTTGCCCGCCTCTTCAGCGCGCGCTTTGGCTTGGAACACATCACCAGAGAAACCATAGGCAACGCAGATATCGCCATTTGCTAAGTCAGAAATATAGCGTGATGAGTGAAAGTAAGTCACATAAGGACGAACTTTTTCAAGTAACTCACCTGCCTTTTCATAATCGCTAGGATTAGCGCTGTTAGGATCTAGACCTAAATAAATCAATGCTTGAGGCACCATATCATCGGCAGAGTCCAGCATAGCAAAACCACACTTCGAGATTTTTTCAGCATATTTAGGGTTAAAGATCAGCTCCATTGAGTCTAATGGTGCATCCTCGCCAATAGCCGCTTTTACTTTGTCGATGTTATAACCAATTCCATTTGTACCCCATAAATAAGGTACCGAGTATTTATTACCGGGATCGGCTTTTTCAAGCAATTTCATCAACGCCGGATTTAGATTTTTGAAATTAGTTAATTTGCTACGGTCTAATTCTTTAAAGGCACCCGCTTTAATTTGCTTAGCAAGAAAGTGATTAGAAGGCACGACGATATCGTAGCCACTACGGCCTGAGAGCAACTTGGTTTCGACGACCTCGTTACTATCAAACACATCGTAAACTACTCTAATACCCGTTTCTTTCTTAAAATTATCTAAGGTATCTTCTGCAATATAATCAGACCAGTTATACATGTGTACGACTTGTTCAGCTTGGGCTGCTGCGCTTGCCATTACACTCGCTGTCACCAAAGCGAGAGTGGTCACTTTATTAAATAGCTTCATGCTTTCTCCTTTCTCGGGTAGCAGAATTGCTTAAGCAATTCTGACATTGTGTCACCGGGCTGCCCGGATATTGTTGTTATTTTCGACCAATGCTACACCTTAAAACCGCATCGGCAGTCACTACGACATGATAATCATGCTGATTTCGCTCTTGTTACAACTTGTTAGGTATCAGGTTTTGTGCCAAATATAAAATATTGCATTAATACTCAAAAAAACAGACTAAATATTGCTAGTATCGCCATAGGACAATATTTTTAAAAGCCTCAAGCCGCACTAAATCAATCATTAAACCCCTTGCCACATGAAATTATTGGCAAATAAAAACAAATACTTAAACCTAAAAATAATTAGGGCAACAAACACGATTAAGGCTATTAGCTTACTCTAACCATCTAAACACTCGGTTGAAGTACACGCTTTATGCAAACCATTATAAAATCATTATATTATTTAACAACAACATCGCACCAACAGGGTGCAACATTACTATAACAGTGCAAATATTCAAGCTTAAGTCCCCGCGTTAACTTGAAACGGTCTTAGGCTAACGCGGGCAAACATTGCAGAGTCTTAACGTAACAGCATCACACTGTGAGCAGTAGAAATTCACGTTCCCATGAACTGACAACACGGCGGAAGTTTTCAAGCTCAGCCTGTTTCACCGCCACAAAACCTGTGGTAAAGGCTTCGCCTAAATACTGCTTGCAAGCATCACTTTCTTCCATCGCTGCCAAGGCTTCTTCTAGAGTCAAAGGTAGGCAATGGGTATTATTGCTGCGACTTTCATTAGCTTTACCTTGCACCGGTGTCGATGGTTTTAACTCTTCAACCATGCCGATATAGCCACACAATAAGCTGGCAGCAATCGCTAAATAACAATTAGCATCGGCACCGGGAATACGGTTTTCGATACGGCGATTTTGCGGCGAAGACTCAGGAATGCGCAAACCACAGGTACGGTTTTCATCACCCCACTCTAAGTTTACTGGTGCTGAAGTACCGGGCAAGAAACGGCGGAAAGAGTTCGCATTGGGCGCCATAAGTGGCAGTAATTCGGGAATAAACTTTTGCAGGCCAGCGATATATCCCAAGAATAATGAGCTCTTAGTGCCATCTTCATTGGTGAAAATATTTTTACCTGTCTTTTTATTAATTACGCTCTGGTGAATGTGCATCGCACTACCTGGCTCGTCCGTTACAGGTTTTGCCATAAAAGTAGCGCAAACATTATGCTTTAATGCAGCTTCACGCAGGGTACGCTTAAAGATAAACACTTGATCAGCAAGGGACAATGCATTGCCATGGCTGAAGTTGATCTCCATCTGTGCGGGGCCATCTTCATGGATTAAGGTATCGATATCCAAACCTTGAAGTTCACACCAATCGTACATGTCTTCAAACATAGGATCGTATTCGTTAGCCGCATCAATTGAGAATGACTGGCGGCCCGCTTCGGGTCGGCCTGAACGGCCAATTGGGGGTTTAAGCGGTAAGTCGTGGTCGTCGCTACGGCGGGTTAAATAAAATTCCATTTCGGGAGCAATGACCGGTTCCCAGCCCTGTTCGTCATAGAGAGACAAGACTTTTTTCAATACGTTACGGGGTGATAGTTCAATCGGATTGCCCATTCTGTCGTAGCAATCATGGATCACCTGCGCGGTGGCTTCAATGGTCCAAGGTAACATAAAGACAGCGTTTTCATCTGGCACACACACAAAATCAATGTCGGCAGCATCGAGTAAACTGTAGTAAATCTCTTCATTTACAAAATCGCCAGTCACGGTTTGTAACAACACGCTTTCAGGTAAACGCATGCCCTTCTCATCGAGAAATTTATCGACTGGTGCAATTTTTCCGCGGGCGATGCCCGTCATGTCGCAGACAACACATTCGACTTCTGTGATTTTTCGTTCTTTTAAAAAAGCGATAAGCTTATTCATTATTATTTCACTCGAGTTGTAGCCCTACGTCGGCAGGCGTCACCGAACGCATTAAAGATAGAAAGATAAAATGAATTTTCATTGACCTTCCACTCTGGATGCCATTGCACACCGAGGGCAAATTCTTTAGTACCGATCACGGAGAAAGCCTCCACTAATCCGTCAGGAGCATAAGCTTCTGGCCGCAACCCATCACCCAGACGCTCCACGCCTTGAGTATGCAAAGAATTAACCTCTGCAGAGTTGCGGCCCCAGGCCTCATGAATAACCCCCCCAGGCTCAACAGTAATACTGTGAGAAACCCCATACTGCACATCTAAGGATGCGGTGTTATCTTCTCGATGTTCAATAAAGCCATCTACCTCATATAATTTCTGGTGCAAGCTACCACCAAAAGCCACATTCATTTCTTGAAAACCGCGGCAAATACCTAATACAGGTACCCCAGCAGCAATTGCAGCATGGATTAACGGCAATGCAGTTGCGTCACGCTTGGGATCATGATGTGTGCCAAGCTCACTCGGCTGACCAGCATAAAGATGGGGTTCTACATTAGAAGGGGAGCCAGTAAACAAAATACCATCAAGGCGTGCCAAAATAGCGCTTATCGGTAAATCACCGCCTAAGGATGGGATCACTAACGGCCAACCTTTTGCACCATTTACTACGCCTAAAAGATATTTTTCACCAACGATATTAAAGGGGTGCAATCCCAGTTGTCGATTACATGCTACAACGCCAATAAGAGGCAAATCAGCTGACATATCTCACCTTTAGAATTCGTTTTACTAGCATAATGAACACTCTGCTTTCAAATGTTCATTTTTTCACACAGTACACCGAAATTTAACACGAGGCAAGAGGTTAAACATTTGTTAACCTCAGTTAAGGGTGAGATCTATAAATATGGATAAGTAACATATAGTTAAATATTTATCATATAAGTGACATGTTAATTTTTATGATTGCAGCAACTATTTAGCCAGTCTAAAATCGATTGATATCGAGTGAACACAGTCATATTAACGTCAAATTTGAACTAATATTATTTACACAACAAGAATAGGCAATACAGCAGAACTAGAGGCGTCAGCGTGAGAATGATTAAGTGCCATTATGCCACTCTCCTTTACTGAACAAGTGGCCTAATAGATTGAATGATAAGCTAAGTAAGTAACTTGGTTAAAAGTTTGCGGGCGTAGTCGCACTCACCAAACGGCAAGGTTCATCAAAGGGATTACGGAATCGATGCGGTAATTCACTGTTAAAGTAATAACTATCACCTGCTTCTAAAATATACACCTCATCACCGATAGTAAGTTCGAATTTACCTTCGATCACCATTGCAGCTTCTTCGCCTTCATGCTTTAGCATTTCTTCACCCGTGTCTGAGCCGGGTGGATAAATCTCATTCATTACTGACATAGCGCGGTTTGGATAATCGCGGCCAATCAGTTTAAATTCTAGAGGTCCCGTACCGATATCGAGCAATTCATCGGACCGATAAACAACTTTGCGTTCACTATCCGTTGAGGTTTCAATTGAGAAAAAATCCACTAAAGACATAGGGATGCCTGAAAGCACTTTTTTTAAAGAGCTAACTGATGGGCTAACACTATTTTTTTCGATCATTGAAATGGTGCTGTTAGTCACACCAGCACGCTTGGCTAACTCTCGTTGAGATAAGCCTTTCATTTTTCGAATGGTTTTAAGGCTGGCGCCAATATCCAAATTTCATATCCCCCTAAACGCTCGGATCAAACCCGATAGATGACGAATAACATGTTCAGGATAAACCCCATCCAGAACGTATTTTCGCCCTAAAAGTGCGTGTTTTACTGCTTTCATTGTATTCTACATAAAAAGCATGTTAAATAAAACGAACACTTTTTTACATCATGTTAAAAGTGTGATGAGTATACTGAGGCAAGTCCAATTTACAATAAAAACAAATTTTGGAGCCATAATGGCAAGTAAACCGCCCGTGCACAGTGAACAGTATCCACAATCTTATTATGTTGATACTGCAAAAGAAATTTACGCACACCCACAACTTGAAGGCAATATCAGTGCCGATGTATGCATAGTGGGCGGTGGCTTTAGCGGTATAAATACCGCCATAGAACTCGCACAACGAGGTCTGAGTGTCGTGCTATTAGAAGCCAAGCGCATTGGTTGGGGCGCATCGGGGCGCAATGGCGGCGAGCTCATTCGCGGTATCGGCCACGATCCCGCACAATTTCAAAATGAAATCGGCATTGAAGGCGTACAAGCCATCCAACAAATGGGCTTTGAAGCGGTTGAAATTGTGCGAAATCGCATACAAGAACACCAAATAGACTGCGATCTACATATGGGTTACTGCGACTTAGCAGTAAAACCTCGCCACATGGATGAACTTGAAGAAGAATTCACTACACTTAAAGCCATGGGTTATCAGCAAGAAATCAAGCTGCTCACTAAATCGCAATTGGGTGACGTGATTGGTTCAGATTTTTATCAAGGTGCCTTGGTCGATATGGGTAGCGGCCATTTACACCCGCTTAATCTTGCCCTTGGCGAAGCCCGCGTCGCCCGTAATCTCGGCGCGCAGTTATTTGAATACAGCAAAGCTGAAAAAATCATTCATGGCGCCAAACCTAAGGTTATCACCGCTAAAGGTCAGGTCACTTGCCAATACTTAGTGCTCGCTGGCAATGCATATATCGGCCACAAACTTAACAGCTTTATCGGTGGCAAAGTATTACCCGCTGGCAGTTATTTATTGGCGACAGAGCCCTTAACGGCAGATCAATGCGCCAGTATTATCCCGCAGAACATGGCTTTCGCCGATATGCGAATTGCCTTAGATTACTTTCACTTATCCGCAGATCGTCGACTGCTGTTTGGCGGCCTTTGCACTTATTCGGGTAAAGATCCTAAGGATATTGAAGCGGCGCTTAGGCCTAATCTAGAAAAGGTGTTCCCACAATTAAAAGGGATACGCATCGATTATGAATGGGGCGGCATGATAGGTATCGGCGCTAACCGTATGCCACAAATTGGTCGCCTGCCCGATGCTAATAATATTTTTTACGCCCAAGCCTATGCAGGACACGGCGTGAACGCCACTCACATGGCGGCAAAACTGCTTGCAGAGGCTATTTGCCAGCAGGCGGGACATTTTGATGTGTTCGCCAAAATCAAACATATGACCTTTCCCGGCGGCCCAACGTTCCGCTCGCCTATGCTCGCGGCAGGCATGCTGTATCACAGGTTTAAGGATTTGTTTTAATTACGAATAGATCATGCCCAGCGAACAGCTTATCCGCTGAGCATGATTTGTCATTTAAGTGCTAGTGATTTAAGCGCTAGTCATTTAAGCGCTAATCATTAACGCATTAATCTTTTAAGCATGCGTGATTTAGCTGCAACAGGGGACAACCTCAGCTAAAACCTAAGTTCTAGCTCGACCCACCTACACAAATTACTTCGCTCTGCTTAATCTCAGCCGCTTTTTACGCCTTGCCCACAGAATAAAAGGCATAGAGCCAAGATAATGCACCACTAAAGCCACCACAACGCCAAAGCCAATACCACTGGTGGTTAAAGGGATGCCTGGCTTAAAGTTACTGAGGGTTTTTTCAAGATAATCAAAGCGAGCAGGATTCAACATGTAGACGGTTTTCTCAAACAAATTACCTGTTTTGAAAATTCCCATACCTTGCTCAAGTTGAGTGTAAAGTTCGAGTGTCTGCAACTTTTGCTCAGCATCAGCGCGTACACTGGGCTCCTGATTGACTTGGTGATGGGCAATCATCTCTTGTGCATCCGCATATTGGTATTGTTTCGCGGTTGCTTCATAGCCTTCTACTTGCCATCGGGTCGATTCATAAAGACCTGATAAAAATTGCTCATAATGATCAGCCAATTGCGGTAACTGCAAGGCCATCACTAGAATCAGTCCAAATACCAACTTATCAATTAATCTGCCAATCAAGACTTTCTCCTTGATACTTTCACCTTGGAACTTTAGCCAAGCAACACAAGCACATCGAGTTACGAACCTTGGTTACTACAAATAAGCTACATAACGCTCGAAGTGACACTAACTTAATCAATACCTTGCTTAGTTAACACTCTATTGGCAGATCATTACGAGCGCCCCAATCTGCCCAGGAACCGTCATAGAGGATAGGATTAGTATGCCCTGCCGCCACCGAGGCTAAAATCAAAATACACGCCGTAATTCCCGAACCACAGCTAAATACCCGTGCAGACTTATCTGCAGCAAGCCCTTGATAGATGGCCTGTAACTCGCTGGTAGATTTAATTTTATAGCCATCGAGCACTTGAGCAAAGGGTAAGTTAACCGAGTGAGGAATATGCCCAGAGCGCACACCGGGGCGAGGTTCACTCACTTGGCCTAAAAAGCGTGGCGCGCCACGGGCATCGATAATCGCGGTTTTGGCATCATCAATTCGTGATAAAACGGCCTCGGCGTCCATCACCCGCTCGGTGTGGTATTGCAGTACATCAGCCAAAGTATCGACATCCGTAGGGCCATAATCGATACCTTCATCTTGGTAGCGCGATGAGGTCATTCGGTCTTCTTCAATCCATTGAGGCAAACCACCATCAAGTACATAAACTTGACTAAAACCCATCACTTTAAAAGTCCACCAAGCCCGCGGAGAAGAATAAATGCCTTGGTTATCATAGATAACAATAATGCTATCGGCCTCAATCCCAAGTTGTGCGATCCCTTGGCTGAATTGCTCAAACGTCGGCAAGGCATGAATTTGGCTTGAAGTGTTATCGCAAAACACATTTTCCAAGTCGAATCGACGTGAGCGCGGAATGCAAATAGGCTCATCGTAAACCAGAGGTTCTTTACCAATAACGGTTTGCATACTGGCATCGAGCAGCACTAAATGGGGATCGGTGAGGTGTGCTTCGAGCCACTGCGTACTAACAAGTGGGTATTCCATAGCAAATCCTTATATTGTTATGTGGATCGAGTGGGAGTCTTTCATGCTATGCCGCAAAGCCCAAATATCGGCTTTAAAAGTTGCCGGCTTTAGCCATTTAACGAAAGCATTAATCGCGTTTGGCGATGCTTAAAAGTGCATCGCACCGTTTTATTAAGCTAGCCACTATTTAATGACTTCTATTTTCACATCAATTAAACCTGAAGAAGTGTTACCTATACTACTAAATGCCGATTTTGATAAATCAATAATACGGCCACGCACAAAAGGCCCTCTATCGTTAATTTTTACAATGACACTTTTGCCATTATCGACGTTAGTCACCTTAACACTCGAACCAAAGGGTAACTTTTTATGCGCCGCCGTCTTTAATGTGTGTTTATAACGTGCGCCGCTCGCCGTTTTTTTATTTTGATGTTTATCACCATAAAAAGAAGCTTTGCCAGACTCAGTGAATCCCACCCAGTTACCATCTTCACCCGTTTTTAACGAAGAACAACCTACCAAAAAGCTTAACAGTGCCAGTACAGATAATTTGATAAAAGTAGAACGCATAATTTGGTTTTTAAGTGTGTTCACATGACACCTTCTCTAATAAGTGAATTTATTGCTAGGGAGCAATCTGCTCAGTAAACATTAAGGGGGAAATAACGAAGAACCCTTGGATAACAAAAGCTCAGGGCTTGATCCTAAAAAATCAGTGCAAGGCATCAGAAAACCCCACAAGGCTACAGCAGTTACACGCTAATATCACGTATTTACAGGTGAATACTCTCGGTTTGAAGTAAAAGGTTGCTGACATACTGACTTAGAAACAGGCAGAATAACTTTAGAAATAGAGGCCTAGTCGGCTAAATAACTTGTTGGGTAACTTAAATGCTACCCCCTACTGATGGGCAAGCCATGGTGTTAACTCACCGACACGCAGCAAGTCCCTCCCTGGATGCAGGGCCGCCCCATCTGATGTGAAAGGATTCACAAATGCCGCGATGGCATGGACGCCAAAGAGCGGCCATGGGGCGGACGGTCGTCTCGCTAATCACCATGAACCTGTAGATTTAAAGGTCTTACGCAGCACGCTTTGGGACAAAACCTTGTTAGATAATTCACTCTTATGAGCCAGATTCGGATTAGCTATTCTATTAGTAATGCTTCGTTTGGCTACAAACCAATCAATGAACGATATAACCAGTCGGAATAGGTATAACAGGGACATGAATCAGTTCTCTAGAGATTTGATTCATCTTAAGGGAACAAACCGCCCCAGAATAGCCGCAAACGGGGGGTTGGGACGGGTTTTAGCGGCTCGCGTGAATCAGTCTGGTGTAGAGTGATTCAAGGGCTCACGCTTCAATCAGCCGACGCGGTAGCGGTCGGCGGCATTAGTTTATTAGGTTCGCTTGAATTGAACAGCAAAAATCCGATAAAAATAATTGAAACTATCATTATTGCTGGCATCACCCTATTTTTTGCTATTTGAAATGATCTTTCACCTTTCTTTACCCGTTCCCATTCAATTTTGAGAATGTCTTGCGAATAATCAGATGCTCTTTCAATGGCGTCGAGCGCCTCAGTGTAGTCATTACCTTTTTCAATGTTGATTCGGCTTTGAATATTTGTAGCAGCCACAAGCAATCTATATAGCTCTTTATGCTCTGCTTCGTTTTTATTAAGGCGAAGCTTTACTCTATAAAGAGCATCTGCTACTTCCAAGCGCATTTTTCCAACTTGATCAGCGCCAAATCTAAAACCTTTAACATCTTCATCATTACTATTGGCACTACGAGCTTCCTGCATTGTTCTGCATAATGCTCTGGAAGACGAGAAAAATGTCGCTAAATTATCACGCAAGCCATCGATCCATGCCTGCCTGAACTCAGATGTTTTTTGCTCTTTACTAAGCGTTAAGTTAACAAAAGAAATTAGTGCAGTAATTAATGCAGCGACAACCGTGGCTATTGGTGCAAGTGGTACATTTGAAAACTCGATGATCATTCTCCTTAAACCTAATGCCCGCCTAAGGGCTCGCAACGCACTACCACTAAACTCAAATACAACAACTGTAACCACCGCGGCTACGCGCGGCTTATCCTTATTTGTTATGCATATCACTTTTGACGGATTTCAACGGTGTAATCAGGTGTATCTTCCCATTTGATTGTTTTCACGGCACCGGTGCAGCCGCTACGTGTCGTTCTATAACTTGTAATACCAGTGACTTTTTTATCCGTAAACCAAATAATTTTATGGTCGTTATATCCAAAACCAGCTCCAGATACACAGTATTGCCATGCTTCTTTTTGTTGCTCAAATTGGCGATCATAAGGAAGCCCTAAAACATCTATTACTTTCTCTTTTGAATCCCCAGCATCAATTAAGATCGTTTTATTATCTAGAGTTCCGCACGCACCTAAAACAACTGGTAGTAGGAAGGACAACAAGTATTTTTTCATTAGCTTCTATCTCATATGTCGATGTGTATGTATAACATTTTATTCGTGTGCAGGGCGTGAATCAGACTAGGCAAGTCTGATTCACTGCAACGATTTTTGCAATCCCTCATGATCTGGTCTTTCTTTTGGGTACCCATTACTTTAAGTATCTCAAATTATCAGATAACAAAGGGCTGATCTTCGAGCCGTGGCGCACTTAGGGGCAATATTTTTTTAGCTAAACGAACAGCAGAAGTGTTAGTTAAGATTGGCATTGTTGCAACTGTGACCGTTGGCGGCATGGATGCCGTCGTCGAGCCCTCAGGGACGAATTTATGGCGAGTCACAGGGGAAACAATGACAATTCATGCTGCAAACTGACAACAAAGTTATCTTGCTTTGGGGCAATAGCTTTTTCGCAGAACGGCAGCGAGAGGGTTGGTTAGGATTGGCATTGTTGTAACAGTGACCGTTAGCGACATGGCCGCTTTTTCACATCCCTGTGAACGCGGCATATACACTTCCGTGTGCTGTAGATGTCGCCGTCGAGCCTATAGGGATACTCTTTATTTAATAAAGGGGCGGCGAGTCACAGGGAAACAATGGCAATAAATGCAGCACAACTGACGATTCAATTATCTTGCTTTAGGATGGGTCAGCCCTAAAAATAAAAACCTCTTTCCATGTAATATGAAAAGAGGTTTTAGTATTGAGCGAAAGCGGCTCCTTCTTCTATATAGACAAAAAATATAGACAAAAAAGAGCAGTTATAAAAATAGTCCGCTTATAGCACGATCCAAGTCGCTTTCAGTTCAGTGTATTTGTCGAAGGAGTGTAGAGATTTATCTCGGCCATTACCTGACTGTTTATAGCCACCGAACGGCGCTGTCATGTCGCCACCATCGTAATGGTTGATCCACACCATGCCAGAACGCAGGGCTTTGGCGGTTTTATGGGCCTTACTAATATTTGAGGTCCACACACCTGCGGCTAAACCGTAGATAGTATCGTTGGCGATTGATATCGCTTCTTCCATACCATTAAATTCTATGACAGATAACACAGGGCCAAAAATCTCTTCGCTGGCAATTTTCATCTGATTATTTACATTAGAAAATACCGTTGGCTGCACATACACGCCGCCCGTGTCGGCCATAACTTGGCTGCCACCGTAGACTAGAGTTGCGCCTTCATCTTTACCCGCTTTGATGTAACTAAGCACAGTGTCTAACTGTTGTTTATCGACAACGGCGCCGCTCACTGTGGCAGGATCGAGTGGATGACCCGGATGCCATGAGGCTAGTTCCTCTGCAATAAGCGCAATAAGCTCATCTTTTACCCCTGATTCCACCAGCAAACGCGAACCCGCGGTGCAGACTTCACCTTGGTTAAAGGCAATCGCTTCAGCGGCGGCAACGGCTGCGGCTTTGAGATCTGGCGCGTCATTAAAGACAATATTAGGGCTCTTGCCTCCCGCCTCTAACCACACGCGTTTCATGTTCGACTCGCCTGCGTAAATCATTAATTGCTTAGCAATTTTTGTCGAACCTGTGAACACCAGCGTATCCACGTCCATATGCAGGGCTAAGGCTTTACCCACGGTGTGGCCAAATCCTGGCAGCACGTTTAATACGCCTTTAGGCATGCCTGCTTCTATGGCGAGTTGCGCCATACGAATAGCCGTTAAAGGTGATTTTTCAGAGGGTTTTAACACCACACTGTTACCCGTGGCTAGCGCAGGCCCTAATTTCCAGCAGGCCATCAGCATAGGGAAGTTCCACGGCACAATTGCTGCCACAACTCCCACCGGTTCACGGGTAATCATGCCGATTTCATTGTGGGCGGTTGGCGCGAGTTCATCGTAAATTTTATCTATCGCCTCGCCCGACCAACGAATGGCACGGGCAGCACCCACCACATCCACCGCCTTAGAGAAACGAATCGGCTTACCCATGTCGAGGGTTTCTAACAGGGCAAGTTCATTGGCATTTTCTTCGAGTAACTCGGCAAAACGTATCATGACCTTTTTGCGCTGCACAGGAGATTGCTGCGACCAAGCACCCGACTCAAATACGCTGCGGCCATTGGCAACCGCAAGGTTGGCATCGTCAACATCGCAACTCGCCACTTTTACCAACAAGCGGCCATCAATAGGACTAATACAATCAAAGGTGCTACCCGAAACGGCATCTTGGTATTCGCCATTGATAAAAGCCTTGCCATTAATAGACAGACTGGCAGCAAGAGTTTCCCATTCGCTACGTTTCTTTGGTGTGTTCATGATGACCCCTTAATAGTTCGTATAAGTGTGGTTTATCGTTTATCGACAAAAAATAGCCATCTGTGACAGACGAATTGCAAATGCTAAACAGCATCGCAGGCATAATTTCTGGCTTCAGGTTACGCTGTTTGAGCAATAAAATTCAATATTTTTTACAAAAATAGCATTTTAGCTACAAATAACTGCACACGACTATTCCATGTTCATTATTTCTGACATAGCATAGCAAATAATAGCCACCCAAAAGCCAGACCTAAAAAATACAGGAAAAGGTAAACACTATGGCCGATTTGCCACTCAATTCCTCAAATGATTTTTCCAGCAAGTCTTCACAAGAGATGCCCTCACTTGAAGCCCTGTGGATGCCTTTTACTGCCAACCGCCAATTTAAAGCCAACCCGCGCTTACTCGCCAAAGCAGAAGGCATGTATTACAAGGATATTGATGGCAATAAGATATTAGATGCCACCGCCGGTTTATGGTGCTGTAACGCGGGCCATGGGCGCAAAGAAATCAGCGAAGCTGTCAGCAAACAAATACACGAGATGGACTACGCGCCCTCCTTCCAAATGGGTCATCCTATTGCCTTTGAACTCGCCGAGCGTTTAGTTGAGCTAAGTCCAGATGGATTAAATAAAGTCTTTTTTACTAACTCAGGTTCTGAGTCGGTCGATACAGCGCTTAAGATGGCGCTGTGCTATCACAGAGCGAATGGTCAAGCCTCACGCACTCGCTTTATCGGCCGTGAAATGGGTTATCACGGTGTGGGTTTTGGCGGCATCTCTGTCGGTGGGTTAAGTAATAACCGCAAAGCCTTTAGCGGCCAATTGTTGCAAGGCGTTGATCGCTTACCCCACACCTTAGATATCCAAAATGCAGCATTTACCCGTGGACTCTCACACCTTGGCGCGGAAAAAGCCGAGGTATTAGAACAGCTTGTAACCTTACATGGCGCCGAGAATATTGCCGCCGTCATCGTTGAACCTATGTCGGGTTCTGCTGGAGTAATATTACCGCCCCAAGGTTACTTAAAACGTCTGCGTGAAATCACTAAAAAATACGGCATCCTACTGATTTTTGATGAAGTCATTACCGCTTTTGGCCGCGTTGGCGCCGCCTTTGCGAGTCAACGTTGGGGCGTGATCCCAGATATGATCACCACGGCTAAAGCCATCAATAACGGCGCTATCCCAATGGGCGCGGTGTTTGTGCAAGATTTTATCCACGACACCTGTATGCAAGGCCCCGCTGAACTGATTGAGTTTTTCCACGGCTATACCTATTCCGGTCATCCAGTGGCTGCAGCGGCGGCGCTTGCCACCCTATCAATTTATGAGAATGAGCAATTATTTGAGCGCAGTCTTGAGCTTGAGCACTACTTCGAGGACGCAGTGCACAGTCTCAAAGGCTTGCCGAATGTGATTGATATTCGCAACACAGGCTTAGTCGCTGGGATTCAATTTGCACCTAACGCTCAAGGCGCGGGCAAACGTGGCTACGGCGTGTTTGAGCATTGCTTCCGCCACGGCACATTGGTGCGAGCCACGGGCGATATTATTGCTATATCGCCGCCACTGATTGTCGATAAACGCGAGATTGACCAAATGGTTAACAGCCTAAGCGATGCGATTAATGCTGTTGGATAATAAAGCCAACCTCTTATTTCACTTTTACATTTAACACTGCGCTACAACAGCGAATATCAAAGGTTTACTATGCACACGATCACTCATTTTGTTAACGGTCAGCACACGCCTGCCAGCTTAAGAGTCCAAGATATTTTTGACCCCGCCACTGGCGAACATAGTAGCCAAGTCTCGCTCGCCAGCGAAGCGGAAGTCGGTGAAGCTATCGCTATCGCTAAAACCGCCTTTGAGACGTGGTCGCAGGTAACACCACTCAACCGTGCTCGCGTGCTATTTAAATTTAAAGCCTTAGTAGAGCTGCACATGGATGAAATGGCACAGCTTATCACCCGCGAGCACGGCAAAGTGTTGGATGATGCAAAGGGCGAGATCATTCGCGGTCTCGAAGTGGTCGAGTTTGCCTGTGGTATTCCGCACTTACTTAAAGGCGAGCACACCCAACAAGTGGGTGGCGGCGTAGATTCTTGGTCAGTGAATCAAGCTTTAGGTGTTGTCGCAGGCATAGCGCCCTTTAACTTCCCGGTGATGGTTCCCATGTGGATGTTCCCAATCGCAATTGCCTGCGGTAACACCTTTATTATGAAACCCTCGGAAAAAGACCCGAGCGCGGTGATGCGTATTGCGCAGTTACTTAAAGAAGCGGGCCTTCCCAATGGCGTGTTTAACGTGATTAACGGCGATAAAGAAGCCGTTGATAGCTTGCTCACCCATAAAGATGTGCAAGCGATAAGCTTTGTTGGCTCAACTCCAGTAGCCGAATACATCTACAGCACCGCCTCTAAATATGGCAAACGCGTGCAAGCCTTGGGCGGCGCAAAAAACCATATGCTACTCATGCCTGATGCAGACTTAGATCAAGCCGTGAGCGCCTTAATGGGCGCAGCTTACGGCAGTGCGGGCGAGCGTTGCATGGCGATTTCAGTCGTACTAGCAGTAGGTGATGTGGGCGATGCGTTAGTGGAAAAACTGCTACCGCAAATCCAAAGCTTAAAAGTCGGCAACGGCCTGACGCCAGAAATAGAAATGGGCCCACTTATCTCAAAACAACATCTTGCCAAAGTAACCCAATATGTTGAAGCAGGCGTGCAAGAAGGCGCAGCATTGCTGGTCGATGGCCGTAATTTGAGTGTTGCCAGCCATCAACAGGGCTATTTCCTCGGTGCCTGTTTATTCGATCACGTCACGCCAGAGATGAGCATTTATCGTGAAGAAATCTTTGGCCCAGTGCTCGCCATTATGCGCGTAAAAGATTACCCGACCGCACTTGAGCTGATTAACCAACATGAATTTGGTAATGGCACGGCCATTTTTACCCAAAGTGGTGAAGCGGCAAGGCATTTTTGCCACCACGTGCAAGTCGGTATGGTTGGGGTGAACGTACCGATTCCGGTGCCGATGGCATTCCACAGTTTTGGTGGTTGGAAACGTTCACTGTTTGGACCGCTGCATATGCATGGCCCCGATGGCGTGCGTTTTTACACTAAACGTAAAGCCATTACTGCGCGCTGGCCCGTAGGTAAACAGATTCAAACTGAGTTTGTTATGCCAACGATGAAATAGCCCAATGCCAGTTTAATAAGGAAATCACACATGACGGTGAGCATTAACGCCATTATTCGCTTTGCCACGGCACAAACGGCCGTCGAAAGTTATCAGCTACCGGCAGAAAAGTTGTTAGCGGGTAACCCAACTCAAGGGTTAGAGAATCATTATTCTAGCCCTTGCGATCAATTTCACAGTGGAGTTTGGCAAAGCGAATCAGGGGCTTGGAAAATAAACTATACTGAATACGAGTACTGCGAAATCCTCGAAGGGATAAGTGTTATTACTGATCTTCAGGGTCAATCACAGACTTTCACTGTGGGTGATAGGTTTATTATACCGGCAGGATTTGAAGGTATTTGGGAAGTCGTGGAGCCATGTCGTAAGATTTACGTTATTTTTGAGCAAAAGTGAGATCAACGAGGCTGATGTCAGCCTCAGTAGAACGGCTAAGTTATCTTAGCGATACTCGCCATGAGGTCGCAGCAATGGGTTTCCCTAAGCTGTTGTTTGGCAAATAAACGGATGTATTGACGCCATTAACTCACCTTGGCCGCCAGTAACACGTCCGAGTCAATAAAGAAAATGGGAGAAATACCGTGCATAACAATCTGAATAAAAAACGGCTGGCACAGCTGGTTGGGCTCGCGCTAACCACCACCCTATTCTCCGGCATTGCCGCCGCCGAAGTGACTGGGGAAATTGGTGTGACTAACGATTATCGTTTCCGCGGCATATCACAAACAGCAGGCGACCCAGCCCTGCAAGGGGGTATCGATTGGAGCTTCGACTCGGGTTTCTCTGTTGGTGCTTGGGCAAGTAACGTCGATTTTGATGAGCCAGGTTATAACGGCCCAGCTATCGAATACGATTTCTATGTTGCTTATGGCGGCGAAATCAACGAAGAGCTGACCTACGATATTACTCTTAACCGTTATAACTATTCCGGTGAGAGCGATATAGGCTACTTTGAAGTTACTGCGGGCATGGATTATAAAGGCTTTCGCGTTGCCTATTGGTTCACCAATGACTACAGCGGCACTGATTTAGACTATCACTACACCGAACTTAACTACTCTTATGGATTTGTTGAGAACTGGAGCCTCGATCTGCACTACGGTTATAATGCTGGCGAAGCGTTAGATGACGGTGAAGGTTTTGATAGTTACTCAGACTACTCTGTTGGTGTATCGACTGAACTAGCAGGCTTTGGACTTTCTTTAGCTTGGTTAGGCACTGATCTTAGCGGTGACCAAAAGGTCTCTGATGGTGTATATAAAACCTCGGATACAGTGCTTGCTAGCGTGAGTTACGCGTTTTAATTATCCAAATTTCTAAAGCACAACCTTGTTAACCCACTGAATAAAAAAGCCCTCATCATCGAGGGCTTTCCTTTTTACAATTCAGTTTACCAGCGACGCATTTTATGCCCTTTTACCGCGTAGAACAGAATGAACAAATAACAGGGTAACAACACCATGTAACCGCCTTGCATGCCCATGTCTGTCGCGGAGCTCATTAAGCCCCAAGACACAGGCCCAAAAGCGCCACCCGCAATCCCCATAATCAATAGTGCAGAACCGGTACTGGTTAATTTGCCCATGCCAGACAAGGCAAGTGGCCACACGGCGGGCCAAACTATTGCATTAGCTAAACCAAGAAAAGCAATCATCATCAAGGTGTCAGGTAGTGCCACGCCACCAAAAGGCACTAATACGATATTAGCAATGGCGTAGGAGTTATTGTCGCCCAATAAAATGCCACATGTCAGCACTAACCCTAAAATGGCCGAAATCATCAACGCCTTAGGTTGTGAAATAAAGCGCGGGATCAGTAAGATACCCAATGTGTAACCCAGCACCATACACAACATAGTATAAGAGGTCATCACGCCGTAATGTTCAACCCCGAGTGAGAGCGCAAAGGTGCCAATCGTGTCACCAGCAATCACTTCCACGGCCACATAAACAAATAGTGCCAACACACCGAAAGCTAAATTAGGGTGAGAAAGTGCCGCTTTAAGCTGACTTTTGTCAGTATGGTCAAGGCTTTCATCTTCATTAGATAACTCTGGTAATGGCGACTTTTTCACCATCAATGCCAAAATACCGATAAAAATGGCCATTCCTAAATACGGTAACACTAAGCCATCAGCCATTTCATCAATTTGAATTTGCGTAAGTTCAGTACCAATACGGTCTTTAAAGCTGTCTAAAATCAGTGCCGAGAATACTAAAGGTGCAATCACGCCCGCACCTTTGTTCAAAATACCCATCACGCTCACACGGGCTGCGGCAGACTCTTCAGGACCTAAACGCACCACATAAGGGTTAACCGCTGTTTGTAATAAGGTTTGGCCTGTACCCATCACCAATTGAGCAAATAGAAATAGACCAAAAATTTGCGTTTCTGCCGCAGGGATAAATAACAATCCCGCCAACATCATCACGCCCATTCCCAATGCCATGCCATTTTTATAACCGACTTTGCGAATAAGCCAGGCAGAAGGTAAAGCGGTGAATGTCACTGCGATATAAAAAGAAAATAAAATCAACGAAGCTTGGAAAGGATTAAGCTGCAATATTTGTTTTAAATACGGCATTAAAGAACCGTTCAACCACGTGGCGAATCCGAGGATGAAAAATAGAGCCGCTACAATGGCCATGGGGAGAAAGCTGCTTTTTTGCTGGCTTTTATCGAGTGTCATTTCCATAAACCTGCTTCTTATTAATAGTTAATTATTGAGGTGATCACGGGATTAAAATTAGTTCTAAGTTCCCGAATGTCCTTATCACGACTCGTTCACAATGATGAATGTTATAACTCAAAGACGTCATTGTTTCACCGATGTTAAAACAAATAACATAAAAAGACAACGCTGTCATTTGATAAAATTCCTAGAAAAGACAGAACTACTGCTAATTTGCTTTTAGCTCAACGCTAAGGCAGTTGCGGTGCAACGTTAAGAAACAATATAAAAAAACCGTAGGCACTCAGTGCCTACGGCTTATTTCCATCGATTAAGCGAATAACCTAAATTTTGACAAAAATATTGCGGCGATACATCCAATATAAAACTAGCCACTGCACCGCAAGTAAACTGATAACCGCAGCTAAGGATTGGCTATTTGCAGGCAAAGCAGCAACCACACCGCCAAACACACTTTGCGCGATATATTTCCAATCCACTAAGCTAGACGCTAAGTAAATAATAATGGCGTTAGTACCAATAACCACAAAGAAAAATGCCCATCTTTGCCACTTAAGTACGTCCACTAAGGCATAAAATATTGCCAATAAAATCATGCTCCAGCCTGAAGTCACTAGCACGAATGAACTGCTCCATAGGGCTTTGTTAACGGGAATAAGTATATCCAACAGCCAACCTACAGCTAAGCAGACACCGCCTGCTGCTGCGAGTAAACCGACTTTAGCCCACTCACCTTTAGGGTGGGATTTAACAATAAAGTGACCAACAAAAACGCCTGCTAAGGCATTGACTATGGCGGGGAGTGTTGACAATATTCCTTCAGGATCAGGCGTATAGCCTTGATAGCTTATGCCGGGTAATAAAATTGAATCAACATAGGCATTGATTGATTCCGTTGGCGAGAGCACGCCGGCCTGCCCACCTGGAAAGGGCAACCAAAGTTGCACTACGCCATAGCCAAGCAAAATGCCCAAGGCGACGATAATTTGGGTTCGTAAACTGGTGTGCCACACCAATAACGCCGCAAAAAACCAAGCAAAAGCGATTCGACCTAACACGCTGGCATAGCGGATTTTTTCGGGATCGGCAGGCACTCCAGTACCCCAACCATGATTATATAAAATACCCAGTAACAACAATAAAAATAGCCGCTTAATTGCATGGCGATATACAGGTAATCGCTCGTTCATGGGTAATTTATCTAAACGCTTGGGGGATAACCCTAAGGCGACACCGGAGAGGAAAATAAATAGCGGAAAAATTAAATCGTAAAATCGAAAGCCGTGCCATTGGCTATGGTGCATCTGTTCATCGCCCCATTGCCAGCCTGCCCAGCCGGTTAAAATCAGCAAGCCACCAAACAGCGCCTCACCACCTAAAATCCAAAACATATCGAAACCACGAAGTGCATCAAGAGACATCAGCCTAGGTTTGTTCACTTTCTTAGCCAAGGACTTGTTTGTTTGCATTATCTCCATACCATATCCTTTCTTATTGTTATTTATAGTTTTTCAAAGTTAGGCAAAAATTAGCACCCTCTACGATTAGTGTCAGACGATATGCCTGCTGCACCATTTAGTACGGCGCCTATATAGTGCTACATCATAAAAAACTTAGCCCCTGTCATCAAAATATGACAGGGGCTAATAGTTAAGTCTGATGTTTACTAGCTGCATAACTTAACAGCGAGCATAAACGGTCTGACCTGCAATATAGTTTGCCTGCACTTTATTTTGCGCATCAAGCAACACCAAATCGGCTCTGTGCCCCGATGCTAAACGGCCAGCCTTATGATCAATTCCGAGGAACTGTGCCGGATACAAGGCCGCCATTCTTAACGCTTCAGCTAACGGTAAACCTAATAAGTTCACTGTGTTATTTACTGCGCTTGCCATATCGAGCACACAACCTGCCAATTCACCTGTTATGGCATTTAACCTGTCACCAACTCTAAGCACTTGAATACCAAAGAGCTCAAAGCTCATTTCATCGTCCATGCCAACTGGCGGCATGGCATCGGTGACTAACATTATCTTGCCTCTAGGCTTGGCGCGCAGAGCAATCTTTGCCGCAGCAGGATGCACATGGTGACCATCGACAATTAACCCACACCAAACGGTTTCGCTCTCTATCGCCGCGCCAACCATGCCTGGCTCGCGGGAACCGAGTGGTGACATGGCGTTATAAAGGTGCGTAAAACCAGTGGCGCCTGCCGCTAATGCCGCAACAACCGTGTTGTAATCGGCATTAGAATGCCCCAAACACACCTTAACGCCTGAAGCAACAAGCGTACGAATAACCTCTGGCGACACATTCTCAGGCGCAAGCGTAACGACTTTTATCCCCAGATCTTGACGACAAAATACTGCAAGTTCAGCATCGGTGATGTCGCGAATAAAGCCCTGTGGATGCACTCCTTTTTTAGGTACAGATAAATGCGGCCCTTCAAAATGTACGCCTAAGACGCCAGCACTACCTTTTTGCAATGCCTCAGCAATAGCATCGGCTGCTTTTACCATCACACTAACGTCATCGGTAATTAAGGTAGGTAAAAATCCGGTCGTACCAAAACGTGCATGTGCTTTAGCAATCGTTTCAATACAGGCCACGCTAGGCTCGGCATTGAATAGTGCGCCGCCGCCACCATTAACTTGTACATCGATAAAGCCCGGCACCAATGTTCCGGCTTGGCGAATTTCTTTTGCACCTTTAACGGTATCAAAAGCCAGAATATGCCCGTCTTCAATCGTCACTGGCGCATCTTGGTGGAAATGTTCGCCATCAAAAATACGTTCAGCGATCAGGGTGATTTTCATCGCAAACCTCTTTCAATAAATAACGCGAGTGACTTGGTTAAGCCTATTCCTGCTAGGCTTAACCCCGTAAAACTCAATCTCATCAACGAGTCACTTAGAGTGTTTGGGTCACTTTTTTAAGACCCGCGGGTTGATCAGGATCGATACCGCGGGCAATCGCAACTGCGGCCACGTCGATATAAAAACGTTGTAATAACGCTAACGGTGCCACACGTGGATGAATGTCAGTCGAGGTTTGATTTAGATGCACTAAGTCGGCGCCGCGTTGGCTCACGTTTTCAATTTGTTCGATATGGCTCGCGTAGGATTCATCGCCAATACATACATCGACGATAGTAAGTTTTTTCTCAACTAAGGTCACGGGGCCGTGGAGGAACTCGGCGCTACTAAACGCTTCAGCATGGATTGAACACACTTCTTTTAACTTAAGCGCAATTTCCTTAGAGACCGCATAACCTAAACCACGGCCGAGTACGACTAAGTTTTTTACATCGGCAACAGATTCAGCCGTGAGCTGCGGCTCTGCGTCCACCGCTGTTTGCAGCGCTTGTGGTAAAGAACGTACCGCTTTGGCAAGTGATTCATTCTGCGTCCACGCAGCAGCAAGATGCAAAATAGCTGACAACGTCGCAAGATAACTTTTAGTAGCTGCAACGGCTTTTTCTTCGCCGGCACGTAAAGGTACAACTACGTCGACGATATCTTTAATCGGTGCAGTTTCATCATTGACTAAGGCAACACAAAAAGCACCGGCATTTTTTGCCATACGCGCTTGTGCCAAAATATCAGGGCTACGGCCAGATTGTGAAATCACAATCACTAACGCCCCGTCTAATTTTAACGTTTTACCATATACGCTCGCCACCGATGGTGCTGCGGCAAAGGTTGGTACACCGGTTTCAATTTCAAATAAATATTTAGCGAAAACACCCGCATGATCCGATGAACCACGGCCAACCATCATCACAAAACGAGGATTGAAAGCGCGCAGCTTTTCACCTAACTGCTGCATAATATCAACGTTAGCTTCTAACTGAGCCGCGATTTTTTGCGGTGCAGTGCGAGCTTCTTGTTCCATAATCGTGTTTGTCATGTTTTTACCTTCACGTTCAAATAGAGGATTGGGTTTCAGTAACTATTTATACTGATAACGATTTATTAAATTCTTGCTGGGCAAAATACATAGCGCCAAATTCGGGCGGGGCTAAGGTCTCTGAAATTTTGGCAACCACATCGGCACTAAGCCAAGCTTGTAACGGTTCAGCAAGACCGCCTATCATCGAAAATCGCACCGGATTGAGACTAAATAGTTTCCGTGCCATCTCACTAATGTAATCCGCGCCTTCTTGCACTATGGCTATCGCGACGGCATCACCGTCATTGGCACAATCAAGCACGTTTCTGGCTAATGCAGCGTAACAACTTGATGATTTTCCGGCTAAATTTTCAACAATACCGAGTGCGTCGGTGACGTTAAAGTAATTCAGTAGCATGTCGGTTAAGCTTGTCGATACGGCAAAGCCGTCGAGCGCCAGCAACACATGTTCAGCTGCCTTTAATCCAAGCCAAGCGCCACTGCCTTTATCGCCTAATGCAAAACCATAACCACCAATACTTAAACTGGTGTCATCAACATGGGAATAACCACAAGAACCAGTGCCAGTGATAATCACCGCGCCATCGGCACCACGATGGGCACCAATACAAGCGGTATGCAGATCGGTTGTGACATACATAGCCGCAAAAGGATGCTGCCAGTTGACAACATCTTGATATAACCGAGGTACATTGACGCCTGCAAGCCCTAGCCCTGCCACCAGCAAACGACTATCGCTTTCTTTCATACCGGCATCTAGCAATGCTAAACGAGTCGACTCCTCAATGGATTCAAATGTTTGAGCAAGACCATGCAGTGGATTCGCGCGGCCAGCTACACCAGTACCTAAAACGTTGCCGTCTACAGAATAGATAGTGGCTCGACATTTACTGCCGCCTCCATCTACACCGATAAACAGCGGTTGAACTTTTGTCTGGACTAACCCCATGACACCCCTCTCATCTATCAATGCTGCGCTATCGTTGCTGATTATATGCCGTTAATACCGCACTGAACTTTAGTTAACTCAATGTTACAACAGAAATGACAGCGTTGTCATTTGTTTTTTCATAACGTTTAAAACTCAATGTTAAGACTGAAAAAACGACCGACATAAAAATAAACAAAGCTGTATTTTATCGTTAAAATACAGCTTGGTATAAATATCGTTTTAATTAACGATTAAACTTCGGCCTTTACGAATACCATCGGCGGCAAGGGCGCGGATCTCAATCGGTGCAATAACCGCTTGTCCCGCTTGATAAGTTTGCCATTGGCCATTTAGGCTACGGTATTCAAGCTTTAGTCCTGGATACGCGATATTGGCAAACAGTTTTCCGTCACGGATCTCAGCGCCGACCGTCGGTACGCGATAATCGATACCGGCTTTATCTAGCTTAATAAACTCTTTATGCC
The DNA here is from genome assembly GCF_900156405.1 of Shewanella morhuae. GTDB lineage: Bacteria > Pseudomonadota > Gammaproteobacteria > Enterobacterales > Shewanellaceae > Shewanella > Shewanella morhuae. Next base: position 383,989 of record NZ_FTNN01000002.1, read on the forward strand.
CTAAGGTATTTGCCAGTTGTTGCCAGTCCTTTGCTTGCTCATTACGCATGGCTAACGTAAAAGCGCCTGAACTTTGGTTATAGAGCGCGCCTTGATATTGATAGGGAACTTCCCACGCGGCTTGATGCCAAGCACGCTCGGCCAACATCAATAAGCGAGGAAATATCATATATTCAGCGGTATCGTCACTGCGAACCGATTCACTCCAGAGTTGCCCTTGCAAGCCGCTAAATGATTTACCTTTCTCAATTGGACCCGATATTTTTTTACCTGTCTCATCGAGTTTGATGCGGTCATCTGCTTCAAATGGTTGATTTTGAATATCGGTCCATTGCTCCGCATTGGCGGCCAAATTATCTGGCATAAAGCTAAACACTTTATGGCTGTTAGTCGCACGGCCTGCCCAATAATAACCGTGCTCTTTGGGATCCGCCTCGTATGGAAAATCAAAATACAAGACTTCAGGATTGGATAACACCACATCCCAACCATAGTTAACTTGCCTATTCGCGTGTTCATAACCTTTATAGGCAATCACATCCCAAATATTAGACTGCACTTTAGCCGGCATGTTTTCAGGGCGAACATGGCTCATGCCATCGCTCCATCCCGCAACTTCAATGCCTTTAGCGGCAAGCATGGTAGAAATACGTTCGATAAAGTACGCACCTAATTCATCGACCGATTTAACGCCCTTATCATTTTGCGCAATAAACGCTAAGCATTGTGGTGATTGCTTCCACGCACCTGCAGTTTCATCGGCGCCAATATGGTAGCGAGTAAGTGGTTGTCCCGCGGCTTGGTGTAACTTGGCAATTTCATCAATCACTTTTTCAACAAAGTGATAAGTCGACTCCATACACACGTTAAGTGTATTGTCGTTGTAATACTGCACTGATGAATAGACCGTGGTGTCCTTGGGATCGGATAACAAATATTGCTCAGCTGCGGTGTTTTTCCCTTCTACTTGCAACTGGCGAGCGCCAGTATCTAAAGACTTCACCGCATTACTACTTGGCTTATCCACTGACGCGACCACTTGCACTTGAGTATTTGTAGTCCCCTCAACTTCCTGTGCCTGCAATTTACGAAAGCGCAATTCCATCGACTTAATCGCCGCGCGGCTGTGGCCCGGCATGTCCATCGATGGGATCACTTGAATTTGACGAGCTTCGGCATATTTCACTATGTTGATATAATCTTGTTTGCTATAAAACCCATTTACGCTAGCGTCAGCAAAAGGACCACTACCCAGTTGTGGTAGTAAACAGGTATTTTCTTCAAGATCATGACAACGTTTGCTGCCTATATCAGTCAGCTCTGGTAAACCGTCGATTTCAAGTCGCCAGCCTTCATCATCGGCCATGTGTAAATGCAGCTTATTGAGTTTGTAAGCTGCCATTTGGTCAAGTAAATCTAGGATCAGCTGTTTACTATGGAAGTTGCGCGCCACATCTATGTGCATACCACGAAACGGATAACGCGGACTATCTTCAATCGTCATGGCATTCACTTTCAGCGAATTCACATCCACAAGGCTTGCTAATGATGACAAACCGTAAGAGAAGCCCGCCGCATCATTGGCAGCGATCACAATTTCAGTTGGCTGAATATCTAAGCGATAACTGCCCTCATCCCCTTTTTGGCTGGCAAACTTCACCGTAATACCACTAGCAGATTCAGCCACACCAAGGCGGGCTAAACGCGCCAATGCTGCAGCGACTTGAGCCGGTTGATCTGGATTATCTTTTTGATATTCAAGCTTAATACCAGATGTCAGTGATACTGATGTATTGCTTGAATGAAGTTGTACTTTTTGTGGTGTAGGAATAATCGTATTTACTGCTAAGGCCGCATTTTCGCTTACGCTTTGGTTAGTGATAAACAGCTGCTTAGCATCCGCAGGCACTAACTTATCGGTTTCAGTACGGCGATACTGTTTCACCATGTCGGTATAGCTTTCGACATAAGGACGTAATTCTAATCTAGTTTCAGTATCCTGACTCACCTGGGTACTCGCTATGAGCACGGGGGCTAAATGCTCGGCGGCCAAGTAATAATTGGGCATGGCATCGGTTTCGGCCAATTGCCATAACTCACTACGGAATCTGAGTGTTTTTTTCACGCCTTGATTAAAGCCCGTAAAGGCAACCGTTGGTGCAATACGATAAAGATCGCCCTTTATGTGAGTGATGGTAAATTCATTACCTTCGATTGATTGCACCGGACGCATTTGGCTGAAGTAAATCGCCCAGTCGTGGCTGGTAAGATTGACTGCTGGAACAAAATCGATTTCAGCCACAAAGCAGCGGCCATCGGCGAGTGCTTTGTTACATTGCGCATCAGGAATATTCGTCACAACACGGTAAGTGACGGATAAGGTGTCACCCAATTGCTGTAATTGAGTTTGGGTTAATACCCCAGAAGCAGAAGCTACATCAGCCTCAGCTACAGGCGAGTTTTGCGCTTGTTTGAGTGCCTGATTTACTACCTGAGCATCTGGCGCATCTGAACACGCAGTCAAACCGAATGCGACAAGTATGGCGGTCGCGGCAAATGTTTTATTCATGATTATCCTTATCTAGCTCCAGAAATGGCTACAATCTGAAAGAAGTTACTAACGTCCGTAGTCTTTCCCCTTGATGAAACAGTCGCTCGCTCGAGTGCGCTAAGTGCTCGCTATCAAGTGAGGCAGAACCTGAGACACTAGCAAGATCATTTAACGTACGAGAAATGGCTTCAGTGACACAGGTTTGTTCCTGCGCCGCATGGGAAACTTCGATGTTCATATTACTGATATTAGAGACTAAACCCGTCACTTTACTGAGTACTAACTTAATATCTTCCGAGTGATTAACCCCCTCGGTAGAGAGCAATTGGCTTGCTTGCATCACAGTGACCGTTTCGGCCACTCGGCTCTGAACCTGCTGGATCATCTTCTGGATTTCACCGGTTGCATGTTGGGTTCGGCTCGCCAGTGTACGAACTTCGTCGGCAACCACAGCAAAACCACGCCCTTGCTCACCCGCTCTTGCTGCTTCAATAGCGGCATTTAGTGCCAGTAGATTGGTCTGTTCGGCAATGCTGTTGATGACGACAACGACTTCATCAATCTTTTTAGTTTCTTGCTGTAACTGTGAAACAGACAATGCAGATCGGGCTAATTCAGATGCCAGTTTGCGGGTAATATCTAACCCTAAGTCAAACTGACGCTGACTATCATCGACCGCTTTATCAGCCTGACTCGCCGCATCTGCGGTACGTTTCGCATTAGTCGCGACTTCGTTGGCACTTGCACTCAACTGAGTGACAGCCGTGACTGCAGCCTCGGTTTCTTTTAATTGAGTCTGCACACGTTCATTGTTGGTTTGCGACAGTGAGCCCAGCGCTTTAGCATCACCCAGCAATTGCCCCGAGGTTTCATGCACTCTAGAAATAGTGCCATGGATTTGCTCTACAAAACTATTAAATGCCTTGGCAAGCTGGCCTATTTCATCCTGACTCTGAACCGGCAGCCGGCGGCCTAAATCGCCATCACCGCTGGCAATGTCTTGCATAGCACGGACAATATTCTCCAGTGGATTAATCACTAAACGTTTAAGAATAATGAAGATAACAAGTAAACTCCCCCCGAGAATTAACAATGCTTGTAAGAAATAACCTAAGAGTAAATCTGATAGCTGAGCACGAATTGGCAACATAGAAAACTGAATGGCCAATTGGCCTGTTGGATTACCTTGATCTGCAAATTGAATTTCACGTTTCCTCAGGTATTTATCAGCCACAGTCTGAGCCTGTTGCCCCTCGGCTAACACTTTACCCCGATGGTCGCTGACGACAATATGATAAACCTGTGCAGATTTAAGCATCACGGATAATACGGCTTGGATTTGTTTATCATCATAGGTGAAAATGGGCTGCGCCATAGTTACCTGCAAACTTGCGACAGTATTTTGTTCAAACTCAGTTTCATTGGCAGCTAATTTATCACTCGCCAACCAGTACGATGCACCAAACAGCACGCCAACAATCATAAAAATTGCTACCGCTAAGCCAACCTGCACTTTTAAGGCTAATGTTTTCATTATTTTGTACCTTGCATACTAAAAAGATCTAACCACAATTCTTTGCGTTCTATAGGCGTTAACGGGCTTAAATCTGGCGTATCGAGACGGATAATGACGCGTTGTTCAAACTTAGCCTCACTGTACAGTTGCTCAATTTTCAGCTCGCGATTGAACATCTCATCGAAGGAACCATCGAGGATCATACTTTCAAGCCCAGCCAAAATAGCTGCAGCAAGTTCGGGACGCTTAGGAGAAACAAAGAAATAAGCTGGCGAGCGATATTGCAGCAGAATATGGCTATCGATTTTAAGTGCGGAATCGGGGTGACTTGCGAGCTCTTCGCCAACTTCCTGCGCACCCAAAGCAAGATAATCAAAACGCCCGCCTTCTAACATGGGGTATAAATTGGTGTACTGATAACTCGTTACCAAGGGGATTTTATTGGCTTCTAGAATCGAAGCATCGGGCCAATAACGATTTTGTCCTGCCTTTAACTGCTTAAAATCTGCCATAGTTTTCACATTGGCAAATCGTGCCTCATCTGATTTGCGGATAATAAGTAATCGATTACCGAGTAACCCTTTAAACAATGGAATACGCACGGGTAGCACTGTTTGTTCTAATTCTTTTGAAGTCATGCTCCAAAACACATCAACCGTCCCCGCCAAAGCCTCTTCGACTTTGCGTTTTTGATTCATTTGAGTCGACATTTGCTGCACTTGGTAAGTGCTATCGGAGCGGCGCAATGCTTCTTTAAGCAAATTTAACTGCCAAGTCTGCTGTATGGTTGTAACAATTGTTTTTGATACTGATGACTGAATGCTAGAAGCAGTTAACTGAGTAGAATCTGAGTTAGAGGCAACATAACTTGGGGTTGTGACGGCTGCCAGCACACTAAATGATGAAAGCGTTGAAAGCCCAGTCAATGCCGTAATAAAAAGTGACCAGTAAACTGTTCGTTTAATAATGGAGAGTTTGGTGGACAGTTCGATGACAAGCCCAATGACTCTCGTGATTTCCGTTGCCATGATTCGCATAGCAACGGTTAAATAAATCGCCATAAATTGCAGTCTCTTTTTATTATCTGGTTTTTACCAGTGAGTTTTATTTATCTATGTCGTTAATGTTCAATGCTGAGGTAAGCAGTTGAGTAATGCAGTAAAAAAACATGCTAAAAAAATGGCTAGGCACTGTTTTCAGTACCCAGCCAACGCTAGTTTCTGGGGGAGATACTATCAAAAATATAAAAAATAAAGGTATTACCAAGCTGTAATACTTTTATCAAAACATGATAAGGAGACCTCATCCTCGTCACGCAGACCTTACAAACAACGCTATCACACAAGCGAATGACAACGCTGTCATTGGTAAGTTACACAAAAACAAACATGATTGCTACACATTTTTGACAATTAAAGCGATTTATTAGCTAATTAATATTAATCAATGATGTACGTATAAACTCTAGCACTTCTATCTCCCATTAATGCTTGCTCTGTCAGCAATTGAAAGCGCAGAATTCTCACTTTTGCGCACTGCAGTAGCACACTCCGATTAGAATTAGATAAACGTTAATATTTAATATGATGTTCAATCACACCAAAAGAGCCAGAGCACGTTAGGTGACCAAATTCACTATGCTATTTCAAATCTCATCCGATATAAGATGTTACTGATAGCTAAAAGCTTGCCATCGGCCTATCCCTCTCAATTGAATCTCCGCAATACTGCGAGCCATATCATCTTTACACTGACACAGCTGCCATCACAAACGCAGGGCAATGTCCCAAGAGATATTAGGTATAGAACGAAATGTGCGGCAATTTAAGTTGGATGGTAAACGGGAAAGGGCTTATCCACGAGTCCTTAAAATAAGTAACAATAAGCACCCAGTTAGGCTAAAGAAAAATGCCGTTCACTGTTAAGTGAACGGCATTACTAGCAACGCTAGGCTTTTAATTTAACAAATTAAATTTAGAAACGTAATGCGATACCAACCTTGTAGCGAGCTTCACCGTCGAAGCTCCATACTGGATAATTATCTTTAAACTCACTGATAACGCCCTCGGCATCTACGGGTGATACGCCTTTCTGCACACTATCTTCTTCAAGTAAATTAACTACTTCAAACGTAAGAGCTAAATAGTCAGTTATGTTGTAGTTAGCACTTAAATCTAAGGTGCCATAGGCTTGATGTTCACGGTTACCATAGAAACCTGGTAATTCACGCATCATATATTCTGAACGCCAGTTATAAGCTACACGAGCAGAGAAATCATCCATTTCATAGTAGCTGACTAAGTTAACGGTATGCTTAGATGAGTCAGAGAATACACCCACACGATCAGGGTAGTTTTCTGCTGGTGAAGTTGCATCAGCAAATGTGTAGTTAACTGAATAGCCTAAACCATTATCGAATGAATCTTGTAACTGCAGTTCGATACCATCAATTGAACCACCGTTAGCATTATAGTTTTCACTGACAGTCCAGCAATCGTAAACGCCTACGCCACATGAACTGCCACCTGCAATCACTAAGCTAGGATCTTCAATACCGATTTGTTGATTCAAACTTTCTCTTGTAGAGATAAATGAACTGACATCTTTAATAAAGTAAGTCGCAGCGAATAAACCCTCACCACTAAAATACCATTCTAAGCTCACATCAGCTTGTGAGGCTTTAAAAGGTTGTAAGTTAACACTGCCAGTTACTTTCTTTTCGTTACCAGGTGTACCATCATTTAAACCAGGTAATTTAGACGTTGCGAATAAATCAGCATAGTTTGGACGTGAAATAACTTGAGATGCCGACGTTCTTAAAATTAAATCACTGGCAAGGTCAAATGCAATATTCACACTCGGCAACACATCGTTATAACTTGCTTTGTCAGTGCTTAAACCGTCTGCATAAGTGCCTGTTGGGCTAAATGCATAGTAGTCAGACTCAACATCAGTAGAAATATATCTTAAACCGAAGTTACCACGCACTCCTTCACCGGCGAATGTCGCCATGGTATACAGTGCCAAGTTTTTCTCTTGGAGTGTGCCATACCCAGACTTATCAAGAGTGAAACCATCAACCGCGGCATAAGCATCGTTGATCATATTGTCAAAAATAGGTTTAGGCAGTGTAAAACCTGCGCCAGATGACATGGTGCCTGAATAGTAGGCTGACGCATCTTTAGCTACTATGCCAGATGATTGTGCCGCTTCAGTGGTTTGAGAGACATCATGATCGGCATAACTAATACCTGATTTAATTGAGGTAATAACGCCAAATTCTACCGGGATAGTAATATCGAATGTAGCAAATGATTCTTCATCTGTATTTGGTTGCTTTTTTAAGCGCCCAACCTTGGGTATCTAACTGACCATTAAAATCACTAGCATCAAATGAGTTGTTGGCAATATTAATATCAATTACATCACCAGTAGCATCATAGATACCTGCAAAATCTTCAGGCTTACCAATAGATTGACCATAGTTAGCCGTCAGATCTGTTCCGCCTTCGGCTTTAGTTTTACCGATACGACCTTCTAACTTATAGGTATCAGCTTGATAGGCAAAGTCCAGATCAATGGTGTCAGAAGACATGCTAGCTTTACGAGCCCATGTTTGAGCAAAAGCAAATCCATCTTTACCAGTGTGTTCAACTAACGTACACACACCTGCCGCATTGGTCTTCAGACAAGTATTTTCACCTTGCTGAGTTGGGAACAAGAAAATAGAGGTGTTAGCATTGTTTGCATCAAGCTGAAGGCTCATTACATTCAAACCAAACTCAAGATTATCAGTTGGTCGATATTGGAATGCCGCGTTGATCGCTGTACGCTCACGATCTTGCTGGAATGTGGTAGGGACTATCTCTCCCCAACTGAGCAAAGACTCAATACCGTTACGCTGGTATTCAGTTTTATCTAGTGAACCAGCAATTAGAAAACCGAATTTTTCGTCTTCAGTTTTCCAGCTATATAAACCCGAAGTCTGTGGATCTATTTCTTCAGAAACCGTGCCATAGTCGCCTTTAGCGCTTAAGAACATAGAGTTTGCATCTAAATCTAGCGGTTTACGGGTTTTAACGATAACCGTACCACCAATACCACCTTCAGCAATATCAGCTTGAGACGATTTATAAACTTGAATACCACCGACCATTTCTGGTGGGAGTAAACTGTAGTTAAAACTACGGTCAATCGCTTGTTGATCAAACCATCCCGTAGAAGCTACTGAGTGACCGTTTAGTAACGTGCTAGTTAACTGACTAGAGGCGCCACGAATAGATACTTGCTGGCCTTGACCAAACTGACGATTTACCGCGACACCAGGAATTCGACCTAATGATTCACCAACGTCTCCATCAGGAAACTTACCAATATCTTCAGCCGTTACCGCATCAACGACAGCATCAGAAAAGCGCTTATCATTAACCGAAGCCTTCATTGAAGCTCGCATACCACGCACTTCAATTTTTTCTATATTTTCAGATGCAGCGACAGTGGCTGCGGCATCAGCAGTGACAGTTGTCGCAGCATCTGCAGCGACAGCGCTGATGGATACAGCACTGCCAAGTAAAATAGCAATATTTGTAGCTAATACACTTTTCTTAAAGGTTAATGGTCGCATCTTGTTTCCCTTCCATAACTTATTATCGTTTTAGTATTCATAACCATTCCCCAAGGAATGACAACGCTGTCATGTCTGGAGCAAACATTACACAATAATCAACACTCTTGCCACAACAAAATAACAGTAACCACAAAAAAATGTCGCCAACTTAAAATAATGATGACCATTAAAACGAAAAATGATTATAAAACAGATTGTTATGTCTAACGATGTAAACTTACAACTTATTGCATCGTTGTAACATTCACAAAAAACGCTAATTTGTAACAATTCAAGATTGCTAAGCACTATAAAAGCTCGCACTATAAGGGTATAAATAAAAAATACAGATAATAAATGTCAGCTTGTAAATGACGAGTGAAGGATTTCCGTTCATTAAGCAGCTAATACCTTCACGACCTTATAAAGAGTTTTACATCAATGAAAGTCACTATCAACGACGTAGCTAAACATGCAGGAGTGTCTATCAAGACGGTATCCCGTGTGACCAATAACGAACCTTCAGTAAAACAAGCCACCGTTGAGAAAGTGAATGAGGCAATAAAAGCACTCCATTACCAGCCAAATTTAGCAGCAAGAAATCTCGCAGGAAATAAATCCTATGCTATTGGTTTTATTTACGATAACCCGAATGCATATTACATTATTGACATGCAAAATGGGATTTTAGAGGCATGTAAGAGTAAAGGCTACGAACTGGTTATTCACCCTTGCAATGCAAAATCGGAGACGATTTGTGATGAGCTTACAGCGCTGGTCAAATACTCTAGGCTGGCAGGACTCGTACTAACTCCACCTCTTTCAGAAGATCCTAAAGTGCTTAAAGCACTGACAGAAATTGATGCTCATTATGTGCGGATCATCGCGGGGGAAAAAGATAATGACTCAAATGGACTCACTATTTTAGTCAATGACAAATTTGGTGCGATTGAAATAACTCAACACTTAATTGATTTAGGCCACAAACACATCGCATTTTTAAGCGGTGATTTACATCATAAATCAACCAAAGAGCGATTACTTGGTTTTAAACAAGCATTAACAAACAACGGCTTAAAATTGGATAAAAACTACATAATTGAAGGAAAGTATTCATTTGAGTCTGGTGTCGATGGTGCAAACCAATTAATTAAACAAAAAAATCGTCCCACTGCCATCGTAGCTTGTAATGATGAAATTGCCGCTGGTGCACTTTTTGCTGCCCGTTTGGCAGGTTTAGATATACCGACTGACTTATCCATTGTAGGTTTTGAAGATAGCCCATTCTCACGTCAAACTTGGCCAAAGTTAACTACTGTTCACCAGCCGAATGCTGAAATTGCTCAAGTTGCCACTGAGTTATTAATTGCCAAACGTCGCGAGCATAGTGCAACAAATTCTAAAACTTTTACCCCAGAACCTGTTATTCGTGATTCATCGACTATACCCAAACAAAAATAGAGAGCTATTGCTCTCTACTTTTTGTTGCTCAAATTCACAACGATTAATGTAACTTAAGCTTTGGTCGCTGCCATTTTAATAATTTTTGTGCAATACGATAAACAATAGCAGAAAACCAACCATAAAGACTCGCTAAGTGCCTTTGATATAAAGAAATATACATCAACCTAGCAAGGTGTCCCTCAACGAATAAATCGCCTGAACGCAAATTCCCCATCAAATTACCTACTGCCGAAAAACGACTTAAAGAAACGAGCGAGCCGTAATCTTTATAAATAAACGCTTTTTCGGGTTTATCTTGTAAACGGTTAACAATATTATCAAATAAAGTATCAGCCATTTGTGCAGCTGCCTGAGCTCTAGGGGGTACCGGTTTGCCAGAGTCTTGGATTAATAGTGCGCAATCACCTAAAGCATAAATATCTTGTTGCCCCTTAACGCGCATACAAGTATCTACTTCGATTTGATTACGTGAGGTTATCGGGAGTTTAGTGAAATTCTGAAATGCTTTTGGCCCTTTCACACCAGCAGCCCATACTTTCAAACCAGCCTTAATGATATCACCATCTTGCGTAACAAAGCCGTCATGCGTCACCTCTTTAACCTGTACCCCAATATGCAAACGAATCCCGATTTTATCCAAAACCGCCTGAGCCCTAGCACTAACACGTTCAGGTAATTGAGGTAGTATTTTCGATGACGCTTCAATTAAATGCACCTCGAGATGATGTTTGGCTATATTTAGGTAACCATATTCCTTAACAGACTCAATTACATGGTGTAGTTCAGCCGCTAATTCGACACCTGTTGCGCCAGCGCCCACAATACCTATGCTAACTCTTTCCTGCGTTTCGTTTAATTGGAGTAATGCATCAAGTAATTTATGGTGAAATAAGTTAGCGTTTTCAAGATTGTCTAAGAATATGCAGTGCTCATCAGCGCCTAAGGTATTGAAACTATTTGATACTCCACCTAATGCGAGCACTAAAATATCATAATCAATTTGGCGCGGAGCTAAAAGTAACTCACCATCATCATTATAGACCGCTGCTAACTGAATTGATTTGGTATCAGGGTCACACAGCTCTATCTCGCCGCGAATATAGCGATAGCCATTTTTAAGTCCGTGATCACGATAGAGTAACCCTTCAATTGATTGATCTATTACGCCAACAGCGACTTCATGTAACTTAGGTTTCCATATATGAATAGGACTTTTGTCAATTAAGCACACATCGACGACATCACTGCCACCCCATTTACGGCCCAACTTAGAAGCAAGTGCTAGGCCAGCTGCCCCGCCACCCACAATCACTATTCTTTTTGTAGCCAAAATTACAACCTCGTAGAGCATATTTACGTAGCTAAGTTATATCATGTAACAGATAAGAGATAACTACATTAGTCGCGTAATATTGAGGGATTGCCATTAAAGATAGTTCAGAAACTAAATGATTAAACTGGATTATCGTCCACAATAAAAAAATCAAAGAGGGCTAAAATCTTCAGTGCCACCATATGAACGAGTGTTTTTTTGTACAGAGTGAAGCATGCATGCGCAATACTTGATATTCCAGCCATAAAATTGGTTATCAACTGAACTTAGTATGAGTATGATTTACACATATTTAGGTTGAAACACGCTCGTTTGATCACTCAGCAAAGATCCTATCGTATCAAAGCAGGCTATACCGCTTCTTCGTTCTCTTCACCGGTTCTAATTCGGATAACTCGCTCAACATCAGTCACAAAAATTTTACCGTCACCAATTTTCCCAGTACGTGCAATTTCAACAATGACATCAATTGCTTGCTCAAGTAGTTCATCTTGGATCACTAATTCAATTTTAACTTTAGGCAAAAAATCCACCATATACTCAGCACCACGGTAGAGTTCAGTATGACCTTTCTGACGACCAAAGCCTTTAACTTCGAGCACTGTCATGCCAGTTATGCCTATTTCTGCAAGTGATTCGCGCACGTCATCTAATTTAAATGGTTTAATAATAGCTTCAACTTTTTTCATCAGAATCTCTCATATCTTGCATTAATATAAATAAACAGAATAACGCTAGCTTACACGGGGTGAGAATAATGTTGAAGCGAATGTGATGCTTAGCGCATAAAACACAGTTTCTACAATATTGCTGTTAGTCCATAACAATCTAAAAAAAGTGCCTTACTTTTAGTATGTGATTTTATACTTACATTCTTGATCTATTATTAACTCGCTCGCAGGATGCCAGCGTATGAATAACAAGGAAGTAGTATGAAAACTCACAAGCAAGGTTTTAGCCTCATTGAACTTATCATTACACTATCTGTATCAGCAATTTTACTAGCGATTGGAGTGCCTTCATTAACTGATTTCTATACAAACTATAGAGCTGATAGCAGTATACGTATTATCCAGCAAACACTGCAATTAGCGCGTAACCAAGCTATTTCTTATAATAAAAAAGTTACCGTTTGCGCTATTGTTGACGAAAAGTGCGACTCTAACTGGCAGGTCGGATTAACCGTCTTCATTGATACTAACAATAATAGTCAACTCGATAGTAATGATAAAAAACTGTACACAACAAACGCATTCCACTCAAAAGACATTGTCCAATACAATCGAACTACAATTCGTTTCCAGCCAGATGGCTTAGCGTCAGGCACTAATGGAACACTAAAATATTGCCCATTATCTGTAACAAATCCTTACTCTAGAGCTATTATTGTCAATCAGGCAGGTAGAGTACGTTTTTCCACAGAAAACAACATAAAATGTAGTTAGTAAGCATAATGAGTAAAGCATTACTAAATTACATGCTTAGGAGTTAGATTCGGTTCAATTATACTGAAACTGATATGATTCTCGCTTATACTTTACAAAATATAAGTAAGGATTAAAAATTATGCGCGATAAAAAAAAAGCCTTTACCTTAGTAGAGTTAATGGTCACGATTGCAATTGCTGCCATATTATTAACTATCGGGGTTCCGTCACTCATATCTATGTATGAAGGCTTTAGAGCAAATAGTAACATTGAAAAAATACATGACATTATGGCTTTTGCTCGAAACCAAGCGATAAACTATGGTGCTACCGTTAATGTCTGTCCATTTGCTAGCGTTTCTTCATGTGGAACAAACTGGAATAATGGTATTAGAGTTTATATTGGCGCCACTAACAATTTACGTTCTATAGATAGCTTTAATACTAATGATAGCGTTAAAGGACCTGCAAAAATTGCAGCTAACAATAAAAATGGCGAACACATAACGTTTTCACCCGATGGTCTTTCCTCCGGAGGGGCTTTTATTTACTGCCCAGATGGAAAAGCATCTGGTTCTCGTAGCATTAACATATCACCATCAGGGCTAATAAAGTTTGGAGCAAAAGATATGGGGTGCACCTAAATAATACTTATATTTCAAATGCTACCTCAATGTTTGCAGATCTAGTTTTCTTGCTGTAGTTGAAACAAACTCCTTATCCATGGTGATACATTCATCAACAGTTTTAACAAAATACTTTTTATTCATTCGATCTGTTAATTGTGTTGCTGGTAATGCTGCCATATGTCGGCGCACATTTTTATCTTTCCATTTAAAAAACACGATATACTCATTACCATATGAAGATTTAATATAGCACTTATAATCTTGAGCACTTTCAGCTGCACTACAATTAAACCCGATTAATGCTGCAAAAATACCATATATTAACTTATTCATTTCCAACACTCCTCTGACGGCCCTTTAACTCCATTACTAGTCAATGTAATAGTTGGACAAGCTGTGGCATCTCGAGATGCTTGGATACCTATTGCCGTTGCTGTCACTGTTGTCGTTGTTGTTCCAGTTGACGTTACACTGTAGTGTCCATGTTCAGTAATAAACGGACTTTTATCTAGTCCTAATTTAGTCATATCGGTTGTATAAGTACGATTATCTAAATAATACTGCTCCTGCAAATTAGCAACTCGCATCACTGCAGCTACGCCTTCAGAACGCGCACTTTTAATGACATACTGCGTATAAGAAGGATAGGCAATAGAAGCAAGAATACCGACTATAACAACCGTAATCATTACCTCTATCAACGTAAAACCTTTATTTTCTTTCATACTCTCATCTACATTAATTATCATCTATATGGTAATAAATTTTGTTGACCCCTAATCCTGAGCCTACATTTATTGTTCCGCTATATTCACCATCATCTCGCTTCTCACCTTTTCCAACACCAATAATATAAATATACGGGTCCTTTCCTGATTCAGGAGTGGGAATGACTATTTGCGGTGTATCCGGAACCCGTTCACCTAATTCGTAATACACACTGGTGAGTGTACGAGTGCCTTTATGCAAATCAAAAACGTACAGTCGACCTAAACCAGAAACTGTACATACTGTGTCTGATACTGACTGAGATGGAGGAACAAATGACGTAAAGTAAACCTTCCCGTCAACGATTAAACTGGCCGTTAGGCTTTTTTCTCCCGCGGTTGGATAGTCATAATACCACCCTAGCTTCTTACCAAATGCGATGTTTTCAGTCTCCGTTTTCGGAGGTGCTGCAGTTACATTATACAAATTACCCAGCGTAATCGCTGCTGGTGCTACTGGATTACCACTACCGCCATAACTCTTAGTGATAACATTACGATCCTGAAGTACATAGTACATATCTTCAGTTGATTTAGATAAGGGTGTTGGCCTATTGCCGCTACCGATGGCAATGGCATCATAAGGAACATTCTGATAATTTTTAGTCACTGTCTTTGCACCACTGGGATCAACAACGGACACTTCAGAGATATTATTAAAAGTAGTTTGAGCAACCACTGGTTCGGCAAAAAAACGTCTATCCGCGGCTAAGTCTCCACCTAATGAAGCAAATTTGTAGGCGGTCCAAGTCTTATCATCCTCGCTAGGCAAATCCATACGCCAAACATTACCACCTGTATCTGTCGCATAAATTCGGTCAGTAACACCATCATTGTTACTATCCAAAACCGCAACAGCATTAGGTATACTGTCAATAATCCCAGGTAACACGGTAGCGTTCGTGCCTGCTGAAGTGCCAAATGTGTGCAATAAAGTCCCTAACTTTGCATCAACGATATAAACATTTCTTCCTGAAGGAGTACCTGACGGAGTTGAGTCGTAGCTAACATCGTATCCACCACCAAAAATAAGTACGGGTGTGCTATGCCCAGGAATTAAGGTAATAATTGGTTCAGCCCATGTTTGTCCTAATTCAGAAAACCCAAGTGTTTCAGGATTTATAGCCCACATTAAGCTAGGAGTATCTGGCGACGTTACATTTAATGCATAATACGAAGAGCCACCCCGTCTCATTCCAGCAAAAACCCAAACATCACTTGGCTTAGTACCATCAATACTGCTTTTTACATAAGCGACAGGAGATGCATCCATACCATATACGTAATGACCGCCAGGTAAGTTTTCACGTAATATTGGTACGTTCGGTAGTAGTTCATAGGGCATAAATGCCCATGTTTCATCAACACTCACTCCTGAGTCTTTAAACATATGCAAGAGCCCGTGGTTAGTTCCTAAGAGAACTCTAATATCAGGGGCTGCACTCGTTCCAAAATTAATTGCTAGTGGTTTAGAATGTAATGGATCTCCCATAATATCTTTACGTTTGTCTGTGGTGCTGTTATCCCCATCTTCATCGTCCACATCTACACCCAATAGCCATTTGAATGTAGCATCAAGTTCAGCTTCATCAATACTCATATAAGCAGCTAAATTTGCCTTACTGCCATTGGCGGCATTAGCAATGGTAAGCTCTTCGAGTCCATTACCGCTGGCGGTATTACTCAATACCTTTCGTTTAGTAAGCCCTTCCAGCATTTGTGTTACGCCACCGATTTCAACTTGATTACCATCGGTACCGCCACTGCAATTAGTCCAAAACGTACAGGCTTCTTTCTTAATATTACCATTGTCACCAATGGCGATACTTCCTTTAGCATCGACCAATGTTCCGCTAGAATTCACTTTTAACTTTTTAAGATTACCAGTCCACCGTGGTCCTTTACCGGGCAAAAACATCGCATAATATGCTGAATCAAAGGTTTGAGTGCGATCGAAGTTATTACTTGCAATACTAGGTGAGGTAAAACTTGAATCAATCTCTAAAATTGAGCTCAATGCATCCGATAATGCATTAGTTAACTGTAAGCTATCTTGCGCCGCAAAATATTTACCGCCCCCACGCTTTGCCGTCTCAATCAGTAAAGGTGCAGCATCGTCAGCGCCAGAGCTAAAACCAATTGTAAAGGTTCGCGCATTTTGCAGTGGATTATCGTCATTATCATCAGTCTTATTAACTAAATCATTTTGATACATATAGCTAGCTAGCGCAGGAAGATAGCTACTTATTTTATCGGATTTCTTAGGATCAGGCTTATAGGAAAAAACGTCATAATTGCCGAATTTACTTGCCCCTGATGTCAAATTTTTTACAAGCCCATCAGCATCACTATCGGAAGTTGGCGCACCATCAGTTACATAGATGACATATGCCATATCTGTACATATTTTAAGTGGGGAAATATATTTATTACTAGATTCAACATTTGTATCCCACTTAGGGCTCGCAGTATCTTCATGGCCAAACTGCACCGCTCCACCCGATAAGTATCGATACGCCTCAAATAATGTCTCACATAATGGCGTATTGGTTTCGGGATTCAACTGACCTATTTTTGTGAGTATGTTATTTCTCGCCGCGATCCCAGGAGTCGTGCCCGGACTCATGTCCTGTATACCCGAAACGATTCTACCTCCTTCCTTGCGATTATTGGTGTTTTCGTTAAATACCGCTAAACCAAAATCTACTGAGGGTGTGGTTTTAATTACATCCGAAATCGCTTTTTTTGCAATATCAATACGTTTCTTTGAAACGATTGGAATAATGCCATCCTTAAGTTTTTTATACCATAAAAGATAGTTTTTAGAGTAAAGAGTTACTGAGTCTAATGTTTTTACATTTGTACTTTTAGCTGTATTTATAGCAGCCACCCAACCATTCTCTGATGGGCTAGAGACATGTGTATAGGGAACATTTTTAGTACCGTTCTTTGGAAAACCTGACGTACCGTAATCGCTCGAGTTTATCGGGTCTTCTGCAGTTACATCCTCCAAGCAATCTACATATCTTTTCGTTGCTAAACTTTCGTCGGTTCTTAGTTTATTCCAACTCCAACTATTAGATTTTTTATAGAACTCACCTACACGCCCTTTAAAAAAACCAATATCAGCCAAAGGCGTCCAACTTTGGTGACAACCATTATATTTACTATAAAAACTCTGATTTGAGTTTAATAATGACTCAAGATTAGTACTAGAGCTCGTTGAGAAATAAATAACGTCACTTATACCAGTACCAGAATAATCTTTTGATGGGTTATAGTCAGAATCATAGTCCACTGGTGGAATGAAATCAGGATCTGGGACATTCTCCTTCGTATCCATACTGCCAGAGTTATCAAATATAATCAGCACCTTAGGGCGTGCGCCTGCATCAGTAGCAGTTTCAAATACATAGAGTTCAGTGTCATCGCCATGTGATTGACTTGATATACCAATCAAAACAAACACACAGATAAAGGTTAATATTTTCAACATTTTTAGCTCCCAGTAAGCACTTCTTGCTCAATACCTGCAACAACTTCTAATTGGCCTAAGCTTTCTCGACCAAATGCTCTAACACTTTCGACTTCAAGCCGACGACAGCTAATTAAATTGGCACCATTTGCTTTACTACTACGTTGGCAACTAACATCTTTTACCGTCCCATCCCATGGCATTGGCACTAAAAGTTGTTTCCCACCAAGCAAACTATCTGGCTGAGAAACCATCATATTGGCAAATGCTGCACCTTTATATTTATTAATGACGCTATCTAGCGCACCGTTAGCAATTGCATTAGCCTCAATACGTTCAGCACCTGCACCAGCCATTCGCAGCGACTGTGTGGAATTTACGGCTAAAGCCACGCCAATTAAAGTCATTAGAATCAATACTATCAAGGCAAAGAATAGCACCACTCCTTTTTGATTTTTCATTGATTTATCTTTCATAATTGCCTCAAGCTAGCTACGGATTAGTAATGGATTTTCCAATACCACCGTTGTTGACATTACCTTGCGTCGAAAATGGTCATTAGGTGCATTAAAAGTTTTATCACCTAATTGATAGGTTGCTTCGCTAGTATTATAGGTACTATCGGCTTGAGTTGTTCGAACCAGCACATAAATCTTAATAGCAACTAACCGTTGGAACCCTTCGTTATCCCACATTAATGATGTGACACTTGATGCAGGTATAAAACTATCTGGCGTTCCGTCACCATTGTCATCAAAACCATACAAAAATCGAATATTTTCAATACCCTCTACCAGTTGCTCATCATTATTCATGCCTAAATTAGTTAGCGTTTTTCGATTAAGCATAGGCGTGTTATTGGCTTCATCGATATAATAAACATGATGTTGATACTCCCAGACTCGAGCATTTGGAAGGGCTACAGAAGGGGCTCCTGAATTAAAAAATATGGCTTGACTCGATGTTGCAGCAACGTAATACCCTGTTGAATTAGCAACTGCAGTTGGACCAATTAATCTTTTTAACTGAAGTACATCGGTGTCAGATTTAACACCAGACAAGCATGCTAACGAAGCGCTACCGCCACTGGTATAACCCCACAACAACCTGAAATGTGCAGGTTGATTGTTGGGTAGGGAGGCATTATTCAATCCCGCGCCAATGCAATCCGCCCCAGAAATTGCAGCATTAACAGTCGTATTGCTACCAAGAATAAAATCCGTCCCTGTCATATCACCCATAAAACCGAGTTGAGTGATATCTCGTTCCATAATCGATAATGCAATTCGACCATTTTCTTGTAACTGATTAAATTGGCTTGTTGTTGTCACATTAGATGAAGACATATTGAACATGGTGAATACGCCAGCAGTTAAAAATAACCCAATGACCATAGCCACCATAAGCTCAACAAGTGACATACCAAATTGAAAGCGCTTTAGCTTAATAACTGATTGTGTCATTTACATAATCACTGTTTGGATTGAATAAACTCGTCGCCGAGTGCTTGCCGTACCACAATCGCCACCCGCATCTGATGTACTACTAATCCCCTTCCAGGCTAATGTCACAGTAACAACATTACCAACCACAGTTACGCATCCAGTAGGAGTGTCTAATCCACCGACAGCCTTTCCTGCAACTTTCTCGGTTTCTCCAAAGATGGCTTGTTTCCACTCGTATTTGTCGGCCAGTACTACTTGACTAGGCGTGCATAAATTAGCCCCTTTACAACTCGGAGTTGGTGAAGATGCGACACTAGAATACGTATCGGCATACAAACTAATCTGGGTGCGATTTAATTTAATTCTGTTTATCATGTCATTTGCATAATAAGAGGCTTGAGTTTGTTGAAATGACTCGAAACTGCCACGTTTTGCTACGATATGTAAATTAAAAATTCCAATTAAGCCAATGACTAAAATCACCAATGCGACAAGCACTTCGATTAATGAGAAGCCTCGCTGAAATGTTTTTTGAGTAAAGCATTTGGTGTTTTTCATATCGTTAACAAATGTCCGAGTGTTTATCTTTAAAAATCTTAGTCTTACGATAATAAATTAATAACAGTTAATGATATATGAGTAAAATGTAAGTAGCCAGTAACATTAGTATATAAGCATTGACATCATTATGCTTTGAACGAATTTAAGATAATAAAAAAGAGGCTTTCGCCTCTTTGTTATTAATGATTAATCTCCATCGTTTTAGCGCAACTCGGCGGGTACCGCAAACACAGTGTCTTCTTTGCGGCCTTCAACTTCAGTCACCACGCTAGGTGCCAACTTAGCAATAGCCTGAACAACTTGCTGGACCAAAACCTCAGGGGCTGAGGCGCCTGCTGTTACCGCTACACGAGTCACATTCTCAAACCAGCTTGATTCAACATCATCAGCGGTATCCACTAAATAAGATTGTGTCCCTGTCTTTAACGCTAACTCGCGTAAACGATTAGAGTTAGAGCTATTTTTTGAACCAACGACAATCAATAAATCAACATCCGCCGAGAGATTACGCACTGCATCTTGACGATTCTGCGTGGCATAGCAGATATCATCTTTACGCGGGCCTTCGATAGACGGAAAGCGTTTCAGTAACGCGGCAATAATATCGAGAGTGTCATCAACCGACAGGGTCGTTTGTGTGACAAAACATAGATTATTAGGGTCACGAACAACAAGTGTCTCTACGTCTGCTGGAGATTCAATAAGATAAACACCGCCATTGGGGTTATCGTACTGCCCCATAGTCCCTTCAACTTCAGGATGGCCTTCGTGACCAATCAAGATGCATTCAATACCTTTACGACTGGCGCGGGTGACTTGAAGATGGACTTTAGTGACTAAAGGACACGTTGCGTCAAACACTCTTAAACCACGGGCTTTAGCTTCTTGTCTCACCGCTTGAGATACACCGTGTGCACTGAAAATAACAATGTTGTTGTCTGGCACCTGATCTAACTCTTCAACAAAAATCGCCCCTCGATCCTTCAGATTTTGTACGACATAGCGGTTATGTACGACTTCATGACGCACATAAATAGGCGGTGAAAACAATTCCAACGCCCGCTCAACAATACTGATAGCACGATCGACACCCGCACAAAAACCTCGCGGATTGGCAAGCATAATATTTAAACTTGGGCTAGTAGGATCGAGTTTCATCTTAAAGTACCTTTACAACGTCCAGTTCAAATGTGATTTTATGCCCAGCCAGAGGATGATTCAGATCAACAGTAATGGAATCACCCGCGACATCGCGCACAATACCAGGGATTTCACTGCCACCAGGACCAGCAAAGCTAACAATCACGCCCGCTTCCAAACTCATGTCTGCCGGAAAACGGCTTCTATCTAGATAATGAATAGCATCAGGATTCGATTCACCAAAGGCATCAATCGCTTCAAGCGTAAAACTGTGCTTGTCGCCTTCAGCAAGCGTTACCAATTGCGCTTCAAATGCAGGGCTCAGCGTACCGTCACCCACATTTAATCGAGCAGGCTTACCTGAAGCTTTAGTGCTATCAGCGGTTGAACCATCAGAAAGCACAATATTCATATGGCATAATAAAGAACGTGTTACAGTCACTTTTCAACCCCTTTGTCGCTAGCTGTTTCAGACTTACCACTTAAAAATGCATCCCAAATAATCAATACGGCACCAATACAAATAGCAGCATCAGCGATATTGAACGCGGGGTAATGGCTTTTATTCCAGTAAAAATCGATAAAATCAATCACAAAGCCATGCATTAATCTGTCAATCAAATTACCTAATGCACCGCCAATCACTAAGGTGTAGGCCAGATTTAGTTTCCACAACGAAGCAGATTGCTTACGCAACCACACTGTCAGTAAAGTGCTAAATCCAACTGCGACAATCGTAAATAACCAACGCTGCCAACCGCCAGCCTCACTTAAAAAACTAAATGCTGCACCGTAGTTACGCACATAAGTGAAGTTAAAAAATGGCAATAATTTAACTGATTCATACAAATCAAAATTAGCTAAGACCCATTGTTTAGATAGCTGATCGGCTAAAAACACCAATACAGCCACCCAATACCAACGTAAGCCACTGTTCTTCCAAGTTAATGGCATAACTTTCCTTTACCTAAGCCGTTACGCAAACTGACGAACTTCGCCGTCGCCTTCAATGTTTGTTACGCAGCGAGTACAGAGTGTTGGGTGGGCTTCAATGGTGCCGACCTCTTCTCTGTGGTGCCAACAACGCTCACACTTCTCTGCAGTGCTTGAAGCAACCACTAATTTCAATGATGCCAGCTCAGTTTCAACCGCTTCCGATGTCGCATTCGCTAAAGGCAAGACTTTGGCTTCAGAGGTCAATAACACAAATCTTAGCTCATCGCCGATATGGGTTAATTGCTCAGTCAAAGCTGCATCGGCAAACAAAGTCACTTCCGCTTCTAATGAACCACCGATACGTTTATCACGGCGAGCTTGTTCAATCACTTTATTGACTTCGTTACGCACGGTTAGCAGTTGCTGCCAATAATCGTCGCTTAAGTCCGTCGCTAAAGTGACTGATTTCAAACCTTGATACCATTCTTGAGTAAAGACATAGGCTTCACGCTCGCCAGGCAATAGTTGCCATACTTCATCGGCAGTAAAACTTAGAATTGGCGCAATCCAACGTACCATGGCCTCAGAAATTAAATACAACGCCGATTGACAGCTGCGACGTGCATGGCCTTCTTGCTTAGCCGTGTATTGACGATCTTTGATAATGTCTAGATAGAAACTGCCTAATTCAACTGAACAGAACTGCATCAGTTTTTGCGTTACGATATGGAAGTTATATTGCTCATAGGCTTCAATAATTTCCTGCTGCAGCGCAGCAGCACGGCGCACAACCCAGCGATCTAACGCCACCATCTCTTCAACGGCGACTAAGTCTTTAGTAGGATCGAAACCGTTTAAGTTGGCTAATAGGAAACGTGCAGTATTACGAATACGACGATAGGCATCGGCGCTGCGATTTAAGATTTCGTCAGAAACCGTCATCTCGCCGCTATAGTCTGTTGCCGCAACCCATAAACGCAGAATATCGGCGCCTAATTTGTTAGTTACCGTTTGTGGTGCAATCACGTTACCGATAGATTTTGACATCTTACGGCCTTTGCCATCGACGGTAAAACCGTGGGTAAGTACTTGCTTGTACGGTGCCTTGCCATTCATTGCAGTTGAAATCATCAAAGATGACATAAACCAGCCGCGATGTTGGTCGCTCCCTTCAAGATACAAGTCAACGCCATGTCCTTTAAATTCAGGACGCGCGGCTACCACTGACGAGAAAGTAGACCCTGAGTCAAACCACACATCTAAGGTATCAGTTACTTTACGGTATTGATCAGCTTCATCGCCGAGTAACTCGGCAGCATCGAGATCCCACCAAGCCTGAATGCCTTGCTGTTCAATGCGATTAGCCACACGTTCCATTAGTGACACGCTATCTGGGTGCAACTCTTCGGTTTCACGATTCACAAATAGCGTGATAGGCACACCCCAAGTACGTTGGCGTGAGATACACCAGTCAGGGCGGTTTTCAACCATTTTTTCAATTCGACTTTGGCCCCAATCAGGGATCCATTGGGTCTGTTCGATTTCTTTCAATGCTTGCGTACGCAGGCCATGGTTATCCATAGAGATGAACCATTGCGGCGTTGCACGGAAGATAATCGGAGTTTTGTGGCGCCAGCAATGTGGATAGCTATGACGATAAGCCACATGATTTAGCAAGGCGCCCTTTTCTCTCAGTAAAGCAACCACGTTATCGTTAGCTTTAAATACATGCTGACCTGCAAAAAACTCGGTATCAGGCTTGTATACACCGTTGTCACCAACAGGGTTTGCTACTTCTAAACCGTACTTTTGCCCAACCACAAAATCGTCTTGACCATGGCCTGGCGCGGTATGAACAATACCAGTACCCGCATCAGTAGTAACGTGGTCACCTAAAATAGCAGGCACATCAAAATCTAAGAATGGGTGTTTAAAGCGAATAAGATCAAACTCTTCGCCTTTGGCTGAGCCTAGTACAATATGCTGTTCAACGTTATAACGAGTCAGGCAAGATTCAGCTAACACTTCTGCTAAAATAAGCGCTTGTGTTACGCCGTCTTTTTCAAACTCGACTAAGCTGTAATCCAGATTAGCGCTTAAAGACAAGGCGCGGTTCGCAGGTAAAGTCCAGGGTGTGGTTGTCCAAATCACCATAGAAACAGGATGTGAGTAGTTGCTTACCCCAAACTTAGCCGCAACAGCTTTGCTATCTACGGCAACAAATGCCACATCAATAGCCGGTGATGTTTTGTCTTCGTATTCAACTTCGGCTTCAGCTAATGCAGAACCACAATCAGTACACCAATGCACTGGCTTTACGCCTTTATGCAAATGACCGCTTTCAATGACTTTAGATAAAGAACGAACGATATTGGCTTCAGTTGAAAAATCCATTGTTAGATATGGGTTTTGCCAATCACCCAACACGCCCAAACGGATAAAATCTTCGCGTTGACCGTTGACTTGCTCTGCCGCATATTTGCGGCATTCTTCACGGAATTCTGCTGCGGTAATTTTTTGACCCGGCTTACCGACTTTTTGCTCAACTTTTAGTTCAATAGGTAAGCCGTGACAATCCCAACCTGGTACATAAGGCGCGTCAAAACCAGACATCGTTTTTGACTTAACAATAATGTCCTTGAGGATCTTATTCACTGAGTGACCAATATGAATACTGCCATTGGCATACGGTGGGCCGTCATGCAAAATGAAAGGAGTACGACCAATTCGGCTATCGCGGATCTGCTGATACAAACCGTCTTTTGTCCAGCGCTCTAACATCTCTGGCTCACGATTTGCCAAATTACCACGCATCGGAAACTCTGTTTCCGGCAAATTCAAAGTAAATTTATAGTCGCTCATTGATCCTATACCGTTAATTAAACTGATAAATTTTAGCCTGCATCATTACCAAATAAAGCTCGGGCTTCATTTGCATCATTCAAAATCTGTTGTTTAAGCGCATCCAATGAGTCAAAAAGTTGTTCATCACGGAGTTTAGCTACTAACTCGACTTCAACATGTTTGCCATAAATGTCACCTTCAAAATCAAAAAGATGCACTTCCAGCTGACACACTTGACCGTTGACTGTAGGACGAAAGCCAATATTGGCTACGCCCTCATAAATATCGCTGTTATCCCAATAACATTTGACCGCAAACACACCGCGCACAGGCACAACATTACGCTTTAAAGCGATATTGGCAGTGGGGAAACCTATAGTGCGGCCAATTTTTTGCCCATGTGCCACACGACCACTCAAGGTAAAAGGATGACCGAGTAAGCGCCTAGCCTGCTCAAGATTACCCTTTGCCAATTGTTCACGCACAGCGGTAGAGCTTACTCTTAGCGAGCCCAGCATAAAGCTTTGAGTGCTGACCACGGTAAAGCCATATTGAATACCTGCCTGCACAAGCATGTCAAAATTACCTTTACGGCCTTGACCAAAGCAAAAATCATCGCCCACAACGAGGTATTTTACACCTAGCTTACGCACCAACAATTCTTCAATAAAATGCTCTGCTGGTTGACTCGCAAAGGCACGGTTAAAGTTAATACACACTAACCGCTCAACACCTAACTCAGCAAGCAGCATGACTTTGTCACGCAATAGACTCAGGCGAGCGGGCGCATTATTGCCGCAAAATAACTCTTGTGGCTGTGGCTCAAAGGTCATTAAAGTAGAAGGTAATCCTAATTGTCTTGCTTTACGCACTAAGTTAGCGATGACTTGCGCATGACCACGGTGAACGCCGTCAAAATTACCTATCGTCAACACGCAACCGTGATGAGATGACAAAATGTTATGTGTACCGCGGATTAATTCCATAACTTTAGACAACTGCTAAGCGCAAATCGGCTGATTATATAACAGCTAGCGATGAGAATCAGCAATCAAACTCCCCGTTTAATGGACCAAGGACGAATTCCGAGCAAAAGCAACCCCAGTAAGTAACTCAAAGCCCCCACTGAAATCAAGCCAATCAAGGCTTTTGCCCGCTCAAGCAAATGCCAGTTCAACCAAATTTGTTGCGAAGGCAAAAAGTAATATAAGACTATCACCATCAAGGCAGTAGAAACCACGGCTTTAGCAAAAAACACCATTGTCGGCTTAGAAACGCGATAAACACCGGCTAAATGCAATCCACGGTAAAGTAAGGTGGCATTAAGCAATGCTGACATAGAAGTCGCAATAGCCAGCCCAACATAACCAAAAGGAATAGCAAACAATAAATTAAAGCCCATGTTAGTGACCATAGCGATAATGCCGTAACGCACAGGCGTTTTAGTATCTTGACGGGAGTAGTAACCAGGAGCCAGTACTTTTATCAGCATAAAACTGAGTAAACCACTTCCATAAGCCATCAAACTATAAGAAGCCATTTCTACATCATGTATCGAAAAAGCGCCGCGCATAAATAACACCATTAACATAGGTTTTGCGAGCACAATTAAGCCCATCATCGCAGGCAAACCTAATAACAAAATCGCCTTAACTCCCCAATCCATCGTTTTGCCAAAACCTTCACCCTCGGCATTGATATGATTTCGTGACAGTGCAGGTAAAATAACTGTGCCTATCGCAATACCAAATAACCCCAACGGGAACTCTAATAAGCGATCGGCGTAGTAGAGCCAACTAATTGATCCCGTCATTAAAAAACTGGCGATGAAGGTATCAAACAATAAGTTTATCTGTGAAACCGATACACCGAATAAAGCGGGGATCATCAAAGTTCTGATTTTTACTACACCAGGGTGATGCCATCCCCAAGACGGTTTAACGAGTGCTTTTTCACGCAGCAAGAAAGGAATCTGAAATAAAAATTGGATTAATCCACCACAAAAAACCCCCCAAGCCAGTGTAATTTCCGGTTGCGTCGACGTTGGCGCATAAACGATAGCCGCGGTAATTATCGCCACATTCAGAAATACCGGGGTAAACGCTGAAACAGCAAAACGTCCACGGGTATTTAAAATTGATCCAGCTAATGCGGTAAAAGTAATAAACCATAAATATGGAAAAGTAATTTTAAGTACAACAGTTGCCAGCTCAAATTTAGCGCCATCTGGCTCATTATTAAGCCAAGCAATAAACCAACCGCCACCAAACAAAGCTGATAATACCGGTGAGCCAATCACACCAATGAGAGTCACTATTGTAACGAGTAGGCCTAATGTTCCAGCGACCTTACTGAGTAAATCACGGGTTTCTTCAGCGGTGTGTTTTTCTTGATATTCGGTCAAAACAGGCACAAATGCCTGAGCAAAAGCCCCTTCAGCAAATAAACGGCGTAAAAAGTTAGGAATTTTATTGGCAAAGAAAAACACGTCCGCACTGGTTCCTGCACCCATTAAATTAGCAACAACGACATCTCTAACAAGGCCTAAAACTCGTGATATCAATGTCATAGCGCTGACTATCATACCCGATCTTAATAATTTTCTACTCAAACGTCCCCCAGACCTTTATCGAATTGATTAGGTGATACATCTCAAAAAATCGATTCAGGCTCTGTCACACTGCGGTAATAGCTGCTAGAATTGCGCCACATATTACACGAGTTGGGTTGAAGATAGCCAAGGCAGGTTGGATTAATTTATCTTTATGATGAATATTCAATCATAGTCATTGACAAAGTGACTAAATGCAGGCATATTCCTCGGCCTTTAAAAGTATCAAATCCAGTTTTTAGGAGTTGCACCTTGGCTAATAGCAAGTCTGCAAAGAAGCGCGCGCTTCAATCTGAAAAGCGTCGTCAGCATAACGCCAGCCGTCGCTCAATGTTACGTACATACGTTAAAAAAGTAATCGCTGCAATTAAAGCAGGCGATCACAAAGCAGCAACAGAAGCTTTTGCTGTTGCACAACCAATCGTTGACCGTATGGCGACTAAAGGTCTTATTCATAAGAATAAAGCTGGTCGTCAGAAGGCTCGTTTGAATGCTAAGATCAAAGCAATCGCTGCTTAATCTACTAATAGCAAATGAAAAAAACCGGCAATTGCCGGTTTTTTTATTTCTAAAATTTTACTTAGTGACAGTAAATATTATTTAGTAAGTGGATCATCTCCCGCACTTCATCACTTTTAAGCGAATAAAATACTGTTTGCGCTTCTTTGCGTGTGGTGACCAAATTATCTTTACGTAACCAAGCAAGGTGTTGTGATAGCGCTGATTGACTTAAGCCTAATTTCTTATTCATTTCGCCAACGCACATTTCTCCTTCATTTAATAAATAACAAAGAATAAATAAACGGCGTTCATTTGCCAGAGCCTTTAAAAGTACTACAGCGTGATCGGCTCGCTCCTGCATTAATTCAATATTCATTACGCACTTTATCTCCTAAAACTAACCCCTGTCCTAATATAGCGTTGCCTAACGGATATAGTCGGGACATAAAGCACACTTTTTGCTAGATTGTTTTTAAAAATGGGACATGCTTAATAAAAACAAAGGAAATCTAATGAAGCCCTATCAAACGACACTACTTTCAAGCCTTTTAATCACCAGTTTAAGTGCCTGTCAGACCCAAGTAAAAACTTCTCCCACCACTGACGTCGTTAAATTACAGCAAGCGGCACTGTCTTCTCAATTAGGCTACGATTTAGTCGAATCTCTTACTGTTGAAGTTGGTCCAAGACTAGCCGGAAGTCCAAAAGATATTATCGCGGTAAATTGGGCGATGAATAAGCTGACAAGTCTTGGATTTGATCGTGTTTATAAAGAACCGGTACAAGTTCCTATTTGGGAGCGAGGTGAAGCCAACGCCAGAATAATAGCCCCTGTTGAACAGCCACTGGTCATCACTGCGCTAGGTGGAAGCATTGCGACCCCTAGTAGTGGAATACAAGCTCAAATAGCACGTTTTGATAGCTTAGAAGCACTTCAGCAAGCTAGGCCTGAAATGGTCGAAGGTAAGATTGCCTTTATTGATCAGAAAACAGAACGCCATATAACTGGTGAAGGTTATGGTAAAAGTGTCGGCGGACGCTCAAAGGGCGCAGTTGTTGCTGCACAAAAAGGGGCTGTAGCTATCGTTATTCGCTCCATAGGCACAGATCATGACCGCATGGCTCATACTGGCGTCATGCGCTATCAAGATGGCGTTCCCCAGATCCCTGCTGCTGCCATGTCCAATCCTGATGCTGATTTAGTTAATGCACTGCTAAAGCGTGATCCTAATGCAATACTTGAATTATATATGTCACCAAAAAACTTAGGCTTTAATACTTCTTATAATGTGATTGCTGAAGTAACGGGTAGCAGTAAACCCAATGAAATCGTACTCATTAGTGCGCACTTAGATTCGTGGGATGAAGGTACGGGTGCTATTGATGATGGCGCAGGAGTTGCTATTGTAACGGCGGCAGCTAAACATATCCAAGATTTACCCATAAAACCAGCGCGCACAGTAAGAGTCGTGTTATATGCCGCTGAAGAGATCGGGCTTATGGGCGGTAAAGCCTATGCGAAGGCGCACAAAGCCGAATTGCCATTGCACTATATTGCTGCTGAATCTGATTTTGGTGCAGGCCGAATTTATCAAATCGATACCAAGGTTAACGAGAGCGCATTTGCAGCGGTACAAAAAGCACTGAGTCCAATGTCATTCAATGGTGTTGTATTGGGCAATAACCAAGCTTCTGGTGGGCCTGATGTGTCTATGCTGCCCGCTTTAGGTGTACCCGTTGCCTCACTGAGACAAGATGGTCACGATTACTTCGATTACCATCACACGCCAAATGATACTTTAGATAAAATAGATCCCGCAGCGTTAGCTCAAAACGTTGCAGCTTATGCACAATTTGCTTATATCATGGCAAATTCAACCACAACGCTAACCCCCTTGATTGTTTCATCTACAAAGTAGCGCTAATGAGCAGAGAACAGCATTTGCTGTTCTCTGCAAATACGCATCATTTTGATATTCTGCTATTGCTCAGCACGTAGAAATGTAGGTGTGGCTGGCGAACTTTGCTCTTCACTATAATAATAACCCGCAACATTAAATGCTTTTAGCCCAGCTAAACTATTAACTTGATTCTGAATAAGATATCTCGCCATCATGCCGCGAGCACGTTTAGCAAAAAAACTGATCACTTTATACTGACCCTTTTTACAATCTTTAAAGACAGGCGTAATTAATTGCCCTTGAAGCTTTTTAACTTTTATTGCCTTGAAATATTCATTAGAAGCAAGGTTAACAATAATGTCGTCTTCGTGTTCTACGAGTGTTTTATTCACAGCTTCAGTTAATGTGTTACCCCAAAACTCATAGAGGTTTTTACCTTTAGGATTAGCCAACGCTGTGCCCATTTCTAAGCGGTAAGGTAAAATCAAATCGAGTGGCCGCAATAAGCCATAAAGGCCCGATAAAATACGTAACTGTGATTGCGTTTGAGTTATCTCAGTTTCAGATAAAGTATCGGCATCAAACCCCGTGTACACATCCCCTCTAAAAGCAAAAATAGCTTGCTTGGCATTGTCTAAATTCAAGTTTGGCTGCCATTGTCCAAAACGAGCCGCATTTAAACCCGCAATTTTATCACTTACCTTCATTAGAGTGGCAATATCGGCAGGCGTTAGTTGTTGGCAGACTTGGATCAACTCCTGACTAGACGTTAAAAAGTCAGATTGTGAGTGCTCTTTGGTTAAAGGTGGCTGTTCAAAATCTAGGGTTTTCGCAGGTGAAACTAATATCAACATTAAAAAACTCCTAACATAAAACAAAAATAAGTTTCTATGATACTGAACGAAAATAAAAAAACCACGCTTAAACAGCGTGGTTTTTCCGATTATGGCTATCCGTTTTATATCTCGTTAATCATTAAACTACACAATAATTACGGTTTTTTAGCAGATGCCATAGTGGTATCTTGCCAAATATCATCGTCAAGCTGATCTAATAGCTCTGGAAACTTGCTACGGTCAAACTCGGGTGTTTTACCGGCTTTAATTTGGTTGCGATAATCATTAATGACACGAATCGCCAAGCCTGATAACAGTAATAGAGCCACAATGTTAACGATAGCCATTAGCCCCATCGAAACATCAGCAAGATCCCATACTAAGCTTATCTTAGCAACCGCGCCAAACATGACCATACCGAGAACGCACAAGCGGAACAAAGGTAACGCTTTAGTACAATTTCCGGTTAAAAACATCACGTTCGTCTCAGCATATGAGTAGTTGGCAATGATAGATGTAAAACAGAATAAAAAGATCGCCACCGCAATAAATGCTCCCCCCCAATCACCAACATGGGATGACATCGCATTAATCGTTAGACGAATACCATCATCGCTCGAGCCAATATCACCAGAAAGTAGGATGATCGCAGCCGTTGCCGTACAAATAACGATAGTATCAACAAATACGCCCATCATCTGCACAAAGCCTTGCGATGCAGGGTGATTCGGATTGGGTGATGCACTTGCCGCGACATTAGCCGCGCTCCCCATACCGGCCTCGTTCGAGAACAAACCACGAGCAATACCAGCTTGCATCGCCTGTGCCACAGTATAAGCCACACCACCAGCAGCGGCTTCTTGCCAACCAAAAGCACTCTTCACAATTAAACTAATAATTGCAGGCAATTGTTCTATATTGAAAATAACAATAATAAATGCAACAAGAATGTAGGCAAGCGCCATAATAGGCACGATAAACTCAGACACTCGGGCAACTTTACGCAAACCACCAACAATTACAAAACCACTAGCGATCACTAATCCAATACCGACATAAGTGGGATCTAGACCAAATACGCGCTCCATAGCACCAGTAATGGTATTAGCCTGTACGGCATTAAATACTAAACCAAATGCGATAATCAGGAAGAAAGCAAACAATACGCCCATCCAGCGTTGCCCTAATCCTTTCTCCATGTAGTAGGAGGGGCCGCCGCGAAACTGGCCATCGTTATCTCTGACTTTATAAACCTGAGCTAAGGTTGATTCAACCATAGCGGTCGCCATACCCAAAACGGCAATTAGCCACATCCAAAATACTGCGCCTGGACCTGCAGCACCAATAGCAACAGCGACACCTGCCATATTACCTGCTCCGACACGAGCGGCCATACTGGTACAGAAGACTTGAAATGAAGACAGACCGCTATCGCAACCTTGGCGACTCATGGTCATGACTTTGATGGAATGTTTAAAGTAGGTCAATTGGATAAAGCTAAGCCTTACCGTAAAGTAGAGACCCGCTCCTACCAACCCATACACTAATAACTTGCCCCAAAGTAACGCATTCAAAAAATTAACGATGGTTTCTAACATATTATTTTACTTCTTCCCGTAGCGAATGCCCCCCTAATTATCATTAAAGGCACAACATCAATGGTGAATGAATCCTTCCAAGATTAAAGATAAGAATTTCGGTAGATTTAATTGTTTAAATTATCCATCCGTGACTTTACAACATCACAGCTACCGAATTCAACGCAGCAAAATAGCACAGTATTCGAAATCACCCATGTGATCAAGCTCACACTTGCAGTTTCAAATATCCTGAGTATCACTGAGTACAGCTCAAGATAAGCTACTGTTAAATCAACACTAACAAAACTATCTAGATACATCATTTTTTTTAACAGTAAAAACAACTTTCAAAACTTGGATGCTGGGCACACTTTTGTAATAAAATTACAAATATAGTAATCCCATAGAAACTTCAATTATCTCTTGTTTGTTTTAGTGAGGCTTAATATGACACAAGTACACGAAATCAATGCTCTGAAAAAATACGTTAGAGCAACTAACTTTCTTGCGACTTCGCAGATTTATCTCAAACAAAACGTCCTGCATAAACGTCCTCTTACCCATACTGATATTAAGCCGCGTTTATTGGGTCATTGGGGAACCTGTCCTGGGATCAACTTTGTTTACGCTAACATTAATAGACTGATCGTAAAGCATAATCGCTCATTCATTTATTTAGTTGGCCCTGGTCATGGTTTTCCTGCAGTACAAGCAAACTTATTTATGGAAGGCTCATTAAGCCACTTCTATCCAGAAACGATCCCTTATAATGAAACCGGTATCGAAGATATTTGTAAGAAGTTCTCCGCAGCTTATGGCTACCCTTCACATGCAAACCCTGAAGCCCCAGGACAAATCCTCGAAGGTGGTGAATTAGGTTATTCACTCTCTGTTGGCTGGGGCGCGGTATTAGATAATCCAGATTTGATCGCAACAGTCTTAATTGGTGACGGAGAGGCTGAAACTGGCCCATTAGCCGCATCTTGGTATGCAAACCGCTTAGTGTCTCCCGCAACAAGTGGTGCAGTTTTACCGATTGTGCATATTAATGGTTATAAAATTTCTGGACCAACTCGCATGGGCCGCATGAGCCATGAAGAATTAGATCTGGAGTTCCGTGGTCTTGGCTATTTCCCCATCATAGTGGATAACGAATTAGAAGAAGATATCTATGTGCAGATGACCAATGCCATGGATACCGCCTATACCATGATCAATGATATCCAACGCCGCGCACGCAGCGGTGAAGATGTGGTTAAGCCTAAATGGCCCGTCATTTTAATGCGCACGGCCAAGGGTTGGACAGGCGTTAGCGAGTATTCGGGTAAAAAACTAGAAGGTAACTGCGAATCGCATCAAGTAATCGTTAATAAATGTGCCACTGATAAAGGTCATCTAGAAGCATTGGATAATTGGCTAGCCAGTTACAACTTCCAAGAACTTTATCAAATGAATGACAAAGGCGAACTCATTTTTGATGCAGACATTTGTTCACTCATTCCACCAAAGCAACTTGCTTGTGGGCGTCAACATTTAACCTATGGTGGTGAAGTTGTTAGAGCTTTAAGCAATCCAGATCTTGAAAAACTCTGCTATGGCCCAGAGGTTCCACGTGGTCATCGTGGATACTCAATGTTGAAAATGGGCGAGTGGATGCGTGATGCATTTAAACTAAACCGCGATCAACGTAATTTACGTATTTTTAGCCCTGACGAAACTTATTCAAATCAACTCCAAGCTGTATTTGAAGAAACAGATCGTGCATGGCAATGGCCGATTGAGAGCTGGGATGAAGATATGTCTCGCGAAGGACGAGTAATTGAACTTCTTTCTGAAAACTTACTTTTTGGTATGTTGCACGGCTACACAGTAACAGGCCGTCACGGTATGCTGCCGACTTATGAAGCCTTCTCGCAAGTGATTTCATCGATGGCGGATCAATACTGTAAATACGTCTATGCCAGCCAAGGAGTGCATTTCCGTAAACCATTACCTTCGTGCAACGTCGTATTATCTTCACTCCTAGAGCGTCAAGATCATAATGGATATTCACATCAGAACCCATCATTCTTAGGCGCTATGCTAGAAAAGCATCCTAAAATCATCTCGGCTTACTTGCCTGCAGATGCTAACAGTACCTTAGTTTATACCGAACGCGCTTATGCTGACCGCGACAAACTCAACATTTTGGTTGCTGGTAAAAAAGAACTACCACAATGGTTGAGCTTAGATGAAGCGCGTAAACAAGCGAAAGATGGTGTAATGGTATGGGATTTTGCATCAGATGAAAATCCAGACATTGTATTAGCAGGCTGTGGTGATTATGTCACTCAGGAGTGTATGGCTGCTTTAGTCGCCATTAGAGAATTACTACCTAGAGTGAGAATTCGCTTCGTAAGTGTCACCGAATTAAGCAGTGATGGCTTAGGTAGCCGCAAGTTTAAAGAAAAACCTTGGTTAATGGACGAAATATTTACTCAAGATAAAGGCGTAGTATTTAACTATCACGGCTATCCAAATACCATCAAGAAATTAATTTTTGATTATAAAGGTAGTCGCCGCTTCAGAATCAAAGGTTATGAAGAAGAAGGCTCAACAACAACACCATTTGATATGGGTGTTCGCAATGGTACTTCACGCTATCATTTAGTGATTGACATGGCCTACAAGCTGTTCCAGCAGGGCGTTATTGATGAAACGATGCATGTTTCTATTACG
The DNA here is from genome assembly GCF_900156405.1 of Shewanella morhuae. Taxonomy (GTDB): domain Bacteria; phylum Pseudomonadota; class Gammaproteobacteria; order Enterobacterales; family Shewanellaceae; genus Shewanella; species Shewanella morhuae. The sequence goes on from NZ_FTNN01000002.1 coordinate 418,829, forward strand.
ACTGATATGTTGCAAAAGTTAGTTGACCACCGCAACTACATTAAAGCTAATGGGGTCGACCCTATAGAGATTGAAAACTGGATATGGACACGCTAAAACACATATTAGGCTGACAATTAAGCATATTTAAAGGCACTTCTCGGAGTGCCTTTCTTGCATTTAAAGATGACATACCGAATGACTCCCCTTAAAAAGGCAAATCTTAATGCTGGAAAAATTTAACAAACCAAGTGATAATTAAATCGCTGGCTACAATCTCTAAAGGATCCCCACACGAAGTGCTAGCAATGTTTTGTATTAATTGTACAAAACATATTGGTGGAGAATCATAATCAATGGACTTAAATAAAATGATGAAGAACACATTAAAGATAGTTTTACTTACATCAATGCTTCCATTTGCAGCCAGTGCATCTCAGGAGCTAACCCCTTGGTATGTCGGCGCAGGTTTAGGCGTTAATAACTATGAACACGTAGCAACCCAAAATGGTTCAGATGATCCATTCGCATGGGACATTTTTGCTGGTTACATGTTTAATGATTACTTCGGTGCCGAAATCGGTTTCCGTGATTTAGGTAATGCAGATTGGAACAATGCCGGTATCAGCAATGATGCAGACGTTAAAGGTTCAACTCTTGGTTTAGTGGGCTTATGGCCTCTAGCTAACCGTTGGAGCTTATCAGCTGAAGCTGGTGTCATGTATTACACGCTTGAAAACAGCCAAAACAATGGCCTCACCCCAAGCAAATATAGCACCGATGACTTTGCACCATACTTCGGCGCAGGCGTTGGTTATAACTTCACTGATAACTTGAAGTTACAAGCTAAATACCGTCGTTATGAAAATTTAAATGACGATTACAATATTGTTGAAGCTGATAGTAACTACTGGGGTCTTGAGCTGAGCTACCGCTTTGGTAACGCAGCAGCACCAGTCGCTGCAGCTGCAGCAGTAGTTGCTGCTACGCCAGTTGATTCAGACAACGATGGCGTTTACGACGACAAAGATCAGTGCCCAGCAACACCAGCAACTCACAAGGTTGACGCTGTTGGCTGTACTATCTATGAAAACGTGAAAAGTAAAGAAGATGTAGGTTCAATCCAGTTTGCTAACGATTCAGCTGTAGTGAAAAACGTTTACTACAAAGATATCGAAAGACTAGCAAATTACATGAACAAGAACCCAGAGTTCACAGTTGAAATTGCTGGCCATGCCTCAAACGTAGGTAAGCCAGACTACAACATGGAACTATCTGAGAAACGTGCTAACGCCGTTGCTAAAATTCTTGTTGATAAATATGGCATCAGCCAAAGCCGTGTAACTTCTAGAGGCTACGGTGTTACTCAGCCATTAGTTGCTGGTGATTCAAAAGAAGCTCACGCTGCTAACCGTCGTATCGAAGCAATCGTAACGACAACAACTAAGCAACCTGTTCTGAAGTAATATTACTTACTGAAATAAAAAAGTCGCTGCTTGCAGCGACTTTTTGTTTTTATGGGGTATACACTAAGGCAAGCGATAATTCTGTGTTAGTGCCAAGAAGATAACAAATCACTCGCATTAGGCCTAAATAGATTAAATCTTGTCATTTTTGTAATTTTTTTACATTCAAGGTTGGAAAAGTTGGCAAAATCGCTTCTAATAGTCATCAGTGAATTCCGAGTTTAAACTGCTACCTGAGAAGGATATTTTTCATGGCCAATACGTTAGAGCAACTCAAGTTATATACCACTATTGTCGCTGATACAGGCGATATCGAAGCCATCAAGCGCTACCAGCCTGAAGATGCGACGACTAACCCATCACTCATATTGAAAGCCGCTCAAATCCCTGAATATGTATCTCTGATAGATAACGCAATTGATTGGGCAAAATCACAAAGCAGTGTTTTAGCACAACAACTTGATGATGCCAGCGATAAGCTAGCAGTTAACATTGGCGTTGAGATCCTAAAACTGGTTCCGGGTCGTATCTCTACTGAGGTTGATGCTCGTTTATCATTTGATAAAGAGAAATCAATCGCTAAAGCCCATAAGCTAGTTCGTCTCTATAAAGAAGCGGGTATTGATAAATCACGCATTCTGATCAAACTAGCTTCAACTTGGGAAGGCATATGTGCTGCTAAAGAGCTCGAGAAAGAAGGCATTAACTGCAACCTAACCCTACTATTTAGCTTTGCCCAAGCACGTGCTTGTGCCGAAGCGGGTGCCTACCTGATTTCACCTTTTGTTGGTCGCATTCTTGATTGGTACAAAAAAGATACTGGCAAAGATTATGATGCAGTGAATGACCCAGGGGTTATTTCAGTCACTGAGATTTATAATTACTACAAGCAGCACGGTTTTAGTACTGTCGTTATGGGCGCAAGTTTCCGTAATATCGGTGAAATTATTGAACTAGCAGGTTGTGATCGCCTCACCATTGGCCCTTCTTTGTTAGAAGAACTGGCTAATTCACAAGTGGACATCACGCCTAAACTCGTTGCTGCCACAACGACTGCGACAGCTGAAACCCCATTGACAGAAGCACAATTCCGCTGGGACTTTAATCAAGATCCAATGGCGGTTGATAAGCTTGCTGAAGGGATTCGTAATTTTGCGATTGACCAAGGCAAACTTGAAGTCATGCTCACCGCGAAGCTGGCAAACTAAGTATTCTGGAGATGGTTAAATGACACTCTTGACCCAAAGTTCAATATGGCAAGCTTTATCAGCACACAGCAAAAACATTCCGCATATGCGTGAATTATTTGCCACTGATGCGACACGTTTCAATAAAATGTCGCTATCTAGCTGTGGTTTATTACTCGATTATTCTAAAAACAGAGCCACTGCGGAAACGCTCGACCTGTTATTTGCGTTGGCAAGCAATAGCCAGCTTGAAGCAAAAATTAAAGCGATGTTTGCTGGTGAGATTATTAACACCACCGAAAAGCGTGCGGTACTGCACACAGCGCTTCGTAGCACTGCAGAACAATCGATTATTGCCGAGGGTCAAGACATAGTGCCTGAAGTCCAACAAACTCTTGATAAGATGCAAGGGTTTGTGGACTCAGTAACATCAGGCAAATGGAAAGGTTATACCGGTAAAGCCATAACCGATATTGTTGGCATTGGTATTGGTGGTTCTTTCCTTGGGCCAAAGATTGTCTCTCAGGCGCTGCGCCCATATTGGAATCCAGAATTGAAATGTCACTTTGTGGCAAACGTCGATGGTACTTCTATTAGTGAGAAACTGAAGTTATTGGATCCTGAAACGACGTTGTTCATCATGTCGTCTAAGTCTTTTGGTACACAGGAAACCTTAACCAATACCCTCACTGCTAGAGAATGGTTCTTAGCAAAAGGCGGTTTGCAGTCGGATGTGGCAAAACACTTTGTCGCAGTGACTTCAAACGTGGCAAAAGCGACGGATTTTGGTATTGATGCAGACAATATTTTCCCAATGTGGGATTGGGTTGGTGGGCGTTACTCACTCTGGTCAGCGATTGGTTTACCAATTGCACTCTTGATAGGCATGGATAACTTCAGAGCCCTACTCACTGGTGCACACCAAATGGATGAGCATTTCGCCAATGCGCCACTGACAGAAAATATGCCAGTGATCATGGGATTACTATCTCTATGGTACGGTAACTTCTTTAATGCACAGTCCCATGTTGTGTTGACATACGATCATTACCTGCGCGGCCTACCCGCTTACTTCCAGCAGCTCGACATGGAAAGTAACGGCAAGTCTGTCACCTTAAATGGCACTGATGTTGACTACAGCACAGGCCCAGTGATTTGGGGTGGCGAAGGTACTAATGGACAACATGCCTACCACCAGCTGTTGCATCAAGGTACAGCACTGATCCCTGCCGATTTTATTATGCCACTGCAAAGTCATAATCCTATCGGTGAACACCATGACCAATTAGCGTCAAACTGCTTTGGTCAGACACAAGCCTTAATGCAAGGTCGCACGCTTGATGAAGCCTTAGCTGAACTCGCTAATAGTGCATTATCTGAGTCAGAGAAACAGCTGATCGCTAAACATAAGGTGATGCCAGGTAATAAGCCGAGCAACACCTTACTTATGGATAAGCTCACGCCAAGCACTTTAGGCGCTTTAATTGCCCTATATGAACATAGAACCTTTGTTCAAGGTGCTATCTGGAATATAAACTCCTTCGATCAATGGGGTGTGGAACTCGGTAAAAATCTAGGTAACGATGTATTAGCACGTATTGGTGCTGAGCAAGATTCCGATGCTTTAGACGCCTCCAGTAACGCACTGATTAATCTTTATCGACAAGGTAAAATTTAATCGAAAAAAAGCCAGCTGTAGCTGGCTTTTTAAATCCTAACCACTTATTTATATTAAACTTTTCAATACACCCCCACACTAAACCCATATCCAACAGCCATACTAAATCATGTAAACGTCATTTTAAGTTAACACAAATGAAACATAACTCTTGCACCCTGTTTTGAAAATATGTTATTTAATTGCTGACAAAACATACAACAGGAGGTTGCCATGGATCGTTTAGATTATGGTTGTGCGCTAGATGAAGTCGTTGAAAGACCCGATCGTTCGCGAGGCTCCAATAAAAAACGTAAATGGCGTGAGATTGAAGCGCTAAAAGATAAGTATCTTTTGATCAAAGAACTCCAAGAAATCGATAATAATTTTAACTACGATATTGATACTATCCAGCTGTAACCACATGTTGATATGATTTCACTCAGTATCTTCAAGCATGAATAGAAAGCGCCTTGGGCGCTTTTTTATTTACGGTATTAATATGTATTTTTTGTATACAAATGGATAAATATTCAAATAATGGCTTGGGCTAAAGCCACGAACACTTATTTTGAGAAGCTGCTTTCTTAAACTCTGTTATCACTAGGCTCAAGTAAAACAGTTTTAGTCAGACGTAGTAAAATAAGCCCGTAAACTCTCAAACTCTTGCTGCTCTTGCTTCTGAAAAAAGGGAGCATCGATATGCGCCTTCTGGCACTCCAACTCAATAAGTTGCCAATCCTGATCGGTTAAACCACTTGAAAGTAAAGGAAATACTTCCCGTCCTTCCATTTCCATATGCTGCTTTTGTAATGCAACATATTCAGCAAAATCAATAATCAGTTTTTCACGAGCAACCACAATATCACTGAGAATAAGATTTAGCGTTGCCATTAACGCGGATGATGCTTGGCCAACTCGCTCATGATCTGCACTTAACTTATCAACGGAGCCATTGGCTTTATGCGTCAAATAGTAAGCATAAATAATATCTTCGGTAGGATGATGGTAGCGCTCCGCATATCCTTGCATGTATTCAACGATATCACGCACTAAAGTGAAGTTAATCGACTCACCTTCTGACAATTTCATCTGTTTGTTTTTTAAAACATTAAGCAAGACTGCTATATGTTTATGATCATTCATGAGTCTTTTAAGCATAATGCCTCCTAAATCGGGATCAGACAATTGATACTAAACAAGCTGTCAACGAATACCAATATAACAGGCTACGTCAGCTTCATTTTATGACATTGATCAAGTTAATCACCTGCCAAAAAGTAAACGCGCTATAAATATCAGCGCGTATTAACCCATAAAAAGCCACAGAATGGTTGATCTCATCACTTTTTCATGACTCAAACAGCAAAGGTATAAACTTACTTTGCCAGCGGGTGCAATTGCTGTTGTAGTTTTTTAAACTCGAGTCTTAGTGCTAGCTGTTGCTGGCTTAGCTGCACTGGATTGACATCCTCAGCGACAAGCTGCGGATAATCCTTCACGAGCTGCTGCTCCATAACGATTGCTTGTGCAGTATCCTTAGCATCAATTAACGTCTGTAACCGCTGCAGAGACTCCGCTAGCGACGTTTTATGATTTTCTGATACCGATACTCTTGGTTCCATAGATCTTGCAACGATAGCAGGATTCATTACATTCTGTTGCGGTTCAATGACTGCTAATGCGGCTTTAGCTTGTTGCTTTTGAGCTTGCTTTTGATGCTCAACAATCGCTTCTGCTGGCCCATTAGAAGATGGTATCGCCTGCGCATCAGCCATCCTTGCCATAGTTTGCGGCGCCGGAGCACTCATCGCTATAGGACTTGGAGCAAACGAATCTTCCATAAGCGACCGATTAAGCATAAGTAAACCCACAACAAGTACTAACGATGCAGCGCTCGATAAAGCCCAAGGATGGCGGCGCCAGGTAGAAGTTGGAGTCTCAATAGGCGCTATTTTTCCTTGATGCATTTCAGCTAAGTGTACTTGGGCGAGTTGTAAAATATCTTGATCAAGTTGTTCAGCTGGAACCTCTAAAGCTTGTTGGCGATACCAAATCAGTATCTCTTGTTGTAATGCAGCTTCATCGGTATTTGAAGTCGTATTACTCATGACCCGCCTCCTGCCATTTTGCGCTAACGCAATCTTTTAGGCTTTTATACGCATAACGAATACGGCTTTTAGTTGCTTCTAACGTAACCCCTGCTATGTCGCTAATAATCGCTGCCGTAAAACCCATTTCAATGTTCAGAATAAATGCTTCCTTTTGAACTTGCGGTAACAATGCGATACAAGTCTTCAGCAATAAACTCTTTTGCGCTGTTTGCCACTGCACATCGGGCTTATCTTGTTCACCCGCCACAAAAGTATCGAGTTCGACCTCATCTCCATCGCTGGCAATTAAATCGACGGGCTTAACCGCGCGCACATGATCAATCAATAAGTTATGTGCAATACGATATAACCAAGTTGTAAACTTGGCACTAACTTCATAATTAGCTGCGGCGCGGATCACCCGCCCCCAGGTTTCTTGATACAAATCTTCCGCTAATTGTTGGTCACCTAATTGACGTACAAAATAGCGATAAAGCGCACCTTTATGTTTCAGGTATAACTGTTCGAACGCTTGTGAATCGCCCTTGGCATAGCACAACATCAGTTGCTCATCTGAGTGCTCATGGTTTGGTAATTGCGGTATGGCTAATGCCACGGGAAACTCCTCATCGTTTGCTGTGTTCTCTTTGATTATTGTAATCTCTCATGGCTTGTATTGCTCTTGTCACTCACAGGCTCGCTATGGAGTTTATCTTCTGGAGGAAAAGGTTTACCTGAGCCATTGAATGCTTTTTTTATCGGTATGCGACCCGATTGCACCATAGCCGAGGCAGTTTGTATCAGCTGCAAAAACTCATGCCGATAACCATAGGGGTCATTCCCCAATGCCGAACGCGCCAATAGGCTTAACTGAGTATAATCAAATTGATGTAGATAGTGACTGCCATTCAGTAATTGCCCAAAACCTGCAACCGCAGCGGCAAATCTAAAATCATCACTCGCTTGATCTAAATGCTTAACACCTTGATCTAGCCTTATGGGATAACTCAGCAACTGGCTTTGTGTTTGATCTGGCAATTTATATCTCAATTTAAGAAAAGCGATTTCTTCACGGCTATATTTTTCTTGCCCCGTTTGAGCATCAACGCCATATCTGAGTTTATCATTCGTCCTATTTCCAGCTTCCACATACCTTAGCTCATACAAAGCCGTCACTGTATGACCTGCACCAATTTCGCCCGCATCCACCTTGTCGTTATTAAAATCCTCTCGCGCTAACGCGCGATTCTCATAACCAATCAGACGGTATTCAGACACTAAGGCCGGATTAAACTCAACTTGTACTTTAACGTCTTTGGCAATTGTCAATAAGGTGGAGATCAACTCATCCACCAGCACTTTTCGCGCTTCATTTAACGTATCAATATAGGCATAGTTGCCATTACCTTTGTCTGCTAATTGCTCCATCAGTTGATCGTTATAATTACCCTGACCAAACCCTAAGGTGGTTAAGCTAATACCATTGGCTTTTTCCTTTTCAACCAAGGCAATTAAATCATCAAAACTTGTCACGCCGACATTAAAGTCACCATCGGTTGCAAGGATCACGCGATTAATACCATTGGGGATAAAATGCTTTTTTGCCAATTGATAGGCTTGCGTAATTCCTTCTCCGCCATTGGTTGACCCACCTGCACTCAGTTGTTCTAACGCATAGGTTAAGGTTTGAGTATCATTACCCGACGCGCCATCGAGCACCACACCCGCGGCGCCGGCATAAACTACAATCGAAACTTTATCCTGTACACTTAACTGCGCCGTCAGTAGTTTGAGTGCTGTTTGTAGTAAAGGTAACTTATCGGCTGACGCCATCGAGCCTGAAACATCGAGTAAAAAGACTAAGTTGCTGGCGCCTATCTGAGACTTAGGTAAGTCATAACCTTTCAGCCCAATTCGCAGCAACATCATGTCATAGTTATAGGGTGAAGGCGCAAGCTCAGTCGTGACACTAAAGGGCGCCGTATTTTTAGCTGGCAAGGGATAATTGTAAGTAAAATAATTGAGCATCTCTTCAACCCTGACAGTGCTCTGCTCGGGTAAGCGCCCTTCCCTTAGCATTCGCCTTAAAGTGGCATAACTGCCAGTATCGACATCAATAGAAAAGGTCGATACTGGGGTTTCTCCGGCCACCATCATGCCATTTTGTATCTGCCGCTCGAATTTATCTTGTTCTCGTGGGATTACAGCATAGTCTCGCGGCATGGGAGCGATTCCCATAGTCGCACTATTGCGAGATATTGACATCGGCGCTACGACTCTAGCCATCTCAACCTTAGCAGCATCACGCATTTTTGTTTGGTGCAACGAGTTTTCTTTATGGTTTTGTTCTACTTGTTGCCGTTCTGCCTGTTGTTGAACCTCAACGCCTTTACCGCCACAGGCCGCTAAACCCAGAGTGACCAGCAATAAAGCGGCGCTATTAATCGCCAATACGACGGCACTTTTCCTGATTGACACCGAATTTAAAACGGATCTTAAGCAATATATCGTTTTCATATTGAATACCTTTGATGTTGACCTAAGACTGTAAACGGCGCTAATGGTAAAAAGAGTTATCACTTTTCTATTTTTTCAAAAAATATTACGGGACTTAACATCAGCTCCAAGCACACTCTTTATATTACACAAAGTATTTACCCTCATTTTTGCCAACAAGATCACACTGCACATAGTGTCTGCGCACTAGAATAGAGCTTGTTACTTTGTCCCTCGCAATGGAAATTTCTCGTGCCACACTCTGCTCATTTGTTTTCTTTAAGGATCGCCCACGCACTCACTGAAGCTTGCGTGAAGGATAAGTATTCGTTTAAACGTTTTGGACAAGATATTCTTGCAGGCCTCACCGTAGGTATTATCGCCATTCCGTTAGCAATGGCATTGGCGATTGCCAGTGGTGTTGCGCCGCAATATGGCTTATATACCGCGATTGTCGGCGGTTTTATTATCGCCATGTCGGGTGGCTCACGTTACAGTGTGTCAGGCCCAACGGCGGCATTTGTAGTATTACTTTACCCCATTGCCCAACAATTTGGTTTAGCCGGATTATTAGTCGCGACAGTGATGTCAGGAATGATACTTGTCGGTATGGCGACGCTACGCTTAGGCCGGTTGATTCTGTATATTCCTGAATCCGTCACCTTAGGTTTTACCGCGGGCATTGGCGTTGTTATCGCCACCTTACAGCTCAAAGACTTTTTCGGACTCGAGATTGCCCATATGCCAGAACAATATTTGGCTAAGCTAATGGCATTAGCTCAAGCGTTGCCCTCAGTCCATTTACCTAGCCTACTGGTCGCCTCGGCCACATTAGCCATTATGTTGCTGTGGCCAAAACTCAAAACCCCCGTACCTGCGCATCTTCCGGCCATTATACTTGGCACTGTGCTCGCTTTAGTCCTCAATGCGATGGGGGCAGACATAGAAACCATAGGCACCCGTTTCCACTATCAACTCAGTGATGGCAGTACAGGCATGGGGATACCAGCCATACTACCCAGCTTCGAATGGCCTTGGTTACAAGCAGGTGTCAATGGCCAAGCCTTTGAATTTAATCTCGCCACTTTTCAAGCCTTATTGCCCGCCGCATTTGCCATAGCCATGTTAGGTGCGATTGAATCATTACTTTGCGCCGTTGTGCTCGATGGTATGACAGGTAAACGTCACAGTGCCAACAGTGAGTTATTAGGCCAAGGCATAGGTAATATCATCACACCATTTTTTGGCGGCATACCAGCAACGGCAGCAATTGCGCGCAGCGCGGCAAACGTCAAAGCTGGTGCACAAAGCCCGATTGCTGCCATGATCCACGCCATAGTGGTACTGTTTGGCTTAGTCGTCTTAGCGGGAGTATTAGCCTATTTACCCATGTCGACTATGGCTGCACTGTTACTCGTTGTAGCTTGGAATATGAGCGAAGCCCATAAAGCAGTACATTTAATTAAAACGGCGCCCACCAGCGATATCATGGTCTTTTTCAGCTGTTTCTCATTAACTGTTATTTTCGACATGGTGATCGCCATCAGTGTAGGAATCATCCTAGCGGCCTTGCTGTTTATGAAGGAAATTGCTGAGATGACAAAGCTTTATGATGTCAGTAACAATAAGCGTTATGTCGAGCAAGAATTACCCGATGATTGGGCCGTGATCAAAATTAATGGACCATTATTTTTCGCTGCAGCCGACCGTATTTTTGCTGAAATTGCCAGCCTCACTGAAGATAAACACGTGATTGTGCTTTATCTCGATGGCGTCTCTATTTTAGATGCCGGTGGTTTAGCCGCACTGAGCAAGCTGATTGAAAGATGTAAAGTGAATAGAACCAAGCTCATTATTACCGATCTCCAATTCCAGCCAATCCGTACCTTGGCCAGAGCCAGAGTTCAGCCAATTGAAGGTGTATTGAAGTTTTACCCCACATTGCGTGAGGCCATAACTGAAGCACCAATATGCACTCAGCATACAGAAATCACGTCGCCTTAGTCGTGTTAAGCCAATATCATTACGCTTTATCAGCAAATTTAACGCCTGCAGAACAATAGAAAGACCCAAGGTTTAATGGGTCTTTCTCTCAGTAAATCCCCTCATAAATCCAACAATATTAAAGACGATCTCCCCATGCAAAAACGGGCAGAAATCATTAGGAACATGGTATTATTCTGCCCCATGATGCTTGCTAGCGATTACGCCTAGATAGATATCAACTGTACCCAAGCCTGAAAATGGCTAAAATATAATTAAAATTAGTGAGTTAAGGAGTTATCATGCAAGCCCTTGTTGCTGTTGTTATGGGTTCTAAAAGTGATTGGCCCACTATGGAAGCCGCCGCTGAAATAATGGATAAACTGCAAGTGCCTTATCATGTTGAAGTGGTTTCCGCCCATAGAACGCCAGATAAACTCATGGAGTTTGCAGCCTCTGCCGCCGATCGTGGTTTTAAAATCATCATTGGTGGCGCCGGTGGTGCAGCGCACTTACCCGGTATGATTGCCTCTAAAACTCGTTTACCCGTATTAGGTGTGCCGGTACAAAGTAAAGCCCTGTCAGGCATGGATAGCTTATTGTCTATCGTGCAAATGCCAAAAGGCATCGCCGTTGGTACCTTAGCTATTGGCACTGCTGGCGCATTTAACGCAGGATTATTGGCCTGCCAAATACTAGCAAATAATGATGCTGAACTGGCAAAACGCGTAGAAGCATTCAGAGAAGAACAAACCCGTGCGGTACTGGACAACCCAGACCCGAGGGAAGCCTAATGACTCAGACAAACACGAAACCTAAGGTTTGGGTATTAGGTAATGGTCAGTTGGGGGCAATGCTAACCCACGCGGGTGAGCCATTAGCGATTGAAGTTCACGCCGTTGATATTATGACGCCTACCGATGAAATTCTACCGCTAGCGCCCCATGACATCATTACCGCCGAGCGCGAGCAATGGCCAGAATCCGCCCTTAGCTTACAACTGAGTTCTCACCCCCATTTTGTTAATGGTCCGGTATTTAGCCGTTTAGCCGACCGTTTTAGCCAAAAAAGCCTGCTTGATCAACTCAATGTGCCTACGGCGCCTTGGGTGTTAGTCGACGATACCACCCAAGTTGCAACGCTGTACCAAAACTACGGCCCAAGAGTATTAATGAAACGCCGTACCGGTGGTTATGACGGTAAAGGTCAACATTGGCTCAAACAAGCCGAAGCGGGTGATATTCCACACGACTGGCGTAACCTCGCCATTGCAGAACAAGCCATTAACTTTGATGAAGAAATATCATTAGTCGGTGTACGTACCCGTGCAGGCGAATGTGTGTTTTATCCACTGACACTTAACTTGCATCAAGACGGCATTTTAATGGCATCCATTGCGCCACTAACACGCTTAAACCATTTGCAAACCCAAGCTGAAACCATGCTTAGCGCAATTATGCACGAGCTTGACTACGTTGGCGTAATGGCAATGGAATGTTTCCGTGTTGGCGACAAACTGCTGGTAAATGAGCTTGCACCGCGAGTACATAACTCCGGACATTGGACTCAAGCCGGTACTCATATGGATCAATTCCAATTACACCTTAGGGCACTTTGTGGGGTTACGATCCCGCAACCACAAGTAAACTTTCAATGTGTTATGGTCAATCTTATTGGTATTGAACATGATTCACGCTGGTTAAGTTTGCCCAATGCTGAGTTGTATTGGTACAACAAAGAAGTGCGCCCTGGTCGTAAAGTTGGACATTTAAACCTTTCGGTGCCCAATATGGCAGTGTTTAAAAGCAGCATTACCGCCTTACAAACATGGATGCCAGTGCAATATCAGGCTCCGTTAGCGTGGATATTGGCTGAACTCACATAATAATTACGTTAATGTCGTATTTTATCCACAAATCACTGATATGAAACGATTCAATGTTTCATATCAGTTTATATTTTAATTTCCGTTATATACTTAACTAACGGAGCATAAATAAGTTAATGATGTATCGCATTAAATGAAAGCTAGCACTAACCCCAATAAAGGAATATTAGAGTGAAATTAAGGGATAATTTCAAACGTAAAACGATAGATCGCTTAGATTATCGCTATCATCTGTTACTACTTATTGTGCCGATATGTCTATTCGTGCTGCTATTTATCTTTAATGCGCCAACTGAAAACTGGACCATTCTACCCTTACTATTTGTTTGTATCATTTACATCTTTGCCTATAGCCTAACTTACTACTTGCATCAAGGACGTCTGACTCGACTTTGGCAACACTTAGAACAAGTCGTCACGATGAATGATGCGATTTACGAACTGGCACACCTCTCAAGCCATTATAAAAATGAACATGCTTTTCTTGATGCCTTACTCAACAAAGCCGTATATGTGATTAATGGTGCCGAAATGGGTAGCATCATTAAGGTCAATGAAAACAATAATAAACTGCATTTTGAAGCGGGTGTAGGACTCGACTTAACAAAACTCAGATTGCTGGACTTCACCTTAGAACAAACCTTTGAATATCGACTCACAAAAGGAAGATGTGATCAGGTAGTTGTTGTTAATAATATCGAAAATATTAATGCAGGCAGTACCTTATCCAAAGAAGATCAACAAGTTTTACTTACAGCATCTAAGCAGCCGATACGTTCAACTCTGTCTAGCCCTATCCGTATTGACGGCAGGCTTTATGGCATGCTAAACCTCGACAGTAGCAGCGTCGGTGCTTTTAGCGATTATGATCGTAATTTGGTATCAATTCTGACCCACGAAGCCAGTAATGCCATTGCGCTTTATCAAAAATCACAACAGATCACTAAGCTCGCTAACTTTGATTCGCTAACTGGACTTTATAACCGAAAAAACTTTGAAGATGAACTACAGCACTGGCAACAGAAACCTCACCTTGGCAGCTTTCTGCTCATTATCGATATGGATAATTTAAAAGCCATCAACGATGCCTATGGACACCAAATGGGGGATATCGCCATCATTCAGACAGCGAATGCCATACTGAAGTGCTGGCAGAATAATGCAATTATCTCCCGCTTTGGAGGCGATGAATTTGTGGTTTTATGCCATGGCCCACAAACTCAAATTGAACAAGATTTAGAGAACATGCGTAAAAATTTAAACCACGAATCAGAGCTTAACCTCAGTTTTAGTTATGGCATTGCGATTTTTGAAAACGATTGGTCTCAATCCTTCAAAATAGCTGATCATGCAATGTATGAACAAAAACGGGCAAAGAAAAAAGCCATAAAAGCGTTAGAGGCCTTCGCAATAAAAGCCCAACACACTAATTGAAGTTGAGGCCAATATTTAAATCCAGTGTTAGCAATAATACCAATCGTATTAACTATCTGTTCATTCAGCGGGAGTTCAACGCGCTTTAGACAAGGCGAAGGCTTGAAGGCATAGTGGTGCTCTGTCGAAAGCCTTAAACGCAGTATAAAGCGTGTTGCCATGCAGTTAAATCAGCCGCCCTTTGGGAGCCTCACCGGTATCCCACTTCCGTGTTGCATTAACTTAAAAGGGAATGACCATTTCTGCGTCAATGCGCCTCGGATTGAAATACCGGTGAGGCTCTGAACTGATTAGATAGTTAATGTGACTGGTATAAACTTCAAGATTAAAAATGTTAACACTGGCACAACGCTCAAGCTTAACCAAAAAATAAACGCCATAGCCAAGATGAATCTAACTCTTTTTGACAGGTTTTATATTGAGCCGCATAGCGTTTAGATCTCGCATCCACTTTGCTCGCGACCTTCACTAACCAAGCTTTTGATTTATAACTGCCGCGGCGATAACCGCCCCAACCTTCGTGATAATTAAGATACTGAGCCCTTGCATCCCACTTAGAGATACCATTTATTTTATTGGTTTTACTGATAAACCAACCCATAAAATCTATTGCATCATCAAAATTACTGCGACTCGACCAACTGTTCCCCGTCTCACGCACATAATCGTCCCATGTCATAGTTTTTGCTTGCGCATAGCCGTAGGCATCACTGGCACGCCCAATCGGGATAAAACCTAAAAAGTACTGCATAGGAGGTGCGGCATTATGCTTGAATGAACTTTCTTGATACATCATCGCTAATGGGACATGAACCGGTACACCCCATTTGTCGCGGGCATCTTTAGCGGCTTCATACCAACCACGGTGTTCTTGAAATATCTCACACAAATTTTCAGGAGATTTAGGAGGAGATGTTGCGCAACCAGATAAAATACCCAGCGTCGAAAACAGCAAAATAGCGGAAAGCCTATTCATTAATATCATGTTCTTTATAGAGTTAGCTGGCAACATGATGTCATAGACTCAGCTTGAGGCAAGCATAAAAAACATTTTTTAGCGCTTAGATCACCTAAACGCTATCGCGAAACTATCATAGTAACAAGATAATCTGCAGTGATAACAAGTTGAATTAATAGTCCTAAACAGAATGGAGTGACATAAATACAACGGATATGATGTTGCTATTTCGTTTCAGGACTCAGTTCAAATTGACACTCGTGCTGCTCTTGTAGCCATACACCGGGCTCCCAATAAGCGGTATCTTTTCCCATATAACGCTTATCGGTGTGGAGTAGTGCTCCTAAGTGATAACGCTGATGGCTCTGGATGTTAAGCTTCAATACTTTAGGAACCCGTGCAGTAACCGTAACCGATAAGTTAGGATCGTCAATCAATTCTGCCACTGTAAACTCATATTCACCGGGCGCTAACTGATAGTTAGGTTTCGAAACCACAGCTTGGCCATTTAAATGCGTTACCACAACACGATACCAATGCGTACTTGCATCGGGTTGCAGATAACCTGACACAGTACCACAGCCCAAAGGGGCTTCGGGTGAAGAGGCGCAACCCGATAAGAAGGCTCCCCCTCCAATCATAATTGCAGTGACGCTCAAACGCACATAAGAGCGTAAACTCGCTGTC
Organism: Shewanella morhuae; assembly: GCF_900156405.1. Lineage (GTDB taxonomy): Bacteria > Pseudomonadota > Gammaproteobacteria > Enterobacterales > Shewanellaceae > Shewanella > Shewanella morhuae. The sequence goes on from NZ_FTNN01000002.1 coordinate 434,657, forward strand.
ACGACGTCATACCAAAATACTCTTTAAGATAATCATCAAAGGCAACCTTACTTTGAGCAGCTTCTAACTCGGCTTGTTTTTTTAGTGAGCTAACAGCTTCAGCTTGGTATTGTGCAATGGTTTCACTAGATAATGGATAATCAACAAAGTATTGATAATATTGCTGCGCCAATGTCATCACCCACTGACCATGATCTTGTCCTTGGTGGATCACGTTTTGCAGCACTTGTCCCGATAAAGTTAAATCAGGATCTTCAATCGCCTTACGCCAATGGGCTAAAGTCGCTTGATAATCTGTTTTTTCACCATCGAGTAACACCGCTAGCGTTTGTAATGAATCGAACAGTTGCTCCAACCAGATTTTCAGTGGCAGAGTTCCCTCAGCAGTTGATAACTCAAGCCCAGGTTTACGGCCTTCAAGTACAACAGCTTTAAGATTCGCTCCGAGCCTCGCCTCTTCAGTTGCATCAGACTTAGGTGATTCTGTTAATAAACAATACAGCAGGAATAAATCAAGAAAACGCACTTGCGTCATCTCGATTCCGATAGGGCTGAATGGATTGACATCCAAAGCCCTAACTTCAATATATTCAACCCCAGCACGCGCTAAGGCTTCAGATGGCTTCTCACCACTACGTGTCACGCGCTTAGCGCGAATAGGTGAGTAAAACTCATTTTCAATCTGTAATACGTTGGCATTAAGTTGACGGTATTCGCCATCAACTTTAACGCCGATATTAGCAAAGCTTGCCGATGGCATTTTGATCGCCGCATTTATGCCTGCCAAATACTCAGGTAAAGAGTTATAGCTAATATTGAGGTCTTCTTGCTCTTTATTGGTGTAGCCTAAATCGCTCATACGTAATGACGTAGCATAAGGCAGATATAGCGTGCCCTTGCCAGTCTTTTCAAACTTAAGGTCGGTTTTCTGATTTTTGATAAAAGAGCTGCATAACGCTGGTGAAGCGCCAAAAAAATACGGTAACACCCAGACTAAACGACGGTAGTTACGGATCAAGCCAAAATAAGACTCTGAAATAAAATCATCGTAACTGAACCGCTTATCGCTAAGATCATACAAACGTTGCCATAATTCTTGCGATACCGAAAAATTAAAGTGTACCCCTGAGATGATCTGCATCAGAGCGCCATAACGGTAGGTCAAGCCTTTACGATATAACGTTTTCATCATGCCGGTATTTGATGAGCCATAACGAGCTACGGGGATCTGCTGCTCATCTTTCACATAACAAGGCATACTCACAGGCCATAAGCGTTGACCATTTAAATTACGCACGCTAAAAGCATGGGTTTCAGTTAACCCACTTAACAGTTGTTCAACATCGTGATGAACAGGAGTAATAAACTCAAGCAAAGCTTCACTGTAATCAGTGGTTATACGCGAATGCATTAACGCCGAGCCTAATACTTCTGGGTGCGTATCTAGGGCTAAATAGCCCGATTCATCAATGCGTAATGCCTCACGCTCTATGCCACGTAACATACCTAAGAGTGCTGTGCGCCCGTTGGCGTCGGAGAAATTTTGTACTAATTCATTGAATGACTTCAATTTGCGCTTCTCTAATTGGTGATTCGCTATCGCGACAAGGTAACCGTCAGACCTTTATTTTGAGGCTTATCTTACAAGATACGCCTCAAAATAAATCTAAACCTGTCCATGTGGCAAGCCAAATTCACGCTTTGCGTGATTTAAAATAAATGGTGGTAGCTAATGCTACCACCATTTTTCGATGTAAATATCAGTAGAATAGTTGGTAAACCACCACTAACAATATACTCGCCTAAACCCTATATAAGGGCAAAATAGCCATTTACAATACTAGGGTCTCAATTGGATAACCCATTGTAGCTAAATCCGTTTCAACTTTCGCTTTATCTCCCACCACCAGAATCACCATGTCATTGATGTTAAGCTCGGAAGCCGCCAGAGCATTGAGTTCATCTTTTGTGATGCTATTAATGATCTTATCCTGCTGAGCAGTAAAATCCTGATCCAATTGATAGCGTTGGATCATCCGTATAAAACCCGCTTTTTGATACGGCGTTTCATAATCAAGCGCTTGCCCTTGAGAAATAGAATTACGCATAAAGGTAAGTTCAGTATCTGTCATACCTTGTTGCTGATAAGTACTGATTTCTTTAACAAATTCAGCCAGTGCTTTCGCTGTTACGTCACTACGCACACTGCTTGTTCCTACAAAGTATCCCACTTCAGCTCCGCCCGTAAAACGGGTACGGGCGCCATAGGTATAACCTTTGTTTTCACGTAAATTAAGGTTGATACGGCTGTTAAATGCGCCACCTAACGGGTAGTTCATCAGGTAAGATTTAAAATAATTTCCAGTGGCATCATAGGGCAATGCGCGCTTAGCAATATTGATTACCGATTGCGCAGCGCCTGGTTTATCAATTAAATAAATAGTGCCACCTTTTAATGCCGGAAAAGGGTTAAGTGGCGGAACAACGGCAGCGTTTCCCTGCCATTGACTGAGCCCGTCCAACTTAGGCAGTAATACCGCTTCGGACAAATTGGCTACTGTCACTATTTTAGCGTTGGCGCCTTGATATTGCAGAGCATAAAATGCTTTAACATCAGCTAACGTGAGCGCAGCAACCGAATTAAGGGTTCCTATATCGCTTATGCCCAATGTATTGTCTTTGCCGTATAGCAAGGAAGATAGCGCGGCGTCAGCAAGATAACTCGGTTCAGACTGCATGCTTTGGATCTGCTGTAATAGCTGCTGCTTTACTCGCGCAAAGTCTGCATCTGTAAATGCTGGCTGAAACAACTTTTCTTCCATAATCGCCAACGTCTCATCTAAATGAGCCGTCAGAGCCGATATTTTAATCACGCTTTGGTATTCAGATGCACTGAAATCGACCGTACTACCCAACATTTCTAAGGCTTGCGAGAGTGCTTCACTACTGCGTTTTTGGCTAGACTCATTAAGCATTTCTGCGGTCAATAATGCTAAGCCCGCCTTTTCTACGGGGACGAGTCGATGGCCACCATTGAGATACACAATCAACTCGACCGTTGGCGTCTCAGTGCTTTGAGTGCCCATCACTTCGATGCCATTTTTTAACTTTTCAGTCCAAATTTTAGGAACTTTGAGCATAGGTGCTACGCCAGATGTGGGCATCTTAGTGCGATCAAAACTTGAAACCAATTTAGGCGTTGGTAAATCTCCCTCAACCGCCGTTTGGGCAATCGGTAAAGTTGCCGGTGTAAAGTTATCGGCATGGGCAATGAGTGAAATCATTCCCTGCGGTACTACACTCATGACCACCATAGGTTTATCTTTGATGTACTGTTTGAACACGCGCATCACATCGTCTTTAGTGACCTTGGCATAACGGCTCAAATCCGCGTCAATCATATTAGGATTACCCGACAAAATTTGGTTTGACGCTAAGGTCGAGACTTTACCAGAAACACTTTGCAGGCTAAAAATGGTATCTGCCTCAAACTGTACTTTTACTTTTTGCAGATCAGCATCAGTGACGCCGCGTTGCTCAAACTCATTAATAGAGGCAAGAATACGCTGCTCAAGATCTGCCAACTTACCTCCCTTTTCAGGATTGGCGAGTGCATAAATCGACATCTGACATGCAAGCTCTTGGCAAGGATGGCTGACATTGGCCTGCACCGCATAACCATCCTTAACTAAGTTTTTGTATAACAACGAGGTCTTGCCGCCACCTAAAATGTTCGCGAGTAGATCGAGTGCGGCTTCATCGGAGTGTCTAGCATATACGGTAGGAAAACCAATACGAATCAAGGGTAAATGTACTTGATCTTCCATGGAGATATAGCGCGTCTGGTCTAAGTTAACCAGCGCTTTTTGCTCTAAAGAGACTTCAGGGCCACGGGGGATTTCACCAAAATACTGATTAACCCAGGCTAGGGTCTGCATTTCGTCAAAATCACCACCGATAGTTAGCGTGGCATTATTAGGGCCATACCAACGCTGGAAAAAATGTTTTACATCATCAACGCTGGCACGCTCAAGATCATCTGGCCAACCGATAACCGGCCAAGAATATGGATGTCCAACCGGGTATAAAGCTTGACTAAAACGTTCACTCATTCGGCCATAGGGCTGGTTATCAATACGTTGCGCACGCTCGTTTTTGACCGTCTCGCGCTGCACTTCAAATTTTTCACTCGTCAATGCGGGTAATAAAAATCCCATACGATCCGACTCTAACCACAACATTTTTTCTAGTTGATTGCTGGGTACTGTCTCAAAATAATTGGTTCTGTCGGTATTTGTCGAGCCGTTTAAAGTGCCACCGGCCTCGGTCACCACTTCAAAATGTTGCTCATCGGCAACGTGCTGTGAGCCTTGAAACATCATGTGTTCAAATAAATGTGCAAAACCTGAACGGCCCGCTAATTCTCGTGCAGATCCAACATGATAGGTCACGTCAACATGTACTAATGGATCAGAATCATCTTGATGCAAAATAACCGTTAAACCGTTAGCTAATTGATACTTTTTATAGGGGATACCTACTTGCGAATCAGTAAATTGCACAGTTTCGATAAGTGTGACGCCCGCAGGTAAATTGGCAGAAGTCATTTCAGATGCGCAACCCGCGAGCGCGGCAGAAATTGCCAGCGCTAATATCCATTTTTTCAAAACATTTCCCTCTTACATCAATAGGTAAAATACAGCCTGCTCGTTAGCATGCTGTATTAAGTCATCGCTGGCTAAAATAGAGTGCCTAACCCTAAGAGAGTCTGGTATTAATCTAAAATGCGACTTAATGATTAAATATTAGGATTAAGACTGGTAAAATAAGCACTAAGTTCCTATCTATACAGCAAATTATGCTTAAATAGCAAAAATTCTCTTAGCCAAAGGCTGATAGCTCACCATAGCGTTACCATGTAAGCCATTGCAATACGGCTGCAGCAATAATCAAGTAACGAATTGTTTTACCGATTAACATCATCAATATCGATGGAATTAGCGGTAACTTCAACCAACCCGCTAGTAAACAAAGCACATCACCGATAACAGGCGCCCATGAAAGTAACAGTGCCCATACGCCGTAACGCTCAATTAAGGCAAGACCCTTAGTGCGTTTACCCGAGATTAACTCCGCGGGTGTTTTAGCAAGACGAGCTAAATGGCCTATATAGAAACTTGTCATCGCGCCTAAAGTGTTACCTATGCTCGCCGTGATGACCAGCGCACCCCATGCTTCGGGGGAATTGCTTAATAGCGCGATGAGTAATACTTCAGATCCTCCCGGTAACAAAGTGGCTGCTAAAAAAGCGCCAGAAAACATGATGCCCAACTCAGCCATAATCTTTACTCAATGATAAATAAGTCTTTTAAAATCACATTTGATTATTTTTAAAATACTTTAATCAAATTTTTAAATTAATATTTTTATAACAAACTCACTTATGACAATAAGTTATAAGAAAATCGGTTTGTTATCACCCTAGCTCAGTCGATACAATGGGCTAACTATGGCAGGCCATGACAATACACATGATAAAGAGCATGTTACCAACAGGCTCAACTCGTTGAATATGGATCCTATCATTACAGGTCTATTGGCTCACACTTAATTTATTTTTCTGGAATATGCATGATCTTTCAAACCATTAGCCGCATTCCGTTTTGGCAAAAAGTCTTAGCAGGTTTTATCTTAGGTGCACTCGTTGGCATAATTTTAGGTGAAACAGCAATTGTACTAAAACCATTGGGCGATCTGTTCATTGGCGCCATTAAAATGTTGGTCGCACCTTTGGTATTCTGTGCGATTGTCGTCAGTATTACGTCACTCGGCTCGCAAACTAGCTTAAAACGCCTCAGTCTTAAAACCTTAGGTATGTTTATGCTAACCGGCACAATTGCCTCTCTGATTGGCTTAGCGGTAGGCTCAATGATTGACATGGGTGGCACGATGCAACTCACAGCCACAGAGGTACGTGAGCGCAATATACCTGGCTTTGCACAAGTGTTACTGGATATGATCCCAGTGAATCCTTTCGCATCATTGGCTGAAGGTAAGGTACTGCAAATTATCGTATTTGCCGCTTTAGTAGGTATCGCTATTAATAAGGTCGGCGAAAAAGCTGAACCATTAAAACGTACCATCGAAGCGGGCGCAGAAGTCATGTTCCAATTAACTCGTATGGTATTAAAGCTGACCCCTATCGGGGTGTTTGGCCTAATGGCATGGGTAGTAGGAGAATACGGTTTATCGACCTTATTGCCTTTAGGTAAGTTTATTGGTGCAATCTACATTGCAGCCTTTATCCATATCATCTTCGTTTACGGTGGCATGGTAAAATTTGTTGGTGGTTTAAGCCCAATTCAATTTTTCCGTAAGGCGATGCCTGCGCAGTTAGTCGCTTTTAGTACCTCATCCAGTTTTGGTACTTTACCTGCGAGCACCCGCGCAGTAGAAACGATGGGCGTATCAAAACGTTATAGCGCTTTTGTTATGCCATTAGGCGCCACGATGAACATGGATGGTTGTGGGGGGATTTACCCCGCAATTGCCGCTATCTTCATCGCGCAAATTTATAATATTCCGCTCGATACGCTCGACTATGTCATGATTGCTGTTACGGCAACAGTAGCTTCCGTAGGTACCGCTGGTGTGCCAGGAAGTGCGATGGTGATGCTAACGGTAACTTTGGGCGTAATTGGTCTGCCACTTGAAGGTATTGCCTTTATCGCCGCAATTGACCGTATTATCGATATGATCCGCACGGCAACTAACGTGACGGGTGATATGATGACTGCAGTAGTGATTGGTAAGTCTGAGAATGAACTGGATGAAGCGCAATTTTATTCAAATGATACCCAAGACGTAACACCTGTAAATTCGTAATCATAGCGGTCGGCAGCTCACCAACATAACAACAGACCGTTTCGGCGGTCTTTTATTAATACCAATACCGAATAAAATCTCTTTGTCAGTAAGCTAAAATCAAAGTCTTATTCATCCATACCGCTACTGGTTAACCATCTCAGATTACAGCTGCTCTCTACTTGCTAAAATAAGTTACTCAAATAAGATCAAACTGTTAGACTCTAAATTATCCTAACTCATTATTTAGCAGCATAAAATGACCAGACTATTCCTTATTCCGCTGATCTTGTGTCTGTTTTGGGCATTATTTTTAAAAGCGAATAAGCTCACGCTAAAGCAAGGCCAACAGGGTTTTATCTATATTATCGGCATCAGTGGCGGGCTAATTTTAATCCTCACGGCATTATTGTTACTAACTGCTTAGCCCTGTAACAATATTTACTCGCTCGTAGACGCCTTTCCGTTGATCCAATCTAACCTTATTTTCGAGCAGTCAGCAGCAGACTTTAGATTTATCAGTCATCCCGCTGTTACCCTAATGAACGCCAACAACGCAGTAGCAATACCATTCCGCATTAGTTTTTGCCCATATTAGCCCAGTCTCGTGTGCACAAACTTTTTCCCCTGTCCTTACCTGAATAAACCTATCCCAAGTTTTGCCATACCTGTTCTATCGGATTCAACTCTGGGGAATAGGCTGGTAATTTAAGAACCGATAAATTACGGAATTCTTTTGCTATATCATCCGTATGCCAGACCGCACCATCAATGATAACAAGTGCATATCTATCCGAATGAGTTGCCTCTGATATTTACGTTAAGCATCTTTTAACGAAAAGCGTGACCAATGCTTCTGTTACCCCCGTCGCTGGGCACACTGCACCAAAGAGATAAGCATATTCACATTGCTGTTATCTGATTTAACTAAGGCTAGGATATTGGGCTTGTTCATACTTTGTAAGGTGAGAAAGTGACGACTTATTAGATCATATAATTAAAGTAATTGGTATTAGTGGTTATGACGATATTGTTGAGCAATGCTCCATCGCATGGAATAGCTTCATTGAGAAGAAAGAAAGGGTGAGCAAATTGTGCTCTAGACGATGAGCAATGTTGACCAGTTAATTAATATAAATGGTATTAGATAATCAGAACATCGATGCTAAGTGTACTTCGCTAGACGCTTACGACGACGTCGCAACAAAGACAGCGTCTTCAATGCACAAAAATATTGTTTATACCAAATCACAGACGCAAAAAAGCCAGCTTATTCAGCTGGCTTCGTTACATCTCATCGAGATAATTAGGCGCTTGGCGATGACCTACTCTCACATGGGGAGACCCCACACTACCATCGGCGCGTTTGCGTTTCACTGCTGAGTTCGGGATGGGATCAGGTGGTTCCACAAGGCTATTGTCACCAAGCAAATTCT
>NZ_FTNN01000009.1 GCF_900156405.1 Shewanella morhuae
GCTCAATTTCTCGTTTAAGTGCCCTTATTTCAATCTGCTCAGGCGTCATGGGTGAGGCTTTAGGAGCAATCCCTTGGCGCTCGACCTGAAGCTGCGTTACCCACTTACTGACCGTTGATTTACCTACGTTCATGGCTTTGGCTGCCGCTTCTTGTGTATAGCCCTGGTCAATGACTAATTGGGCAGTTTCGAGCTTAATCGCTGCGCTATATCGTGCACGTTTACTTTTATTCATTTTGTCACCTAAATTCGCTATGAATGAGATCATAACATTTCTTATTAGGTGGCCAAATTCACTATGCCACTACACAAGGTTATTTACTTTTATGGCGGCAACATTGGTCATGCACAAGATATGGCTAACCTTATGCGCTTGGCTAATGGAATGCGTGAATATAAAAATGCGCATTTCCTTTTTGTAGGGCAGAGGGATGAAGTAGAACTGATCAATAAGATGGCAAACGACTGGAAGCTTGAAAACTTTACTTATCTACCTTCTGTTAATCAGAATGAGTTTAAAGCAATTTTGGCAGAGATTGACATTGGCCTTTTCTCGTTGTCATCTCAGCACACCGCGCATAATTTCCCTGGTAAGCTACTTGGCTATATGGTTCAGTCGTTGCCTATTTTAGGTAGTGTGAATGCAGGTAATGATTTACTAGAGTTGATTAATAAAAATGATGCAGGTTTTATTACTATTAATGGCGATGATGAGGGATTGCTTAATAACGCTATTGCGCTTTATGATGCTCATGAATTAAGAGGAAAGCTTGGCATGAAATCTTATTTGTTACTTGAACGTGAGTTTTCCGTAACAACGATAGCTCAATATATATTAGGTGCTTTACGGAGCGCACGGTGAGATTTTTTTCATCTATGCAATTAGAGAGTTTGTTCCAACAGGCGGAGTTATCGCCTAGAAAAAGAACGAATTTGAATCTACATACGAGTTTTAATGATAAAGTTCAGCGTTTATATATTGCAATGATTAAAGGAAGTTATGTTGAGCCTCATTACCATGTGTTAGCTCACCAATGGGAAATGTTTTTGGTTCTTCAAGGCGAGATTCATTTAAAGTTATATAATGCTGATGGCACTGTGAAAGAAAGTATTTTAGTCGGTGATGGGTGTGATATTCAGTCTATTGAACTTCATCCTTATGATATTCATAGTGTTGAATGTATGTCTGATAGAGCATTGTTGGTGGAGATTAAAGAGGGGCCTTTTAAACCAGAATTCGCAAAAGTATTTCCAAAATGGTAATTTGTTACTTATTCGACTATTAATGCAGATTTATATTGATAAATTTTATTTTTAGCTTAGATCTGTTTAATAGTCCCATTTACGATTGATTGATTGATTGATTGATTGATTGATTGATTGATTGATTGATTGATTGATTGATTTTAATGGTTTTTATGTCAGAAAATATCGCCGTGTTATTTGTTTTTTTTATCTCTTTTAGTTGTTTGTTTGTCTTTCGAAAGATCGCAAAAAAAATTGGTTTAGTTGATAAGCCTAATGAGCGCAAGCATCATACAGGCCAGATCCCTTTAGTTGGAGGGATCTCGGTTTTTTTTACCATCATGCTAGCATTGCTTTTAATTCCTGAGCTATTGCTTTCACCAAAATTGTTTATGGTTTGTGCCTTTATTCTTGTCGTCATCGGTGTGATTGACGATCGTTATGATATTAGTTTTAAGTTGCGACTTGTTATTCAGGCTGTCATTTCGCTGATGATGATTGTGCTTGGTGAGCGAAGTTTACATAACCTGGGCTATTTAATGGGTAGCGATGCGATACGTATCCCTGAAGTTGCCAGCTATGTGTTAACCGTGGTTGCTGTGATTGGTGCAATCAACGCTTTTAATATGGTCGATGGCATCGATGGCTTACTCGGTGGTTTAGCATCCGTCACCTTTGGTGGTTTGGGGCTTCTGTTTTATTTGTATGGGATGCACAGCTTTGCCGTCTTCTGCGCACTGCTAGTGACTGCAATGCTGCCTTACATCATGCTGAATTTAGGGTTTCCGTTTGGTAAACGTTTTAAAGTGTTTATGGGAGACGCTGGCAGCATTTTCATCGGCTTTACTGTAATTTGGCTATTGATTGTTGCCAGCCAAGGTGAGCGAGCTACGGCTATCCGCCCTGTTACCGCACTTTGGCTTATTGCACTGCCGCTGATGGATATGGTGTGCATTATGATCCGTCGGATTCGTAAAGGGCAATCTCCCTTTAAGCCAGACCGTGAGCATTTGCACCATATTTGTCAACGTTTGGGTATGTCGTCTCACTGTTCTTTGTTATTCATTTGCGCTGCAGCGAGCATTATGGCTGCAATTGGTATATGGTCAGAGCTCACTAAAGTGAATGAAAATATTATGTTTTTTGCTTTTTTAGCCACTTTTACTTTGTATTTTATCGTTATGAATAATGTATGGCGGATTACTGCATTTTTGCGTAGAGACTTTAAATTTACTAAGTCTATTTAATGGCTTAAATCGAACAGTACATTTTCTGTTCCTTCATGGCTTATCTGTTTCATCTGTTACTGCTATAATCCTGTGTCATTTTTTTGAAATAAAATGTTATTAAAGTCATTTTTATAATGATGTATTTGGCTTAAGGAAGAGATTATGGAATACCTCATACCGCTTTTTACTGTGTTTTGCTTAACTTGTGTTGCGATCAAAGTGTTTAACCCCATTGCTCAACGGGTTGGCTTAGTTGATTTACCGAATGAGCGTAAGTTACATGTTGGTGCTATCCCCTTGATTGGTGGCATTTCTATCTATTGTAGTGTGCTATTGGTTTCGAGCATTGTGATAGAGCAAAGCCAAATTTTTAACCTTTATTTGATATCCGCAGCTTTAATCCTTTTTCTTGGTGTACTCGATGATAAGTATGATCTTTCTGTTCGGGTGAGAATGGCTGCACAGGTGATCACTGCATCCATATTGATCTTTGGTGCAGGACTGTATTTAACATCATTTGGTCACATTCTACATTTTTTTGAATTTAAATTAGGCTATGTCGGTGTTGTTATTACTATTTTAGCTGTAATTGGTGCTATTAATGCTTTTAACATGGTTGATGGTATTGATGGTTTAGCGGGTATGCTGAGTTTAGTGACCTTTTCATCGTTGGCTTTTTTGTTTTATTGGGCTGGTAACAGCTGGTTTATGTTATCTCTGCTGTTTATTGGCGCGATTGTTGGGTACTTGCTTTTTAATTTGAAATGGCCGTTTCCTTCTTTCGACAAAATCTTCATGGGTGACGCCGGCAGTATGCTAATCGGTTTGACTGTCGTCTGGATGCTTGTAATTGGTACTCAACCCGACACGAGTGTGTTTAGCCCTGTCACCGCGTTATATTTAATTGCTATTCCGCTCATGGATATGACCGCAATTATGTATAGACGTGTAAAAAAAGGCATGTCGCCTTTTAAACCAGATAGAGATCATTTGCATCATATATTCGAACGTGCTGGCTACAATCGTAAGCAGACATTGATCCGTATTTCATTAGCTTCTTTATTGCTTGCTGTTATCGGTGTAGCAGCTGAGATTGCTCATGTTCCTGAATCGATTATGTTTGTTACATTTTTAGCTATTTTTGCGGCTTACAATTGGGCTTTATCGAACGTATGGCAACTTTTGACTTGGTTTCGTAGATAATAGCTTTTATAAGCAGTTTGTTTTAAATGCCAATTCATTTGAATTGGCATTTTGCTTTTTATCATTCGTTAAAGGATTTTTTATGTCTAGGAAGTATTTTGGTACTGACGGTGTTAGAGGTAAGGTCGGTGAGTTTTCTATTACGCCTGATTTTGCGATGAAGCTAGGTTGGGCTGCGGGTACTGCGCTGGCGTCTAGTGGAACGAAAGAGTACTTATTGGTAAAGATACCCGTAGCAGTGGTTATATGCTTGAGTCGGCAATCGAAGCGGGTTTTTCTGTTGCGGGTGTGAATGTTGCGCTTATTGGCCCTATGCCGACATCCGCGGTTGCATATTTGGCCTCTACATTCCGTGCTGACGCTGGGGTGGTGATCAGCACATCGCACAATCCATTTTACGATAATGGCATTAAGTTCTTTTCTAATTCCGGCACTAAGTTCAATGATGCACAAAAACTTGGAAATCGAGGCATTGTTAGGACAGGCGCTTAATCAGAATATGATATGGTCTGTAGCTTCTGATAAGTCGAATTAATACGCAGCAATTAGTGAAATTAGCTCAGCCTTTACTCAAAAGTGGTTATGGTGAGTATTTGCTCGGTTTACTCGATAAGCAGGTGTTTGATGAAATGTAGTGAAACTGAGTTGGCCGAAGTGCTGGTGTTTGAACCTAAAGTATTTGGGGACGAACGAGGGTTCTTTATGGAGACGTTCAGGCAATCCTATTTTGATGCTTGTTTTACGGCTAAAGGATTTAAGCCGCCTATATTCGTGCAGCAAAACCATAGTCGCTCGCAGCAGCATGTTTTACGTGGTTTACATTTCCAGCAACAAAAACCACAGGGTAAATTGGTGCGAGTCTGTGCTGGGAGCATTTTTGATGTTGCCGTGGATATACGTATCGGCTCAGCAACCTATGGTCAATGGGTGGGGCGCGTGTTGTCGGCAGAGAACCATTTGCAAATGTGGACTCCACCAGGCTTTGCTCACGGTTTTTATGTGCTCAGTGATTATGCCGATGTTATCTATCAATGTACTCAGTATTATGATCCTGAAGATGAACGTATTTTAGCTTGGAATAGCAGCGACTTTGCTATTGATTGGCCATTAAGTGCCATGCCAATTTTATCGGAGAGAGATAGCGCCGCCTGCACACCACTATAAAATCACTCACTATGTGTATAAAAAGGAATGATGATGAGCTTATTATTTTCGCCTTTAATGTTAGGTCAGCTTGAGTTAGCTAACCGTATTATTATTGCCCCTATGTGCCAGTATTCGGCTGTAAACGGACAGGCAACTGATTGGCATACAATTCATTTAGGTAGTATGGCGTTATCGGGTGCGGGAATGCTTATTTTAGAGGCCACTGCCGTTTTGCCTAATGGCCGAATTTCCTATGCTGATTTGGGATTATGGGATGATAAAACAGAAACTGCGCTAGCGAATGTCCTTAAGTCAGTTCGTCAATATTCATCTATACCGATGGCGATACAACTTGCCCATGCGGGACGTAAAGCATCAACTCGAAAGCCTTGGGAGGGCGGTGGCACTATCGCGCCTGATGAACCTAATGGTTGGCAAATAATAGCACCATCTGCGCAGTCTTTTAATGAAGGCACAGCGTTACCTAGTGCGATGACATCCGATGAAATCGATGAGCTTATTGCGGCATTTGTGAGTTCAGCGCAACGAGCAGAGCGCTTAGGGCTTGATGCGATTGAGTTACATGCTGCCCATGGTTATTTATTGCATCAATTTCTATCTCCCTTATCAAACCAACGCCTAGATGAATATGGTGGCAGTTTAGAGAATAGATTGCGTTTATTGTTGACGGTATTTGATGCGGTGAAAGCCGTGGTATCACCTAAAATGGCGCTGGGCGTACGCATTTCAGCAACCGATTGGGTTGATGGTGGCTGGGACTTAGTACAAAGTATCGTGTTGGCAAAAGAATTAGATGCCCGAGGGTGTGATTTTATTCATGTAAGCACTGGTGGTTTGAGCCCACTGCAACAAATTCCAGTAGCAGAACACTTCCAAGTGCCTTTTGCCAAAGCGATTAAAGCTGAGGTGAATATGCCGGTGATTGCCGTCGGATTGATAACCGATGTGAATAAAGCCGAAGCTATTTTGACTCAAGGGCAGGCCGATGCTATCGCATTAGCGCGTACCATGCTTTATAACCCACATTGGCCTTGGCATGCAGCAGCGACACTGGGTGCGACGGTTAAGGCGCCGCCACAATATTTACGCTCAGCTCCCCACGCCGTGAAATCACCCATAGTATAAAAATTTTGCTAAGTATTGATAAGTTTATTATTTCAACAAGTTATTTAGCAAAAAAAGGGCAAGAGAATCAAATCTCTTGCCCTTTTTTATTTTAATGATCTATAAATTACTTTGTAGAATCAGCAATCGGTTTGGTATACCAAGGTGCGCGAGCATCTGTTACATCAAACAAGTTGTACTTACGACCGAGCATTTGGCCACCATCTCGAGTTAATGGCATCCAAGAAAGGAAACCACGACTTTGCGTCGGTTTAATTGTCATTAAATCGAACGGAATCGAGATATAGAAGCCTTTAGTAAAGCTACCCTCGCCATATTCTTCCGCCGAGAGATTTGTTTTAGTCGCAAAGGCACCGACAATCACGCCACTATCAAATTGTTTAGAGAAATCGACAGTTACACCTTTATCATCGCTAAGGTATTGGCCCGCGCTGACTTTAAGCAACGTATTTGGGAACCACACTGGCTGATAATATGCCGTGGCATGTCCTGTCACCACTCCTGTTTGTACTCTGTAGGGGCGATTTGTCAGAGGATCAAATTGGTGCTCGTCCTCGAAGAAACCGAACATGCTGTCAGGGTCACGCTGCTTAGCATAATTAACATCAAGACCGAAGGCCCATTGACTATTGAGCGGTCGATAGAGGAATTCACTGCCTATACCGCCATACATCATTTCCAAATAGCCGCCATAGGCTTGGTAATAAATGTTATCGCTCAGGTTATCCATCCAAGTGAGCTGCAAGTTAGTCGCTCTAACCGGCGAATCTTGGACATATTGGCGAATCAGTGTTCTGACTCGTTTTAAATCGGTACCATCAGGTGGTACATCGTATAAAAACTTATCGTAATTATCGAAAAGGTTAAGATAAAGCGAGCCTGAAAGTTCTAAATTATCATTAAAGCGATAGGCCGAGCTCCCCGTCGCGCCTATGTTAAACATATAGAAACCTTCAGAACCGCCGAATGATTGCACCATAGTCGGTGATACATCAAAACTGAGCTTATCTAGCCAGTCCACATCGGTTTGAGTGACTAATGTGCCCTGTGGTGATCTTGGTATACTGACTTCGGAGCTATCCGCCATATCAGCATTGATATAACCGTAAGTGGCCACTTGCGCAAATTTGTCGGCGTCGATACGTGTCTCTGTTATCGGTTGGTTATAACGGGTTTCAATCAGACGATACTCGGTGATCATCTGCTTGTCTGTGTTATTTGCCAGTATCGTTGCCGCTCTATGATGGGCCTCTTTACGATCCATGTACTTAAGCTGATTGGCGACGATAGTGACGCTATGGGTATCAAGATAAATTTTAGGATTATCGTAGCCCGCTATTCTACTTAGATCTGCCGCAACTTTTTTCCAATCAGTTTGATTGAGCATTTGTGCGTTGATGGCATTAGTTGCGAGTACTGGTGTATCGGTCTGCGTTAAAGGCTGCGCTGGCGTTATTATCGCAAGCTCAACATTATCGACTGAGGTTATTACAGGCTCATCTTGTCTCTGTTTTGTGTCAGATGGCTTGTTAGGTATTTTATTGGACATAGGTACTGCAGCAAGTGGCTGATATTTATCTGCAGGAGTATCACGCTTAATTTGTCGCAAATCATTGAAATTTGTTTGTAAAC
This sequence comes from Shewanella morhuae, assembly GCF_900156405.1. Lineage (GTDB taxonomy): Bacteria > Pseudomonadota > Gammaproteobacteria > Enterobacterales > Shewanellaceae > Shewanella > Shewanella morhuae. Next base: position 7,602 of record NZ_FTNN01000009.1, read on the forward strand.
TAACGCCTAATGTCCAAGTATTACCTCGCTCATAACTTAGGTGGAAATCGCTCCAACTTGTTGCGCGGTAAAGTAAGCCATAGTTAAACTTACTGTCCTGTGGCATATCTATGCCACCGCGTACTACGGGGAAGTCAGATTGATAATCGTTGCCATCGTATTCCACTTTAACGCGCAGTGGCTCCCACGGTGTTTGATATTCAATACCACCATATAAGGCTGCGCAGCCTTTAAACCAGCGTTGATAATCGACTTCTCCGCCTTTGCCACCATAAGAGGTGTCTCGGTCGCAATTGTTATTGAGATCTTTTTTATCCGAGGTCAAATTACCGCTATTACCGATATAGCCCCAACCGACGCCTAGTGTGAAATCTATCGGTCCGAAGCGTTTCGTTGCGGCAATAAATTCGCCATCAAATAACCCTGTGCCGCCAAAATCGCGAACGCCAAAAGACGTTTCAGGTAACCAATAACTTTCTTCTAATAAACGGATTTTAAAATCGATGCCTTTATCTGTGTATTTGGTATTACCACTGAAACTAGGATCATTACTGTAGAGTAGATCTTGTACTTGGGTATAACGGACTGTGGTTTCAAACCAAGGGAAGAGCTGTACAGAGGCTGAAAAATGCTGATACTCAGAGTTATAGGTAGTTGCAAAATTAAATTCACCCTCGGGTGCCATTCGCCCCGTTGGCATTTGCATTAAACCAACCCCGCCAAAGTCCGACTGTGATGCTAATAATGGGGGATAACTCAACTCATCGGCTTGGGCATGAAATAAAGGAAACAGGGCAAGAGCAATGGCTGAAAGCTTACACAAGGTAAGATTAGAGTGGGTAGGGTGATTCATTACAGAGCCCGATTCCTTAGTAATTCAATAATATTGTTGTTCAATGTGCTGTAGTCTTCTATTAAGTCTGAAAACCCAACATAAAGTACGGCACCAGGCGCAATATTTTGCGTTTGAGCATTCCAATACGCTATCGGTTGTTTTAGTGCTTTACCATCAGGCTGAATTATCCATACAAAACTATCGTCTGCGTTTTCTAATGGTTGGGCTTTCGCTAGATATTCTTGACTACTGGTATTGAACTGCCAATCCACACTGCCTGTTTTAGCGACGGCACCAACAATCGAGATCGTGGTTGGACGAGGAGGTAAAACCAGTTCGAAGCGACCTGTAATGAGCGGATTGTATGAGTCAGTTATGCGAATGAGATCGAAATCTAATCGCTGCATAACACGCTGGCCAAGTTTTATTTGTCTTAAAAACTGCGCTAATTGCGCAAGTTTGGCGATATAGAGGCTGTCATCTGCAGCTTCACCCATTTGTGCAAGCTGAGATAGGGCTTCTTTACGTTTTGCTTCTAAAACTGCAGTATGTTGAACATCGAGCAGCGCTGCACCTAACCAATAAATGGGGACGACGTTAGCGTCACTATTATACGTTGGAAGCTGTTGTAAGCTGTCTTGTATTATTTGCTCAAGTCGAACCGCAGCAGGATAATGGAGCCGAACGGGTGCATCTTGGTTTGATGACGTTGTCACTAAAACCTGTGTATCAGCCTGAGCGATGGTACTAAAAACACAGCCAAGTAGCACTGAGAGTAATAAATAAAATCTCATCATATCTCCACTAAGACGCAAACGATTTGAGTAAGGTCATTTCAATAAAAGGCTGATTTGGAGCAATCTTTTGACGGCTCTTAATCACATATCCTGTCTCTGGCGCGAGCCAAAATTCATTTTGATACTGAATATTCAGATTATCGACGACAACGGATTCAAGGTAATGCAGTGCTTGAGTCGGAGTCTCGTTGATAAGAATGGTTTCTGTAGCAATAAAATCAAAATGTGAACTGACCTTATAGCCAAAGTGATACCCAGGCTGCCAATCAATGGTGCGAGTCCACGTTTTTGGCGTCGTGTCTAAATGCAACCCTAATAGTAGTGGGTCGGGTTGCTGACTTTCTACAGCGACTAAATCACCTGTTAACAGATTGTGTGTATTCACCAAACGGCCATTGACTGTGACTAGCATGGCTTTATCGGCTGAGAGCCATTTAAGTTCTTTAACTGCCGGAGTGGGTTGCTGATTTAAGGTAAATGGAGATTCTGCGAGGGCAAGTACAATGAAAGCCTGAGGTACATCGTCAATTTTGGCATAAATACTGGCATAGGGAATATCATTAACTTGTTGTGTTGACAGAACAGCATCATTGTCACCGATAAATGCCAATATTAAGGTGTCGTTAAGGGCACTAAATCTTTGGCTACAAGCTGTTGTATTCATTAATACAATCGAGATTGTAAGGATTGATAGTAATTTTTTATGTATACGCATCCGAGTTGCTTATTCTCAATGGGATTAAATATCGAATTTAAAAGGAAACTGACAGTTTTAAGTGATGAGTTTAGCTGTGTAAATACTTTAAAAAAAACAACCGCCAATAAGGCGGCTGTTTAATAGTTTACTAACGAATACTGACTTAGTTGCCAGAGCCAGTAGTTGTACCAGTACCAGTACCAGTAGTGGTAATTGGGTTGCCATCAGAGCTATTAGAGGCAACAACTGCGCCAGCAATCGCTGCTGCAGCAGCAATGCTACCAGCAGCTATAGCGCCAGTGCTTGCGCCAGAATTTGTACCTGCTGTTTCACCTTCAGCTGCAGTTGCAGTCATTGAACCAAATGCAGTCATTGCAACGATAAGTGCTAGTGAAGTTTTTTTCATGGTGATTCCCTTTTTGAAAAAATTACGTAATGCTCAGATAATCTAGTAAAACATAATAAGTGATGTAAAAAAATTTATCAATATTAAATCGATTAGCTGGCTCATACTAAAGTTGGAATTATTAGCGTTAAAATTCAAACGGTATGCTTTATTTCTATCGGGTATTTTCTAAGTCAAAAAATGCTTTAATTGAATCCATTTGCGCCATGGCATCTTTATAGCCTAAGTCTATAAGCGCGCTGGTATAGTTTTTTTCAAATAATAAATAGGACACAATACTCGAATCCGATTGCCTATCTATACCAATAAATCTGAGTAAGGTTTTTACTGCCCATGGCATGTCATCGTAGAAACGGGCAGCGATTTTACTGAGGTCTTCACTGGGCTTTATCACTAATGTTTTAATCGGATGCAGGGCTAGTTTAGCACGGCCTGCTTCTGGGATCTGAGTTAAGGTGTTATTAATTCTTTCGAGTCGCTCAAGATCGCTGTTCAAGGTGTCAGAAAAAATAGTATCCAGCAGATGGCCTGCAATGGTAGCTGTTTTAGGATGATATTCAGCTTTCATCACAGCATATTTATGTGGATTGTCTAAGTTAATCACAAAAAGTTTGTTAGCCCCCAAGTGAATAGGGCTTGAAAGCGGCGCGAGTTGATGGACTGAACCATCGCCATAATAAGCTTGGTTGAGTTTAATGGAGGGGAAAACCATTGGTATTGCTGAGCTGGCGAGTAAATGCTCCGTGTTGAGCATCATGCGTTCGCCGCTGCGCCTTGCACGAGTCCAGTTTTCAAGATCGCGTGTGGCTTGGAAAAAGGTTACCGAGCGAGAATTATTATAACAAGAGGCATCGACGCTTAGAGCGTTAAGTGCACCACTGCGAATATTACGATCAATGCGTTTAAAATCGATTAACTTATTGAGTAATTTTCTGAGCGGTTCGTTATCGAGCAAGCTGCCAGCATCGGTATTAACCTTATCATCTTGCATGCCTTTGATTGCCATTTTTGCCAGATGACTCAACACGCCAATTACTGATGCGTGGTAGACTTTCTGGGTTTCAAAATGACGCCATACCCATTCGAGCTTTTTAACACCAAGATGAAAGCAAGAGGCATGGGTGGCAATGGACGTACCATTGATTGCGCCCGCCGATGTGCCACAAATAATTTTAAACGGAATGCCGTGATTGCGTGGGTAAAGCTGAACCAGTGCTTTTAGCACGCCGACTTGATAGGCGGCTCTGGCGCCGCCGCCACCTAATACTAATGCGGTTGATGTTGGCAATATTCAGACTCAATGTAGTATGTTAATCATCTGATTAAAGCAATGCTGCGCTATAAAAAGCAAGTCAGGAACTTAGATTAGTGTATTTTTTATTAAAATGATTTATTGATGTGTGATATCCAGATAACTTCAAGCACCTGTAAATCTCAATTGTCAGCAATTAATAAAAAACGCACTTAAGCTGAGCCCAAGTGCGTTTGTATGTCGATATTGCGCTAAATCAAACCTAGCGTTTAGGCTTAGCCTTTAACGGCATTTTTCAGGAAATCAAGCAGTTGATCAAAGGGGATATCTTGTTTTTCACCGGTGCGGCGGTTTTTGTATTCAAAAACGCCCGCATCGATGTTGCGATCGCCAATCACCACAGTATGTGGGATACCAATTAGTTCCATATCGGCGAACATCACGCCTGGGCGTTCTTTACGATCGTCCAGCAATACGTCGATACCTGCTTCGTTTAAGTCTTTGTATAACTGCTCGGCGATATCGGTTACGCGGTGCGACTTGTGCATGTTCATTGGTAGAATGCCCACGCTAAATGGCGCAATCGCTTCTGGCCAAATGATACCACGGTCATCGAAGTTTTGCTCGATGGCTGCCGCCACAATACGGCTCACGCCAACACCGTAACAACCCATCAATAACACCTGTGACTTGCCGTTTTCGTCAAGTACTGTTGCGTTCATTGATTTTGAGTAGCTAGTACCTAGTTGGAAAATATGTCCTACTTCAATACCGCGCGCCATAGCATAAGTACCTAAACCATCAGGTGTTGGCTCGCCTTCGACTACGTTACGGATATCGGCAACTTGTGCAGTCGGTAGGTCACGTTCCCAGTTGATACCCAAGTAATGTTTATCATCGATGTTGGCACCAGCGGCAAAATCGTTCATTACGCTAACGCTATGATCAATAACGATAGGGATGTTAAGACCGATAGGGCCAAGTGAGCCAGGACCTGCGCCAATGGCATCACGAATTAAGGCTTCTGATGCCATTTCTAATGGTGAGGCGACTAAGTCTAATTTGTCGGCTTTGACTTCGTTGAGTTCATGATCACCACGAACAATTAGTGCTACTAACGGCGTTGCTTCTGTCGCGCCCACTACAATCAAGGTTTTGACTGTTTTAGTGATATCTAAATTAAACTGCTCAACTAATTCAGCAATGGTCTTTGCATTTGGCATATCGATTAAACGCAACTCTTCAGTGGCAGCGCCGCGAGGCTCAGTTGGCATGGGTGACTGCGCTTTCTCAATGTTAGCCGCGTAATCGCTGCCCGTTGAGTAAGCAATTAAATCTTCACCGCTTTGCGCTAGAACGTGGAACTCGTGTGACATGCTGCCACCAATAGAGCCAGTGTCAGCTAATACAGGACGGAAGGCTAAACCCATGCGCGATAGAATATTGCTATAGGCTGTGTACATGGCCTCATAGGTTTCATTCATGGTATCGACGTCAAGGTGAAAAGAGTAGGCGTCTTTCATTAAAAATTCGCGTGAGCGCATCATGCCAAAACGTGGACGTACTTCGTCACGGAATTTAGTTTGGATTTGGTAAAGGTTCAGCGGTAATTGTTTGTATGAGCTGACTTCTTTACGAATAAGATCGGTAATCACTTCTTCGTGGGTTGGGCCCAGTACGAAGTCGCGATTGTGACGATCTTTAAAGCGTAGCAGTTCAGGGCCAAACTTTTCCCAGCGACCTGTTTCAACCCACAAGTCTGCTGGTTGCACCATAGGCATTAGAATTTCAATTGCACCGGCTTTGTTCATTTCTTCACGAACAATCGCTTCGACTTTACGCAGTACGCGTAAACCCGTGGGAAGGTAGCTATAAAGGCCCGAGGCATTACGACGGATCATGCCCGCACGTAACATTAATTGATGACTAATGACTTCTGCGTTGGCAGGAGTTTCTTTTTGTGTTGATAGCAGGTACTTGCTGACGCGCATTACCGATGTCCAAATTTGAGTTGAATGGTCGCCATTTTATCACCTGCTTTGATGATGTCACCTATGGATTTAGGTTAAATTCAACTAGCTGGGAGACAAATAGCATTTTTGAGAGGATTACTGAGCTAAAGGAGAGCAATTTAACTGGTGAGGTGCACTGGCCGCTTTAGCTTTTATCACGCCTATCGCCAATCACTTTGGCGGGGTTGCCTGCTACTATCGCCCAGTCGGGCACATCTTTAGTGACTATGCTACCCATACCAACCACAGCGTGATCGCCAATCGTCACACCATCGACGATACCGGCCTGAGCGCCAATCCACACATCTTTACCTATAACAATGCCTTTGGAGTTCGCAGGCTGTTGATAAATGGGCGTCTCTGGCGACATACCATGGTTAAAGGCGTAAAGGGTGACATTATTGGCGATGCGGGTTTGACTACCTATCTGGATACCGACTCTGCCGCCATCAAAGGAGCATCCATGATTAATCGCCACTTCATCGCCTAGCGTGATTGGCCCGTGTAAAAAACACTCGGCGGCGATCATGCAACGATTACCCATGCGGATATCACGATTGGGTTCAGCAAATAACTGTGCTTCGGGGGCGATAAAACAGTGCTCACCGATGCTGACCGTTTCGAGGGCGCAAAGTTTTGCTTGAATGTGATCTTGCCAAGGCTTTGCCCAGACTAAATGTTTTTCTTTTAAAGAAAAATACAGCCATGGCATCCAAGATAGGCGCTTCTTGTGTTGGCTTTGATAATCGTGCTCTATTGTTGATATGGGCGCTGACATTTAGCCACATTTCCCCGGTTTGAGTGCTAATACCAAGATGTATTCTTGACCATTATCATCGACAGCCATTTGCCAAAAAATGTCTAAATCATAGAGCGCGACTTGATATAATTTAGGGTCGTCTTTGGCTTTTTTGTAGGCGGGGCGCGGATCTTGCCCTAGCACACCGCGGATAAGCACGGCTAAATCGGTATAGCTTTCTTGCTGGGCGTAATGCTCTATCTGCGTCTTGGCATTGTCGGAATACACCACGCTAATCAGTTTAGGGGCGTCTTGAGCAATGCCGCCGATAGCATCAATAATTGAATCCGAAAATGGAATGTAAGGCTTTATATCGATAATCGGCGTGCCATCGAGCAGATCCATACCGGAAATCTCGAGGCATACTTTGCCTTTGCGCTGCACCACGCCGTGCAGTTTCACCACTGATTGACCTATACCATTGGGGCGAAAAGTGGAGCGAGTGGCGAATACGCCGAGTTTTTCATTACCACCTAATCGCGGTGGTCTGACTGTAGTTTTCCAACCTTGGGCAAGATTCTCATGGAAGCAAAATAGCAGCCAGAGATGGGAATACTGCTCTATGCCACGTACCGCATCGATATGATTCACATGGGGTTCAAGTTCAACATAGCCGCGAGCCTCAACGAGCCCGGGTTGTCTTGGTATGCCAAATTTTTGTTTGTAGGGCGTGCGGCATGTCGCTACTGCAACAATTTGGTTGGTAAATGTCATGCAAAAATTACCTAAAAGGGTATGTATAACAACCGCCTAAGTTCATCATTCTAAACTCATCATCATTAAGGCCCATCTTTGAGCGCTAATTATGCAGCGTCAATAAGAGGCGTTAGCCATTAAGCGGTTGGTAGGACAATCTCAGAGCATCGAAACGCGAGCAGTTCGCTTGCTCTGCGTAGGATTTACTCTGCAGTAGCTGTTTTGATTGCTTGGCCAACGCATAAGGCGCGGCTAATACAGCCCTGGGCAGCCTCTTCAAATATCACACATTGCTTGATAACAATACCATTAGCGCCTTTATCTGCGGCGTTACGGCGGGCTTCGGTTCTTGCATCGGCTAATGACGCGGGTGCACCGTTGAGATCGGCCTGACAGGATTCCCCTTGTACCAAACCTTTTAATTCGTAATGACCTTTTGGCAAGGTATCGCCTTCATAAAGGGTGACATCGGATGCCTTAAAATAGTCATTGATCGCCTCACCATCCAAATTACTGTTAAAACTGTAGTCGCTTGCACAGGCATTGAGCAGGAGCACTAATGCACTTGAGAGGATAATTTTCATGGTTTGACCTGAGGTTAAGGGGAAAACTGCGCAACCTTGGTAGGCTGCGCCGATGCGATATTATTATCTGAGTAAATTCTACCGCTTAAGGTACTTTTGATAAAGCTGCTGATGGCGATTATTCAGATCTATCTGTCGCCCTTCAATCCAGATAGCGTCGATTTTATTGGTCATAGGGTCGAGAATGTCACCTTCGGACAGCACAACACTGCCTTGATACCCTACGGCAATCGCCCCTAAATCCTCGATACCTAATAGTTTTGCGGCATCTAAGGTGATGGATTTCAGTGCCTGTTCAGGTGTTAAACCATAGGCAGCACTGTAGCCTGCGGCATAGGGCAAGTTACGGCTATTCCAATCCGATGAAAACCCAAGAGCGAAGGGTATGCCGGCATTAGCGAGTAAAGATGGGATTTTAAAGGGTAAATCCACCGGCTCGTCTTTACGCCTTGGCAGACTCAAGGTATGTGGATAAATAACCCCAGCATTAACATCTTTAAGGCTTGAGGCTAAACGCCACGCATCATATCCGCCAACAATCACCAGTTTGAATTGGTACTTTTTCGTCAAGGCGATCACTTGCTCAATTTGGCCAACGCTATCAGCATGGGCAAACAATGTCGCTTTGCCTTGGTATAGCGGTAACATAGCCTGACAGCGTAGGTTGTTGGTTGCAGACTGTGGCGTTTCATGTTTATTTTTGTCTTTGCTTTTGGCTTTATCACTTAAAAAATAGCGATAGCCATCTTCAAAAGCGATATTGAGATCATTAATCGCCTGCTGATTTTTCTCTAGCGCTTTAGCTTTTTTCTTTTCATCTTCTGGCATGTATTTAATGTGTGGCCAATAGACATGGAACTGACCCGCAGTGGGCGTTAACGCATCTTCAATTGTCCACGCATCAAGATTGACCAGCACCGATTGTCCCGCTAAACCATCGCCATTGGGGACGATTTGTGCATGGGTAATACCGTTGAAGCGTATGGTCGGGATCAGCTCAGAATCTGGGTTATAAGCTGTGGCGGTGCTGACTTGTGGATTCATATAACCCACTTCGGCGTTATCAACCGTTGGGCGGCTCATTTCAATTTCGACTAAACCTAAACTGGTATCAAGGGCAATTAAGCCTGGATATAAGTGTTTACCGCTGGCATCAATGATGTGTGTTTCACTGGTGTCAGTTACAGCTTTACTGCTGGTTTGGCTGGTGAGTTGAGATCCAACAGCTGTGATCTTGCCATTTTCAATCAAGACGTCGGTGTTGTTGAGTACGCCTTGGCTAACGGTGTGCACAGTGGCATTTTTAATCAGTATGCTGCGGCTTTGTTTAGGCGTAGGCACGATATCGTTGGCTATAGCAGGGGATAGCGTGGTGCAAATTGCGCCTAGTAACGCCGCAAAAAAAACGAGTTTAGATGAATGTTGCATTATTTGGCTCCCTGATGAGCTTGGCCCCATGCCTGATAGTGGGTATCACAGTGCCACTGAGGCTCGTTAAGTGGCGTGACTTTTTCACCCGCTTTGGCTTGCTCATCACTGTTTAGAATTTTTTGAATAAGGGCTGCGCGCTCATTGACTATAACTTGCTGGGCGAGCAGGTCTTGGTCGCGGTCAAAATAGCGTTTGCCTTCAACCCAGGCCTGCGTCACTTTGGCATAAATGGATAGCGGCTCGGCGTTCCACAGCACAATATCGGCCACTTTCCCTGTAGTAAGTGAACCCACAAACTCATCTACTCTTAATTGCTTAGCCGGATTGATGGTGACCATGTTCCAAGCATCTTCCTTCGACATATTGCAATACATCATCGACTTAGCCGCCTCTTGGTTGAGTCTGCGCTGCATTTCATAGTCGTCTGAGTTTATGCTGGTGGTCACGCCTTTGTTTTGCATAAGGCATGCGTTTTGCGGAATCGCATCATACACCTCAAATTTATAGGCCCACCAGTCAGCAAAGGTCGAGGCTCCTGCGCCATGGGATGCCAGTTCACTCGCTACTTTGTAACCTTCAAGTACATGGGTAAAGGTTTGTACCTTAAAGTGATAGGCCTCGGCTAGACGGATAAACATCAGGATTTCTGACTGCACATAGGAGTGGATATGTACATCACGTTGCTGATTTAAAACCTCGGCCACCGCTTGTAAACGATAACTTGGGCGTGGCGCGATAGTTTTCTTTTTATCGCTGGCGCGCAAATCATCATAGTTTTTTAATGCGTCCTCATAGGCAAGTGCGGCATCGAAGGTTTCCTCGAAAAATGCTTTAACGCCCATACGTGTTTGCGGGAAGCGCTGTACAAATTTCTCCCCCCAGTTGCTCTGCTTAACGTTTTCACCTAAGGCAAATTTAATACTGGCGGGTGCGTTAGCAAACTTAAGTTGCTCGGCTGACTCGCCCCATTTCATTTTGATTAACTGGGCTTGGCCACCAATCGGGTTGGCACTGCCGTGGAGCAATTGTGCGCTAGTGACGCCGCCCGCTAAGGCGCGATAGAGTGAAATATCATCGGGATTAATCACATCACCAATGCGCACCTCAGAGGTAACCGCATCAGTGCCTTCGTTGGTGCCGCCATTTATGGCGATATGTGAGTGTTCATCTATTATGCCCGCAGTAAGATGTTTACCCGTTGCATCGAGTACTTGGTAACCAGATGGTGTACTTAATTGCTGACCAATTTTTTCGATACGGCCATTAGCCATCAAGAGATCAGCATGTTCGACAATGCCTTGCTTATCTGATGTCCACAGGGTGGCATTTTTGATATGCAGTTTTTCAACCTTAGGCACTTCACTCAGGCCGTAAGCGACGTTAGGGAAGGTGAGATGGCTCACTAAGTTTACGCTGGCCTCATTCTTTAAAGTTTTTTTACTTTCATTATCAATACTGTTAAGCGCTACAGTGTGTGCTATCGCAATGCCTGTAACATTAGTGGTGTGACTCTTAGCATCAGTCATCCGCCCCTGTATGCCGTCTTTTGTCATCCATAACGTAAAACGACTCATGCCATTGATACCCGCAGCGCTTAAATCTACGGTAAAGCTCAATTTGCCATCGTCATCTAACTGAGGTTGATTAAGAGTAATACTGTTATCGCCACTGCTTAAGTTGCCTTCGATTTTTGGCTTATCATTTTTACTGACATCTTGTAGCGATAAATCTAGCGTAAGGTTATCAAGGTTTAATTGATAGTCGCCGAGTAATTTAGCCTGCGCGAGTGAACGAACTGTTTGCGCTTGCCCCTGTAACCAGACGCTATAAATCTGCCCATCTTTAAAGATATTGCCTTTAGTGATAACAAAGTCAGCCATATAACCAGGCTCGAGTTTGCCGGTAAAATTATCAGTACCTGCCATCTTCGCGGCTTGGGTCGTGAGTGCGGCTAAAGCTTGATCTTCACTTAGGCCTTGATTAATTGCTTGGCGCAGACGCGGCCAAAAATCTTCAGTCTTAATACCAAATTGTGTCAATGCAAACGGAATACCTGCTTTGGCAACTGTTGCTGGGTTAGTTGGTGCACGTTCCCATTGCCTTAGCTCTGCCAGTGACACTTCGCGCTCAGCGTCATCCGTACCAACATCGGGCGCCTGTGGATAGTTCAATGGCAAGATTAGCGGGTAGTTCAGCGCCTTTAACTCATTGATACGCGAGTATTCTTGACCATTACCTAAGAGATTGGCAGGTAATTTATGTGCTTTGAGTAAATGGGCTGCACGCAATTGGTCGTTGAGATTTTGGGTTTCAAAGATAATTTGTTTATCAGCTAAATTATCTAAGCGCTCAAAGGCAATATTAAATTCTATTTGATTGTTTATTGCGCTATTAGTGGGTTTGTTTTTATTTTCGTTATACCAATTGGCATCGGCAAAAGTTTGTCTAATAAGGGCAATACTGCCCATTAATGATTCTGGATAATCTTGCTCAGATGTGCCTTTATCAAATGCCATAAAAGGTTGGCTACGGGCGCGGTAAATAATTTCGTTGGCCGTTTTATCCGCGAGTGAAAGACTAACACCTGTACCGCGGAAGATACCGTCGAGCTTGCTACTTTGCACGCTAGTAAAACCATTATTAATCCACTCTTTAGCGCGTTCTTTATCGGGGTATACGTAATTAAACCATTCTTTTTCAGAATGAATAGCGCCGTTGTCAGCGTTACCTCCAATACGTTTAATATCATAGACTGGGCGCGTAAGCCCAAGTTTAGGATATTTGAATTCAATACCATAATCGGTAAATGGATCGATAAACCCCGGGTAAATAGTATAACCACTTAAGTCGATTTCAAATGCCCCTGCGGGAATGTTACCGTGTTCGATAATGGCTTTAATTCGATTGTTTTCAACTAATAAAGTTGCATTACTTAAGTGCTTGCCGGGGGCGATAATTAATTCGGCATGGGTAAGTGCAGTTAGTTTATTGGGTGTTGTTCCAGTATTGTTTTCAGCAAATACTGTCAGTGATATTAAGCTAGCTATTATGCTGCAGCTTATAATTATCTTATTGTTTATCTGCATTATTTTATTCAATTTAGTAAGAGTGAATAAAGATTAACTTAAAGCAGATGTAAATACTAAGATTGAATTGTAACGTAATTTAAGTATGGAATTGCGGGTTGTAGCTTTAGATTAAAATAAAGGGGATATAAAAAAGCCCGCAAGAATGCGAGCTTTATGCAAAATAGGGTGAGATGTTGGACTCATCTATTACCCGATTAGATTAAGAAATCTTCCATAGAACGACCTTTGTTGATCTCGTTCTTAAATACAGTTGGCATACGGCCTTGACCAGTCCACTGAACCATTTCACCATCAACTTCAATTTGGTATTTCGCTGGGCGAGGAGCGCGTTTCTTTGCTGTTGCTTTAACAGCGGTGCCACCTAAGTCATCAATAGATAAACCAACGGCTTCCATTTGCTGACGGATTTCTTCAATTTTAGCATTACGAGCTGCCATGGCTTGTTCTTCTTCCTCGGCCATAGACTCGCGTTCTACTAAAATCTTATTCAATTTTTCGGCTAAATCACGTAGTTCTTCAACGCTAAGTTCTTTTACTGCCGCTTTAAAACGACGACCATGCGTTAATATTTCTAAAAATTCGTTCATATCTATTTTAGTCCTACTCAATTTTTAATACAGGATAATGGTGAACAACCCCTGAATGATAGAAACTAATATACCTCGAATCAAATAAAATTACGCATTTAATCAAAATTAAATATTATTTATTTTTGAACTTTTAACATTGAGCTAATTAAGTGTGTTAAAAAAAGGTCGATCAAGCTTATTAAAAATGCAAACAAGCGTTTTACTTTGGTTGACGTTAACGTTAACAGGACGTAAAGTTGCGGTATCTTGCATTGGTATTAACCAATGTGTGTCCATGTACATGAAAGTGTAGAAAGGAAACCCTATGAAAGTATTGGTGCCCGTTAAACGCGTTGTTGATGCCAATGTAAAGGTCAGGGTTAAAGCTGACAATACCAGTGTTGATACCGCAAACCTAAAAATGGCGTTAAACCCTTTTTGTGAAATCGCAGTTGAAGAAGCGGTTCGTTTAAAAGAAGCGGGTAGCGCTACAGAAGTGGTGGTAGTGAGTATTGGCGGTAAAGCGGTGCAAGAACAGCTGCGTACCGCGCTAGCATTAGGTGCTGATCGTGCTATTCATATTGAGACTGACGAAAGTCTAGTGCCATTATCTATCGCTAAATTGCTTAAAGCAGTACAAGACAAAGAGCAGGCTGAACTGGTGATTTTTGGTAAGCAGTCAATTGACGGTGACAATAATCAAACCGGCCAAATGTTTGCTGCATTGATGGATATGCCGCAGGCGACTTTTGCTTCAGAAATCAAATTAGAAGCGAATGGATTACAAGTTACCCGTGAGATTGACGGTGGTATGCAAACGCTACAATTACCTTTACCGGCGGTCGTCACGGCTGATTTACGTTTGAACGAACCGCGCTACGCCTCACTGCCCAACATCATGAAAGCGAAGCGTAAGCCATTAGATGTATTCATAGTGGCGGATTTAGGGGTGACGTTAAAGAGTCACCAAACGATTGTTAAGGTCACTCCGCCAGCAGAACGTAAAGCAGGCATCATGGTAGCGTCGGTAACAGAGCTAGTTGAAAAGTTAAAAAATGAAGCGAAGGTGATCTAAATGGCCATTTTAGTATTAGCTGAACATGATAATAGCGCGCTGAAACTGGATACTGCGAAAATAGTTACCGCTGCTCGCGCTATCGGTGATGAAGTGCATGTTTTAGTTGCTGGTCACCAATGTGATGCAGTTGTCAAAGCGGCGCAAGCACTGCAAGGTGTTAGCCAAGTACTCGTGGCCGATGCCAGCGTGTATCAAGCGCACTTAGCTGAAAACTTTGCTAAGTTGCTGGTGGACTTAGCACCAAGTTATGGCCACATTTTGGCCTCGGCTTCGAGTCTAGGTAAAGATACACTGCCACGCGTGGCGGCATTGCTCGATGTAGCGCAAATCTCTGAAGTGATAGCGGTAGTAAGTGCTGACACCTTTGTGCGTCCAATCTATGCGGGTAACGCCTTAGAAACACTGCAAAGCCTTGATGCCATCAAAGTGATGACAGTGCGCGCCAGTGCCTTTGATGCAGCATCAGAAGGCAACAACGCAGCTGTGACGACACTCGATAAAGAGTTTGAAGCGAAAACACAGTTTGTATCGCAATCACTGACGGTTTCTGAACGACCAGAACTCGGTAATGCGGGCATTATTGTCTCTGGTGGTCGAGGTATGGGCAGTGGTGAAAACTTTGGCATGCTAGAGCAGCTAGCTGACAAACTTGGCGCAGCAGTGGGTGCATCGCGTGCTGCTGTTGATGCAGGCTTTGTGTCAAACGATTTACAAGTCGGTCAAACAGGTAAAATTGTCGCACCTAACTTGTATATTGCTGTTGGTATCTCAGGGGCAATTCAGCATTTAGCGGGCATGAAAGACGCCAAAGTTATCGTTGCTATCAACAAAGATCCCGAAGCGCCAATTTTCCAAGTGGCCGACTATGGGTTAGTTGCTGACCTATTTGAGGCTGTGCCTGAGCTTATCTCTAGCCTCGGTTGATTTTATTTGTGATCTAGATCACGCTAAGCGGCTTTGCACTAGCATCAGCTCAGCCGCTTATGTTTTTATGTGCCACGCGCTCGAGTACGAGCGTTCTTAGAAGTAGAGGTGCGCCAAATATCAGTAGTAATCAGTAGGGTGATTCCGTTGATCGATTATGAAAGGATTTGGTGCCGAAGCTGTTCGATTTATCACAATCAACGGCTGGGACTGCGCCTAATAGGTGCAGCACTGCCATAGTATTTTCCAATATGGATAATGGAAATAGTTACTATGGAGCGCTACTGATAGGACAGGTGACCTTGGGTATCTATTGCCTTCCCCCACCAGTTCAGTCGCCCTCCATTCGTATTTAACGAAGATAATAATCAATGACTGTTATGAATTATGCCGATTCGGCACTTTCCTTGTTGCCGCCTGCGGTGGCGATTGTGTTGGCAATTTTTACTCGCCGTGTACTACTTTCTTTGGGGCTAGGTATCTTGATTGGCGCTTTATTGCTCAATCAATTTTCACCCTTAGCCACAGGTGAATTTGTATTTAATGGCGTTAAAGGACTTTTTTGGACGAGTGAAGGCCTTAATTCGTGGAATTTATATATTCTTGGCTTCTTAATTGTACTGGGAATGATCACCGCGTTAATTACGGTAAGTGGCAGCGCTCGGGCTTTTGCCGATTGGGCTCGTTTACATATTCGTAATAAGCGTGACGCTAAACTATTAACCATGTTTCTAGGTTGCGTAGTGTTTATTGATGATTATTTCAATAGCTTAGTCGTTGGTTCTGTCGCAAGACCTGTGACTGACCGTTATTATATTTCCCGCGCTAAGTTAGCTTATTTACTCGATTCTACTGCGGCGCCTGTGTGCGTTATTTCTCCGGTTTCAAGTTGGGGCGCGTATATTATTGCCCTCATCGGCGGAATATTAACCGCCCATGGTTTTGCCGATACAGGCCATTTGAGTATTTTTATTCAAATGATCCCCATGAATTTTTATGCCATCTTCTCCTTATTATTATTACTTTTTGTGGTGTTTATGGGATTAGATGTTGGGCCAATGCGCGAGCATGAGCTTAATGCCCAACGGGGTAGTTTATACGATGAGTCAAAAGGGTTACCGCCAGGGGCGAACGCCGATTTACCCGAAGCGGAAACCGGTAAGATCTTAGGATTATTTCTGCCTATTATCGCGTTAGTGTTTGCCACCTTATATTTTATGGTTAGCAGCGGGGCTCAAGTACTAGCCACTGAAGGGATTGAGTTTAATATCATTTCCGCTTTTGAGAAAACCGATGTTAGTTCATCACTGTTCTTTGGTGCGTTAATTGGCTTAGCCATTTCGTTACTGTTGAATTTAATACAGGGCGTTGAAAAGTCGATGATAGTCAAAGGTGTTGTGCAGGGCGCTCGCTCTATGCTGCCAGCGATTTATATCCTGTTGTTTGCTTGGACGATTGCAGGTGTAATTGGTCAACTCGAAACCGGTAAGTTTATGGCGAGCTTAGCGACAGGTAATATTCCGTTCGCTTTTTTGCCTGCGTTAATGTTTGTGTTAGCGGGTATTACTGCGTTTTCTACCGGAACTAGCTGGGGCACGTTTGGTATCATGTTGCCGATTGCGGCTGATATGGCGATGGGAAGTCACACTAGCATGATGTTACCTATGCTTGCCTCTGTGCTGGCTGGCGCGGTATTTGGCGATCATTGCTCGCCCATTTCAGATACCACTATTTTGTCGTCAACAGGGGCCAGTTGCCACCATATCGACCATGTGGTCACTCAGCTACCCTATGCCCTTATCGCGGCATTTATTAGCTTGGCGGGTTATGTGGTGCTTGGTTTTACCGAGTCAGTGGTCGCAGGATTAGTGGCTTGTAGTGTGGTATTTGTGCTCAGTATTATTGTGCTTAAAATAAAATCTAAAGAGGCGATTATCTAAAACGATAATTGCAATCTCTTACTATCTATAAATCAGCCAGCATTATGCTGGCTGATTTAATACTGGGTTTTGCTATGAACGCGAGCAAAATTGGGCAATTAGTTGTCCACTAACATGCGTTTAAATTCAAAGATGGAGCCAATACTATGACTATAGATAGCGCATTCTTCTTCATTGACGTTAAGGTTAATCAATTAATTGAACTTTAAATGATTGCAGCGAGCGGTATTTGAATAAAAAAAGGAGCCTCATATTAGTGAGACTCCTTTGGCTATTTCCTTGCAGGGAAAATTGATATCACTTTTTACTAACTACTTGCTCGCATCTAAATCAGGTGATGATGAATTAACGAGTGAAGTTGTGGTATTTATCAATACCAGAGCTTTTACCTGTGTCATGGCATACAGCACAAGATTCAGAGGTGGGTTGTTTAAACCAATCAGCCACACTTGGTACGCTGATTTCACCACCATTGCTTGCCATATGTGCCTTAGCTGAATCGCTTGTGTGGCAGGCATAACAGTTAGCGGTGACTGGGCTGGTCATTTTATTGCCGGGTTCTAAAATGTATTGATTTGGAATGTTATCTAAATCAATTGCTTTAGCATGGCAAGCAACACAACTGGTCACCGGGTTGATGGCTCCTGCACCATTAGCAGTTTTTGCTTGGGTTCCATCCGCTTTCATTTCACCCACGTTAGCACCGTTGCCCCAGTGCCAGCTGTGGACCATAGGGCCAAAACCTGCACCTAAAGCTGCTGAAGTACGCGCCATGCCGTTATCATGGCAAGCAATACAGCTATTACCGCCGTCATCAAAGGCACCATTCTTGTGGAACGCAGTGGCATCGTTATGGCACGTTGTACAGCTGGTCGCGCTAACTATTTCACGGCGTTCAAAGCCTGACACTTTGAGTTCTGTTGTTGGGTTAACAACATCTGAGTAGGCAGTAAAGGATACGCCCATGGAGCCGTCATATCCGTTAGCTCTTAGGCTACCATTGCTTTGATAACGTTGATTGCCATCATATTCCATCCAACCTGCGGTACTAAATGTGACGCGGGCTGAATAAGCATAGTTAGCATTCACTGCGCTGATATCAGTCAACAAATGACAGATATTTTTAGTGCCGTCTGTGTTGTAACCATAGTAGTACTTAGCACGTTCGCCAGGACGACCGACTAAGCTACCATTGTCATAGGCGTGCAAATAGGCACCCGCATAAACAATGGGTTTAGCGGGATTAAATACTGTGGTGTAGTTGAAGTTGTCTTTGATGCTGAAAATATTACCATCAACATCTTTGACCGTCAGCGTAGTACACCAACCTGGTTCGGTTTTCGCTGCTGCAGTGCCATCGATAAAGTGGTCAGTTTTAACTGAAATATCAGCTACTTTTACCGGTGTAGATAATTCAAATTTGTACTTAGCGCGAATGGCTTTGCGTTCGGTTATACCGGCTTTGCTTTCGTGCATAATGCGTAGATCCGCACCATTACTTGGGATAATTGCCCCTGGTACGCCGCCACTATCATGGCAATCAATACAACCAGGTCCTGCTACGTTGATGTTTTTAGGCGCTTCAACGTGGCACGATGTACAGTTTTGTACTGAGAAGTCTTTAGTAAAATCTTGGTGATTGATATGACCAATTTTAGACAGGGTGTTGGTCGCATAACTACCAGTAGAGAAGCCTTCAGCGTTCACTGCAGCGCGGCTGACTGAGCCGTGACACACTAAACAACCCTCTACGAAGGTGACTTCACTGTCCATACCTGTTGCAACGTAGCTTGCATGACGACGCGGGCTGGTAGCGTAATCGACGTGACATGAGTAACAACTGTCTGTTGTCGTTGAATGGGTGCCTTCAGGTTTGTTAACGACTAATGGTTTAGATGTGGCAATACCATCGTTACCACCGACACGTAACCAAACGATACCTTCGGTGCTTGGATTTACGCCTTTCATGGGGACTTTAAATTGATAATGCCCATCGGCTAACGCTGTTAATTCAGCGCCAGTTGTTGCTTGAGTTCCTTCACCGCCAATGTAAACGTTATCAACAATACCGTTTTTATCTGCTTCGGTACGGTTAGTAATAAAGCCTTTATCTGTTAATGCTGCAACTTTAGCCTGAGCGTTCAGCAATCCTTTGATTGGATTGTTGTTTTCATCTGTAACTTCAAACTCGTAACTAATACTGCCTTCTTCAAAGCTGTAGTTAATCACTTTGACGTTAGTCATCGTTGAGTTAGTAACTGGTGGCGGTGTGCCTGGAACTCCGGGAGTGCCTGGAATTCCGGGGGTACCTGGTATTCCAGGAGCACCTGGGGCGCCATCGTCACCATCGCTACCGCAACCAACAAGGGCTCCGGTTAGCGCTAAGGCAACTAAATATGCCAGTTTTTTTGAAGTGAAAATTTTCATTATTATCTCCATATGATCCAATATGCGAATAAGGGACGGAGAGAGGCACTAAAGTCTGCAGGGGAGATCAGTACATTAACCGTTGATTTTCATTCGCTCGTTATCGAATACTTTCTTTTTTTTATTGAGCACGATTTGTCTCGAATAGGATAATAGTGTTAATGGCATGTTTTTTTTTGAGCGAAAGCCCATTTTCATCTATTACTTTGGGGGTAGGTCTCAGTTTTGTGATTTAGTTTTCATCACTTTTTATTTACAAAACAACAATTAAGTTTCAGTTAAGTTTGTTGTAACAATTACCTGGTAACTGAGTGTTTTTGGTTGCATTTGTTTAATTAGGAACCGATTTAGCTTGATAGGAGGTGCTGCTATAGATGGTTGTGGAATAAAATAATGGATAACTTGGCATATTAGTCAATTTCATCAGAAAAGCTTAACGTCAGCTAGTGTTCTGATGTGAAACGCAATGTTAGACTAGCAACCAATTTAGCTCTGGTGACAGAGACGTATAGGTAACGTTTTTAAAAGGGTATAAGTCTTGGCTCAATTGTATTTTTATTACTCAGCAATGAACGCGGGGAAATCCACTTCTTTATTGCAGTCATCCTACAACTACCGCGAACGTGGTATGAACACCTTGGTGATGACCGCTTCGATAGACGACCGATACGGTAAAGGTAAAGTCGCGTCGCGTATTGGTATTGAGACCGAGGCACAGGTTTTTAGCAGTCAAGATGATTTAACGCAGATGATTACCGAGGTACATCAAGCCACGCCTTTAAGCTGTGTGTTGGTTGACGAATGCCAATTTCTGAGCAAAGAACAAGTTAAGCAACTTACACATGTGGTCGATAATATTGACATTCCTGTGCTCTGTTATGGTTTAAGAACTGATTTCCAAGGCGAGCTTTTTACCGGCAGTCATTATTTATTAGCTTGGGCTGATAAATTAGTTGAATTAAAAACCATATGCCATTGTGGCCGTAAAGCTAACATGGTGGTACGTCTTGATGGTGAAGGTAAAGTGATGCGCGAAGGTGAGCAAGTCGCTATTGGTGGTAATGAAAGTTACGAATCAGTGTGTCGTAAGCATTTTCGAGAGTTCATTTGGGATTAGTATTATTCGTTACGACGGCCTCGTTAACGGTTGTGGGCCATGGATATGGCTGTTTATGGTGAATAAAGACGTGGCAAATAAATCATAGTGAATCAAAGTCGTAGATACAAAAATGGATAATTAAGGCTAAGTGAGTTTGCTATATTGCCTTATATGAGTGGCAACGGATTTGCTGAGTTGCATGAAAGATGTTTGTTTGAGTATTATTTGGAGCTGTTTTGCCTAATTCCACGTCTGAGATGAAGTTCGAAAATTATCGTCCTCGTCCGCCACAACCAGAGCCCAAGGTTAAAGAAAAACTACCGCGTAAAGCCAGATCAAAGGGGCGAGTGTGGTTTCTGTTTTTTATTCTTATTTGCTGCGCGGCGCTGCTGATTGGGCTTGAAGTTAAAACCTCCTATTATCAAGCCAAATACATCAATCAATATGCTAAAACGCTCACCTACGATTTAGATAATGCGCCGAGCCAAGCGGTTATTTACCCTAGTTATGGGCCTTTTGATGAACGCCATGGCTACAGTAAATTGCCGTTTTATATCGACAGATTATTGCAGCGTAATTTTCAGGTAACGCAACAGGTGGCGTTTTCGCCTGCGTTGCAACAATATGCCAAATTAGGTTTTTTCCCTCCATATCATGAAAAAGCCCAATCAGGGCTCACGTTACTCGATTGTCGTAATACCGATTTGTACGAGTTTACGTATCCCAAAAGGGTTTATCAGGATAGCGATAAAATCCCCAATGAAATCGTCAATACCTTATTATTTATTGAAAATCGTGAGTTGTGGACTACAGAAGCTAAACTTAACCCTGTGATTGATTGGCCACGTTTTGTTGTGGCGGGGATGAGTCAAATTGCTGAAATGGTCGGCATGAATGTTTCTACTGCAGGTGGCAGTACGCTGGCGACTCAAATTGAGAAATTCCGTCATTCTTCCCAAGGTTTAACCTTAAGTATTAAGGATAAATTGCTGCAAATTGGTTCTGCCAGTGTGCGCGTTTACCAACATAGTGAAAATACTGAGCCTGCACGTAAGCGCATTGTGCAAGATTATCTAAATACAGTCCCGCTCTCTTCGGCGCCCAACCATGGTGAAGTCCATGGCATTGGCGATGGCTTATGGGCTTGGTTTGGTACCGATTTTGATACCGCTAACCAATTGTTATCCTCACCACAAATCAAGGGCAATGTAGCTAAACGTGGGCAGGTATTTCGTCAAGTGGTTGCTTTGATGATTGCCCAGCGGCGCCCATCTTATTATTTATTGCAAGGCCATGAAGACCTTGAGAATTTAGTCGATAGCCATATTCGGCTACTTGGCCAGTATTATCTTATTGACCGTGGTTTGCGTGATGCCGCTCTCGCGCAGAAATTACATTTTAAAGTCGTTAAACCACAGCGCAACATTCAATCAGGAACCGACAAAGGTGTTAACACAGTACGCATTCGCACCGCAGGTATGCTAAATGTGGGCTTATACGATTTAGATAGGCTCGATTTAACGGTAAAAAGCAGCTTACACAGTGACTTGCAGCAACAAGTGAGCCATTACTTACGCAGCCTTGCGCAAGTATCTGCTGCGGAACAAGTTGGGCTACTGGGTGAGCGTCTGCTTGAGCCAAGCCAGTTACAAAATGTACTTTATAGTTTTACGCTTTATGAGCGAACTGATACCGCTAACCGCGTTCGGGTGCAAACCGACAGTACCGACCAACCCTTTGATATTAATGAAGGCAGTAAGCTAGAGTTGGGTTCAACCGCTAAATTGCGGGTAATGGCAACATACTTAGAAATTATCGCTGAGATCCACGATAAATATGCTAAGAAACACGGTATTGAATTGGAATCGATCATTATCGAACCGCGGGATCACTTAACCCGTTGGGCGATTGATTACTTGATTGTTAACCCTGGCAGGCGTTTAGACCGCATGCTAGATGCTGCCCTGCAGCGGGAATATTCAGCTTCAGCCAGTGAGCAATTCTTTACTGGTGGTGGTTTGCATGTATTTAATAACTTTAAAAAAACGGAAGATCTTAAAACTCCGACACTCTATCAAGCCCTGCAGGATTCGATTAACTTACCCTTTGTAAGGTTGATGCGAGACATAGTCAACTACAGTAGCAGTATGCAAAATGAGGGCAATATGGCCCAGCTACTGCGTAGTGATAAAGACCCGCGCCGTGACGAATATTTGCGAGTATTTGCCGATCGCGAAGGCAATACGTTTGTGACTAAGTTTTATCGTAAGTATAAAAAAATCGCCGCGAATGAGCGTTTTGCTATGTTTTTTGATGGCCAATCTCAGTCAGAACAACAATTAACCGCGGCGTACCGCTATTTATTGCCCGATGAGCCTATTTCGGCATTTAAAACGTTTATACAGCAAAGAATACCGCGAGTGAGCTATACCGATCGCCGTATTAAGGAACTGTACAACAAATACGGCCCTGATAAATTTAATCTGCCCGATCAAGGTTATATCGCGCGAGTACATCCGTTGGAATTATGGGTGCTGGATTATTTAAACCATAACCCCGAGGCCAACTTAAGTGATGTCAAACAGGCGAGTGAAGCGCAGCGCCAAGAAGTTTACCGTTGGCTGTTTAGAACGCGCCATAAAAACGCCCGTGACGTTCGGGTGCAAGTGATGCTTGAGGTCGAAGCCTTCCTCGACATACATCAGCGTTGGGCGCGTTTAGGTTATCCCTTTGATTCTATGGTGCCATCTTTAGGTTCGGCGCTTGGTAGCTCCGGCGATAGACCCGCAGCGTTAGCTGAGCTTATGGGCATTATTCAAAATGACGGTTATCGTTTGCCAACGGTGCGGATTAATCAGCTGCATTTTGCGAAAGATACACCTTATGAAGTCACATTGGATAATCAAAATACCCAAGGTGAGCGCGTGATGCGCCATGAAGTGGCACAAGCTTTAAAAGCCGCATTAGCCAACGTGGTGCAAAACGGTACAGCTAGGCGTTTAAAGGGTATTTTTACCGATGAGCAAGGCGGCATGTTGCCTATCGGCGGTAAAACCGGCACCGGCGATAACCGTATTGTGACTCAAATGCAGCAAGGTAAAAGAGTGGCAACCACAGCTATGAACCGTACTGCGACCTTCGTGTTTTATCTCGGTGATAGATATTTTGGCACTTTGACCGCCTTCGTGCCCGGCAGTAAATCAGATGACTTTAGTTTTACTTCGGCGCTGCCATTACAAGTGATGAAAGGCATGATGCCTATTCTGTCTCCCTATGTGAAAACGCAGCAGGGAATGTGCGTGGTAAATGAATAAAGGCAGTGATTTAGTGCCGCGCTAACAACCGTAAGCTAACCATAAAGAGCATTCTAAGAATGCTCTTTATGGTATTTGTCTGTCATTAGCCGCTTAAACTTTTGGTTGATTGAGCTTATTACTGTGGGTAAAGCGCTGTTATTAAAGTGCGAGTGCTTAAGATTGCTGCGGTGAGATCTGGTAAATTTTTGATTTAGCTTCATCGGTCACAAGATAAATTAGCCCATCAGGCCCTTGCACAACGGTGCGTAATCTTTGCCCCAGTTCGGTTTTTAGCAGGCGTTCTTCTTTAATAATCTTGTCGCCATCAAGTACCAAACGCACCAGTGTTTTTTCTTTTAAACTGGTGAGTAAAATATTATTTTGCCACTGTGGAAATTTATCTCCGGTGTAAAACATAAAGCCCGCGGTGGCAATGGAAGGTACCCATTTATAGACGGGTTGCTCCATTCGAGCCTTGTGGGTGCCTTCGCCAATTTTACCGCCGCCATAATTCTCACCATAGGTAATCACAGGCCAGCCATAGTTTTTGGCCGCTTGGTCAATATTCAGTTCATCGCCGCCCTGCGGTCCATGCTCACCCGTCCACAATACTTTGCTGGTGGGGTTAATGGCCGCGCCTTGCATATTACGGTGACCAATAGACCAGATCTCGGGCAAAGCGCCCGCCATATTGACGAAGGGGTTATTCTGAGGCACAGAGCCATCGGCATTAATCCGCACGACTTTGCCTAAATGATTGTCTAACGTTTGGGCTTTATCTTTTTCACTGTAGCGATCGCCAAGCGTGATAAATAAAGTACCGTCAGGCGCCCACACCAAACGAGATCCAAAATGGTGGCCGCTGTTTATTTTGGGTTGCTGGCTAAAAACGCGGGTGAGATTTTCAAGCTTGTTGCCATTGAGCACTGCAAAACTGACCGCAGTGCTATTAAGTTCGCTTGCCTCACCTTCAGCGGGTTCGGCATAACTGAAATAGATTTTTTGGCTGGTGGCAAAATCTGGCGCAAGTACCACATCAAGTAAACCACCTTGACCCTTGGCATACATCGGCGGTAAACCTGTTAGTGGTTCTCCCACTTGGCCTGTTGTGCTGACAATGCGCATTCTTCCGGCGCGTTCAGTCACTAGCATGTTGCCGTCGGGTAAAAATGCCATACCCCAGATATTTTCTAATCCTTCAGCGATGGTTTTTATCTGGATATTTCCCGCTTCTGTTTTGACGTTAAGGGGGGCAGCGCGAGTGACTTCAGCGTAAACCTCTGCTTGGAATGTAAAAAGGCACAGGGCAAGAGTTAAGGTGGTCCGTTTCATAGCTATCCTTTAGTAACAGTGCTTTCCTAAATGCTAGGGCAGGGTAATAAAAAAATCGGTAACATACGCGCAGTTTATCGGCATAGTGGATCACGTACAAAAGCAAACGTATAAAAAGCCTAATGTATGAACAACCTAGCGTATAAAAAAGCCTAATGCCATCGCTAAACCCACTATCACAATAAAACCTCGCAGTAATGGTTGTGAAATACGATAGGCCAGCACTGCGCCTACATAACCGCCGATTATTGCCATAACGGCCAGTAGTAACAGATATTGTCCATCGATGACATTACCCACGGCATAAATCACTACCGCAATGGCGGTTAGTAGAGCGGATATTAAATTTTTAAGTCCGTTCATCCCATGTAGATTGGTTTGACCCATCAGCCCAAAGCTGGCGAGTAAGATAATACCTAAGCCGCCATTAAAATAACCACCATAAATACACACCGCGGCCAGCATTAAAAGCGCTGTTATTGGGCGTAATGTCGGCGTAGAAGAGGTACTCATGCCTTGCAATGCCATTCTTCTCTTGATTAGCCAAGGGCCAATAATAAAGGCTGCAGTGGCCAGTAAAATTAGCCAAGGGATCAGTGTTGCGAACACTTGCTCGCTGGTGGTTAATAAAATGCCTGCACCAATACTGCCGCCGATGAGGGCAATCAAAATGAGATTTTTAAAGCTAAGGCTGGCCGGATATTCGATATCTTTTCTAAAGCGCCAAGCACTGGCGATATAACCGGGGAGTAGCGCTGCGGTCCCCGTGGCATTGGCCGCTATTGGCGGCACGCCAACGAACACTAATGCTAAAAGCGTAATAAAGCTGCCACCGCCTGCTACGGCATTGAGCATGCCGCCTAAAAAACCTGCAAGTGCAATAATAAGCCAGTCCATAGAAAAAATCCTTTGGGCAATTAGTAATTTTATCTGAGAGTTAACAAGGTGTTTGTCGTTATGATGTAATCAACACACACTACCCTAGCAGGATGATTTGGGTATTGAAAGTTAAGTATTAACCGGAGGTGATGTTTGATAGCGGAGCGCTTGATTAATATAAAAAGCCTAGAGACACTCTCTAGGCTTAGGTTAGCAAAGCAGGGACAACAAAATGTTAAAATGTCATTTCTGGCACATGCTCTGGCACGATTAACTTACCGGCTGTTTTGCTAATGATTTCGTCAACACTCACGCCAGGAGCGCGCTCTAAAAGATGAAACGCGCCATTTTTGATTTCGATAAAAGCTAAATCCGTCACTACGCGTTTAATGCAGCCGTAACCTGTCAGTGGCAATTCACACACGCTTAGCAGTTTAGAATTACCGTATTTGTCGGCGTGCATCATAGTCACGATAATGTTTTCAGCGCCGGCGACTAAATCCATCGCGCCGCCCATACCTTTAATCAATTTACCGGGGATCATCCACGAGGCGATAGAGCCATTCACATCGACCTCGAAGGCGCCCAAAACGGTTAAATCCACGTGGCCGCCACGGATCATGGCAAAACTTTCCGCCGATGAGAAAAACGAGGCGCCTTTGACTGCGGTAACCGTTTGTTTGCCGGCGTTGATTAAATCAGGGTCTATGGTGTCTTCGGTAGGGAATTCGCCCATGCCGAGTAGGCCGTTTTCCGATTGCAGCATGACTTCCATGCCGCTTGGAATATAGTTAGCCACCAGTGTAGGAATACCAATACCTAGGTTGACGTAGTAACCGTCTTTTAATTCTTTGGCGACGCGTTGAGCCAATTGTTCTCTTGATAATGCCATGATACTTATCCTTTGATATCCGTTCTTTAATCCGCAGTACGACGCTTATTTAGTCGCTTTTACCGTGCGCTGCTCGATACGTTTTTCGAATGTGCCTTGAATCACGCGGTCAACATAAATGCCCGGCGTATGGATATGATCGGGGTCTAACTCGCCCGGCTCGACAATAAACTCGGCTTCTACCACGGTAATTTTACCGGCGGTCGCCATCATAGGATTAAAGTTGGCGGCGGTTTTACGAAACACCAGATTACCCATGGTATCGGCTTTCCATGCGCGCACTAACGCAAAATCAGCAGTCAGCGATTCTTCTAACACGTAATGGCGGCCTTTGATTTCGCGGGTTTCTTTACCATCAGCCACTGGCGTGCCATAGCCCGTGGCGGTGAAAAATGCCGGAATACCTGCGCCACCTGCGCGGATTTTTTCCGCTAGCGTACCTTGGGGAGTCAAAATCACGTTCAATTCGCCAGAGAGCATTTGCTGTTCAAAGGTTGCGTTCTCGCCTACATAAGATGCAATCATCGTCGCGATTTGGTGATGTTTTAATAGTAAACCTAGGCCAAAATCATCAACGCCAGCATTGTTTGAAATCGCCGTTAAGCCTTTAACGCCCATTTTAACCATTTGATTGATTAAGCCTTCTGGAATGCCGCATAGGCCAAAGCCGCCGACCATTATGGCCATATCGTTAGATAAGCCTTTCAATGCTTCTTCATAGCTGCTGACGACTTTATTGAGTCCTGCCATTGTGATGTCCTCTTATATACGCGCTAAATATCAGTATTTTTTTGTTCTATTTGGTTATTGTTTTATTTGGCTAATAGGGCCGTGGCGACTTTTGAACCATTTTTGCGGTTCAATTGGGTGCTGATAGCTTGACCCGCTAACGCGAGTTTTTGCAACTCGATACCTGTCTCTAATCCCATACCGTGCAGCATATACACTAAGTCTTCGGTGGCTAAATTGCCCGATGCGCCTTTGGCATAAGGGCATCCACCAAGACCGGCTACGGAGGAGTCAAATACTCGCACGCCTAAATCTAAGCAGGCCAAAATGTTGGCGAGTGCTTGGCCATAGGTGTCGTGAAAGTGCAATGCCAGTTTATCAACCGGTACGCGCTCGCCCACGGTTTGCAACATTCTACGGGCTTTTTTCGGCGTACCGATACCGATAGTGTCACCGAGCGATATTTCGTAACAGCCCATTTTATAAAGGATTTCAGACACGCGAGCTACCTCACTGACCGCAATCTCACCTTCGTAGGGGCAACCGAGCACACAGGATACATAACCGCGCACCGGAATATTGTTAGCTTTTGCTAATTCCATCAAAGGAATAAAGCGTTCAATCGATTCTTCTATCGAGCAGTTGATATTGCGCTGACTAAAGCTTTGTGAGGCAGCGCCAAATATTGCCACCTCACTGGCTTTTGCATTCAGTGCCTGTTCAAAACCTTTAACGTTGGGCGTGAGTGCGCTATACACCACACCGCTTTGACGCTGTATTTGCGCGAATACATCGGCTGAATCAGCCATTTGTGGCACCCATTTAGGTGACACAAAGCTGCCGACTTCGATGCGCTTAAGCCCTGCATCTGCCAGAGATTCAATTAAAGCGACTTTAGCAGCGGTGGGTACGGCGACTTCATTTTGCAGTCCGTCGCGTGCGCCCATCTCAAAAATGCTCACGCTGTCACTTTGAGGTTTTTTACCCCAACTTGTTTGTTTGCTGCTATCACTCGTTTTCCAAGACATCTTAAGCTTCCTTGCTCGCTGTTTGCTCGTCGTCAGATGCTAATAATGGCTCTAGCGGTTCAACGTTAAGCAAGGTTGCGCCATCGGTTACCAGCTCGCCGGCCTTAAAGTAGAATTCAGTGACAGTGCCATCAAAGGGCGCTTCGATGGTGTATTCCATTTTCATGGCTTCCATCACCAATAAACCTTGGCCCGCTTTCACTTCGCTGCCCACATCAACTAAATGGGTCACGACTGTACCGTTCATCGGTGCTTTTAATTTGTCTGCACTGCTGGCTTGTTCTTCAACAACGACAGTTTGCACTGCTTTAAAGTGATAACTGCCAGAAGGTAAAAATAGCGTAAAGTCATCGCCCTGTGCGCTCACTGGCACTTTACTCTTATGGCCGTTGATTTCGGCGAGCAGTAAGTCTTGTTTCAGTTCACCATTTAAAATCCAGTCCTGGCCGTGCAGTGGTAGCTGATACATGCCGCCTAAATCGAGCATTACTAACTGCTGCAATTTATGGGCATCATCGAGCAGGGCAATATTGTGTTGGCTACAACTATTAAGTCTAAAGCCACTCACTTGACCCCAAGGCGAGTAAGGATCAGCGCTGTTAATGGCCAGTGCTTTAGCGGCTTCTTTACGGGCAAGCACTTGATACAGCGCGGCAAAGGCAAGCGCAGTATCGGCTTCGCTCGAGGCCGTACCAATTAAGGTATCGCCATAACGGCCAATAAAGTCAGTGCTAAAGTCGGCATTGGCAAATGCTGGGTGCTCGGCAATATTCGCTAAAAACTCAATGTTGTGCTTAAGACCGCTGATTTGATAAGACTCTAACGCATGCACTAAACGTTGCAGGGCGCGCGGGCGCGATTCATCCCAGACGATAAGTTTGGCAATCATAGGATCGTAAAAGTTACTGATCACATCATTTTCGCGAATGCCTGAGTCGATACGGACAAACTTACTTTGCTCGGGTTCGCGTAGAAAATTGAGTTTACCACTAGCGGGTAAAAACTCATTTTGCGGATCTTCGGCGTAAATACGCACTTCAAATGAATGACCGTGAATACGCACTTCATCTTGCTTAAGGGGCAGAGGCTGACCGCTGGCGACCAGCAATTGCCATTTGACTAAATCTTGGCCAGTGACCATTTCAGTGACGGGATGTTCCACCTGTAGACGGGTGTTCATCTCCATGAAATAGAAGCTATTGTCCGTATCTAGCAGAAATTCTATTGTGCCAGCGCCAACATAATCGATGGCTTTAGCTGCTGCCACTGCCGCTGCACCCATCTGGGCGCGCAGTGTATCGCTTAACCCTGGAGCTGGTGCTTCCTCAACCACTTTTTGGTGGCGACGTTGAATTGAACAATCGCGATCCGACAGGTAAATAGCATTGCCAAAGGTGTCGGCAAACACTTGCACTTCAACATGGCGCGGCTGGCGTAAATAACGTTCCATCAATAACTTATCGTTACCAAAAGAAGAGGCCGCCTCACGGCGCGCTGAGTTAACGGCTTCCATGATTTCGCCTTCGTTCTCGACGATACGCATGCCTTTACCGCCGCCGCCATAGGCCGCTTTAATCAGCATAGGGAAGCCGATTTTCAGTGCTTCAGCTTTTAGCACTGCATCACTCTGGTCATCACCATGATAACCGGGTACTAACGGCACGTTTGCCGCTGTCATAATCGATTTGGCGGCACTTTTGCTGCCCATGGCATCGATAGCATCACTGCCTGGGCCAACAAAGGCGATGCCTGCAGCCTCACATTTACGGGCAAAGTCGGCATTTTCAGATAAAAATCCGTAACCTGGATGAATAGCTTGTGCACCGGCTTTTTTGGCGATGTCGATAATCAAATCGCCCTTTAAATAGGAGTCTGCTGGCGCGCTGCCGCCTAAGTAGAAAGACTCGTCGGCCATGGCGACATGGCGCGCTTCTTTATCTGCATCGGAATATAAGGCAACAGTGCGAACGCCCATGGCATGGGCAGTTTTGATGATGCGGCAGGCAATTTCACCCCGGTTAGCAATTAATAGTTTGGTAAACATGTGCTTAGTAGACATCTAACGTGCTCCTTGGGTTTCACTTGGCGTTGGCTCTGACATTGCTGCGGCTTGCAGCCAGTTCGGCTGACGTTTTTCAAAAAAGGCGTTTAAGCCTTCTTGGCCCTCAGTCGATACCCGAATGCGCGCGATACGCTCGCTAGTGTAATCAATGGTGTCTTGATCTATCACGCCATCTTCAAGGCGCGACAGCAGTGTTTTTACCCACGCCATACCCTGTGGGCTATTGGCCAGCAGCGCGTCGATAATCGGCTTAGCTGCGGCGTCTAAGTCATCACAGATTTCACTGATAACATTAAGCTTAAGGGCGGTTTCTGCACTAAAGCGTTCGGCGGTCAGCATATAGCGGCGCGAGGCACGGTTGCCCATAGTGCGGGCAACATAAGGGCTTATTACCGCAGGAATTAACCCCAGTTTTACTTCGCTTAAACAAAAGCTGGCGCGGCTTGTAGCGATAGCGATATCACTAGCGCAAATCAGCCCCAACGCGCCGCCAAAGGCTGCGCCTTGCACGAGGGCAATGGTGGGCTTAGGAAAGGTATCTAAATCCTGCATCAGTTTAGCGAGGGCTTTGGCATCATTTAGATTTTGCTCAAAGTCCATTTTGGCTTGTTTACGCATCCAATTGAGGTCAGCGCCAGCGCTGAAATTTTTGCCATTGGCTTTGAGTACCAGCACTTGGCATTGCTTGTGCTCAGCAAAATAGCTAAGTACAGCAATCATCTCGCTAATCATCACTTCATCGAAGGCGTTGTGCACTTCTGCTCGGTTAAGGATTAACTCGGCAACGCCGTTATTGAGCGCGTAGCTCACGTGTTGTAAGTTGCTTAACGTGTGTGGTATTGGTTGTGAACTTGTCATGGTCGTTTCCCTATCTTGTTGATATGTCATTATCTACACGCATGAATTACATGCGGAACACACCAAAGCGAGTGTCTTCGATAGGAGCATTTAACGCTGCAGATAGGGCAAGGCCGACCACATCGCGGGTTTGCGCTGGGTCGATAATACCGTCATCCCATAAACGGGCGCTGGCATGGTACGGATGACCTTCTTTATCGTACTGGGCGACAATCGGTGCTTTAAAGGCTTTTTCATCCTCAAGTGACCACTCCTCACCTTTTCGGGCTAAACCGTCGCGGCGCAGAGTGGCGAGAACGCCAGCCGCTTGCTCGCCACCCATCACAGAAATACGGGCGTTAGGCCACATCCACATCATGGTTGGCTCGAATGCGCGGCCACACATGCCGTAGTTACCCGCACCGTAGCTGCCGCCAATTATCACTGTAAATTTAGGCACATTGGCGCAGGATACTGCGGTCACCATCTTGGCGCCATGTTTGGCAATACCTTCGTGTTCGTACTTTTTACCCACCATAAAGCCGGTAATGTTTTGCAGGAACAGCAGCGGAATTTTGCGCTGACAACACAACTCAATAAAGTGCGCGCCTTTTTGTGCAGATTCAGAAAATAGAATGCCGTTGTTAGCGACAATACCCACTGGGTAGCCGTGAATACGGGCAAAGCCGCACACTAAGGTTGCGCCATAGTTGGCTTTAAACTCATCAAAATCAGAGTCATCGACGATACGGGCAATGACTTCTTTGACGTCAAAGGGCTTTTTCAAGTCGGTGCCGACAATGCCATATAGTTCACTAATGTCGAATTTTGGCGGTTTGACTGGGCCATTATTTGATGGGCTCAGCAGCGATTTGATTTCTTTTTGATGATTAAGGCGTGATACGGCGCGGCGCGCTAACTCTAAAGCATGATCGTCGTTTTGGGCTAAATGATCGGCTACGCCAGATATTTTTGTGTGCACGTCGGCGCCGCCCAGTTCTTCTGCGCTGACTTCTTCACCGGTAGCTGCCTTCACTAATGGCGGGCCTGCTAAAAAGATAGTGCCTTGATCTTTGACGATAATAGATTCATCTGCCATCGCAGGCACATAAGCGCCACCTGCAGTACACAGACCCATCACTACAGCAATTTGTGGGATACCCTTGGCCGACATTTGCGCTTGATTGTAAAAAATACGGCCAAAATGATCGCGGTCTGGAAATACTTCGTCTTGGCGGGGTAGGTTAGCGCCGCCTGAGTCGACTAAATAGATACAAGGCAAGTGACAACGGCTGGCAATATCTTGGGCGCGAAGGTGTTTTTTAACCGTAATTGGGTAGTAAGTGCCGCCTTTTACCGTGGCATCGTTGGCGATGATCATGCATTCGACGCCACTCACGCGGCCAATACCAGCAATAATGCCTGCAGCAGGTACTTCTTCGTCATAGACTTCAAACGCCGCAAATTGCGACAGTTCTAAAAAGGGCGATCCCGCATCGAGCAGTTTTTCAACCCGTTGACGTGGCAGTAATTTACCGCGGGATAAATGACGCTCTAGCGCTACAGGGCCGCCACCAAGTTCGATTTTAGCCAGCTTAGTTTTAAGATCGGCCACTAGGGCGGCCATATCATCGGATTTTGCTTTAAATTCATCGCTACGGGCGTTGATACGACTGCTTATTTGCGTCACTTTTATTGTCCTTCTAAAGCGGAAATTCGGTATTACTTGGCTCGAATGGGTGGCGCAAACTGTAGTTACAGTGAGGGGCTACCCATTCACTTGTGAGATTATTTGAACTCGCGTTATTTCGACTCATTGAACAATTCGCGGCCAATCAACATACGGCGAATTTCAGAAGTACCCGCGCCAATTTCATACAGCTTAGCATCACGCAGTAAACGGCCTGCGGCGTATTCGTTCACATAACCGTTGCCGCCCAGTAATTGAATGGCATCCAGTGCCATTTTAGTTGCGAGTTCTGCGCTATACAGAATGGCGCCAGCAGCATCTTTACGGGTGGTTTCACCGCGATCGCATGACTTTGCCACAGCATAAACGTAGGATTTGGCGGCATTCATACCTGTGTACATGTCGGCTAATTTGCCTTGTACCAGTTGGAATTCACCGATAGATTTGCCAAATTGTTCACGTTCGTGCACGTAAGGCACAACGATATCCATACAGGCGTTCATGATCCCCAACGGGCCGCCAGACAGTACAACACGCTCATAATCTAAGCCGCTCATCAGTACTTTTACGCCGTTGTTGAGGCCGCCTAAAATGTTTTCTTCTGGTACTTCTACATCTTCAAACACCAATTCGCAGGTGTTAGAGCCGCGCATGCCGAGTTTGTCGAGTTTTTGCGCTTGGCTAAAACCTTTAGAATCTCGCTCAACGATAAAAGCGGTAATACCGTGTGCGCCTTTGGTTAGGTCGGTTTTAGCGTAAATCACATAGGTGTGGGCATCGGGGCCGTTGGTGATCCACATTTTGTTGCCGTTTAAGATAAAACGGTCGCCTTCTTTGCGGGCATGTAATTTCATCGACACCACGTCAGAACCTGCGTTTGGCTCACTCATAGCCAGTGCACCAATATGCTCACCGCTCACTAACTTAGGCAGATACTTAGCTTTTTGTGCGGCTGTGCCGTTACGGTTGATTTGATTTACGCACAGATTTGAGTGGGCGCCGTAGCTTAGGCCGATAGAGGCCGATGCGCGGGAGATTTCTTCCATTGCCACGACGTGGGCAAGATAGCCCATATTTGCGCCGCCGAACTCTTCTGGCACAGTGACGCCTAGCAGCCCCATTCCCCCTAGTACAGGCCAAAGCTCATTGGGAAAGGCGTTATCTTGGTCTACTTTTGCGGCAATTGGGGCAATTTCATGGGCGGCAAAATCTTGCACCGCATCGCGCAGCATATCGACGTCTTCGCCTAGGCCAAAATTCAGACTGGTGTAGAGTGAGTTCATTGCTTGTGTCCTTTCAAATGTTCTAATTTCAGATGTTTAAATTTCTGATATGTAAATTTATAGTTTTTATGATTTTTAGGTGCTTGAGTCTTTTAAATCTTGTACTTAAAGTGCTTACATCCTGCGTTTTTAGGCCTTATAGCCAATCATATTGACTTGATCTTGTTTCAACGGGGATTTAGGCTTTTGTCGTTTTATTATCTTCTAAGGCTAAACGGCACTGTTGTTCGGCGGAATTGAGTTCCATCAATACCACTTTAATGTCATCCATTTGCTGTTGTAGGGCATATTTCTTTTCTTCTACTAGCGCCAGCATGGTATTGAGTTGTGAGGTGCTGCTCTTGTCGGCATCGTATAACTCAAACAAGCGGCGAGTTTCGGCCAATGAAAAGCCTAAACGTTTACCGCGAAGAATCAGCTTGAGACGGACCCTGTCTTTAAGGCTATAAATACGGGTTTGACCGCGGCGCTTAGGCTTAAGCAATCCTTGGTCTTCGTAAAAACGAATACTACGCGTCGTGATATCAAACTCTTTTGAGAGATCACTAATCGAGTAAGTCGTTTGTGGTGTGTTCGTTGCGCTCATCATGCACCCTAAATAATCAATTTCAAGCAAGATATATGAAGTTTACGTAAAGGTAAAGATTTAGGCTTTATTCTAGGCGCAAAAAGGTGTCAATCCCAATTGCCACAAGCCTGTATCGCTTGATTGAAACGAGTGCTTTAAATTAGTGTTCTCACATAAAACCACAAATATCTTCTGGTTATAGGCTAACGTCTAATAGTGGGCTTGGTGCACCCCTGTTAATAATGGTTGTTGGAAGGGGTAGTTATTGCGGCTGACGATTTTAGCCGCAGTCCTGATTGGAGGACATATGTTGACCGAACAGCAAAATGCATCTGTAGCGCAAGCCACAAATCAAAAACAGAACCAACAAAAACATCAAGCGTTGCATCAAGCATCCTTGCTTAATAAAGCCGAATTCTGGGGAGAAGCGGCCAAGGCGCTCGATTGGATTAAACCCGCTAAAACGGTGCTCGATGAGTCGCAGGCGCCGTTTTACCATTGGTTTGCCGATGGTGAAATGAACACTTGTTATAATGCTGTAGACCGCCATGTGCTCGCTGGAC
This sequence comes from Shewanella morhuae, assembly GCF_900156405.1. Lineage (GTDB taxonomy): Bacteria > Pseudomonadota > Gammaproteobacteria > Enterobacterales > Shewanellaceae > Shewanella > Shewanella morhuae. Next base: position 43,396 of record NZ_FTNN01000009.1, read on the forward strand.
GCGGCGATCAAATCGCTATCCAATATGTGAGCCCAGTAACGGATACAGAATACGGCATTAGCTATGCGGAGCTGCAAGCTCAAGTGAGCCGACTCGCAGGCTTTATGCAATCCATTGGTATTGGCAAGGGCGACCGCGTGGTGATTTATATGCCAATGGTGCCAGAAACGGCTTTTGCTATGCTGGCCTGTGCCCGTATCGGCGCGATTCATTCTGTGGTCTTTGGTGGTTTTGCCGCCAATGAACTCGCAACGCGGATTAACGATGCCAAACCTAAATTGGTACTGTCGGCATCCTGCGGTATCGAGCCTTCGGGTGTTATCCCTTATAAGCCTTTGTTAGATAAAGCCTTGGCACAAGCTGTCCATCAAGTGGATCATTGCCTGATTTTGAATCGTAGCCAGTGTCATGCCGATTTGCTTGAGGGCCGTGATTTAGATTGGCAAGCTGCGTTAGCCACGGCACCTTGGGCGGATTGCGCTGCGCTTAAGGCTACCGATCCTTTGTATGTGCTTTATACCTCTGGCACTACGGGTCAGCCTAAAGGAGTGGTGCGTGATAATGGCGGCCACGCTGTGGCTCTGACTTGGTCGATGCAGCATATTTACGATATACAAGCGGGCGATGTATTTTGGGCAGCGTCCGATGTGGGCTGGGTTGTGGGTCATTCTTACATTGTGTACGGGCCATTGCTGATGGGCGCTACGACTTTAATGTATGAGGGCAAACCTGTTGGTACGCCCGATCCAGGAGCCTTTTGGCGTACGATTGCCAAATACAAGGTCAAAAGTTTTTTTACTGCGCCGACTGCCATTCGCGCGATCAAGCGTGAAGATCCCGACGGTGAATATCTGCAGGGCGTTGATTTAACTTGTCTTAAAAATGTTTTTTTGGCAGGGGAGCGTTGCGATCCTGATACCTTGGTTTGGGCACATGCTCAGCTTGCAAAACCGATTATCGATCATTGGTGGCAAACAGAGACTGGTTGGCCAGTAGCGGCCAATTTAATGGGCACGGCTCCTGTCGCTATTAAACCGGGGTCGCCTGCTTTACCTGTACCGGGATATGCCGTTGAAGTCGTGGATGAACTGGGTGAGCAAGTTGCGCCCAATACCTCTGGGAATGTGGTGATCAAACTGCCTTTGCCGCCGGGCACCTTGACGACACTGTGGCAAAATAATCAACGCTATCAAGACAGTTACTTGTCTATGTATCCAGGTTATTACTTAACGGGAGATGCGGGTTACACCGATGAAGATGGTTATCTTTACATTATGAGCCGTATCGATGACATCATAAACGTGGCGGGGCACAGGTTATCGACCGGACGTTTTGAAGAGGTATTATGTCAACATCCCGATGTGGCCGAAGCGGCGGTGATTGGTGTTGATGATCAGCTTAAAGGTCAAGTGCCATTAGGATTGGTAGTGCTGAAAAAGGGCGTAACGATCAGTGATGAAGAATTGCATAAGCAGTTAATCACCTTGGTGCGCCAAGAGATTGGTCCCGTCGCCTCCTTTAGGTTAGTCAGTGCGATTCAAAAATTACCCAAAACGCGCTCTGGTAAAATTTTACGCGGAACAATGCGTAAAATTGCTGATAATCAGCAATATACTGCGCCAGCGACCATAGAAGATCCGCAAACGTTAGAGCTAGTGCGTACAGCACTTACTCGCATGGGTTATGCCGATGCTTTAGTGTAAAATCCTATAACAAAGCTGAAATATCAAGGCGATAGTAAACTAACCAAGTTTGCTATCGCCTTTTTTGTTTATTGTATTAATGATTAGGTAAAATCAAAGATTGAAGTTTTTACCTTAAATTTGTTAGTCTTAAATTCTCATCACGACATCATTACATGATAATCACATGGCTTAGGGACGACCCTAAATACGCCAAATCTATTATGGGGACGACCCCTTTTATGGGAGTTCACTATGAGCTGGTTTTTATTGATCCTTGCGGGGTTATTCGAAATTGGTTGGGCCGTAGGGCTTAAATATACCGAAGGTTTTACGCGTTTATGGCCAAGTATCTTTACAGTTGCGTCGATGGCCGTGAGTGTGTTGCTACTCGGACTCGCGGTTAAACAACTGCCTATTGGTACGGCTTATGGCGTATGGGTCGGTATTGGTGCTATGGGTACAGCTATCGCGGGAATTGTTCTTTTAGGAGAAGGAGTTAGCTTACTTAAAATTGCCAGTTTGGTACTGATATTATTGGGCGTTTTAGGGCTTAAACTCGCCCATTAACTAACGGTGTACTGAATGCTATGAGGCATAAACGATGGCGACTTTTGGTGCAATCGAAATTGCCAATCGTATGTTTCTGGTAATTAAGTTACAAAGCTCGCTATAATTATATTTCAAAATTGGTTAGCTCTAACCTTTGCGACACGTGGGAATTATATAATGCAAAACCACAAAAATCTTAATGATATCGGCGTAATAGGTCTTGGCGTAATGGGTAAAAACCTTGCGTTAAACATCGCGGATAATCAATATAACGTCAGCGCATTTGACCTCGATGCTGATAAAGTTAATGCTGTTGTACTGCAAGAAAAACACGAACGTGTTGGACTTGAACCTCGTATTCTTGGCTGTGCTAATCTTGCCGAAATGTTAGCCAGCCTTACAAAACCCCGTATTTTAGTGCTTTCTGTTCCTGCTGGTGCCCCGGTTGATGGTGTCTGTAGTGCCTTGATTTCTGCCGGAATTGAATCTGACGATATTGTTATTGATACGGGTAATAGCTTGTGGACTGACACTATCGAGAGAGAAGCTCGCTATAAAGAACAATTTGTCTTTTTTAGTTCTGCGGTTTCAGGCGGTGAAGTGGGCGCGCGTTTTGGCCCGTCTTTAATGCCAAGTGGCAATATTGATGCTTGGCATCATGTCGCACCTATTTGGAAGGCAATTGCGGCTAAGGTTGATGCAAAAACAGGCTTACCCATTGAGCGTTTTGAGCCCGGTAACCCAGTGATTGAAGGCGAGCCATGTACCACCTATATAGGTCCTGCGGGGGCTGGTCATTATGTGAAAATGGTGCATAACGGTATCGAATATGCTGATATGCAGCTGATTTGCGAAGCCTATCAAATGTTGCATGATGGCTTAGGTATGAGCGCATCTGAAGTCGGTGACGTGTTTGAGCGCTGGAACAAAGGTAGCTTAAATAGCTATTTGATGGAGATTAGCGCCGAAGTATTAAAGCAGGCCGATCCTTTAACGGGTAAACCGTTAGTTGACATGATCTTAGATAAAGCAGGCCAAAAAGGTACAGGTTTGTGGACTGCCGTGAGCAGTTTACAAATGGGGTGCCCAACGCCGACGATTGCTGAAGCTGTGTACGCCCGCGCTTTAAGTACCCAAAAATCTTTACGTCTGCAATTAAATAAAACATTGGCTGGGCCAAAAAGAGTTGCGATTGATGCTACGCAAAAAGTAGCATTAATTGATGCCCTTGAAAGCGCGTTATATTGCGCCAAAGTGTGTTGTTACGCACAAGGCTTTCAGTTAATGGCAATGACGGCCAGTGAGCAAAAATGGCAGTTAGACTTTGCTGGAATTGCAAAAATTTGGCGCGCGGGTTGTATTATTCGCGCCACTTTCTTGCAATCAATCACTCAAGCCTATGAAGAAAAAGCCGATCTTAGCAATCTGTTGATGGCCGACAGTTTTGCATCTGTTTTATCTGAAAAACAAGAACTATGGCGTACAGCCGTTGCGACTGCTGTCATGCAGGGGATTCCTGCACCGTGTATTAGTTCGGCTCTGGCATATTACGACAGTTATCGCTGCGAAACATTACCGGCGAACTTGCTCCAAGGTCAGCGTGACTTTTTTGGCTCCCACACCTTTGAGCGTACTGACAAACCAGCAGGCGAGAAATATCACTTAGATTGGAGCGCTAAAGAGCGTACTTTAGCTAAGGTTTAAACCTCAGATTTAGCCTATTATCAAAATAAAAAACGCCCCTTGTCAGGGGCGTTTTTTATGTCAGATTACGCCATAATGGCTTATAAATTGGTGGATTAGGCTTATTTAAAACACTAAGCATTCAGCTCAGATGAAAAGGCTATCAGTTTTTGCCACAGTGCTTGGGCAACAGGGCCTAAGGGTGAATGGGGTTTTCGCATTACATAATAGTCGAGTTGAATGTTGTTTTGTCTTTCACGCAAATCCAGTGCCTGCAATGTGCCTTGTTTGAGTGAATCTTCAATCATATAGTGCGGCAGTTTACCCCAACCCATACCACTTTGGATGAGCATTTTCTTGGTATAAAAATCATTAACATACCAACGTCGTTGCCCCGCTTGTACTCCAAACTCAATATTCGCAGTGCCTGAGCCCGTATCTTGGATTACGATTTGATATTCGTTAACGAGTTCTCTGGCGTAGGTCAGTGTTGGATGACGTTCAAGCATGCGCGGCGCGGCGACATCGAGCAGGCTACCGGAAAATAGATAGGCTAATTCTAAATGACTCGAGCGTATGGGCTCAATGCCGCCTGCGGAGATGATAATTTCGGCTTTATCTTGATTCATCGCTTCGAGTGCACCGGTTAAAAACTCTTGTTTAAGAATGATTTGGGTGTAGGGGAATTCATTTTGAGTCATCTCTAAAATAGGCAAAATCCGAGCGAGATTAAAGGAGGCTTCAAAAGCTAAGGTGATACTGGCTTCGTTGCCTTTAGCCAAATGTTTTGCCACCAGCCTCATTTCCTGCGCTTCATTCAGTACCCGTTGGGTATGTTGCAGTAGTTTTCGGCCTTGTTCAGTAATGGCGAGTCGATAACCTTCACGATTAAATAAGATAAGATCAAGTTGTGATTCTAGCTGCTTAATACTTTGGCTTATTGCGGGTTGGGTTTTGTGTAGCTGGTCACTGGCGGCTTTAAGTGAGCCCGCCTCAGCCACGGTTTTAAACATCAGCAGTTGGTCTAAGGTCACAGGTGTTGCTCGCAAGTCATAAATTATTAGTTTATGAGATATTAGATTTTATTCCATATTTATTTATATTTTATCGGCTCATAATCCACGCCATTCTCGCTTGTTGACTGTGCATTAGTGCTCAAGATTGACGGCAATATTAAGTTTAATGGGGTATGAATTATGCGATTTTCAAGCTTATGCGGTGCTAAGGGACAAAGTATCAATGGCTTAGTTGCCGAGGTTGATACGCAGAAGCTATTCCTTTGTACCAATACACTTAATCGCGCCGCTGCAAGCGTCACATTGGCGCTGAGTATCGTGTTTTTCATCTCGGGATTTGCCAAGTTATTTGGTGTGCCTATGTTCCATGTTCCGTTCACTTTAATGAATTTACCGACAGGTTTTGGTTACGTGATCGGTTTGATGGAGGTGATAGGTGCCCTTGGTTTGTGTCTACGTGACTACCGAGTGTTATCGGCGAGCGGTTTGCTGGCGATTATGATGGGAGCGATTTATTTCCACTTTAACTATGAAACGCCGATGAATGCACTGCCAGCATTGAGTTTATCGGCAGGACTGTTCTTGATCATTAAACTAGATGAAACTATTGAGCGTTTAGTTCGATTTCAGCGGCAGTTGGCGCTAAGTCGTTCCGCGTTTTAAGCGATAAAAATTGAGCCTAAAGTCAGTTATACAGTTATCAGATCATCAACAAGAGAAAACCACGATGCAAGTTAACACGAGTCGTATGCCTGTGCTGTTTGTGCCCCACGGTGGTGGCCCAATGCCTTTACTCAATGATGTCAATCATCAGGAGTTATGTACATTTTTAACCTCAGTGACGGCGTCCATTCCAACACCTACGGCGATTGTGCTGATCACCGCCCATTGGGAAGAGTCTGTGGTGACGTTATCGAGTAGCCCAAACCCCGCGATTTTGTATGATTATTATGGTTTTCCACCACAAGCTTACCAGCTGACGTATCCGGCTGCTGGTGAACCAGAATTAGCCGCACAAATTGCGAATATGCTAAATGAAAAGGGGATTGCTGCCCGCTTAGATAGCAATCGTGCATTTGATCACGGCACCTTTGTGCCACTTAAGTTGATGTATCCCGAGGCGGATATTCCTGTGGTGCAGATGTCTTTAATTAACAGCCTCGATCCTAACGCGCACATTGCCATTGGGGAAGCTTTAGTCCCACTGCGCGACCAGGGGGTGTTGATTGTGGGCTCTGGCATGTCGTTTCACAATATGCGGGCGTTTTTTTCAAGCGATCCTACAGTACAAAGCCGCAGCGCAGAGTTTGACTACTGGCTCACGCAAACATTAACGGCAAGTGCGAGCACTGCCGAGGCTAAAGCTGCATTAATCCACTGGGAAATGGCCCCTGAAGCGCGTTTTAGTCATCCGCGGGAAGAACATTTATTACCGCTACATGTGTGTTTTGGTGCAGGGAGCAGTGATTCATCTCAAGCGCTACGTAACTTTAACGGTATTTTGTTAAACACACTGATCTCAGGCTATATCTGGCAATAATCAGATGTTGAGTGTGTGTCGTTGAATATGGCTGCAGACTAGATTTGGCTTCGCTAGCCAATAAAAAAGGTTCATATCTGTTGAGGATACGAATCTTTTTGTATTCACGATTAAGCTGCGGCGTTTTGTCGCGGCTTATAGCATTAGCATAGCGGCTTTACTCTTATGCGGTAAACACTAGACCTACGCTAAACAAAGTACTGAAAATCATGGTTAACTTAGCTGTGCGGCCAAGTAATGGATTTAACGCTTCACCGGATACAGCATAAAAATCACTACTAAGTTTACGCGCGATAAGCAGTGATAAGCCCGCGAGTAATACAGGGAGTCCCGGTAAAATACCGAGCAGAAAGCCTGCAATGACTAGACCAAAGGGCAGGTAAATCAGTGCTTGATATAGCACTTTTGATTGCGCTTCGCCGATACGTACAGCCAGAGTGTGTTTGCCTGCTTGGGTGTCGGTACGAATATCGCGGGTGTTGTTGACCAGCATGATAGCCGCATTGAATAGCCCAATAGCACAACCTAGTAACCACGCATTGATTGTGGTATCACCCGCCTGCAGATAATAACTACCGACAACGGCCACTAATCCAAAAAAGATAAAGGCTGCGACTTCGCCCAGCCCGTGGGAGGCGAGTGGATAGGGGCCACCACTGTAACCGAGTGCACCTAAAATAGCGGCTGCGGCGAGAATGGCGATAGGCCAGCCGCCATGCCAAATTAAATAAGAGCCAACAGCAAGTGCCATTAACAGACATAGGATCATGGCATTACGGACGCTAGAGGGCGAAAGCAAACCACTTTGAGTCACGCGAACCGGTCCTAAGCGTTCGGCGGTATCAATACCATTTTTAAAATCAAAATAGTCGTTAGCGAGGTTGACTGCAATCTGTAATAAAATAGCGCAAAGCATAGAGGTTACAGCGATTAACCAGCTGTAGCTTTCAAGATGCAGGGCAAGAATATTGCCGATGAGTAAAGGACCTATGGCTGCGGGGAGCGTACGAGGTCTTATGGCTAAAATCCAAGGATTCATAGTGTCCAGTCGTTATGGGTAAATGGGAATAGGTTTAAGCTAGGGCTTTATTAATGGATAGCATAACAAGATTTAACTCGAAAGTGAGCACTATCTAATAAACGCATGTAGCAGAGTTTGAATTAGCGCACATATGTTGATAGATATTGGTGGATATTTGTCGCCAAGTCCAAAAAAACATAAAAATCTGTATTTTTATCCTTGGTGCTGATGAGAGCCCGTCTCTATGCGTATGAACTACCCTAAGTGCCGTAGAATATCATATTTAACTAATTGTTCACATTGCGAATAATTGACAGAAAACTGGTCAGCTAAAGGTCAACTGAGTTACCCTTTAGCATTAATGGCTAATTATGTAATAGGATCCCCATGAGTCAGGTATTAGACGATCTTTTATCATTACTTTCCCTTGAACAAATTGAAATCGGTCTGTTTCGTGGTCAAAGCCAAGATCTGGGATTTGGACATGTATTTGGTGGCCAAGTGATGGGGCAAGCATTGAGTGCGGCGAAACAAACTGTCCCCACTGAGCGCAAAGTTCACTCATTACACTCTTATTTTTTACGGGCAGGTGACGAGAAGTTACCCATAGTGTATGAAGTGGAAAATATGCGTGATGGCGGCAGTTTTAGTGCACGCCGTGTGAGTGCTATCCAAAAAGGCCGGCCGATATTCCATATGACCTGTTCGTTCCAAGAGCCAGAGGAAGGGTTTAGTCATCAAGCAACTATGCCACAAGTGGTTGGCCCCGAAGGTTTATTGAATCAACAAGAATTAGCGATGACGTTGCGGGACAAAGTACCGACTAAGATGCTCGAAAAGTTTATGGCCGATGCGCCAATAGAAATGCGACTTGTCAATCCATTACATCCATTTGCTCCCAATGAAACCCAACCCTATCGTTATGTTTGGTTAAGAGCTAATGGTCCCATGCCAAGTGATGCGCATATTCATGAATATTTACTTGCGTATGCATCCGATTTTAACTTTTTGGTGACAGCTGCTCAGCCCCATGGCGTGTCATTTTTGACGCCTGGCGTAAGAATGGCAACGATAGATCATGCTATGTGGTTTCATCGACCCATCAATATGGGCGAATGGCTGCTGTACAGTATTGATAGCCCTAATGCCAGCGGTGGACGAGGTTATGTCAGAGGACAATTTTTTAATCAACAGGGTGAATTAGTTGCTTCTGCTACGCAAGAAGGGCTGATTCGTATGGTAAAAGGAAATTAAGATGTATCTTAAAATTAAGGCGTTAATCGTATTCTCTCTAATGGCATTGTTGCTTAATGGCTGCGTGACAGTACAGCCTGAACAGCCAGTTATCATTAATGGTGCTGCGGGTTATTTAGAAAAAATTCCCTTACCACAAGGTTGTCAAATTACGATTGCTATTATCGACTTTAATACTCCAGGGGTTATTGTTGCACAAAAAACCTTTGATATTGCCAGAGCACCAGTGCCGTTTAAGTTTACGCTGCCCGCCAAATCAATTGATAAAAAGATTCAATATGGCGTTGTGGCGATGATCAAATATCAAAACCAAGTGATTTTCCAAACCTATGACAGGTTCCCGGTGATCAATAATGATAAATTCACCACTGAAGTATTAATGAAAGCAGTTATGGCAAAGTAGTTGTAGTCAAAATAGCTATAGCTGAAATAACGATGGGCGCAGTCACTATGACTATTGCCTAGTGTTAATCTAAGTCAGAATCTGATTTTGATTTTGATTAAAAAAAAGCCCTTTCAATGTTCGGTTGAAAGGGCTTTTTTGTGTGTAACAAAATCTATTGAGCGTTAAATTGCTGACCGTTTACTGTGTTTGAGTCTGAACCCATTAAATATAAATAGGTCGGCATGATCTCCTCTGCAGTTTTAAGATCCAATGGATTCTCAGCAGGATAGGCTTTAGCGCGCATTTCAGTGCGAGTCGCTCCAGGATTGATACTATTGACACGGATTGACGTGCCATCACATTCATGGGCGAGGACTTGCATCATGCCTTCGGTGGCAAATTTAGAGAAGGCATAAGGCCCCCAATAGGCTCTACCTTGGCGACCGACGCTGCTTGAGGTAAAAATAATCGAGGCACTTGGCGCTTGGCGCATCACAGGTAATAAGGCTTTTGTTAGCATAACTTGCGCGATGACGTTTACTTTCAGTACATCTTCAAGTGATGGAATATCTATATGTTCAAACGGACCTAAAGCGCCAAGCAAACTCGCGTTATGTAATAAGCCGTCTAAAGAATCAAATTGCTCAGCGATGGTATCAGCCATATCACGATAATGTTGTTCGGTCGCGCCCTTAAGATCTAATGGCACTATGGCGGGTTTTGGGTAACCCGCATGTTCTATTTCATCGTAAACAGCCTCTAGTTTTTTTACTGTTTTACCCAGCAGAATCACCGTGGCGCCGTGCTTTGCAAACTCGATGGCAGCAGTACGACCAATACCAGCCCCAGCACCTGTCACTAAAATTGTTTTGCCTTTGAGTAAATCTTTTACTGCTTGATATTCCAACATGAGTCTCTTTTTCCTCTTGGCGAGAATGCCCGCCATTTCTACAGTCGCCGAAGTGACAAACGCATGTTTCAAACAAATGAATGAAACTTTGTTATTAATAGCGAAAATGTTTGTGACAAACTTGTAGCTAACTAAATATATTTACGTTAACTTGAAATGAGTTAGGGGCTAACATAAGCCCTATTAGTCACAGTGCTGACGGCTATTGTGACTAATTTATTGGGGAAAACAAAACTATTACAACGAGATTTGGGGAAATAAGATGAAAAGACTCATTTTGGGTGTTGCGATTGCATCTGCGCTGGGACTCACTGGATGTGGTGAGGACAGCTATAACGAACTCAAGGATAAGACAGAAGCACTCGTCCCTGAATCGCACATGGTGTTCGACCCTGCTAATGCTAAAGTGCCATTGCCGAACGATTTGCTCTTCAGTGGTACCACTGACGGTACCTTATCCATTCCCGGTGAAAACTCGGGCAATTATGTAGACCCACAAATAGCGCTTGGGGCGTTAGATGGTTGGTCGACAACATCACCCATTTCTATTGATATCGAGTTAGCGAAAAAGAATGATGGTACACCACTGACACTCGTGGCAGCATCAGTTGCACAACCAGGCGCGGTTAGAGTGTTTGAGGCTACGGTTGGCGGTCCATTGTCTTCTGATCCTGAATGTACGACTAAGCCTTCTGTATCAGCGTGTAAGGTGGGAGCCGAGTTACAGTTTGGCGTTGACTTTGTATCCACTGCATCAGGCAACAAAGTGGTAGTAGTGCCACTTAAACCTCTTAAGGCTGGACAATCGTATATTTATGCGACGACTAATCTTATTCAAGACTCTGAAGGTCGCGGTATTGCGCCATCAACCACCTACGGTTTGTTGAAGATGGATATCAATACGTTACCGTTAGAAACGCCAGACCAGCTCATGCTACAAACCTTAGTGAATAGCTATGAAAAAGGGATTGCAGCGGCTCACAATGTTGATCCATTAACCATCAGTTACTCTGGTTTATTTACAACCCAATCCGTCGCTAACGTATATGAAACCACAAAACTGCTGATGGCGAGGGGCGCTCCCTATGCACCAAGTTTTGTCGAAACACCAACACCAGCTGGCTATACCGTTGCACAAGCTGCAGGTTTAACGCCTGATGCTGGAGCGGCCTACGTAGTGTCAAGTTTAGCCGATGTGTATACCGCTAAAATTAAACTGCCTATTTACGGTGACTGTTCTTCAGTGAGCTGCTTATCTTCTGCAGGGCAGCCATTAATTAATGGTCATTGGAAAGCACAAGGCGATAGTCCTGTCTCGGTATTGCTCGCATTACAAGCAGGCACACTAAGTCAAACTAATTTTGGTATGCAAGCCGTCGCTAATGGTATTGCCAATCCTGCCGATGCGTTAGCGAATCCGTCTTTAATGGCGGGTAAAACTTGGTTGTTAGACGATGGTACTGCGGTAGATAAAACTAAGCATCTCACTAAGTTCAACCCCATTCCGGCCATCAAAAGCTATGAAACCGTATCTGTGCTGATTTCTATGCCAAATGCAGTTAAATTAGCGAATTTTTATCAGCAGCAAGGTATTCCTTTTACACCGCCGACTGCGGGCTGGCCAACAACTATTGCACTACACGGCTTAGGGGGTGGTAAAGAAATGTCATTGGCCTACGCTGGTTCATATGCGGCGATGGGTGTTGCAACGATTGCTATTGATATGCCGCTCCATGGGGCGCGTTCATTTGATGCTAACGGCGATGGTGTCTATGAAATATCGGCAACAGATCCTTCTTTTGGGGCTGTTGTTGGCACACCGGATGCCTTTAAAAATGGTAATCCATTAGTGTTCGTGAATATTTCAAGTACTCTGTCGGTGCGTGATAATTTCCGTCAAGCGACTATGGACCATTTAGGTGTGCGTCTTGCGTTGACCGGTTTAGCGCAGGGCTTAGCACAAGCTGGTCAGCCACAGGTATTTGATGTGTCTAAAATCAGTGCGCAAGGCCTTAGCTTAGGCGCTATCGTCGGTACTGATTTTGCGACCTATGCTAGTACTGGTATGAAAGATCCTGCAACGGGGAGTGCATTACCTAACCCTTATGCTATCAATGCGGTATCGCTAGTGGCACCAGCAGGTGGCTTAGCGGGCTCATTTGCCGGTTCTGCAACCTTTGGCCCTGTGTTGTTTAGCAATATCACCGCATCGCCAACTTTCCAAGCGTTGGTCAATGCAGCTAACACGGCAGGTTATGAGGTGGGTAGCCCTGAATATGCAGCATTAGTACAAGCCGTATATGCGCAGTTTATTCCGACGTTTGCATTTGCTGTACAAACGGCCGTGGACTCGGCGGATCCTGTAAACCATGCCGCTATGTTAAAAGCGACAGGTTTACCTGTTCATTTGATTGAAATTGCAGGCGATGGTAATGGTAACTTACCCGATCAAGTATTACCGAACCGCGTGGATAGTTTCCCGTTATCGGGTACTGAACCGCTGATTTCTGCCATTGGTTTACCTTGCGTTGATAGCACGGCAAAAGGTCACGGCGTAGTGCGTTTCTCTAAAGGTCACCATAGTTCGATTGTGAGCCCAGGTGAAACGGATGCAACAGATGGTATGGCAGGGGCTGCAACCGTGGAAATGCAGACTCAAGTGGCAACCTATGCTGCGACTGCAGGTAAAGGTGATGCGACTATTTTAGTGACAAACAGTGACGTCATTGCGACTTGTCCTAACTAATCTTGTTTTAATCTGAAGAACCCAGCCAATGCTGGGTTTTTTTATGCCCCTTTAGGCTGTTAGAATAGCCAGTAATTGATTGAATGAAGTACCTTAACGGAGAGCGCTTTGGAATTTTTATACGAGTATGGAATGTTTTTGGCGAAAGCTGCCACGATAGTTGTCGCAATTGTTGCTGTTATTATTGTGGTATTGGCTTCCACTGTTAAACATAAGTCAGATAAAGGCGAGTTAAGGATCACTAATCTGTCTGAAGAATTAGAAGAACTGAAGCACGGTTTAAAAGAAGAACTCCTTTCAAAGAAACAATTCAAAGCCTATGAAAAGCAATTAAAGGCTGAAGAAAAGGCAAAAGACAAAACTGCTGATGATGCCAGCATGGGCAAAGTGTTTGTGCTCGACTTTAAGGGCAGTATCGATGCCGCTGAAGTTGCGTCGCTGCGTGAAGAAATCAGTGCCATTTTGGCTATCGCCGACAAAGGTGATAAGGTGGTTGTTAATGTTGAAAGTGGCGGCGGTATGGTACATGGCTATGGTCTAGCCTCTAGCCAACTCGATCGTTTACGCCAAGCAAATATCCCGCTAACGGTGTGCGTTGATAAAGTGGCCGCCAGTGGGGGTTATATGATGGCCTGTGTTGCCAATAAAATTTACGCCGCTCCCTTTGCCATTGTTGGTTCAATTGGTGTTGTGGCTCAATTGCCTAACTTTAGTCGGTTGTTGAAAAAGCATGAAATTGACTATGAGCAGCATACCGCGGGTAACTTCAAACGTACCTTGACCGTATTTGGTGAAAATACCGATGAAGGAAGACAGAAGTTTCAAGAAGAATTAGAAGAAACCCATGTTTTATTCAAGGAGTTTGTCGGTAAATATCGGCCTGAACTGGATCTTGCAAAAGTGGCAACGGGTGAACATTGGTACGGCCAGCAAGCGATAGAGCTAGGTTTAGTCGATGCAATTTCTACCAGTGATGATGTGATTATGTCTCTTGCCGGTGAGCGCGCTGTGTACAAGATACGTTATCAAATTAGAAAAAAATTAGCTGATAAAATTGCCCATGGCGCTTCGTTATCTGTGAACGCGATTTTTAATCGTCTCATCGAGAAAAATCGCCCAATGTAACCTGAATTCTGTTCTGTGATGAAAGTAGAGCGCCTGTATTTACCGGCGCTTTTTTATATCTGTAGTGGCATATTGCAGCAACAAGGCTGGCCTGTAGTAGGTTGGAGTTCGTTAACATATTACTGGAAACAGAAAGAACCCAAAACCGTTGCGCAAGATACGGTGGCGATTATTGATAAGTATGAGGCTGAATTTGGCACTCAAAAAGTATTATTTGTGGGTTATTCTTTCGGTGCTGAAATCATTCCTTTTGTGTTAAATAATATGCCACTTAAGTATCAGCAGAAGGTGATTGGCGGGGTATTACTGTCGCCATCTTTAACTTCTGACTTTGAAATACACGTGAGTGAAATCATTACGTCAAATAATGAGTCGGCTAGTTACCTCACTTTACCTGAGGTTAATAAACAAAAAACAGTGCCTATGTTGTGTTTGTATGGCAAAGATGATGATGCTCCACAGCATTTGTGCCCTGCGGTAAAACAATCGAATGTCACTGTGATGGAATTAGCGGGCGGTCATAGCTTTGATGATGATTATAAAAAAGTGGTGACAATTATAAAGCGCTGGTTGAAACACTAATTTCGGTTATCTGTTAAAAAAAGACCACTACTCCACAATCTCTGTCTAGATGCTTATGTATCTCTGAGTTCGAGCATTTAGCTTTTATTACCAAGAGATACCTAGACTATTTCCCCATACATTCAGCTAACAGCTTGACGAAAAAGTCACTGCCTTTGCGTTGGCAAAAGGCGATATTGCGCTCTGGGATGGTTTCGGGATCAGTGTAGTTGGCTAATGCGAGTTCCATGCTGGCTTCGCGGATGATGTGTAGGGTTGGGTAGGGCGCGCGGTTGGTGAAATTGGCTGGAGCGTCCTGTGGTTCACCATCGAAACAATAATCTGGGTGAAAGGTGGCCAGTTGGTAGATACCTTCATAGTCATTGTCGATAAGCGCATCGGTTGCCGTATCGATAAGATCGAGATAGGCGTAAAAACCCTCAAAACCGCGGGGTAGAATAAATAGCGTGGTTTCGGCTTCTGGGTGCGCGTCGAGGAATTGGCATTCTTCAATTAATGCCTTAAGCACGAGTTTAACTTTTGTTTGTTCCACCACCAGATACCGAATACTGCCGCGCTCGACTTCTCGCCTAGCGAACGGGCAAATATTGTATTTCATGATCACATTTTTTACCCAGTTGTCGGTGTGTACAATGATCATGTCGATTTCGTTCATGGTGGTGGCTCGTGCTGGAGTTAAAACTAGGGGGCGATCATAGGGATGATAGACGCCACAAGCAAGACGGCCATACTGATATTGAAGATTTTTTGCTGCCGAGGATTTTTCAACAGGCGCTTTAGCACCACGCCAAAACCAAGCCAGACGAGCGCACAGGGGAAAGCAATACATAAAAATACTGTGGCGATAGTAATCACTTGTGCTGTTAAATCTTGCTGTACTGATGTAAAGGTCGCTATGGCACCTACAGCCATAATCCAACCTTTAGGATTAACCCATTGAAATGCTGCGGCTTGAATAAAGCTAAAGGGTTTGGCAATGGTTTTGCCTTCCATTTTGCTACTACTATTGGCAATCAACCACGATAGATATAAAAGGTACGTGATACCAATGACCTTAATGATTTGATGGATAACGGGATAGGTTTGAAATAAGGCGCTTAACCCTAAACCAATCGCGAGGATCATGGTGGGAAACCCAAGGCTTATCCCCATCAGGTGCGGAATACTGCGTTTAACGCCGAAGTTAACCCCAGAGGTCATCAACATAATATTGTTCGGTCCAGGAGTTATCCCAGATGAAAAGGCAAATAGCGCGATAGCGAGTATTAACTCCATAGATAGATCTTATACCTTGTAGCGTGTTGAGGTTATCGAATTGGTTATATAGTGGCAATTTGTTCACTTGTTGGTAATCAAGCTGTTATTTATATGGTTAATTTAGCGCAGGCGACGCATTTTAGCGGTTAAAGATTGCAATGCCTATAGGTTATAACGAGTTTATAAGATAAAAATAATAACGAAATATGTTTTCTTGAAACGGTTATTGGCATGAGCATGGTGGTTATTTTTTAGCTACTAAGAACATGGTACGTTAATATCGAAAAAAGATGATTTAACGGAACTAGCGGAATTCTCCGACCATAGCTAGCGAGCCTTAGCGAACTGGCTTGATGGGAGATGGATAGCGCACATAGCAAAGCTATTTTGGAGACTGTAACTAATTTTGTGTAACTGCTTATCAAAAAGTACTCTATAGAGAGTCAAGGATAGGCAGATTACTCATGAACAACAAAGATATTGAAGCTTTTGCTAAAGAAGCAGCTAAAAGCATTAAAACACCTGAAGACTTAAATCAATTCAGTCAAATGCTTAAAAAGATAACAGTTGAGGCCGCCCTTAATGCCGAAATGGACGAGCACCTCGGCTATGATAAGCATCAAAAATCTACCTCAACTAATAGCCGTAACGGTAAAACCAGTAAGCGTATTCAGACTGAAGATGGCCAGTTTGAGCTTGATACGCCACGAGACCGTGACGGCAGCTTTGAGCCTAAATTGGTCAAAAAGCACCAGTCCAGATTTACCTCGATGGACGATAAAATATTGTGGCTCTACGCTCAAGACATGAGTACCCGCGATATCGTTCAAGCCTTTGATGAATGGTACGGCGCAGAGATATCGCCAACGTTGGTTTCTCGTGTAACCAATGCCGTTCTCGAGCAAGTGGTAGAGTGGCAGAGCCGGCCTTTAGATGCCATTTACCCCATAGTTTACCTTGATTGCATTGTCGTAAAAATCCGTCAGGATAAGCGGGTTATCAACAAATCTATTTTCTTAGCGCTAGGTGTTAACCTTGAAGGCCACAAAGAGCTGATGGGGCTTTGGATAGCGGAAAATGTCTGGCTAGGTGTACTCACTGAGCTGCAACAACGAGGCGTTGAGGACATTCTCATCGCTTGCGTAGATGGCCTAAAAGGCTTCCCTGACGCCATAAATACCGTTTATCCAAACACTCATGTCCAACTCTGTATCGTGCATATGATTAGGAACTCGTTAAAGTTCGTATCGTGGAAAGACTATAAGGCGGTAACCGCTGGTCTTAAAAGCATCTACCAGTCCGCTACGGAGGAAGAAGCGTTACTCGAACTCGAGCATTTCAGCAATGCCTGGGATGACCAATACCCTCAAATCAGCAAGTCGTGGCATAACCATTGGCATAACTTAACTACGTTCTTCAACTACCCTCAGGACATTCGTAAGGCTATCTACACGACCAATGCCATTGAGTCATTAAATAGCGTGATTAGGAGGGCGTTGAAAAAACGTAAGGTGTTTCCTAATGATGACTCGGCCAAGAAAATGATTTACCTTGCCATAAAAGAAGCCAGTAAAAAATGGACCATGCCCATTCAAAACTGGCGTACTGCGATGAGCCGATTTATTATTGAGTTCGAAGACAGAATTGTGAAGCATATTAACTAAATTGCAGCTATACAAAATCTGTTACACCCTCCTATGTTGGCTTGTCTTGATTCTGTATATACGCTTTTAGTGTTTCTAATGGTGCGCCGCCAGCCGTCAATAAACAATAAGCCCTAGACCAGAGAACAGGCTTCCAATAGTAAGACTTCAAATGCTCTGCATATTGCTTTCTGATCAACCTACTGGTTACAGTCTTTAGGCTATTAATGAATTTGGACGGCTGCAATGTAGGATTGAATTCCAGCATTAAATGAACGTGATCTGCTTCACCTCCAAATTCCAGCAGGTCAATCTCCCACCTCACGCATTGTTTTTCACAAATTTCCTTTAGTGATTCAAGTATCTCTGCTGTAAAACACTTCCTCCTATATTTTGTAACTAACACCAAGTGGTATTTCATGTCGTAAACGCAGTGGAAATGCGATTTCATATATTTACACCAAATCTATTTAGGGCTATTGTTTCACCTATGAAAACAAAACTCCATACAAAAACACTGAAGATTCGAGTACGTGATAAGCATGTAACCACGCTTAATGCTATGGCTCGTTCTGTCAATTTTGTATGGAACTACTGTAATGATTTGAGCTATAGATCTATTCGAGAGCGCAATAAGTGGCTTTCTGGCTATGACTTACAGGATTACACCAAGGGCGCGAATAAAGAGCTGGGTTTGAATTCGGCAACCGTTCAGATGATCGGCCATGAGTACGCAACTAGGCGCAAGCAATTCAAGAAAGCGCGCCTTAATTGGCGCAAATCAGGTGGCGCAAGGCGTTCACTTGGCTGGATACCTGTTCGTAAAGACTGCATAAGTTTCAAAGATGGTCATGTATATCACAACCGAAATCACTTCCACATATGGGACAGCTACGGGCTAAGTCAGTACACCTTCAAGTCTGGCTCATTCAATGAAGATGGTCGAGGTCGTTGGTATTTCAATGTTGTGGTTGAAGTAGAGGCCGAACAAAGCACGGGTACAGGCTCGGTAGCTATCGATTTAGGCTGCAAAACGGCGGCGACTAATAGCAATGGCGATGAAGTTACAGGTCGCCATTACCGCAAATTAGAAGTCAAACTAGGCTTGGCTCAACGCGCTAAAAATAAGCATAGAGTGAAGAATATTCATGCCAAGATTAAGAATCGTAGATCTGATGAACTGCACAAATACAGCCGAAAACTCGTGAATGAGAATGCGGCCATTTTCGTTGGTAACGTCAATTCCCTAGGCTTGGTAAAAACTAAAATGGCTAAATCCGTTTTAGACGCTGGTTGGGGAATATTAAAAACAATGTTGGAATATAAATGCGATCACGCAGGCATTGTTTTTGAAGAGGTCAACGAATCATACACTACCCAAACTTGTTCGAGCTGTGGGGTTATACCCGCAAGCAGTCCGAAAGGTAGAGCAGGTTTAGGAATAAGAGAATGGTCTTGTAGTCATTGTGGGACTACGCATGATAGAGATATCAATGCAGCCAAGAACATTCTCGCGGTCGGGCATGGCCGTCTAGCTGTAGGAATCCCCCACTATAATCAGGCTACCTGATTTAGTGGTGGGAGGATGTCAAACCTATCGGAGTGCAAGGTGGTAATGATCTTGTTTGGCGAGTGCTTGCCCAAGGTTTTGGTAACGTCGAAAAAATAGATGAGTTGACGACAAACTTTGACAGCTTAATCGATTCAATGTTGACTAATCTGCCCTTAGTTAATGTGACGCCTTAATACAGGTACAAAAGTCTTTTATCACAGCGGTAACCATGTAAATACAAGTGGGGTTAAATTGCGAAGTGTTTGCTATTTTTAGTGATGATTTGAGCCGCAAAGGCATGTTTGAGCAATTGTTATCCTAATAAAAAAAGCGCAACAGTGAAAACTGCTGCGCTTTTTTATGCTTAATTCTTAAATGCTTGCTTTTATACTCTGGGTATTGTTCTACGGAATAATTAGCCGTGTTCAACGGTGACTTCGTAGGATGAAAACTTACGAATATTAATTACGCCCGTATCAAATAGTAAATACTGCCCCTTAATTCCCTGCAAAATGCCGCTTACCACCACTTCTTTATCGAAGTTGTGGGAGGTTATTTTCTTCGGAAACGTGTCTATCGGATAATGAATCGGCTGAATCGTTTCATGTAAACGTTCAATACTGTAATCGCCTTTTTGCATACCGATTTCGTGCAACTTAACCTCAATCTGTGGGATAAGTTCAGCTGCTTTTGCTGTTAAATCAATATCGTCAGCGTGGCCCTTTAACATGGCTTGCCAATGGGTTTTATCGTTGACCAGTTTTGCTAGTTCCACTTCGACTAAACCAGATAGTTGGCGGGTCGAGACCTTAAAAATCGGCAAGCCCTGTGTTGCGCCTTGGTCAATCCAGCGTGTTGGCAGCTGATTGTGGCGAGTAATGCCCACTTTGACACCCGAGGTATTGGACAGATAAACATAATGCGGTACAAAACAGTGGCTTTGCGCCCACTCTGGTTCGCGGCAAGTGCCTTGGTCGTAATGGCAAGTTTCCGGTTTCATGATGCACATATCGCAACTGGCGAGCTTTTGCATACAAACAAAACAATGGCCTTGCGAGTAACTCTTTTTGCTCTTTTTACCACAGTTACAACAAAAAATATTGCCAGTATGGGTTAAGGTTAATTGCTTACCAATCAATGGATTGAGTGGCAGTAACTCATCACCTACTACGAGTTGGTATTGTACTTGCTGCGCGTCATCTAATTGTGCGCGCATTTTTTTTAGCGTTCCTAACATGGTCATCCTAATGTATTGCGGTCATCGGTGTACTTTAGTCGCCCATCAAGCGTTTGAGTACAGAGACTATCTTTATCGTCATTGCGTGGTCGTCAGTATACAAGATTATCCAATGCCGTTTAGATAGAATTTATCGATTGAGAGTGGGAAAGAGAAAAGCTATTGGGAGAGTTAAATAAGAACGCCAGTAGAGTCAGTTTTACCGTTTCATCCGCATTGACGGCTTAATGCGAACCGCCAGCATAGGGCTGTTCGCAAATTGAACACAGTTTATCTGTTGCTATTTGTTTGCATGCTAACGGCTTAATCTATCGAGCACTAAATCATCGCCAAGATCATAAAGAGATTGCAGCAGTTTATCTTCTTGGGCGTGATCGGTGAGACTAAGACCGATAGTCGCTCTAAACAGGGCGATGCCAGTGTGGCCTGCGGTTTCATATTGGCTACTAAACTGCTCGATATTGATGCCAAGTGCGTTGATTTTATTTGAAATATCAAGCACGAGTCCGGGTCTGTCATAGGCGACCAAATTGTAACTTAAGCGCTTGATAGGCTTAATGGAAATAGCCGTTTTTGAGTAGGTGAGACTAATGCTATCGATGCATTCTAACGCTTCAATTAACTCATCCATACGCAGTGAGGGCATTTCGAGCAGTAATATTGCGGCAAAAACCCCGTCAATATGGCGTAATTCTGAGTCGAGCCAGTTACCCCCATGGCGGCTTACTGCATGGGCGATTTGTTCTACTAATCCTTTTCTATCAGGTGCTTGTAAGGTGATTAAATATCGTAGCATTATGGTTGACTCCTATTTTTTGCAAAAAGCACCGATTTTAAAATGGGGTGTAACACAACTGTCATCTTTGCGTCATATAATCCAACGCACTTAGAATAAAGGATGTTGTTATTGCTCAGTTTACGTCCAAACAGTGTAAGCATAGCACTTAGCAAATCCTAGCGGAAAACTCGCTAGTTATTAATCATCGAGGTTCTTCATGGAAAGTCAGGTCACTCAACCTGGTTCTTTATCGCACAGTATGCTTAAAGGCGGGCGCTCAAATCGCAGAGCATTTAAGGATAAAGCGGCACAAATCGGGGTCACTATTGGCGGCACTATGGTGTTTGTCGCCCTATTGTTGATCTTCTTTTATTTGTTATATGTGATTAAACCTATTTTTGATCGTGCCAGTGTCACCCCAGTTAAGAGCGTGAGCTACCAACATGGCGATGTACCAACCTTAATGGTGGGCGCCGATGAGCAAAATGAAGTGCTGTACCGCGTGGCCCTTGATGGGCAAGTGGATTTTTATACTGTTGCTGATGGTAGCCTACTCTCTAGCTTTACGCCGCCACTGCCAGCGGGCGTAAGTGTCACCAGTGCTGCGATTGCCGCGCCGAGTGAGCAACGTTTCGCGATGGGCTTAAGTAACGGTCAGGCTTTAGTTGTTGGCCTAGAGTTTGGTTTAAGTTACCCAAATAGCCAACGCTTAATTACGCCTAAGTTAGTCTATCCTGCAGGTGAAACTCCCATTACCGTAGATAGCGCGGGGAGTGCGATTCACAAACTAACTTTCACTTATAGTTCAGATAAAATGAGCTTTGCTTATCAAGATGATAATGGCGCTTGGCGCCTCGCGCGTCTGGAAGGGCAAGAGAACATGATGACAGAAACCGTGGAATGGGTTTCTACAACGTCACAAATTCAAGATGCACCGAAAAAAGTCTCCCATGAGTTGATGACGCCCGATCAACGTCAATTGATGTTGCAAACGGGTAATAAAATCTTTGTGTATAACATTGCTGAGGCAAACAGTATTGACCTGCTGCAGGTGATTGATGTTGAGCGCGCCAAAGCACAAGTCAATAACGTGGCTTTACTGGCGGGGGCGAGCTCACTATTGGTCAGTTACGACACGGGTATTGTGACTCAGTACTTCCAAGTTAACGGCCCCAAAGGGCGCTTATATCAAGAAATTCGTCAGTTTGATGACTTACCGCCAATTAATTCCATCGCTTCTGAGTTCTATCGTAAGAGTTTTGCGACAGTGAGCCCTGAGGGCGAGCTAACGTTGCTTTACACCACCAGTCATCGTGAATTGTTTGACGAAAAATTCGACCTTAAAAACCCAGGTAAAATGGGTTTTACGCCTCGCTCAAACGGCATTGTGGTTGAGGCTGATAAAAAGTTACATATCTTCAGCGTGGAAAATACTCACCCAGAAGTGTCATGGAGCGCGATGTGGGACAAGGTGTGGTATGAGGGTTATCCAGAGCCACAATACGTTTGGCAGTCCACTTCTGGTTCTGACGATTTTGAAGCTAAGCTGAGCTTAATGCCATTAGCTTACGGCACCATGAAAGCGGCATTTTATGCCATGTTATTTGCCGTACCGTTAGCCATTGCCGGTGCAATTTACACGGCGTACTTTATGTCGCCCAAGGTGCGCGGTTTAGTTAAACCGACTATCGAAATCATGGAAGCCTTGCCGACGGTTATCTTAGGTTTCTTGGCGGGGTTGTGGTTAGCGCCGCTGATTGAAGAGCATCTGCCCGGTATTTTGATTTTACTTATCTTGTTACCGACCTCGATTCTTGCTTCTGCCTATGGCTGGAGTCAGTTACCTGCTATTTGGAAACAACGTTTACCGGAAGTTTACCAAGAGCTGATGTTGATCCCCGTGGTCTGTTTTGTGGGTTGGTTCTCTTTTGCCATCAGTCCTGCTATTGAAGTGGCGCTATTTGATGGTAATACCCGTGAGTTTATTACTAACGAACTGGGCATCACTTTCGATCAACGTAACGCGCTGGTGGTGGGTATTGCCATGGGCTTTGCGGTTATTCCAACCATTTTTTCTATTGCAGAAGATGCCATTTTCTCCGTGCCACGCCATTTATCGAACGGCAGCTTAGCTTTAGGTGCTACGCCTTGGCAAACACTGACGCGGGTAGTGCTGTTAACCGCAAGTCCCGGTATTTTCTCGGCAATTATGATGGGCCTTGGCCGCGCTGTAGGTGAAACCATGATTGTGTTAATGGCAACCGGTAACACTGCCATTATGGAGTGGAGCGTGTTCGAAGGGATGCGAACCTTAGCGGCAAACATTGCTGTTGAAATGCCTGAGTCGGCTATTGGTAGCTCGCATTATCGCGTGCTGTTCCTCGCGGCGTTTGTGCTATTCATTTTCACCTTCTTCTTTAACACCATTGCAGAAGTCGTAAGACAGCGTCTACGTGAACGCTATAGCTCGCTGTAACGGAGGTAACATAATGATACTTAATACTATTTCGAGAGCGACCTTGAGAGGTTTGTGCAATGGGTAAGTGGGTAAAATCAGGCTCGCCATGGATATGGATGACGGGCGGCGCGGTGAGCATCAGTTTGATTGCCGTATTAGGCTTACTACTGTTAATCGCATGGCGCGGCTTAAGTTACTTTTGGCCAGCCACTGTGTACCAGTGGGAACTGGAAGATAATACTGGTGTACGGTCAACCTTAATTGGTGAGATTTATGACAGGGAAGAAGTGCCAACGGAGCGTTTGATTGCCGCGGGCCATGTGTTTAAGCAGCCTCAGGGTGAGTTTGTGAGTCGTTATCTTGTCAAAACCGGCAACCGTGAATTTGTAGGCCTAGATTTTCGCTGGATACTGGGTACAGATATTTTAAGCCGCACTACGCCAAGCGATGTCGCTATGATTGAGCGAACCAAAAACGGTAACTTTTACGGTTATCCCGTGGCTGTGATTGAAAATGGTAAACGTCTTGATTTAGTCAACGATGCGATAGAATCATCCTTAATGGATCATATCGAGCGCGCAGTTGCCCTCGCTGACAAAGCGGTCGATTTGCAAAAACAAGACATTGGCTCGATTAACTATGCCATTGAAAAGCTGCGTTTACAGGAGCGTCGTTACGAGCTAGATGGCGAGTTAACCGACAGTAATAAAGCCGAGCTCGCCGCTAAAAAAGCGCAACTGCAAAAAGAATATCTCGTACTTGAAAAAGCATTATTTGCTCTGCGTGATGATGCGGCGCGTGACTCGGTTATCGTGCGGGATATGCGCGGTAAAGATGTCGAGCTTAAGCTTGATACCGTGCTTGATGTAACCTACGTAAATCACTTAACTTTTATCGATAAAGTCGGTAAATGGTTTGTTGGGATCGGCCGTTTTGTGAGTGACGACCCGCGTGAAGCCAATACCGAGGGCGGCGTATTTCCGGCCATTTTCGGTACTGTGTTCATGGTGATGTTAATGGCGGTTATCGTGACGCCATTTGGCGTGGTCGCGGCGGTTTATCTGCATGAATACGCCAAGAAAGGCCCAATTACTAAGATGATCCGCATTGCGGTGATTAACTTAGCGGGCGTGCCCTCGATTGTGTATGGCGTATTTGGTTTGGGGTTCTTTGTCTACGTGATGGGCGGCTCAATCGACCAATTGTTTTACGCTGAAGCATTGCCATCACCCACCTTTGGCTCGCCCGGAGTGATTTGGTCAGCATTAACCTTAGCGATTTTGACGTTGCCAGTGGTGATTGTTTCGACCGAAGAAGGCTTAAGCCGTATTCCAAGCGCTGTGCGTCAAGGCAGTTTGGCATTGGGGGCAACTAAGGCCGAAACCCTGTGGCGAATCGTGCTGCCAATGGCAAGCCCTGCAATCATGACAGGTTTGATTTTAGCGGTGGCGCGCGCCGCCGGTGAAGTGGCACCACTGATGTTGGTGGGCGTAGTAAAATTAGCGCCAACATTACCATTAGATCTTAACTTTCCGTTTGTGCATTTAGAACGTAAGTTTATGCACTTAGGGTTCCATATTTATGATGTGGGTTTCCAGAGTCCTAACGTTGAAGCGGCGCGTCCTCTGGTGTATGCAACCTCCTTCTTGCTGGTGTCTGTGATTGTGGCACTGAACTTGACGGCCATTAGTGTACGTAACCATTTACGTGAAAAATACCGTTCGCTTGAGCACTAATCAGCGATTATCCTGAAAGTATTAGGACTGAATATGATTTCTATAGATTCGACCGCCATGAAAGTCAATAACCTTGATTTAGCTAACTTAGCGCCCAACGATACTGCGCTTGAGATCTGTAACTTAGATTTGCGCTATGGTGATAAACAAGCGCTGTTTAATGTCTCGATGAAGATCCCCAAGAAGCAAGTCACCGCTTTTATCGGCCCCAGTGGTTGCGGTAAATCAACTTTGCTGCGTTGCATTAACCGTATGAACGACTTAGTTGATAACTGCCATATTGACGGCGAGATTTTGTTACACGGCCAGAATATTTATGACAAAAAAATCGATGTGGCGGCCCTGCGCCGTAACGTGGGCATGGTATTCCAGCGCCCTAATCCGTTCCCTAAGTCGATTTACGAAAACGTGGTTTATGGTTTGCGTTTACAAGGGCTGAATAACCGCCGTGAACTTGACGAAGCGGCTGAGCGTTCACTGCGCGGCGCAGCAATTTGGGACGAAGTAAAAGACAGATTGCACGACAACGCCTTTGGTTTATCGGGTGGTCAGCAGCAACGTTTGGTCATTGCCCGCGCGATTGCCATCGAGCCTGAGGTGTTATTACTCGATGAGCCGACATCAGCACTGGATCCGATTTCAACCTTGACCATTGAAGAGCTAATCACTGAGCTTAAAACCAAATATACCGTGGTTATCGTCACGCACAACATGCAACAGGCGGCGCGAGTCTCAGATCAAACCGCTTTTATGTATATGGGCGAATTAGTTGAATACGCAGATACCAATACTATTTTTACTACGCCAAGAAAGCGTAAGACCGAAGATTATATTACTGGGCGCTACGGTTAATTGTCCTAGGCCGTTAGCTAGTCGCGCCGTAAGCACAGTCTTATTCGCGTGGGTTGACCAACCGTTAAGTAAAAGGTGAGTTTACAATGGAAAACATGAATTTAAGCAAGCATATATCGGGACAATTTACCGCCGAACTGGATGATATTCGTAACCGAGTTTTGGCTATGGGCGGCTTAGTTGAACGTCAATTAGAACAAGCAATTGATGCTTTAAGTGCTTTAGATGCTGAGCTTGCACAGCAGGTGATTGCTGGCGATCACAAGGTGAATGGCATGGAAGTGTCGATTGACGAAGAGTGCACCCGTATTATTGCTAAGCGCCAACCTGCAGCCAGCGATTTACGTTTAATTATTGCCATCTCAAAAACCATTGCCGATCTCGAGCGCATTGGTGATGCCTGTGTGCGAATTGCGAAAGCCGCATTAGATAAGCGTTTGAATAATCAACAACCTTTGTTGGTGAGTGTTGAAAATATGGGCCGTCATGCAACCCGTATACTACATGCCACCTTAGATGCCTTGGCTCGTATGGATGCTGATGCCGCCTTAGCTTTGCACAAAGAGGATGCTAAGTTAGATCGCGAGTACGAAGGCATTATTCGCCAGTTAATGACCTATATGATGGAAGATCCGCGCTCAATTCCCGATATATTAGATGTGCTATGGGCGGCGCGCGCGGTAGAACGTGTAGGCGATCGCTGTAAAAATATTTGCGAATACATTATCTATTACGTGAAGGGCAAAGATGTGCGCCACACTTCCTACGAAGAAATGGAAAAGGATATGCAAAGCTAAGATTTATGTTGGCTTACGCGCTTTTTACGAGTATTTAACGCCTATGCGGTTTAGCCGCATAGGCGTTAATGTTATCGGATACTAACGCAATAATAACTAATTCAATCGTAACTCACTCAGTAGCCATCACTAAGGCAGTAGTCACCATTAACGCAATAATAATAATGGGATATGGCTTTTGCTGATCATACGTGTGGTGTTACTACCAACAAAAAACTCACGGATACGTGAATGGCCGTAAGCGCCCATAACCATCAAATCAATATGGTTTTCTTGCTGGTAAACCTCAAGGGCGGTTTGTACTTCGCCCTGACAAACTGCCGTTACGACGTTGAAATCAGCTTCAGTAAGGGATGCTGCAACCGATGCCAGTCCCGCTTCTTCTTGTGATTGGCTACTCGATACGATCACTAAATGACATTCCAGCCCTTTAAGCAATGGACTACTTATCACTCGATTAATGACTTTTTTGGCGGTATCACTGCCATCGTAAGCAATCATAAAACGCTTTGGCGCCTCAAACTCAGCCATAACCACTAAAATAGGCTGCTTTAGGGTGCGAATAACACTTTCTAAATGGCTGCCAATGGCTTTTGTCTGTTCTTGATGTTGCTCACCTTGACGGCCAATCACCACCAGTCTGGCGTTTGGCTCTTGTTCTAGCAGCGTTTCAACTAAGTCACCATGGCGCTGCAGTGTTTCAACGGAAACTTTGGGGGATTGCTTAATAATATGCGCGCTTGCATCTTGTAGCATGTATTTACCTTGCTCAAGTGCCAGCTTGCTCCTGCGCTCATCAAGGTCAACCATTTCGGCCAGTAAATGTTCGCGGGTGCCTAAACCTATGCTGCCAGATAAATTAAATCCTGTAAGGTAGGATGATTTATCTAAAACATGTAATAGGGTTACTGGCGCATCTAATCTCAGCGCTGCCCATGCGCTGGCATCACAGACTGACAGCATTGCTTTTGAACCGTCGATACAGGCAATCACATTTGTCATATTATTCTCCTTTAACGGCGTTACTACAGACTTAATGGCCAGACATGATTTTTTCAACATCTTCTGGTTTATCGTGTACTCCAAATTTATCCACTATGGTTGCACTGGCTTCGTTAAGGCCAATGACCTCAACTTTGGTTCCTTCACGGCGGAATTTAATCACTACTTTATCCAGTGCCGATACCGCAGTAATATCCCAAAAGTGCGCTTGAGTTAAATCAATGGTTACCTTATCAATAACTTCTCTAAAATCAAATGAGTTACAGAATTTATCTGCTGAGGCAAAAAACACTTGGCCAATAATGTGATAACAACGACTAGCATCAGCTGTTGTACTCTTAACCACCATAAAACGCGCTACTTTATTGGCAAAAAACAGTGAAGCGAGTAACACGCCAACAAAAACACCTATGGCTAAATTATGTGTTGCGACCACTACAATTACCGTGGCTATCATCACAAGGTTGGTCGATATTGGGTGGTGCTTAAGATTACGAATAGAATCCCAAGAGAAAGTGCCGATGGATACCATAATCATCACGGCAACAAGGGCTGCCATCGGGATTAATTTTAACCATTCACCAAGAAATACAATTAATACTAACAAAAATACGCCCGCGGTTAGTGTTGATAATCGTCCGCGACCGCCAGATTTTATGTTGATAATAGATTGACCAATCATGGCACAACCGGCCATGCCGCCCATTAAACCCGCGCCAATATTAGCGATACCTTGGCCCTTACACTCGCGGTTTTTATCACTTTGAGTGTCGGTTAAATCATCGACTATAGTGGCTGTCATCATCGATTCCAGCAAACCGACCACAGCAAGCCCCGCAGAATAAGGGAAAATGATGAGCAGGGTTTCAAGCGTCAATGGCACATCAGGCCAGAGAAATATCGGTAATGTATCGGGTAACTGCCCCATATCGCCAACGGTGCGAATATCTAAACCCATATAGATAGCAAATATCGTTAAGGTAACAATGCAAACTAACGGTGAGGGTAGTGATTTCCCAATGACTGGAATTAATGGAAATAAATAGATGATACCTAAGCCTGCGGCCGTCATTGCATACACATGCCAAGTTACGTCGATAAGCTCAGGTAATTGAGCCATAAAGATTAAAATCGCTAACGCATTCACAAACCCAGTCACGACAGAGCGCGAAACAAAGCGCATCAAATTACCGAGCTTTAAGTAACCCGCAGCAATTTGTAGTACACCGGTCAATAGGGTGGCAGCCAGTAGATATTCAAGCCCATGTTCTTTAACTAAGGTCACCATTAGCAGCGCCATGGCACCCGTTGCTGCTGAAATCATTCCCGGTCTGCCGCCGGTAAAGGCTATGACCACCGCAATACAAAAAGAGGCGTACAGGCCAACTTTAGGGTCAACGCCTGCAATAATAGAAAAGGCAATCGCCTCTGGGACTAACGCCAATGCCACCACAATACCGGCTAATAAATCTGTGCGGATATTAGAGAACCATTCTTTTTTTAGGGTCTGTATCATGTTTTTTACTCTATTAAAAATATCGTCATAAGCTCCAATAGTCATGATTAACGCGAGACATACATGTCAGCGTACAGCCGCTCAGATACTTATTCAGCACTTATTTAGCACAATGCAATAAGGGCGACATGGCTATTGGAATAATAGGTTGTAGCAAACAGCTCGCTAGACAGTAGTCACTATGGGCTGAACGCAGTGGACTTAAAAAGAAGGGGTAAACTAATGTGGCTTAACGCTCATTGCAAAAAGAACCCTATTAAATACTCAATGAGTAAAATACTGACGTTAAATTGCACATGCCAACCTAAAGTGGCGGCAAAGAGTACAGTTGTGGGGCGGAAAAGTCAAAATAGCGAACATAAGCTGCGGTGATAAAAAGTGTGCAAGAAGCGTTGAATACATCATGTGCTGGTGCATTGCTGACTCTGTGGTAGCATCTGCCACGCATTTTTGCGTAAATATCTTATGCCTAGTGAACCTGTGATTAAATGAGAGTGTGATGAAGAATACCTTAGCCCGTGGCTTGATGAATTTGTTACCTATGGCCTTGAGTTTGTGGCTGTTTTGGTCGTTATTTGTATCCTTAGATGGCCTAGGGATTATTATTTTAGAGTTAGTGGGGATTAACCAACATATTATTGGTGCAGGTTTTATCCTTGTTGTGGCATTAGTGTTTGCGGTGGGGTTATTATTTTCAGTCAGCCCAATTGTATGGATTTATGGTTGGATTGAGCGGCAACTGATGCGCTTTCCATTGTTTAAATCGGTTTATGGCAGTATCCGTGATATTGCTTCGCTAATGAATCGTGATGGCAAGCCGACAAGCCAAAAAACCGTATTAGTGAAACAAGCCAATGGCAGTTTTGTGGTGGGGTTTATTATGACGGATACGCCGCCGCAACCACTGCTCGATGCCTTACCAGAAGGGGATTGGGTGCCGGTATTATTCCAGCTCAGCTATCAAATGGCTGGCGTGACAAGTTTAATCAAACGGGACGATTTAATTATGGTCGATTGGTCTTTTGAAGAAGCAATGCGCTTTAATTTAACCGCAGGAATTTCACAGACGCCGACTAATCCTTAGCTTTGATCTAAAGGCTATTTTACGTTATCGATTTGTGTACTTTAGCGTTTAACATCAAGTTTGATGATTTTTGTGGTATAATTTTTTGGCGACTAATCTAGTCGCCATTTTTTATGCTAAATATACTAATAAAAAATTGTTTTATGCTGAGTGCTATTTTACCTAGCGTTTACGGCTTAGGTTGTTCGATAGCCTTAACTTATAAAGTTATGCGATTAATCCCTTGTCAGTCTTTACCGCGTTTAGCCAGAGTGCATCGTTATAATAAACCGAGGGAATAACTCCGTACTACAATTAGATAAACTCACCTCATAAAACAAATTTTGAATATACATTTATGTTTATCTCGCCGTTGATGCGCTGAGATATTTCGAGAGTGAACTCGCTAGAAATTGGGAGAATCAATGTCGATCAAATCGAGTATTAATCCGCCGGTATTTTATTCATCGGTTTTCTTCATCATTTTAATCGTGATGATCTGTGCGGTATGGCCCACTGAGGCTAATACCGTCTTTAAATCAATACAGTCATGGATAGAAACACAAGCTGGATGGTTTTACATTTTAAGTGTGGCTTTCTTCCTGATTTTCATCCTCTTTATTATGGTTAGCCGTTTTGGCGATATTAAACTAGGGCCAGATCATTCTGTGCCTGATTACAGCTATAAAAGCTGGATAGCCATGTTGTTTTCGGCGGGCATGGGCATTGGTTTGATGTTCTTTGGCGTCGCCGAACCTGTGATGCATTACCTTGCACCGCCCGATGCCACGCCTGAGAGTCTCGCTGCTGCGAAAGAAGCGATGAAAATCACTTTTTTCCACTGGGGTCTACATGCATGGGCGATTTATGCCGTAGTGGCATTGAGTTTGGCGTATTTTTCTTATCGCCATAAGTTACCGTTATTGCCAAGAAGTGCGCTTTATCCCTTAATCGGTGAGCGAATTTATGGCCCAATTGGCCATACCGTTGATACCTTTGCCGTGCTCGGCACTATGTTTGGCGTGGCAACGTCACTCGGTTTTGGGGTGTTACAGGTTAACTCAGGGCTGAGTTATTTATTTGAAAGTTTGCCTAATAATGCTGTTGTGCAAGTGTGTTTGATTATAGGTATAACCTTGCTTGCGACACTGTCAGTGTTCTCCGGCCTTGATAAGGGCGTAAAACGTTTAAGTGAACTTAACCTTGGCTTAGCCATTATTTTATTAATCATAGTATTAGTTCTTGGCCCTACAGTGATGTTACTGCAGGCATTTGTACAAAATACGGGTGGTTACTTAAGTGATTTAGTTAATAAAACCTTTAACTTGTATGCCTATCAACATAAAGAAGATTGGCTGGGAGGTTGGACCTTACTCTATTGGGGCTGGTGGATTTCATGGTCACCTTTTGTTGGTACTTTTATTGCGCGCGTGAGCCGTGGCCGAACCATTCGTGAGTTTTTGATTGGGGTATTATTTGTGCCATCGACGCTGACTTTCCTGTGGATGACAGTGTTTGGTAACTCGGCGATTGATTCGATCATGAATCACGGCGCTCAGTATCTTGCCGATGCGGTTAATACCGATGTGTCAGTGGCGTTGTTTGTATTTTTTGAGCACATGCCGTTCCCGACATTACTCTCGGGGATTGCGATTTGTTTAGTGGTCACTTTCTTTGTCACTTCGTCGGATTCGGGGTCGTTAGTGATCGATAACCTAACTTCCGGTGGTGATAATAATGCCCCTGTGTGGCAGCGCGTTTTTTGGGCGTTATTACAAGGGGTTGTAGCCTCAGTGCTATTGTTAGCAGGTGGTTTACAGGCGCTACAAACAGCGGCTATCGCCAGTGCTATGCCGTTTTTAATCGTGATGCTGTTTATGTGTCTGGGCTTATTTAAAGCCTTGAAGAATGACTGGCTGAAAATTAATAGCGTGCAGTTACACAATACCAGTGTGCAATATGCCAAGACAAATATGAGCTGGGAGGAACGGATTGGCGTGCTAGTTTCGCATCCAACCCATGAAGAGGCGCAGTATTTCTTAAATAATGTCGCAACGCCTGCGCTGTCAAAGGTGTGCCAACACTTTATGGCTAAGGGAATTGCCGCAGATCTTGAATATTTAGATGGACGGGTACGACTGGTGATCAGTAATGAGCTGAATTTGCCCTTTGTTTACGGTGTACGAACACGTTGCTTTGAAATCATTAATCCAGTGGGTACTGAAATCGAGCAGGGTGATACCTTGTATTACCGCGCTGAAGTCTACTTAGAACAAGGCGGCCAGCATTATGATGTGATGGGTTATACAGAAGATCAAATCCTCGCGGACGTGGTGACTCAGTATGAAAAATACTTACACTATTTACATCTATCGAATGCCGACCAAGGTCATGTGACTTAATTTTATTTAGGCTACTAAGGCTAAATCTCAAGCCGTATTACCCTGTAAAGTGCGGCATATATTGCCCCAAGTGATAACACCGATTATCCTTGGGGCAATTTTTAGGGTTTGTTTTAGGAATGTCACTATGTCAGTACCAGGCCAGAGTAAATTAGACAAAGTATTAGCCGATGCGAGAGAGTACAAAGCCAAACGTGAAGGTGGCTATCGCGAACAGGCTTTAAAACTTTATCCTTGGGTGTGTGGTCGTTGTACTCGTGAGTTTACGCCTAAAAATTTAAGTGAACTAACCGTCCATCACAAAGACCATAATCACGATAACAATCCGTCAGATGGTTCAAACTGGGAATTATTGTGCCTGTATTGCCACGACAACGAGCATTCCCGCTTTGAAGAGCTGATCCGCTACGGTGGTACCACTGAAACTAAGCAAGCTGCTGCGACCTACAATCCCTTTGCAGACTTGAAGTCAATGCTGAAAAAGTAGTTTGCGTTATGGTGTGAGTGATAGATTGTCAGCGTTAAATTGTCAGCGTTAGATTGTTAGTGTTAGTGCAAAAATATGAATGGACGGTATTTAATCTTTGCTGGTTAAACGCGCTTCGGCGGCGAGCCATTTTGCGCGACACAAAATATGCTGATTCTCTTGGCCTTCTAATGCCGCTTTACGGGCTGGTAATTGCGCGCAAATAGCGGCTTGCTGTGTGTCGCTGGTGGTACGCCAACTGACAATTTCATCGATATGCCGAAAGCAACCCATGCAATAGTCATCATCATTTAAACCGCAGCGTGCAACGCAAGGTGAAAGCATAGGTGTCCTCTGGGTGCCTTATCGTTATAACGTTAAGGTTTCAGCTAACGATATGGTTGAGTGTCTAACGTGGCGCGATACTAACATTTTTTCGTATAAAGTCATCTTTAAGGCGCATTCACTTGGCCTAAAATAAGGTAAGTTTTTTGATACTGGGCATGACGTGAATCAAGATAAATCGTACAACACATCCAATTATTCAAAGCGATTTGAGCAACTTAATCAGTTGCTTGAACAGAGCGTTGCCCTATGGCAAGTGCGCGCTTTTGAGGCGACGAATTTGCCTTGGTCGGCGCAGTTTGGGCAATTGGCCGCCGCAGTCTGGGCGCTGGACGATAGCGAGCTTGATGAACTTGATGCCGAGCAATCTTTGCTGGTTGAGGCGCTAACACCGGCATTAAGTGAAGATCTTAAGGCGTTAGACCAAGATTGGGATTTATCCTTACTCACTGAATCGATTGCCGCTACAGATAAAATACTTGCTGTTGATGAGGCGCAGGTTAACGGTTTATCCATTAATGATGAAGCGCATTTTAGTGCGCACATTAAAGGTCGTAAATGGCAGCAAATTACTGCATTTGTGCAGTATTTGCCGGATCTTGATTTACCTGTATTGGAATGGTGTGCGGGTAAAGGCCATTTAGGCCGCTTGATTGCCAAGGCCCGCGGCGCCGAAGTGGTGAGTCTAGAATGGCAAGCGTCACTGTGTGAGGCAGGCCAAGCTTTTGCCGATAAGTGGCACTTATCGCAAACCTTTGTTTGCGCCGATGCCTTTGCTATTAACGTCAATACCAATCCGTTCACTAGGCAACAGCAAGTGGTAGCGCTGCATGCTTGCGGTGATTTACATGTGAGATTGTTAACGTTAGCCGCAGCGGCGGGCACACAGGCGCTGGCAATTTCCCCCTGTTGTTATCATTTAATTCAAGGCAGTTATTATCAAGCATTGTCAGATATGGCTAAAAAAAGCGCGATAAAACTGAGTCGCCACGACTTACAGCTACCACTGCAACAAAGCGTGATTGCCAGCCCTAAACAGCAGGCGCTGCGTCATCAAGAAATTGCCTGGCGTTTAGGGTTTGATGCGCTGCAACGTCAATGTCGGCAAATTGATGAATACTTACCCTTACCATCGCTGAAGCAGAGCCAACTTAGCGGCAGTTTTAAGCATTTTTGCTTGTGGGCGGCCGAGACTAAGACACTTAAGTTAACGCAAAACTGTGATTTTGATGCTTGGCTTGAAGTCGGGCATAAAAGGCAGCAATTAACACGGCGCATCGACCTTGTCGCGCATCTATTTCGCGCGGTGCTCGAACAGTGGTTAATCTTAGATCGTGTTTGTTTTTTACAGGAACAGGGATACGGCGTTCGCGTGGGTGAATTTTGTGCAAACAGCGTCACGCCAAGAAATGCATTAATTTTAGCGCAAAAAATGGCGACATAATTTAAACTGTCTTAAAGTATACTGTACTGTTATGTTTTTTATGAAGTATTTGCTTACTAATCTATTTTAAATGAATCAAAGCAAATTCAACTCTGTGGTGTTTAGAACCTGCACTGTGAGACAAGTCTTACACTAAAGGTGGTTTTTTATTGAATCATCGGGCTTTTCTTGTTCAAATGTCGCATTAATGACGAATAACAACTGAAAGCTGACCTTAGGTCAGTCATTCTAGTGAGCGAATAAAACAGTTTCATGAAATATTCCCGCGTATTTATTAATAGCCTGGCCTACGAACTGGCACCTGTTGTGGTTTCCAGTAGTGAGCTAGAGTCTCGTCTCGCTCCTTTGTATCAAAAGTTCCGTATTCCTATGGGACAGCTTGCCGCATTGACTGGGATCACTGAACGCCGCTGGTGGCCAAAAGGGCATCAATTGTCTGACGGTGCCATTAAAGCGGCCCGTAAAGCCATGGTTGAAACCGGGATTAACGTTGCTGATTTAGGTGCTGTTGTCTACACCGGTGTGTGCCGTGACCAACATGAACCCGCCACGGCTTGCCGTATCGCAGCCTCTTTGGGGGTGTCAAAAGATACCGCTATTTACGATATCAGCAACGCTTGCCTTGGAGTGTTATCGGGTATTTTAGATATCGCTAATCGCATTGAGTTGGGCCAAATTAAAGCGGGTATGGTGGTGTCATGTGAATCGGCAAGGGACATTGTTGATGTCACTATCGACAACATGCTCGCCGATCCGACCATGCAAAATTTTGCTCTGTCGCTGGCCACCTTAACCGGTGGTTCTGGCGCGGTAGCGGTTATCTTAACCGACGGCAGTTTACCGCTGACTAATGTGCGTCAACATCAATTGCTCGGTGCATCGCATTTATCGGCACCTGAACATCACCAGTTATGTCAATGGGGATTACAGGAAGCAGGCCACAATCTGTATCGCGAGTTTATGCGAACCGATGCGGTCACCTTGTTAAAAGAAGGGGTTGAGCTGGCCAAACATACTTGGGAGCATTTTCTTGAGCAGCGCAATTGGCTGGTTGAACAAGTTGATAAAGTGATTTGCCATCAAGTCGGTGCATCGAACCGCAGACAAGTGCTTAGTGCACTCAATATTCCACCCGAGAAAGAATTTCCAACCTACCAGTTACTTGGCAATATGGGCACCGTATCTTTACCTGTGACTGCGGCGATGGCGCACGACCAAGGTTTTTTACAGGCGGGCGACCAAGTAAGCTTTTTAGGCATAGGTAGTGGGTTAAATTGCATGATGTTAGGCATTAAGTGGTAAAGGCGTCATAGGCCCTTAAATCTTGACACCCTAATATATTCATTCGCTTTAAATAGCGCTCGCGTTCAATAGTATTAAAAAGATAGGAAGCGTTATGTTAGACACTCTGTTGCCTTTTCAACGTCATTTTTTGAGCCGTAATGGCAACAAGCTGCATTATATAAACGAAGGCCAAGGCGAACCTGTCGTGATGGTTCACGGTAATCCTAGCTGGTCGTTTTACTATCGCAATTTAGTCAGCGCCTTAAAAGAGACTCACCAATGCATAGTGCCAGATCATATCGGCTGCGGCCTATCGGATAAACCCGACGATAGCGGTTACGATTATACGTTAAAGAGTCGAATTGATGATCTTGAGGCCCTGTTAGATAGCCTTAATGTTAAAGATAATATCACCTTAGTCGTCCACGATTGGGGCGGTATGATAGGTATGGGCTATGCGGCGCGTTATCCTGAGCGCATTAAACGCTTAGTGATTTTAAATACCGGCGCTTTTCACCTGCCTAAGTCTAAGCCTTTCCCTTGGCCGCTGTGGATCTGCCGTAATACCTTGTTAGGTACAGTGCTAGTTCGTGGTTTTAATGCTTTTTCATCTATTGCCTCCTATGTCGGCGTGAAGCGCCAACCTATGTCGAAATACATTCGCGATGCCTATGTAGCGCCGTTTAACTCTTGGGCTAATCGGATTTCGACCTTGCGTTTTGTGCAGGATATTCCGTTGCGTGAAGGGGACAGAAACTATCAATTAGTCTCTGATATTGCAGCGAGTTTGCCGCAATTTGCCAAAGTCCCGACGTTGATTTGTTGGGGCCTAAAAGACTTTGTATTTGATAAGCATTTTTTAGCCCAATGGCGCCAGCACATGCCGCAGGCAATTGTGCATGAATTTGCCGATTGCGGTCACTATATTTTGGAAGATGCCAGTGATGAAGTTATTCATCACATCAAAGGCTTTATGTCTGAAGATAGGGCTGTGATAGAAACGGCAGATGTAGACAGTTCAAATTCTAAAACGGCAGCGACTGAACAGGTCAACGGTTAATGTCGACGTTGTTTGTAACTGATGCTGCGGTTTTGGCTCAATCCATATCCTTACCGAGCGCGGCATCACCCGTTTTAGTCGAGAGTCATGCCAATATTTGCCGCCACCTTAAACAAGCGGCCCATGCGATGCCCCATCATCTTGCGGTGGCTGTTCAGCAGGCGCATGGCGCATCGGTGGCGAATCTACGTTATAGCGAGTTAGATTTCCTCAATCTAGATAAGCAGAGCGATACCATCGCTTTTGCGCTTAACGCCCATGGCATTAAGCGCGGCATGAAGGCTGTGCTGATGGTGACGCCAAGCCTTGATTTTTTTGCTTTAACCTTTGCGCTGTTTAAAGCCGGCATCATCCCCATTCTGGTGGACCCAGGTATGGGTATGAATAATCTTAAACAATGCTTTGAAAAAGCATCGCCCGATGCTTTTATTGGTATTCCTAAGGCCCATGTTGCCAGACGATTATTTGGTTGGGGTAAGGGCAGTATTCGATCATTACTCAATGTGGATGGCGGTAAAGTTGACTTCGCGGCTAAGCTGATGCAATTACTGACTGGCTCGATAAGTTTATCGACCTTGCTGCAACACACCTCAACAAAAAATACCTCAACGCAGCATATTGAATATCCAATGGTGATGCTAAAGCCTAATGAAATGGCGGCGATTTTATTCACCAGCGGCAGCACAGGTACGCCCAAGGGCGTTGTGTACAGTCATGGGATGTTTGAAGCGCAAATTCAAGCGCTTAAACATGATTATGGTATTACCCATGGTGAGCGCGACTTAGCTACGTTTCCGTTATTTTCGCTGTTTGGCCCGGCGCTCGGAATGGCATCTATCGTGCCGCATATGGATGCCAGTAAACCGATTACCGCTAATCCCGAATTCCTGTTTGCTGCGATTGAAAAATATCAATGCAGTAATATTTTTGTAAATCCTGCTTTATTAGAGCGTTTAGGCCGTGCAGGCCAACAAAAACAACATAAGCTACCCAGCGTACAGCGGGTTATTTCAGCCGGTGCACCTGCGACTATCGCCTCTATTGCCCGCTTTAAGCAAATGCTTAACCCAGATGTGCCGATTCTCAACTCTTACGGTGCAACTGAATCGCTGCCCATTAGCATGATTGCCAGTAATGATTTATTTACCACCACAGACATCACAGATAACGGTGGCGGCATTTGTGTTGGCCGCGCGATTGACGGCGTGACGATTGGTATTATTGGCATAAGTGAAGATGTCATCCCTCTATGGAATGAGGCATTGCTGCTTAATTGCGGCGAAATCGGCGAGATTGTTGTGCAAGGGCCTATGGTAAGCCATGCCTACTATCAACTCGATAGCGCGACAGCGACGGCGAAAATTTGGGACACCGAAAATAACAGCGTAAGGCATCGCATGGGCGACTTGGGTTATCTGGATGATCAAGGTCGATTATGGATGTGTGGTCGTAAGGCCCACAGAGTCGATGCCACTCGTAAAGGACAGTTTGCTAAACGCTATTATTCTATTCCTTGCGAGCGTATTTTTAATACGCATCCTAATGTAAAACGTTCGGCATTAGTGGCGGTAACGGTAGCGAACGAGATAGAACCATTAATCTGTATCGAACTTGATAGGTCACTGGTATGCAATAAAAGCCAGCAACTGTATCAAGATCTCGTCACTATTGCTGAGCAATTTGCTCAAACTCAGGGTATAAGACGCTTTCTTATTCATCCTGATTTTCCTGTCGATATACGGCATAACGCTAAGATTTTTAGAGAAAAATTAGCCATTTGGGCGCAATCACAAACAAAGGGTTAATGTTAACCTCAGCGATCTTCTGCCTGCCTTTTTACGCTATAGTCTGTGCCCACGTTAACTAAGCTTGCTTAACTTCTTAGCCTTTATGCTTATTTTGTAAATGCTTACATAGACTTTTAAGCTCATATTGATGAGCAGAAATGGATATCTCAATGACGATAGACCCAATTAATAGTACGGCACTAGCGCAGTATCATGCACTTGAGCAAACCGCACTTAAGCAGCTCGCCTTTAAGGTGTCGCACGCCTTTGTGACAGGCGCGGGGGGATTTTTAGGTAAAGCTATTTGTGTACGCTTATTAGCTGCGGGTATTAAGGTTACTGGCTTTGCGCGCGGACATTACCCCGAACTTGAATCGCTCGGCGTGATTATGCATCAAGGAGATTTAGTCAATAAAGAGGCACTGCAACAGGCGATGCAAGGCTGCGATATGGTGTTTCATGTTGCTTCTAAAGCAGGCGTTTGGGGCGATAGAGACAGCTATTTTTGCCCTAACGTCAAGGGCGCTGCTAATGTGCTTGCTGTTTGTAAGGCATTAAAAATAAATAAGTTAGTTTACACCAGTACGCCGAGCGTGACTTTTGCGGGGCAAGATGAATCGGGTATTGATGAATCTACGCCCTATGCAACATCATTCCTTAATTATTATGCCCATTCCAAAGCGATCGCCGAAAAGATGATACTGGATGCTAATCAAGTGAGTGATGCTGTGACTGAGACTACTGATATAGCTCAAATGCCTTATGCGCTTAAAACTGTCGCTTTACGGCCACATTTGATCTGGGGCGCTGGCGATCCTCATTTGGTGCCTCGAGTACTAGCGCGTGGCCGTTTAGGTAAGCTAAAACTGGTAGGGCATGAAGATAAGCTGGTCGATACTATCTACATTGATAACGCTGCTTACGCCCATGTACTGGCGGCGCTTGAGTTATGCGAACCCCAGCCTAAGTGTCAAGGTA
This sequence comes from Shewanella morhuae, assembly GCF_900156405.1. Lineage (GTDB taxonomy): Bacteria > Pseudomonadota > Gammaproteobacteria > Enterobacterales > Shewanellaceae > Shewanella > Shewanella morhuae. Next base: position 83,549 of record NZ_FTNN01000009.1, read on the forward strand.
AAGCCTATTTTTTGAGTAACGATGAGCCGATCACTATGGCAAAAATGCTCAACCTGATTCTGGCCTGTGATGGTTTGCCTCCTGTGACAAAACGGGTTTCTAAATCAGTCGCTTATGTGGTAGGTGCAGTATTAGAAAGTGTATATTTGCTGCTAAAGAAGCAAGACGAACCCATGATGACGCGCTTTGTTGCACGGCAGTTATCCTGCAGCCATTATTTTGATATCAGCGCAGCCAAGCGAGATCTCGGCTATGGTGCACTGGTTTCTATCAATGAAGGGATGGCAAGGCTTAAAGTATCACTTTAGTTTAAATATACCTTCTCTTGTTGCCATTATTTAATTGGGGATTTATGAGTTGTGATGATTGTAAAACGTCAATATTCAGACAAAAGATAGGGCGTTGTACACGCTGTATGTGGCAGCTTACGGCTTTGTCGGTAATCAGTTGGCCGCTGTGGTGGTTTCTTTATCGTGACACGCCGCGGGAAGTGAATTCGATAGCCTTATTGTTTTTCTGCAGCGCTTTTTCGGGGTTACTTGCCTTACATCTTATTGTCTTGGCTTACCGTCGCCTCAGGGGGCGAGAGTAAGCCAAGTTTTCTTTCCTTTTTAATTGTTATACTTCGCTTACCGCTGTTTTCTCATGCATCATTCTCTTCATTAGTGGCGCTAAGGCGAAGAAAACTAACGCCATCACCACACCAATTTGTGCTGAAAATATAAACAGTTGCTCATATAGTGCCATAGCACTCGGTACGTCACTTATCGTCCCACCTTGAGTATCAATCGCGGCGAGTTTGTTTAATTCGGCGGCTAATATTTCAGAATAAGAAGTCCCAAGAAACCAAGCGCCCATCATCACGCTGACCACGCGTTTGACTGAAAGCTGAGTTACGGCAGATAAACCGATAGGAGATAGCAATAACTCACCGATTTCTAGTACAAAATACGCTGCAACTAAAAACCAAATACTCACAAAACCACTGCTTAGCGGCATTTGGATCCCAAGCACTAACACCATAAAAGATAACCCCGCGAATAAAATGCCGAGTGCCGTTTTAACTGGTTTGCTTGGATCGCAGTTTTTACGGGCAAGCGCGGGCCATAGCCAAGCAAAGATGGGAGATAAGCTGATCACAAAGAAAGCGCCAAGGAAGGTAAGCTGTCCCGCACTCCATTCTAGCCCCAGCATATTACGGTCCATTACACGGTCCGAAAATGCCACCCAAGAGCCATAGGTTTGCTCATATAATGCGAAGAAAACCAAGCCTGCGAGGATAAACAGCAGTAAAGCCGACATCTGTTGACGTTCAATCGGGTTACAGTGTTTGACCATAAACCAGCCAATACCCAGAACAAGGAGTAGTGATACTGAATGCAGGAACCAAATTACGGGACTAACGGCAGGCAATAAGCTACTGAGAGAAAGCACAAGTGAATGGGTTTGAATTAAGCCCCAAACTAACACAACACTGCCGATGGCACTTAAGTAAATCCATTGTTCTGTAGTGATACCGGCGGTTTTCTTTAAAATCCGCGCGGGATCTCTTGGTTCTGCGTAACCCTGTAGGTGTTTTTTGCCACGAATAAATACGATGAGTCCGACTAACATGCCTAAACCCGCTAGACCAAAACCATACTTCCAACCATAGGTTTCACCTAAATAAGCGCAAATTAATGGGGCTAAGGTTGCGCCTAAGTTGATACCTGCATAGAAAATGGTAAAGCCAGAATCACGCTTGGGGGACGTCGCTGGATAAAGCTGGCCGACGATGGTAGAAATGTTGGGTTTTAAAAAACCAACGCCAACAATGATTAAGGCCAACGATAGATAAAAAACCTGTAGTGCTTGTTCATCTCGTTGAACTTCACCAGCAATGATCACGGCTTGGTGGCCCTCATAGGCCATACCCAAGTGGCCGAGCACTAATAACACACCGCCGAAGATGACCGCTTTACGCATACCAATATAACGGTCGGCTAATAAACCACCGACCACGGGCATGGCATACACTAAGGCACCGTAGGCACCAATGACGTTATAGCCAAACTCATCGGTAAATAAATGATACTTAATGAGGTAAAGAAATAGTAACGCCTTCATTCCATAGAAGGAGAAGCGTTCCCACATTTCGGTAAAAAAACAGACATACAAACCTTTAGGGTGCCCAAGCAGCATTTCTGGTTGGTGCGAATGGTGTATGTTTGGTATTGGGTGCAAAGGATTTTGTTCTAGTGACACTTAAAACTCCCATTGCTGGCGCTTTATGCGCCGAGCCGTTATTGATTCATTTTATCGTAATGAATTTTATTAATTATTTTTCATTATTTATGGTTATTGCAGTGCTGTTGATTGCTGAAAGACGGCGCTGTAGCTGCAGTTAATCACACTCGGCTGGCATGGAACAGTCAAGGGGCTTGAAAGTGAGAAAAATTTTACCTATATATCGATTATGACCATTATTTAATGCATTTTTTTTGTGGCGACAAATCATACTAAATGCTTAAATTCATTCATTTTCAGTTAATAAATCAGTGTTAAATAGTGGGTAGAATACCGCAGCCAAATATGAGTGCGATTAAGTTTGTAGCCTCTTAATGACGGAGTTCAGTCCTAAATATGCTCAGTTAGCGTGATGATCCTTTTATGCTTATCTGGATTTATTTCCTGAGAATAAACAGAATAAAGAATGCCGAAGTGCGATATTGCTAGAGGAGTAACAATAAGTGACCGCAGCTTAAATCGTGTGCCGGTTCTAATAGAAGGAGTAGCCGGACTCAATGTAATGTTTTACGACATCAATATTCAAAATCTACATGCCGAACGTTATGTGTAATTAAGGATAATTATGGAATTTTTTACTAGCCTATTTGTGGGTTACCCGCTGTGGGTTTGGTTAATGTTTTTTGGTTTTGTGCTAGCGCTTTTGGCCTTCGATCTTGGGGTGTTACACAAAGAGCAGCATGAGATTACCGTGGCCGAGAGTTTGAAACTTTCAGCTTTCTATATTTGTATGGGTTTATTGTTTGGGGCTTGGCTCTGGTGGTACAAGGGGTCAACGGCGGGGATGGAATATCTGACGGGCTACTTGATTGAAAAATCACTGTCTATGGATAACGTATTTGTTATCGCTTTAATTTTTAGTAGCTTAGGTATCCCACGTATTTATCAACATCGGGTGCTGTTCTGGGGCATCATGGGCGTTATTGTACTGCGCGCCATTATGATAGGCCTTGGTGCTATGCTGGTGGCACAGTATCAGGGTGTACTTGTATTGTTTGGGGTGTTCTTGATTTTTACTGGCGTAAAAATGCTGTTCTCAAATGATGAACACAGTGATATTCAAGATAATAAGTCTTACAAATGGCTACGTACTAAAATGCGTTTTACGCCAACACTGCATAACCAAAAGTTCTGGGTACGTGGTGAAAAACATCAATTAACAAAAGGATGGTGGGCAACGCCGTTATTCTTGGCGTTGATTTTAGTGGAAACCGCAGATTTGATATTTGCGGTTGATAGTATTCCCGCTATTTTCGCGATTACTCAAGATCCGTTTATCGTCTACACCTCGAATATTTTTGCCATTCTGGGGTTACGTGCTTTGTACTTTGCCTTAGCTGCGATGGTGCATCGTTTTGAATATCTCAAATATGCGTTATCAGTGGTATTAGTGTTTATTGGGGTAAAAGTGGGCTTAGTGTATTTCAATCACGAGGGCATGGTGGACTTTACTATCCCAACCCCAGTATCCCTTGGGGTAACTTTTAGCCTGTTAGTCGCAGGGGTGTTGTATTCATTATGGAAAACGCGTGGGCAAAAAATTGAAAATGAATAATTTAGGCAGGTATGGCTAGCCTAATCGTCTATCTGATCCGGCCGTTTATTGTTCACTAAACGGCCTTTTTTATATCCCGAGTTTATGAACTGTTAAGCTTTAAAGAGGATTTTTAAAATTAGTCTATACTTTATTAGAGTCACTTTTAGTTTGGGGCCTATAAAGGGAATTTTTAGAACTAATGCTCTTCAAGGACGATATTATGAAACTTAACATTACCGCCATACTCATGCTCTCGGTTTGTTCATTGACCGCTGTTAATGCACAAGCTGCAGACAAACAATCGACAAACACAATATCTGAGACAACATCTAACGTAACCTCCACTTGCACTGGAGCTTACCCAAGTTATTTCCAAGACCCTGCGTTTACTAAAACAGGTATGTGGGACAATCAGGTCATTATCAACCAAGCTTATCAGGGATGGGATGGACCTGTTTTTAGCCTCAGCGACGCCTATTCAAATGCCAAACAAGACAGTGCTGCACCCTGGCTTGAATTCAATCCCTTCGATAAAAGTCTGAGTGAGACAGAGAAAAACACCCAAGCGTGGAAATACCTTTGGGCTGTGATGAAGTACATCCAAGAGGGAAACATCGACAAAGGCGATATCAGTAAGGACTGGGATCTGTGTAATAACAAGGTACGCTCTTGGTACCATATTCCCTATCAGACCTATGATCCTATGAGTGGGCGGGAATTTATCCACGGCTTGACCCGCGAAGCCCCCGTCACAATGGAGATAAAAGGCCAAGGCGATTTGAAAACTACGATGTGGGCGGTGGGTTTTTATAATCCTCAGGCGGCAAATAGCATTGGCAAGGTATGGACGGGGGCGCCGTCACCAGTGATGCCACAACAAAACTTTGTGTTTAATGAAGGCAGCGTTATTGGCAAGTTACTGTTCACTACTGCAACGCCTAATAATTACCCCTTCCTTGAAAATGTACCAGTGTGGCGAGCGAATATCAGCTCTAGTGATTTTTGTGAATGTAAAAATACCGATGGTAGCGCTTGTAGCTTTCAACAAGAAACAGAGCAGTGCCCACGCTCTGTCGCTGATGTTTATTTATTGCAGTTTGATATCGCGGTGCGGGACAGTCGTTCACCCGTTGGTTGGGTCTATGGTACTTTTGTTGCCGACGGTCAGTTTAAAGCTAAAGAGAAAAATCCTTGGGATCGTATCTCTCCTCTGGGATTAATGTGGGGCAATGATACGCCACCTGTAAGCATCGGCGCGGCAGCATTCCCTCAAAACTCATTAACAGGGCTCAAGGATAGCGCGATATTCCAAGAGGTGGTTGACCGCTTGAATGAGCATACAAATGCGGGGCATTTAGGGTGTAATGGACGCTTAAATGGACCGGCGGATAACGGATTAAGCAGTTGTTTATCTTGTCATCAAACGGCTTCAGTTCCCGATAGCACAAATAATACACCAGCAATTATGTATCAATTCGCCTCTTACCAAGAATCGGGTAGCGGTCAATGTTTAACATCGCCTAGCACACTCGATCTCTCGATTGATCAAGTGTATTTCAAAACGTTTAAGTGCTCAGACGCCTTCGTCGGGCCAAGTAACATAGTTCCTAAGCCTAAATATACCCAAGGGCAAAAACAATGGATATCGACTGACTTTTCATTACAGCTCAGTATCAGTCTGACCCAATGGCAAGAGTGGCAACAAGATCAAGATAATCTGAAAAAGAACATCAAAGTGCGGGTATTCGAGGGCACTTTACCATCTCGTTAATAAATAGGTTTGTGTCATTAGTTGTATTGATGGCACTACATCAACACTGGTGATTAATTTATTTTTTACATTACTTTTTACGAACAAGGGACTCAAATAGAGTCCCTTTTATTATTTGTATAACTAAAAATAACGTTATTTTTACTGGCGGTCATTCCGTAACCGCATGAATATATTGATAACTACTGTAAAGGTTAATTTTATGTGATAGTTTATCGGCGTTTTTAACTCACAGAAGCAAGAGGGAACATGCTGACTATTTCTAATCTCACTAAAACCTACGATAACGGTGTTAAAGCACTTGATGGTGTTGATTTAATCATTACTAAAGGAATGTTTGGTTTACTCGGACCCAATGGCGCGGGTAAATCATCGTTGATGCGTACCATTGCTGCCCTGCAAAGCGCCGATAGCGGTAGCATAGTATTTAACGGTATTGATGTATTAGCCGACCCCCAAGCCTTGCGTAAAACCTTAGGCTATTTACCACAAGATTTTAATGTTTATCCTCGTATTAGCGCCTATGACCTTTTAGATCATTTAGCTATTCTGAAGGGCATTAATCAGAGCAAACTGCGTAAAGAAGCGGTCGAAGGATTACTGGCTCACACTAATCTTTATCAGCATAAAAATAAAGCGGTGAGTGGCTTTTCTGGCGGTATGCGTCAGCGTTTTGGTATTGCTCAGGCTTTGCTTGGCGATCCTAAATTATTGATAGTGGATGAACCTACTGCGGGTCTTGACCCTGAGGAACGTAACCGTTTCCATAACTTGCTGGTGAGTTTAGGCGAGGAAAAAGTAGTGATCCTCTCAACTCATATTGTTGAGGATGTATCTGAACTCTGCGCCAATATGGCTGTATTAGCATCGGGCAAAATCTTGCTTCAAGGCAATCCCCATCAATTAGTGAGTGAGTTAACGGAAAAGATTTGGACCAAGACGGTAAATCAAGCCCAGGCATTGGAGCTTGAGACGCAGTTGCCGGTGATTTCTAAGCGTTTATTAGCGGGACGCACAGTACTTAATGTGATGGCTGAAACCTGTCCCGAAGGTTTTATTCCTGCTACTGCTGGGCTTGAAGATCTGTATTTTTCTACCTTACACAGTCATCGCCGTCAGGCTGCATAAGGAGAGGTAGATATGTTGTTATCAATGCTTAGGTTTGAATGGCGTTACTATTTACGTCAGCCCTCTTTTTATGTTGTGTCTTTTTTATTGTTGTTAATAAGTTTTTTATCTGTCGCATCTAACAATATCCAAATAGGTAGCGGCGGCGAGGTAATGAAAAACAGTCCATTTGGTATTACCCAAACTATGTTGATCATGGGATTAATTTCTATGTTTGCCGTGGTGAATTTTGTGGGCAGCACGGCTATCCGTAATCATCAGCATTTAATGGAAGAGCTGATTTATAGCAAACCTCTATCGCCATTTGCATATCAATTTGGCCGCTTTTTAGGCAGCTTTGTTGTGGTGATGATGGTATTTGCGTTTATTCCCATCGGCTTAATGCTCGGTTCCTTTATGCCATGGGTCGATGCGAGCCGCTTTGGACCTTTTGCGTTATCGAATTATCTTGTGCCGTATTTTTTGCTCGCCATGCCGAGTTTGCTGCTGATCTCCACTCTGTTCTATGCGATGGCAAGTCGATTTAGATCTTTGATGGCGCTCTATCTAACTGCGGTTGCTATGTTGGTGCTCTACACCCTAACAGGTGAAATGGCGAGTCAACCACAGTATCGAACCATGGCAGCTTTGCTTGATCCCTTTGCGCTGCGTACCTTTGCCGAAGTAACCCGTTATTGGACTATTAGCGAGAAGAATAACCAGTTAATTGAATTCTCTGGGCTAGTGCTGCAAAACCGCGCGTTATGGTTTGGGATTGCCTGTGTATTATTGGCAATATCAGGGATTTTTCGCCAGCCGAGCTTGACCAAGAAGCGTGAGAAAAAATCAGATAAAGCGGGGGTCATTCCCAGCTTAGTGCCTTTGGCACAATTGGCTATGGCAACTGAACCCAATGGTCGACAGCAGTTTTGGATGCGCGTTAAATTTGAAATACGCCAAGTGCTGTTTACCGCGCCTTTTGTGGTGTTAGGTGCATTGACGATTTTTAACTTAATCGGCCCCATGTTTGATGACTTTGGCTCGTATGGCACATCTAATTGGCCACTGACCCAAGATATGGTGAATAACATTGCTGGCGCCACGGGGTTATTGATGGTGATAGTGTTGATTTATTACAGCGCAGAAATCGTCTGGCGTGAGCGAAGCTCAGGTATGGGAGATATTGTCGACAGCGTTCCTGTATCGAACTTAAGCTTTTGGGGGTCAAAGCTAGTATCAATAGTCATAGTAATGACCTTGCTGTACGTGCTCGCCATGTGTACCACCATCGCCTTCCAACTGATAAAAGGTCAAGCCAATCTAGAGATCGCGCAGTATCTTATTCGACTGGGATTTTACTATTTCTTGCCGTTGTTGATGACTGCGGTTTTAGCATTTTTCCTACAAGTGCTCAGCCCGAATAAGTATGCTGGTATGGGACTATTTGTTGCTTATTACCTAACAACGTTTGTCATGGCAAGTTGGGGATTTGGCCATAGCCTGTATAACTTTGGTCAATCACCGACTTTGATTTATTCAGATATGAACGGCTACGGCTGGGGCTTATTAAGCCATGCACTGTATATGATTTATTGGGGGGCCTTTAGCCTTATCCTGTTTGTCTTAGGCTATGGTTTATATCATCGCGGGCCGCAGCAAAGCCTTAAAAGTCGTATAGGGTTACTCGGCTATCAGCTTGGTTTTAGCGGTAAAGCTATCGTCAGCATTGCCTTAATGGTGTTTTTGAGTATGGGTAGTTATTTGTTCTACCAGACTAAAGTGCTGAATCATTATTTAACCCAAGATGAAACCACTGATCTGCAAGCCGATTATGAAAAGGTCTTTAAGCAATATCAAGGTATGCCGATTTTAGTGACAACTAAGGTTAATGCGAATGTCGATATTTTCCCTGAGCAACGCAAAATTGTCGCTAAGGTGATGTTTGAATGGCAAAACAAATCAGATAAACCGATTGAAAAAATACTAGTGCAGTTGCCTATTCATACGCAAGCTGAAACGGTAAAAATCAATATTCCTAATACTCGCTTGGGCGTATTTGATAACCGCTATCGCAATACTTGGTTGACCTTTACTACGCCTGTGCAGCCAGGGGAAATGGTAAAAGGTGATATTCAATTAGTGCGCGAGTCGGTGGGTATTGCTGAAGCGGATTTTGATTTGTCAGTGGTCGAAAATGGCACCTTTATCGATAATACCAATCTATTGCCGTTGTTTGGTTATCAAGATGGTTATGAGTTGATGGATCGCCACGAGCGCCAAAAACGCGGCTTAGCCGAGAAAGCACGTGCCCATAAATTAGAAGATAGCCATTATTACAGGCAAAACTTTTTTGGCGTCGATGGTGATTTCATTCAATTTGAAGCGACTATTTCGACCAGTGCCGATCAAATAGCCTTAGCGCCAGGGTATTTACAACAGCAGTGGCAGCAAGATGGACGTCAGTATTTCCATTACTTGATGGACAGCCCCATGGTGAATTACTACGCCATTATTTCGGGCCGCTATCAAGTGGAAAAAACGCAGCATAAGGGTGTTGCTGTTGAGGTTTATTATCATGCCGATCATCCTTGGAACGTGGCCCGTATGATCGAATCTGTTAATGATTCTATCGACTATTACACCCAAGCATTTGGTCCATATCAGCATAAACAAATGCGGATTATGGAGTTTCCGGGTTATCGCAGTTTTGCTCAAAGTTTCGCTAATACAGTACCTTACTCAGAACGCATTGGTTTTATTACCGATCTGCGTAATGAGGACAACATCGATTCTGTGTATTACGTGACTGCACATGAGGTGGCACATCAATGGTGGGGGCACCAAGTGGGCGCTGCGGATGTACAGGGCAGTGCGGTGATATCCGAAAGCTTATCGCAGTATTCGGCTTTGATGGTGTTGGAGAAAAAGTACGGCGATAAAATGCTCCGCAAATTCCTAAAGTATGAACTTGATGGGTATCTACGCGGTCGTTCATCGGAATCGATAAAAGAAATGCCTTTGCTGCGCAGTGAAAATCAGCAGTACATTCATTATCAAAAAGGTTCAGTCGTGATGATGGCGATTAAAGATACATTAGGTGAGGCGACACTCAACGCCAATCTTAAGGCATTTTTAGCGCGCTACCAGTACCGTAACGATCCATTCCCGACCACATTGGATTTGGTGAGTTACCTTAAGCAAGGTACAGATACAGCACAGGCTCGCTTTATCGATGAGTCTTTTAATGACATCACATTGTATGATCTCAGGTTGACGAATGCGGTCATGACCACGCTATCTGATGGCAAGACGAAAGTTGAGCTGACCGTCTATGCCAGCCGTAAAGTGGCCAGCGGTAAAGGCGAAGAAACCGAACAACCTTTAGATGTACTGGTGGATATTGGCGCCTTTAGTGCCGATCCCGATAAGCTGAAAAACGATAAACAAGTGTTATTACTTGAAAAACACAGACTTGTCAGTGGCGAAAATAAACTGACAATCACGTTGGATGATAAACCCAGTTATCTAGGCGTTGATCCCTTTGTGAAACTTATCGATAGAGATGCGAAGGACAATATCTTTAAGCTGTAATAGGCTCTTAAACAATTTTATTAAACCCTACGCACTATTTGGCTAGCTTGCCAGATAGTGCGTTTTTTCTTTGTTATACGCATATAACCTGACTCATTTTGAAATTAATGCAAATTTACTTGTTCTTCGGCGCAGTTTTTTCTAAGGTAATTGCAAATGATTTTCAATGAGGCGCTTTATGAATACCCATCTGCAGTTACAGGTTAAGCATTGGCTTGAAAATGATCCCGACTCACGCACTAAAGCCCAGTTACAAACGTTAATCGATAGCGGTAACGAAGCTGAACTGGCTGCGCGTTTTGCTGGCCGCTTAGAGTTTGGTACCGCAGGCTTACGTGGTGTGGTTGGCGCCGGTCCTATGGGGATGAATCGTCTGGTTATTCGTCAAACTTCGGCAGGTCTTGGTGCTTATTTACTTAGCCAGATTAAAGATGCGGCCGAGCGTGGCGTAGTGATTGGCTACGATGGTCGCCACGATTCATTTAACTTCGCCCACGATGCGGCTAGCGTGCTCACCGCGATGGGTATTAACGTGCGCTTAACCGCTAAAGTGGCGCCCACGCCGCTAGTAGCCTTTGGGGTGAAGCATTTTAACGCGGCAGCGGGCATTGTGGTGACCGCGAGCCATAATCCACCGCAATATAATGGCTATAAAGTCTATTGGGAAAATGGCGCACAGATTATTCCGCCCCATGACTCTGGTATTGCCGCGCAGATTGAGCGCGCTGCCAATCAAGCCATTCCGTTTTTAGAACATGATGACGCGGTAAAACAAGGTAAGTTGACTATCCTGCAGGACGATTTTTACCAAACTTATCGTAATGGTATAAAGCAAACGGAGGTGCTACAAAACCATACCGCACCCGAAAAAGTTAGCTTAGCCTATACCGCAATGCACGGTGTTGGCGCGGATATGGCTGAAACGGTATTGAAAGATGCCGGTTTTACTCAGGTGTATTCAGTTGCAGCTCAACGTGAACCTGATGGCGATTTCCCAACGGTAAATTTCCCTAATCCAGAAGAAAAAGGCGCGATGGATTTAGTCATCGCCGAGGCGAAAAAACACAGCGCTATGCTTGCCTGCGCTAACGATCCCGATGCTGACCGCTTTGCCGTTGCCGTGCGTAAAGACGATGGCGAATACCAGATGCTGACAGGCGATCAAGTCGGCGTACTCTTTGGTCATTATTTATTGTCCCATGCCAAAGATAATCAGCGTCTTACGGGCACCACAATTGTGTCATCGAGTCTGTTATCTAAGATTGCTCAAGGTTTTGGCACGCAAAGCTTTACCACGCTCACTGGTTTTAAGTGGTTGATGAATGTGGGGATTGCTAAAACTCAGCCCGAGAATCAATTTCTGTTCGCCTATGAAGAGGCGCTTGGCTACACAGTCGGCAGTATGGTATGGGACAAAGATGGTCTGTCGGCGCTGGTGGCATTTGCCCAATTAACTGCTGAACTAGTGGCGAAGGGGCAAACCATTTGGGACCGACTCGAGCAAATTTACCGCGAGCATGGTTTTCATCTTAATGCGCAGGTGAGTATTGCCTTAAAACCAGATACGCCCAATATTGGCGCTTATTTGCGCGAACATCCGCCCGTGAAAATTGGTGAGTTAGACGTACTGTCAACCGATGATTTAAAGGCCCTTGAGCGCCGTTTTGCCGATGGTATAGTCGAGAAAATCGATTTACCACCGAGCGATGTATTGACCTACTGCTTAACGGGTGGCGCTCGGGTGATTGTGCGTCCATCGGGTACTGAGCCTAAGATTAAGTGCTACTACGAAGTGGTAGAAACGATGCTTGAGGCTGATACTTTAGCCAGCGCCCAAGCGAAGGCTGATAAAAGGATGGCTGACTTTATTAAGGCTCACCAAGCTAGCTTGCCAAAATAACCGCAGCGATGTTCTTTGCCGTAGTCTGATAAGGTAAAGCTAAACATTCACTTTTAAACAAGGCAACTGACAGCACTCTGTCAGTTGCTTTTTTATGTTCCCCACTAACCATTTGTGGTGTAAAGCCATGTTATTATAGATAAATATATAACATTGTTTATCGTCACTATATGCATTTTTGGGGGGAGTTATGGCTGTTCTTGTTTATTCGTTTTACCAAATTTTTTTTCATACAGTATCTGTGTCGATATAAAAATAACAACGAACACACCAGTATCAATAATAAATTTTAGTGGTTCAAAAGAGTCACTAAAAATATCGTAGTGAAAATCGAAGTATTTGAATAATAATTTAGAGCCAATAAAAGCAAAGATAAAAGAAATAAAGAACTTCATGGTTTCCCTTAAAATATGTTGATAAATCAACCAGACACAGAATCATGAACCGTCACTGGTTATTGGGATGCTACCTTAAACTTTGCCCCCGATTTAAACTAATCAGTTTGTCGAGTATTCGCTCACCATCCATACGAATACCATTGTGTTCATACTCGGAAGTGAGCCAGTATTTTAGTCTACCGACTTGCTGGGCTGTTTCTAGACTGTATTGCATCTCGACGAACATATCTTCACTGTATATCGCTGCAGCGACAGGCACACGATTTTGTGCCAGTTGTTCGAGATTATAAAGTGCTGGCCAATCTGTTTTATGGGCTAAGATTTCCGCCGCAGCTTTTAACGGCATTAAGTGGCTAAATTGGTCAAACATCCAGGGATAAATCATCTCACCAGTAAATAACAACGCTTTGCCGACTTGATAGTTAAAAGCAGGAAAGTGTTGTCTCATCCTGTGAGCTGCCCATTGTGAACCTGAGTGTTGGCAATAGATGGCTTCGTGCAGTAGGGCAAAAATGGGGTTAGTGTTGTAATCGAGTAGCTGGCTGAAGTGGTTTAAAAACAAGGGATTGACTTCAACCCCTGATGCTGTGTCAATCAATGCTTGTTCGAGTAGGTAATAAACCGACTCGGGTCCTTGTTCCATGCCAATATTGATGCCAAGTAGCTGCAACATTTCAACCGTAAGGCGTTCTCCGGTGGCTAAATACACTTCATGTTCACACAAATGCTTTGCTAAGCGTGTGGCCAAGTGCTGTGCATCGTGGAAACGCTGAAAAAACTGCTTATTCTTGGTCAGTACTCGTTGATAGGTCGCGAGATAAACGTCATCGGCGCTGCGGCTAAGCGATGGTATACCGCCGGTAATATAGGCTTCACTAATGCCTTGAGGCGCCGAGCTTAAATAATGTAAAACGCAAAAGCCTCCAAAACTTTGGCCTAGAATTGCCCATTTATCGGCGGGGCAGAGTTGAGCTCGAATGGCTTCCGCATCGCGCACAATATTATCCGCACGAAAATGGCTAAGGTAATCTGCCTGCGCGATAGGATCTAAATGTTTTAAACTTAAGTGGTTGATTGGGGTTGATAAGCCAGTACCTCGTTGGTCGAGTAGTAAAACACGATACTCTTTTAAGGCACGGCGCAACCAGCCACTGTTACTGGCTGGACGCATAGCAGCAAACCCAGGGCCACCTTGAAAAAAGACCAGATAAGGTAGTTTTTTATCTTTATTCTCTAGGCTACAAAGTTCTCGGGCAAATATGTGGATTTGTTCTGCTATGGGATGTTGATAGTTTAGGGGCAAGGTAAAAGTGTGCTTTTTAGCCAAAACATCAGCAAGAATAATATCGGGTTTCATCAAGTCACCTTAATAGCGGAGGATGCTGTATTGTGTTTAGCAGATTGTATACAAAACGGTTTATGCTGCAAACTAGGATTATTTGCTTGGCTTCGGGTTAAGATCAACTTTTTCAATCCTAATTTGAGCCATGATGAGTTGCTTAGCGTAATCTATCGCTTATGGATAACACGAGATTGAAGCTATGAAATATCAGATTATTCCAGTGACACCCTTTCAGCAAAATTGCAGCCTTATCTGGTGTGAAAAAACCAAACGAGCAGCAGTTGTGGATCCAGGAGGTAATATAGATAGGATCCAAAATGAAGCCACAAAGCTCGGCTTAGTCCTTGAAAAAATTCTGCTTACCCATGGTCATATCGATCACGTTGGCGGCGCTAAAGCGTTAGCCAAAGCTGCAAATATTCCAATTATTGGCCCGCATATTGATGATAAATTTTGGATTGAAAACTTACCTAAACAAAGCCAAAATTTCGGTTTCCCCCATTGCGATGCCTTCGAGCCCGATCAATATTTGCAGGATGGTGATAGAGTCAGCGTGGGTGAGCAAAGTTTATCAGTACTGCATTGCCCAGGGCATACGCCGGGACACATCGCTTTTTTCTCTGCTCAATCTAAGCTAGCGTGGGTCGGCGATGTTTTGTTTAGAAGCTCGATTGGTCGCACCGATTTCCCCCAATCGAATCATCAAGATTTAATTCGATCAATCACTGAAAAACTTTGGCCTTTGGGCACTGAAGTGGAGTTCATTCCAGGCCACGGGCCTATGTCTACTTTTGGTGAAGAACGCGAGCATAACCCCTTTGTCGCCGACCAACTTTTGCGCTAACAAAGCACAGTGTAGTGAAAATAAGTCTCACCGTTGATAATTGTCTGTAAGTACGTATATAGATTGCAATAAACACATATTTAGTTCCTCTATTTTATATTTTACTTCTAGACTTAAACGACTGGTAGTCGTCTGTCTGTTAGGGCATTTATGAAAACAAAAACAATGATGAGTGTGGTATTTTCGACAATAGTCGCCAGTGCCGTGATTACTGCGGTGCTGAGTTTTAATCTTAAATCAAAAGTTGACTTATTTAACGACGCGGCGAGTATTCGATATCAGTCCTATCAAGTTGCTGATGAACTAAGACAAAGTTCCGATGACTTAACTCGCTTTGCTCGTACCTATGCCGTTACGGGTGATGAAAAGTACGAAAAAATGTATATGGATATTTTAGCTATTCGTAATGGTGAGAAGCCAAGGCCAGAAAAATATAACCAAATTTATTGGGATCTGGTGCTTAATTATGGTGATAAACCTAAACCTGATGGCGCAAAAGTTGTATTGAAAACTAAAATGCAAGCTCTTGGGTTTTCAGATGAAGAATTTCGATATCTTGATGAGGCTCAGCAAAATTCAAATGCTTTAGTGGCTATCGAGCTGAAAGCGATGAATGCAGTTAAAGGCATTTTTCTCGACCCAAATACTCAAACATATACTGTAAAAGGCGATCCTAATCTCGTGATGGCGAGGGAGTTATTGCATAGTGAGCAATACCATAAAGAAAAAGTGAAGATTATGACCCCAATCGATAACTTTTTTAGTGCCTTAGATAAACGTACTGAAGGAGAGGTTGTCCATCGACTCGGTAATCTTCACGCTGCGTTGAACTGGGTCCAACTCGTGCTATTACTTGTGATTTTTGCTGCCGTTATTGGTTTTGTCATCGTGAAGAGCCGTATCGTTACTCCTTTAGTTCAAACCTGTCGTGAGCTACTAGATATCCAGCAATCTAAAAACCTTGCACGGCGAATTACTGTAGCAACCCAAGGTGAAATAGGTGAAATCGTTAATCAAATTAACTTATTTATCGCTTCACTTGCGAGTTCATTATCAACAACTGACAGTATTGCAAAAGAGGTCGCTGATTTAGCTAAACAGACCAAAGCCTCGATTCAAATTTCTCGTGAAAGTTCAGATCGGGTGGCAAGGGAGCTAGATGCTAGTGCCAGTGCTATGGAGGAAATGACCACAACATTAGTGCATGTAAGCGAAAGCACTTCGAATGCAGAAAACCGAGCGGCTGAAAACGAAACCCATGTCACTGTGGGTCAGCAGACAGTGTCAGAAGCACTCAAAGCGATGTCAGTATTAGAAGGTGCATTCACCAACACCCAAGACTCTATGTTGCATTTGGTGAATGAAAGTACCCAAGTTAGTAATGTGCTGAGTGTGATTAAAGCCATTGCTGAACAAACTAATTTGCTGGCACTGAATGCGGCGATTGAAGCGGCACGTGCGGGTGAGCAGGGGCGAGGTTTTGCGGTGGTAGCCGATGAAGTACGATCATTAGCCCAGCGCACTCAGGATTCAACCAAGGAAATCGATGATATAGTTGCAAGTCTTCAAAATCGGACTCATCAAGTGGGCACATCGGTTACTCAAGCTGCGACATTAATGCAAAAGGCTGGGGGTGAACTACAACGTATCGTCGTCGTTTTTGAGGATATTCGTTCTAGCACTGAAGCCATTCATGGGCTCAATACTCAAGTGGCCGCCTCGACCGAGGAGCAATCATTGGTGTCTAAAGAAATCGCCTCGAGCATGATAGTGATCCGGGATAATTCCCGTGAGGTGTCCCAAATTATTGAGCAAATTGAGTCGACCTCAATTAATCTCGATAATCAATCACAAATGTTGCGTACTAAAGCAGGGGAATATCAGTTTTAGTTTAGCTGCGCCCCAGCTGCGATAAACAAGAGTTATTGTTCTAAATTACCTTAAGACATGGATGTCTATCTGCTCCACTTGATATACTTTTACACTGATTCTTGACATCAATACTTTTGCTCTCTATTACTCCTTTCAATACGTACGCGCCTTTGCTAACTTGGTTATTCAGCGGCTTAATACCGATCTATAACAATTTTTCACAAGGCTCCCACCTTATGAGAAGTACCGAGCGTGAGCACTTATTGTATTGAGTTTTTTACCTCCCCTTAACCCAACGGAGCCTGTGCGAATGGATCACCAAATCGAAGGTTTATTAGAACATTGGTTACCGCTTGCCGATGATGCTTGGGTACTGGCGGTCATCACTCACATTCAAGGCTCTGCCTACCGTAAACCTGGCGCCATGATGTTGTTTCATGAGTTTGGCCAAGGCGCTGGAATGTTAAGCGGAGGATGTTTAGAGGCTGATTTACGTCGTCACGCACAAAAAGCCATGCAAACCAGGCAAGTGATGCGGGTGACTTATGATGCCAGCGATGAGTCCGATGCAAGTTACCGCCTCGGTTGCGGCGGTATTGTCGATATTATGTTGGTACCATTACTGAAAGAAAATCATGATTTAGGTTTAGTAGAACTGGTAAAGGCATTTCGTCACGGTCAATCGGGCTTTTATCAACTGCCTTTAGTGAGCGCGGGCTTTGATGCTCGGCTCTATCAAGCTGCCTTTTACCCAGCAGAGTTAACGCCTTTTTCAGCCAGTGATTACGTGCGAACGGGTATCTTTAACCAAGAAACGGGTGAGTCGTTAATTATCCCCCTACGGCCGAGGTTTCACCTTGGGATCATGGGCGGTGGGATTGATGCCAAACCCCTTGCGGCGATTGCTCATTCTTTAGGGTGGCAAGTGACGGTTATCGATAGTCGTACTGCTTATGCTAGAGCGGCAGATTTTCCCCATGCACACATTATTAAACAAGCAGTTGAAGATCTTGCGGCTAATGTTATAGCATCACTCGATTGCGTTGTAGTGATGAATCACAACCTTGGGTTAGATGCCGCGGTATTAAAGGTCATTCAACCTTATGCGTTGGCTTATATTGGATTGCTTGGGCCAGCTCATAGACGCGATAAAGTGTTGGATATGGTAGGGCTTAACACTGAATCTTTTTCAGGAGTATTTGCAGCCCCGGCGGGACTTGCCCTTGGCGGCGAGTTACCCAGTAGTATTGCGTTAAGTATTTTGGCTCAATGTCATGGTGTACTTCACGGCGCAACGTTAAAGCAATTAGTTGAGGTTATGCGTTGATAACACCTAAAATATCTCAGGAATCTTCGGCTAAGCGATTACTTATCGTGGTACTTGCTGCGGGCCAGAGCCAGCGTTTTGAAGGGGTAAAGTTAGCGCAACTGATTCCTTCATGCCATGCTTTTGGCACAGAAGAATTGCCTATCATCAACAGTCACATTACCTGTTTACAGCAACTCGATGGCCTCACTTTAGATAGGGCACGCCCAGATGATCATTCGCCTCAAGTCACGCCTTTACTCATTATACTTGGCACTCATCATCATATATTACAGCCATTGTTAGCTGAGCTTAATTCCCGCCAGCCATTTGATGTAATGATTAATCAGCAGTCGCATACGGGCTTAGCATCTTCTGTTCGTTTGGCGGCAAGTTACGCGCTGGAACAGGGCTTTGATGGCATGCTGTTAACACTCGCCGACCAAGTTGCGCTGGGCGTTGATGATTACCAGCAATTGATTTCAACATGGCATCAAACAGGTAAAAACGTTGCTGCTTACTATTTAGATGATGTCGGCGTGCCAGCTATTTTTAATGCTTCGACATTGCCTTTGTTTACTCATTTAAGTGGTGAACGCGGGGCAAAACCTATCTTAAAACAACAAGAGAAACAGGGCGCGTTAGTGACAATACCTCTCCCTCGCGCCGCAATTGATATTGATACCCAAGCCGATCTTGCGTCGTGGTTGGCACTTAATCAGTGAGTTATGTTGCTGTGGCTATGCTGGTGGAAGTGAGCGAGGATAAACAGCTTAAAGTCGTTAATGCCATTGCAGCAATATGCAGCAATAGGTGTGGGCACAGTTCATTAACCTTGCAATAGTTAACCCCAATAGGGTAAAGCCCAGACTGAAGGCGCGATAGTGTTTGGCCTGAGCTTAGCCTTGATGGGCGAAATCACTTATTATAAAGAGGGTAAAGTGTAGCAATCGAATTTTCACGATTATCCTTTACTGCGCATACCTCAAGCACCCGGTATTGAGATCATTATTATTGAATCTGATGCGCCGCCAGCAGGTGTTGATGAGCTAGGTGCGCCGCCCGTTGCCCCGAGCTTAACCAATGCGATTTTTGCTGCCACGGGACAAAGGATCCGCGATCTTCCCGTTAATAAGCTGCTTCGAGTTTAAGTTACGTAAGTGATACAACCGAACAAAAAAGCGTCTAAAAAGCGCTTTTTTTGTTTTTTTACTACAAAATATTTGCTTGTTAGCTGTTTTGCAGGCTTTAATGCCGAAAATTTGTAATAGATCAGGTTTTTGTTACCAAGACTGAGGTAATTTAACCAATATATTTACCCGCGCGAGCTTAAGACATGAGTTTCAGAGCAGCCAAGGGTATCAACTTCCGTGATTGAATAAAAAGGGGTCATCCATGGAACATCGTTGGCAAGTCGCTATTTCTGCCGGCCTATTAGCGACTATTTGGTGTGGCGTCGCAGATGCTTTTCATCTAGTTACCTGGATTGGCTTTTTAGGTTGCAGCACTTTTTTCGCGCAACCTAAAGCGGGCTTTCAGGGCATGATGATGGCATGGTGCACAAATCTGTCGGGTGTATTTTGGGCTTGGCTTATTATTGCGGGTAGCAGTTTTTTTATCTCGCCGGTATTTGGCTATATTTTTACCGGTATAGCTACTTCGGCTATGTGTTTACAGGCAAGTTATCAAAAGCTTAGCTTTATTCCTGGTGCCTTTATTGGTTGTTGTATTACGTTTGCTATGGCGGGGGATGTGGCTAATATTATACCGTCGTTAGTCATTGGTGGCTTGTTAGGTTTTAGTATGAGTCTGTTAACTGAGCAGTTGGTTACTCTGACACAAAAGTGGTCAGCAGCAACACGTAACCCTATGTCGAGTACGGATTAACATTATCTTTATTCAGAGTACATTACGGGCATTTTTATAGTAATATTCTGAGTTATAATGCTGATTTAGCGCTAGATAGTATTTTTTCCTTAGGAATTATTAAGATGAAACAAATCCAGTTTCGCACCATTGATGCCATATTAATCAAATTCAGTCTCAACGGAAAATTTTGGGTCGTGTGTTCTATGGTGGCGCTGATTACGGCCGGAGTGGCAGGCGTAAACTATCAACATGCACAACGTAATGTTGAGCAAGCTTCTATTGCCCGAGTTCAAGCAAGTGTTGATGCCTTAGCGCAAGTCGCTTCAATACAAAAATTAGATGCAGGCGCTTTAACACAATTTGCCAGTCAATACGGCTTAACCGTGACTTCAAGGCAAGGTGAGGCGCAGCGCCAAGGGGATAACGTGACGGCCACTGCCAGCGTGTCAGGCACACAAGCCTTACAACTGACGCAAAATACCCACGAGTGGGAAGCCGATGCGCGTAGCGATGCTAACTTTATGCTTTGGTTGGCTTTATTGGGTTTATTGCCTTTATTCCAACTGAGTTATTGGATCTCCACTTCTTTGGGTGGCGGATTATGGGACATGTACTTAGCCATCAAACGCTTAGCCGATGGTGACTTGAGCTTTAGATTAAACTTCTTTGGTACAGATGACTTTAGTTTGATTGCCCGTGAAATTGATCGCTGTGCTGATAACATGAGTGAAATGGTATCGGCGATTGGCAAGAATGCTAAGACCCTATCATTAGCGGCGGATGAATTTAATCAACAGGCGGCCACCAGTGAAAAACTGATCAGCAGCCAACATCAATTCCTCGATTCGGTTGCTGTGGCAATGGCACAAATGACGTCGGCCATTGAAGAAGTCTCTATTAATGCTAGTAACACGTCACTGCAAACCAAAGAAAACTCAATGCAAATATCAACGAGTCAAGAGCGTGTTGCCAACACGGTTAACAGCATTGGCTTGCTTTCAACTAAAATTGGCGCGGCATTTTCGTCAGTTGAACAGTTATCGAAAGATGCCGCGAGTATCGATGCGGTTGTGACCACGATTAATAGTATTTCGCAACAAACTAACCTTTTAGCTCTAAATGCGGCGATTGAAGCGGCACGTGCTGGCGAACAAGGGCGTGGTTTTGCGGTTGTCGCCGATGAAGTGCGTACCTTAGCGGGCCGAACTCAGCAAGCGACGGTAGAAATTCAGTCGATGATTGAAGGTTTGCAATCCGGCACGACTCGTTTATCAAGTATTACGATGGAAATCGTCGATCAAGCAGACGAAGGTCGCAGCGCGATTATTGAAGTCGGTGATGATGTTCAAGGCATGGCACAATCTATCAATGCCGTATTTGACATGAGTAGCCAAATTGCCGCCTCGGCAGAAGAGCAAAGTATGACTTCACGCGATATTGCAGGGCAGTTAAATGAAATTCGTCATCAATCGGAAATCATCAAGCAGACTTCTCAGCGTAGTGTCACTTTAGCTAACGATTTACACCATGCATCGGTCGATTTAGAAGGCATTTTACAGCAGTATCACACGAGCTAATTTTCACCTTTAATATGCACAGTCCTGATTGTTAAGTGGCAATTAAGACTCATATTAACAATGATATCAAGCGCTCAAGCCTCATATCCAATGGCGGTTAAATCTTAGATTGCCGCCATTTTATTCTCAAATATCCCAATGCAGTCACTGAGTTACGTGGCATTAATGGCCAGCTGTACGACATTAATTGTTATTGTCCCCAAAGCTTGCAACTGCTCGAAAGTCATCCCTTTACTGTCTGATAATTTGAGATACATAAAGTAACGGGTACCCAAAAGTAAGACCTGACCATGAGAGATTGCAAACATCGTTACAGTGAATCTGACTTGCCTAGACTGGTTCACACACAAAAACCGCCATTTTTGCGCTAGCTTTGGGCTAACATGTTTTGGCCCCAAAGCAAGACGACTGAATCGTATATTGCGTTATATGCATTGCCACTGTTTCTCCCAGTGACACGCCACCCCTTTATTTAACAAGAAGTATCCCTATAGGCTCGACGGCGGCATCCATGCCGCCAACGGTCACTGTTGCAACAGTGGCAATCTTAACGACCATTGGACTGTTCATCTGGCTAAAAGCTTTTGCCCGAAAATCAGTTTTGAAGTCCAAAAAGCAAACTGCGCGAATAAAACTTTGGCGATAGAAAAGCTAATGTGGTGGACTACTTTCAATCTAGAAGTTATGCCTGTCCGATCTTTCCAGCTTGAGTCTTGACTGGAATACAGTGAACTACGAGAGTTAGTCAGTTAAACGTGAGCCTAAAAAATGATAAAGCTAAAACGATATCAAGTGATTACCCTCCAAACTGTATAAAAAATAGCTACCGCAAAAAAGCAAATTCCTATAGCATCATTCATACCAATTTAGACGGATGTGGCAGCGGCCAAGTCCAACAAGCGATTTATGCCCTGCAAACAGCGCAGCGCATAAATACTAAGACGTTAGTTTTATCGTAAACTCACCTGGATTGTTTTTTATGACATATTGTGTTGCTTGGAAGACTAATGAATCTGCATATCTAATTGCTGATAGCGCTGTTACAAAAGGAAATGAGCTTAGTGAAGAAAAATTAGTAACTTCCTTTGGAGAAAAACAAGGGAAGCAAAGTCGTAATAATAAATATGTTTATGAAAAAGCTTATAAGTTATATTCTACTGAGAATGTTTCCATAGGTTTAATAGGTGATGCTGATTTTGGTAATAGTTTCATTGAGTTACTTTTACTTCAAATTGAGTGTAGTAATGACGTTAAAAGTGCGATAAATAGAACACTATTAAATTACCAATACTTTAATGAATATCCAGATATACAGATTGTTATCGGACTTTATGAGAGTGGACCTAAACTTTATACTATAGATAACAAAGCAAGCCCCTATGTGGAATACGATAATGATTATGTTGTTTTTGGGTCTCAATCAGAAGATCTTGAAACATACACAAAGTCGTTTTATAACAGTTTTATTGAGAGTTGGAAAAATGAGCTTAGAGTCGGAGAGATGGCGCATGAATTTTTATTAATAAAAATGCTTGCGTTATTACAAGTATATGGGATGCACAATTATACTTTAGATGATGGCATTGGTGGCGCATATACAGGAACCCAAATTAATAATTCAGGTGTTCATACTCAACCGGATATTTGTTATATAATATCCGGTGAAAGCACTGCCTTTGATACTAAAATGTTAACTTCGGTACATGTGGAGAATGATCATTTTTGTATAATAAATACTGCTACTTCTAGTGTACTTATACCGAATATGGGAGTAAATGATGAAACAGGAGCTGAGAGGTTGAAATCTTCATTAATTACTGCCATTGACACTTTTGATTCAGGTAAGTTTAAATATTATATATTTTTAAATTTCGCACGGCACTCTGCTGTGATTGTAAATATGGAGTGCCAACTTCATCACAAATTATTAAGTCTTGATATTAGAGATGAGGTTAAAGGCACAATTGGCCTAATTGTTAGTGAAGAACTTCAAAGTAGACTGAATGTAAATTATGAGCCGATTGTTACGATTAAAGATGCACAGATTATGTTTATTCCCTATATCCCCGCACAAGAAGAAAAAATATCCTTAATCGAAGAAAGAATAAAAAAGATGAGGGTGTCAAAATTCTATACCGAAGAAGTTGATGAGTATAAATATTTAATACTTGATAATCATGGGCGGACGATTATCAAATGGTTTTATGGAACCTTGAAAACTATTTTTCCATTTATTAAGCATTATAGAAAAGAAAAACATATTCGAATTGTAAAAATGTCAACTGATTTAGTTGTGCTTGAGTATATCAATGGAGAGATAGATTATCCTGATATGGGAGACGACTTATCAATGATATTGGAAAAATTTGTAGATAAAAAATGTAATCGAGACCTATATTTATTTGAATTTATGGTAGAAGAGGATGATTACCATACTCTAAATATTCTTGCTAATGATTACGACACCGCGCATAAAGAAGCGATTATAGAAATTGAGAGTACATTTGCTAATTATTGGAACTTCATGTTCGTTGGTATAAAATTCTACCATCCAGCATACCTTCTGTGATGCGTAATATATTAATAATAAGGACTGCTACATCTTTTTGTGTTTTTTAGCTTCTTTGACTAGGTTTCAAATTATCCTGATTTTATCTTAGTGGAGCTTGTCATGACCTCAGCCAGAAGACAGTTAATTGATACCAATGCAACGCCTTTCTATCATGTGATAAATCGCTGTGTCAGAAGGGCTTTTTTGTGTGCTGAGGATTATGTTTGTTTATCCGCAATGAAGACAATTCTGCGAAAAGCGAAGCACTCTTTTATCCAAAAGTATGTTACGCAATCTTTTCAATCCACAGGTTTCGCCGATGCTAAAAAGGTGAGCTATGGTGATTTGCGAGACGACCGTCCGCCTCATGGCCGCTCTTTGGCATCCATGCCATCGCGGCATTTGTGAATCCATTCACATCAGACGGTGCGGCCCTGTATTCAAGGATGGACTTGAACAACGTCCCTGTTTAACTGCCAGTTCGCCATCTGATAGGCAGGACGCCTGAATGTCGTGCAATGCAGGGATGCATGAGAACGACCATGGCTCTCGTTCATAAGCTCAGAAACCCTAGGTTTCTATTCACCGAGTCGGTGAGTAAATGTTATGGCAAGCCTGTATGAGTGGATATCAGCAAACGATAAATCCCTCACAACTAAAATTACTGGTCGCCAACGCATATCTGTCCAGAAGTAAGCTACGTTCAGCATCAAACCTGACTCATTGACTATTTCCGCGAGCGACAAAGATAAAATATATTTAGCCCATAAAAAAATATCGGCCTAAGCCGATGTTTTATATCTACTAAGATGGTCGAACTTTAGCTGATTAAGCCTCTTTGAACGTGCTCCAGATGGGCGCGTGGTCTGAGGGTTTTTCTATGCCGCGCAGATCGTAATCGACATCGGATTCAACTAAACGCGCCGCCAGTGCAGGCGTGGCTAAAATCACATCAATACGTAGACCGCGGTTATCATCAAAACCTTTGCTGCGGTAATCAAACCATGAATAACGCTCAGTGCGCTCTGGGTGTAATTGACGGAATGTATCGACTAGCCCCCAGTCCTGCAAAGTTTTTAACCATTCACGTTCTTCTGGTTGGAAGCTACATTTGCCGGTTTTTAACCAACGTTTACGGTTGACTTCGCCAATCCCGATATCTAAATCGGTCGGTGAAATATTGATATCACCGATAATAGCAATGTCTTCATCGTTGCTGTGGTTGGTCTGCAAATATTGCATTAAATCCTGATAAAACTTACGTTTAGCCGGATATTTTGTTGGGTGATCTATGCTTTCGCCTTGGGGAAAGTAGCCGTTAAATACCGTCAACGGGCGGCCATTTTCTTGGGCAAAGGTGCCAATGATCATGCGGCGCTGCGCTTCTTCATCATCGTTTGGAAAGCCTTTTTGGATTTTAATTGGCACAGCCTTCGATAGCATAGCCACGCCATAATGGGCTTTGCCGCCGTGGTAATGCACCTGATATCCCATGGCTTCGACGTCGGCTAATGGAAACGCTTCATCGTGCACTTTGGTTTCTTGTAGGCCGATAATGTCGGGCTGGTGGCTATCAATCAAGGCTTGTAATTGATGCAAACGGGCACGCAGACCATTGATGTTAAAAGACACTATTTTCATTAAGGTAGAACTCGCTTAAAGGGTTTAACCACCACACTTTGGTAAACACCCGCGGCAAAATAAGGGTCAGCATCTGCCCAGAGTTTGGCGCTGTCTAACGAATCAAAGTCTGCAACGACCAGTGAGCCGCTAAAACCGGCATCACCTGGGTTCTCGCTGTCAATCGCAGGATGTGGGCCAGCAATCAGTAAACGGCCTTCATCGGCGAGGGCTTGCAGGCGCTCTAAATGAGCGGGGCGCGCGGCTAAACGCTTTTCTAAACTGTTATCAACATCCTGAGCTGAAATCATATACCACATTATTTGAGTTCCTTTCTTTGGTCTTCTGGAAGGTGTTTATACAGATAAAATACGGTTAACACAGTATTAGCTAAGGTTAAGGCGGTTAAACCAAACACTTTAAAATTAACCCAAGTTTCTAATGGCAAACTAAAGGCAACATAGATATTCACTAGGCCACAAATTGCAAAAAATACCACCCAATACCAAGTGACGCGGGCCCAAATGTTATCGTCGACTTGCATTTCTTTGCCCAACATCGATTTTAGTATCGATTTATTCAGTAACTGACTGACGCCTAAGGCAATCGCAAACAAGCTATAGATGATGGTGACTTTCCATTTGATAAAGGAATCATCGTGGAATACTAATGTTAGCGTGCCAAACACGGTCACCATTATAAAGGTGATGATGTGCATTTTTTCGAGCTTTTTGTATAGCGCGTAGGTCACGATTAATTGAAGCGCGGTGGCTGCGATTAATGCGCCGCTGGCGATATAAATATCGAAAAATTTATAGACAGCAAAAAAGATGACGAGGGGCAGGAAATCAAGCAGTTGTTTCATAAGTAATCGTGTTAAAGAGACATTGGCTTGAGTGTAGCATGCACAACATGAGGGAAAAAGCACTCAGGGTCTAGGATTGCGATATTGCCGATTAAACGGGTCTTGTTGTTAGTATTTTTAATCGCACTATCACAAGCACTATCTTAACGGATGATAGTAAAGCGTATGAGTAAAGCGCGCTATTTTAAAGGGGATCTTGATTGCTTAAATTTATCGATGCAAAACCATTTACATGATGTCACATCGATGAATTAACCCACCTGAGTTTGGGATAGTCGCTGTGGTAACAGATTAATTTTATTACCTTACCTAAAAATAACCGGTAGAGACGCAGAGCTTATCCTTAAGTTCTGCTTAAATAGGCTGTTTAGCGTAAATCGACAAATGCGCCCGTCAGTTTACGTACGAAAGGAAGCACAAGTAATAAGGTTGGAAAAGCCACCACCCATGAAATAAACCAAGCACCGAGCCATAGTTCGGTAAATTGGGACACCGCACCAACGCCATTGAATGTGCTGATCCCTGAAACAATGCAGCTCATAAGAATCGAAAGAAAAAATGGCATCACGATAGTTGCATATTTTGCAGGTAATTTAGGTGTGCCTATAAATGTCCGTGGTGCAACATTAGCTAAAGGTTTAGACATGGTGATTAAAGCCTTAATGGGAGATGTATCAAATAAATGAATAATGGTTGGTAGCAGTTGTTAGCGATTCGTTTTCGAGCAATAAAGCGTAAAGAATGAGCCTATTAAGGACAGTGTAAAGCTACAATCTGCGCGGGCGTATTTTAGAGAGGTACTATAGAAACAGCAATCAGAAAGGGCAATTTTTAACACCAGTAAGGGCCAAAAGTATTCTTGGCCCTTATAGCAATCACATTTATATCTAATCAGTTCAAAGCCTCACAGGTATTTTAATCCGAGATGCATTGATACAGAAATGGTTATTCCCTTTTAAGTCAATGCAACACGGATGCCTGCCAGGTTCCCAAAGGGCAACTAGGTAGGCTTAGTATAGATAACCATATCGTTAACTTAGGTTGCCGCCTTCATCGCACGGGTAAATGTTGCGAGTGTTGCAAGCAACGTGGCTTCATCGTGTTGATTAGCCTCAATTATTTTTACCACGGCAGAGCCTGAAATCGCCCCTGCGGCACCAGCTTTGATGGCGTCGCTCACTTGTGCTGGCTCGGCAATACCAAAACCGAGTAGCGGTGGCGGCGCATTAAATTGCCGTAATTTAGCGAGAACCTCTTCTATTGGAGCACCTGCTTTGGTATCTGTGCCTGTCACGCCTGCACGGGATAGCAAGTAAGTGTAACCTTCTCCGTTGGCGCTAACCTGCTGCAATGTATCGGTATCAGCATTGGGCGGTGCAATAAAAATGGGCGCGATGCCGTGTGTTTTGGCGGCGTCAATAAAGGGCGCTGATTCTTCCACTGGCACATCGGCAATAAGTACTGAATCAACACCCGCTTTTTTCGCTTTGGCATAAAAGTTATCGATACCATTAGCAAAGACTAAGTTGGCATAAAGTAGCAAACCTATTGGTATTTCAGGATATTTAGCACGAATTTGTGCCAGTAATTCAAAACACGCCGTTGGAGTGGTGCCCGCAGCCAAAGAACGTAGATTGGCGCCTTGGATCACTGGACCATCGGCCAAAGGGTCTGAAAACGGAAAACCCAGTTCTAAGGCATCGGCGCCATTTTGTACTAAGGTGTCGATGATTTTCAGCGATAATTCAGGGCTAGGATCGCCAAGGGTGACAAATGGCACAAAAGCACCACGGCCTTGCGCTTTAAGTTTGGCAAAGGTGGCTTGGTAACGGCCAGTGTTAGTTAATGTATCACTCATGTTCGTTATACCTCTTTACCATTCAAAATATCAGAAACAGTGAAAATATCTTTATCGCCACGGCCAGAAAGGTTAACCACTAAAATGGTTTCTTTAGTGCACTCACGTGCCATTTTTACGGCATAGGCGATAGCGTGCGCCGATTCTAGCGCGGGGATAATACCTTCACAGCGCGCCAAAAGTTGGAAAGCGTCTAAGGCTTCATCATCCGTCGCTGACTCGTACCGTGCGCGGCCAGTCGCATGAAGATGCGCGTGCTGCGGGCCAACGGAGGGGAAGTCTAACCCGGCTGAAATCGAGTAAGATTCTTCAATTTGACCTTCACTATCTTGCATTAAAGGCGCTTTCATACCGAAGAAAATACCAGTTTTACCGTGCTTGAGCGGTGCGCCATGCATTGGTGTGTCTATACCTTTACCTGCGGGTTCAACGCCAATCAGTTCAACACTGGGCTCGTCGATAAAATCGGCAAACATACCAATGGCATTGGAGCCACCGCCGATACAAGCAATAACCGCATCGGGTAAGCGTCCTTCACGTTCAAAGAGTTGTCTTTTGGTTTCTTCGCCAATAATGCGTTGAAATTCACGCACAATAGTGGGGAAAGGGTGTGGTCCTGCGGCCGTGCCGAGTAAATAATGAGCTTTTTCGTAGCTGCCAGACCAATCGCGCATCGCCTCGTTACAGGCATCTTTTAACGTGGAGGAACCTGACGTAACGGGGATTACTTCTGCACCCATTAAACGCATTCTAAATACGTTAGGTGATTGACGCTCTATATCTTTAGCGCCCATATACACCTTGCATTTAAGGCCCAATAAAGCACAGGCGAGAGCGGTGGCAACGCCGTGTTGTCCGGCGCCCGTTTCAGCAATAATCTCTTTTTTACCCATGCGTTTAGCTAGTAGGGCTTGCGCAAGCACTTGGTTGGTTTTATGGGCGCCGCCGTGGAGTAAATCTTCCCGTTTAAGATAGATTTTAACCAGTGGGTTAGGGCTTAAATTGCGCGTTAAGGTTAGCGCCGTTGGACGGCCGGCATAGTTTTTGAGTAAATCATGTAATTCGGCTTTAAAGGCTTCATCCTCTTGTGCTTCCACAAAGGCGGTTTCTAATTGCTTCAGGGCGGGCACTAAAATTTGTGGCACATACATGCCGCCGTATTCACCGAAATAAGGGTTAAGCTTTAATTTTGACATACCTGTTTCCTTATTTTATCAATCTGTTTGCCAGTGGCTTGGATTGAGCTGTTATTTAATTGAGCTATTTTCAATGGGCCATTGGCATTAATAGGTTCATATTTCTATATCTAGTATCAAATTCATTTAGGCTTTTTTAAAATGCTAGGTTAGAGACGTAAATGGGTAAAAGCCGTTTGGATCAGTTGCGCCGATTTAATGCCTGCGGCGGTTTCTAGGCCAGAATTAAAATCTAAACCGTAAAACCCTTGCGTATTAGCACTCGTTGCATTGTCGGCATTGAGTCCGCCCGCCAGCATGGCATGGGACTTTTGCGGAATGTTACTTTGCCAATTAAAGGCTTGGCCTGAGCCACCAAAATGGCCGGCAGTTTTACTATCAAAAAGATAACGCTGTGCGCCCTTGGGCATTAATCCTATCTCGCCAGTTTTAGCATCAACACTGACCGCTTTCCAAATTTGGGTGGTTAGCCCTGCGTGGTGTAAACGTTCGGTGAGCTCGGCTATTTCAAGTTCGGTTTCTGCGCCGTGCAGTTGCACTGCAGATAGCTGCAAACGAGTGGCAATATCACAGATGGTGCTGGGCGTAGCATTTACAAACACGCCAACAAATTCAATTGCTGGCGCATCAGATGCGCGGTACACGCTGAGCAGTTGCTCTGCATGATTAAGCGTTAATGCGCGCGGCGATTGCTCAGCAAAAATCAGTCCAGCATAAACCGCGCCTGATATTGCCGCAGCGTGGATATCTTCCACACGGGTGAGGCCGCAGACTTTATTGTGACCGAAGATCAATTTACGGCAGGCTAAGTCGATATCAGCCTCGGCCATAATCGAACTGCCAACCAGAAAACCATCAACCAGCGGGCTCAAGCGGCGCACTTGTTCATTGTTGTAAATGCCTGATTCGCTGATCACCACGCGGTCGCTGCCAATGTGTGGCGCCAGCGCTTCTGTGGTGGCAAGATCGGTACTCAAATCCCTTAAATTACGATTGTTGATGCCGATAATACGTGCGTTTAAGGCGATAGCACGGGTTAGTTCAGCTTGATTACTGACTTCAGTCAGCACATCGAGTTGATACTTTGCCGCTTCTTTTGCCAAGCGTTGATATTGCTCATCATCGAGCACAGACAACATCAGCAGAATAGCATCTGCGCCTTGGTGGGCGGCGAGTTTTATTTGGTATTCATCTATAAAAAAATCTTTACATAGAATGGGTTGACTCACACGAGCACGCACTTTGGGGATGTAGTCCATATCCCCTTGAAAGAATTGCTCGTCGGTTAACACCGAAATACCCGCTGCATATTTGCCGTAAATATCAGCAATAGCTTCAACATCAAACACATCACGGATAAGCCCTTTAGAGGGACTGGCTTTTTTACATTCTAAAATGTAGCCCGCTTTGGGCATTTTGAGCGCGTCAAATAGACTGCGATCAGACACCTTAGGCGACAGGCTCGCCTCGGGGAATCGGAGTTTTAGGGCGGCAATGTGGGCCGCTTTGGTATCAACAATACGAGTTAACACGTTGCCTTTTTGCATTGTGTCTAGTGATGACGGCATTCTAACATCTTGAATATCAGCTTTAAATTCTGGAGCCATTACTACGTTTTCCTTTGTTTCACTGCTGACTTTTGCGAGCTGACTTAACAATTCAAAGGCTTTGCCACTTTGGATAATCGCGATCGCCAGTAAAGTGCCCGCTTTAACTGAATCGGCAATCCCGCATACATATAAAGCACAACCCGCGTTGATAGCGACCGCATTGGTGTGGGCATCTGTGCCACGACCTTTTAAGATTGCCTCGGTAATCAAAGCGTTTTGCGCAGGCTCGCCACCTTCTAAGTCAGTTATGTGTGCTAAAGGCACACCTAAATCGGCTGGCGTGAGTTGATACTCAATAATTTCGCCGTCTTTTAACTCCGCAACGTGGGTGTTGCCGTGCAGCGCGACTTCATCTAAACCGCTGCCGTGCACTACCATAGCGCGTTTTGTGCCAAGCGCCTTTAATACTTTCGCTATCGGTAAAACCAACTCAGGGCTATATACGCCAAGTAACATAAACTCAGGTCGTGCGGGATTAATTAGCGGCCCTAACACGTTGAATAAAGTGCGAGTTTTAAGTGCCTGCCTAACAGGCACGGCATGTTTTACACCGCCATGGTAGTGCGGCGCAAATAGAAAACACAGATTCAAGGCTTCAAGGCAGCGACTGGCGGTATCTGGCGACATGGTTAAGTCAATGCCAAACTGCGCGAGTAAATCTGACGATCCCGATTTACTCGATACACTACGATTACCGTGTTTAGCGACCTTAGCACCTGCCGCTGCGGCCACAAAGGCGGCGGTGGTGGAAATATTTATGGTATTAAAACCATCGCCACCGGTGCCAACAATATCAATAATGCCGTTACTCAGCGCGCGGTTAGCCTGTGTTTGGTTGTTAGCTTGGGCGGTATTAAACTCAGGGCAAGGGAAATATTTGGCCGCGGCGCGCATGGCATCGGCAGCGCCGCTGATTTCATCAATGGTTTCACCGCGCATTTTGAGCGCGACTAACATGCCTGCCATCGCGGTTTCGCTCATTTCGCCACGAATTAACGCGCCAAATAACTCGGCGGTTTGCTCACGACTTAGGCTGTTACCTTGATACAAAATATCAAGCAAAGTTTGAATGTTTTTTGTACTCATACATTTGCTCCTACGGTGACGTCTTGGGTTAGAAATGCCAAGGTTTGAATGAGCAGTGTGCTACCTAATGTGGTGAGAATCGATTCTGGATGAAACTGAAACCCTACGGCTCTGTGCTCTGGGTGTAAAATAGCCATCGGCATATCTTCTGTAGTTGCTATTACTTGTAAGCAATCGGGCACTTTGGTGGCGACTAAGCTGTGGTAGCGCGCAACGGGTAAAGGAGAAGGTAAACCGGTAAATACGCCAGTGCCATTATGGAAGGTAGGGCTTGCTTTGCCGTGCACCACAAAAGGTGCGCGCGCTACAGTACCACCGTAATACTCCACCATGGCTTGATGACCAAGGCAGATGCCCAACATCGGCACTTTTCCCGCGACTTTGGCAATCAGCGCCATCATAGAGCCCGCTTCATGGGGCGCGCCAGGGCCAGGTGATAACACTAAGGCCGCAGGCTTGGGCTCATTAAGCAGTTTTTCGGCAATATAGTCGGCGGCAACATCGTTGCGGTAAATCACCACTTCACAATTTAGACTGCGGAATTGATCCACTAAGTTGTAGGTGAAGGAGTCAAAGTTATCGAGTAGATAGAGTTTCATGTTCGGCTCCTATTTATATTGCACTGAAGTGGGTGGTGTAGACTCATCATTGACTGGCAGTCCCGCGCCCATTTTTATGGCTGAGATTACCGCTTGGGCTTTTTGACGGGTTTCGTCAGCTTCACTTTGGGGATCTGAATCAAACACCACGCCCGCGCCCGCTTGAATAAAAGCAGTGCCGTTTTTAACAAAGGCGGAACGAATCACAATACAAGTGTCCATATCCCCAAGGGCATTAAGGTAACCCACTGCGCCGCCGTAACTTCCGCGACGGGCTTTTTCTACTTGGCGCACTAGCTGTGATGCTCGTACCTTTGGTGCGCCGACTAAAGTGCCCATATTCATACAAGCTTGATAAGCGTGTAGCGCATCTAAGTCTTGGCGCAGTTGACCTGTCACGCGGCTGACAAGGTGCATTACGTGGGAATAGCGGTCCACTTTTAGTAGTTCGGCGACTTTACGGCTGCCGCTTTGGCTGATGCGGGCGATATCGTTACGGGCTAAATCGACCAGCATTAAGTGCTCTGACAGCTCTTTTTTATCTAAACGCAGCTCAAGTTCAATGCGGCTATCTAAGTCGAAATCAATTTCACCTGTGGCGGTTTTACCGCGTTTGCGGGTGCCTGCAATTGGATAAACTTCGACCTGATTACTACTGGCATCGTATTTGAGGGCGCTTTCTGGTGAGGCGCCAAACAGTGTGAAATCTGGGCCTCTAAAATAAAACATGTAAGGGCTTGGGTTTGTCAGGCGCAGGGCGCGGTAAGCCCCTAAGGTATTTGGGCAAGGCAAACTAAAGCTGCGCGATGGCACTACTTGAAAAATATCGCCAGCAATAATGTGCTCTTTTAAATCGACAACTGTTTGCTTAAACACTTCATCGGAGATATTGACTTGCTCAGTTGCATTGATGGCGACGAGCGTTGGCACATCGCTTGGTAAATTAGCCAAGGTTTTACATTGGATACTTAAGCTTTGTACTCGCTCATTTAGTGCGGTGGTGGTAGCAGCATATTGAGCTGAGTCGAGGCTAAAATTATGGGTAATAATATCGGCTTGTTTTAGCTTATGGTCGATAAGAATTAAGGTTTCGGCGAGATAGAATAAGTAGTCTGGGCAATCATTATCGCTGTTTGGTACCACTGGCAGTGGTTCAACGGTATCAATTAAGTCATAGGCCAGTACGCCACCTAAAAATAGATCCTCAAAGGCAGGCTTGGTTTGGCCATCGGTATGAGCGCCGCAATCAATCTGTTGGATAAACATCCGCAGACCATCAAGCGGTGAGGTCGATGTTAAGCGCGCATCTTCATCTTGTAATTGTGTATCTTTTTGCAGCGTTACGATTAAGGCTAAATTATCACGCACCACATGAGCACTCGCACTGAAAAACAGCGCGATAGGATCGAGTAAACTCGCGCCATTATTAGTCAATGCAGTGAAAGTCAGCTGATAACCATCGCAGCGGATCATCACGGCTGCATGGGTCATCAACATACTTTTTAGGTGATCTTTGCTATCAATTTCGGCCGACTCCAACAGCATAGTGTGTGCACCATCTTGGGTAATGCTTTGGTATAAACGCAATGGATCGCTGTGATAGGTTAATGGCGCTTTCAGTGTGCTTGAGCGTGCGAATGTCTGTTTTTGCATAATCATACTCTAGCTACCTTATAAAATGTCTTTAACGTCATGGTGTTGTCTCGCTTACTAATGTTATTACCCGAGTTCGCCGACATTTTTCGCACCTAACAAAAAAGCCCGCATTTCTGCGGGCTTCTTGTTGGTTCTGTTCACTTTCAAATGAGCACAGAGCTTCACACTACCCGCTAAATTGGGAAGTGCCACCACCAAATGATGTTAAATGAAGCGTTAATGTGTGTCATTCAAAGGAGTCTCACTAATTCGTAAATTGATGTATAGAAAGCCTTAGCTAGGAGCGAATGTCAATTGAATATTTTTCATTTTCGTAGATTCGTTGACTTTAATGCTGCAAAAAAATTAATCAGCACAACCATAAAATGCGAGATAACAGCGCATTGATTAACAAATTCACGTACAATAGCCCTATGAATACTCAAAGCATATTGGCTGATCTGCACAGCCACACGACCGCATCTGATGGTCTATTAACACCGTCTGAATTGGTGGCTAGAGCCCTTGAAAAGGGCGTGCAGTTGTTTGCGATTACGGATCACGACACCGTCGCAGGTTTACCCGCAGCGCGTGCTTTTAATCAGTTGCAAGCAGAACCGTTAAAGTTGATCTCGGGTGTCGAAATCTCAACTCGCTGGAACAGCTACGATATCCATATTGTGGCGCTTAACTTCGATGCAGAGAACCCTGAGTTATTAGCATTTTTAGAAAATCAGCGCGATTTACGTGAACAACGTGCCCAAGAAATTGGCCTCAGACTCGCAAAAGCGGGTATTGAAGGCGCTTACGAAGGCGCTAAAGCCATTGCGGGTGATGCGGCGTTAAGTCGTGGGCATTACGCGCGCTGGATGGCTGAAAATGGTCATGCCGTGGATATGCCTAGCGTGTTTAAACGCTACCTTGCCCGCGGTAAAACCGGTTATGTGCCCAATAATTGGGGCGATATGGCAAGCGCTATCGACATTATTCATCGCGCGGGTGGTTTAGCCGTGTTAGCCCATCCCAGTGGTTATAAGTTATCGGGTAAGTGGCTTAAACGCTTAGTGCGTGAATATAAAGAAGCGGGTGGGGATGCCATGGAAGTGGTACTCGGCCAGCAAACATTAGACGACAGAGCCAATCTTGTGGCCCTGAGTATACAAAATCAATTGCTTGCATCGATAGGGAGTGATTTTCACTTTCCAAGTAATTGGATTGAATTAGGTAAAAATCTGTATCAGCCCCAAGGTATTGATTGGGTCTGGCAATCGGAATTTTGGGTGGAACGACCATGAGTCAATTTTTTTATGTACATGAAGTAAATCCGCAAACGCGCCTTATCAGTCAAGCCGTTGCTGCTTTAAAAGCAGGCGGGGTGATTGTTTATCCAACCGATTCAGGCTATGCATTAGGCTGCATGATTGGTGAAAAAGACGCGATGACGCGCATGGCACGAATTCGTCAAATTGAGAACGATCATAACTTTTCTTTGATGTGTCGTGACTTATCAGAATTAGCTACCTACGCCAAAGTGGACAATCAGGCGTATCGCATCTTAAAAAGTTGCACGCCAGGGCCTTATACGTTCATTTTTAAAGCGACTAAAGAAGTGCCTCGTCGTCTGCAAAATGACAAGAAAAAGACTATCGGTATTCGCGTGCCTGACAATGTGATCGCTCTGGCGTTGCTTGAAGCCTTAGATGCGCCGCTGATGTCGACCAGTTTAGTGATGCCCAACGCGGAATTTGCCGAGTCGGATCCTGAACAAATTCGCGATTTGCTCGAACACCAAGTGGATGTGATTATCCACGGTGGCTATTTAGGTGAAAAGCCGACGACTGTGATTGATATGTCTGAAGATGGCGCTGAAATTTTGCGTGAAGGCGCTGGCGATATCACGCCTTTTCTCTAAATCTATTGCAATGGATTTATCGCTAATTGGTGCAAATGAGTGATGCGGCGAGTGGCGTAAATATTTGACAGTTTTATCGCCGCAGGTTTACAGGTATAATCGCGCGTTTGGCGTGAGTCTAGGTTGGATGACGCACTGTTAACGGAGCAAAATAGCGGATGCAGGGCACGCAACAGAGTTTACCCTTAGCCGTTATTCGTGGTCAGGCAATGACCGAAATGCCGCTGGATTTGTTTATTCCACCGGAGGCGTTAGAAGTCTTTCTTGAGTCCTTTGAAGGGCCGTTAGATTTACTTTTGTATTTGATCCGTAAGCAAAAGTTAGATGTTGTCGATTTACCTATTCAGCAGATTACCGCGCAGTATTTAGAATATATTACGTTGCTGACTCAGGCTAGGATTGAACTTGCCGCCGATTACTTAGTGATGGCAGCAACGCTTGCTGAGATTAAATCCCGCCTACTGCTGCCGCGTATGGTGGCTGAAGATGAGGTTGAGGAAGATCCTCGGGCGCAGCTTATTCGGCAGCTTAAAGCCTATGAAGTGATTAAAGAAGCGTCGCAAAAACTTGATGATTTACCACGGCTCGAGCGGGATGTGTTTCAAGCTAAAGCGGTGGCAGCAGCTGATATTAAGCCATTATTGATCCCGCCTGAAGTGTCGTTATTTGACATTGCCCGCGCCTTTGCTGACGTACTTAAGCGTATCGATGCCAATGAAGATCATCATGTTAAGCGTGAACAGTTATCGACCCGTGAACGCATGAGCCAGATTTTAGCCATGTTAAACGCTGAAGACTTTACCGCATTTGACCGTTTGTTTACCGTAGCAGAAGGCCGTGCAGGCGTGGTCGTGACCTTCTTAGCGCTAATGGAATTAGTCAAAGAATTATTGGTTGAATTGTACCAAACAGAACCGTTTTCAACTATTTACGTTAAGGCCTATTAATTGATGCAGATAAATCCTATTCAATTAAAACAGCTTATTGAAGCGAGTTTGTTTGTATTGGGGAAACCCTTGTCGGCGAAAATGTTGAAAGACACCGTATTAGTGGATTTCTCTGTTTCCAGAGACAAAATAAAAGCTGCATTGGATGAGCTGCAACAGGATTATCAAGACCGAGGTGTGCAACTTGTGAAAGTCGCTGGCGGTTATCGCTTCCAGACCTTAGAGGTGTTGAGTCCTTTTTTGCAGCCCCTGTGGCAAGAAAAGGCGCCAAAATATTCGCGTGCGACATTAGAAACCTTGGCGGTAATTGCTTATCGTCAACCTGTGACTCGCGGCGATATTGAACAGGTGCGCGGTGTGGCCATTAGCAGCCATATCATAAAAAGTTTGTCAGATAGACATTGGATTAAAGTAGTTGGACATAAAGAAGTGCCGGGGCGACCCGCGTTATATGCCACTACCTTAGAGTTTTTAGCATATTTTGGCTTAGATACCTTAGCGGATTTACCGCCGCTATCGGACACAGAGTCATTACAGGCGGTTTTTTCAAGCTTGAAATTAGCGCCAGAACAGTCAGAAGAGCAAAATACTAATGAGTGAAAAGTTGCAGAAAGTCTTGGCCCGTGCAGGCCATGGCTCCCGTCGTGAGATGGAGGCATGGATTGCTGCAGGCCGAGTTAGTATTGATGGTGAAATCGCGGGCCTTGGGGATCGTATTGAAGCCGATGCCAAAATACGTATTGATGGCCGCGCGATTTCGTTAAAGTCTGCCGAAGACGTGATTTGTCGTGTATTGGCATATCACAAACCTGAAGGCGAAATTTGTAGTCGTAAAGATCCAGAAGGCCGTCCAACGGTATTCGATCGTTTACCTAAAGTGCGTGATTCACGATGGGTAGCGGTAGGTCGTTTAGACATCAACACCTCAGGTTTATTATTGTTTACCTCAGATGGTGAATTAGCGAACCGCTTAATGCATCCATCGAACGAAGTGGATCGCGAATACGCAGTGCGTACCTTTGGTGAAATCCCTGAAGCGACAGTACAACGTTTACGTACTGGCGTGATGTTAGAAGACGGCCCAGCACAGTTTGATAGCATCAAGCCTGCGGGCGGCGAAGGCATGAACCAGTGGTGGCATGTGTGTTTACGCGAAGGTCGTAACCGTGAAGTGCGCCGTTTGTGGGAATCCCAAGAAGTGCAGGTGAGCCGTTTGATCCGTATCCGTTATGGTATGGTTGAATTGCCAAAATCACTGCCACGCGGTGGCTGGGTTGAATTGCCAATGGAGCAAGTGAATTACTTGCGTAAATTGGCAGGTTTAGAGCCAGAAACCCGTACTATGCTTGCCGCTGATAAACACAGTGTGGCCCGTGCACAAGTAAAAAGTGCCAAAATCCGCCGCGCTGTACGTAAGCATAAAGTGACCGGAACAGGACAACCTAAGCCAACGCGTCAGCGCAGCTAAGTGGTTTAACCTAAGCTGTACTGCTCATGCCATGTTTTGATATAGGTTAACGCTTATTTCAGTTAGAACGCTCGATGAATCTCATCGGGCGTTTTTTATTTTAGGGTGTTTTATTTACCAAAGGTGTGGGGAGAGTCGCTGCATTAAGAGGGCAATTTGATACTGAGTTCATGTTAACTTAGCGATGATTCATCAAAAAATCGACAAAAGCACGGTCTGCCTGACTGACGGGACGCTGTTTTTTCCATGCGATATGTAAGTTTAAAAATACTGGCGGATCGAATGGTTTAGCTAATATGTCATCTTTGGCACTTATCGCCATTTCAAGTACGCTAGTAATGCCAAACCCTTGAGAAACAATCTGCTTAATAAGATTAATAAGGTTAGTTTCAAAAGCGATATTGGGCTTTTTTTTCAGCTCTTTTGCTTGAGATAAAATCCACTCGCGGTGGAAATAGCCGGTTTTGAACATTACTAACTCATGGTCGAAAAAGTCATTCAAACTCACGGCACTATGTTCTGCTAAAGGATGTTCAGCCCCCATAGCAATCACCATTTGCTCACGGATCAGCAGTTGGCTATCTAGCTCAGGTTGCAGGTCTTGGGCGGTAATAATGGCAATATCGACTTCTTCTTGTTGTAGCATGCGTAGTGTATCGCGAGTGCCGCCTTCAAACAGTGACAGTTTTAACTCTGGGTGTTTATGCCTAAAGGCCATTAAACGCGAGGGAAGATAGAAAGACCCCAACATGCCTGGCACCGCAATGCGGACTTCACCTGAAGTCAGGTTGGCCATCGCCTTAATTTGGGCTTCGGCCTGTTTCAATTGCTTAATGATGAGTATGGCGTGTTGATGCAGCACTAAACCTTCGGCAGTGAGTGCGAGTAATTTATCATGCTTATTACTGGTGCGATTGACTAATGTCACACCGAGTGCGACTTCTAAACGCTTGATACTTTGGCTTAAAGCCGGTTGAGCCATATTCAGTTTTTTAGCCGCTGCAGTAAAACTACCGGTATTAGCAATGGCATCTAAATGTTTAAGTTGGCGGATATCCATCAATGGGGCCCATACTGGTTAGTCAGTGGTAAGGTTCGTTATTTTAGTCGGCTTATTTATTATCAAGGTGCATAACAAAAAACAATGACTATGATAGATATTATTTATTATTGTTATATTAAGCGCAGTGATAACCTTTGTCTACCTTATGAGTGATACTTTGTCGAGGCTCCTGTGCAAGCCGAGTTAGATACTATGATTGACAATAAACAACGTGATAGTCGATTGATGTGGGCGCTGTGCGTAGCCTCTGTGGTGGTGTATATCAACTTATACCTGATGCAAGGCATGCTGCCGCTGATTGCTGAACATTTTGCAGTATCGGGCTCTAAAGCAACATTGATTTTGTCAGTGACCAGTTTCTCCTTAGCGTTTTCATTACTTCTGTATGCGGTGCTGTCTGATCGAATTGGTCGACATACGCCAATTATTGTCAGCTTGTGGTTGTTGGCGCTGTCTAATTTATTGTTAATTTGGGCGCCGGATTTTAACGGATTAGTGTTGGTGCGATTATTACAAGGTGGGTTATTGGCTGCGGTCCCAGCCATTGCTATGGCGTACTTTAAGGAGCAATTGTCAGCCAGTACTATTCTTAAAGCTGCTGGTATTTATATTATGGCAAACAGCATAGGCGGCATTATTGGGCGTTTACTTGGCGGTGTAATGTCGCAGTATCTTTCTTGGCAAGAATCCATGTGGTTGTTGTTTTTAGTAACACTTGCGGGCGTTGCTTTAGTGAATTATCTATTACCGTCAGTGGCTAATGCACAGGCGATATCACAAAGTAAAACCGCACCATCTTTATCAAAACGTGCCCGCTTGATACAAGATTTTTACGGGTTTAGCCATCATCTTACAGATACTCAAATGCGCTTAGTGTACGCGATTGGCGGCTTGACCTTTATGATGATGGTAAATCAATTTAGTTTTATTCAGCTACATTTGATGGCCGCGCCCTATGAATGGAGCCGTTTCCAAGCGACATTGATTTTTTTGTGCTATTCCAGTGGTACCATCGCCTCATATTTTACGGCTAAATGGCTGGCTAAATTTGGCCAACACAAGCTGTATCAGTGGTCTTGGTGTTTAATGCTAGCTGGTAGTTTACTGACTCTGTTTGATACCTCTTTTACCATTTGTTTAGGTTTTTTAATGACCGCTTGTGGGTTTTTCTTGACGCATAGTTGTTGTAACTCCTTTGTGGCAATGCGTGCTAATCGCGATCGTGCTAAAGCGACCTCACTCTATTTATGCTTCTACTACCTCGGCGCCGCCATTGGTGGCCCGTATTTGATGATGTTTTGGCATGGGGCGCAGTGGCGCGGTGTAGTAATGGGGTCATTAACCTTATTAGCCTTGATTGCTTTAGCTATCACCCGTTTGCACTATCATCAAACCCATGTAAAACAAGCATTGGTAGACATTGATTAGTTGATTCATGCCCAGTCAATGTTGTTAAACCAAGGCCAACATTAATATGTTGGCCTTGGTTTTTTTGTATTTTAGTAACGCGTTACAGAGGTTTTATCTTTATTTACCTTTTGGTAGATAAAGGTTTTGTGATGCATCCTGTAAACTCGTGCTCTAACAGGATGATATTGCTATCTCTTTAGTGCATTTAATGGCTAAAGCGATTAGGCTGAGCTTAGATAGCGTGGATAAACGTGATGCAAACCAATACCGTTCGCTAAAATCAGCATCACTGCTTTAAGATGCAGTTTTATATACGGTTTCAGGTATGATTTTAGGTCGTTAGATGCTGCGCTATGTGAGCGGCGCGATATGGATAAATAAGGGGTAATAAGTTTGGCAATTGAACATAATGAAATGGCGAGCTGCTTAAGCGCACTGCAATGTCGTACCAACTTCACCATCAAAAACATTACTGAATATATGCTCCCCGAGACCAAAGAGGCTTTTTATTTATACCTCGACGGTAAATCTCCTAATTTGATTATTCGCCCTGCCTTTGAAGTGTTTTCTGGTGAATTTGCCACGATTGCAGGCGTACATGCTAAATATGATTATTTTCATAATGCGCAAATGACACGTTTTCCTAAGCGTTTACATAAGAGCCTGACAGAAACTCACTATGGTTTAGCGTTTAGCTTTGACACGGTTGAAGCTGTGCAGCTGTTTATCGCAAGGCTCAGCGCGATAGTGAAAGGCACTTAATCTTTAAGCTGTTTAGCATTTTATGTTTCATTTAAAGATTAGGTTTAATTTAATAATTTAGTTCAGCACAGTAATACCGGTAGTAAAAATGTTCAGTTAGGCCTAAGGAGGCCTGTCATGAGTATGAATATGCGTGTCATCATCACGGTGAGCTTGGGGTGTTTGATGTTGTTAGTCGGCTGCACTGAACCAGCGCCTAGAGTGTTTGGCACCGTCGAGCGGGACAGGCTGACACTCATCGCTCCAGTGGGAGAACTCATAACTCAAGTGAATGTAGTTGAAGGACAGCAGGTTAAAGCGGGTGAAGTGTTACTGCTGCTCGATACAACCTCGGCAAATGCGCGCCTTGCCCTGCGCCAAGCTGAACTTGAACAAGCTAACGCTAAGCTTGCTGAGGCGATAACAGGTGCGCGTTTAGAAGACATTAAAAAAGCCAAAGCTGTGCTCGATGGTGCCAATGCCAGTGTTAAAGAAGCACTGCGCGCTTTTGAGCGAACTCAGCGTTTGTTTGCGACTCATGTACTCAGTCAAGCTGATTTAGATACTGCCCGCGCGGCGCGCGATACCAGTTTAGCCAAGCAAACAGAGGCAGAGCAAAGTCTGCGTCTGTTAGAACATGGCACCCGCAGTGAACAACTTGATCAAGCAAAAGCTGCCGTTGCTGCCGCTAATGCAAGTATAGATTTGGAGCAAAAAGCCTTAGCTGATTTAACCTTAGTGGCAGCGCGCGATGCGGTTGTTGACACTTTGCCTTGGCGAGTGGGCGATAGAATTGCACCGGGCACTCAGCTGATAGGTTTGCTCGCGAGCGCTAACCCCTATGTTCGGGTGTACCTGCCCGCGACTCAGCTCGATAAGGTGAAGGCGGGCACAAACGTTAATATTCTTGTCGATGGCCGTGAAACGCCGATTATTGGCACGGTACGTAATATCCGTAGTCAACCCGCTTATACCCCATTTTATGCACTCAATGAACGTGACCGCGCGCGCTTGATGTATTTGACTGATATTACTATTTCGGCAGAAGGTCAGGACTTACCTACGGGCATGGCATTAGAAGTTGAACTGCCATGAGTCACAGTGACTTTGCGATTGAGGCCCACGGCATGACCCGTGCGTTTGCTGGCGTCAATGCAGTGGAAAACCTCGATTTAGCCATTCCCAAGGGAACGATTTATGGTTTTCTTGGCCCTAATGGTTGTGGTAAATCTACCTCCATTCGTATGTTGACTGGACTGTTAAGCCCTACGTCGGGGGATATTCGGGTTTTGGGTGAAACCTTACCCGGCGCTGAGGAAAAATTACGCCGTCGTATCGGCTATATGACGCAAAAATTCTCTCTTTATGACAATCTCTCGGTGCGAGAAAACCTTGAGTTTGTGGCGCAAATTTATGGGCTGAATCGTAAAAATGCCAAGTTGCGCATCGCTGAGTTACTCACGCTTTATGATTTAGGCGGACGCCATAAACAAATGGCAGGCTCAATGAGT
This sequence comes from Shewanella morhuae, assembly GCF_900156405.1. Taxonomy (GTDB): domain Bacteria; phylum Pseudomonadota; class Gammaproteobacteria; order Enterobacterales; family Shewanellaceae; genus Shewanella; species Shewanella morhuae. The sequence goes on from NZ_FTNN01000009.1 coordinate 127,021, forward strand.
GGCGGTCAAAGACAGCGTTTAGCCTTAGCCGCTGCAACCTTACATCACCCTGAGTTACTGTTTCTTGATGAGCCGACGTCAGCAGTCGATCCTGAAAATCGCCGCGAGTTTTGGGAGCGTTTATTCGATCTCTGTGCCCAAGGTACGACCATACTGGTCTCGACTCATTATATGGATGAGGCCGAGCGTTGCCACGGTTTAGCCATTTTAGAGCGAGGAATAAAGCGTGCTGATGGCTCGCCGCAACAATTAATGACGGCGATGGGCGCTAGAGTGATTGAAGTCTCTGGTGATGGTTTGCGTACATTAAAACAATCACTTACAACCGAATCGGCCATATTGTCGGCGGCGCAAATCGGCAGTCGTCTACGGGTGTTAGTGCGCAGTGATATTGCCGATCCATTAGCGTGGCTCAAGCCAAGGGTTGCAAGCCGTACAATGGAAGAAGTACGTGCCAGTTTAGAGGATGTGTTTGTAACGTGCACAGGTGAGCGCGTGGGTGCTAACTTGACCATTGAGGCTGACCATGTGGCGTAGAATTTTTGCAATTGTTGTCAAAGAGCTGCGGCAATTATCTCGGGATCGCATGACCTTTGGCATGATAGTGATGATCCCGTTAGTGCAACTCATGCTGTTTGGGTATGCCATCAATACCGATGCGCGTCATCTGCCAGCTGGTCTAGTTAATTTAAGTGATTCCGCGTATAGCCGCGCACTGGTTCAGGCGGTGGATGCAACGCAGGTGGTGGATTTTCAGCAGCGTTATGTCAGCGTAGTTGAGGCTGAGGCGGCAATTACTCGCGGCGAAGTGAAAGCCGTATTGTATTTACCAGCCGATTTTGATGAGCGTTTAGTGCGCCACCCCGCTTTTTCTGGGCAGGCCTATTTAGCACAACCTATCGGCCAATGGCTGGTGGATGGCTCAGATACTGTCGTTGCCGCAACCATCCGTAGCCTAAGACAAATGCCGCTGGATGAAGTCGCGGGTAGAGTGTCAAAAAGTAGTACGCCGAGTTTTGAAGTGGTGCAATATTTCAACCCTGAGCAACGTTCAGTGGTCAACATCGTGCCCGGCCTTTTGGGGGTTATTTTAACCATGACCATGGTGATGTTCACTTCTGCTGCGATTGTGCGTGAACGTGAGCAGGGGAATATGGAGTTTTTGATCACCACGCCCGTGCGGCCGCTTGAATTAATGCTCGGTAAAATCGTGCCCTATGTATTGGTTGGTTTTGTACAAGTCATCATTATTTTGAGCGCTGGGCATGTGTTGTTCGATGTACCCATTCGTGGTGGGCTTGATTCTATTGCCCTTGCCGCTATGTTGTTTATTTGTGCCAGTTTGACCTTAGGTTTAGTCATCTCAACCATTGCCAAAAATCAGCTGCAGTCAATGCAGATGACGATATTTATCCTTTTGCCATCAATATTATTATCGGGATTTATGTTCCCCTACGAGGCCATGCCCATCGCGGCGCAGTGGATTGCTGAAGCCTTGCCCGCAACACATTTTATTCGGATGTCACGGGCTATTGTACTGCGCGATGCCCAAGTGATGGATTTACAATTTGATGCCCTGTGGTTAATCGGTTTTACCTGCATAGGTTTGCTGATCGCAAGTTTACGATTCGTTAAGCGTTTAGATTGAGCTTACAAAGATCCGCCAGCTGTTTCTGTTGCGCCGTGGGAGCGTGACCTAGTGGCATAGCTAAGCCTACTGTGCGTTTAAGCTCTATATCGTGTAAGGGGCGAAATACGATATCAGTTTGCTCAAGTAAAACGGGTATCGCTGGGATCAGCGCGATACCTAACCCTGCCGCGACTAAACCAACGGCATATTCTACCGTTTGGATCCTCGCTCTTATCTGCATTTTAATCCCTTCTATATTTAATAATTGCTGCAAGCTGCCCAAGGCTTCACAGGGAGCGCGGTGAATAAAAGGTTGCTGATGTAAATCCGTTAAGCGAATTGTATCTTGCAGACTCAGGCTTAAAGATGGCGGAATAGCCAGCAGATACGTGTCATGCCACATAGGTAAAAAGCTTTCATGGCTGGTTAAATCACTGGTGGTAATGATCCGCGCATCGGCGTCTTCGGTGGGTTCGACTAAGGTGAGATCCATGTCAGGACAAGCATTGGTAAAATCCTTTAACAACATGCTCATACGCTGAACTCCGAGGGAGCGTATTAGACCTAATTTAAAGGGCACTTGGATTTCGGGTTTGCTGAACAGGGATGCGATAGCCTTGGACTCATTGAGTAAATGTTTTGCTAACGGATACAATCGGTTACCTGCATCAGTAGGACTTACGCCTTTGCCATGCCGTTGAAATAATTGGGTATTGAGCTGCGCTTCTAGAGCTGAAATAGCCGCTGAAATCGAAGGCTGGGCGATATAACACTGTTTTGCCGCAGCACGATACTGCCAAACTAAGCGAGTACACATTAGGCGAACAAGTCGTTAAGCCCTATTATTTTTCTAAGGCGATTGCGGTAGCGATGAAGGAGTTTGCCCCCGATAGAGTGATTGTACTTGGGCCCGGAAATACTTTAGGTGGCCCCGTGGCGCAGTCATTAATTGCCATTAATGGCTTTGGCTGGCAGACAAAGGCTAATTTTAGTGCCGCCCATGACAATAATCCGCGATTAATCGCTATGGGTAATGAGCTGCAGAGGCCAATGGCGCTGGCAAAGTAAGGCAAACCTGAACGCGAGGTAGTGGCTGTGGTAATTGATTAATCTTATTTCGAGCTCAGGTTAACCCATAATTCGGGACTAAGTTAATTGGCGAAGTGGTCAGCAGAATTGATACATGCCTCTATTCTTGCTGCCTGCTAAAAAAACGACTTAGTCACCGGCATTGATGTAACGCAAAGTTAAAAATAAACCGTTCGGTTAAGATGTTGAAAATCATGATACTTAACTAGTATTTACCTTCAGCATTAAGGTTTGTCATTGCAGGAAATTTATTATGCCCCCAATTATTTGCCATAGTGCACTCGATGCCGTTGCTTTAATTCAAAGCGGCGAGACGCTATGGACGCACTCGATGGGCGCGACGCCCCGAATTTTATTAGATGCTTTAGCCAAGCACGCTCTCAGTAAAGATAATCTCACTCTATTACAGCTACATACAGAAGGCGCCGAATCATTAAGTCACCCAGATTTAAAAGGGCATTTACGCCACCGCTGCTTTTTTGGTGGGCTGCCAACACGGGCATTATTGCAAAGTGGTGATGCGGATTATGTGCCGATTTTTCTTTCAGAAGTGCCAAAGTTATTTCGCAGTGGCGAGCAAAAAATTGATACTGCGATGATTCAAGTGTCACCGCCCGATAAACACGGCATGTGTTCTCTAGGGATTTCGGTTGAGGCCACGCTCGCGGCTTGCCAAGTGGCGGGTAAGATCATCGCCCATATTAATCCACAAATGCCACGTACCCACGGCGATGGTTTTATTCATATCAACCGCTTTGCCGCTGTGTATGAACAAAGTGCAGCTTTGCCAATACATTCCTTTGCAACGGGTGATGCGGTGAGTTTAGCCATTGGTAAACATGTTGCGCAACTGGTGCGTGATGGGGATTGTTTACAGATGGGTATTGGCGCAATACCCGATGCTGTGCTGTCTTGCTTAACAAGGCATCGCGATCTCGGTATTCATACAGAGTTGTTTTCGGACGGCATACTGCAATTGGTTGAAAATGGCGTGGTGAACAATAGTAAAAAACGTTTTTATCCTGGAAAATTAGTCACAGGTTTTGCCCTGGGTAGTCAAAAGTTATACGACTATGTTGATGATAATCCAGCAGTGATTTTTATGGATATTGAACAAGTGAATGACACGGCTATTATTCGTAGAAACCCCAATGTGATGGCAATTAACTCAGCGCTGCAGGTCGACCTTTCTGGCCAAGTGTGCGCTGACTCTATCGGGACTAAAATTTATTCTGGCGTTGGTGGCCAAATGGATTTTATACGCGGAGCAGGATTATCTGAAGGAGGCCGTTCAGTGATTGCGCTACCCAGCACTGCTGTGGGTGGCAGTATTTCCCGTATTGCCACCGTGTTATCTCCTGGCGCGGGCGTGGTTACAACTCGGGCTCATGTGCATTATATTGTGACTGAATATGGCGTCGCTAATTTGCGTGGTCGTTCATTGCGTGAACGAGCACAAGCACTCATTGCCATTGCTCATCCCGATTTTAGGGAGCAACTGAGCAAAGATGCGTTTGAAGTTTGGGGGTTAAGAGTTTAGTTTTATATAAAAATGAATTAAAAAAGGCGCTTATGCGCCTTTTTGCTTGTTGTAAATCAAGGATTTTAGATTTGATAACTAATATGTTGATGAAAACGGATGATTAAATCTTCACGTTCAGGATCAACACCGATATCGGCGGCAAAGGTTTTTAGTGCGGCCTCTACATTATTCATAAAGCGACCAAAACCAACATCATCGGTATCTTTAGTACCTGCGACGATAATAAAGTGTGCCTCTTCAACTAGGTTATCAGCATCCCAATTGCAGATAACTTGTTGCTCAAGCGCATTAGGATCGAAGCCTATCATCTGTACTTCAGTTTTGCTGTCAAGCTTTTCAAATTTACTGTTGCGTACCAGTGGTGTTAAGCCATTAGCAATCATTGCCAGCCGGGTCAGTTGCTTACCGGCTGCGGCCTTGAGGAAACTATCTTCAAGATGTTGATATAAAGGCGTAAAGTCAGTTGCTGAGTCAGGTAATAACCCTTGTTTTAATCTACGGCTCAGTGGCAAGCTGACTGTTACATAGGTCAGTGAACTGACGTTTTCGGGTAACTCGCATTTTCTTGCTTTATATCTTGGCTCAATTGCGCGCAGCTTATAACCATAGGTTTCTTTATAGCCTTTAGATTTCGCGAAAAGGTCGTAAGATAAGTGCTGATGGTCGCGGATCTTCACTTTGAGATCGCTGATTGGCAGCTTTGGCATTAGTTGATTAAGAAATTCACGTACCCGAGTGTGAAAACTAGCGGAGTTACTGCGGATACTTTCGCCAGTAGCTAGAAATACAATACGCAATTTACGTGCGCGGTAGTTTTCTTGTGTGAATAGGTTTTGAGCTTCGTGGTAGGCCGGGTTATAAAAAAATAGAATTTGTTCAGTAGTTTGGAAACAATACGCTTCAGTATGAAAGCGCACAACAGGCAGTTTATCGTTAGTGATTACGTGTACATTACGTAGATCGTGTTGTTCTGCCAAATTAAATACCAAACGACTTAAACTTTGGTAACAAGTTTGATAGTCGGGATATTGACTCAGTAATGCATCCGTCACCTTAATTTCGGCGGTGATGAATTGTTTGGTACGCGCTTCCTTGGGTAGGTACACTTTTTGCTGATGGCTAAGGGACATATTGACTCCTTGTTTGAGTTAACCATTTGCTAACACGAATTTTACTGTTTATCTATAGTGTCAGCCTTGCGTTAGAACACATTTTTATTAGATGAATATGAGTTTAGCTAAGTAAGCTGTTTATTAGCTTAAAAATATCGCTATTTTATTGAATTAGCGCACTTTCTATCCACGGTTGCATCCAAGTCGCAATTTTTTCTTGGGCCTTTTCGTTAGGGTGAATACCATCCCGCTGCATTAACTCTGGATGGGGCGCTATATCTTGCATAAAGAAAGGAATTAACACGATATTCTGTGCTTTGGATATGTCTTGATACACTTGGGTGAACTTTTTGGTGTAGCGAGGGCCATAGTTAGGCGGTACCATTACCTCGGTAAGTAGCACTTTTGCTCCGCTATTTTTGGCTAGTGTAATGATTTTGGTTAGATTATTTTCAAGTTGGGTTGGGGGAAATCCGCGCAAACCATCATTACCACCCAGTTCAACCACCACAAGGTCTGGGGTAACCGAATCGAGTAAGGCGGGTAATCGGCGTAGGCCACCCGCGGTGGTTTCGCCGCTCACAGAACCATTGATAAACTGATGTTCGGGTAAGTTTTTTTGCAGTAATGCCACCCAGCCTAACTGTTGTGCCATGCCATAGCTAGCGCCTAAGCTATCGCCAAAAATTAATACTTTTGCTGCATGAGCTGGCGCAGTGATTAAAACACTCATGAGCATGCATGCCCCAAGGGCTTTTGCTCCTGATTTAAATCTTAGCGTTTGATACCAGAACGATTTATATAAAAAGGATCCTATGTCTAACGTCATCTTAAAAAACAGTGCCATCAATGTTGTTAACCTCGAAAAATCAGTGACTACCCAAGAAGGGACGCTCACTATCCTCAAGGGCATTAACTTAGATGTCAAGCAAGGTGAGAGTGTGGCGATTCTTGGACCGTCGGGATCGGGTAAATCTACCTTGCTAGGGCTGCTTGCGGCGCTGGATACGCCTACCTCTGGCGAAATCTGGCTCGATGGTGTGGCGTTATCAAAACTCAATGAAGAACAAAAAGCGGCACTACGTAAACAAAAGGTCAGCTTTATTTTTCAATCCTTTATGTTGGTTGATACCTTAAACGCACTCGAGAACGTCATGCTACCTGCCGAGCTTGCTGGCGTTCGCAATGCTAAAGATAAAGCGCAAGCTATGTTAGAGCGCGTTGGCTTATCCCATCGTTTGACCCATTTACCTAAGCAGCTTTCGGGTGGGGAGCAACAAAGAGTCGCGATAGCCCGTGCTTTTATTTGTGAACCTAAAGTGCTGTTTGCCGATGAGCCAACAGGCAATTTAGACAGCGTAAACGGGCATAAAATTGCTGATATGTTGTTTGAGCTTAATCAAGAAAGCCATACCACTCTGATTCTTGTTACCCATGATCTGCTGCTAGCCAAACGCTGTCAGCGGCAGTTAGTGATGGATAACGGTCATTTACAAGAAGATAACGCTAATTCTTTACGTGATGCGGCAATACTTGCTGATACTAAGGAGGCTTAATAATGGAGTTAAGTCTGGCATGGCGCCTGTTTAAGCGTGAGTTACAGCAAGGTCAGTTGTTATTGATTATTCTGGCGATTACCCTTGCGGTATTGTCTGTAAGTGGATTAGCGCGGGTAAGCGAGCGCCTACAAGTGGCGATTACGGGCCAAGCTACAGAGTTTATTGCTGCCGACCGTATTATTGATTCGCCAGTTAAAATCGACGCGGCGATTCTCGCCAAGGCGGATGAGCTTGGGCTTAAGCATGTTACTAACATGCAGTTTAATTCGATGGTTTATTCGGGAGATAAGTTTCAATTAGTGACAGTGCGCGCTGTAGAGGCGGGTTATCCACTTAAGGGCGAAATTGAACTGATAAACGGTAAAACTAAAGCGTTACCCCAAGCTAATGAAATCTGGTTTGAGAGCCGCTTAGGTGGACTGTTGGGTTATCCAAAGTCCATAGAGTTAGGTAACAGTGAGTTTGTGCTCAGTGATGAAATTAGCCGCTTACCTGATGCAGGTTTTAATCCTTTTGCTTCTTCGCCCGTAATATTAATGCGCATGGAAGATGTGGCGAAAACGGGGGTGATCCAACCGGGGAGTCGCGTCACTTATTTGTATCAATTTGCGGGAGATGAAGCAGCGCTTACCGCCTTTGAACAAAGCGTTAAACCACTGTTAAATAGCACCCAACGTTGGGTTGATGTGCAATCTGGCGACTCGCCAATTGCCGAAGCTGTAAAACGCGCAGAGCGCTTTTTACTACTGGCTAGTTTAATGGGTATTGCACTGGCCTGCGCTGCGATAGGTATTGCCGCCCAGCGCTATTGTCAGCGTCATTATGATGTTGTTGCTATGCTGAAAACCTTTGGCGCTTCGGCAAAGCAAATTCGCTTACTGTTTGGTATGCATTTATTGCTGGTGACTTTGCTGGGTATTGTGCTTGGTTTAATCGGTGGTGTGTTGCTGGATTTGGGGATTAGTCATTTACTACCCGCTGAAATAGCGGCTTATTCACCGCCACTGACGCGGCCTTTGTTGCTCGGTATTGGTACTGGATTGATCAGTGCCTTCATGTTTTCGGCCTATCCATTGATGCGTTTATTGGCCATTCCACCACTGCGAGTACTACAGCGTCAGTTAGAAGGCTTGCAGCTCGGTATGTGGTTACACTTATTGCTGAGTCTAAGTGCGATGGCACTACTAGGATATTTGTACTCGCAAAGCTGGGCCTTGACGCTGACTGTGGTCGCCGCTGCATTGTTACTTGGAGTATTACTCGGGTTACTAGGGTGGGTGATGATCCGCTTAGGCCATAGTGTTGGGATGAAAACCACTAATCCACTCCAGTTAGCTTTAGCGGGATTAAGGCGTCGTGCACGGCAGAACGTACTGCAATTAGTCGGTTTTAGTGCCGCCTTAGTATTGCTATTGACGATTTTGGCCTTAAGGCAAGATTTGCTTAATGAATGGCAAAAACAGTTGCCAGAGAACGCACCTAACTATTTTCTGGTCAATATCGCCCCCGATGATGCCAAACCCTTAAATGATTTCATGACGGCTAAGGGGATAGCGGCAACGGATATTTACCCAGTGATCCGCGGCCGTTTAACCCAAATCAACGGTGAGGCGTTGATTTCGAATGAGCAGTCTGAAGCGGGTGAAAAAGGCAGAGTTGGTATTTCCCGTGAGCTCAACCTAACATGGCGTAATAGCTTGCCAGCCAATAATGAACTGCTGGAAGGAGATTTTAATCAAGCTGCCGATGAGGTATCAGTAGAATCAGGTGTCGCGGATCGTTTAGGCATTAGCATTGGTGATAACCTCACTTATATTATTGATAATAAAGAACTCATAGTAAAGGTCGCCAGTATCCGTGCTGTGCACTGGGAAACACTGCAACCGAACTTTTTTATGATTTTCACCCAAGAAGCTCTTGCGCCTTTTGCTTATACCTCAATGGCGAGTTTTTATTTAAATGAAGCGATGAATGTTGATGGTACGTCTAAAGATGCGGTGATCCTCGCGCTCATACAGCAATTTCCGACTATCTCTATTATCGATGTCGGCGCTATGGTGGCGCAGTTGCGACAGATTATTGAGCAAGTGTCATTATCACTGACCTTAGTGTTAGCACTGGTGCTATTGGCCAGTGTCTTAGTATTGATTGCACAGACTGAGGCTGGCATGGCAACTCGACAGCGTGAATTGGCAGTGCTGCGTACCTTTGGGGCGTCGGGCTGGTTATTACGCAGTGCAACTGGCTTAGAGTTTGCTTTGCTAGGTGGCATTGCGGGCGTGTTAGCGGTGATTGTGGCTGAATTTGCTTTGTATCTACTTAAAACTCAAGTGTTTGAACTTAATGTATATATGCACTGGCCATGGTGGGCGATTGCGCCACTTTCCGGTGCTTTGCTGGTCGCATTGCTGGGCATATGGCGCTGCCGTCAATTACTTAATCAATCCTGCGCGGAGTTATTAAAGTCAGGCAGCTAGCCGTGATTGGATTGTGAAACAATAATGAAACAGAAAGCCCCTAATCTATAATAGCTTAGGGGCTTTTTACTATTGGGCTAAACCAAACTCACGCGCTACGATTTATACCAATCACATCATAAAGTTTAAATAGCCCTGTAATATAATTAAGTTAGCGATATCAATAAAGAAGGCGCCGACAATCGGGACAACCATAAAAGCTTGAGGTGACGGCCCTGTACGTGATACTAACGCGCCCATGTTCATTACTGCTGTTGGTGTTGCCCCTATCCCAAAGCCACAATGCCCACCTGTGATGACCGCTGCATCATAATTACTGCCCATGATTTTAAATGTCACAAAATAGGCAAACAATGCCATTACTGCTGTTTGTACTAATAGAATAATGAGCAGGGGAATGGCTAAATCAAAAATTTCCCATAATTTTAAACTCATCAATGCCATAGACAAAAATAGCGATAACGAAACCGTGCCAATCACATCAATACTTTCAGTATGAAGTTTATAACCACGGGTGAGCTCGGTAATGTTGGCGATGATAACCCCGAAGAAAAGAGCATATACGAAGTCGGGCATTTTTAACCAAGCGACACCAGATTGAGCAATCCAACTGGCAAACCATTGAGCTCCCGCAACACATAATAAAAGGACAAATAAAGTTTCAAGAATGGTTTTTGCCGTTACATGATCTTCTTCTAGCTGATCATAAGTGACTAAATGCGGATGTTCAGTATGATTTTTACGACCAATGCCATAAGAAGAAACAAGGTTATGTTTACTGATTAATCGCTGGGCAACAGGTCCACCAATAATCCCACCCATGACTAAACCAAAGGTTGCGGCTGCCATGGCAAATTCTAAGGTATTGATACCGTAGTTATCAGCGAATGTTTGTGACCATGCCACGCCAGTACCGTGACCACCTGAAAGTGTGATAGAGCCTGCGATAAGCCCCATGATGGGTTCGAGGCCTAATAGACTGGCTAAACTAACACCGACTGCATTTTGAATAATGATATAAACCGACGCTACCCCCAAAAAAATGAAGACTTTTTTCCCACCACTGAGTAACAGTTTGTAGTTTGCAGAGAGGCCGATAGTGCTAAAGAACATTAGCATTAGGGTATTTTGCATTGAAAGGGAGAAGGCGAGGGTTATATTTTGAACATGCAATATGGCAATGACGGCGGCGATAACTAACCCACCAACGATAGGTTCAGGGATATTATATTTTTTAAAAACACGCACATGGCGATTGATAGAGTGACCAATAAAAAGGACAAAAATGGCAATTAAGAACGACTCTAATTCACCAATCGTATAAATTGTGTGCATAAAATTCCTTACAAATTTTTTGTGGGTATGACTCTGCGCATAAACGCTATGAGACTGGCCCATCTAGTTATTAAGTACCTATTAATACTTTGTGTTAAACGCTGGCCTTGAAGACAGATATTGTCGATCTCCTAATGATGGAGAAGGATGAATAAGCGCGAATGTAAACCGTATCGGGTTTACGGATCAATACCGTCATATTAATGGAACGATACTGAGGATAAGTTATTGGCATTAGGGGCCAATAACGGTATTACTGGGGGTCATTATGATTGCTTAAAGAAAGGTGGTATGTGTCCATTTCTATGAACAATCGCTGAGGATTCTAGCAGGATTTTTTTTATTTGTCGCCAAATCATCTTATAAATCATGATGTTGATAAAATGTTTTGTGACTGTTATGTAAAAATGTGCTTATTAAGCATTCTATTATAATCGCTTTTTATAGTAATAACGCCTTGTTAATTCTCTATTTATGTTAAGAACGGCATAAAGGATAAAACAGGAATATCATCAACTAACAACATCCATTAATGCTGGCTCAAGTTCATTAAATTGGAACTTAAAACCCACTTCAAGTGCGTGTTTGGGTATTACAAACTGCCCTTCAGTGAGTAACTCTGACATTTCGCCCATCGCTAATCGTAAAGCTAAAGGGGGCGTTGTAATGAGCGCGGGCCGGTTTAACGCTTTGCCTAATGCCTTGGCAAATACGGCATTACTGACAGGGTGCGGAGCTGTGGCATTAAAGACTCCTTGGCAGTGTTCTTGAGTGAGTAAAAATTGTATTAGAGAGACTAAATCACTTACATGGATCCAACTCATACCTTGGCGGCCATGGCCTATTGGGCCACCCAGGCCAAGCTTAAAAGGTGGTAACATTTTATCTAAAGCGCCGCCTTTGCCCAGTACAATCCCAATACGGATAATACATACACGAGTTTGTTCTGAGCTTGCTTCTTGCGCGGCTTGTTCCCATTTCTGGCAGATATCATGACTGAACTCGGCATGGACTGCGCTCGTTTCATCGAGCGGCTGATCATCATGTCTGCCGTAATAACCCACCGCTGAACCACTCACCATGACTTTAGGAGGGTTAGTGCTCTGCTTTATAAGCTGCGCTAATTTTGCCGTAATATCCCAACGACTATCGCAAATTCGTTGTTTTTGAGCCTTGCTCCAGCGCTTAGCCACAATGGGTTCTCCAGCGAGATTCACTATGGCATCAAGGTGATTTAAGTTACTCAGCTCATCCAGACTTGAAAGGTAATGATGTTGGTTGCCGAGTATCTTTTGGGTTTGTGCTACGGAGCGCGTTACTAATGTCAGCTGATGATGTGGTGCCAATTGTTCAACGAGTTGACGCCCAATAAAACCGCTTGCGCCAGTGATCAGTATATTCATGTAAGGTCTCTTATCTGTCAGCTTTGAAGATATATACCGAGTAGCGGCCTGCTGCGATCACTTAAACGACTTTTTTGCGCGATTATTTTTGATAACATAATTCCATTGAAACCGAATCGGCAAAACGCAGGGCGTGAGGTTTGTCTATTTCAACACTGGCAAACTCAACCCAGTCATGTTCGCTAGCGATAGCTAACGTTTGGCTGGTAAGGTTTTCCAGTAATGAAAAGCGATTATTCTCAATCAGCTCGATGATTTTTTTCGTAATAGTGCGGTAATTGAGTGCATCTTCCACGTTATCACTATTACGGGCTTGCGCGGCACAATAATGGATCACGATATTAATGATCACATCTTGGCGATTTTGGATCTCATCGTCTTTAATGCCAATAAAAGTACGTAGTCTTAAGTTTTTAATGCGTATAATCGCTGTTTCTGGTTTCATAATGACAAATGGCTATCTTAAGTAAACTAAAGTGACTGGGTTATGTGCTATCTCAGTTTAGCCTAACAATTTTATCTCAGAACAAGAAGGATTTTTAATACATGACGCGACCTAATGCGCCCTCTGCGGCTTACCGTGGCTTTGCGATTATGGCTTTTGTGGTGATTATTTTGGCCGGAATTAAGGCGGCGAGCCCCATTGTCGTACCATTTGTGCTGTCAAGCTTTTTGGCTGTGGTCTGCAATCCTGCAATCGGTTTAATGACCCGATTTCGTCTGCCTAAATGGCTGGCTGTTATCCTACTGATGGGCTTTATTGTGCTAATGGGCTTATGGTTAGCCTCGGTTGTTGGCAGTTCTATTAACGAATTTTCAAAGCAATTACCCCAATATCGAGTGCAGTTAATTGAGCAGTTTGAATGGATATTGCAAAAGCTAGATAACTTCAATATCCGCATTTCTAAGGATCAAGTATTAGCTTATTTTGATCCTGGCATGGCCTTATCAATGACGACGAATATGTTGTCGGGTGTTGGCAATGTGATGGCGAACTTATTTCTGATCATTCTAACGATTGTGTTTATGTTGTTTGAGGCGCAATCGCTGCCTAAAAAATTACATTTGGCGCTGGACGATCCCGATATGCGCTTACAACAGATTGAGCGTTTTTTACAATCAGTGAATCAATATATGGTGATCAAAACTCTAGTGAGTTTAGCCACAGGTATCATTGTAGGGATTGGATTGTCTATCATAGGCGTTGATTATGCGCTGCTGTGGGCGGTCGTCGCTTTCCTGTTTAATTACATTCCTAATATTGGTTCAATCATTGCTGCTATCCCTGCGGTGTTGTTGGCGTTTATTCAGCTGGGCCCTGCGGCAGCGGGGGCGACCACATTGCTGTATGTGGGTGTTAACATGATTATGGGCAATATTATTGAGCCTAAATTTATGGGCCGCGGCTTAGGTTTATCGACCTTAGTGGTGTTTTTATCATTAATTTTTTGGGGCTGGTTGCTTGGCTCTGTAGGTATGTTGCTGTCTGTACCGCTGACAATGGTGGTAAAAATTGCCCTCGAATCGAGTAAGAGCGGTAACTGGTTAGCCATTTTATTATCGGACGATGTCGACGATGACTATATCGTCAATAATAGGGCTAATGAGACTTCAGCTGGCGATGAAATCGATACCAGTACAACTGAGAGTAAGTAAGAGAAAATGCAAAGTTTTATACAAGCGTTAGCGACAATTGAGTTGGGTGATGATGCGGTGCGGTTATTTCACGGCCGCGGTGGGCATTATGCGGGGTGTGAGCACCTCTGTTTAGATTGGTTTTCGCCCGTGTTATTACTGACTAGCTTTATTCCCTTAGAAGACGTTGACCTAGCCACTTGCCAGCAGGCCATTGCGCTGCGGTGGCAGATTTTATGCCCTAATAGCCCATTGAATCTTGTCTATCAATATCGCAGCGGCGGAGAAACGTTCACTCAGTTACTGCAGGGTGAAGTACCCGAACCGCATATTGTTAGTGAAAATGGAGCGCAATTTCAGGTGCATCTGATGCGTGGACAAAACCACGGTCTATTTCTCGATATGGCTAATGGCCGTGAATGGATACGAGCGAATGTTCGCTATAAAAAAGTACTTAATTTGTTTGCCTATACATGTGGTTTCTCGGTTGCGGCATTGCAAGGCGGCGCCGATGAAGTGGTTAATATCGACATGAGTAAAGGAGCACTAAGTATTGGGAAACAGAATCATTTACTAAACGGTTTTAGCGCAGGAGCACGTTTTTTACCCCATGATATTTTTAAATCGTGGGGTAAACTAAAAAAGCTTGGCCCCTACGACATCATAGTGGCTGATCCGCCAAGTAATCAGAAGGGTAGCTTTGTGGCGACCAAAGATTATGTCCGCTTAATTCGACGGTTACCTGAGTTACTGGCCAACAATGGCGAAGTATTGCTCTGTTTAAATGCGCCAGAACTCGATACTGCTTTTTTACGCCAACAAGTCACCGATGCGGCGCCAACATTAGAATACATAACGCGACTAGATAATCCGCCGGCGTTTATGGATGTGTCAGAAGATAAGTCACTTAAGGTACTGCGCTATTGCAGGTCTGCTGCCGTTTAATAATATGTTTAACTTTAACGGCCAGTATTTACTGGCCTTTTTTATGGGGCGAGCATACTCAGCAGAATATTAAGTCAAGGTTGTAGGGGAGGTTAAGTCGTCATGATAATCATCAGTCGGCCCTTCATTAAGTCACGTTTGGTAGCATGCTTAGTATACAAAGATGAGTATTTTCAAGATTGAATGTAGGTAACCGATGAAAGTATTTCATTTTCGCATACGGCTTTAGGCGACCTTTGCGATAAATTACACTTAAAACCTATTTTATACAAAACCAAACTGAAAGTTTTCTGTAATTATTGATTGTGCTTTGGTATACTCCTGTGCACGGAATATAGCTCTTTCCTCATAGGCAAAATGTCGACACAGAAGGACATGCCTCTGCGACCTTACCCAACCACGCTGGAGTTGTTATGGAAATTCATGAATACGAAAATGCTTATTATCAAGTGAAAGGCGATGTACTTGAGTCTTTACCTGTACAAAGCGAAGAAGAAGTCGTTAAAGCATAATAACTTACGATTACACTGACGGTACTGATGAGTCGAAAGTAACAAAACAAGCACATTAAAATAGCAACCTTGAGGTTGCTATTTTTTTGCCCAAAAATAGAACGAGTAACCGCTTTGAACACTATATGAATTTTAACTATTTAATTTTTAATCGTTTAGCCGTTGACTTTACGTTTTTCTGGCATGAGTTCGACAATAAGCCATTTTCCGCCGATTTTGTGTAAGCGTATGGTTCTGTCATCAATCCAAGGTTGGCCACCTTTAAGGCCTTTCATCTTAACGACTACCATGACGTCTTGAGTAAATCTGCGGAAGAAGTCGATATCAATATCAGAAACTTCCATTTCCACATTGGTCATCGATAGGCTCAGCATATTGCGCTGCACCGCGCTAGCAATATGGTAATGAGTCATGACTTGTTTGATCGGATCGTCAACGTATTGCTTTGCTTGCTCTATATCACGCTCGACATAAACAGCTTTAAAAAAGCCTAAACTCACTTCTTCTGGTGTGAGTTGATGGTCCTCTTTAACTGCAGGATCACCACAACCAAAAAGAAACAGTAAAGTAATAAAGAATAGTGTTCGCATAAGTTTTAGTTATTTAAATTTGTATCGAGTATCGCGATTTTAGCTTGAATGTACAAGTGTTGTCCTAATTGCCTATGGTGTAAAAATGAGTTGACTCTAGCGTTGTGGTTATGGCATATAGTTAGTCACTGCTTAAAAAGGTTATCCACAAAAACTGTGGAAAACTATGTTGAAGACTTCGGTGATACTTTGTAAGTACCTGATATCTTCTTGCTTTATTTGCTGGTTAAAAAGTGACGCATTTACTCTTAGTGTACAAACCGTCAATCATCAGTGGATATTTTTATTTGTTCGCTTAGCATTATTAATGCTACACCTTCCCGTTGTTGTCACATTTTTATCTCCGATATTTGCCGATTAACTTTATCTGTAAAGACGTTTCTAGGTTTAGCGGTGTTGCTAACACAAAACGTAAACATAAAAAAAGCATTGGAATTAACCAATGCTTTTAGTCAGTTTTTGCTATTAATATTAAACGATTTTATTCGCTTTTAGCGGCATCATTTTGGGCTGCTTGTATCGCGGTTAAGGCGATCGTGTAGACAATATCATCAACTAGCGCGCCGCGAGATAAATCGTTTACGGGTTTACGCATGCCTTGCAGCATAGGGCCAATGCTAATTAAGTCAGCGCTTCGCTGTACGGCTTTATAAGTTGTGTTACCAGTGTTGAGGTCTGGAAATACGAAAACAGTGGCTTGACCAGCAACAGGGCTATTGGGCGCCTTAGATTGGGCAACATTTGGCATAACTGCCGCATCATATTGCAATGGACCATCAATAATGAGATCTGGGCGCTTTTCTTTAGCAATACGCGTTGCTTCTCGTACTTTATCGACATCAGAACCTGTGCCCGAGTTACCGGTTGAGTAGCTGATCATTGCAACCCTTGGCTCGATACCAAAGGCTTTGGCTGATTCCGCCGATTGGATAGCAATATCTGCAAGTTGTTCAGCAGTGGGATCGGGGTTAATCGCACAATCACCGTAAATGAGCACTTGGTCCGGCATCAGCATAAAGAAGATGGATGAAACTAAGCTTGAACCCGGCGCCGTTTTAATCAGTTGTAGCGGTGGGCGAATAGTATTGGCCGTGGTGTTAACCGCGCCAGAAACAATACCGTCGACTTCGTCTTGGGCTAGCATCATAGTGCCGAGCACCATATTGTCTTCTAATTGCTCTTTAGCAACGACTTCAGTCAAACCTTTGCTACGACGTAGTTCCAACATAGGTTCTACGTAACGATCGCGTACTTCTTCTGGATCGATAATAATAACGCCTTCACCTAACACCACATCTTGCTGTGCGGCGATACGTAAGATTTCATCTTTTTTACCTAAAAGCACACAGCGAGCAATACCACGTTCGGCGCAAATTGCCGCCGCTTTAATAGTACGCGGCTCATCACCTTCTGGTAGTACCACGGTCTTGTGGGCTGCACGGGCAAGTTCGGTAAGTTTATAGCGAAAAGCTGGTGGCGATAAACGATGCTCACGGGGCAAGTTTTTGGTGACGCTTTCAATCCATGTTTGGTCAATATGGCTTGCCACATAATCCTGCACGAGATCGACACGTACCGCATCATCAACAGGCACTTCATGATCAAAACGCTGAATATTAAGCGATGTTTGCCAAGTGTTACTGTCGATTAAAAAGACTGGTAAACCCGTTTCAAAGGCTTGCTCACACAGTTTGAGAATTTCAGGCTCAGGTACATAACTGCCTGTTAGTAGTAGAGCACCAATCTTGACACCATTCATGGCTGCAAGGCAGGCCGATACGATGACATCGGAGCGATCGCCTGAAGTGACAAGTAATGAGTCAGTTTTAATATGGGTGACCATATTAGGGATACTACGTGCACAGAAAGTCACTTTACGTAGACGGCGGGTGTGCATTTCGCCAGCATTAAGAATACGTGCACTTAAATGTTTAGCCAGATCTGAGGCGCGCGGCGCAACTAGATCAAGATTGTATGGCACGGTACCTAAGATACGCAGCGGACTCTTAATTGGTAGCTGAAACATACCGCTGGCATTAGTGTATTGCATACCTTGGCTATCAAAGACTTCTGATAAGTCAGGGCGAGTACGACCTTCCTCATCGACTGGCGCACCAATCTTGTTGATTATTGCGCCAATTAAGCGTTTATTTTTTGTCCCACCCCAAGAGTTATACGCAATTTCGAGACGGTTCATTAATTCTGTTGAGTTATCGCTACCAGGAGTTGCAATAAAAATGACGTCAGCATCCATAGCTTTGGCAATGGCATAGTTCACATCGTCAGCAAAGGGATGATTACGAGTTGGTACTAAACCCTCAACAATTAACGTCTCAGTATTACTGGCACAATCGGCCGCACGGGCAATGATTTGCTCCATTAATACATCGGTTTGGTCAGCACGAATTAAGGCCTCTGCATGGGCCATATCGAAGGGCTCTAGCGGGTTAACCGTCGGCGATTTGCTGAGAATGGTGGTTGAACGTTCAGGGCCGATATCATTTGGTCTAAGCTGGGAAATAGGCTTGAAAAACTGTACTTTAACCCCGTGGCGCTCTAATGCGCGAACCATCCCAAGACTTAAAGAGGTGAGGCCAACGCCTATACCTATGGGGATTAACATAATATTACGAGACATAAAAACCTCTAGTTTAGATGTTTTTGGGCAGAATGTTTTCTGCAAATTTACTTATGAATACGGTAAGTTAAATAGTAAAGCCGTTTAAAGTAAACGGCTTAGCTCTATTTTATTTGTTGATCAGTTTAATCGAATCTTCAGCGATAACCCATTCTTCATTTGTTGGGATTACCATGGCAATTGTGCCTTTATCTTGGGTGATAATGCCTTGCTTACCAAAACGAGCCGCCTTGTTGCGTTCGCTATCGACATGGAAATTAAAGATTGCCAACATGTTTAATACTTTTTCACGAATTAAGTCTGAGTTTTCACCAATACCGCCAGTGAACACAACGGCATCTAAACGCCCAAGTGGCACAGTATAAGAGGCAATGTATTTAGCCAAACGGTAGCAGAAAATCTCTAAGGCTAAAGTCGCACCTTTATGGCCGTCAGCGTAACCTTCTTCGATGCCGCGGCAATCGTTGGTCAACTCGGAAATACCTAGTAGACCACTTTGCTTATTCATCAGGTTGTTGACTTCTTCTAAGGTGTAACCCAGTTGATGTACTAAATGATAGATAATTGAAGGGTCTATATCGCCACAGCGTGTGCCCATCACCAAACCTTCTAATGGGGTTAAGCCCATTGAAGTGTCAACACTTTTGCCACCTTTAATCGCCGTAACAGATGCGCCATTACCCAAATGCGCACAGATAACGTTAGTTTCTTCAATGGGTTTGTTGAGCATTTTTGCCGCTTCACGGCTAACAAATAAATGACTGGTGCCATGCATGCCGTAACGACGGATACCGTGCTCGCGATACAATTTGTAGGGTAGGGCGTAAATATAGGCGTGGTCTGGCATGCTTTGGTGAAAAGCAGTATCAAACACTGCAACTTGTGGCAATTTAGGAAAAGAGGCGATTGCCGCGCGGATGCCGATGAGATGAGCTGGATTGTGCAGTGGTGCTAATGAGGCACAATCTTCAATACCTTTAATCACGCTTTCATCAATGATCATAGAGCGAGTAAACTTTTCGCCGCCGTGAACAATACGATGGCCAACTGCTTGAATTTCAGCGGCTAATTCTGGTTGCCCAGCAAGAATTTTATTAACGATGTATTCAACCGCTTCACGGTGGGCAGTAAATGCACCTAAGGCTGCTTCATGTTTTTCGCCGTCGGTTTTCCATTTAATACGTGAATTTTCTAAGCCAAAGCATTCTGCTAAGCCGGATATTTTATCGTCACCTGTTTGTGCGTCAATAATGGCAAATTTGAGAGAAGAGCTACCGCAATTGAGAACTAAAACCAGTTTATTAGACATGTGAAAACCCTTTACTATTGTATTTAAAATAACGATTCAAAAAGTCAGGAACTACAGGTTTTTTTACCATCACTGTCTTGGGACGATTCGCCAGATTGTGCTATGGTAAAGCAGTATTCCATTGTTGTAGGTGGCTAACATTGAGTATTAAACATTGAACATAAAAATTATTAAAACCTTAGGCGATGGTCATCGTTATATGAAGACTTGGCCGATGGTTAGACAACTGGGTTTTTATTTCCCTGAGTATCGCGTTGTCCGAGCGACTCAGTTAGCCATACTTGTTATGCCAGTACTGGCTATTTTGGTGAGCATCAGCCAGATATATATCCATGGTTGGGCATTTCTGCCTCAAGCGGCAACGCTCGGTTTATTTTTTGTTAGCCTGCCATTACAGGGCTTATTATGGCTAGGTTGGCGTGCGCGCCATCCTCTACCGTTATCATTATTCGACTGGAGCAATCAGCTCAGTGCTAAGTTGTCTTCCATGGGGATCAATTGCCAAAACTTAGGCGCTAAGGCCTGTTATCTTGATATGGCACTGATTTTAAAAATAGCCTTTGAACGTTTAGATAGCAGTTATTGGGAAGAGCTTTAAGCCTTATCCATATGAGCTATTTTGCCATCGCCAATTAATAAATCGCGTTAATTCCTTGCTGTACAAATACTGCTTTGATTTTTTCCATGGTTTCTCGGCTTGGAGGTGATACTCCATCAAGCTGATAGTGTTCGCCCATGGCTTCCCACTTGTGTTTACCTAATTCGTGATAGGGCAGTAACTCTACCTTTTCAATGTTCTTCATCGGTTTGATAAACTCTGCCAGTTGTAATGCCGATGCTTCATCATTGGTAAAGCCATCTAATACCACATAACGTATCCAAGTGGGTTGATTACGTTTTGCCAAGTATTGCGCAAATTCCAGCGTTCTATGGTTACTGACTTTGGTTAACTCAATATGCTTGTCATCATTCATATGTTTGATGTCCAGTAATACTAAGTCTGTGTTGTCGAGTAACTCATCAATCACTGGCGTGTACTTACGCACAAAACCATTGGTATCTAAACAGGTATGGATCCCTTCTTTTTTGCAGGCTGCGAATAATTCAGCAACGAATTCGGCCTGTAAAATGGCTTCACCCCCACTGGCAGTCACGCCGCCATTGCTGGCATCAAGAAAAGGTCGATAGCTGGTGATTTGGCTCATGAGCTCATCAACCAGCACTTCTTTACCGCCATCAAGATCCCAAGTGTCACGGTTATGGCAATACTGGCAGCGCATTAAACAGCCTTGCATAAAGGTGATAAACCGTATGCCTGGACCATCTACTGTGCCAAAGGATTCCACCGAATGGACTCGACCAATAACTGCCATTGTGACTCCTGTTTTAATTAAGTAGGCTATAGCATTAGTCTACTATAGCCCCACCTAATTTAGCTTATAGACCTTTAGTAAATGTACGCGTGATCACATCTTGCTGCTGTTCTGGTGTCAGTGAGTTGAAGCGCACCGCATAGCCAGAGACTCGTATGGTCAGTTGTGGATACTTTTCTGGATGTTTGATGGCATCTTCAAGCATCTCACGGTTCATCACGTTGACGTTTAAGTGCTGACCACCTTCTTTTTTGTCATTGTGGTCGAAATATCCGTCCATCAATGCTGATAAGTTAGTCCGGCGAGCACCCTCATCTTTACCTAGCGCGTTTGGCACGATTGAGAAGGTGTAAGAGATACCATCTTGAGCGTGGGCAAACGGCAGTTTAGCGACTGAGGTTAATGAGGCGATAGCGCCTTTTTCATCACGGCCATGCATGGGGTTTGCGCCCGGTGCAAACGGTGCTCCTGAACGACGACCGTCTGGCGTGTTACCGGTTTTCTTACCGTAAACTACGTTTGAGGTAATCGTCAGAATCGACTGCGTTGGGATAGCATTACGGTACATTTTACGGTCACGAATTTTCGCCATAAAACGTTCAACTAAGTCACAGGCGATATCATCAACACGTGGGTCGTTGTTACCAAATTTTGGATAGTCACCACTGATGTCGAAATCGACTGCTATCCCATTTTCATCACGAATTGGTTTTACGGTCGCAAATTTGATGGCTGACAGTGAGTCGGCTGCGATAGATAAACCCGCAATACCACAAGCCATAGTGCGACGAACGTCTCTGTCGTGTAGCGCCATTAGGGCCGCTTCGTAGGAGTACTTGTCGTGCATGTAATGGATTGAGTTCAGTGCTGTGACATATTGCGTTGCTAACCAATCCATTAAGCCATCTAAACGAGTCATCACATCATCAAAGTCTAATACGGCGTCGGTGATAGGGGCAGCTTTAGGGGCAATTTGGATTTTCAGTTTTTCGTCAACGCCGCCGTTAATCGCATATAGCATGGTTTTAGCTAAGTTAGCGCGTGCACCGAAGAACTGCATGTGTTTACCCACAACCATTGGGCTTACACAACAGGCGATAGCATAATCGTCAGATTGGAAGTCTGGACGCATTAAATCATCGTTTTCGTATTGGATTGAGCTGGTGTCAATAGACACTTTGGCACAATACTCTTTGAAACCCACTGGGAGTTGTTTTGACCACAATACGGTGATGTTTGGCTCTGGGCTTGGACCCATAGTGTAAAGGGTGTTCAAGAAACGGAAGCTTGATTTAGTCACTAACGTCCGGCCGTCTATACCCATACCGCCGATAGATTCTGTCGCCCAAATAGGGTCGCCAGAGAATAGTTCATCGTATTCTGGGGTACGTAGGAAGCGCACCATACGTAATTTCATCACGAAATGGTCAATCATTTCCTGAGCTTGTTGCTCAGTTAATGTGCCTTTTTTAAGATCGCGTTCAATATAAATATCGAGGAATGAAGAGGTACGGCCTAATGACATCGCTGCACCGTTTTGGCTTTTCACTGCAGCTAAATAGCCGAAGTAAGTCCATTGAATTGCTTCTTGTGCAGTGGTTGCCGGGAGTGAAATGTCACAGCCATATTTTGCGGCCATTTTTTTCATTTGGCCCAGAGCACGGTGTTGCTCGGCGATTTCTTCACGTAATTGAATCACACTCGATAATTCTTCACCCGCTTCAAACTGCGCTTGCAGTGAACCAAATTGGGCAAACTTATCTTTCATTAAATAATCGATACCGTAAAGCGCCACGCGGCGATAGTCACCAATAATGCGGCCACGGCCATAAGCGTCAGGCAAACCGGTTAAAATACCGGACTTACGACAAGCCATAATTTCTGGGGTGTACACATCGAACACGCCTTGGTTATGGGTTTTACGCAGTTCTGAATAGATGTATTTAACATCAGCATCTAACTCGCGATTGTAGGCGGCACATGAACTTTCCACCATACGAATACCACCGTTAGGCAACATAGCGCGTTTAAGCGGCGCATCTGTTTGTAAGCCAACGATAGTTTCTAATTCTTTATTGATGTAGCCAGCGTCGTGAGAGGTGATGGTAGAAACCATCTTAGTATCGAAATCAACCGGTGCGTGGGTACGGTTTTCCTGTTTGATACCATCCATGACTTTGTCCCACAGTTTTGTGGTTGCGTCAGTGGCACCTGCAAGGAATGACTCATTACCTTCAAACGGTGTGTAGTTTTGTTGAATAAAGTCGCGGACATTGACTTCAGATTTCCAATCGCCTGGGGTAAAACCTTCCCATGCGTTGGCAAATAGTTCAGTTTTTTCGGTCATCGTACTAATACCTTCTGGTTTAGATAAAGGTTATTGGCGATCAGCGTGAAGCGATGCTGAGTATAAGCCAATAGCTAATTCCTGAAATAAAGCTCCCTTCATGATGACGCCCTATGATGGGAACTGGATTTTGAAGTGCGTGTTACTTTATTAACGCAGTCACTCCAAAAGTCTGTCTATTGATAGCCGATAAGATGACAACAATTGCTACTGCTATTATCGGTTACCGATGATTCCTTTAATTGGTAAGACCAATTGTCCATGTACATGTTAGCATAGGTCACTGACTATCACATCTTAAAGGGAATAGTTTGTGGTTGGTTAATCCTAAATTTGTTAGCTAGGTAACATTTATTGGTCACTATAAGGATTACAGCATGCTTTTTAACCTAGTGTGACATTAGAGTTTTACAGAGTGTAAATTCAATCTGTACAGCTTAGTTAAGATCTACTGTCTCTTTTTATCGAGGATAAATCTATCCTCGTATAGGTTGATTTTTGATTGGGTAATAAAGTTAATCAGTTACCGCAGTTGTGATCCCTATTTTAGGCTATGTACTGAGTTGGTTGTCTGAAATAAACCGGTTATTAAGCGTGTTATTAGAGCATGCCGATTTAGCAATGTTACGTTGTTAGCCACGCCTTCGTTAATCTGCACATTGAAATGCCATTACTCTTTCTTTAGGTAAAAATCATTGAAATTTATATGGTTAAATGGTTTGGCGTTTGCCTTCCTAGGTTAACCCCCAATATTATCTAATAAAACCATCTTATGCCCCAAAGGTACTTTAGCTAAGTCGCAGCGGGTTTGATAACCCTGTGTAAGGGGTAACTCAATAGTGCTGAAGGTTCACTTAAACGGTCATTATAAAAGTGGCATAACTTGGTGCGCGCACATGCTTGGTAGTGCGACAGGTGAGTTTGGAAATAGCGTAACATTGGTAAGACCAATTAACCTTTATTGACCTGCAGTTCAAAGTTTTGATATTTTTGGTGTGAATGACATCACGCTTTAACAATATCGGCTTCGCAGTCTAAAGGCGTTGTATGGTACAAAGCGAGGCTTTAGTGAATCATGATTTAAGCACATAGTTTAAGCGATTATTACGGCCAATTATTAGGATAGCGATCCCTAAAATCCACTCAATAGTGTCGCAGGAGATACACATGCGATGCATTCAAGTTTGTTTATCTAACGTTGGAGTCATGCTATGAAAAGCCCACATCCATCAGCAGGAGTGTCAACGGTGGCAAACAGCGCAGATGATACGCCGCAGGTTTCTGCTCCTATAAGTTGTTACAGCCAAGCAGAAATTTACGCTAAGAGCAAAGTGACGAAAGCACCGATACAGTCCTTTGCTTTAGCGGTATTTGCAGGTGTCTTTATTGCCTTAGCCTTTGTGTTTTACCTCACCGTGACCACTGGGGCTGGTGATGCGCCTTGGGGTTTAGTGCGTCTTGTGGGGGGAATTGCTTTTAGTTTAGGTTTAATCTTAGTGGTTGTTTGCGGTGGAGAACTGTTCACCAGTTCTGTACTTAGCACTGTTGCTTGGGCACAAAAATACGTCTCGGGGACTGAATTACTTAAATGTTGGTGCCGTGTCTATGCCGGTAATTTTATTGGCGCCATGTTAATGGTGGGCTTAATCACCGCCGCGGGTATGTACGAACTCGATGGCGGTAACTGGGGGTTAAATGCGCTTAAAGTGGCACAACATAAATTGCATCACTCATGGCTCCAAGCATTTAGCCTGGGTATCTTATGTAATATGTTGGTTTGTTTTGGCGTGTGGATGACATTCTCGAGCCGTGACATGTTGGCTAAATCGCTATTGTTAATTTTACCCGTTGCTATGTTCGTTAGTAGTGGTTTTGAACACAGTATCGCTAACATGTTTATGGTGCCTATGGGAATGACTATCCAAGCTATCGCTAGCCCTGAATTTTTTGCATCCTTAGGTGTCACTCAAGAACAGTTTGCCGATTTAACCGTGGCTAACTTTGTATTCAATAATTTGATCCCTGTTACGCTTGGGAATATTGTTGGTGGCGGTGTGGTTGTAGGTTTAGGTTATTGGTGGATAGAGCAATGTAAAACAACCTTAACTGAGCCGCATAAAGCTCACTATGACAAGGTATCAACATCTTATACGCAGGATGAAACAACTCAGCATTCAACCGAGCGTAAAATAACTAAGCATTCGTAGTTTTTTAAGCTACTCGGTAGAGTAATAATAAATGCCCAGCATAAAGTTGGGCATTTTTATTTTTTTAGCAAATTGATGTTTTATACCAGTGCAGTGTAAAAAGTGATAATGGTTAATGTTGTCGATAAATGGATATTGTATAAGCATAAAGCGATCGAGTTGAGTGGTGTTTTAGAATGATGCTAAATCTATTTTTCATAGGAAATGTTGAATACTTTTTAATAAAAAAAAACGGCATCTTAGGATGCCGTTTTTCGTGTTCGTTTAACTTAAAAACGTAGATTAAAATTTAAAGCTTGCTGTGGTGTGGAAGAATCTGCCTACATTGTCGTATACCGCAGCTCCTGCGCTTGTACCGGTTGTTCCGTAGGGTAAGTCACGGTCAAACAGGTTATCAACACCAAATTTGAGCGTCACACCTGAGTCAAAAGCATAGGCAACAGAGATATCGCTGATAAAATAATCGCCATATTCTAAATTGCTGCTTGGGTTAGCATTAAGAGCCAGTTCTTTATCAGTGTAGAGACTTACACCTTCAATAAAGCGGGTTCTCCAGTTAGCGCTCCATTGCTCAATGGCATAGTTCAATGACCAGTTAGCTTGCCACTTCGCGTAACCTAATGTTCCCGCTAATTCTTCAAAGTCATCAGGATCATCTTGAAAAGAATAGTTTTTACGCTTGAGTAAACGGGTGGCAATTAAATTAGTCCGAAAATCACCTTTTAGTGCCTCAAAGTGATAACCGATATCAAAGTCAATGCCTGCGGCTTCTAAAGCGGCGATATTGAGCGATGACAGTTTGATAGAGGATATTTCATGAGTCGATGGATTGCGTGTGAGTAATGCGCAGTACTCGTTATTAATACCTGCGGTTGAATCAACACAACGGTCGATAATATTTTGTGCACTGACCGAGGAGATAGCGTTATTAATAGCGATATCCCAGTAGTCAGTTGTGATAGATAAACCATCAATTAAACTAGGCTGATAAGCGAATCCGACGGTATAGCTGGTTGATTCCTCTGGGGCTAAATCGCGATTACCGCTGCTCACACCTTCTATTCTTAGTGAGTCGTAATCAGAGTTAAAATCTGCTGGAATACCTAACGCAGCGCAGTTAGCTTTACGTATATCAGGGGTGCTTAAATCGTTTAAGTATTGGGTTCTGCATGAGTCATTAACTTTGATAAAATTTTGACTTGCGGCGCCATATAACTCACTGATATTTGGTGCCCTGATGGCTTCAGAGTAAGTTGAACGGACACGCAGTTCATCATTGACTTGCCAGCTTAGGCCCGCTTTCCAAGTGGTTGCATTGCCGATAGTGCTGTAATCTGCAAAGCGGACTGCAAACTCCATATCAAGTTGACGGACCATCGGTAAATCAGTCAGTAAGGGCACGCTCACTTCTGCGAAGACTTCTTTGACATCAAAGGCCCCTTTATCTTCACCTAGAACATTAAAGAAGGTGCCTTGTGCGTTTGTAGGTTCAAAAATTTCACTTTGTTCCTTACGATATTCCACTCCCGTTGAAAACCCCACAGCTCCTGCTGGCAGTTCAAACAAAGCTGAGTTTGTGACTGAGCCACCAAGAACCGTTTGTTTAATAGCCGAGGTTCCCGTTGAAGTGGTGTTGACGTAATCAACCGCCGCTTGGCTTGGTTTGCCAAAACCAAAAATATCTAAGGCAACACAACCTGCTGCTCTGGCATTTTCATCACGACATACCGCATTACCATCGACAGTGATTGAGTCTAATGCATGTTGGTAGTTGGCGAGTACGAGGTTATTTTTATTGACCCGCTCAAGATCTGTTTGGCCATAAATGCCATAGACATCGTAATTCCAGTCTTTAAAAACTAATCCTTCAAGACCCATTACATAGCGCTGGGTTTCACGGGTATCGTCTTCTATCCGTTGACCGAGATCTGTCATAAAACGATTGATATTAAGGCTGTCGAGTGGCGCAGGATCGCCATTGGCATCTTTATTGGCTTTCATTAATGCGATGAGCTCTGGGCTAATAAAAGCATTATCGATTTTGATATCGTTATTTTTGAGAGGATCGCTCACTTTGCCAAAGAAAAGTGCAGGCTGCCTTTCATTGGTCGATTGACTATTGACATATTTCGCTTCGAAATAGCCGTTTAGCGAGTCGTTGAATTGGTAATCTGATTTGAAGTTAATGTTATAACGTTTAAATTCTGGTTGTAGCTCAACAAATTGATTGATATTCAGATAATCACAGTCGACACAGTTAATACCGTCTACGTTAGGACCAGAATACACATCACGTAATGCACCATCGGCATTAAAGGTTTTCCAACCATCTAAAAAGAATGTTCCCGCATTACTAATGACAAAAGGGCCACTATTAGGTGTGTAATATTTATCAGGATCCGATGGGTGATTAGAATCGATTGGCTTGCCATCGGGTCCTATTGGACGATGGGTATTTTTAAAGTTTGTAAATGACGTTGAGGTTTGCTCGCGATCAAATGCTTCTAATTGATTTTGAGCACTGTATTCTACTGCAAAAGCCGCATTACCGCGTTCTTGGTCGAAATTAGTTCCGTAAGACAATGACAAACGGTCTTTAGCATGTGGATTATCGTCAGCCCAGCCTTTAGTGGCAGATACATCGAGTCCTTCAATATCCTTTTTTAGAATAAAATTGACGACACCAGTTACGGCATCTGCACCATAAATGGCCGATGCGCCACCAGTAATGACTTCAACTTTATCAACCCAAACACTGGGTATGGTATTGATATCAACAGAAGCGGTCCCAGCAGAACTGGCAACATGACGTTTACCATTTACCAGTACCAGCGTTCTGTCGGTGCCCATACTTCTTAGGTCTAAAAGGTTTAATCCTGAAATACCAATAAAACGTCCAGAATTGGCTAAAGAAAACGTGCTACCCAGTGCAGGCAATTGATTTAACGCTTCACCAATATTGGTGACACCCGTTGATAGCAATTCATCGCCAGTGATAACCGTAACGGGTGTTGGCGCCATGGCTCCCTCTCTAATAATACGAGAACCCGTTACTTCGATACGTTCAAAAACCGCCTCTTTTTCAGCAGCAAATACCGAAAAAGTTGATAAAGCGGCAGTTGCTGCGTTAGCCATTAATGCAAAGTGAACTGCTTTTGCTAATGTAGGATTCATGTATATTTTATTACCTTTATATTATACCAATCACATTAACTATCGAATCAGTTCAGAGCCTCACAGGTATTTCAATCCGAGGCGCATTGACGCAGAAATGGTTATTCCTTTTTAAGTCAATGCAACACGGGAGTGGGATGCCTGTGAGTCTCCAGAAGGGCGGCTGATTTAACTGCATGGCAACCGCTTTATACTGCGTTTAAGGCTTTCGACAGAGCACCACAATGTGCCTTGTCTAAAGCGCGTTGAACTCCCGCTGAATGAACAGATATTTAATACGATTGGGTATTACATCGTTTGATTTTTAATGGCGTAAATACATATCCAAATTTGTGATTTTAATTAATTTGGAGCATATTTAAATTTTGGGTGGATATAACCATAACGGCATCATAAATGCAATGTTGTAAATGCAGGTCAATATGTTTTTTAATGTAAAGCAAAATGAATTTTTGGTTCTTGAAATTGACCTTAAAAATTAGTTAATGCTTATTTAGTGGCGGTAATAGCGCTAAGTTAATACTCTGTTTTTTGTTTTTCTTTTGTTGCTGCTTCTTATTTTTCTGTAACATTTTAGATTGTTAAATGTCTGATTTTACATTGTCATTGCGTTTTTAAATGATGTCGAGGTGAGTTTTTATTTTATCGCCAGAGGCATTTAATAATGAAGGCTGTAGAGTGATTATTTTATTATTATGAACATATGTGTAATAACATGCTGTAATGAATATAAATCACTCATTTTCATTGCTGCATCAAGCGTGTTTATCAAGTGATAAAGTATTAAATAGAATTAGTCTTACTTAAAGTTAGTTATTTGCTGCTTAATATTGCTGTTTTTTCCATCGTTTTAAATTGCAGCGGGAAGTAGTGTGCTAAATAGCGTAGTGCGACATAGACAACCACTAAGGTCGCGATCACCAGTTCGAATTCCGCTAAGTATTTTAACCATGCGCTTAACTCACCCATATTACTAAATTGCGCTAACCAGGTTGTGGTTTTAAAAAGTGCCGTCGCTCCGATAACCATTGGGAAGGTAAATGCGGCGTAGCCAGGGCTAAAAGGTAATTTCAATAGATGAAAGAAAGCCAAGTAGATAACGCTAGTCATCAAAATAGCGACACTGAGCAGTAAGGCCACTAAAGGAATCGAGGGGTGTTCGCACACCGTCAGATAACCCGCCAGTGACAAACTCGCTGGGGCTGCCAGAATCGCAATAGTGGGTTTAGCCGCGTCTGGTATCGCTTGACAGAAAATAAGCCGATAAAGCATTAAAGGCAGCATGACTAAGTAAGACAACATACCGAAAATCAAAATAGCATTCACTAGCCATTGGTAATCCGATACGGGAAAAGATACCGCCGCGACGATAATACCAATAGGGGGCACAAACCAACTGGGCACCATGTGTTCGAGTTTAAAATCAATGGCACGATAGTAGATAAATGCGCCTAAGAAGATCAGATGAATAGCGATGGCTGTAAGCCATAATGCTAAGCCTGTATTAGGAAAATAGTCGCCCAACGATTTAGATACCACCATCAGCCCCATGGCGAAAGTAGGGATCACGCTACCAATCACTGGGTGGCTGAGCTCTTCTTTTAAAATATTTGGATGCAGTACAAATTTACCCATGAGCAATAATAGTAAAATGGAAGCAATGATTGCCCCAGTGACTTGACCTGCGCCATTAAGTGAAGGCGTCATGTTCTCCCAAGTCCAACCTAAGCTGGCAATAGCGAGTGCGAGTCCTGCAATAGGACTGGGAAGTTTAGCTGCCTGTGATGTCCAGTGTTTACGTCTTGAAGTCATTTTAAAACCCTCTCAATACCAATGGCTTAACATAGCTTCGATAGGAGCGCTGTTTTGATATAGGGATTATACTAAGGGTATCAATGGTAAGAAAATTTGATTAATGTTATTCATAAATTAAATTTTTCTTACTATGAAGGAGTGGCAACTGATTTTTCTAACGTATGGAGGATGAGCAATTTGTATAGCAGGTGTGTGCTTCAAGCTAAGGCTATTGATGTGAGCACTATTTTGTTTGATGTCGTGTAATTAGCACATTCTTTAGGTGTGAGTTTGCGTAATGAAATAATAGACATACCCCGCCCAAGCCGTAGCTGAGCGGGGTAAGGACGATAGGTATCGATTACTGCACGTTTTCTTCGTCGCCAAATTGGCCTTGGAACAACACGGTAGATAAATAACGTTCTGCTGCTGATGGCAGAATAACCACAATTGTTTTGCCCGCAAACTCAGGTAATGCAGCAATCTTATTGGCAGCCACTACCGCAGCGCCAGATGAGATACCCGCTAAAATACCTTCTTCAACCATTAAACGACGTGTCATCTCAATGGCTTCATCGTTGGTGACGGCTTCGACACGGTCAATCAACTCTAAATCTAAGTTGCCAGGAATAAAGCCTGCACCAATACCTTGGATTTTATGTGGTCCAGGTTGAATAGGCTGGCCTGCCAATGTTTGCGCAATAACAGGTGAATCCGTTGGTTCAACGGCAACGGTAGTGATGGTTTTGCCCGCTACTCTTTTCAAGTAACGGCTTACACCCGTGATAGTGCCGCCAGTACCCACACCTGCAACAAATACATCTACTTCACCATCGGTATCATTCCAGATTTCTGGACCTGTGGTTTTTTCATGTATTTCTGGGTTTGCAGGGTTATTAAATTGTTGTAATACAATGTATTTTTCAGGAGCTGATTGACGAATTTCTTCAGCTTTATCAATTGCTCCTTTCATGCCTTTTGCGCCTTCTGTCAGCACAACATTCGCACCAAGTGCTTTGAGCAGCTTGCGACGCTCTAAACTCATGGTATTTGGCATTGTTAGGGTTAATTTGTAACCACGAGCAGCTGCAACATAGGCCAGCGCAATACCCGTGTTACCAGATGTAGGTTCGATCAGTTCATGATCTTTAGTGAGCAGGCCTTTTTTTTCGGCATCCCAAATCATATTGGCACCGATACGGCATTTCACACTGAAACTTGGGTTGCGTGCTTCGACTTTGGCCAGTACGTTACCTTGGCTAACACGGTTTAAACGTACTAACGGAGTATTACCAATAGTATATGAATTATCTTCGAAAATTTTGCTCATGGATTGCTTGCTCCTATGTTTTCACTATTGAATCATAATCGGCTGTAGTATTTTTAGAAGTGATTGTTTGTTCTTCGTTATGCTATTTAGTTATTAAAGCATGTGCTGTTATTCGCTAAGCCTGATTGGTAGCCTGTTTATACTGTGCCATTATTTTACCGATAACAAAGTATTGTTGCATTTTAAAGAGTAACAGACAGATGTACGCGTTAGTTTACTGAACACGGCTATTGGGGGAGATTAGTCGACAACAGTTCCAAGATAAGAATCTTCAATAATCGTGATAGACTTAGCACAAATAGCTAAAAAGTAACGATTATAGCAGCAAGCATAGGTTGCACATTATGGCAGCATATTAAGATCATGCCAGTGCCTACGAGTGATGCTATTGCTGCTCAACTTATAACAAGCACCCGTTTGGAGCATCTATGAAACAAGTCGTGATTTCGGGAAGTGGCTTATTTACGCCGCCCCACAGTATTTCAAATGCCGCCTTGGTTGAGAGTTTCAACGCCTATGTGGATATTTTTAATCTTGAAAATGCTGGCTCAATTGAGCAAGGCCATGTGGCAGCTTTATCTTACTCATCAAGTGAATTTATTGAGAAAGCCTCAGGCATTAAGCACCGCTATGTGATGGTGAAAGAAGGTATTCTCGATCCTGAGGTGATGATGCCCTTGATCCCAGAGCGCAGCAGCGACGAGTTATCCATGCAGGCTGAAATTGGGGTTGAAGCGGCATTGATGGCGCTTAATAATGCCAATCTTAAGGCGGAGCAGATTGATTTAGTGATTGTTGCCTGCGCTTATACGCAGCGCGCCTATCCCGCAATGGCGATTGAAATTCAACGTGCGTTAGGCACTCGTGGTTACGGTTACGATATGCAGGTGGCTTGTTCATCGGCGACGTTTGCCATTGTTGCGGCGACGAATGCCATTGCCACGGGTTCAGCCTCAAGAGTGTTAGTGATAAACCCTGAAATTTGTTCAGCGCAGGTGAATTATCGTGACCGTGACAGCCATTTCATTTTTGGAGATGTAGCAACAGCGTTAGTGTTAGAAGAGCAAAGTTTAGCGCAGTCGGACAATGTATTTAAAATCCTCTCAAGCCGCTGTTTTACGGATTATTCAAACAATATCCGCAGTAATTTTGGTTTTTTGAATCGCTGCGATCCCAGTGCTGCCCATCAAGCCGACAAACTGTTCCATCAACAAGGTCGCAAAGTGTTTAAAGAATTGCTGCCGATGATTTATCAGCATCTGGATGAGCATCTGGCAGAACAAGCATTAACGCCGCAGTCCTTTAAGCGTTTATGGTTGCATCAAGCTAATATCAATATGAATCAGTTTGTGGTGAAAAAACTGTTAGGGGACGATGTGTCACCAGAACAAGCGCCAGTGGTATTAGATGAATACGCCAATACTGCATCTGCGGGTTCTGTGATTGCGTTTCATAAATACTCTAGCGACTTTAAAGCGGGTGATTTAGGTCTGTTGAGCTCGTTTGGTGCGGGATATTCTATCGGCAGCATCATTTTACAAAAGAGCTAATGCACAGAACCGAGCGTAAACAGTTTTCACTTTATGTGTAGAAAGTATAAATAAAATGTGTAGAAATAAAAAAGCCTCAATTGAGGCTTTTTTGTTATTTTATCCGTCACTTACTCTGCCGCAATGGCGGCGTTTCGATAGGTTTCGCGGTACTTATCTACCCACATGGCAGTCGCGCCACAAATGGCAACGGGCATCACAATAAAGTTCACAATAGGGATCATCGAAAATAATGTCACTGTGGCGCCAAAACTAAAGCTGGTACCACGGGTTTGATTCAACGCAAAGCGCATATCCTTAAAACTGACTTTATGGTTATCAAAGGGATAATCGCAGTACTGAATCGCCATCATCCAAGCGCTAAACAGGAACCATAAAATCGGTGCTAGCGTTTGTCCCACCATCGGTACTAAAAACAGCAACAAAAATACCAGTGCCCGGGGGATATAATATTTAAGCTTTATCCATTCTCGGCCCAAAATACGTGGCAAATCTTTGATTAAATCGATACCTGAGCCGGTGTTCAGTGGCTTACCGGTTAATAACTGCTCGACTTTCTCCGCTAATAAGCCGTTAAACGGCGCGGCGAGCCAGTTCATCACTGAGCTAAACACAAAGGCGAGCATTACCAGCATGGTGGTCACGGCGAGCGGCCAGAGTAAAAAATTTAACCAACTCAAATAGTCAGGGATTTGTGCATTCATCCAAGTGAATAGCGTATCTAGCTGGCCTATTGCTACATAAATGACGCCGGCAAATAGCAGTAGATTAATCATTAACGGGATAAATACGAAAGTCCGTAAGCCCTTGCGTTTGATTAAACTAAAACCATCAAAAAAGTAGTTAACACCACTTTTAACGGGGAAGGGAGCGGTGGTTTTCTGTGTCATATTGTCTTTCCAAAAAGTTGAGATACAGATAACTGCGATTGTGAGCAACTCATCGTCAGATAACAAGCTAAAAACCGCATGAATTCAATAAAAAGCGTTACAAAATGCCGCTCGCTTTGTTAAAGTTAGCCACAGAATGCATTTGCACCACTTAGGCCATTTTTAGGCCAAACTTCAGAGACGTAATCACTGGCACCATGAGATTAAAACAGATAAAACTTGCCGGCTTTAAGTCATTTGTTGATAGCACAAAAATTCCTTTTTTGCAGGCATTAACCGCTATTATTGGCCCAAATGGCTGTGGTAAATCGAACGTAATTGATGCCGTGCGCTGGGTATTGGGCGAAAGTTCGGCTAAAAATCTACGTGGCGATTCGATGAGCGATGTGATTTTTAACGGTTCAAGCGCACGCAAACCTGTCTCTATGGCGGGTGTTGAACTCATTTTTGAAAACAAAGACGGTCGCCTCGCGGGTCAATATGCCAGTTATGAAGAAATTGCCGTTAAACGCCAAGTCAGCCGCGATGGCGAGTCTTGGTATTTTCTCAATGGTCAAAAGTGTCGCCGTAAGGACATTACCGATTTATTTATGGGCACAGGCCTTGGCCCCCGTAGTTATGCGATTATTGAACAAGGCACGATTTCACGACTGATCGAATCAAAACCGCAAGATTTACGTACTTTTATTGAGGAAGCCGCAGGGATTTCTCGGTACAAGGAGCGTCGCCGCGAAACTGAAAATCGTATCCGCCATACCCGTGAAAACCTCGAACGCTTGGGAGATATTCGCAGTGAGCTAGGTAAGCAGCTTGATAAGTTGGCGCAACAAGCGACGGCTGCTAAGCAATACCGCGAGCTGAAGCAGGCCGAACGTAAGACCCATGCTGAACTTCTGGTGATGCGTTATCAAGAGCTGCAAGCGCAAATGACGAGCTTATCTGAGCAGATAAGTAGCATCGAAGTACAGCAAGCTGCAGCGCAGTCATTAGCGCAAACCGATGAGCTGCAAACAACTGAGCTACAAGTACAGCTTGCGCAATTAGCTGAGCAAGAACAACGTGCGGTCGAAGCCTATTATCTGACCGGCACCGACATCGCCAAGTTAGAACAACAATTACAAAATCAACAGCAGCGCGATGCCCAGCTTGAAACCCAATTAAGCCAAGTGAAAAACCAAATCCTACAAAATACTGACAAGCTCAACGGCTATAAAGCGAGCCTTAGTGGGTTAGAGTTTGAGCTTGCTTCGCTTGGGCCGCAGCATGATGAGCAGCAAGAAATCATCGACGAGCTGCAATCCCAGTGGGAAATGAGCCTAGAGCGTAGCCAGCAGCAAACTGAAGTTGCGCGTCAGCAGGCGGTTGAGGTTGCACAAAATAAGTTGCAGCTTGAGCTGCGCCGCAGTCAGTTAGCGCATCAGCAGCAATTATTACAGCAAAAACAGCAGCAAAGCAGTGAACAACGAATACAACTCACGGCCTTGCTGGATAGTGATTTGCCATCGAACATTGCACCACTTGAGCAGGAGATTGACGGTCTTCACAATGCGCTTGCACTGCAAATTGAGGCTAACCAGCAACAAGAAGCTTTGGTAAGTGCAAATACGCAAGCCTTAGATGAAGCCCGCCACAGCACCGAACAAATTCAGCAGCAATTAACCGCGACTAAAGCACGCCATGAATTGGTTGAACAGTGGTTAGCAAAGCAGGAGCAACAAAGCGATAAGCCGCAGTTATGGCAAAGTTTAACCGTTGAAAATGGTTGGGAAACTGCCGCCGAACTGGCCTTGAATGGGTTATTGACCTTGCCTGTAGGCGTTGTTGAAACCGAAATAGGTTTTCAGGCGTTGGGGCAATCAACCAAAAGTGAGTTTTTGCAGGCTAAGGTCAATCTCGCGCCTTGGTTAACTGGCCTTAAGTGGGTAACAGATATCCATGCGGCTAAGCAATTGCTACCTAAACTAAAAGTCGATGAGCGGATAGTCACTGCCGATGGTTATCTACTGGGGCAAGGCTTTTTAATCAGCAAGATAGAGGGCGGCCAGTCACTGGTACAGCTCAGTAAAGAGCAAGCTCAGTTAGCGCAAAATATTTTCGATTTACAACAAGATTTGCATAAGCAGCAAGCTGCGATGACTGAACTTGCGGCAATGTTACAGCAGCAAAGACAACAATTGACCGACGGCGCGCAAAAACATCATCAATTACAGTTAGACAAAGCCACTAAGTCAATGCAGCTCAGTGGCTTAACTGAGCAATTAGCCGCGCGAGCAGAGCAGTTGAATCAACTCGAAGCTATGTTAAGCCGCAGCGTGGTTGAAGTTGAGAGTTTGTCTGTACATTTAGAACTATTAACTGAACAAGAGGTCGAACTCGATGAGGCGCTGCAGGCAAGTGTCGACATTCAGCAACAGCTGAGTCAAGACTCTCAAGCCGATAGCGCGCGTCATCAAACATTAAAAACACGCATTACTGAGGTTGAGCGTCAGCTATCGACACTAACCGTAAATCTGCAAGCAGTAACCATGCGCATTGCGGTGAGTACGGAACAAATTGAATTACAGCAAGTTCGCGTTAATGAATTGATTCATTCTCGTGAAGCACTATTAGCTGAACTGGCTCAAATTGCGCAATTGAATGGTGTGCAAAATAGTGTGCAGTTGACGGAGCAATTAGCATTATTACTCAAGCAACAGCATCAGCAGCAACAAGGATTAAAAGACGTCAGGCAACAACAAAGTTCTCTTACTGAGGCATTAAATCGTATAGGAATAAAGCAAAAACAAGAACTTGGTAAGCTTGAGGGCTTGACTCAAAAGCTGAGCACGTTAAAGTTACGTCGTGAAGGTATAAAAGGTCAGGCCAATAGTCAGCTAGCAGCCTTACAAGAACAGCAAATTGTATTATCTGACATTCTTGAAAACCTACTGGTTGAGGCTCATCCAGACCGCTGGCAACGTGATTTAGATCAAATACGGGAAGATATTATTCGCTTAGGTGCCATTAACCTTGCAGCGATCGAAGAATTTGAACAGCAAAGTGAGCGAAAATCTTATCTTGATCATCAAGATGACGATTTAAATAAAGGGCTTGCTACGCTAGAGGAAGCGATTCGTAAGATAGACAAAGAAACCCGAAGCCGTTTTAAGACGACATTCGATTCAGTCAACGAAGATCTCGGACGCTTGTTCCCTAAAGTATTTGGTGGTGGTCGGGCATATTTAGCCTTAACCGATGATGATTTACTGGAAACCGGCGTCACCATTATGGCGCAGCCACCGGGTAAGAAGAACAGTACAATCCATCTTCTTTCAGGTGGAGAAAAAGCATTAACCGCTTTATCATTGGTATTTGCTATTTTTAGGCTGAATCCAGCTCCCTTCTGTATGTTAGATGAAGTGGATGCGCCTTTAGACGATGCCAACGTGGAACGTTTCTGTCGCTTACTGAAAGAAATGTCACAAAGCGTACAATTTATATATATCAGCCATAACAAAATAACCATGGAGATGGCTGATCAACTCATAGGCGTAACTATGCACGAGCCCGGTGTATCTCGTATAGTTGCGGTAGACATAGAGCAAGCGGTGGCAATGGCCGACGCTGGATAACTAGAAGAAAAACAGGGTAACCAATGGAAGATTTGCAACTGGTATTATTCGTTTTAGGCGCCATCGCCATAGTTGCTGTGCTGGTGCACGGATTTTGGTCTATCAGGAAACAACAACCTAAATCATTAAAAGATAGCCCTATGGGCAATTTTTATAAAAAACAATCGGAATCAGGCGAACCACAGCCTAAACGAGTCGATTCTGAAGGATTTGATGCCGATGGCATAGGCTCAGTGCGTGTTCGCAAGGCGGGTGAGTTATCGCCTAATAATGATGCTCCAGCAGTCAATCCTTATTTAAAACCGGATGTGAAGCTAGAGCCTAAATCGGCAGCGTTTCAACCAGAGTTTAAAGCAGAGTTAACTACTGAAGCTAAGCACGAGTCTATGCAAACTCAGCGCGATTTTAGCTTACAGTCTCCTGTAGCGCACCGTGGCCCGAAAGTGTCGCGTCAAGAACCGGTTGTTAATACGCAAGCGCCGTTAATGGGTCAATCCCATGCTGCCATTGTGGCGCAAAAGGCGGCAGAACAAGAATATGCCAAGCGCACAACTCCGCAGCAAACGGCTCTATTTGATGAGTCCGATGATAAAGATACGATTCAAGAACCTGCTGTTCAAGAAACTGTTGTTCAAAAACCTGCCGCTGTTGAGTCGGTTGCTGAAGAAAGTTTAGGCGAACCACGTGACGTATTAGTTTTACACGTTGTTGCAAAAGATGGCCTACAACTAAACGGCGCTGAACTACTTCCATGTTTCTTAACCTTAAATTTTAAATATGGCGATATGAATATTTTCCATCGTCATGTGGATAACGCAGGTAACGGTGAAGTCTTATTCTCGATCGCGAATATGTTAAAGCCGGGCGTGTTCGATCCCGATAACATGGAGCAGTTTACGACTCAAGGTGTGGTGTTTTTTATGACCTTACCTTGTTATGGTGACGCTTTAATGAATTTTTCTATTATGCTTAATTCTGCGCGTCAACTGGCAGATGATATCGATGCCGTTGTACTTGATGGTCAGCGTTTACCTTGGGGCGAGTTTACTAAGCAAGATTATTTACACCGCATTCGCGCCAACTGTTAAAACGATATTAATTTATTAATGAGGCCGCAATTGCGGCCTCATTTATTGCTGTCTACTTTTGTGATTTAAAAATCTGGATAAACCTATGCAAGACATTCAACTCGATAAACTCCTTTCTGACACGGTAACCGCTGAAAATGCACAGCAGGTGATGCAGGCGCTCGGCCAATCACTGAACGAGCACAATATTCGTTACTATGTGGATGATGCCCCAAGCATCACAGATTCTGAGTACGATAGGTTGATACAGCGTTTATTGGAGTTAGAAGCGCTATATCCGCATTGGGTTTCCGCTGATTCACCGACTCAAAGAGTGGGCGGGTTGGCGCTGGCAAAGTTTGCTCAGATAACCCATCTCAAACCGATGTTGAGCTTAGATAACGCTTTCGACGAAGCCGATTTCAGTGCATTCCATAAACGTGTTACTGATAAAGTCGGTGATGTGAGTTTTTGCTGTGAGCCAAAATTGGATGGTCTTGCCGTGAGTATCTTGTACCGCAATGGGGTGCTTGAGCGAGCGGCGACCCGCGGCGATGGTAGCGTAGGTGAAGATATTACCGAAAACGTCAAAACGATCAAATCGATACCGCTTAAATTACGTGGCCAGGATTATCCTGAACTGGTTGAAGTGCGCGGCGAGGCTTTTATGCCTAAAGCAGCCTTTGAGGCACTCAATGATAGAGCGCGTGCTAGAAATGAAAAACTGTTTGTTAATCCGCGTAATGCAGCGGCAGGGAGCTTACGTCAACTTGACAGTAAAATTACCGCGGCGCGTTCTTTGGCATTTTATGCTTATGCCTTAGGCGTCGTTGAGCCTATCTCTCATCCACTAGGTCAAACTCATTTTGAGCAATTACAGCAGCTTAAATCTTGGGGTTTACCAGTAAGTAGTGAAATCAAGGTTTGTACTGAGTTAAGCCAAGTCTATGACTACTACAAAGACATACTAACTCGTCGTAGTGATTTGGCTTTTGAAATCGACGGCGTGGTGATGAAGGTTAATGATATTGCCCAGCAGCAAGCTTTAGGTTTTGTTGCAAAATCACCGCGTTGGGCAATTGCTTATAAGTTTCCTGCGCAAGAAGAGATGACCGTACTTGAGGGGGTTGATTTTCAAGTGGGACGTACGGGCGCAGTTACGCCTGTCGCACGTTTAAAACCGGTGTTTGTAGGCGGAGTAACAGTATCGAATGCTACATTGCACAATGCTGATGAAATTGCCCGTTTAGGCGTCATGATCAAAGACACTGTGATTATTCGCCGCGCTGGTGATGTGATCCCGCAAATTGTTGCCATAGTACCAGAACGTCGTCCTGACGATGCGCTTGCGATTGAGTTTCCCGAAAATTGCCCTGTATGCAACAGCTTAGTTGAACGTCTTGAAGGTGAGGCTGTTGCTCGTTGTAGCGGTGGTTTATTCTGCGAGGCGCAGCGTAAAGAAGCGATTAAACATTTTGCCTCGCGTAAGGCACTCGATATTGATGGCATGGGCGATAAAGTTGTCGAGCAATTGATTGATAAAGAGTTAGTTCAAAGCCCTGCAGATCTGTTTAAACTCACGGCCTCGATGATGACGATGCTTGACCGCATGGGCATGAAATCGGCAACCAATTTAGCCGCTGCAATTGAAGCGGCCAAAACGACCACACTTGCACGGTTTTTATATGCTTTAGGTATTCGTGAAGTTGGCGAAGCAACGGCGGCAAGCCTTGCCGCGCATTTTGCCAGTTTAGAGGCTTTGCGTGCTGCTACCGTTGAACAATTAACTGCAGTAGAAGATGTCGGCACTGTTGTTGCTCAGCATGTGGTTCACTTTTTTGCCCAGCCCCATAATCTCGAAGTAATTGATGCCTTAATTGCTGCGGGTGTGCATTGGCCAGCGATTGAAGCGCCAAGTGCCGATTCACAGCCGCTTAAG
This sequence comes from Shewanella morhuae, assembly GCF_900156405.1. Taxonomy (GTDB): domain Bacteria; phylum Pseudomonadota; class Gammaproteobacteria; order Enterobacterales; family Shewanellaceae; genus Shewanella; species Shewanella morhuae. The sequence continues at coordinate 168,080 of NZ_FTNN01000009.1, forward strand.
GGCCAAACATGGGTATTAACGGGTACCTTAAATCAGCTCAATCGTAATGACGCTAAAGCACAACTGCAGGCTCTGGGAGCAAAAGTCGCGGGTAGTGTTTCAAAAAATACCGATTGCTTAGTGGCGGGTGAGGCTGCCGGTTCAAAGCTTGCTAAAGCACAAGAACTCGGGGTAAAAGTAATTGATGAAGATGGCCTTTTAGCACTCTTAGCTGCTAATACTTGATGGGTGAGTCAGAGAACGTCTGGCTGAGTATTTTTATAGGCTAAATATTATTCGCTGTTGGGTATTAGAATAGTGCTTTATTTTAAGGCACTATTTTGAAAAATTCTTTTTAAAGAGTTCTTTTTAGCCGTTTGAAATATATAAAAACACGGCCAATTTTATGGCGAGTACGATTGAATTTGCTGCGGTTGCTACCATCATGATTAACATGTATATGCTGTTTTTTGTTCATTGGAAATTAATTTGAATTTTAGTCACATCACTTGGCTCGATGACAAAGGGCATATTAAACCGCCGATATTTCTTTATATTCTATTAGCTTACCTTGCGCGCGGTTGGTGCATTTTTATTGCATCGCTGACTCAAATGAATGACCGCTCTGGGTTGGTAAGGATTTTTTATCCCGAAAAATCAGATTTTTTATTGGCACTGGCAGCTGGTCTGGGCGCCGTATTGATTTATCTGGTGGTGATTGCTGAACGTCGCCGTTCGCTCCAATGGTTAATCCCAGTTTTTGTGCATTTGAAGTGGGGATTGTGGCTATTATTAATGCTTGATGCAGTCTTGCTCGGACAGAGGCTGCTCCATAGTCAGTTTTTGTTCCATTGGAGCTTGGCATTAGATGCTTTGATGTTGTTCTGGTCCAGCATATACCTACTCAAATCGAAACGACTGAGTTATTACCTTGATGATTGGATTCAAGAAGATAAAACTAAATCTCAGCAATAATTATCTAAGTTATTGTTATAGCTGAATTTAATAGTATTTTATCTCAAGCATTATATCTTTTCCCTCTATTCAATCTGCATTATGCCTTTATTTGGCGGCTCTAATTTTTAAATAATCTATAGTTATATGTACTTAGCATAAATGTGCAGGATCAATTAACTGATATGTCATCAGTTACTCGATAACATCACATTTGGAAGGAGTCATATTGCGTGGCAAAAGTACCTCAAAAAAAATTATTGCTATCAGAACTTCAGCTTGGCATGACAGTCAAGTTGCCTTTGTCGTGGACTAATCATCCATTTTTATTTAACCGTGTAGAGATTAGTAGTGACGCTCAAATCGAGATGATCCGTGGTCTAGGGGTTACTTATGTTTTTTTATTATCTGCATCGAATATCAAACAGCAGACTATTGAAACTGATACCGAAGATGAGATAGAAATCGAACCTGAGCGGGATCTCAAGGCTGATACCCGTAAGGCAATACGCTTGAGCCAGAAGCGTTTTTTAATGAATGTGAATAATTGCCGAGATATTTACGGTAAAGTCGTCAGCGATCCCGAAGGGGCTTATCGATTATCGGCCGCACTGACAGAGGATCTATTAAGTCATTTACAGGAAGTCGACACACCTTTTCTTACCTTAGTGGGAATGGATGAAAAAGAGACTAGCGTGACCCAGCACGGGGTATCTGTGGCGGTATTGGCGATGATGATAGGTCATGCCCTTGATTTAGCCCCCAAAGAATTACGTGATATTGCCCTTGGCAGCTTATTTCACGATATTGGTAAACTCAAAGTGCCGGAGGCTATCCGCTGCAAGCATGGTGCTTTAACACCGCAGGAGACCAGTTTTATACAAATGCATCCTAATTTTGGTTTTGATATGCTTAATCGTTGCGGTCTATTTCCTAAAGAAGCGCTTAATATCGTATTACATCACCATGAGTTTGTTGATGGTTCGGGTTATCCCGATGGTTTAACGGGCCATAAGCTCCCTATTACGACTCAAATTGTTAGCTTAGCGAATGATTATGAACAGCAGCTTAGTGGTCAACAAATCACTTCTCCCCAAATTGCTTTAGGCCATCTATTTAAAAATCATGCCAGTAAACATGCGGAATCATTAATTTCAGTGTTGGTTAAAATACTGGGCATTTATCCGCCGGGCACCATAGTTAAATTGTCCGATGGCAGTATTGCCAAAGTGATTATGACGACTAAGGAGGTTAGTCAACCGCAAGTGTGGGCTTGCAAAGAAGATGGCAGCGATGCGTCGCTGCGCTTTTTGATCCTCGAAGGTGTAACAATTGAGCAAGCGATTAAAGTAGAAGAGTTAACCGAAGGGGCGATTCGAAGCTTACAAGTGGATAAAGGCATTAGTTTTTATTTTAGTTCGCTACAAACTTGAATCTTACGCCCTAAATTCCGTATTCTATCCGTTAGTATTGGCTTTCATAGGATGAATAGGGTGAATGTAATAGCAGAAAATGATGCATTAGCACAAAGTGTAGCCTTAGTCGGTTGTGGTTGGTTTGGCTTTGCCTTAGCCAAACAGTTAGTCCATGAGGGTTACAGAGTGACAGGCAGTAAGCGCAGCGTGAATGAACTCTCGGAATTAACCGCTGCAGGAATTGAAGCTTATCCACTGCAATTAGGCAGCGATGCACAAAGTGTACCTGATGCTAAAGCGTTAGCAGGATTATTTCAGACCGATTATTTAATTGTGAACATTCCGCCTCGATTAAAACGCGGTAATGCAGCTTATATTGAAGAAGTACAACAACTCATCACATTAACCCAAGGCTGGCAATATCAACGGATGATATTCATTAGTACAACGGGCGTGTATCCAGCCCAAGATAAGCTAATGAGCGAAGCCGATGCTGTAGCAGAATCGAGTGATAGCCAAATACTGCTCGATGCAGAAGCCTTATTCCAAGCTCAACCCAATGCCTGTATTGTCCGTTTTGCTGGTCTTGTTGGCCCTAAACGTCATCCTGGACGTTTTCTGGCGGGCAAAACCGACGTGAGTGGTGCTAATATCGCAGTGAATTTAGTACACCTTGATGATTGTGTTCGCGCAGTGAGTACGATTATCGCCGCCACGCGTTCGGGGTTATCCATCGCGCCGATTTATAATCTGTGTGCGCCTTTACACCCCACAAAATCTGAGTTTTACCAAGCCGCCGCACAGTCTTTAGGCTTAGTTGCGCCCGAATTTAATCAACAATCTATGCCGAGTAAAGTCATTCAAGCTGACGCAATTGTTACAGATTTGGGCTTTCGTTATCAGTATGCTTCTCCACTGGATATGCTTGCGGCCTGTTAAGAGAAATTAACCTTTTTTAAAGGTGAAAGTCGCGTTTTTTAGCTTTAATTTTTGCTTAAGCGAATATGTAATCCTTAATTTAAACAAATTACTCATAAAAAGAGACCATTAAATGAATGTGTTTAATCGAGTTCTACCCATGGCGATGTTTGCATGCGGATTAATGCTGAGTGCGAGTTTTTCTCTGCAGGCAGCGAGCTTTGAAGAGGGCAAAGACTACATTACTGTGACGGGTATTACTGAAACACAACAACCTGTGCTACGAGAGTTTTTTTCTTATAATTGCCCCCACTGTTATAAACAAGACCCTTTGATGGCATCAACAGTGAAATTATTAGGCAAAGATATCGCGTTTGAACGTACCCCCGTTGGCGTGGGGCGTCCTGCGTGGCAATTGAGCCAGTTTGCTTATTACATAGCGCAAAAATTAAATATGACGAATCAGGTACATCTGACTATTTTTAAGCAAATTCATGAGAAAGGTGAACCCTTTACCACTCCTGAGCAAGTGAAAGCTTTTTTCATCGCGCAAGGGGCTAAGGTGAATGATGTCGATGCTGCAATGACTTCCGTTGACGCTAAATTTACCCTAATGAATTATGACTCTCAAACTGAGCTTTCTGGTATTAAGGGCGTGCCTTCGTTATTAGTCAATGGTCGTTATATGCTGACCTCAACTGACCATAGCCCTGAAGAATTGGCCGAATTGGTTAAATTCTTAGTCGCTAAATCATTAAATTAAAAATCGTTAACGTGATTCAACTAACACTTTAAGTGAAAACGAGGTTGAGTCAGTTGTAGCTTTGAATAAATAACCCAACCTAAGTTGGGTTATTTTTATGCTGAGTATTACCTTAAACTTCTAGCGCCAATGTTATGAATGATAACTACCTATGTCACGTTTGTTGAGCTATGGGATAGCATCTAAAAATAACATTCAAACTTTCACCTACAACCCAATTCATAACACGTCATAGTGCAATATTCCTCTATTGGTTCAATCATTTTTACGAGTTCAGACAATATGTTATTGCACTTTTTTAATGATTTCTGAACCGAACTTAGCCTAAATTTTCCTGCATTAGCCCCGTTCTTGTTCGACATTGGTCTAACCTGTTGAAATATTTGAAACTGAGTTCAAATGTAAAATCATTGTTAACTTGTTGATTTTAAGTTTTTATTCATATTTTTTGTTGTGATCTAAATCGCAAATTAGACTAAGGTCTTGATTGTAGTCACCCCAGCTGTTGTTAGATTAAACATGACTTAAAATTAAAACAGCACAGGGGAGTCACTATGGGTTTTGAAAACAATGACAAGGCTAAACGCTACTGGAGCGAGAATATTCGTCTCGTACTGAGTTTATTAGCCATTTGGGCGGTAGTTTCTTTTGGATGCGGCATTTTATTGGTTGATGTACTCAATGAAGTCCATTTCATGGGATTCAAATTAGGCTTCTGGTTTGCACAACAGGGATCTATGTATGTATTCGTTGCGCTTATTTTTGTCTATGCGGCAAAAGCCAACGCCTTAGATAAAAAATATAACGTACAAGAAGACTAAGGAGCTTTGAGATGGATGTTCAAACACTCACATATGTAATTGTAGGGCTTTCATTTGCGCTTTACATTGGTATCGCGATATGGTCCCGAGCGGGTTCAACTAAAGAGTTTTATGTTGCTGGCGGTGGTGTTCACCCTGTTGTGAACGGTATGGCAACGGCAGCAGATTGGATGTCGGCGGCATCATTTATTTCGTTAGCGGGTATCGTGTCGTTTACGGGTTATGACGGCAGCGTATATTTAATGGGATGGACCGGTGGTTATGTATTATTAGCGCTGTGTATGGCGCCGTATCTACGTAAGTTCGGTAAATTTACAGTGCCTGATTTTGTCGGTGAGCGTTATTACTCACAGGCGGCGCGTACGGTTGCGGTTATCTGCGCTATTTTCATTTGCTTTACTTATATTGCGGGGCAAATGCGCGGTGTGGGTGTGGTGTTCTCGCGCTTCCTTGAAGTCGACGTCGACACTGGTGTTTATATCGGTATGGCGGTGGTGTTCTTCTACGCAGTGCTTGGCGGTATGAAGGGTATTACTTACACTCAGGTTGCCCAATATTGCGTACTGATTTTCGCCTTTATGGTACCTGCGATTTTCCTTTCTGTAATGATGACCGGTCACGTTGTGCCGCAAATCGGTTTTGGTGCAGAGCTGCTAGATGCTGCGGGTAATAATAGTGGCGTGTACCTTTTAGAGAAACTCAACAATGTTTCTGCTGAATTAGGCTTTGCGCCTTATACCGACGGTTCTAAGAGCACGATTGATGTGTTCTGTATTACTGGAGCATTGATGGTCGGTACTGCGGGTTTACCGCATGTTATCGTGCGTTTCTTCACTGTGCCTAAAGTAAAAGATGCGCGTATTTCAGCCGGTTGGGCCTTAGTATTTATTTCTATTATGTACACGACTGTACCCGCTTTAGCGGCTTTCTCCCGTGTGAACATGATTGAAACCATTAATGGCCCAGATGCGAAAGGTGTGGCTTATGAGTCTGCGCCAAATTGGATTAAAAGCTGGGAAAAAACCGGTTTAATCAAGTGGGACGATAAAAATGGCGACGGTAAGATTTACTACTCGTCAGGCAAGATTGAAGATCCTGCTAGCAAAAACGAGATGAAGATTGATAACGATATTATCGTATTAGCTACGCCTGAAATCGCTAACTTACCAGCGTGGGTTATCGCACTGGTTGCAGCAGGTGGTTTAGCTGCTGCGCTATCAACATCGGCAGGTTTGTTATTGGTGATTTCAACATCGGTTTCACACGATTTGTTGAAGAAAAATCTTATGCCAAATATCTCTGATAAGAGAGAGCTGATGTATGCTCGTGTGGCAGCGGGGGTTGGTATTGTGATTGCGGGATACTTTGGTGTGAATCCGCCAGGATTTGTGGCAGCAGTGGTGGCGTTCGCCTTCGGTTTGGCGGCATCGTCACTGTTCCCTGCCATTATTATGGGGATTTTCTCTAAAACAATGAATAAAGAAGGTGCTATTGCCGGTATGTTGACGGGTCTACTGTTCACTGCAGGTTATATCATTTACTTCAAGTTTGTTGACCCAACGGGCAACGTGGCAGCTAACTGGTTCCTCGGTATTTCACCTGAAGGTATTGGTATGGTTGGTATGGTCATAAACTTTGCTGTTGCAGCCTTGGTGAGCCGAGTGACAGCGGCAACGCCATTACATGTTCAAGAAATGGTTGAATCGATTCGCTTCCCTAAAGGTTCAGGTGAAGCCAGCGAACATTAATATTCTGATGTAGTGATGAGTTTCATCATAAGAGCGCTCCGGCGCTCTTTTTTATGACTTTTTGTTCGGGCTGTTGTAATACCAATCGTATTGGCTATGCAGACATAGTTAACGTGAACATAGCCAATATGATTGGTATAAGTGTTTAGACTTGGTACCGCGGCGTTTTTAATGCATTAATTAAATTAACCTTATGCTGACTTTAGTCGCATGTAGCATAGCGATAATGCAGGTTATAGTGGTTGTATAAGGGTAAGAATTCTGCTTAAAAAAATAAGGTGTGGTCATGAATGCCAGTGAGTTACAACCCGTCGTTCAATTTCTACAAAAGTTAGTGCCCTTTGACACTCTGGCCGAAGATGCGCTGCTGCGCTGTGCTAAGGCGGTCACTGTTGGCTATTACAGTAAGGCTTCTGGTTATGTCACCTTTAATATCAATACACCTAAATTATATATGGTGCGCAGTGGTGCTTTTGAGGTACGGGATCCGCAGGGCGTACTGGTGGATAGAGTTGGCGAAGGGGAGTTTTTTGGTTTTTCCACTTTGTTGTCGGGTGAGAAAGTGGTTAATAAGGTTGCTATTCTCGAAGACAGCTTGGTCTATCATCTACCACAAACCTTGTTTGATAAGCTAAGAAGCGAAAGCCGCGATTTTGATCAGTTTTTTACTCGCGCATTTGCTAAACGCTTGCGCCATGAAGGACGCTTTAAAGCAAAGGATTTGACCACTACCAGCCGAGTTAGCACCTTAATGTCATCAATACCTATTGTCATTGATGCCCATGCTAGCGTGACTTAGGCAGCGCTGTTAATGCGTAATAGCCGAGTATCGTCTTTGTTGGTAACAGATAATCACAAATTAGTCGGCATCTTAACCGATAAGGATTTACGTAATCGAGTGCTAGCGGCAGAACTTGATGGCCGTATTGCTGTGCACCATGCGATGACCGTTTCACCGATTTTCATTTCATCGAATGCATTAGTTTTTGAAGCTATGTTGCTGATGAGTCAACATAATATTCATCATTTACCGATTATCGATCAAGGTAAAGCTGTTGGCATGGTGACCAGTACCGATATTTTACGCGGGCAGGGTTCACAGCCGCTATTGTTAATTGGTGAAATTGAACGCCAGCAAGATCTGGCTAGTTTGATTAGTGTAAGTAAGCAAATTCCATTATTGCTACAAAACTTGATCAGTGCCGATGCCAGAGCTGAAGAAATTGGCCGAGTATTAACCTCTGTTACCGACGCATTAACACGACGCTTAATCGTGCTTAATCAGCAATTGCTCGGCGAACCGCCGATGGCATTTTGCTGGTTAGCATTTGGATCGCAGGGAAGGCAAGATCAGGCTGCGTGTTCGGATCAAGATAACGGTTTGTTAGTCGCAGAAAACATGGATGATTTTGCCAAAGGATATTTTGATGCTTTAACCCATGCTGTGTGCGCGGGGCTTGACCAGTGCGGTTATGAGTTTTGTCCTGGCAACATTATGGCGCAAAACCCTCAGTGGCGAATGTCGCTTAAACAGTGGCAGCAGGTATTTGAAAAATGGGTAATTACACCTGAGCCTAAAGCTTTATTAAATGCTAGTATTTTTTTTGATATGCGCTCGGTTTACGGACCACAAACATTGTTTGATGCGCTGCAGGATAAAGTCTTGGCGCAAACCCGCGATAACGATATTTTCCTCGCGGGCATGACAGGTAATTCGCTAATGGAATCACCGCCGCTAGGATTTTTTCGCAAATTTGTGCTCGAACGCGATGGTAGCGAAGTTAAAGGTATAGATTTAAAACATAAAGGCAATGCCTTGATCAACGATATCGCCCGTATTTATGCCTTATCAGCAGGGATTAAAGAGGTGAATACCGCCAAACGTATTCGTGCGTTGATGGAGGCGAATATCCTTAATCGTAAAGATGCGCTTAATCTGGCCGATGCGCACGAGTTTATTGCTCATATGCGGTTATCAAATCAAGGTTATCAGCATAACCAAGGCCTTGAGGTGAGTAATTATTTGTTGCCCGCACATTTATCATCGCTGGTTCGTCATCAGCTACGTGACGCCTTTAAAGTAGTACATGAGGCGCAGGCAGGGATGAAAATGAAATTTATGCGAAGTTTTTAATATGAACACACTGCTGCTGAAAACTCAGCTCAATTGGCGGGCATTACGATGCCAACATCAGTTGTTTAAGGGATATTACCAATCGCTAATACCACTGCTAGCGATGCCGTTATCCGAAGCGCCGCTGATGGCGATGGATTTGGAGATGACAGGGCTTAATCCTCAGCAAGATCAAATACTCAGTATTGGGCTTGTCCCAATTGAGCGCGGTGAGATCCCTTTGGCACGTGCGGAACAAAAGTTAGTGCAAATTCGCGGCAGTGTCGGCCAAAGTGCAACCATACACGGTATTCTTGATAATCATCTTGTACAAGCGGTGACGATTGAAGATGCAATGACGTGGTTTATCAATCAAACCTACGGCCGCGTGTTGGTCGCGCATCATGCGCCTTTGGATTGCCGCTTTCTGCAGCAAGATTTATTAACCATTTACCATCAAGCGATGGTGTTGCCGGCAATTGATACCTTGATGCTTGAAAAACATCGTTTACTACGCAAGCATCCTACCATTCAAGAGGGCAGTTTACGCCTTGGTGCTTGCCGTGAACGTTATGGTTTACCCATTTATAGCGCTCATAGTGCGCTAACTGATGCTTTAGCTTGTGGTGAGTTATTGCTGGCACAAATGGCGGCAATGGGCGGCAGTGCGCAACTTACCGTAGCAGATGTATTGCATCAATCTGCATGACCGTTTCTCGTTTAACATTGCAGTTCATGGCCGAATTAATTACATGTCTAAATGATTATGTTATAGAAGGTTGTAAATGAAAAAAGCCATCTCAGAAGATGGCTTTTTGGTTAGTTAAACATGACTTATGGCTTACAAAAGTAATCTACGGCGCGTTTAACTAACTCTATACCTGTTTTATCGCAAGGCGGTAGCTCGGCATCACTGATATTAATCGGCGTCACGCGCTCGCCCCATTGTAGTAAGAGTGCGGCAGAGGTTAAGCCTGCACCAAAGGCGCAAGAAAGTATGGTTTGATGTGGCTTGATCACGCCTTGCTCTAATGCATCACAAATCGCAATTGGAATGGTTGCTGCCGAGGTATTGCCATAATTGGCAATGTTAACGAAGGCTTTTTCTTTCGGAATTTTCATCCGGCTGACTAAGGTATCGATAATGCGCTCGTTGGCTTGATGCGGGATAACAAGATCCACTTCATCTTTATCAATACCACATTTTTCAAGCACTTTAGTGCTCAATTTGTTCATGCCGTTAATCGCGCGCTTGAAGATTTCTTGGCCATCAAATTCAATGAAAAAGTCTAATGACTCTGCTGAGAATCTGTCCATCGCGGTGCCAAAACCAGCTTTTAGAATGTCACGACCTTCAGGATCGTTATTCAGCTCATAACCGAGCACGCCACCGGCAACATCTGTTGCTTCAACGACAACGGCACCTGCGCCATCACCAAATAACACTGCAGTATCTCGGCGTGACCAATCTAAATAGAAAGAAAGACGTTCGGCACCAATGACTAATACTTTCTTGCTCTGGCCACTCTTTATCTGTGAACTGGCTAAACCTAAGCCATATAAGAAGCCGCTACAAGCCGCATTGATATCAAACGCGGCGCAGCTGGCGCCAATATTCGCTTGTACAGTCGAGGCAATATTGGGGATTAACGTATCTGGGCTGGCACTGGCCAGAATGATCATGTCGATTTCACTGCCATCGATACCTGCAGCTGCGAGCGCGCGTTGTGCGGCAACAGAAGCCAGTTCAGAGGTGTTAACATGGCTAATATGGCGCTGGCTAATGCCGGTGCGAGATTTGATCCATTCATCGGAGGTTTCGATAAAGGTCGCAAGATCATCATTTGTTAGCGTGGCTGGTGGAACACATTTGCCCCAACCTGTGATAGTGGCGTACTGCATGGTGGTTTCTCTCAAATAAAAAAGGCAGAACCTGAGCGCTGCCTTGAATCAATAACAAAGCTTATCGGCAGTTCTAATAGCCGTCCGTGATCTAGACCACCTGTTTGGCGACGAGATCTCGAATAGTCATTGCGGCATGTAAAATATGATGACGCAGCAGCGCCGTCGCTTTTTCTGTTTCTCTTAGTCTGCAATGGTTAAGCAATGCCCTGTGCTCATGCTCTGCAGCTGGAATTCCCCCAGCGAGCAATAACTGCAAACGGATGTATCTATCACAATTAGTGTTGAGGCCGTGAACCACCTCAAGGGTGTGCGGGCGATTAGCTGCTTGATATAAGCAAGTGTGAAATTGCGTATTCAACTCGCTCCAACTGGCGACGGCATCTTCATGTTTGAAGGCTGACTCCAACTGTTCGAGTACACGTTCTGCTTTTTCTAAATCGGCGTCTTGAAGTCGAGGGATAGCTTTTGCGAGCAGATCGGTTTCGATCATGGCGCGTAATTCAAACAGTTCGGTGACTTGCTCAACAGATAAAACTGTCGCAGTTGCTCCCTTATGAGGTTCAAATTTAACTAGGCCTTCAGCTTCGAGCTGCAATAATGCTTCCCTTACCGGAATACGGCTGACATTTAATGCTTCAGCTAAGGCACTTTGTCTGAGTGGTTCTCCTGCGGCTATGTCCCCTGAAAGAATTCTCTCTCTAAGCACTTCAACAACTAACTGGGTGCGGGTTTTGTGAACGATAGGCGTAGTTCGACTCATTATTTCCGTCTATTTCGGGTATTTTCCATTATTTGCCCAAGATTACCGTTAAAAACACCACAAATAAAGGAAAATGCTCGATTGAGTCGTGTGTCCAACAGATTAACAATATCCAAACAATGCAGGTTCTGGCGGCTTTATTCCTGATTTTCTTCGTATATAAAGAGCTTCTTTACTATGAATAACCTCTACAGTAATAGTGGCAATCATTTTAAGCGTATTGATCATGGGACTAAACTCAGATTGTAGTCAGCATTTTAATTAATAGATGTAAGACACGTAGAGCAAGCTGGTTAAGGTTTCGCAGGATAACTACGCGGTGCGATAGATACAATAATGACTTTAGTTTACCCGCATGTCGTCACTCAGTATTGTGAAGGCGTAATTTAACAGGAAAACAGAACTTCGCGGTGCAATTTTGTTTAATGAATGAAATAATAGTGCGATAACGCCTTCGGTGATTTTGGAGCAATACAGTGAGTCGAGCAGTATTTTTAGACCGTGATGGTGTGATTAATAAAGACCATGGTTATGTCCATCAAGTGGACGACTTCGAATACATCGAAGGTGTGTTTGAATCTTGCCTCTCTTTGAAGGAAATGGGCTACCAGTTAGTGGTCGTCACCAATCAATCGGGTATTGCCCGCGGTATGTACACAGAAGATCAATTTCACAGTTTAACCGAGTGGATGGATTGGAACTTTGCCGACAAAGGAGTCGAGCTTGATGGGATCTATTATTGTCCGCACCATGCTGAAAAAGGTATCGGGGAATATAAAATAGATTGTGATTGCCGTAAACCTAAGCCGGGCATGCTCAATGATGCTGCGCAATTCCTGAAAATAGACTTAGCTCTCTCAGTCATGGTTGGCGACAAAGCCGAAGATATGCAGGCAGCGAAAGCGGCTGGCGTTACCACACGCATATTAGTGCGCAGTGGTAAGGTTATTGCTGATGACAGTGATGCAACAGTGGTACTCGATAGCATTGCCGATGTCCCCGCTTATTTAAAAAGCCTAAGTTAATAGCAACTCTACGACTTACTAATTATAGAATGATTTATTTATAAGTCGTTTTAACGGGACTCCAATTAGGGCTAACAGCTGAGTTAAACCTAACCAGCATGGCTAAAGAGCTGCTACTTAGGTTAACTCTTGTCATTTCTAGAACAGGATTAATCCCATCTCTACCCTAAATTCACAGTAGACTGCTAATATTGCCGTTTAAACACACTTTTAGTTTAAAAAGTGTGCGTTCGATTCGTTTTTTGCCATTATTTTAAAAAAAGGGGTTGCGGTAAAGTCTGACATCCCTATAATGCGCATCCACTGACCCAGCGGGGTCAACGGTTAAACGCTAAATAAGCGGTTAACCATGCTCTTTAACAATTTATCAAGCAAATCTGTGTGGACACTCACAGGTGTTGAGTTAATCGAAACTGCTTAGCCTTCGGGTTGGCAGTCAAAAATTTAAATCAATGTAACAATGAGTGTTCATAGCAATATGTACAGTTTGTTTCTGCTTCCTTTATAGGAGTGTGGAAACAAAAAAATCAGAATTCATTGAGCCGCTGATTGGCTTCTTATTTATAAGAGGTTGAGAAGCAAAAAAACTTTAATTGAAGAGTTTGATCATGGCTCAGATTGAACGCTGGCGGCAGGCCTAACACATGCAAGTCGAGCGGCAGCGCAAGGGAGTTTACTCCTGAGGCGGCGAGCGGCGGACGGGTGAGTAATACCTAGGGATCTGCCCAGTCGAGGGGGATAACAGTTGGAAACGACTGCTAATACCGCATACGCCCTACGGGGGAAAGAAGGGGACCTTCGGGCCTTTCGCGATTGGATGAACCTAGGTGGGATTAGCTAGTTGGTGAGGTAATGGCTCACCAAGGCGACGATCCCTAGCTGTTCTGAGAGGATGATCAGCCACACTGGGACTGAGACACG
>NZ_FTNN01000003.1 GCF_900156405.1 Shewanella morhuae
TTTGCTTCTCAACTTCTTATAAATAAGAAGCCAATCAGCGGCTCAATGAATTCTGATTTTTTTGTTTCCACATCCTTATAAAGGAAGCAGAAACAAACTGTACATATTGCTATGAACACTCATTGTTACATTGATTTAAATTTTTGACTGCCAACCCGAAGGCTAAGCAGTTTCGATTAACTCAACACCTGTGAGTGTCCACACAGATTTGCTTGATAAATTGTTAAAGAGCGTTGACCACACACTGATTTCTCAGCGGGTCAGGGCTGCGTATTCTACGCATTCCCGTTAGTGCGTCAAGTAGTTTTTTCAACTTTCTCAACACCCATCGTTAGCTTGCTAACCGATGAACTGACTTAGTTTGATTTGCTTAACTTGAGTTACGCTCATCGCCGTGTCAGTGGATGCGCATTATAGGGAGATTGAGAAAGTGCGCAAGGGATTTTTTGCATATTTGTGTTATTTTTTCAATTGTTTAAGTTAGCAACACCATACCCACTACTTATCCTCAGACTTATCCACAAAATGGTGTTTGATGGTTAAATTTACTGCTAATAAGAGTGCTGTTTTAGAGGTTAGTCAGATGAGTGCAATAGAGTCCATTGAAGAATTAAGCAGATTAGCGATATAAGCAGAGCTAGAAGCTAATCCAAATGGCACTGTATTAAAGAGGAAATAAAAAGGCAACTTAGATAAGTTGCCTTTAGTGTTCGGTCTATTCTACTTATTCAGTAGGCTTAATCTGTAAGATGCAGATTAACTAAGTTTGCCATGGCATTGTTTGTATTTACGGCCTGAGCCACAAGGACAAGGATCATTACGACCCACTTTGTCACCATCACGGATCATTGGTGCTTGCGCAGTGACAGCTTCATGCTCATCGCCACCGCCAACAAGTGGCTCTGCCGCAGCATGTTGGTAGTCACGTTGGATCTTGGCATCTTCTTCACGACGACGCGCTTCCATTTCTTCCACATCTGACTGAGCTTGCACTTGCACTTTTGACAGCACACTGATGACGTCGTGTTTCAAGGTGTTCAACAACTGTTGGAACAACTCGAACGACTCACGTTTATATTCTTGTTTTGGATTCTTCTGTGCGTAGCCACGTAAATGGATACCTTGACGCAGATGGTCCATCGCGGCTAAGTGCTCTTTCCACAAGCCATCGAGCGTTTGTAGCATAACGGCTTTTTCGAATTGACGTAGCACTTGCGCACCAACCATTTCTTCTTTTGCCTTATAAGCCTCACCCCAAGCAGTAATAATACGCTCGCGTAGACTCTCTTCATGCAGATCGTCTTCTTTATCTAGCCATTCTTGGATAGGTAACTTGAGCATAAACTCTTGCTGCAGACGCTGCTCCAATCCAGGGGCGTCCCATAGTTCTTCTACAGATTGCGGTGGAATATACTGATCGATAACAGCACCAATCACATCGTCTTGAATGTTTTTGATAGTATCTTCAATACTCTCAGCATCCATTAATTCGTTACGTTGGGCATAAACCACTTGACGTTGATCGTTGGCTACGTCATCAAATTCAAGTAATTGCTTACGAATATCGAAGTTACGTGCTTCCACTTTACGTTGAGCGTTTTCAATAGCGCGAGACACCCATGGATGCTCGATGGCTTCGCCCTCTTCCATACCCAGTTTTTTCATCATGCTAGAAACACGATCCGAGGCGAAGATACGCATTAAGCTATCTTCCATCGACAGGTAAAAGCGTGATGAACCCGCGTCGCCTTGACGACCGGCACGGCCACGCAATTGGTTATCGATACGGCGTGATTCATGACGTTCAGTGCCTAAAATGTGTAAGCCGCCGGCTGTAATTACTTCGTCATGACGAATTTGCCAATCGACCTTAATCTTAGCCTTTTGCTCTGGAGTTGGATTATCGAGCTCATCGATTTCCATATTCCAGTTTCCTCCAAGCACGATATCAGTACCACGACCAGCCATGTTAGTGGCAATGGTTACAGAACCAAGACGACCTGCTTGAGCAACAATTTCAGCTTCTTTCTCATGGAACTTAGCGTTCAGTACTTTATGTGGAATATTTTCTTGCACCATTAAGCGTGCTAGTAATTCAGACTGCTCGATTGATACAGTACCCACCAATACTGGCTGACCCCGTTCACGGCAATCTTTAATATCTTTTATAATGGCTTGATATTTTTCATCAGCGGTAAGATAAACCAAATCCGCCATGTCCTTACGCACCATTGGACGGTTTGTCGGTACTACAACGGTGTCTAATCCATAGATGTGTTGGAATTCGAACGCTTCAGTATCAGCAGTACCTGTCATACCGGCCAGCTTCTCGTATTGACGGAAGTAGTTCTGGAAAGTAATCGACGCCAATGTTTGATTTTCGTTTTGAATGTGCACGCCTTCTTTGGCTTCAACAGCTTGATGTAAGCCCTCTGACCAACGACGACCTGGCATAGTACGACCCGTATGCTCATCGACTATGATGACTTCGTTGTCTTGTACGATGTAATCTACATCACGCTCAAACAGCGTATGCGCACGCAGTGCAGCATTAACATGGTGTAATAGTGAAATATTAGCAGCAGAATAGAGAGAATCGCCTTCAGCTAACATGCCGCGCTCGATTAATAGGTTTTCTACTTTTTCTTGACCGCGTTCGGTGAAATGCACTTGTTTGGCTTTTTCATCGATGCTGTAGTCGCCTTCACCCACAAACTCTTCCGTGTCTTCTTTATCTTGACGGATAAGATTTGGGATCAGTGTATTGATCTTGATATAAAGCTCAGAGCTATCTTCAGCTGCACCGGAAATAATCAGTGGTGTGCGCGCTTCGTCAATTAAGATTGAATCCACTTCATCGATAAGGGCGTAGTGCAATGGGCGTTGCACGCGTTCTTGCGGTGAAAACGCCATGTTATCGCGCAAATAATCGAAACCAAACTCGTTGTTGGTACCGTAAGTGATATCGGCGTTATAAGCGGCTTTCTTTTCGTGCTGACCAAGGCCAGCCACGTTGATACCCACGGTTAAACCGAGGAACTCAAACAGAGGGCGGTTATTCTCGGCATCACGACGTGCCAGATAATCGTTCACAGTAATGACGTGAACACCTTTACCTGTCAATGCGTTTAAATAAGCCGGTAAAGTCGCCGTTAATGTTTTACCTTCACCCGTGCGCATTTCCGCAATACGATTACTATCAAGTACCATACCGCCGAGTAATTGCACATCGAAATGGCGCATCTCAAATACACGCTTAGACGCTTCACGCACTGTAGCAAACGCTTCAGCCATGATGCTATCTAATGTAGCACCCGCAGCTAAACGCTCACGGAATTCAGCGGTTTTTGCTTTTAATGCTTCATCGGTTAATTTTTCATAATCAGCTTCCAATGCGTTAATACTAATAACGATCTTTTGAAGCCCTTTAAGAGTGCGGTCGTTGCGACTACCAAATACTTTTGTCAGTAATTTACCAAACATCTGAATCACTTATTTTCTGTAGGCCAAGTCCATGATGGGAACTAGAAGCCAATGTTTCAATTAACTTGCTTTACGATAGACAAATTTTTGTGGATCTATTTGTTGTCCGTCGCGCAACACTTCATAATGCACATGAGCCCCAGTTGAGCGCCCCGTGCTTCCCATACTAGCGATAGCATCGCCTTTTGCGACCACATCACCTACAGTCACTGACAAAGCTTTATTATGGCCGTAACGCGTATGTAAACCGTTACCATGGTCAATTTCAACCAACTCGCCATAACCGAACATATTACCGGCAAAGGTGACTACGCCTGCTGCAGTTGCAATCACTTTAGCCCCTTCTCGCCCGGTGAAATCAATCCCTTTATGTACAGTCCTGCGACCGTTAAAAGGATCATTACGTAATCCGTAGGATGATGATAACCAACCTTTATCGAGTGGGACACCTGATATATAACGTTCATCATCTATATGGTGGTTAAATGATACGGTTTCAAGGAGTGAAAGCTGAACATTATTATTGTCAATGCGTGATGCGAGCTTATCCATATCGACGATAAGCTGTCCGAGCTCGATATTAGTGCCTAACTCACTCAAACCACCGACACCAACTTCAGATGAAAAATCAAAATCTTCATCTAGTTTATTTTGCTGGGCGACCTGTTGACCTAAAGCTTCGAGACGGGTGATCTTAGCTTGCATACGTGCAACGTGAGTTACTAACATGGTTAGCTGTGACTCTGTAGCACTTTTTAGCTCTAAGACTTGTTTTTTCTGTTGCTCGCGTACAAGACGATCATTATCGACACTGGCCTGCTGATCTTGAAATAGAGCAGAACTGTATTGATAAACACCCGATCCCGTCGCCAACAATAGCATTGGAAGTAGCAACCAGCGTTTACTGGGCTGCCAGCGTGTGACGCCATTCCGACCTTGAATAAATACTGTTACACTCATAGCCTAATTCAGCCATCTTATTATCATATGAAAAAGCCCCCTCAAGATCTCAGCAAATTACTGCACCAATCGGGAAAGTTACCCGATCTTGCTGAGAAAGCGGAACTACTGTTGTATCTGGATCAGCATGTGAAGCAGATTATTGCAGGTCCTGTTGCGGAGCAACTAAAAGTCGCTAATTTCCGTCAGGGTGTTCTTGTGATTGAAACGACTTCGGCGGCCTGGGCTGCACGAATTAATTTCCAAAAGCCTAAGCTACTCACGCAGCTCCAAGCAGAAACGCTCCCAATCCTTACCGCAATTGAGGTTAAAGTCAACCCAAGATTAGCAATGTATGACGCAAAGCCTAAACAGGGACATAAAGAATTAAGCATGGAGTCTGCGGAACATATTACTGCATTAGCAGAAAATATTGGTGGCTCATTGGGTGAAAAACTAAAACGGCTGGCCTCATTGGCCAGCCGTAATAAATAACTTCAGCATTTTTTTAAGCAAATACAGCGCCACCAGGTACCGTAAAGCTAACAGGGACATCGGCTTCTTTTTCAAAGCTGACCAACTCCCACGCATCTTGCTGCGCTAATAAAGCACGCACTAATTGGTTATTCAGTGCATGGCCGGTTTTATATGCCGTAAACTCACCCAAGATAGCGTGTCCAGCCACATATAAGTCACCAAACGCATCTAAAATTTTGTGCTTAACAAACTCATCCTCATAACGCAGGCCGTCGGGATTAAGGACGCGATATTCATCAAGTACAACTGCGTTTTCCATGCTACCGCCCAACGCTAGATTGTTGGCTCGTAAATATTCGATATCTCGCATAAACCCGAACGTACGAGCACGGCTGATATCTTTTACGAAAGCGGATGTTGAAAAATCCATCACCACATGCTGTTGACTACGAGCAATTTCAGGATGTGCAAAGTCAATTTTAAAATTAACTCTAAAACCTTTAAACGGCTTTAACTCAGCCCATTTGTCGCCATCTTCAACACGCACAGGGCGTTTAATCTTTAAATACTTCTTAGGCGCTGCCTGCTCTTTAATACCAGCAGACTGCAATAAGAAGACGAATGGGCTCGCACTACCATCCATTATCGGAATTTCAGGCGCGTCCACTTCGATTACAGCGTTATCTATGCCTAAACCCGCAAGTGCTGCAAATAAATGCTCAATAGTCGAAATTCGAATACCGTCGTCATTGACAAGTGCCGTACACATTGTGGTTTCACGAACTTGTTCCGCCTTCGCTGGAATAGCAACAGCAGGACTCAAATCGGTGCGCACGAGTACGATCCCTGAATTAACGGGCGCGGGCATAATGCTCAAAGTGACCTTGTTGCCAGAATGCAATCCGACACCAGTTGTTTTCACCATTTTTTGAACAGTTCTTTGAAATATCATTCAGTTACCCGTTTAAATTTCAATTATTAAACCTAATATTTTTACACTCAGCGGCGACTAAATAGCCGCACTGGTACCACATAATAACATCATTTTATTATTTCACACAAATTCAGCATTGTTGTGGCATTGTCTAAACTGAACAACACCGCACAATTATGCTGAGCTCAAGCACTAACATTAGTCGGCTTGTTTGCGCAAAAATGCTGGAATATCAAGATAATCCAACTCATGCTTTGTCGACGGCGCAGGCGTAGATACAGGTTGCGCCGCAGGTACGACGTTGCCTTTTGGCGCAGCATAATTTACATGTACTGCTTCTTCGACATAGGCTTCAACTTTTGGTTCAACGACAACTGGTGTAGGCTCTGGGCGAGGTGCCGGTTTAGAAACCAACTGGATATCAGGACGTTTTTCAGCACCAATACCGGTCGCAACAACCGTTACACGCAGCTCATCACTCATTTCAGGGTCGATGACTGCACCAACAACTACAGTCGCATTGTCAGAGGCGTAAGCTTTAACGTGATTACCCACGGTTTCGAATTCTTCGATACTCATGTCCATACCCGCAGTGATGTTTACTAACACCCCACGTGCACCGGCTAAGTCGATGTCTTCTAATAACGGGCTGGCAACAGCCGCTTCGGCCGCTTCTTCAGCACGATCTTCACCACGAGCAACACCTGTACCCATCATGGCATTACCCATTTCAGACATCACGGTCTTCACATCGGCGAAGTCGACGTTAATCAGGCCAGGGCGAGTGATAAGCTCGGCAATACCTTGTACAGCACCAAGTAACACATTATTTGCTGCGGCAAACGCATCAAGCAATGAAGTACCACGGCCCAATACTTTTAATAACTTTTCATTTGGGATCGTAATTAACGAATCCACATGCTTAGCCAGCTCAGCAATACCTTGCTCGGCATAAACCATGCGTTTTTTCCCTTCAAATGGGAAAGGCTTAGTCACGACTGCAACGGTCAGAATACCTTCTTCGCGAGCAATCTGAGCCACAACGGGTGCTGCGCCTGTACCTGTACCACCGCCCATTCCGGCTGCGATAAAGATCATGTCAGAGCCCTTGATCGCCGCACGAATATTTTCGCGGTCTTCTTCTGCTGCTGCACGACCCACATCTGGGTTTGCCCCTGCTCCGAGACCCTTAGTAACATCACGTCCTAATTGAATCGTTGATCCAGCACCTGATTTTCTCAGGGCCTGAGCGTCTGTATTGGTAACGATAAACTCAACACCTTCAATGTTGTGTTTGACCATATGTTCGACAGCGTTACCGCCGCCGCCGCCAACGCCGATGACTTTAATCACCGCGTCGTCTGAGTGAGTATCCATGATCTCAAACACTGTCTGATCTCCGTGTTGCCTGCGTTATGAAAATTAAAATTCGCCCTTAAACCAACTTTGGACCCGATTCCAAGCGCTAGTTACCCCTTGGCGCTCAGGACGCTCGAACTGACGTTCGATCACCCGTCTAGCACCGTAATGAAGCAGTCCAACTCCAGTGGAGTAAATAGACTGGTCCACGTATTCATATAACCCTTTGATCGGTAGCGGTGACGCTACGCGAACTGGCATGCCGAATGTCGCTTCCGCAATATCAACCACACCTTGTATCGACGCTGTGCCACCTGTGAGCACAATACCTGCGGCGATTTGATCTTCTAATCCACTGTCTTTTAATTCTTTGAGCACTAACTCAAACAGCTCTTGGTATCTTGGCTCTACCACTTCAGCGAGCGTGTGACGTGACATGCTGCGCGATGGACGACCACCTACCGATGGCACTTCGATGCTATCTTCGCGGCTCACCATGGAGCTACGCGCACAGGCGAATTGCACTTTAATTTGTTCGGCATGTGACGATGGCGTGCGGAAAATTTTCGCAATATCATTCGTCACTTGGTTGCCAGCAACTGGTACTACGGCACAATGCCGCAAGGCGCCGTTAGTGTATACCGCAATATCCGTGGTGCCACCGCCAATATCAACGATGCACACACCTAAGTCTTTCTCATCGAAGGTCAGCACGGCATCGGCCGAAGCAATCCCCGAGAACACTAAATCATCGACTTTTAAACCACAACGTTCGACGCTCTTAGTGATGTTCTTCGCCATATCATTGGCGCAGGTCACTATATGCACCTTGGCTTCCATCCGCATACCAGACATACCGATTGGGCTACGAATACCGTCTTGCACATCGATAGCATATTCCTGCGGTAGCACGTGTAAAATGCGACGTTCGGTCGGGATTTTCACCGAGCGAGCCGTATGGATTACGTTATCGACATCTTCCTGTGTCACTTCTTCATCGTTGATCGATACCATGCCATTTTCGTTTTGGCAGGCGATGTGTTTACCTGAAATGCTCAAATAAACTGATGCGACTTGGCAATCTGCCATTAATTCAGCTTGATCGAGCGCACGTTGCACACTACGAACTATCGAATCTAAATCGTTCACGCCACCTTTATCCATGCCCCTTGAGGGATGGTTGCCAAGGCCGACTATGCTGATTTCACCATCGGGCAGCACTTCGCCTATGATCACTGCGACCTTAGAGGTGCCTATGTCTAACCCGACGATAAGGTTTCTATCTTGGTTTTTGATCATTAATTATCGGCTCTCTTGTTTGTCCATCGCCCCAGCCTACGGCCAACCCTGTGTCGTAGCGTAAATCAACTCTGGCAACAGTTTTGTCTTGTTTTGCCAACACCGGATAAACAGTAATAAATCGCTGTATCCGTGCAATTTTATCTTCTCGACCTAGATCTAAAACAATGCCGTTTGCTAGGGTCGCGTGCCACGCATGTCGTGGCGATAAATTCAAACTCGCTAAGGTAAAACCATTAATCTTTAATAGAGAATTGACTTGTGCATAGACTGTCAATACCTCAAGCCCCATATCATCTGGTCCAGATAACTGTGGTAAATGCTCAAGTCCCGGATGCGCTGGCGCATCAAAAACATCACCGTGTACATTCAACCACGAGGTGCTATTCCAACGAGCCGCCGGTTGCTGTTCTTGCAAATATACCCTGAGCTTCGCTGGCCACTCACGTCTTACCGATGCGCGATATACCCAAGGTAAGGCTTCTAATGCTTGTTGCACTAAGGTGATGTCAGCACTAAAAAAACTCCGTTGCATCAAATCCTGTAATGCAATCTGAATATCTTTATCTGAGGTGTAAGCCCGCTCACCTTTGATGGCAACCGCCTCAATTGGCAAGGTGGTAGCATCATTTAAAAATTTATGTAACTGATAACCACCAAACAAAAAACTGGCCACGATGAAGAATAAAAAGCCAGCTCCACTCCACAGATACCAATTAACCCGTGACATTTTTGCCCGCCAGTGCCGCCGCTTATCACTCCAAGACACGCTTCATTCCACCTTTAACGACACCCATGAAAAACCACAAAAAACTGGCCATTATATAGACCAAAATCCTTTGGTCAAAATTTCCTTTTCTAACAGAACCACCACCAATACTTAGCTCGCTTGTGCGGGTAACTCTATAACAGCAAAACCTAACTCTGTGGAAGCTAATTGTCGCGATAGGGCGCCAATATTACCTGCTCCTTGAGTGAGTAATAAATCGCCTTCTTGCAATACATCAGGCAACACTTCGGCGAGTTGATCTGGGCTGGCAATAAAAATCGGATCTAACTGACCGCGCAGCCGAATTGAGCGACATAAGGCTCGGCCATCGGCCCCCGTAATAGGCGTTTCACCCGCACTATAAACATCGAGTAACAGCAGGCAATCAACTTGCGATAACACTTCAACAAAATCTTCGTACAAATCACGAGTACGAGTGTACCTGTGCGGCTGATATGCCATGACCAAACGTTTGTCAGGCCAACCCGCACGGGCCGCTTTAATCGTCGCAGCAACTTCACTGGGGTGATGGCCATAATCATCAACCAACATAACTTCACCCTTTGGCGTGGCAAACTTACCTAAATGCTGGAAACGACGACCTATACCTTGAAACTCCACTAGCGCCTGAATCATCGCGCTATCATCGATTTCATCTTCGGTCGCGACCGCAATCGCAGCTAAGGCATTGAGCACGTTATGTTGACCCGGTAAATTTAATACCAGATCAAGATCTTCTTTACCTTTACGCCTCACCGTAAAACTGCACTGATGCCCTTTCTGGCTGAAATTCAGCGCTTGCACATCCGCATCGTCACTAAAACCATAGGTCACGTGTTTACGGCCAATACGTGGCATGATTTCACGCACTACAGCATCGTCGATACACACCACAGCAACACCGTAAAACGGCAAATTATGCAGAAAATCCACAAAGGTAGATTTTAATTTTTCAAAATCGCCACCATAGGTATCCATATGATCGGCTTCAATGTTTGTCACCACACTGACCATAGGCTGCAAATGTAAGAAGCTGGCATCGCTCTCATCGGCTTCGGCGATCAAGT
This sequence comes from Shewanella morhuae, assembly GCF_900156405.1. Classification (GTDB taxonomy): domain Bacteria; phylum Pseudomonadota; class Gammaproteobacteria; order Enterobacterales; family Shewanellaceae; genus Shewanella; species Shewanella morhuae. Next base: position 10,328 of record NZ_FTNN01000003.1, read on the forward strand.
AACGGCTAGTGCCTAACCTTGCATTGGTTCCCGCACTATTGAGCAAGCCACCAATCACAAAGGTAGGATCCCGCTCTGCTTGAGCGTACACACTGGCGATAAGACTGGTTGTGGTCGTTTTACCGTGAGTGCCCGCGATCGCCACACCATGGCGATAACGCATTAACTCGGCCAACATCTCAGCGCGGCGAACAATAGGCACGCGTAATTCTTTAGCCGCGATGATTTCTGGGTTTTCCAGATTAATCGCCGTTGAAACGACGACGACATCAACTTGCTGTACGTTTTCAGCGGCATGGCCAATTTGGATCTTGGCACCGAGTAAACACAATCTGTCAGTCACCGCATTTTGCGCGATATCCGACCCGCTCACCTGATAGCCTTCATTTACTAATACTTCGGCAATACCGCCCATGCCCGCGCCGCCAATACCGACGAAGTGAATACGCTTAATACGGCGCATTTCTGGGATCATGCTTCTCAGTTGTGCGTATCTTTCTGTCTTAGTCATGCTTATCCTTTCTCAGCAAGGCTGATGCACACTGCGGCAACTTGTTCAGTCGCATCCAGTACCGCAACATCTCTCGCTCTTTGGCCCATACGGGCTAATTCTGTTCTGTCATTGGCCAGCAACTGTAATTTACTCGCCAGTATATTCACGTCCAAGATGGCCTGTGGCAATAGGAAAGCCGCACCAGCCTCAACCAATACTTGTGCGTTACGTGTTTGATGATCATCCACCGCATGGGGATAAGGCACCAGAATACTCGGTAGTCCTACCGCCGCTAACTCAGAGACCGTCAGCGCGCCAGCTCGGCACAATACCACATCAGCCCAACGATACGCGGCTTCCATATCATCAATAAACTCAGCGATATTCACGCCGCCATCTTGGCCTTGTTGTTGATAAGTGGCTTTGACACTAGCGAGGTTATCCTTACCTACTTGGTGCCACACTGTAACCGACTGCCGATGGCTCAGTATCGCAACTACCTCTGGCATAAGATCGTTAAATATCTTAGCCCCAAGGCTGCCGCCAACAACCAGCACTTTTAAAGCTTCATCAGCCTCTGGTTTAGGCTGCGCACCTAAGGCAATCAACTCTTGGCGAATCGGGTTGCCTACAACCTTAGCTTTCACTGTGGTAAAGGTATTTTTAAAGGCACATAACACTTGCGTCGCAATGCGCGACAGCAATTTGTTAGTCATGCCTGGAATGGCGTTTTGCTCATGCAACACCAACGGAATACCGGCCAATCTTGCAGCCACGCCACCAGGACCACTGGCGAATCCGCCCATGCCAAGCACTACATCAGGTTTAAACTCCGCAATCACGGCCTTAGCCTGCAATATTGAGCGTACCACTTTAAAGGGTGCGGCAAGCTTACGGAGTAAACCATTACCGCGCACACCTTTGATATCAATAAAATCAATATCAAATCCATATTGAGGGACTAAACGCGCCTCCATGCGATCAGCCGTGCCTAACCAACGCACTTGCCAACCCTGCTGCGCTAAATACTTCGCCACTGCCAGTGCCGGGAACACATGTCCTCCCGTACCACCTGCCATGACTAAAATACGTTTTCCTGTTGGGGTCATTACTTCAATCTCCCTTGCACGGCCTGAACTAACGTCATGCGCCGCTCGTAATCAATGCGTATCAACATCATGGTTGCTGCCGTCATGACCCATAAACTACTGCCACCGTAGCTGATAAAAGGCAAGGTCAGTCCTTTGGTCGGTAACATACCGATACTGGCACCGACATTCACGACAGTCTGAAAACAAACCCAAATACCAATCGCATAACCCAAATAACCCTCGAAAGGTTTATCCATAGCCAAGCACAAATTACCTAAACGAATCGCTCTTAATGCTACAAATAACAACACGAATAACACGGCGATAATACCAATAAAGCCTAACTCTTCGCCAATAACGGCAAAGATAAAGTCGGTATGAGCCTCGGGCAAGTATTCTAATTTTTGAATACTGTTACCTAAACCTTGGCCAAGCCAGTCGCCACGGCCATAGGCCATCAGAGATTGTGTTAATTGATAACCACTACCGAAAGGGTCTTGCCAAGGATCCATAAACGACGTTACTCGGCGCATGCGGTAAGGCTCTAACAATACCAAGGCAACAAACGCTAACACACCAGCAAAAATCAAAGCAAAAAAGTCGAGCAAACGTGCACCGGCCAAAAACAATAAACCCACAGTGCCAACAAACAATACCACCACAGTTCCTAAGTCTGGCTGCATCAAAATCAACACGGCATAAATAGCGAATACTGCAATGGGTTTATAGAAACCTTTCGCGTTTTCACGCACTTCTTGATGACGACGTACTAAATAACCAGCCATATAAATAGCAAAGGCAAACTTAGCCACTTCAGCCACTTGGATACGAATAGGCCCAAGGGATAGCCAGCGCGTTGCGCCGTTTACTGTAGTACCGACCACTAAAACTGCTAACAACATCAAGCCAACAACTAATAACAGCATTGGGCTCCAGCGCTGCCAAGTTTGCATTTCAACTCTAAGCACAAATCCAGCAATCACTAAGCAACCGACTAAATAACCCATATGACGAGTCATAAAATAAAACGGGTTTCCCGTGAGCGTTTGCGCCTCTGGCATAGAGGCTGACATTACCATCACAAAACCAAAACCAATCAAAGACAACACCGCAGTGAGTAAAGCGCGGTCGTATAATTGCACGCCCGGCACTTCGGTATCACGTTGCCAATTGGGTATCGCTAAACGTAAACGTCCCAAGAGGTTAAGTTGCCTTACCTCACTCGCCATTGAGTTGCTCCACAAGGCCACGGAAATCATCACCTCGAGCCATGAAGTTACTGTACATATCTAAACTGGCACAGGCAGGCGATAATAAAACAATATCGCCAGAGGTCGCTAACTCCGTTGCCTTCGAAACCGCACCAGCCATAGAGTCCACTTTGATAGCTCCGGCTTTTAATGCCGCTATTTTGTTACCATCACGACCCAAAGTAATAAGATGCGTTACCTTAGCTAAAGCGGCAGTTAAAGGCGTAAAATCAGCACCTTTACCATCACCACCCGCAATTAAAATAATATCGCCTAAGTGATCACTTAAGCCATCAATAGCCGCTACCGTAGCACCGACATTGGTTGCCTTAGAGTCATTGACATAGGTAATGCCATTCTTTATTGCCACCACTTCGCAGCGATGGGATAGCCCAGTAAAAGTACGCGCCACCTCGGCCATGACTTGTTTACTCACATCAACAAAATCGACCAACGCCATAGCGGCAATCAGATTTGCGTGGTTATGGCTGCCAAGTAATGAAACTTCAGCTATTGGTACTATTTCACTACTGCCATGACAAATTTTGCCATCGCTAATACCCCATTCGTCACACTCAGGCGCAGCTAAGCCGAAACTATTTTGGTTCATAGGCTCTGGCGGTATGGTTAGCTTATCATCACGATTAAATAACACTGCACGGCTCTGCTGATATAGACGTAATTTAGCCGCGCGGTAGGCGGCTAAATCGCTATATCTGTCCATGTGATCTTCACTGATGTTTAAACAGGTTGCCGCCACACATTTAAGGCTATGAGTCGTTTCTAGCTGAAAGCTCGATAATTCGAGTACGAATAAGTCTGCATTTTCATGCAATAAATCCAGCGCTGGCAAACCAATATTCCCACCGACGGCAACGGCAATACCAGCCTCTCTTGCCATCTCGCCGACTAATGTCGTGACGGTCGATTTACCGTTAGAACCAGTAATACCGATAACACAAGGTGTACGGTCAGCAATTTCTCGGGCAAATAGCTCGATATCGCCAATCACTTCGATACCCATATCCAAAGCAACACGTACTTCAGGGGTATACATGGCAATACCAGGGCTAATAATAATTTGGCTTGCCTGCACTAAATAACGGCAATCAAATCCGCCAGAAATCAGTTTCACATCAGGAAAAGATGTTAAGAGCGTCTCAGCACCAGGAGGCTGCCTGCGGCTGTCCATTACCAGTGGTGTAATGCCCTTTCCACATAAATAGCGCACGACAGACAAACCCGTCGCCCCTAAACCTAACACTATATGTGAATACTGATTTTGCATATTCTGCTACCTTAACTTCAACGTGGCTAAGCCAAGTAAAACGAGGAATATCGAGATAATCCAAAAACGTACAATAACTCGCGGTTCAGGCCAGCCCTTTAATTCATAGTGATGGTGTATTGGCGCCATACGAAAAATACGTTGACCGCGTAACTTGTACGAACCCACTTGCAGGATCACCGACAGAGTTTCCATCACAAATACGCCGCCCATAATCACTAACAAAATCTCTTGGCGTACGAGTACAGCGATAGTACCAAGTGCCGCGCCTAAAGACAGTGAACCCACATCACCCATAAAGACTTGCGCGGGGTAAGTGTTGAACCACAAAAAGCCTAAGCCAGCACCCACAATCGCCGTACAGACAATTACTAACTCACCAGAACCTGGCAAGTGTGGAATATGTAAGTAATTGGCAAACTGGGCGTGACCCGATAAATATGCAATCAAGGCAAACGCCGCAGCCACCATCACAGTCGGCATAATCGCCAAACCGTCTAGGCCATCAGTCAAGTTGACTGCGTTACTTGAACCCACAATAGTGAAATAGGCCAGTACGATAAACACGCCGCCGAGTTGCGGCATCACGTCTTTAAAGAAAGGCACAACTAGCTGGGTTTCACCTGGGTTTGCCGCTGTGACATACAGGAAAAAAGCAATTAATAGCGCAGCTAAAGATTGCAGAATGTACTTCCAGCGTGCGATCAAACCTTTAGTATCTTTACGTACCACTTTACGATAATCGTCGATAAAGCCGATCAAACCGAAACTGGCGAGCACAAATAACATCACCCACACATAACGGCTACCGAGGTCACCCCACAACAATACGCTGATAAAGATTGCCGCTAATATCAGTAAACCACCCATAGTCGGCGTGCCACGCTTACTAAAATGAGATTCGGGACCGTCGTTACGTACAATCTGACCAATCTGCAGTAATTGCAGACGCTCGATCATTTTAGGCCCCCACCATAGACTGAAAATCAATGCAGTTAATAAGCCCAAAATGGCTCGAAATGTCACATAGGAAAACACGTTAAACCCGGTGTAAAAACGGGTTAAATACTCCGCCAGATATACTAGCATTTACACTAACTCCCCACGCCCAAAGGCTATTGTTAGGCCATCCACGACCCGCTCCATGGCGGCGCTACGTGAACCTTTAACGAGAACCGTTACCTGTCCCGGCAACTGGTTGATATGCTTTATGAGTTTTTCGACTAACGTTGCCACGCTGTCATAGTGCTCCGCACCGAAAGCTTGGCTCGTGTGCTGGCTTAAGATTCCGGTACAAAACAAGGCATCAATCCCCTGTTGTTTGGCCAGTTGCCCCAACTCAGCGTGCAAAAGGGGCGCATTGTCGCCTAATTCGCCCAAATCTCCCAGTACCAAACAGCGATTTTCAGAAATTTCCTTTAACCAAGCAATGGCGGCACCCACAGAAACAGGATTTGCGTTATAGCTATCATCGATTAGGCGTACCCGCCCCAATTGGCTTGGCTGCATTCGTCCCTTAACAGGCGTTAACTGGCTTAAGCCTTCTGATATTTCTGCCAAACTTAATCCCAATGCAATACATACACTTGCAGCAGCAAGCGCATTACTCACCTGATGACGTCCAGCCAGCGGGAGCACCACTTGGCAAGATTCACCTGAGTAATTGAGCATAAAACGATAGCAACCTTCTCCATTAGCTTTATGGCCTGTTGCAATCACATCAATATGCCGTTTAGCCGCACCATCTTGCTGAGAGAAACTTAACTGCTTATATTGTCTCGCTTTTACGCTCATCACATCGGCGAAAGCATCATCGGCGTTAATAATGGCAGTGCCATCGGCTTGTAAGTGATTAAATATTTCTGACTTGGCCTGCGCGACACCCGCTTGCGATCCAAAACCTTCTAAATGAGCACTGCCAACGTTATTAACCAGTGCAACATTTGGCCGCACAAGCCCCGAGGTGTAATCAATTTCTCCCTTATGATTCGCTCCGAGCTCAAACACACCAATTTCATCCGCTGGCGTTAAGCGTAATAACGTTAAGGGCACACCGATTTCATTATTAAAGTTGCCGGCGGTATACAATACTTGATGCTTCGCCGACAAAATGGTCGCGATCATTTCTTTTACGCTGGTCTTGCCGTTTGAACCGGTTAAAGCCACACAAATCGGATTGATTTGATCGCGCACATAGGCGCCAATCGCACCCATAGCCTTTTGGCAATCAGCCACGATCAACTGTGGAATATCAAAGGCTAACTCGCGCTCGACCATTAACGCCGCGGCGCCATTCTCAATTGCCGTAGCGGCAAAATCATGGCCGTCAAAACGCTCACCCTTTAGGGCAACAAACAGGGTTGCAGCGCCGACTTTGCGGCTATCGCTGCTTAAATCTTCAATAGTGACATCGTCACCAACTCGATACGCACTTAAGTGTTGACTTAGTGTCTCGAGAGAAAGAGGGATCATCTTGATTGCTCCGATAATTGACGTGCCAGAGCGCGCTCATCATAGTCATGACGCACACCTGCCGCCTCTTGGTAAGTTTCGTGTCCTTTACCCGCCAGCAAAATAACATCGCCAGATTTAGCCAGTGCCACCACGTCTTTAATCGCTGTGATACGGTCAACCTGAGTCAACGCTTGCTGAGGATGAATAAGCCCTTGGATAATATCGGTAATAATTTGTGCAGGATCTTCACTGCGCGCATTGTCACTGGTGATCATAATGCGATCAGCAAATTGCTCAGCCGCTCTGCCCATCAAAGGACGCTTGCCCTTATCTCGGTCACCACCGCAACCAAATACGCACCATAAATCACCCGCACAATGACGGCGTAGCGCATTTAAGGCTTGTTCAATGGCATCGGGTGTATGAGCATAATCGACCACTAAGGTGATGTTATCCACTGTAGTGAAACGCTCCATACGACCCGCTACGGGTGTTAGGTATTGCACTTGCTCGGCTAACGCTTTCATATCAAAACCTTGCAGATATAAGGCCGATAGCGCCGCGAGTAAATTTGATAGGTTAAAAGCACCAAGTAGTGGTGACTGAATTTGAGTCTCGCCCTCGGGCCACACTAAGGTTGCATTAACGCCTTGATCGTCAAACTTGGCATTTTGGGTATAAAAAGCCGCAGCTTGATTACCTTCAATACTAAAGCCCCACAATTGGGCTGGAATGTGTTTAAGTTCAGTCAACCAAGACGCACCAACTGCATCGTCAATATTCAACAAACCGTGACCTAAGCTGCTGAAACGAAATAGGCTTTGCTTAGCGGCGGCATAGCTTTCCATATCGCCGTGGTAATCGAGGTGATCGCGCGTCAGATTAGTAAATACGGCAACATCGAATGGGACGGCATCGACGCGGCCTTGTACTAAACCGTGGCTCGATACCTCCATAGCGCAAACACTCGCGCCTTGAGCCTCAAACTCTTGCAGTTGACGCATTAAGGTAATTGCATCGGCGGTAGTATTGCCGCTATCGACTAATTCACCCCAGAGACCATTACCAAGGGTACCCATAACGGCGGCTTTACGGCCGAGCAAGGTTGTTAGCTGTGCAATCAGCTGGCTTGTTGAGGTTTTACCATTGGTGCCAGTAATGCCAATAATCCCAAGTGATGGCGTCGCGGCTGACTTGTGCGCTAAGGGGTAACGCTGGGCCGCGATTGCCGACACCTGACGATTTAGCTGAAAGAAATACATCTGCACGCCTTGCTCAACGTTATCGCTTTGCTGTATTGGTTCGCGCAGCAACACTTTGCCATGCTGGTCAGCATCATCCGTGTGGACCAATACGGCTGCCACACCTAACTCCAGGGCTTTTTCAATAAATTGTCTGCCATCGACCTTATGTCCTGGCAACGCCAAAAACACATCGCCGCGACGTATTGCGCGGCTATCTAAGGTCAAATCGTTGATGAACTGTGCGCCGGCATAATGCAGCCAAGGCGCGAGCAGATCTCGTAATAACATCATTCTGCTCTCCCAGCAGCAATACCCGCCAATTGCACTTGTTCTTTATCGGTAATGGGCTCAACGTTTAACATTTGCAGTGCGCCTGACATCACTTTGGCAAATGCTGGCCCCGCAACAGAACCACCATAATACAGATCGCCCTTAGGCTCGTTCACGACCACTACTATCGCTAACCTTGGATTATTCGCGGGGGCAATACCGGCAAATAAAGCCACATAATCATCGCCATAACCGCCAGCAACCGCCTTACGACTCGTGCCAGACTTGCCTGCAACTGGATATCCATCAATATGCGCTAAAGTGCCTGTACCGCCTTTTTCCGTCACACTTACCATCATCTGCATCACATCGTGAGCCACACTTGGTGAAATAACTTGCTCGCCTACGGGGGGCTTTTTCAGTTTCATTATTGAAATTGGATATAAAGTGCCACCATTACCCAAGGTGGCATACATACGTGCAAGTTGCAGTGTGGTCGCAGTTAAGCCATAACCAAAAGACAGAGTGGCTCGCTCAAAGTCTGACCAACGGTGGCGGTCTTGAATCACACCAGCGCTTTCACCGGTAAGGTTTATGCCAGAAAAGCTGCCCAGTCCCATCGATTGATATGTGCCGAGTAACTGCTGTACGGGAATGGATAAAGCTAATTTACTAATTCCAACGTTACTAGATTTAGCCAAAATACGCGCCAAGCTCATATCGCCATAATTTGCAGGGTCGCGCACTTGGCGGCCGCCTAAACGCATCCAACCTGGAGACGTTGCAATTATATCGGTTGATTTTACCGTGCCAGCTTCAAGCGCAGCAGCTACCACAAATGGCTTAATGGTTGATCCCGGCTCGAAGGTATCTGTCATGGCGCGGTTACGCATTCTGAAAGTTTGTAGGTTGTCGCGCGCATTAGGATTGTATGAAGGCGTATTCACCATCGCCAAAACTTCGCCAGTGTGAACATCGAGCACAACGATTGAACCAGAGGTTGCTTGGTTCATCTCGGTAGTGCGTTTTAGCTCACGGTATGCAAGCTGCTGAATGCGGTGGTCAATACTCAGCACAAGATCGTTGGGGCTTTCACCTTCTTGTATAATATCAAGGCGTTCAACCACATGGCCATCGCGTGATTTACGCACCTTTTGCTTAGAAGGCGTACCTGTTAGCCAACTGTTATAAGCATTTTCAACACCTTCAATCCCCACGTCATCGATGTTAGTGATGCCAATAAGCTGAGCGGTAATTTCACCACCGGGATAATAACGACGGGATTCAGATTTAAGGAATACACCAGGTAACTTAAGTTGAGTGATGTAATCTGCCACAGCGGGAGTAATTTGGCGTTTTAAGTAGGTAAAACGCTTAGTGGGATTACTGCGTACACGATCAAGAACATCTTCAACAGGTTCGTGCAGCACATCGGCTAAAGCTTGCCAACGGCGCATATCCGCAAAACCGTTGTTATCATTGACTTGTTTAGGGTCAGCCCAGACAGCACGCACAGGCACACTTACCGCTAGCATGTCGCCATTGCGGTCGGTAATCAAACCGCGCTGCACCTCACGGCTGGTAGTGCGCAAGGTACGCATATCACTTTCATGGCGTAATTTGTCAGGTTCAATAATTTGAATGTAAGCTGCGCGTCCCACTAGGCTACAAAATAACGCACACACAAACCCCACCACCACGTATAAACGCCAATGGATCTGTTGTGGTTTTTGCGGTTTGCTTGCCCGTTTAGTTTTCGCTTGCCTAATCATATCTTCCCTATATTCACGGCACCTTTACCACAACTTCTTCGCTGGGTAATGGACGACTCATGTTGAGTTCCTTTGAGGCAATACGCGTAATGCGACTATGTTCGGTCTGCGATTGCTCTTCTAATAATAAATTACGCCATTCAATATCTAATCTGTCGCGCTCCTGCAGCAGCTGATCCCACTGGGTCGTTAGTTGACGAGTCGTATGGCTACCATAGACAACAGCGACCGCATTGCAGAGCACGAGTAGTGCTAATAACAATATCCATTTGTGCAGCCATAAATCGTGCAATACGATTTGTGGCAGATTAATTGAGGGCTTACTCACAGTGTGCCCCTTAGTAATCTAAACGCTCAGCAATGCGTAACACTGAGCTGCGCGCTCTGGCATTGCGTTCGATTTCTTCGTCAGATGGCATAACTGCTTTGCCTACGGCACGTAATTTACGCGACTTATTGATTTGTTCTTCAGTGATAGGCAAGCCGTATGGCACTTGCTCGCCTTGACTATGGCGACGAATAAAGCGTTTAACGAGACGGTCTTCTAAAGAATGAAAGCTGATAACCGACAAACGTCCTTGGGGAGCGAGTACATTAACGGCCCCCTCAAGCGCTTGCTCGATTTGGTCTAACTCACTGTTGATATAGATACGGATAGCCTGAAATACACGAGTCGCAGGGTGCTTATTACGCTCTTTATTTTTAGTGATGCGTGCAATTAAATCGGCTAAATCTTTAGTGCGTAAAAAAGGTGTTTTTTCGCGGTCGGCTGCGATACAACGGGCGATATGCCGAGCATTTTTCTCTTCGCCATAGGTTTTGAATACCCACGCCATATCCTCAATTTCCGCACGAGCCAACCACTGAGCGGCTGTTTGACCTTGGCTATTGTCCATACGCATATCAAGTGGTCCATCACGCATAAAACTAAAACCACGTTCAGCGTCGTCAAGTTGCGGTGAAGACACGCCTAAATCGAGTAATACGCCATCAATTTTACCCACAAGCCCAAGCTCTTCTACATAATCGGCTAATTGACCAAAACCACCATGAACGATTTGAAAACGCGGATCATCACTAAACTGTTTTGCCGCTTCGATCGCTTGAGGATCGCGATCGATTGCGATCAATCGACCATTCTCACCAAGATGCTGTAATACCTGTCTTGAATGACCACCGCGGCCGAACGTACCATCGATATAGATGCCATCGTCTTTGATGTTTAAACCGCCAACCGTTTCTGCAAGCAGCACGGATAAATGGGCAAATTCTTGACTCATTACTCTCTTCTTATTTAGTTAGCACGACTCGTTAAAGTGAAAAATCTGCAAGACGCTCGTTATTGGCAAGCTCCTCACTTCGAATCGTTTCCTGACACTCATCAATTTGCTGCAGCCAAGATTGCTCATCCCACAGCTCAAATTTGTTCAATTGTCCCACCAGCATGATGCGCTTATCTAAATTGGCATATTGTCTTAGCGGTGGTGGCAATAATATCCGTCCATTACCGTCCAGCTCCACTTCGTGGGCGTAACCGAGTAACAGACGTTTTAACGATCTCTGGGTTTTATCGGTATCGGAAAGCGTTAACAACTTAGCTTCGATCAATTCCCATTCATGGATTGGATACAAGAGTAAACAAGCGGATTGGATGTCGACAGTAATCACGATGCGGCCCTGGTGCTCAAGCTGCAAAGGTTCGCGGTATCGCACTGGAATAGCGATCCGTCCCTTTGTATCTAAGTTGATCGCACTGGCTCCACGAAACACGCTAATTCATCCTATCCTTTGGTTTTTGATCCACAAATATCCACTATTTCCCACAACTGCTAAGTTTAGGGACAGTCGACAAGCAATGTCAAGGGATGGGATCCTTTTATAAATCCAGTAGGCAAGCGGGTTAGCAGCATGTTGGGCACTTAAGTGAGTGCCAAGAAAAAACACTAGAAACGAGCTAAACAGAAGGAAGTACAGCAATAAGTACGCTGATATACTCAGCAACCTTTACTTTTCAGACGTTTGCGATGAAATAAATCGCGGATTATTTCTATTGGTAGAGAGTTTTACCGGTGGATAAATAATCTAAAGCGTACAAAATGATAAAATAAGCCTCACTTTGGCCTTCTTCGTTAGTCAAAAAAGAGTAAAAAAGAGCATAACAGCTAAATTTAAATTCTAACTAAAGACGTTATAAATTTGTAGGTAATGGAAAATTAATGTGACAAAAGGGGTGAAGATCAAAAAATAGACAATATTAGCAAAATAATTATAACAATATCGCTTGATGGACCTTTGTCTTTATTCTCTAATAATGGCAACAATCAGCACATAGCCTACATATTAACCGAAGTTTGCCGATATGATGGTAACAGGGATAAAACAAGGAGGCGTTATGAGTGGATTAGATAGCATTTATGCCATGCTGGCTCAGCCAGTCAAAGCGGTGTTGCACCCCAAACGGGTCGTCGACCAAGTTAGCAGTGCTACGGCAAATGCCGCTGATAGCCACGAGAGCCCGCAATCACAATTACCACCCACATTAGAAGGTCGCGATACTAAGGTTAGAGAACGGCGCAAAGATTCTAATCGTAATAAGAATAAGCAACGCCGCGCATCGGATGAACCTGAGGTATTAAAAGAAGGTGTTGTGCTTGAAGTAACGGACGATGTCGCTGACATTCAAAAACAATCCAGCCGACACATTATTGATATAGAAGTATAAAAATATGCTCAGTGGCGCTATCCACTCAAAATAGCTGCTTTATAAGCATTAACATAAAAGCAGCAATCTAGTTACGACAAAAAACTATGCCTACGCTCGAGCAGCGACGCGAACCATATTATAAAAGCTAAATACGTTAAGTACGAGTTCTGGCGACTGCATCCTGCCAACCGGTATATAAACGCGCCCGAGTCTCTACGTCAATATTGGGGATAAACTGTTTATCAATACAAGCCTTATGCTCAAGCTCTAAAGCACTGTCCCAAAAGCCCACAGCAAGCCCTGCTAAAAATGCGGCGCCCAAAGCCGTTGTCTCACAAACACTGGGTCTGAGTACTTCAACATTAGTGATATCGGCTTGAAACTGCATTAAAAAATCATTTGCTACCGCGCCACCATCAACCTTTAAACGCTTAAGACTCACACCACTATCTTTGGTCATGGCATCGAGCAAATCTCTACTCTGATAGGCTATCGACTCTAACGCCGCCCGAATAATATGATTACGGTTCGCGCCACGGGTTAATCCAAACAGTGCGCCGCGCGCATTGGGATCCCAATAAGGTGCACCAAGCCCCACAAAGGCAGGAACGAGATATACACCATGAGTATCTACAACCTTAGAGGCAAAATACTCGGTATCGCTAGCATCACGGATGAGACCCAGTTCATCCCGTAACCATTGAATCGTCGCGCCGCCCATAAATACTGAACCTTCCAGCGCGTAATTAACTTCCCCCATAGGACCAACTGCAACAGTTGTCAGTAAACCATGGTTCGAACGTACCGCTTTTGTCCCTGTATTCATCAGCAGGAAACAACCTGTGCCATAGGTATTTTTCGCCATTCCAGGCTCGACACATAACTGACCAAAAAGCGCCGCCTGTTGATCGCCCGCAATTCCTGCTACTTGGATTTCACTGCCTTCACCGGCAATCCGAGTGGTGCCATATACACTACAAGATGGTTTAACCTCAGGCAGCATAGATAAAGGAATCTCTAAGGCTTTAAGTAATTTATCATCCCAAGCCAGATTATGAATATTAAACAACAGTGTACGGGCCGCATTAGTGGGATCGGTAACATGCACTTTGCCTTCGGTTAACTTCCACACCAACCACGTATCAATAGTGCCGAATAACAATTCTCTACGCTCAGCTTGCGCACGAGCATTGGGAACATTGTCGAGTATCCATTTAATCTTAGTGCCTGAAAAATAAGGGTCGAGTAATAGACCGGTGTTGTCTCGAACATACTCTTCAAGCCCTTGAGCTTTGAGCTGCTCACAGATCTCCACACTACGGCGACACTGCCACACTATCGCATTATAGATAGGCTTACCTGTGGCCTTCTCCCAAATGACAGTGGTTTCCCGTTGATTGGTAATACCAATAGCAGCCACTTCATCACTATGAATACCCGCTCGCGCTAACACTTCTACCAATACTGAACTTTGACTTGCCCAGATTTCCATAGGATCGTGTTCAACCCAACCAGGATTAGGGTATAACTGAGTAAACTCCCGCTGAGACATGCTGACAATATTAGCGTCATGATCAAACACTATCGCCCTAGAGCTTGTCGTACCTTGATCTAAGGCCACCACGTATTTTTTCTGCACACTGTTACCCTACTTAAATTATCGAGCTACCACTTTTGCACGACCGAGGAAATGACGGACTACTTAACCTATAGAGACGCAGAGCTTATCCCGAACTCAGGTTGCTTATCTTATAAATATATTTGTAATTGAACCCCATGACCAGCAGCGTGTTGTATAAATATGCTTACCAAATAAAATAACACCCACAAAAAAGCCCTGAAAATTCAGGGCTTTTTTATGAGTAATAAAGATTACATCTTGTAGCTCATTTGGATACCCGCAAGCCATACATCACCGCTCGCGTCACCGTTAAAGTTAACTGTCGCTAAGTTCAGTAAGTTTTGCTGTTCGTTGATAGGTGCATTACCCGTGGCTTTGAGGTAAGTCACCGCAAAATCAACATTCAGGTTTTTAGTTGCCTGATAACCTGCTCCAACAGAGAACCACAGACGGTCAGAGTCTGGGATCGTAGTAGTACGCCACTCATCCGTCGCGGCGGTTTGATCTAAAGCCACACCCGCACGGACTAACCAATCATTATTCACTTGATAAGTCGTTCCCAACGCGAAACGCCAGTTATCTTTGAAATGTTCTTCCTTAACTAAATCAGACTCTAAATCACCTTTAGGTTTAACATCTCCAGGGAAATAAGCCACCAGTTGATCAAATACACTCCAATCTGTCCAGTTTACGCTAGCATGCATGGCCCAGTTATCGGTCAATTGGTGATGGGAAGCAATTTCAGCAAACGCTGGTAACTCAAGCGGTAAATAGCCTTCAATAGAAACATCCTGCCCACCAGTATACAACACACCAGAAGCATGACCATCTAAGTCCAGCTTAACGCCACTGTGGTAAGCAAAACCGATACGGTGAATAGAGTTAATCTGCCAGCTTGCCCCTAACTGCCAGCCATAACCGACATCATCACCTTTCATGCTTTTTAGCTCAGTGCCACCAGCAGGTAACATGCCAGCCACTTGAGGCGGCAGCGCAGGTTTAATACCATCAACCCAACCTGGTAACGATGCACCAATTTCACCTTCACCATAAACAATACGTACACCACCGCCTACGCTGACAGCATCATTAATACGGTAAGCAATATTAGGATTAAATTCAACTGTGGTGACCGAAGTCTTATTACCAAAAATAGCGGCGGCATGGGTTGCTGGTAACTCAGTGGCTAAACCATAGTTTGAATTAATGGCTAAGCCCCAAGTCCATTGGTCATTTAACTGATTTGAATAATAAAAGTTAGGTACAAGCGCATTATCGGCGACATCCAGCGCATCACCACCTTTCATTTCTACCGGGGTTGGGCTAAGTAGTGGAGAGCTTAGGCTTACATCACCTTTCACATCAACGTTTGGCATTACATAAATGCCTCCCGCAGATAACTGACGCCCTTCAAGGTAAGTCAGCATGGCAGGATTACGCGCTTGAGCGGAGGCGTTATCCGCCATAGCGGCTTCACCGGCAAAGGCGCGGCCTAAACCTGTGGCAGAATATTCGGCTAATTGAAAACCAGCGGCGTGGAGTTGAGTCGTTGAAGTTAACAAAGCTGCAGTAACAGCTAAAGTTAGAAGACGTTTTTGCATTGTTATTCTCTAATAATATTATTGTTATCTGTACTACTTGAATGAGTACTGTGGCGTTCAGGCAAAATAGAGTAAACACTCCATGTTGAATGCGAAGCAGTTTACTTATGCAGAAGATGTTTGCAACCAAAGGAGATAAAACAGATAAAAACACTAACAAGCCACAGCTTTAAAACAGATTTAGTGACCGACATCACCATTTAAACAGGATTTAACCTTTTTTAGCTCAATATTTATTCGCAGGAATGGTTGGTGCAAAACTCATAAATTAAAAAATAAACAACATAAACATACGCATACACACATAAAAAACTAAAACACTTGTAACGTATTCAAAGTTAATAAATTCAGCATAAATCACTGCCACTTACAAAATAAAAAATATGAAAATAATGTTGGTCATTTTATTAGTTTAAATACAGGTAGTTATGATTTTATCGTATTGAGGTTTAAAACAAAAGAGCCTAAGCATACACTTAGGCACTAAAAAGTTCACATAACAACAGTACAAATGTACGCTGAAATTCTAACGGCACCAGCCTTGGATTCGCGTTTCGTATTCACTTATCTGCGCCACATGGGACAAGGTCAGCCCAATTGCATCTAAACCGTTTAGCAGCTTATGCCTTGCCGATTCTGCCAGCGTAAAACTAAACTCGGCGCCCGACGGTGAAATTACTTTACAGGCAGTAAGATCAACCGTGATCTCTGCACCTTCTTGCGCCGCCACTTCGTCCATCAACTGACGCACCTGCGCGTGAGTTAATGCCACCGGTAATAAGCCATTATTGATTGAGTTACCGTAAAAAATGTCGGCAAAACTGGGAGCAATAATCGCCCGTAGGCCAAAGTCAGCCAGTGCCCAAGGCGCATGTTCTCGGCTTGAGCCACAACCAAAGTTTTCCTGCGACAACAGAATCGATGCACCTTTATAGCGGTTTTGATTCAATGAAAACTCAGGGTTAGGCTTATCGCCCGCATCATCTAAATAACGCCAGTCGTGGAATAAGTGCACGCCAAAGCCATCGCGCGTGACCTTAGATAAAAACTGTTTCGGAATGATCTGATCCGTATCGATATTGCTGCTGTCGATCATGACCGCAAGCCCGGTATGCGTGGTAAAAGGTTGCATTTACTTCTCCTCTTGGGGTTACGGTAATTAGTAAGGTTTGCGAATATCAACAAAATGCCCAGCCACCGCAGCGGCAGCGGCCATTGCTGGACTCACTAAATGGGTGCGACTACCACGGCCTTGGCGACCTTCGAAGTTACGGTTACTGGTCGAGGCGCAGCGATCGCCCGCTTCTAATCTGTCATCGTTCATCGCTAAACACATAGAGCACCCTGGTAAACGCCATTCAAATCCCGCTTCGATAAAGATTTTGTCTAAGCCTTCGGCTTCAGCTTGCGCTTTCACTTGACCAGAACCGGGCACCACAATCGCGGTGACGCCACTCGCCACTTTACGGCCTTTAGCATGCATAGCTGCGCTGCGTAAATCTTCAATACGCGAGTTAGTGCAAGAACCGATAAACACCTTGTTGATACTGATATCCGTCATCGGAGTGCCTGCATTTAGGCCAATATATTCTAAAGCCTTTTCCATACTCGCACGGGTACTTGGATTGGCTTCATGACTAGGATCTGGCACTTTACCATCGATTGCCACAACTTGGCCGGGGTTAGTGCCCCAGGTTAGTTGCGGCGCAATATCGGCGGCATCGAGTATCACAGTCGCATCAAACACCGCACTGTCGTCGGTTTTAATCGATTTCCAGTGAGCGACGGCTTCAAGCCAATCTTCGCCCTTTGGCGCAAACTCGCGACCTTCTAAATAGTCGAAAGTAGTTTGATCTGGCGCGACCATGCCTGCCTTGGCACCCATTTCAATCGCCATGTTACACACTGTCATGCGGCCCTCCATAGACAGAGCTTCAATCGCCTCACCACAAAACTCAACTACATAACCTGTGCCGCCATCCATGCCGATTTTACCAATAATCGCCAACACAATATCTTTAGCGGTGACGCCATCAGTCACCTGACCACGCACTTCAATCTTCATGGTCTTAGCTTTTAACTGACGCAAAGTTTGCGTTGCTAACACGTGCTCAACTTCTGATGTGCCAATCCCAAATGCCAATGCACCAAAGGCGCCGTGGGTTGCGGTATGGGAGTCGCCACAAACAATCACCGTTCCGGGCAGGGTAATGCCCAGCTCTGGGCCCATTACATGCACTATTCCTTGATTAGGATGATGAATGTCGTATAGGCGTACGCCAAAGTCTTTACAGTTTTGCGCTAACGTTTCAACTTGGGTGCGTGCCATCGGACTTAGGGCGTCTAAGCTGGCGCTGCGGGTCGATGTGTTGTGATCCATAGTGGCAAAGGTTTTTTCCGGTGCGCGCAGTTTACGGCCCGCCACCTTCAAACCACTGAATGCTTGTGGAGAGGTCACTTCATGGACTAAGTGCCTGTCGACATAAATGATTGGCGCTTCACCCTCAGGAGAAGCAACGATATGAGCATCCCACACTTTTTGATACAAGGTCTTTGCGTTTGTCATTACACACCTTCCTTTACAGCATTGGCGATAAAGTCACCCATTTCTACCGTCGATTTCGCTGCACTACGTTTGTCGCTGCTCAGCAATTCACCGGTTAAATAGCCAGAGTTCAAGGCTTTACTTACAGCGCGCTCAATCGCACCCGCCGCTTCTTCTTGTTTCAAGCTATGACGTAGCATTAATGCTGCCGACAGAATTTGCGCGACAGGGTTCGCGATTCCTTTACCCGCGATATCTGGTGCACTACCGCCTGCTGGTTCAAATAAACCAAAGCCACTACTATTCATACTTGCCGACGATAACAAGCCCATAGAACCCGTTAACATGGCAATTTCGTCAGATAAAATGTCACCAAACAGGTTAGAACATAACATCACATCAAACTCATCGGGGCGGCGCAGCAACTGCATCGTCGCGTTATCAATATAGATATGCTCAAGCTCAACATCAGGGAAATCGACTGCGACTTCTTCAACCACTTGTCGCCACAACACTGAGCAAGCCAGTACGTTAGCTTTATCCACAGAAGTCACTTTTTTACGGCGACCACGGGCGGCTTCAAAGGCAATACGCGCGATGCGGCTAATCTCGCGGCGGCTATAACGCATGGTATCAAAGGCTTCTTCATTCTCGCCTTCACCTTGGCGGCCCTTTGGCTTACCAAAATAAATACCACCGGTTAGCTCACGTACACATAAAACATCAAAGCCACGGGCCGAGATATCGCTACGCAGCGGGGACATATGCTCTAGGCCATCGTGCAATTTAGCCGGGCGCAGGTTGCAGAATAGTTCAAAGTGACCACGTAGAGGCAATAGCGCGCCGCGCTCAGGTTGTTCATTCGGCGGTAACTTTTCCCACTTAGGGCCACCGACTGAACCAAATAAAATTGCATCAGCTGCTTCACAACCCTTTAGCGTGGCATCGGGTAATGGGCAACCGTGGTTATCAATGGCAATACCGCCGACATCGTATTGCGTGTATTCGATATCCAGATTGAAACGCGCTTCCACCTCACGCAGCACTTTACGCGCTTCTGCCATGACTTCTGGGCCAATACCATCACCTGCTAACACTGCTATTTGATAACTCATACGCCAGCCAACTCCTTTAAATGTGAATACTTTATGCTCGACCTTGCTATTCTTTGGAAGCCTTTAGCGACTACACGCCGCCTAGCTCTCGACTTTTTTGCATGTTTTGTTTGTAATCAGCGACCTTGTCTGCACGACAGGTTAAGTTCATCACATGCACTAAAGCGCGCGCCGAAGCTTCAACCACATCGGTAGCTAAACCCACGCCATGGAAATTTTGCTCGTGATAAACCGCAGTAATATCCACTTGGCCTAAGGCATCTTGACCTACGCCCTTAGCACCTAACTTATAGCTGATGATGTCGATGCGGCGATCCGTTGCACGGGCAATGGCGTTATAGGCAGCATCTACAGGACCATTGCCCGTTGCAGCTTCAGTTTTAATTTCACCATCCACTTCGATACGCACTGTGGCAGTGGCAACGCCTTCTGTAGAGTCAGACTGCACCACTAATTGCTGCAATTGGTAGTGGTTATCCTCTTCGGCTTGAGCTTCCATAAAAGCTAGAGCCTCTAAATCATAATCAAATACTTGGCCTTTCTTATCTGCTAATTTTAGAAACTCTTCGTACAGGGAGTCCATATTGTAATCGTGCTCGCTATAACCCATTTCCTCCATACGATGCTTAATGACATGGCGGCCTGATCGCGAGGTCATGTTCAAGTTATTACGATTTAAGCCTATGCTTTCTGGCGTCATGATTTCATAGGTATTTTGCGCTTTTAACATGCCATCCTGATGGATGCCCGACGAGTGAGTGAACGCATTGGCACCGACAATCGCCTTGTTCGCCTGCACTGGCATATTGCATAACTGGCTGACTAAATTAGAAGTACGGTGGATTTCCTTAGCGTTAATGCCGGTTTCTAGCCCTAACATCCCCTTGCGCGTTGCTAAAATCATCGCGATTTCTTCCAATGAACAGTTACCCGCACGTTCACCTATGCCATTGATGGTACATTCGATTTGACGAGCACCGTGTTGCACTGCGGTTATCGAGTTAGCCACAGACATACCTAAGTCATCGTGGCAATGCACTGAGATCACCGCTTGGTCAATATTAGGTACACGGTTAAATAAGGTTTGAATAATATGGCCAAATTCGCTTGGCACTGTGTAACCAACCGTATCGGGTATGTTAATGGTGCGCGCGCCAGCAATAATCGCGGCCTCTACCATACGGCACAGATTATCAATGGGCGTGCGACCCGCATCTTCACAGGAAAATTCCACATCGTCGGTAAAGCGACGGGCGTATTTAACTGCACTCACCGCCATTTCTAACACTTGATCGAAGGAGCGCTTTAGCTTGCTTTCCACATGAATGGTCGATGTAGAGATAAACGTATGAATACGGAATTGCTCTGCAACAGACAGCGCCTGCGCCGCTGCATCAATGTCCTTTTCAAGTGCACGAGCTAAAGCACAAACACGGCTATTTTTAATGGTGCGCGCGATAGTTTGTACCGACTCAAAATCGCCGGGTGAGGAAACCGGAAAACCGACTTCCATCACATCAACACCGAGACGTTCCAGCGCGATAGCGATTTGTAACTTTTCTTTGACCGTAAGGCTGGCGGCTAACGCCTGCTCGCCATCACGTAAGGTCGTATCAAATATAATGACTCTGTTAGACATTTCGCTTCTCCATGGAACGTTTCCGTTCGTTATTTAATTTTTAACCGTATTCAGATACAAAAAACCCCGCAACATTTGTGCGGGGTTTGTGAATGCTTTGCTTAATTTATCGAGCGTGCAACACTAAGACCTCCGCGTATATTTCGCGAGGAGAGAGAGAAGGAGGTCGAGTTTGCGGTTAATTCTATTCATTTAATTTAAATATTTATTCTGTTCAAATTATTTAGGACGGTTAATATTTAACTTGCCTAGCCATGAGTGTCAACCCTAATTTTTTCATGTTTAATGGGTTTAGTGGCTTATAAAGCTAATCTAGACTGGTTTTATACTGATATTAGTGACCGATACTATAGAATTAACCAACTGTTTGGATTCAGAAATTATATAAATGTGTTAACTTATCTATCTTCGGATAAATAGTTTTTTATGCAAACAATATTGAAGAAAAGTTATAATCCCGTTTCAGTGATTACGGATAGTAGAACTTACGTATTTTATGGAGTACAAAATGGATTTTCGCGTCATGGTGCTGAGCCTATTTTTATGGCTGTTTCCCTTTGGGGCCAGTGCTATAGACCAGTTAGATGAACTGACAGAGCTCGTTTACCAATATCCCAGCAAAGCATTTTCTCAACTTGCTCTCTTAGAAAAAACATTCGCAGCTAGCCATATAAACTCTGATATCAACCAACTCAGATTGAGCGTGTTGAAGTGCCAAAACCTGCTACAACTCGGAGAAAATGAAGCGGCAATCAACGTCGCCCAACTGGGTGACGCGCGCGCTAAGCAACTTAAGCTAGACCAAGCACGCCCTTACTTTTTAATTTGCCAAGCCGATGCCAATCTTAATAACAACAATGTTCAAAATGCCCTACCCTTACTCGACTCAGCGATTACTTTAGCTAGGCGCTATCAGCAACCCCAAGCCTTGGTCGATGCCTTACGCTTGCGTGGCCAACTCGACACCGATACCGATAATTTTTCTTCTGCCATCGAAGATTTACGTTTAGCTATCGATATTTACCCCGATATTCATACTCAAACCCAAAATTGGGTTTGGCCACCACAGGCTTACATCTATGCCGCTATGGGTAATTTACTCTATGCGACCCATGATTTCCCCCAAGCGATGTATTACACCAATCTAGGGATACAGAGCTCAGATGCTAAAGGGAAAGTTTTACATATCATTTTACGAAATGCGGCCAGAATAGCGCTCGACAATCAAGAATTCGATTACAGCGACCAACTCGAAATGCAAGCAAAAATACTGCTACCTGAACTAGGTTCGCCGTTAGAGCTTGCTTACAGCTATGCCATTTTGGCCTCAATCGCACTCGATAAAGGCCGTATTGATACTGCCGAAGAGTATATTGCGATAGCAATCAATACATTTAAAAAACAAAATCAAAAAGTAGCGATAATGCGCTCCAACCGTCTACTAGCTCAAATACGTTTTGCCCAACACCAAGATGCTGAAGCATTAGTTCTCATGCATCAAGCCATTGAACAAGGGGAAAGCCTTAATCAATACTCAGATCTCAAAGGATTTTATGGGATCATCAGCGATTATTACTTAGAGCAAGATGATTTTAAACAAGCTTATGCCTTCTTGCTTAAACGCTATCGAGCAACAGAACTCGCGAATCAAGAGATGAATAATGCGCGAATATTGCAATTTAAAGCACGCCTAAATCAACAAGATATGGGGCCGACTAGCAATGATAATACGCCAGAATCAACCTCTATTTTACAAGAATTAAATGTTGATTGGCTCTATAGCACACTATTTTTAATAGCCATACTCTTACTCGGTGGGATGATTTGGTATTTGATTGATAAGCAGAATAATCGCGCATCCCATGCTGACGGTGATGAGCCCATTGAGACACTGGTTCAGCAGATACTATCGGTATTAAATAATGCTAAACAAGGTAATTACCCGCTATCTTTATTGATCTTTAATGCCAGTCAAATCCGTCAAGTCGATTTACCCTCATTGCAAGATGAGTTACAACATCGACTGCGAGAACAAGACAAATTAATCCGCTATTCGATGGATGAAATTGTCATTGTTTTACCGCATACCTCGACTGAGGGGGCCCAAAAAGTGATTACTCAATTAGTGGCGTGCATTCAACCTTGGCAAGGCTCGAGCAAGATCAACATTGGTGTCGCTGCTATGCAACAATTTGATACGTTAGAGTCACTAATAAAGCGGGCTAGCATCAATCAACTGAGTAAAATTAAGAGTGGTGAGAATAATTAATCCCATTATTCTCCTGCTAAGTAAGCAGCTATTTCATCAAGAAAATCGTTACCAAAACGACTCAATTTACGCTCACCAACGCCATTTACAGCGAGCATTTCACCCGCACTAGTCGGCATCATCGCGGCCATTTCAGCCAGCGTAGCATCGTTAAACACTAAATACGGTGGTACATCCTGCTGCTCGGCAATGGTTCTACGTAATAATTTTAGTCGTGCAAATAACTTACGGTCGTAATTGAGCGGAGTTTTGGATTGACTCACCTTACGTTTGGTTGTCGTTAGCTGAATCCGCGGCTCGGCCAGCATTAGCACCACCTCACCTTTTAATATTGGTCTTGCTGAAGGATTTAACGTAATAGAAGATCCACGCGTCACATCCTGACTCGCTAATCCTAAATGGATCAATTGACGGATAACACTCAGCCAATATTCATGGCTCTTATCTTTACCAATCCCCCAAGTCGTAAGTTTATCGTGGCCGCGATCGACTATTGGCGCGCTTTTCGAGCCCCGCAATACCTCAATTAAATGATTAATACCAAAACGCTGCCCTAAACGAAAAATACACGACAGCACCTTTTGCGCATCTTCAGTGCCGTTATAACGTTTAGGTGGGTCAAGGCAAATATCGCAGTTACCACAGGGTTCAAGCGCACTCTCGTCAAAATAATGCAACAACACTTGGCGACGACAAGTTTGCGCCTCGGCAAAGGCGGCCATGGTATTGAGTTTATGGAATTCTACTTGTTGCTGTGGTCCTGGCTCTGCTTGCTCAATTAAATGCCGCACACGGCCAATATCAGCAGGATCAAATAGCATAAATGCTTCCGCGTCTAGCCCATCACGGCCAGCACGACCCGTTTCCTGATAATAGGCTTCGATGCTTTTAGGGATATCGTAATGCACCACAAAACGTACGTTCGATTTGTTAATCCCCATACCAAAAGCCACCGTCGCCACGACGATATCAATTTGATCTTTCAGAAAACTATCTTGTACGGCGCCGCGATCTTCTTGCGTCATACCCGCATGATAGGCCTTAGCATTAAAGCCTTGCAGACATAAGCGATCGGCTACCTCATCGACTCGTCGACGGCTACTACAATAAATAATACCGTTAGTGCCATTTTGCTGAGTGAGAAAATGCCGTAATTGATTAGCCGCATTGAGTTTTTCGGCGACGGTATAGCGAATATTGGGCCTGTCAAAACTGGAGAGTAAACGGAAAGGATCGATACCGAGCCGCTCGCAAATACTCTGGCGGGTCGCCTGATCTGCCGTTGCAGTCAGCGCCATCATGGGCACATAGGGAAAGAGTTGTTTCAATTGCCCGAGCGCGGCATATTCAGGGCGAAAATCATGCCCCCACTGACTAATGCAATGGGCCTCATCAATCGCGAACATGGCTAACGGTAGCGACTGCATTCGTTCAATAAAATCGCTGCTTAACAAACGCTCAGGTGACACATACAGCAGTTTTAGTTCGCCATGGCGTAACTGTTTTAGTACTTCGGCGCTGCGCTCTCGTGGCAAAGAAGAGTTAAGGTAGGCGGCTGCAACGCCGGTTTGCAACAAACTATCAACTTGATCTTTCATCAACGAAATCAAGGGTGAAACGACGATAGTAATGCCATCCATCAGCAGTGCAGGCAATTGGTAACATAAACTCTTACCGCCGCCCGTAGGCATAATAACTAAACAGTCTTGACCACCACAAACACGCTCAATAACCTCACGTTGACCGTCCCGAAAGTTGCGGTAACCAAACACCTGTGCAAGGCGTTGTGAAAGGGGATCATCGTGTATTTCGAGTGCAGGCGTTTGCATGGATCTTCTATGTCAAAAGTGAGGGCGCCTATTCTAAAGCAGTGAACCGTTTCTGTCTTGCGCCAATGCAACATCATCTATCTGACTAGCCTATCTTGCATGGCTAGGGTTGCATTCGCCGCTTGCTTCACTGTAGATTAATTGCTCTAAGCAATATTTTATAAAATTAGCGTTGATAATAAATCCAATAAAGCCTCTCACAGTCACTTCGTGACAAGGACAATCCTAATGACAACCCCTATTCAAGCCGAAATATTAAAAAGAGTGGCTGACGTATTTGATAAACATGTGCCTTTTCATAATTTACTGGGACTAGAGATTAAACGCTATGACATTAATGGTGTCGAAGTTGTGGTCAATATGAAACCCGAATTAATTGGTAACATTCACCAACAAATTCTCCATGGTGGCGTGACCGCGACTATTTTGGATGTTGTTGGTGGCCTAACAGCTTTTGCCGGCCTTGTCGCTAGCGGTGAAGATTGGAGCATTGAAGAATTACAGCAACGTCTTCAAACCTTAGGGACTATTGATATGCGGGTCGATTACCTACGTCCCGGCCGCGGAGTCACTTTTACGGGCACAGGTAGCGTGATCCGTGCGGGTAATCGGGTATCGGTGTGCCGCATGGAGCTACATAACGAGCAAGGTACTCACATTGCTTTTGGAACCGGCACCTATATGGTCGGCTAACGGCTTAACTGTCACCTACTACGTTAAAATCAGCAAAGTACACAGCTTGATTAACAAGCTGTTTTACTAACATTTATTCTCTGTTTAACGGTTTATTGAGATATTCTGTAACGAAAATAGCGCGGTTAATATCTTGAGTCAGCTAGCAGACACACCTACAATCGCCATCTTATTGTCCTTCGAAGATGTCTCATGTCAGATCGTGAATACCGCAAAGGGATCCTGCTCGCTGTCAGTGCTTACTGTATGTGGGGGTTTGCGCCTTTATATTTCAAATTACTCAACCATGTATCCGCTACCGAAATCTTAATTCACCGTGTAATTTGGTCATTTGTGTTTATGTTGATCATCATGCTGTTTATTGGCGGATTTTCTCGTTTACGTTTACTGCTTAAACAGCCTAAGCAACTAATGGTGCTCACTATCACCTCGATCGTGATTGCTGGAAACTGGCTACTGTTTATTTGGGCAGTGAATAATGACCATATGCTCGATGCCAGCTTAGGTTATTTTATTAACCCTTTACTTAACGTCTTGCTTGGTATGTTGTTTTTAGGTGAAAGACTGCGTAAATTACAATGGTTTGCCGTCACTCTTGCCAGTACGGGCGTGTTACTCCAATTAATCTCTTTCGGCTCAATTCCAATTGTCTCTTTGGCACTGGCGGGCACCTTCGGTTTCTATGCGCTGCTACGTAAAAAGGTCAATGTCGATGCTAAGGCAGGTTTATTAGTTGAGACAGCGGTACTGTTACCCGTTGCGCTGATTTATCTTGTTGCTACATCAGATACCGCTACAGCCAGTATGCTAACCAACGATTGGCAATTGAACCTTTTATTAATGGCTGCGGGTATTGTTACCTCCATTCCACTACTGTGTTTTGCGGGTGCTGCTGTTCGTATTCCTTTATCTACGCTAGGTTTTTTCCAATATATTGGCCCAAGCATTATGTTTATCTTAGCTGTAAGCCTGTTTAATGAGCCCTTCGATGCAGAAAAAGGCGTCACTTTCGCTTTTATCTGGGCGGCATTACTTATTTTCACCTTAGATATGGCCTACAAGCGCAAAAAAACGTAAGGATTTACCCTTTGCACAGCGGCCAAAGATTCACTTTTGTAGCTGTGCAATTAACTCTGCACCTCGAGGTACCGTCAGCAATAGATCATATCCTTTGGTTGTAGGGATTAGCACTAACTGTGATTTATCTGTTATCGCTAAAAATGATCTCCCTTTCCCCTGTAGATTAAACCAACCCAATTGAAACCCTGGCATACCTATGCCGTTCGCCTTAAAGCTCGGCGTTAAACCTACCTCTTGTTGTAAATCGACTATGCGCGCCTCGGTAACTAATAAATCCGCGCGCGATAGCTGCACTTTGTAGAAGGGGACATCCAATGTGAGCCCAGTGTCAGTTAACACTAACTCCGCATGACTAGATTGATAGAATACCCAAGAAAAGCCGCCCATCATCACAAGTAGTATCCCTAAACTGGCAGATTTAGCGATATTCGGCATCTTTTTTAACCATAGCATCAGTAAAATACCGGCTAAGCCTAATAGCAAAACAAGAAAACTTAACATAGAGGTTTGGGTTAACGGGGCGAGTTCGAATACTTGGGGGCTCATCGGCAGCATCTCCTGTGCGGTTAAACCTTAATTTGCCAATAAACACCGATTATATCAACAAAAATGCCAGCGCTAAATATGAGTACTAGGCCGGCATTAATAGGGATGATTTAAAATAATCTACAGATCGAGTGCGAGGATTTTTGAACGACGTTGATAGTTATACAGCTGCTTTTTCTTTTGTGGTAGCGCTTCAACATCTTCAATCATAAAGCCATGCTCTAAAAACCAGTGAATGCTACGGGTTGTTAGCGCGAATAAACGTGAATAACCCCGATTTCGCGCCTTATTGATGATGTTTTTCAACAGCAAGCTACCCCTATCAGCATCACGATAATCAGGATGCACGACTAGGCAAGCAAACTCGCCCGCATTGTCCTCTTCAAAAGGATAGAGCGCGGCGCAACCAATCACTAAACCATCGCGTTCAATCAGCATAAATTGTTCGATTTCAATCTCGAGCTGCTCACGGCTACGACGCACCAGAATGCCTTGCTCCTCCAATGGACGAATCAGGTTCAGTACGCCGCCAATATCGGCGATAGACGCACTACGCAGGCGCTCAGCGCTCTCAGTTACGATTTGCGTACCAATACCTTCACGCGAGAACAACTCTTGCAGTAAAGCACCGTCTTCGAGATAGCTGACTAAGTGACAACGTGGCACGCCATTACGGCAAGCATCAATACTTGCTTTCAAGAAAGCCATAGTGCCAACGCAAGCAGACCCTTGCTCACTCAGCTTATCCATAATGTTTTGCGCATCATTAGGCATCAATTCTGCAATCACATCGCCGTTACGATCAAGAATACCGTTTTGCGAGCTAAAACCGATCATCTTGTCAGCTTTGAGTTTGATCGCCACCTGAGTAGCAATTTCCTCAGCCGTTAAATTAAAACTCTCGCCAGTAACAGAAGCCGCAATCGGCCCCATCAACACAATACAGTGATTGTCTAACTGGCGTTTTAAGCCTTGCACATCGATACGACGCACTCTACCGCTTAAACAAAAATCGATACCGTTATCCACACCAAGCGGCTGAGCAATGACAAAATTGCCACTAACTAAGTTAATTTGTGCCCCTTGCATCGGTGTGTTGCTTAAACTCATGGATAAACGCGCTGTGATATCAAATTGCAGTGCACCCGCAACTTGTTTGATCACTTTGAGCGACTCTTCATCGGTGATACGTACGCCTTCATGGTAGATAGGCTCAATGTCGTTGTTCGCTAATGCAGCATCAATTTGCGGCCTAGCGCCATAAACCAAAACCACTTTTATCCCTAAACTGTGCAGCAAAGCGACATCATTTAAGATGGCGCGAAATTGATTTTGAGCCAAAGCTTCACCGCCAAGCATCACCACAAAGGTTTTACCTCTGTGAGCATTGACATAGGGGGCAGAGTGACGAAATCCATCAACCAGTTCAGTGGTACGCACGCGTTATATACACCTCATTTTGAGCTGGCAATGTCACGGCGACATACCAGGAATGAATCGCTAACTTTTGCGTATGGTATTGCATTTTAATTCACATATAAAGAATTTATTCTCACCAAATAACAGTTTTAATGATTTTAAATGCTTAAAACAGCACTTTTTACATTTCGCTTAACGTTTTGACTTTACCAGGTATGATTCATGCGACTTAGGTATGTAATGCAATGCCTTCAAATTGATGATTCGTCGCGAAAAAAATGCAAAAAAAAGCCCCTTAAATAAGGGGCTTTTCTCGAAACACTCACCAAGAATTACTTGATTTTGGCTTCTTTGTAGATAACGTGCTGGCGAATAACAGGATCAAATTTCTTGATTTCCATTTTCTCAGGCATGTTACGCTTGTTTTTTTCAGTTGTGTAGAAGTGACCAGTCTTAGCTGTAGAAACTAATTTGATCTTCTCACGATTACCTTTAGCTTTAGCCATGATCTATTATACCTTCTCGCCACGGGCACGAAGTTCAGCAACAACAACTTCGATACCTTTCTTGTCGATCAGACGGATACCTTTAGTAGATATACGTAACTGTACGAAACGCTTTTCTTCTTCTAACCAAAAACGGTGGTTTTGTAGGTTAGGTAAAAAACGACGACGGGTCGCGTTTTTTGCATGCGAACGGTTGTTACCAACCATAGGCTTCTTGCCAGTAACTTGGCATACTCTTGACATGTCAATCTTCTCCAAAAACAATTTTAACGCTCGAGCATTAATGTGCCTCGTATGGCCGTCGCCCGAGGCACAAAGAGGGCGCATTTTATACACGATCACAGAGTGAAGATCAAGTGTTAGATTAATTAATCCAGCCTCGTTCTGCAAAAGAAACTATCTCTTGATCACCTACAACCATATGGTCCAATAAGGATACGTCTATGGTTGCTAACGCATTTTTTAATCGTTCAGTTATTCGTCGGTCAGCCTGACTGGGCTCGGCAATACCAGACGGATGATTATGACAAACGATAACTGCTGCGGCCTTTTTCTCCAACACTAAGCTCACCACTTCACGTGGGTACACTGAGGCTGAGTCTATTGTACCGCGAAATAATTCGACAAACTGAATCACTCTATGCTGGCTATCTAGCAGTAAAACTGCAAACACTTCATAGGGGCGATCAGCCAATTGTCTCATTAAATAGTCCCGAGTTAAATCGGGATTTGTCAAAATTTGACCTCTTTGCAAGTTTTCTTGCGCTACACGCCGCGCTAATTCGGCCGCAGCTTGAAGCTGAGCGTATTTTACAGGTCCTACGCCCGGAAGTCGACATACCTGATTTCGAGAAGCACAAAGCAAATTTCTGAGGCCTCCAAACTCGCGAATAAGCGACCTCGCAAGGTCAACTGCATTTAATCCCGCCAAACCGTTACGCAGTAATACCGCTAATAACTCAGCATCCGACAGCTGGGCCGCCCCCTTTTGTAATAGCTTATCTCTAGGCCCTTCGCCCTCTGGCCAATCTTTAATACCCATACGACCTCCGTGTCACCTCACATAATTTTACTTTACAAAGTATGGACGAGATTTTTTGAACCGGGAGGGTCACTAAAATTCACCACTTTGTGCTATCGTTGCGACATTATTTCTATCTCAGGTGATGTCTGTGAGTTTGACAAATAAAAACGTCCTGCTGGGCATTGGCGGCGGCATTGCAGCCTATAAAAGTGCTGACTTAGTCAGGCGCTTGAAGGAGCGTGGCTTTGATGTGCGCGTAGTGATGAGCCAAAGTGCGATGGAGTTTATCACCCCGCTCACACTGCAAGCGTTATCGGGTTATCCCGTCGCATCGAGCTTACTCGACCCTGCTGCAGAAGCGGCAATGGGCCATATAGAACTCGCTCGCTGGGCAGATCTGGTTATTATCGCGCCTGCGACCGCAAACCTATTGGCGCGGATTAATGCCGGCATGGCCGATGAGTTAATCACTACCACTTGCTTAGCAACTGAGGCGCCCATTGCACTGTGTCCGGCGATGAATCAACAGATGTATCGCAATGTGGCAACGCAAGCAAATTTAACTAACCTTGCATCCCGTGGTTTTACACTTTGGGGACCCGCCAGTGGCAGTCAAGCCTGTGGCGAAGTCGGTCCTGGGCGCATGTTAGAAGCATTAGAAATTGCTGAGCTGGCGACACAATTTTTTGCCAAAAATGACAGCGCTGAATTTAAGCCTCTCGCCGGACAATCAGTGCTTATAACGGCGGGGCCAACCCGAGAAGCCATTGATCCGGTCAGATATATTTCGAATCATAGTTCAGGGAAAATGGGCTTTGCCTTAGCCAAAGCGGCCTCCGATATGGGCGCAGCGGTTACGTTAGTCTCAGGTCCAGTGAATTTAAATACGCCAGAAGGCGTGACACGCATTGACGTTGAATCGGCACAAAATATGCTCGATGCCGTAATGAATAACATTGATAATAAAGATATTTTTATTGGCTGCGCCGCCGTTGCCGACTATCGCATTAGTGAGATAGCCAGCTGTAAGATCAAAAAATCAGCAGAAGAAATGCAACTTGCGCTAGTGAGGAATCCTGATATCTTAGCCACGGTTGCAAGCTTACCTAACCGTCCTTTTATGGTAGGATTTGCCGCTGAAACCCATGATGTAGAAGCCTATGCGCGCGATAAGCTCAAACGTAAAAACTTGAATATGATTGCCGCAAACGATGTTTCCATTGCAGGTATAGGCTTTAATGCCGATGCCAATGCCCTGCGTGTGTTCTGGCCGCAGGGGAGTCAAGATTTGCCAGCAACGGATAAGCTCACGCTGGCACGGCAATTACTTTCGTTAATAGTGAAAGAAAAAACAAATACATGAAAACACCGATTGAATTAAAGATCCTCGACTCCCGTATTGGCTCAGAATTTCCTCTGCCCGCTTACGCTACGCAAGGCAGCGCAGGCATGGATCTTCGCGCCATGATAGACACTACTTTGACGATCGCTCCGGGTGAAACCGTGCTGATCCCCACAGGAATAGCCATTCACGTTGCAGACCCGGGACTGGCGGCAGTTATTTTACCGCGCTCAGGCCTAGGTCATAAATACGGTATCGTACTTGGTAATTTGGTTGGACTCATCGACTCAGACTATCAAGGAGCGTTAATGGTGTCTTGCTGGAATCGCAGCGACAGACCCTTCGCCTTAGAAATTGGTGACCGTCTGGCACAACTGGTGTTTGTTCCTGTAATACAAGCACAATTCAAACTCGTTGATGAGTTCGATAGCTCAGATCGTGGTGAAGGCGGATTTGGCCATTCAGGCACTAAATAATCTCCTAAGTCGTTATTGAGCCAAGGATACTGTAATGGCTGTAAGCCCAAAAATTAATCGTCGTGAACACATATTACAATGCCTAGCGCAGATGCTAGAAACCCACCCGGGACAAAGGATCACCACCGCGAAACTGGCCTCAGAAGTCGGCGTATCGGAAGCCGCACTCTACCGCCACTTTCCCAGTAAAGCGCGGATGTTTGAGGGCTTGATTGAATTTATCGAAGAGTCGTTATTATCGCGCATCAACTTAATCATGGATGACGAGAAAGACACCATGAAACGTTGCCAGTTGGTATTGCAACTATTGTTGATTTTTGCCGAACGTAACCCTGGCATTTCTCGCGTTCTCAATGGTGATGCATTGCTGGGTGAAAATGAACGTCTACGGAGCCGGATCAGCAGCTTATTTGCCAAAATTGAAACTCAATTGAAGCAAATATTGCGTGAAAAAATGCTCCGCGAGGGTAAAGGTTTTAACCTAGATGAAGCCATATTGGCTAATTTACTGCTAGCCTTTGCCGAAGGTAGAATTGCCCAATTTGTACGCAGTGAATTCAAACTAAAACCGACTACACACTTCGATGAACAATGGTATTTCATCCAACACCAACTATTGCAAAGCTAATGATTTTTCAGCATAAAGGACGGTAAATACCGTCCTTTTTTTTAGTTTACTTTCCTTGTCTCACTATGACTTTTGTTTTATCCTAGAAATACATTTACAAAACAAAAGTTACAAATAGTTTACAAGGATGTCAGGTGAAACTCTTTCAATTATCTGCTTTAGCAGCGCTTTGCTTATCAATATTACCCATCTCAACATGTACAGCTAATGCCCTATCACAGGCACAGTTATTCACTAAAGGTGATGAATACTCAAATGTAAAAATCTCGCCCACGGGCAAGTACCTAAGCGCGATTACCCATGTTGAGGGTAAAAAAGTTCTCTTAGTATTGGATGCTCAAACAAAAAAACTGATTAATGCGATTCACTTCCCCAGTAATGCTCAGGTAGGCACTTATGAATGGGCCAATAGTGAGCGACTAGTGCTAGCAAAAGAATACTTAAAAGGCTGGCAGGACACCCCCATTTATTATGGTGAACTACTGGCGGTTAATGCCGATGGTTCACGTAAAGCTTACCTCTTTGGTTACAATAGTGGCGAGCAACAAACGGGTTCAAATATCAAGAAAAATACCCCGATGCGAGCAAGTGCCTTTATCCTCGACCCGCTACCAGATGATGAGCGTTATATGCTCGTTAACGTCATCCCATGGAACGACAAAATAAATCTTGATGTTGAGTTATTGCAGGATGTCTATCGCGTAGACTTATTTAATGGTACGCGCAAACGTATCACGGGCTCACCGATAGGCCAGGCGCGCTTTCTGACCGATCATGATGGAGAGGTTCGTTTCGTTGCAGGTGAAGACAGTAAAAACACCACCAAAGTCTTCTACCGTAAAGAAGGTAAATGGATAAATACCGATAAATTAAATTTAGACCTTACAGACTTTAGCCCACTTTCATTCACCGATAAAAAGAATACCATTTATGCCGCAGGACGCTCACAAGGTACAACCTTAGGTATCTACAAAATAAATCTCGAAACAGGTGATAAAACTGAAATTATTCAAGATGAAATCGTTGATCCCAGCAACTTTTGGATTAACGGCACTAATAAGCAACTTTACGCTGTCGAATTCGAAAATGGCTATCCTAGCTATGCTTTTGTTGATAATGAAGATTCGCACGCTAAATTGCTAAAAGATTTATTAAGTGCGCTGCCCGGCCATCAAGTACGCATCGTGAGCGAAACTCGAGATGCAGAAAAGCTCATCGTACTTGCATTTAATGATCGTAACCCAGGCGATTACTACATATTCGATACGAAAAAACTCAAACTCGAACATCTTGCCGCCGCTAGAAACTGGCTCGACCCAGAAAAGATGGCCGAGGTTAAACCTATCAGCTTCACCAGTCGTGATGGTAAAAAACTCCATGGTTATTTAACACTTCCCATTGGTAAAGAAGCTAAAAACCTACCATTAGTGGTCAATCCGCACGGTGGCCCACACGGTATCCGTGACTGGTGGGGCTTTGATCCACAAAACCAATATTTAGCAAGCCAAGGCATTGCGGTTCTGCAGGTTAACTTCCGTGGCTCTGGCGGATACGGCGAACAATTCGAGCATGCTGGCTATCAAAAGTGGGGCTCTGAAATACAATACGACATTATAGATGCCACTCAATATGTCATTGATCAAGGCTTTGCCGATAAAGAGCGTATTTGTATTGTAGGAGGCAGTTTTGGTGGCTATAGCGCGCTACAGAGCGCCGTACTTGCACCGGATATGTTTAAATGCGCGGTAGGTGTAGCTGGTGTATACGATTTAGAATTAATGTTTAATGAAGGCGATGTCGCCAGTCGACGTGCAGGGACAAGCTATCTCAAAGAAGTACTAGGGCAAGATGAAGCGGTGCTCAAAGCAATGTCTCCTTCTGAAAACGTCAATAAACTCAAAGCGAACTTGCTACTGGTTCATGGCGGCGAAGATGAGCGAGCGCCAATTGAGCAACTAGAATCACTCGAAAAGGCCTTAAAAGCTCACCAATATCCGTACCAAAAACTGTTGATGGACAATGAAGGCCACGGTTTTTATAACGATGAACACAGAGCAAAATACTACGAAAAGATGCTGAGTTTCCTAAAAACAAATCTAACACTGTAAACTTCGGCGACGTTAGCCAACGTTTATCGTTGAATAAGATTAGCCACAGTAGATTTAAAGCCGATATCCGATAAGGACTATCGGCTTTTTCATGTTTGCGATGAACGTTTTTCGGTATGAATCAGCCGCTATTCGCGCTATTCTCATCAGCCTATTCTTGCTCTAGCGAGAATAACAATAATTTGTATCTAGTGCAGGACAGCCCAAATACCCCATACTGTTCAGCATAGGTTTTCTGTTATAGCCGCTACAAGGTAGTGGAGGATAAGATGTCATTAAGTGAAGCAGCAGTAAAAGTACAAGCCGCATTATCAGAACGTGGACTTGAAACCCCAATGCTCCCAAGCGTTTACAGCAGTGAAGAACGTAAAGACAAAATTGAACATCATATGAAAGAAATCCTGACGTTAATGTCATTGGACCTTTCAGACGATAGTCTTGCCGATACACCGCGCCGTATCGCTAAAATGTATGTCGACGAAATCTTCTCCGGCTTAGATTATGCGAATTTTCCTAAGATCACGGTTATCGACAATAAAATGGGCTTCGATGAAATGGTGCGCGTGCAAGACATTAGCCTCACCAGCACCTGCGAACATCATTTAGTGACCATTGATGGCACTGCGACCATCGCTTATCTGCCACGCAAAAAAATCATTGGTTTATCAAAGATTAATCGTATCGTGCGTTTCTTTGCCCAACGTCCACAAGTGCAAGAGCGTTTGACTCAGCAAGTGTTAGTCGCGCTGCAAACCTTGCTTGAAACCAAAGACGTAGCGGTTAAAATGGATGCGGTGCATTACTGCGTTAAATCCCGCGGCGTGATGGATTCCACCAGTTCAACCACCACCACAGCACTTGGCGGTGTGTTTAAATCAAACCCTGCGACCCGTGCCGAGTTTTTGCATCAGTCTAAATAAGAGCATTGAAGCTTAAGACGATTTAAAGCCTGCCTAAATCCGCACCAATCAAAACGCATGAATAAAAAACGCTGCGATTCTTTTATAAAGAAGGCAGCGTTTTTATTGAGCCTAACTTCATCACGCTAAGTGGCTCAAGGTGAATAAAAAATTACAGCTTAAATGCCGTACTGCTCGCGATACTGGCTCACGGCGGTAAGTTGCACTTCCATGCCAGGTTTTTCAGACAGATAGCTGATTAAGTCGGCTAATTTAATAATAGCTACAATACCGCAACCAAAATCACGCTCAACTTCTTGAATCGCCGATAGCTCGCCCTTGCCTTTCTCTTGTCTGTCTAATGCAATCAACACGCCCGCTAATTGTGCCTTATGGGCTTCGATAATTTCCATCGACTCACGAATCGCAGTACCGGCAGTAATCACATCATCAACCAGCATTACGCGGCCTTTAAGCTCGCTACCAACTAAGCTGCCACCTTCGCCATGATCTTTTTTCTCTTTACGGTTAAAACAGTATGGAATGTCGATATCGTGGTGTTCACACAGAGCAACCGCTGTCGTAGTGGCAATCGGAATACCTTTGTAAGCGGGGCCAAACAGCAAATCGTAATCAATGCCAGAATCCACTAACGCAGCAGCATAGAAGCGGCCTAAACGCGCTAAATCGCGGCCGGTATTGAACAAACCCGCATTAAAAAAATAAGGGCTGATACGGCCCGATTTAAGCGTAAATTCGCCAAATCGTAACACCTGACGTTCTAGGGCAAATTCAATAAACTCACGTTGATAGGCTTTCACACTTTCTCCTTACGATTTTCTACTTGATATTTTTATTGGTGATTTTTTATTAGGTATAGGGCTTTCTTAACGTACATATCTTGCTACAACTAAAAAATTACAGCTAATAAAAAGCCCCTGACGGGGCTTAATAACAACAGACTTAATTTAATGCGGCTTTTTGCACATCAACAATTTCACGAATACTGTTCTTGGCGAGAACCAACAGTTCGAGTAATTCTTCGTGGCTGAATGGCTCGCCTTCAGCGGTGCCCTGAATTTCGATAATCTTGCCCGTTTCAGTCATCACCACGTTCATATCAGTTTCAGCGGCGCTATCTTCAATATATTCTAGATCGCTTATCGCTTCACCCTTGTAAATACCGACGCTGACAGCAGCAATAAGGAATTTCAGCGGGTTAGATTTAATGATGCCTTTACCGCGTGCCCAGTTCAATGCATCGACTAGAGCAACACAGGCGCCAGTGATAGAAGCAGTGCGCGTACCACCGTCAGCTTGGATCACATCACAATCGATCACGATCGTGTTTTCGCCTAGGGCTTTCATATCCACACAAGCGCGCAGAGCACGGCCGATAAGACGTTGAATTTCTTGCGTACGGCCAGATTGCTTACCGCGAGCGGCTTCACGATCCATACGGCTATGGGTAGAGCGTGGCAACATGCCGTATTCCGCCGTAACCCAGCCTTGACCCTGACCTTTAAGGAAACGTGGCACACCTTCAGTAAAACTGGCGGTACAAAGCACTTTTGTTTCGCCAAATTCCACTAACACAGAACCTTCGGCATGGGCCGTAAACTGGCGAGTAATAGTGATGGGACGAGTTTGTGCTGGCGTTCTGTTGCTTGGACGCATGCGAGATTCCTGTATTCTGAGTCATTGACCGATTTTGGCTGCATATTATAGGGGCTTGCGCCTTAGGATGCCATGCTTAGGGTGATTCTCTAGCAAACTCATCACACTCAAACACCTAATCCGTGTCCTTATACCCAAACAACCTGAAGATGCAGAATTCAGCGGGAGTTTAACGCACTTTAGGCAAGGCCATTTATTGCTCCTGCATAAATGGCATTCACGCCATCCATGGCGATTGCGGTTATTTGCGGACCTAGTGGACTAAGTTAAAAATAACCAACGCAGCATAAAGTGCGTTACCCCGTGGTTAACATCAGCCGCCGGGACGGAACGCCTAGGGCACTTCACTTCCGTGTTGCATCAATTCAAAAGGTAGCCGACATTCTGTCATTGCTGCGCCTTGAATTGAAGCACCCTAGGCGCTCTGAAACTCGTATCTTCAGGTAGCTTGGGTATATTTACTGTATGCCTTTAATCCTAAAGCCATTGACTCTATAATCGGCTCTCATTATGACGATTAAACCATTAGGACAACCCATGATCCAAAGCATGACAGCCTACGCTCGTATCGAGCACAAAGCACAATGGGGCACTGCCTCCTGGGAAATTCGCTCAGTCAATCAACGTTATCTCGAAACTTATCTACGTTTACCCGAGCAATTCCGCAGTTTCGAACCTGTACTACGCGATCGTCTACGTAAACGTTTAAGTCGCGGCAAAGTTGAAGTTAATTTGCGCTACGAATTGGCAGATAGCAGCAATAACGAGCTGCAATTGAACCAAGCGCTGGCCAAACAGCTATTAGGCGCTGCCAATTGGCTCAAGCAAGAAGCGGGACAAGGCGATGTCAATCTTACCGACATCCTGCGCTGGCCGGGCGTGCTAGCAAGCGGTGAACAAGATATGGATGCCATAGGCGCCGATCTGATGACCGCTTTCGATGCAGCTATCGATCAATTTATCGAAGCCCGCGGCCGTGAAGGCGAAGCCATCAAAGACATGTTATTAAGCCGTTTAGAGGGTGTGAGCGAGCAAATCGCCGTAGTACGTGCGCATATGCCAACAGTGATGTTGTATCAACGCGAAAAGTTGACCAACCGCCTTGCCGAAATCAAAGGTGAACTTGATCCTGCCCGTATCGAGCAAGAAATGGTGCTACTGGCACAGAAACAAGATGTCGCCGAAGAAATGGATCGCCTAGAAGCCCACGTAACCGAAGCCCGCCGCATCCTCAAAAAAGGCGGCAGCGAAGGTCGCCGTTTAGATTTTATGATGCAGGAATTTAACCGCGAATCGAACACGCTCGCCTCTAAATCTATCAGCGCCGAAATCACCTCAGCCGCCGTTGAACTTAAAGTATTAATCGAGCAAATGCGTGAGCAAATTCAGAACGTAGAATAAGGTTTCACCCTGTTCTAATAGATTAAAAATAACCAATAAAACTCAGCACTTGCTGGGTTTTATGTTTTTACAGGTTCGTGATTGTTTGCTATTTTTACGTAAAAAGTGGTTACTAAACCAAATTAGTAACCACTTTAAATTCAGCTTAGCCACCCGTTTTAGACTTACGTAATAAATGATAAACAGATAAAAGCTTTTATTCGAAGCCATGAGCTAGCCCTAGATGATTGACTATGTCGTATTTTAAATTAATACGGAGTCCAAGCTACAATGTTTACCTCTTCAAGATGAAAATGAGTACAGAAAATTAGCTTAACTAAGTTGTGGCTGATGTCGATTCAATCAACATGTAATGCAAACATATTTAAAAAAAGCAATTAATCGACATGTACTGCTGATTTAAAACTAGAGTAAAAAATTAAAGCAGTCTGGTCACCTAATCATTACCGTTTCTAAGCTATGCGTTTAAGGCTGTCAGTTAAACCATTCAATATTGAATCCTGTATGTGTGGTGGAAAATCATTTGGCAGCTGCGCTTTAACCTTCACAACAACGGCCTCTACTTTGTCAGCAATGTCGCATATCATCTCCATCATAATCGTAGTATCAAAGCCCACAGCTTTAGCGGTTTGGATAAAGTGCCGTGGGAAAATTTGGCTGATTTGATATTTCTTACCTTTAGTAGCCTTGAGACCCATAGCAAGCTTGGCATCACTAATATTTAAGCCTTTGCCACCAATGACAGGGTACATAGATAAAATATCGTAAAAAGGTGTTAGTCGATATCCCCCATCGGCCTCGATGAAAAGCGAGAAGTTCTTAGCGTGTCCATCAGTTGCGGCTAAAAGCCAAAACAAAACTTGAGACTTCATGAAGTTATATCTATCTAGCTCTGAGTTCATCGAACCCAATAGGTAAGCCATAATTTGTTCAATACCCGGGCCACCATGACTCTCATACTTCTTCGCTGGTGGAATATTTAATGTCTGACAAAAGTCTTCTTGGGGCAGCCGCATAATCCATCTGCCATCGGAAGATAGTTTGCGATCGAATCGCTCCACTGCAAGCGCTTTAATATCACCCACTTTGATTATTGAGCACTGGGGTGCATCTAAGCCAAACTCTCTGACTATCATCATGCACAGGTATTCATTCTCAACGCTATCAGACATATCTATGCTGTGGAAGTGGCTATTTATCTCACCTATGGGCAGCTTAATGATATGCGTAGTGGGTGTCGATTTGATAGGCAGTCGCCACTGTCCATTAAGGTTAAGTAACGCAGTTTTCTCTTGAGCACCAGCAATAGAAATCCTAAATTCATCATCATCGGCTAACATGCCTAAGGGGATATTTGACTGATAGCCTTTTAGTATTTTCTCAAGTGCATTATCAGATAAAGCTTTAGACTCAATCTTTTTTATATCAAAGGGTAGCTGACCATGAGGCACAAGCTGTAGTGCCCCCACACTGTCTTGACCAATTTTGGCCAGTAGGTCAAACGCTTGGGTAGAATCTGCATTATGACGAGCAACGACTCTGTTTCTCGCCTCAAGATTATCAGGCAGTAAATTATCGAAGAAGTTATAAACTTCATCACCCTTATAGGCTTGCTTTCGTAGCAGCATGGACAAAGAAATTGGACGACTACCGGGTATCGCTAACCACTGTGGTGAATAGCTAAACTGATGAGAGCCTGTGGATGATTTTGTAAACTCACCCACAAGGTAGCCATTCATATAAATATCGAGCACAGTCATTACCACTCCTCCTTCCATTCTTTGTCAGGCACTATGGCATTATCATGGTGACGTTCATCCATCAGCTTTGTATTTCGAACCTTTACATCTAGCTCTAGGTTTAATGCAGAGAGGAGCTTAAACAGTGTTTCTAACTTGGTCGAATCAGGGTTCAGCTCAAAGCTTGAAACTGTATCCTGACGAATACCTACCTTACTCGCTACCTTACTTTGCGAGAGATGCTCGTTCAGTCGCACATCTTTTAGATACGTACTCAGTTGCTTTGCGTTAGTCACCTTCATGATAGCTTTACCTTTGAACTGCTCTTAATACTTACTGTACACGCTAAAACAGGTAAGTCAAAACTTACACGCTTTAGGCGTTAAAAACACGCCCACACGCTACAGGCGTTAAAAATAGTGGTTTGACTATAAAATACAAAAGAAATGAGGGAGTTATTGCCAGGGTGTGCTGAAATTAATAGAAATGCAGAATCAACACAACTAGCTACTTCATACTTAACAAAGCGAAACTAAAGTAGTGACTTGAATAACTTAAGAACAAATGCCCTGATAAATCAGGGCATTTTTTTAACGCTTTCAACTTCTATAAT
This sequence comes from Shewanella morhuae, assembly GCF_900156405.1. Taxonomy (GTDB): domain Bacteria; phylum Pseudomonadota; class Gammaproteobacteria; order Enterobacterales; family Shewanellaceae; genus Shewanella; species Shewanella morhuae. The sequence continues at coordinate 51,664 of NZ_FTNN01000003.1, forward strand.
TTTCGGTGAATCGCCGGGAATCTATCAGTTATGGCGTAGGGTATTTTCCGTTGTAGGTGTTGTTTGTTGGATGACCTGTGTACGGAAAGCGGGATCCTGTGCGACTTCTTTTATACCATTAATACAAAATTGCATTCCCATACAGACCAGCAAAAAGCCCATGATCCGCGTCATGGCATCAATGCCGGTAGCGCCAAGGACTTTACAAACCGGATCGGCAAGTTTTAGCACGCCCCAACTAATAAGACTCATTAAAGCAAAAGCCGTCACCATACCGCTATAAAGGGTAAAACGGCTGTATTCATCCGGTAATGCAGCAATTTGTGCTGCGCCACTAATCACCAATGCCATCGTACCTGGTCCACACATACTGGGCATCGTCAGCGGAACAAAAGCAATACTCTGATTAATATCTACATTATTGGCCTCTGTTGGTGCAGGGAACAACATTCTAAAACCAATAAAACCGATAATCAGTCCGCCCGCTAAACGTAAACCAGGAATCGAAATACTGAATAACTCTAAGATTGAAGAACCAATAAAGAAGCAAATACACAGGCTACAAAATAGGTAAATAGCCGCTAAATTTACCTGTTGGCGCACATGTTCCCGCGACATTCCCTTACTCAACCCTAGCAATAAGGTGGCGGTAGTAGGCGGATTAACCATTGGCAGTAGTGCCAATAAAGCCAAAGTCACAACTTGAAAATACATGTTATCCCTTAAATAATACGGTCAATACTGAATAATAAATGCCTAATGGCATCGCATCTTATACCCAACAAATCTAGCAGAAAATATCAAAGTCATTTCACCCGATTTTTGAAGCCGCGTTGATGCAAATCGATAGTATAACGACAGACCCATGAAGAGTTAACTAACTGACTTAGCAACTTTATGAATATTAACTTTGATACTCATTTATGCACCAAGTAAAAGGCTCTGCAGCGTATGGTGTGAGCTAACCTGATAATGTGGGGCTATGCCCGCTGGCGCCTGATGGTCATGAACGTTATACCAACAGGTATGAATACCCGCATTAATACCGCCTTGAATATCTGAGTGTGGATTATCACCGACCATGAGCACGGTATCGCGCGCAGGGTTACCCATCAAGTGAAGTGCGTGCTCAAAAATACCCACATCGGGTTTTGCTATGCCGACATTTTCTGAAATCACCAAAATATCAAAATGATGCTGTAAGCCTGTGCGCTTTAATCGCACGGTTTGCAGTTCAGTAAAACCGTTAGTGATAATACCCAATTTGGCTTTACCTTGCAGTGCGGCTAATAACTCACGCACTCCAGGTAGCGGCGCACAAATCTCGGCCATCGCCGATAAAAAAGCACTGTTGAGTGTTAATGCTGTGACGGCTAATTTGGCGGCCCAAGGCTCAAAACGTATGGTCTGCAACTCAGCAGCGGTTATCTTGCCATCTTGATAATCGACCCAAAGCGGTTTGTTAACTAACTGATACTCATCAAAATCGGCTGGAGTAAAATCCACGCCAAAGCCTTGAAACATAAGCTTAAGCCCAGCAAAAGCATCAAAACAAAATAGGGTTTCATCGGCATCAAACAAAATCCATTGGTAAGGCAAGGACATAGGTTTCTCTTTCTGACAAAATAGCTAAGACCCATCCCCATGCCATTCAGTGGCATCGAGAATGATACATCGGCGATTGCGGCAATGCTGTGGCTAGCCGCCTAGCAGTAATCAAGATAAGCGATAAACATGAGCGATGAGCGCGAAAATAACTAGCCTCCACAGTCGACACCCGCAATCAGCAAGTGCATTAGTTTACCTTGCATCAAGGGTGATGATAACAACGATAATAAAAACTGACTGTTGAGTTATCATCACAATAATGGCAGGGGCTTGCGATAATCTAAGGACACTATGGAGCACTTTTCGGCACTACCTATCTTTGTCACTGTCGTGGAATGCGGTAACTTTTCGCTGGCAATTCAAAAGCTTGGACTGAGTAAATCGGCTCTGCCGATCAAGAATCTCCTTTTCTCCTAGAGTCTCTTCGCCTCGCGCCAGAGCACAATTTAGTCATTTTACTAGGTGGAAAAGGCTATAAACAAAAAGCTTTTGATTGGATAAAAACTGCTGCAAGTAATATTCAAGACAAACAAATCAAGATCTTTGGTGACCTTGATGAATTTATTAGTTTTTTCGTTTCAAAATAACCAAAAGGGTCGAAAAATTCCGACCATTTCTTTTACTAAATCACACCAATCCCGCAATCTATCAAGTACTTATAAGTATGATCATAAAAATTGGGATCTCGAGTCTCATCTGATTTATCGCCTTTAGGAACGAATATTACCATGCCCTGACGAGCCCGCGTCAACAATACGCGATAAGCATTTTCAAGGTATTTTTGCCGAACAAATTGGCTTCGTTTTTGCCATTTGGTTCCTACAAACTGCCAGTGCTCAAATGCTTGAGCATTGAAACGGTAATCTGCATCCCAAGCCACAACGCACCAGTCTAGCTCTAGCCCTTGTACATCAAATTCAGTAGCAACATCCTCTAAAAATTCGGCAGAACGAATATCATCGGCCCCACTTAAAAACCACTTAGCAGGGTCTATCTTGTTCTTAACGAAAATACCCTCAGCTTTAAGCCTAATACCGTTAGAAGAAGCAAGCAGCCCCATGGACTCGTTGGCTCGTTTGTGCAGATTAACCCAAGCTTTGGCTTTAGCTATATCCCGAGTGACTTTGATTGGGTAGACATGCTCTATCTCTTTATAGAGGCTAACTGCAAGTCCGCATTGCCCAGAAATGAAGTAATGAACAAAGCTCGATAACTTTTCAGCGCGGAAAGATCGCATGGATGTGGCAAGATGTAAGTTAGGTAAGATATTCGCCCTTGAAACCGCATTCAGGTCTACGCCCATTGAGACATACTCACCAGACAATAAAGCGGTGGAAAAATAGACATCCCAATCTAAGAACCTGTCCTTAAGTGCATCCAACCAACCTGCTAGACCTGCCTCACCTTTATTAATCTCCTGCCCACCACCGACTAGTGCAATAATAAATGCCCAGTCTTGACGACGGTCCATTACTTCGATGAGAAACTCAGGCTCTGATTTATCAAAGTCGACAATACCTCGCTTACGACGCATAAAATCGCTTGCCTGCTCTTTATCCCACGCCCGTTGAGCCTCATCAAATATGGCCACTTTTTCAGGCGGCACACCACCATTCAGATATTCATCCCTAAAGCGATGGATATTTTGAATAAATGATTCAGTCTCCTTTCTGGTTGCGCTGATAGAATCACCAGTTCTAGAAGATCTATCCCTAGCTAAGGCTTCCTGTAATACCGTCACTAAAGGCCCATTACCACTGAGGAAAACAGAATACTCGTTCTCTTCCCTGTTTGCGTGAATACTCGCAATATTAAGTCCTACAAGGGTTTTTCCCGCCCCCGGAACACCGGTAACGAAACAAATTATTTTTCGCTTATTGATACGAGCATCGTGAATCAACTGAAGTAATTGCTGACTCGTTTGTCCAAGATTTTGAGTGTCTGCTTCACTACGAGCTATATCTTCGACTTTATGCTGCGCATATAGCGCTTGCGCCGCTTCGATAATTGTTGGTGTCGGCAAATAGCCAGAATCAGCCCACAAGTTTGGATCAAAAGTAGGTTGATTCAACCGTTCAGCGATTTGGCGCATTCTTGAAAACAATTCACTGGGTGAAATACACAAGGTCGAAGCAACATTATCGTCGGCGAATTCTGGATTTTTCGATTGGCTCATCGCTTTGGTGGCGACAAGCAGAGGAACTAGATATTTATCATGACTACCGCGATGAAAGTTCTTTAAATCTAAAGCATATTCATGAGTTTGCCTCATATCTGCAGCGGTAAATACTTTTGCGCCAACTTTAAACTCTACAACAAAAACAATCCCTTTAAATATAATCACGACATCGGCACGTCGTCCCATTCGGGGGATCATAAACTCAATGAAAATATGCCCTTCCAGCTCAAGGCTCTCGGCCAAGGAACGTTTGAGAACTTCAATTTCAGTACACCAAGCACGAGTTTGTGCATGCAATAAATGCTGAGTATGGAAACGTGATATCTGCCCGGTAATCGCATCGGGCTCTGCAGATAGAAAATCTTTAAAACTCACCGAATAAAATGCTCGTTGAGTCATAATGATCCCTCAACGGTAAAATCAAGAAGTTGTTTCGCCGGGATATCTAAAGCACTGGCAAGCTTAAAAAGATTAATCAAACTAACATTGCGTTGCCCACGTTCAATGCCGCTGACATAGGTTCTGTCCATGTCAGCTTTTAATGCAAGCTGCTCCTGAGAAAAAGATCTCTCAAGTCGCAAACTTTTTAGATGAGTACCGAATGAGGTAAGCAAATGATCTTCCATGAATAATCCTTTGAAGAGTTTTCATGATGATCTTTACTTGTAGACAATACGTCTACGGACTATGAGTCACATTCGATACCTAGCACTTAATGATTTTGACATAACATCGCACAGAGTAATCACTCACAAAATGCAAAATGATTGTTGCCGCTGATTACATTTAGATAGCAGATTCCGCAATCTACTTACCAACCACTCGACAATAAGTATTTGGTACTTCGGCCGCAGGCATTGCCTAGTTATTCCAGAATTCAACATCACGCAGCTCGACTAATTGAGCTAGATGACGGGCAACTCACATTAGCGACCTTTTGATTGAGGGTCACTTATTCACCTCACATTATGAGTCGAATAGCACTAATAATCGCCTCATCAATACCTCATCATTGCCAATATTACTATGCAATGCAGGGAAATGAGCCTTGTTGGTAATCCGGGAGTTCAGTTTCTAAGCCTTATGGGCTTCCACACTTACTATTATTGTGCAGCAGCACTTCAGTTATCACACAATACACGGTGCGCCTTTACTGGGTGCATTGCCGTGGTGCGTGACTTTTATGTATAGCCACCGACAAAGCCTTCGTGCTGAGATATACTGCCGCCGCTGATTTGACACGCCGATGTGAAAACTCATAGCTTACACCGCACCACTTGCACACACATTCTGAGCCCAATCTATGCCTGATAATGCCAACAATTCACCAACCGCTACCCACGCACACAGTACAGCTAATGCACAACATATTGGCAATGCAGAGCATGCCGCCAATACGCAGCATACTGGCAACTCACAGCTAGCAACACCGGATGAGACATATCCCTCACTGTCGAATGCACTCGGTGGCGAACAGGTAACTGCGGAAAAATTGAAGGTCTTTATCATAGGTTTACCGCGCACGGGCACTACAAGTGTGAGTGTGGCATTGTTGGAGCAAGGGCTTAACGTGGCGCACATGGCCTTTACTAAACAGGCGTTTATGTTGGCCGATGCGATTTCTGATGTGCCGTGTTTTAGTGATTATCGGCAGCTCGATGGTCTTTTCCCGCAGGCTAAATTTGTCTACCTCGAGCGTGATATGGCTAAGTGGGTGCCTTCAATGCAGATGCTGCTAGGTAAAATGCTGCCGCATTTAGAAGCAAAATCGGGGCGATTTCACCCGATTATGAAACGCAGCTTTAAACATACGTTTGCTATCGATAAAGTGACGCATCCCGTAGATGAGGCGCATCTTATTGATTGTTATCAAAGGCATCAAAACGAAGTGTTCGCTTACTTTCATGGTCGAGAAGATTTTATCTCGCTCGACATCAGCCATGCGGGAAGTTTGAGTCGTTTGTTGCAATTTTTAGGCTTAGACACCAATGGTCCAACCTTAGGCCAAATGACCGATAGGGCGCATAGCAACACTCAAACAAACAGCACGCTAATCCATCAAGACAGAGTCAATACCGGCGAACATGGGCTGGACTTTCCTAAATTAAACGCTGGCACTCACGTCGCGGCTTGGCATGAATATAAACATCCAAACAAGGTCAACAGTAATAGCGCTGGCCCGCAAAGCCGTAAGTTTTTCGACTATACACTTTAGCTGTACGCCCTATTGCTTGCGGCGTTTAACCACAGTAAGCCAATCAAGACTCACGCCCGAAATAGCATTAAAACCGCGGATACGGAAGATAAGTTTTAGTAGCTGCGGCCTTGCCCGCACTTTAGGTTCAACCGAGCGCGGAATAAACCAGAGTGTCACTAACGCTCGCAGCACCGTCGAGACTAAGAACACCACAAAAATTGGGCTCGATAACACGCTATCCCAACCCGTCCAGACTAAAAAATCCGCCGCATGGGAGGCAATCGTACCGCCCAATATTGCACCAACAAAAACACAGGCCGCACTTAAGGCCGCTTGCAGGGCAGCATAAGTCGCAAAGTCACTGCGAAAGGGACGGATATCATAAAGGTAATTTGCCGTGCTTAAGGTGAAGCCGCTCCATGCCAAGCCAGAAAAAGCTTGGATAGCTAAGATATACAGATAGTTATCCGAGAACAGCCACATCAGCGGTAAGCTTGGGATCATACAACTGGTGATAATCATCACTAAACGATTGCCGAATTGATCGCTAAAGCGGCCCCAAAATCGTAAGGTCACAAATTGAGTCGCTATCGAAGCCACGCTGGCAAATACAAATTCGAGGTAAGTGAACTTTAAGCCTTCCAGCATATAAACGGCAAAAAATGGTGCCGAGATTGCCACCATTCCCTGCATACTGGCAACGAACAAACTGTACTGGCGAAAGGTTTTATCTTTCCACGCCGCACGAAAATGACCAATCGTTTGCAAAAATACGCCACGCTGTTTGGGCACGCGCGGATCGGGATCATGCATCTGTAGCAGTAACCAAGCCGACACAAAACGCCCCATTGCCGCGATAGAAAACAACAGACTAAAACCCAACCACGCCATCTGCATCGAGTCCGTTAGCGTGAGTATGCCGCCACCAACAAAAAACACACTTAAAGATGCGCCCATAGTGAGCCGAGTGCGAGCGGCAAAAAAAGCGCCTCGGCGCCGTTCAGGTACGATAGATCCCATCCACGCGCGCCAATGGGGCTGAATAAGATTAATAAAACCATGGTAACCAACGGCTAAGGCGATAAAGATCCACACGGCATGCTCTGAGCCAAAAGCAGCCAACGCGCCCATAGCTAACACTATGCAGCCCTGAAAGACCGCACAAAAAACGATAAAAGTTCGACGGGAGAAATGGCTTGCAAGCCACACGGATAAAAGTTGGGCTATCGCCCCAAAAAGCTGTGGTAAACCCGTCACAAATCCCATTTGCGCTAGGCTGGCACCAAGAAAAATAGCATAAGCATTAAAAAAGTTATCACTGGTCGCTGTCATCATTGACGAGGCAACGGCCTCCTGCTGCGAGCGACGCAGGGTACATCTTAACCACGAATTACGTTCGCTGCGCCGTGAGCAAGTGACTAACGGCGGGGCCACAGGTGAATCCATACCAAGCACAAATCCATATGATATTAAGGGATTAATTATTGCTCGATTATGTCGGATGAAATAGCATCTGCCTAGGTTTTAGTTTAAAAAACGCCCAAAGCTGAGCCTTGGGCGCTGTCGTTAATTTCGATGTTGAACCAATAAATCTACCTCAAAATATTGATATTAAATAAAATATTAATTACTCACTAGAAATTAGCTTTAAGCTCAGTTTCGTGGTCGAGCAAGCTTTGGTACAAGGTAAACTGGTTAGCAGCGCGATCCAGATTGTGGCCTTCGCGGTGGATATGGAAATACACATCACCATTAAGATAATCCGTTAAAAAACGCACACCTATCATCAAACAAATCACTCGCGCACCGAGCCAAAGGCTGCGCTTCTCAGTCTCTGTTAAGACGTCGCCTAATTCGCTCAAGTAACCACGGCAAATCGCGGCGAAGATATCTTGGCGCACTTGGACTTTATCCAAAGCTGTAGAGTCTTCTTCCTCTGGCGAGCAAAAAGTACGTACCATATCGCCAAAGTCATACATCAAATGACCTTTCATGCAGGTATCCAAATCGATAATCGCCATGCTGGACATATCGCGCTTATCAAAAAGCATATTATTGATTTTAGTATCGTTATGACAAATGCGCAGTGGCAGTTTTGGCGATATGTCGGCCAGTTCATTAAGCAAAGTCTGTTGAGATAACGCGTAATCGACCCAATGACGACAAACATCTAAACGGTGTTGGCTATCGAGCTCTGCCGCCTGCTGTAACAGAGCCATCCGTCCCGGTAAATGATGAAACTGGGGGATCACATCTTCAAGTTGAGTGGCATCAAAGTCACTCAAAGCAGAAGCAAAATGACCAAAGGCCTTGGCCGCCATTTCAGCCTCTTGCTCCGACTTGACCACCTCAATACTCAGGCTATGGGGCAAGTAGCTTATCGCGCGCCAAAATCCTTGTTCGCCTAAATCGATAGCTAATTCACCCTCTTGAGTTAAACAAGGGCTAACCACTTTAAGGCCATACTGCTGCTGCAACGACTTAGCGCATAGATGATGGCTAATTTTATCGGCATTGGTAACCAAAGCGCTGGGGGTTTTAAACACCTCAGTGTTAATTCGCTGCAATACTAATTCGCCCGCAGGCCAACGCACCAAAAGGGTGTCATTGATATGGCCATTACCGAGGGTAGAAATTTTAGCCTCGGCGGCATCAATACCAAAATGAGGCAAGACTAACTGCCTAATGAGTTTAATCACTCAATAACTCCGTTAATTTTTGTTTTACCCAGACAGTGTCCTGCGGATAAGTCACGCCGAGCCAAGGCTCACAGGCCACATCGACATACACGGGCAAACCTTGCTCAATGCCCGCTTGTACTATGGCGGGCAAGTAACATTCAGACTTAGGTTGTTGACCCTGTTGCCCGATAAATTCGGTTAATTCACGTTTAATAACATCAAATATGTTTGGAGAGAAGCCCCAGCATGTCATAGAGACCAAGGATTGCGCCGGCAAATTAGCATGCCCTTGTGGGCTATCACCCACTAATTGGCCCGCTTGCTCAGCGATATTGAGCCACTCGACAACCGATTTAAGCTGTCCATTCTCTACCTGACACAAACCACGGTTAACGCCGCCGTGCTCCGACAATGTGAGTTCTATGGGATACGCCACCATCATCCACTGTGTCGGCTTTGTCTTTAAGCCTTTTGCTAACGAAAAAAAGGCACTATCGCCATAAAAGTCATCGGCATTGATAACCGCCATGGGGCCTTTAACCAGATGACGCGCGCTCCACAGTGCATGGGCAGTACCCCAAGGCTTAAGCCTGTGGCTAAGATCCACTAACTGCGCCGCTTCGGGTAAATCCGTTAAAACCTGATAGCAAAAGTGATATTCAAAATCGATAGGTAAAAATTGGGTCAGTATTGCAGTTAATTCACTTTCTAATTCAGGGCGGATCACCAGCACAGCACGCTGAAAACCACTGCGAATAGCCGACATGATTGATAACACCAACATGGGTTCGCCAGCAGGGCCGAGCGCCGCTAATTGCTTATCGCCGCCGAAACGACTACCCAGCCCAGCAGCCATAATGACTAAGGTCAATTCTGTATTCATGTTGGATTGATATTCTGTTTAAATTTTAAGATATTCCACAAACTACATCGCCAGATACCAAGACAGAGGCATTTAAAACATAGTTTGAGAAAAAGAGGAGCAAAAGTGTAATCTACCCCTCTAATTGTGACTAGCATTTAAGTAGAATTTTTATCGACTTAAGCTGCTCAAGTACGTTAGCGAGCAATATAATCACCAAAGGTACGATTTTGTTCCAGTATCGCTTGGCTTCCCTTAAGGCTGAATTTATAACCACACAGGCTAATGCTGCCACGGCGAGCAAGGTCAACGATAATGGCTTGAGTGTCCAGTGGTGAAAAACGTGCCTCGGTAGCCGAGTCGGCTTTTAAATCCACTGTCAGAGGGCGATAATCAGTGCCACTGTTGAAAGACAGCAGACTACAGGTTTTATCGCCCTTTGCCGTCGCTAAGGACCAAAGGTTTTTCGCCTTCCCCTTCTCACCGAGCCAACGCATAATTAAAATATCGTCTTCAAGCGCCACCGAAAAGCCGTCAGGCAAGGCAAGCGTGACTCGTTCACCCGCATAGGGCGCGACTGCATTTACCGTGACAACCTGTGCTCCATCGCCAGTATCGACATCGCCATTGGGCCAAAGTCCCCATGCCAAAGCGATAAACACCAGCACGCCAGCACCGATTCCTGCTGGGCGCCAATAACGGCGTTCCACTTTAGGCAGATTAATCTTAGGTAGCTTAATTTTAGGTAACACGAAGAACCGCTTTAGCGGTGCCAAAAACTCAAATAAACCGCGAAACAGTTCAGTCATCGAGCCAGAATCTTTCGCTTCGGCGCGGCGTTGACGTACTTCTTCAGCATGATCTACATCATTAAAGCTATCTGTTTCGTTATCTTCTTCGGCGGCCAAACGCCAACTTGGTTCAGCACTGCGCTCGGCGGGATCTAATTGAGGCGCATTAAAATCGACATGCTTTAAATCCACATTAACCACATCAACATCGGCGAGTTCAATATTGGTTTGATCAATACGGCTGGCATTGGCAGGACGAAAATCGGCATGGGCATTAGGTACCACAAAATCGGCAGGATTTTGTGTCAATCGCGTTAACGCATCAAAGCGCAATTCATCTTGGCGCTGGGCTTCAAGCTCAGTGTCAACCAATGGGGGATGAGTAACGGGTTGCTCATGGGTAAAAATAGCGATTTCAGGCTCAGTGACCGTAGTGACTGATTGCGCATGCGTTTGCTCAACATGCGGCTCATGGCGTTCAACCTGAGGCTGCAGTTGCACATCAGAACTTGATTTAGCCGCCTGTCTTGCTACAGCTTGGTTAGAATCGCTGGCACTAACGTCTACTGTTTTAGGAACAATTGTGGGCTCCACACGGCGCCGTGGCATGGCTTGCGATGTTGGCGCATCCAGCTCTGGGCCAAAATAGCCGTAGCGGTAATCTACTATTGTAGGCGCAGGTAAACGCCAACCCCAAAAAGTGAGTCCTGCCGCCAAAACTAAGCACAGACCAATAAGCGCAATGTGTGCATCTGCAGTGAACAAGCCGAGTAAAATAAGCAGCGGTAATAAAAATGCACCCGTCAGCACTTTTGACTTATCGGCATCGACTAAACGCCGCAGGCTAGTGAGCCCTAATAAAGGCAAACCCAGCAATGCCAGCAAATACATTAGAAAGTTTGCCCCAAATGCCGCAGCGGCAATTGAAATACAAACATATACACCAACACTAATAGCGACAAAGCGGGGACGAGAATCACGCCCGTGAAGGCAAAAAAGAGATTTTAACAGCACGACCCTTCCTTTATTGTTATAAAAACTAAGTAGCAAAAGACAATCATTGCCATATCAGGCACGAGCGTAACTAATTTACCCGCAATTGTCAGCGCCTACGACCCCACTCAGGTAAAAATGCATATAATAATCAAGTAAATCTAAAATTGGCTTAAATTGCCAAGCAACAAACCCTAGTAATTCTGTGGTCAAAATCGCTATAATACTTGGCTTTCAGGGCCCTTTTTGCGTTACCAATTGGATATTTAGCTCATGACCGCACGCGGAAATTTATTTATTGTGTCGGCGCCCAGTGGCGCAGGTAAATCCTCGCTGATTTCGGCCTTGCTTAAAGACAAGCCAGCCGATATGCAGGTTTCAGTATCACACACCACCCGTGCACCACGCCCAGGTGAAGTTGATGGTCAACACTATCACTTCATTAATGTTGAACAATTCAAAGCATTAATTGCTGAGAATGCTTTTTTTGAATGGGCAGAAGTTTTTGGCAATTACTATGGCACCTCGCGCCATGTCATCGAGCATACGCTCAGCCAAGGTATTGATGTCTTCCTCGATATCGACTGGCAAGGGGTGCAGCAAGTTAAAGCGCTAATGGATGATGCGGTGAGTGTGTTTATTCTACCGCCATCGAAAGCCGAGCTTGAACGCCGTCTCACCGGCCGTGGACAAGATAGTGCCGATGTTATTGCCAGCCGCATGGCACAGGCCGTATCAGAAATATCCCATTACCGAGAATACGATTTTATTATCGTCAACGACGATTTTGACACCGCCTTAGCCGATTTGCGTGCGATCATTCGCAGCAAGCGCTTAACAGGTGCTAGTCAGATCCACGCGCAAAATGCTATGCTTCACGATCTGTTGGCAGACTAACCTGTCATAGTGTACAATTTTGCGTCATTTTTTCCCTAGATAAACTGGAGTTTCAACACATGGCTCGCGTAACTGTAGAAGACGCCGTAGAACAAATCGGCAACCGTTTTGATATGATCCTGGTTGCAGCGCGTCGTGCTCGCCAAATCGCCGTGCAGGGTAAAGACCCTATGGTTGAAGAGATGAACGACAAGCCAACGGTTATCGCCCTGCGTGAAATCGAACTAGGTTTAGTCACTGCTCACACCTTAGATGCCGATGAGCGTCAAACGGTACGTGAACGTGAAGCCGCTGAAATTGCAGCGGTTGCAGCTATTGCTGAAGGCCGTTCATTATCGTTATAAGCATAATTGAGTAAATACCTGTTTAGGTAAAGGAGAGCTGCCACTTGTATCTGTTTGAAGGTCTAAAGGAGTCTGCTTCCGGTTACTTAGAACCCGAACAGGTAGAGTTGCTCAAGCAAGCATACCAAATTGCGCGTGATGCCCATGAAGGGCAAATGCGCACGAGTGGCGAACCTTATATTACTCATCCGGTTGCGGTTGCCCGCATCCTTGCTGAGATGCGTCTTGATCATGAGACGCTGATGGCAGCCCTGCTTCACGATACGATAGAAGACACTTATGTCACCAAAGACGATTTAGCCGAACTTTTCGGTGTCGCGGTGGCTGAGCTTGTTGAAGGCGTATCAAAACTCGATAAGCTTAAATTTCGCGACAAGAAAGAAGCTCAGGCTGAAAACTTCCGCAAAATGATGATGGCGATGACGCAGGATATCCGCGTTATCCTCATCAAGCTTGCCGATAGAACCCACAACATGCGTACCTTAGGCGCACTACGTCCCGACAAACGTCGCCGTATTGCCCGTGAAACCTTAGAAATCTATGCGCCCATCGCTAACCGTCTCGGCATCCATAATATCAAGACTGAGTTAGAAGACTTAGGTTTCCAAGCCTATTATCCGATGCGATATCGGGTACTTAAGGAAGTAGTTAAAGCTGCACGCGGTAATCGCAAAGAATTGATCCAAGGCATTGAAGCCGCTATACATACGCGCTTAAACGATGCGGGTATTCCGGGAAAAGTCAAAGGCCGCGAAAAAAACCTCTACTCCATCTATAACAAGATGCAGAGTAAAGAGCTGCAATTCCAAGAGGTGATGGATATCTACGCCTTTAGGGTGATGGTCGATTCTATCGACACCTGTTATCGCGTGCTTGGCGCCATGCACGGACTTTACAAGCCTCGCCCCGGTCGTTTCAAAGATTATATCGCTATCCCTAAAGCCAACGGTTATCAGTCACTCCATACCTCACTATTTGGTCCACACGGCGTGCCCGTAGAGATCCAAATTCGTACCGAAGATATGGACCAAATGGCTGACAAAGGTGTTGCTGCACACTGGGCCTACAAAGGCGGTGCACAAACTGGCCAAGGCACAACAACTCAAGTGCGTGCCCGTAAGTGGATGCAAAGCTTATTGGAATTACAACAAAGCGCCAGCACCTCATTCGAATTCGTTGAAAACGTGAAAACCGAACTCTTCCCCGAAGAGATTTATGTGTTCACCCCTGAAGGCCGTATTCTTGAATTACCCGTTAATGCCACCGCGGTAGACTTTGCCTACGAAGTGCATACAGATGTAGGCAATACCTGTGTCGGTGCCCGCGTTAATCGCCAAGCCTACCCGCTTAGCCAGCCGTTAATTTCAGGCCAAACCGTTGAAATTATTACCGCTAAAGGCGCTCGACCTAATGCTGCCTGGTTAAACTTTGTGGTAACAGGTAAGGCCCGCGCTAAAATCCGTCAAGTGCTTAAGAGCCTTAAGGGTGATGAAGCCATTGCACTCGGTCGCCGCCTGCTTAACCATGCGCTCGGTAAAACTAAGCTCGATAGCATTGCGCCTGAACAGATTGAAAAAGTTATTCGTGATACTAAACACACCTCGCTCGATTCACTATTGGCCGACATTGGTCTTGGCAATGCCATGAGTATTGTTATTGCCCAGCGTTTGATTGGCGATAATCTTGAGAATCAAGAGAGCCGCGATGGCCATATGATGCCAATCCGTGGCGCCGAAGGTATGTTGGTCACCTTTGCCAATTGTTGCCGCCCCATTCCCGGCGACGCGGTTATTGCTCACGTGAGCCCAGGTAAAGGTCTGGTTGTGCATATGGAAAACTGTGCGAATATTCGCGGCTACCAAGGTGAACCTGACAAGTATATTCCCGTGCAATGGGATAATGTCGAAGGTGTCGACTATCAGGCTAATCTGCGGGTTGAAATTGTTAATCACCATGGCGCACTGGCGAAGATTACCTCAATTATTGCTGCTGAAGGTTCGAACATTCATAATCTCAGCACTGAAGAACGTGATGGCCGCGTCTATTTGATTAATCTGCGGATTTCAGTCAAAGATCGGGTCCATTTAGCTAACGTGATGCGCCGTATTAGGGTACTACCCGAAGTCTTGCGCACATCGCGTAATCGTTAATTAACTCAAGAATAGAGAGAGCGTCATGGCAGAAAAAATCATTATCGCAACTGAAAACGCCCCTGCGGCAATTGGCACTTATTCACAGGCGGTTAAAGTTGGCAGTACTGTGTATTTATCTGGCCAAATTCCGCTAGTGCCAAGCACAATGCAAATTGTTAGCGATGATTTTGAAGCACAAGTGGTGCAAGTCTTTGACAACCTAACGGCGGTTTGTACTGCTGCGGGTGGCACCATTAACGATATCGTGAAGTTAAATATCTTCCTGATTGATTTAAGCCACTTTGCAAAAGTGAATGAAATCATGAGCCGTTACTTCAGCCAGCCATACCCTGCGCGCGCAGCTATCGGCGTGAAGCAATTACCAAAAGATTCGCAAGTTGAAATGGATGGCGTGATGGAGCTGTAGCTCATCTTCGCATCAACTCAACAAAAAGGCGCTACGGCGTCTTTTTTATTACCTTACAAAAACCATCTATATCACCTGTTTATTCTTTATTATTATTTCACGTTCAGCTTGTCGACTTTGCGCTCAAACATTAAAATTTACAATTCTGCAAACTATTTGCGCCGCATCACAAAACTCGCCATACTGGGCCAAGCCAAAAAATAATAAAGAACAGGGAATTGCCAATGGATACAGCGATTAAGACGCCAATTGAAATGCTGGCGCACTGGGCAAAAACTCAGGGAGATCAAGTCTATTTACGCCAACCGATCAAGGGGCAATACCTTGATTTCACTTGGGGCGAAGTTCAAGAAAAGGTTCAACAATTAGCGGGCGCTTTACGCCACCTCGGTTTAGAGCACGGCGATAAAGTTGCCGTACTCTCTAAAAATTGTGCTGAATGGTTTATCACTGACCTTGCGTTAATGCTCGGTGGCTACATCAGCGTGCCGATATACCCTACAGCCAATACCGATACGATTCGCTTTGTATTACAGCACAGCGGTGCAAAAGCGATTTTTCTTGGTAAGCTCGATCACTGGGCCGACCAAGAAGCAGGTGTCGGCGGTGAGTTACTGCGCCTTGCGATGCCCTACGAGACAATGCCTGCTCAATATCGATGGGATCAATTACTTAAGCTAGGTTCTCCCTTAATTGATGCGCCGCAGCCCACTCTAGATCAAGTGATGACACTCATCTATACCTCTGGCTCAACGGGTCAACCTAAGGGCGCAATTCAAACCTTCGCTAGCTATGGTTGGACTTGCCAAGCGGTAGTGCGTGATTTACGTACCGACGGTAACGACCGACTTTTATCCTATTTACCCTTAGCGCACATTACCGAACGAGTGGCGATTGAAGGATCCTCTTTCTATTCAGGTAGTGTGGTCGCTTTTGTTGAAGGCCTAGACTCTTTTGTTGCCGACGTACAACGAGCAAAACCGACAGTTTTCTTCTCGGTGCCGCGCTTATGGAGCTTGTTCCAAAAAAATATTATCGACAAAATTGGCGTGGGCAAACTCAACTTGCTGTTAAAAATCCCCTTGATCAGCAGCTTAGTGAAATACAAAATCCATAAAGGCTTAGGGTTAAATCATTGCCGTTTACTGGGTTCTGGCTCGGCGCCCATTCCACCGTCACTGATCCACTGGTATCACAGTATTGGTCTTAATATCTGTGAAGCATGGGGAATGACAGAAAACTGCGCCTATTCCATTATTAATTATCCCTTCGATGCCCGTAAAATTGGCAGCGTTGGCCGCCCTGTTGAGGATTGCTACATCCGCCAAGGCGAAGATGGCGAGTTACTACTAAAAAGCCCCGGCTTAATGACGGCTTATTATCTGCAACCTGAAGCAACAGCGGCAGCATTTGATGCCGACGGGTTTTTCCATACTGGCGATTTATGCTCTATCGATGCCGATGGTTGCGTAACCATTACTGGCCGAGTCAAAGACAACTTTAAAACCGCCAAGGGCAAATATGTTGCGCCGGTACCTATCGAACGTAAATTAGCCCAAGATCCGCATGTGGAGCTTATCTGCGTAATCGGTTCTGGCTTGCCACATCCCGTTGCGTTAGTGCAGTTATCCGAAGGCGCAAATTTACAGGCACGTGAAGAGGTTCGTTCTTCACTTAAGGCAACACTCGATAGTGTCAATCCACACTTAGAGTCCCACGAACATGTCGATGCGATTGTGGTCGTTAACGAGCCTTGGACGATTGAAAACGACGTACTCACACCGACACTTAAAATCAAACGCCATGTGCTTGAAAAAGCCTTTAGCGAGCGAGTAGACGGTGTTCGCGGCGCACAAGTGCGCTGGGAAGATGAGTTACCTAAAAAATAGTTAAACCAAAACAGTGACATGGCTAATATCAACCCGCCATTATGATCGAGCACGCTGACAGCGTGCTTTTTTATGACATAATCTGTCAAAGTGCTAAAAAATCAAGTATCATGCCGCCAGTCGATTAAGGGCCTACAGCCCTTTTACCATCTTACTTAAAACAGGTCTAACAGAGTTATAAAATGCTAATTACGTTATCTATTCTTGGTGGTTTCATTATTTTGACCTTAGGTGCAGAAGCCCTAGTCCGCGGTGCAAGTTCTATTGCACTACGCTTAGGTATTACGCCTCTTATTATAGGGTTAACGATTGTAGCCTTTGGTACTAGCGCACCAGAATTGGCTGTAAGTGTAAAATCAGCGTTGGCCGGCAACAGCGGTATTGCCTTAGGTAATGTCATTGGATCTAACATTGCTAACATAGGTTTGATTTTAGCGATCACAGCGCTTATCCGCCCTATTCAAGTACAATCCCAAGTCGTGAAACGCGATATCCCTTTGATGATATTGGCTTCAATGCTGTTCTGGGGACTCTTGTTAGATGGTGAGCTGAGCCTAATTGATGGCGTAGTATTGCTATCACTGCTGGTAGGTTATTTAGCTTTTAGTTACATCAGTTCAAAAAATAGTAATGAAGAGGAAGAAATTGATGCGGGTCCAAATAACCCATTACTTTCAGTCCTATTTATTGTTGTTGGTATTAGTATGTTGGTCGGCGGTGGTATTTTGTTTGTTAATGGCGCAGTAGACTTAGCTAAAACATTTGGTGTTAGTGAAGTCATTATCGGCCTAACTATCGTGGCAATTGGCACCAGTATGCCTGAATTAGTCACCTCTGTTATTGCGGCACTTAAGGGCCAAAGTGATATCGCCATTGGTAACGTTGTAGGCTCTAACTTATTCAATATTTTGGGTATTTTAGGCGTAACCGCTATTGTTCAACCTGTGTCAGCGCTGGGGTTTCAGTCAATAGATTTTATCGTGATGTTAGCATTTGCAGTCATCATTTTACCTTTTGCTTGGACAGGTTTACGTATCGGCCGCCGCGAAGGCACCGTACTATTACTAGGCTACTTAGGTTACATGGGTTATTTAGTTAACCAAGCTAGCACACAAGCTTTGGTTTAAAAGCAAAGCCAGCAAATAGCGATTAAAAACACCGGAATCATTCCGGTGTTTTGCTCTCTATGCCTTGGCTGCTAAACACCGTTTGATTTCTCCCTTATAACCCTTGAGATTGCCTTACGCTTATTCTCTGTTAATATATGTATAAATTCACAGTGATTGAGTGCTAACGACTTGCAGCAATTGGATCTTGTTCCGATCACCGACCTCAAAGGCGTCGCCAAAAAGGTCGCGGAAAAACTCGCAAAACTCGGCATCACAACAGTACAAGATCTGCTGTTTCATTTACCGCTGCGCTACGAAGATAGAACCCAAATTTATCCGATTGCCGCCTTAAGCCAAGGTGGTTATGGCACCGTAGAAGCACAAATCCAATCGACGCAAATTATTCAAGGCCGCAAACGTATGTTGGTCTGCAATGTGCGCGACGATACGGGCAGCTTAAGCCTGCGCTTTTTTAACTTTTCCGTCGCCCAGCGTAATGCGATGCAAAACGGTTTAATGATCCGCGCCTACGGTGAAGTCCGCCGTGGCAGCCATCAAGCCGAGATAGTGCATCCAGAATATAAAGTGGTACATCCGGGTGAAGATATTCAGCTAAGCGATACACTAACGCCGATTTATCCTACTACAGAAGGCTTAAAACAGGCGAGTTGGCTCAAGCTGACCGAGCAAGCCTTAGCATTATTGGATGATGGTGGCCTAACTGAACTGCTATCACCGCAATTGCAACCGAATAACATCAGCTTAAAGCAAGCGCTGCAAACGCTGCATCGTCCTCCTGCTGGGATATCACAATTTGATTTAGAGTTAGGCCAACACCCCGCCCAGCAGCGACTGGTGCAGGAAGAATTACTCGCCCACAATCTCAGCATGTTACGCCTAAGGCAGCGTAGTAATTTAGACGCTGCGATTACCATGCCCACCACAGGGCAGTTGCTCAATCCCTTCCTCGCTGCTTTACCATTTAAGCCCACAGGCGCCCAGCAAAGAGTGGTGGCCGATATAGGCAAAGATTTAGAAAAACCGCACCCTATGATGCGCTTAGTACAAGGGGATGTTGGTTCAGGTAAAACCTTAGTGGCGGCGATGGCTGCATTGCAAGCAATTGAAAATGGTTACCAAGTGGCTATGATGGCGCCAACAGAGTTATTGGCCGAGCAGCATGCAACTAACTTTGCCGCTTGGTTTGAGCCACTTGGACTTAAAGTCGGTTGGCTGGCGGGTAAGCTCAAGGGCAAAGTTAGAGCACAATCATTAGAAGATATACAATCGGGCGCGGCGCAGATGGTGATTGGTACCCACGCAATATTCCAGCAGCATGTGGTCTTTAACAAACTCGCACTAATTATTATCGATGAGCAGCATAGGTTCGGTGTACACCAACGCTTAGGTCTACGAGAGAAGGGCGTGAGTCAGGGGTTTCATCCGCATCAATTAATTATGACGGCAACACCGATCCCGCGCACGCTGGCAATGACAGCCTACGCGGATCTCGATACCTCTATTATCGATGAACTGCCGCCGGGGCGAACGCCTGTGACTACCGTGGCGATTGCCGATACGCGTCGCAACGAAGTGCTCGAACGGGTGCGCAATGCCGTCATCACCGACAAACGCCAAGCCTATTGGGTGTGTACTCTGATTGAAGAATCCGAAGTGCTCGAATGCCAAGCCGCAGAAGACACCGCCGAAGAACTGCGCCTCGCCTTGCCAGAACTCAATATTGGCCTGGTTCATGGGAGATTAAAAAGTGCTGAAAAACAGCAGATCATGGCCGACTTTAAAGCAGGAATTATCCATTTATTAGTCGCGACGACGGTAATTGAAGTCGGCGTCGACGTACCAAATTCTAGCCTGATGATCATTGAAAACCCTGAACGTTTGGGTTTGGCGCAACTACACCAATTGCGCGGACGAGTCGGGCGAGGCGCCATAGCAAGCCATTGTGTGTTACTCTACAAGGCGCCGCTAAGTCATACTGCAACCCAAAGGCTGAGTGTACTCAGGCAAAGTAATGATGGTTTTATCATAGCGCAAAAAGACTTAGAAATTCGTGGTCCAGGAGAAGTGCTAGGGACTAAACAAACTGGACTCGCCGAGCTTAAAATTGCTGATTTGGTGCGGGATCAAGCGTTAATCCCACACATTCAAAAACTGGCAAATCATGTGATGGCACAGACACCTGAAAAGGTCGATGCAATTATCTTACGTTGGCTCGGCCATAGGCAACATTATGTGCAGGCTTAAGTTTTTAACTTAGGCTTCAAAGATAAGGCCAAAAAAGATAATGTGACTCGAGATTCAAAATAAATTGTTAATGTTCAGCTAAGCGCTATAGACAAGCGCATGAAAACTTGCAGAATAAACCAGTGGTATAAGAATGATACCGCTCTTGCACGTTAATATTAGCGACATGTATTCACCAAGTTACCTTAACACTCAAGCTAAGGATGTAAAATGCAAGTTAATCAAGATGATAGAATAGATCCTAAAGAAACATCTTCAAGCAGTAATCGCTTTGCACTTTTGGCGATAGTGCTCGTTATCCTACTTTCTGTTGGAGGCTATTATTACTACAGTAATGATTCTGGCTCACCCAAACTTATCCCCAATGCGCCGATCGTGTTGCCTGAAACGCCGTCGTCTGAGCCAATGACGCTCGAAAGTGCGCCTGAGCCAGAAACCGAAGAGGTCGCCCCAGCAACAGCAGAAACAGACAACAGTAATACCAATACACCTGTCGTGGCTGAGCCTGAAGTGATAGCTGAGCCAGTACCCGCATTGGCTGAAAGTGATACTTTTGTGCAACAAAAGGCCCTTGCGCTGATTAATAATAATGTGGTCGCATCTTCATTAGTACAACAAGATTTAGCCCGCCAATTTGTCGTATTTGTAGACAATTTAGCTCAAGGCGAATTAACCCGTAAGGTTAGCCCAATCAAAGGTCCAGAAAAACTGTTCACGG
The DNA here is from genome assembly GCF_900156405.1 of Shewanella morhuae. Classification (GTDB taxonomy): domain Bacteria; phylum Pseudomonadota; class Gammaproteobacteria; order Enterobacterales; family Shewanellaceae; genus Shewanella; species Shewanella morhuae. The sequence continues at coordinate 72,756 of NZ_FTNN01000003.1, forward strand.
TTTCTGAAATCACCAATAAGGTGTATTTGAACCCTGAGGGTTTCCACCGATATGATGCTTACGTTGATTCAATTGCAAAAATGGACGAGCAAAGCTTAATGGCTACTTATAAGCAAATGACGCCCATGCTAGAAGAAGCCTTTAGCGAACTTGGCTACAGCAACGCCAAATTCAACGACAGAATGCTACAAGCTATTAAATTACTACTGGCGGCACCTATTGTTGAAGACCCGATTGAATTAAGCTCAATTAGCGTTAACTATCAATTTGTTGACCCTGACTTAGAAGCATTACCTAGTGCTCAAAAATTACTGATCCGTATGGGGCCAGAAAATACCCGCAAACTCAAAGTCGCATTGCGCAAGTTAGAGAACCAACTCGCGCCGTAGAACTCTTTGTCATAAATTATCGAGTTAACCGTAAAAGGCGCTGCATGCGCCTTTTCTATTTTTATGCTGACTAAATTTTTAAATGTTGTCACCACAGCAAAGATTGTTGAGCAAGATCATTTAGCTGTCGAAAATAGCAACATAGATCTGCAATCCATTAACTCATACGATGCAAATGGCTTCATAAAAATGAAGGTCTTAGTGTAGAATAGCCACCTTGTGGAGCGTTAAAACTCGCGTTTACAGCACGCTTACACCTAACGGTGGTGAGTCACCATCCATGTTCTAACTTATGAGTTAGGGATAACTAAGACAGCTTAAATTAAGTGTCGAGGCAAAGTAGTGCAATTAACATTCAGCATTCTATCTTGGGGCGCATGGGCTCCCCAATATCAGCACCACCAGAGCTGGCGTGATTGGCGTAAAAGCTCGGCTGAATCGACATTGACGATAGGTTCACCAGAACAAGACACCCGCTCCCCTGCTCTAGCACATATCCCTGCTATGCAGCGTCGCCGTTTTAGCCGCTTAACTAAAATGATGTTAGATGTGAGCTTTCAATGCAAGGCGCCACCTAATTGTCGGTCTATTTTTTCCTCGCGTCACGGTGAACTGCCCCGCACTATTGGTTTACTCGAAGACATTATTACCAAACAGCCATTATCTCCCTTAGGATTTAGTCAATCAGTACACAATACGGCTAGCGGTATCTTTGGCATAGTGATGCAAAACACCACCCAATCGACTTCAATAGCGGCAGGAGAAGAAACCTTATCACAAGCGATGGTTGAAGCTTTTGCACAGTTGCACCAATCTCCTGAATCACTGTTATTGGTGTTTGGCGACGATCCTGTGCCGCCGGTATATGATGAGTTTACTCAAGAATTTGAGCTTCCTTTGGCGCTCGGCTTTATACTCGCACCCTTTGATGCCAAAGCATCAGTTAAACTCACAGTAAGCCCATTATGCCGTGATGTATCATCAAAGCTTAATCCATTAACCTATGGCGAATTTATTCACGCCCTAGCGACATCACAAAATATTTCAGGCTGTTTATCTCGTTGGTATTGGCGTTTAGAACATGTCTAATCCAGTGCGTCATCAAGTACATTTAAGGGTAAACGTGGCTGAGAGTTTGCCAGAGCCTCGCCGCACAGGGTTACATTATCTACCACGTTGGTTAGGTGGCGTAAGTTGTTATATTACCTTTGGATTAGGTGGTTTATTCAGCTCGCTAACTATTTTGCCACTATTGCGTTTTTGGCCGGGGACAGCTGAAGCACGGATTATTCGAGTGCAAAAAGCAGTGCATATTATGTTCAAAGGTTTTGTCGCTATGCTCACTTGGGCTGGCGTGATCAAAGTCAGCTGCCATAATGCGCCAACATTGCACGCTGCCAAAGGCATTATTGTTATCGCTAATCATCCCAGCTTAGTTGATGTGGTGGTATTGATTAGCCTAATGCCCAATGCCGGTTGCATCGTCAAACAGGGCTTGTGGCGTAATCCATTTTTACGTGGCGTCTTATCTTGCGCGGGTTATATTCCTAATCGCGGCGCCGAACTCATGCTAGAAGATTGCCGCGAAGTGCTTGCTAGAGGCACTAATTTGATCATTTTTCCAGAGGGTACACGTACGGTTACTGGTCAAACGATTAATAACTTTGCTCGCGGCGCCGCCAATATTGCACTGAGGGTTGAGGCAGATATTTTACCTGTGGTGCTACGTACCAATGTGCGCGGTTTGACAAAGGAACAACCTTGGTATGAAATCCCCAGACAAACCATAGGGATGGCCGTTGAAATCGGTGCAACCGTTTCTTACCAAAAGTACCAAGCGGTTTTAGGTGAACAGGCAAAAATGGCCCGACAATTAACTCGGGATCTTGAACATTATTATAAACAACAACTCGAAAATAATTATGAACTTAAACAATGAAATAAAGCAGTTAATCATCGATTGTCTCGATCTAGAAGATGTTAGCGTCGATGATATTCAAACCGATGCGCCGCTCTTTGGCGAAGGTCTAGGCTTAGATTCAATCGACGCCCTAGAGCTAGGCTTAGCCATCAAGAAAAAGTTTGATATCAAAATCGAAGCGAACTCCGATGCGACTAAAGCCCATTTTAACAGTGTCGCTAGCTTAGCTCGCTTTATCGAATCACAGCGTCCATAGGAGAGGAATATGCAAAATCGTCAACAAATCCTCGCTATGCTAACCACTATTCTAGTGGACGAATTCGAAATTGATGCTGGTGCAATAACGCCAGAAGCCAACCTGTATGAAGAACTCGATCTGGACAGTATCGATGCCGTCGATCTGGTGATTAAATTACAGCAACTGACAGGGAAAAAAATTAAACCTGATGACTTTAAATCAGTGCGCACCATCAACGATGTTGTTAATGCCATCGAAGGTTTAGTAAAAGATTAATGCGCGCCTTGCTACAGGTCTTAACTGCCCTAACCTTACTGGCCTATCCGCTTGCCGTATATTTTGGGCTAAATTATTTACCTGCTGGCACCATAGCCTTAGTGCTGTGTTTATTACTGACAGTGCGCTTAATCATACAAAAGCAAAAGGTTAAGACATTAGTGTTACCACTACTGGTGGGGATAGCGCTCACTGCAGGCAGTTATCTAGCAAAACGCAGCGACTGGCTTTTGTATTACCCTGTGGTTATCAATCTTACTATGTTGGCACTGTTCAGTTACTCGCTGCACAAGGGTCCTTGCATGATAGAGCGCTTAGCACGTTTAAAAGAGCCCGATTTACCGGATGAGGCTATACCTTACCTTAAAAAAGTCACCCTGCTTTGGTGTGGCTTATTTGTGTTAAATGGCACGATGGCGGCGTATACCGCTGGCTTTACTCGCTTAGCAACCTGGACCTTGTATAACGGTTTGATTGCATACGTACTCATGGGACTGCTCCTCGGTGGGGAATGGTTATATCGCAGCTTTTGGTTGAAGAAAACATGACACAGCTACTCAAAAACTGGTTAACCCAAGGGCCTTTTGCCCAGCAATTAATAAGCTTTAATCACCACGACCTCGTCACTGGTGCATTATTTACTAATCAGGTGGCGTATTTTTACGAGCAGCTGCTCGCAGCGCCCGAGAAAAAATGGCTACTCGCCAATGATGCCAGTGATCTGTTTGCCGTGGGGTTGTGTGCGGCGCTGTTAGCCGGCAAAGAAATCATCCTGCCATCCAATACCCAAACGGGCACTCTTAGCGAGTTAACGCACGAGTTTGATGGCATATTGTCTGACAAGCCCTTGTGCGAAAGTCACGCTTTTATTTTGTTGAAAAAAGAGCTGAGCCTGCCCAATAAACCTTGGCCTACAAGTGCAACTATTGGCGAATTAGTACTTTTTACTTCAGGTAGTAGCGGCGAAGCTAAGGCGATTCGTAAAACACTGACACAATTAGATATTGAAGTGTCAGCGCTCGAACATACCTTTGCCGAGCATTTACCCCATTGCAGCGTAATTTCAACGGTTTCACATCAACATATTTATGGTCTGTTATTCAAAATTTTATGGCCATTAGCCGCCAGTCGGCCATTTTTAAGCGAGCAGATTGAATACCCAGAAACCCTAAGTTATTACACTGCTTTACTGCCAAATCTGTGTTTGATCAGTAGTCCTGCCCAACTATCACGCCTACCCAAAGCCTTAGAGCACGAAAAACAACTGCACTCACCCAGCTTAGTGTTTAGCTCAGGCGGCCCATTAAGCTTTACCGCAGCAACAGGCATTAACCAATGCTATGGTCATCTGCCGATTGAAATTTTTGGCAGCACAGAAACTGGCGGCATCGCCTATCGACGCCAGCATGAGGCAGATGAGCCTTGGCAAGTGTTTGACAGAATATTGATAGATCAAGATCTTACCGATGGAGCCTTACTGCTTAAATCACCCTATTTGGCGGATGATGAATGGCTACGCTGCGAAGATAAAATCGAACCAACTGAAAATGGTCAGTTTAGACTCAAAGGCCGACTCGATCGCATTGTTAAGATTGAAGAAAAACGCCTGTCGCTGGCGCAAATGGAAACGCTTATGTGCAGCCATGCCTATGTTGAGCAAACCGCACTGGTGATAGTGCCACAGTTTAAATCCCAACTGGGCGCGGTTATAACACTGTCAGAACTCGGACGTAAGGTGCTACAAGAACAAGGCAAGCTCAGCATTAACAATGCCCTAAAGGCACATTTACTGACTCAATTTGAACGAGTCACACTGCCACGTCGCTGGCGTTATCCCGATATTTTGCCGCTGAATACTCAGGGTAAGCGTGTCACTACCGAGTTAGTCGAGTTATTTAACCATGATTAAATCGAATTTACCGCCAATCCTGCATTCCGATATCGGCATTGATAATATTGAATTACGTCTATTAGTGGCGGCCGACCTTGAGTATTTTAATGGTCATTTCCCCGAGCAAGCCGTATTGCCGGGCGTGACTCAGTTAGATTGGGCGGTGCGTTTAGGCTGTGAGTATTTTGGTTATGCCGAGGCGGTGGCGAACCTCGAAGTGTTGAAATTTCAGCAACTCATTCTGCCAGGCCAAGAAGTCACCTTAAGTATTCACAATAATGCCGCTAAAGGTAAACTCACCTTCGCTTACCGCGATGGCGATAAGCGTTACGCTTCAGGCCGTATTGCCTTTGATAACCAGCCTTTAAACATCGAGCCCTCTCATATCAATAAAAGCAATGGGGCGAGCCAGTGCTAACGCCATCCAGCAACAAAGACCTAACTGTGCCAGCGCCAATCAAGCTTGTCTTGGTGATCCCAAATTACAATCACAACGCCGCTATAGCTCAAACCTTGGCAGAGCTTGCCCCGTTTAATTTGTCCTGTTATTTGATTGATGATGGCAGCAATGACGAAACTCGCTATTTACTACAAGCCTTAGCCCAACAATATGCTTGGGTGACATTGCTGCAACATCCCTACAATCGTGGCAAGGGCGCAGCAGTCATCACAGGTCTACGCCGTGCCTACCGCGATGGTTTTAGCCATGTATTGCAAGTCGATGCCGATGGCCAACATGATTTAAGCGATATTCCGGCGATGATGGCAAAGGCGCAGGCCAAACCCAGTGCATTGATATCAGGTAAGCCAAAATACGATGACTCTGTGCCTAAGGCGCGCTTTTATGGTCGTTATCTCACCCATTTTTGGGTATGGATAGAAACCTTAAGCTTTGATATTCAAGATTCTATGTGTGGCTTTCGTATTTATCCGCTCGCCGCCACTGAACATTTACTACGCCAACACGCATTAACGGAACGTATGGATTTTGATATCGAAATCCTCGTAAAACTTTATTGGCAAGGCGTAGAGATTTTATTCCAACCGACTAAAGTGATCTATCCCGCAGGCGGAGTCAGCCATTTTAAAGCTGTGGCCGATAATGTCCGCATCACAAAACTGCACACTAAGCTGTTTTTTGGCATGTTAAAACGCCTGCCTTGGTTGCTAAAACGCAAGCTACTGCAACAAGCTGCACCCATTCCCAATGCAATATTAGACACAAAAGCGACTTCGGCACATTGGTCTGATTTAAAAGAGCGCGGCAGTTATTGGGGCATAAAACTGTTAGTGCAAAGCTATCGAATTGGCGGCCATTGGTTATGCCGCGCTATTATGTATCCGGTGATTTGTTATTTCTTTCTCACCGGAAAAGTTACCCGCGAAGCATCATTAAACTTTCTCCGTCGTGTACAACAACTTGAGCCGCAGCAGCCAAAACTTAATAACCCCGTAGATTGGCGCGATAGCTTGAATCACTTTTTAGCCTTTGGGAATGCAGCGCTCGATAGAATTGATGCTTGGTGCGATCGGATCCAATTAAATCAAGTCGATTTCCCAGACCGCCAACTCCTGGTCGACCAGCTCGAAAGTGGTAAAGGCGCCGTGTTATTGGTGTCTCATCTGGGTAATTTAGAGCTTTGCCGCGCGATCTCCATCCACCAGCGCAAGGTCAAAGTGAATGTGATGGTATTAACCAGCCATGCAGAAAACTTTAATAAGGTACTCAAACAGTTAAATCCAGATAGTACGCTCAATCTTATCCAAGTGACCGAGCTTAACCCCGCGACATCTATGTTATTGCAACAAAAAGTAGAAGACGGCGAGTTAGTCGTGATCGCGGGCGACAGAACCTCATCGAACACACAAAATCGCATCATATACGCACCGTTTATGGGTCAAGATGCGGCATTTCCACAGGGGCCATTTATTTTGGCTGGCTTACTTGATTGCCCAGTGTTTTTGATGTTTTGTCTGCGGGAACGAGGGCGTTATCGGGTACATTTAGAACACTTCGCCCAGACGCTCAAAGGCCCAAGAGCGGGCAGGATGGACAGGTTACAGCAGGCCGTTAATCGCTATAGCGAGCGTTTAGAATATTTCGCCCGACGCGAACCGCTACAATGGTTTAATTTTTTCGATTTTTGGCGAAAAGACAGCGAACCGCAACACACTAGCAATCATTCAATCCAAGTAGAAGCATCAGCGCAAACTCACAAGACCGACAGGACGCAGCATCCATGAGTCACACCAAAACAGCCGACTCAAAGAGTCAATCAGACCTACAGACTGTTGAATTTGGCCGTCAATTTATCACCTTAGAACAAGTGGTTGCCGTTGCCAAAGGCGCGCCAGTCAAGCTCTGTGACGATGCGGATTATCAAGAGTATATTCAAAAAGGTGCGCGCTTTATCGACAGTCTGCTGCACGAAGAAGGTGTGGTTTATGGCGTTACTACAGGCTACGGCGACTCTTGCACTGTCAATGTGAGCTTAGATTTAGTCCACGAATTACCGTTACATTTAACCCGTTTCCATGGCTGCGGATTAGGTGAAACCTTAAGCATAATGCAGGCTCGCGCCGTAATGGCGTGCCGCTTAAACTCCTTAGCCATTGGTAAATCGGGCGTCACCTATGAGCTATTAAAGCGTATCGAAACCTTGCTCAATCTTAATATTGTACCAGTGATCCCAGAGGAAGGCTCCGTTGGTGCCAGCGGTGATTTAACGCCGTTGTCGTATCTGGCCGCCGTGTTAGTCGGTGAGCGTGAGGTGATGTATCAAGGTCAGCGCCAAGCGACTCAAGATGTGTATGCCAAACTCAATATTACCCCGCACGTACTGCGACCCAAAGAAGGTTTAGCCTTGATGAACGGCACTGCGGTGATGACGGCATTGGCCTGCTTAGCCTTTGATCGCGCCCAATATCTGGCCCGTTTAGCGAGCCGCATTACCGCAATGGCTTCGTTAACGTTAAAAGGCAACTCGAACCATTTTGATGAAATCTTATTTGCCGCTAAACCGCATCCGGGGCAAAACCAAATCGCCACTTGGATACGGGAAGATTTGAATCACCACCAACATCCGCGTAATTCTGACAGACTACAAGATAGGTATTCGATTCGCTGCGCGCCGCATATTATCGGCGTGCTGCAGGATGCTCTACCGTTTATGCGCCAATTTATTGAAACCGAAGTCAACAGCGCCAACGACAACCCGATTGTTGACGGCGAAGGTGAGCATATTCTCCACGGCGGTCATTTTTACGGTGGCCATATCGCCTTTGCGATGGACTCACTGAAAAATACGGTGGCCAACTTGGCCGATCTTATCGATCGCCAAGTGGCATTGGTGATGGATCCTAAGTTTAACAACGGTCTACCCGCTAATTTATCTGGTTCAACCGGCCCACGCAGCGCGATTAATCATGGTTTTAAAGCCGTGCAAATTGGCGTATCGGCGTGGACAGCAGAAGCGCTAAAACACACTATGCCCGCTAGCGTGTTCTCACGCTCAACCGAATGCCACAACCAAGACAAGGTGAGTATGGGCACTATCGCCGCCCGCGACTGTATGCGCGTATTGCAATTAACTGAGCAAGTCGCCGCTGCTGCTTTGCTCGCCATGACTCAAGGCATTGGCCTGCGTATCGCGCAAAATGAGTTAGATGAAGCTTCACTCACGCCATCACTGGCGAAAACCATCGTCCAAGTGCGCGAGGATTTTGAGACCTTAATTGAAGATAGGCCGCTCGAAGCCGTGCTACGCCAAACCATAGCTAAAATCCAAGCGGGAGAATGGGAAGTATGCCGATGAAATCACTACTCAGTGTCGACATAGAAATACAAATCCCCTTCCACGATGTGGATTCCATGGGGATCACTTGGCATGGCAATTATCTGCGCTATTTTGAAATTGCTCGCTGCAAACTGCTCGATGAGTTGGGCTACAACTACCGCCAAATGCAAGCATCTAACTATGCGTGGCCGATTATTGATTTGCAGATTAAATACGTCAAAGCCAGCACCTTCGAGCAAAAAGTCACCGTACACGCCGAGTTAGTCGAGTGGGAAAACCGCTTAAAAATCAATTATCAAATTCGCGATATTGAAACAGGGGCGCGCATTACTAAGGGTTATACGATCCAAGCGGCGGTCGATATGGCTACCCAAGAATTGTGCTTTGTTACCCCTGATGTGTTCCGTGACAAAATAGCCACTCTGCTCGCGAAGGTTGAAGACTAATGAACGCCACGCTAACACTTATCAAGCTTGGTTTTATCCTGTGTTTAACTAGCGTTTTGCTATCAGCACAGGTCAAAGCCGATACGTCGATAACCGTGGCTTCTGCCAGTAATTATCAAGCGCTTTTCAGCCAAAACGCAGATAAAACCCAACTTATCGCCCTGAGTAAAAAGCTCAACTTGGGCGAAACAGTGCGAGGTCATTTTGTGCAATCTCGGCAGTTAAAGGTGCTTAAAAAGCCGTTAATCAGCCAAGGGCAGTTTATCTTTGATCAAACCCAAGGGCTTATTTGGCAACAGATAACGCCTTTTGAGTCGCTACTGATTTTAAAAGATAAACAACTTATTCAGCGTGACAGCCAAGGTCGAGTACAAATCAGCAAGGCCGATACTTCGCCGAGCGCTGCCGCGATGGGCGATTTATTACCCAGCCTAGTGCGCGCTATGCTCGGCGGTGATATTTCTGGTTTAAGCGAAAACTTCGAGCTGCACTTTTTAGGCACTGAAAGGTTAAATACAGCAAGCTTAAGCCCAGAGAGGTTAAGCACAAATGGCCAATGGCAATTAGGCTTAACCCCCAAAGATCCCTTAATGAAAAAAGCCGTCGCCAATATGGTGTTAGAGGGTAGCGATGTGTTGCAATCTTTAGTGTTGTTAAGCGCTGTGCCCAGTGTGAGCGTGCAGGATATCACCCGTATCGACTTTAGTGAGCTCACTCAAGGCACACTCAGTGAGGCTGAATTGGCGCAGTATTCGTTGGCTTTCGATACCAGTAAACCTTAGCCATGGCCTCTAATTTCGCTACGCGCGCGAATCAAGCGCTAATGCAATCTTCCCCTAAATGGCGTCTGGCTATTTGGCTGCTGTTAATGTTGTCGGCCAGTTTATGGTCACTACAACTTTGGCAAAATGGCGCACGTATACAAAGCGATATTCTGGCGATGTTGCCACATTTACAGCAGGACAAACTTACTGAACGCGCCCTTAACCAAGTTGAGGCCACGCTCGCCGATCAAGTCTATATTGCGCTCATTACCAAAGACGAAACCACAGCCATAGCCGCCGCGAAGCTAATGATGCAACAACTAGCAGCTGACAGCCTTGGAGCTGATAATAACGGCGCGCTAACCGATATCCGCAGCGCCGATATGCAGCTCGGTGAAGCGCTAGGACAATATTATTTCCCCTACAGATTTAAATTACTGACAGCGCCGCAAGCGAAAGCGTTAACAACGCAAAATATGGGCAGTCTGATTGAGGCGGCTACTGCGCAGCTTTACAACGCCTTTGGTTATGCCAATAGCAACTTGCTTGCCCAAGATCCACTATTGTTATTCCCCGCCAACTTACTCGCCCTCGCACCGAGTTCAACAGTCAGAGCCAGTCAAGGGATACTGCTGGCTAACCAAGGCGATAAGGTTGCTGCGGTTGTTATAGCAAAGGGGCGAGAAAGCGCCTTTAATCCCAATGCACAATTAGCGCAGATAACGCAATTAAATCAAGCCTTAGACTCAGTAAAACAACGCTATCCCGATGTCACAATGCTAAAAGCCGGTGCCCTGTTTCACGCTCTTGCGGCAACGCAAACCGCTAAGAGTGAAATATCGATTCTTGGTCTTGTATCCTTACTTGGGGTGATAGCCTTGGTCTGGTTGGCGTTTCGCTCTGTGATGCCACTGTTATTAGCAATCGTCACTATTTCCAGCGGGCTATTATTGGCGGTGACTTTTACCTTAAGCGTTTTTGGCGAACTGCATTTACTTACCTTAGTGTTTGGCACTAGTTTGATTGGCATCGCCATCGATTACAGTTTTCATTTTTACTGCGAACGCTTAAGCGATACCGAGCGTAGCGCACAAGCTACCGTGGCGTACATTTTTCCGACGGTGACACTCGCCTTTGTCACCAGTGCTTTGGCTTACGTCGGCATAGGTTTAGCGCCGTTTCCCGGTATGCAGCAAGTTGCGACCTTCTGCGCTGCGGGTTTACTTGGCGCCTACTTAACTTTAATTTTCGCCTATCCGCTATTAGCGGGGAGTCGCTTGCCTACAGGCTCCCGCCCGTTAGCTATCGCGGGGAAGTATCTTGCTAGTCTCACTGCGTTATCTAAAAGATTGACCACGCCTTTAGGCGTAGGTTGTTTTGTTTTAGCCATATTAGTTTGCTGCGTGGCAGGGTTAACTCAACTTAACGTCGATGACGATATTCGCCATTTACAGCAAAGCCCTACGAACGTGACAGAGCCTGAAAACCAGCTGCGAACGTTACTCAGTGGCGGTACTGACAATCAATTTTTATTGGTGCGCGCACCGAGCGAAGAAGCACTGCTACAACAGCTTGAGCGAGTATCACCCATGCTTGATGACGCTATTGCTAAGCAAGAGTTAGGCAACTATGTCAGCCTGAGTCGGTATCTGCCCAGCCATCAAAAACAAGATATTGATTACCAATTGCAAGCTCAGCTTTATCAAACTCAATTAGACACTGTGCTAGCAAGCCTAGGGCTAGATGAAAGTCTAAAACCAACGCTACAAGCCGCCTATTTAGCCGCGAAAAACCAGTACATCACGCCTGCTGGATTCTTTAAGTTAGAGGCAGGCAAGCAACTCGCGCCATTGTGGCTCGCGCCACATGAGGCCAGCATTCCAAATGGCGATAGCGCGACAAGTGACTCTGGTATGGCAAATAACTATGGTGCCATTGTCTTACTTGGCGGCATCAGCAATATCGATGCCCTCAAGGCGCGTTTTACCTCAACTACAAACGTACAGATTATCGATAAAGTGGCCGATATTTCTGCGGTTATGGGCCACTACCGACTATTAACGCTAAAGTTATTAGCCCTCGCACTGGTAATAGCACTATTACTGTTTAGCCTGAATTTCGGTTTTAAAAAAGCGACTGTCGTAGTCGCTGTTCCGGCCCTTGCCGCTCTGCTGACGCTAGCAACCTTAGGCTTAACCGGCTCGCCACTGAGTCTGTTCCATGCACTGGCACTCATTTTAGTTTTTGGAATTGGGGTAGACTACAGCCTGTTTTTTGCCTCGGCCAAAAGCCATGGTAACGCGGTGATGATGGCAGTATTTATGTCGGCCTGCTCGACCTTGCTGGCCTTTGGCTTACTCGCTTTTAGCCAGACACAAGCAATTCATTATTTTGGCTTAACGCTGTCGCTGGGTATCGGTTTTACCTTCTTACTTTCGCCACTGATTTTGACGACTCAAAAATCCTGATATCGACAAGGAACGTACTTTATATGTCCACATCTACACACGTTTTATCGACTATGCCAAATTCAATTACGGTTGATGTGGCCATTATCGGCGCAGGGCCTTCAGGCGCTATCGCGGCCAGTTTACTGCATCAGCAGGGCAAACGTGTACTGGTCATCGAGAAGCAATATTTTCCGCGTTTCTCTATCGGCGAAAGTTTACTGCCCTGTTGCATGCAGTTTATTGAAGAAGCTGGCATGTTAGAGGCGCTTAATGCGGCGGGATTCCAGCATAAAAATGGCGCTGCATTTCGGCGCAATGGCACTTATACCACCTTCGACTTTACCGATAAATTTACCCCAGGGCCAGGCACCACATTCCAAGTACAGCGTGCTAGTTTTGATAAACTGTTAGCCGATACCGCCCAAAGCCAAGGTGTCGAAATCCGCTACGGCGAAACGGTCGAGGCGATCGATTTAACCGAGAACCCACGCTTAACGGTACGTAATGAGACAGGCGAACTGTATCAAATCGATGCCAAATTTGTGCTTGATGCCAGTGGTTTTGGTCGCGTATTGCCGCGCTTGCTCGATTTAGAAAGCCCTTCCTGCTTACCCTCACGCAGCGCCATCTTCACCCATGTGGAAGATAACATCAGCGATCCTAGTTTTGATCGTAATAAAATTTTGATCAGTGTCCACCCAGAGCATAAAGACATTTGGTATTGGCTGATTCCCTTTAGCCATGGCCGCTGCTCACTTGGCGTGGTTGCTAGACCCGAATTACTTGCGCATCTTGAGGGTACACTTGAGCAACAATTGCTACAGATGATCAGTGAAGAACCCACATTAAAAGTGTTGCTCGCCAATGCTAAAGTGGTGCAAGAATGCGCCACTTTAAAAGGGTATTCTGCTAATGTGTCGCGCCTTGCTACCGATAAGTTTGCCCTGCTCGGCAATGCGGGCGAGTTTCTCGACCCAGTGTTTTCCTCTGGGGTGACTATCGCCATGCAGTCAGCATCGATGGCGGCAAAATGCCTGACAAAACAGCTCAATGGTGAAACGGTTGACTGGCAAGCCGATTACTCAGCCCCTTTAATGCAGGGCGTGAATACCTTCCGTACTTATGTGCAAGCTTGGTATGATGGCCGTTTTCAGGAAGTGATTTTCTATGAAAATCCAAACCATAGAATCAAACAAATGATCAGCTCGATTCTAGCGGGCTACGCTTGGGATACGAATAATCCCTTTGTCAAAGACTCAGAGAGACGCCTGAATATGGTCGTGGAACTGTGTAAAAATAATACGCCTATCCCAGAGCTCGAAGAGGGGTAACGCCATGCGACTGAACCTTAATGTTCAAAGAGTATCGCTGTATATCCTATTGCTAACCAGCATTGGGCTTATGGGCTGTACTCAACTTTTACAGCGACAGACCTGCGTCGCTCTTACTGAAAATGTGCATTACTGTTTAGCCCCGCTGCCCAATGAGCTTAGCCATACAAGGGATAAACCCTTGGCTAAACCATTAAGTAACATCACAACAAATACCGTCATCGCGAACCAACCATCGTATAGCCAAGCTGCCGCACTTTTACCCCAATCCTTCAGTCAAAAAGTCAATATTAAAGTGGCTGATAAGTCCCACGAGTTGCTGACTCAGGTAGAATTAGAGGGCGAGCGCATGACCCTCGTGGGCTTAGCGCCACTTGGACAGGCTTTGTTTACCTTAGTTTATGATGGCAATACACTCAGCAGTGAGCAAAACGTACTGCTGGGTGATAGTTTTAAAGCCGAGTATTTAATGGCGATGATGCAACTTATTTATTGGCCTGAGCAGAGCGTTCGTGCCCATTTGGAAGGTGGCCATTTAATGGCTGGCCTTTGCGATGCGATCGGCGATACGGTCGGTGATACGCTTGTCGATACCCAAGTGAATACCAATCTCTGTCGCCAGATCTATAGCCAAGATGGCTTGAACAGTAAAAGTGCCCTGCAAACCAATGTGGTGCAAATCCGTTATCAACAACAGGTCGGTGATACGCTATGGCAAGCCCGCATCCATTTAACGATGCCACTGGCTAAGTTTGCGTTAGACATCGAACCTATTTAACCTTTTAACACCCGCACTTGACTGTGCCATAGCAGAAAAACGATACGCAATGATGAACAGAGTCGCCATTACACAGATTGGATTGTGTACCCCGCTAGGGCAAGATCCACAGCAGGTTTTAGATCGCTTAGTCGCAGGCGATACTAGCGCCATGCAGATCAGTGATGCACTGCTATTTGGACAACCAACACTGGTCGCACCCGTGGCTGTCGAGCTACCTGCTGTTCCACACCAATTTGCCCAATTTGATTGTCGTAATAATCAATTACTGCTTTGCGCCGCGTTGCAAATTGCCGCCACCGTTGAGCAGGCAAAACAAGATTTTGGCACTACTCGCATCGGTGTGGTCTTAGGCACAAGCACCTCAGGGATCTCCAAAGGTGAAGCCGCCCTTGCGTATCGCAATCAACACGGCCACTTTCCATCTGACTATCACTATTTTCAACAAGAGCTCGGTAGCACCAGCGATTTTTTACGCCAATACTTTCAGCTCGATGGCCCTTGCTACACAATTTCAACCGCCTGCTCTTCCAGCGCAAAAGTCTTTGCCAGCGCTAAACGCTTGCTCAGTGCTAATCTCTGCGACATGGTGATTGTCGGCGGTATCGACAGCCTATGCCAACTGACCGTTAATGGCTTTAATGCTTTAGAATCAGTATCGAAAGGTCACTGCAATCCTTTTAGTATCAATCGTGATGGTATCAATATCGGTGAAGGCGCAGCGTTATTTACCCTAACATTGGGTGAATCTGATGTCATGCTGGCAGGGATTGGCGAGTCGAGTGATGCGTACCATATTTCAGCGCCGCACCCCGAAGGCACTGGCGCAATCGCGGCCATGCAAGCAGCCTTACAGGATGCGAATATTACCGCGCAAGAAATTAGCTACATTAACTTACACGGCACGGCGACCCCTAAAAATGATGCGATGGAAAGCCGCGCTATTGTTGAAATATTTGGCACCAGCACCCCGCCTTGTAGTTCAACTAAACCTTTGGTCGGACATACCTTGGGCGCTGCCGGTGCGATTGAAGCGGCCTTCTGCTATTTATTGCTTTCTGCCCATAATCACCGCCAAGCGATGCCGCCCCATTGCTGGGATGGGCAAGCTGATCCGCAAAATCCACCGATTTCCTTGGTCGAACGCCATCAAGTCGCCGCCAAAGGCACACTTAATTATGTGATGAGTAATTCTTTTGCCTTTGGCGGCAGCAATGCCAGCCTAATTTTTTGCCGTAAGGAAGTCTAAAATGGTGTCATTTCTTAACATCAATTTACCCTTCGCCGAGCAAAAAGTGACTGACTTCATCCCACATCGAGCGCCTATGGTATTGATTGATAAAATCATCAGCTATCAGCATGAGGCCTTAGTTACTGAAGTCACTATCACGCCGCAAAGTCCTTATTTTGATGCTAATCACCACGCGGTACCCAACTATGTGGGTATCGAATATATGGCACAAAGTATTGCCGCACTGGCCGGAGTAGAGGCCAAGTTACGTAATGATAAAATCCGCGTGGGTTTTCTTTTGGGCTCGCGCAAATTAGCGCTACACGCCAAGCGATATGAACTCGGGCGCACCTATCGCACCCACGTAAAGCGCCTCTATCAAGAGGATTCGGGATTAGCGGTATTCGATTGTCAGATTTATCTGTTACCCGAAGCCGGAAGCGAACAAAATAAAACCTTAGTGGCCACAGCGAATGTGAATGTGTTTCAACCCCAAGATACGCAAGCGTACCTTGAAGGAACTCAAGATGTTGGCAACAACAGTCTTGGGTAGCGATACTCAGCAGATAACGACAAAAGCGAATCCGCCGAAAGATAAAAGTTTTTGCATAAAGCGCATTTAAATACAGATTTTTTAGCCCAACATATTTCCATTAATGAAACCTCATGCCAACTCATACAGATAAAATGAGGTAGAGAAAACAGATGAATAACAGAGTATTAGTCACAGGTTCAAGCCGCGGCATAGGTAAAGCCATTGCCCTAAAACTTGCCGCAGCAGGCTTTGATATCGCCCTGCATTACCACAGCAACCAAACGGCTGCCGATGCAACTGCCGTTGAAGTTCGCGCGCTTGGGGTGAATGTGAACCTGCTCAAATTTGATGTTGCCGAACGCGCAACCGCCAAAACCGCCATCGAAGCCGATATTGAGGCCAATGGTGCCTATTACGGCGTGATCCTTAATGCAGGCATCAATCGCGATACCGCCTTTCCCGCCATGACAGAAAACGAGTGGGACAGCGTGATCCACACAAACTTAGATGGCTTTTATAATGTGATCCATCCCTGCGTAATGCCAATGGTACAAGGCCGAAAAGGCGGGCGTATTATTACCTTAGCCTCAGTTTCTGGGATCGCGGGTAATCGGGGGCAAGTGAATTACAGTGCCTCAAAGGCAGGGATTATCGGTGCAACTAAGGCACTGTCATTAGAACTGGCAAAACGCAAAATCACCGTAAACTGTATCGCCCCCGGTTTGATAGAAACCGACATGGTGGCCGATATCCCTAAAGACATGGTTGAGCAATTAGTGCCGATGCGCCGCATGGGTAAACCCAATGAAATCGCTGCGTTAGCCGCATTTTTAATGTCGGACGATGCCGCCTATATCACTCGCCAAGTCATATCGGTTAATGGAGGCATGATCTAAATGAGCGAGGCGACAAATCAAACCCGTTTTGGGCGGCGAGTGGTTATCACGGGCATTGGCGGCATTTCTGCCCTAGGCCATGATTGGCCGACCATTGCAGCGAGCCTTAAGGCGCAAAAAAACTGCGTCGCCACTATGAGTGACTGGGATAGATTCGACGGTCTCAACACTCGCTTAGCTGCGCCAATTACTGACTTTGAATTACCCAACCATTATTCGCGCAAGAAAATTCGCTCTATGGGCAGGGTTGCAATCATGGCAACCCGCGCCAGTGAGCTGGCATTAATCGATGCAGGATTGCTGGATGATCCTATCGTGTCATCGGGTGAAATGGGTATTGCCTATGGTTCATCAACTGGCAGTACCGATCCTATCAGTGCCTTTGGCGATATGCTAAAAACTGGTGATATGTCAGGTATTTCTGCCACCAGCTATATTCGCATGATGGCACATACCACTGCGGTAAACGTGGGGGTTTTTTTCGGTTTAAAAGGCCGAATTCACACCACCAGCAGCGCGTGTACCTCGGGCAGTCAAGGCATAGGTTATGCCTATGAGGCCATTAAGTTTGGTCAGCAAACTTTAATGTTGGCCGGCGGCGGCGAAGAACTCTGCCCCACCGAAGCCGTCGTGTTCGATACCCTGTTTGCCACCAGCACTCAAAACTCGACGCCCGAATTTACACCGCGCCCCTTTGATGTCGCGCGTGATGGCCTAGTCATTGGCGAAGGCGCTTGTACACTGGTGCTCGAAGAACTCGAACACGCCAAGGCCCGTGGTGCAAAAATTTACGCCGAACTAGTGGGTTTTGGCACCAATTCCGACGGTCAACACGTCACCCAGCCCAATGCACAAACGATGGAAATTGCCATTAGATTAGCACTCAAAGATGCACAAATTGAGCCCAGAGCCATAGGCTATGTTAACGCCCACGGCACGGCAACCGAGCGTGGTGACATTGCTGAAAGTCATGCAACCCATGCCGTATTTGGCGCTGATGTACCGATATCATCCCTTAAAAGCTACACAGGCCACACCTTAGGTGCATGTGGCGCACTAGAAGCTTGGGTGAGTATCGAAATGATGAATGCGGGCTGGTTTGCACCAACACTCAACCTTGAGAGTATCGACCCACAATGTGCCGATTTGGACTATATCCGCCACGAACCTCGCCTCATTGATACTGATTATGTCATGAGCAATAACTTCGCCTTTGGCGGCATTAATACTTCGCTGATTTTTAAACGCTGGAAAAACTAAAAACGATATTTGATGATATTCAATACCTGAAGGCGGCTCATAACAAACAACCGAGTCAGCCGCCTGAAAGCTCCGTTAACACTGTCTCCATCCGCGTTAAGTGATCCAGTTCAAAACTTCAAACGTATCTTTACTTTGTAAGCAAAGCACTACTGGTTAATTAAATATAATTAATATCTAATGCAATGGAATTGCTCGTCGACACAATTATTCAATTTCAGAGTATTAAATAAAACGTATATGAAAAAACCTAGCGTATTCGTTAGCACTACACTCATCGTAATCTTAGTTTTACTACTCCTTCCGGCGGTGACTTACCTCAATCAAATCATCTCTGGCAGTTACGGTATCCAAACTCACCAAAATACTGCAATTGATTTTACTTGGCAGGATGTTAATGGCACACAGCACCAATTTAGCGATTGGAAAAAAGGGCCTAGTTATCTGTTTCTTGGCTTTTTAAGTTGCTCACAGATTTGTCCTATTCGGACCCATCAGGTGAAGCTGCTAATGGAACAACTGACCGAAACAGAAAAGCAAAATATTCAATTTTTGTTTGTCACTATCGACCCACAAAATGACACACAAGAGATTAGACAACAGATGATAGATAGCCAGTCGGCACAGTTTTTTAGTGCTGAATTAACGCCAGAACAACTAGAAAAACTGCAATGGAAACTGGCAGAGAAATCGACAGCAAGCAGTGATATCAATCTACATACTGGCAATCTTTATTTAATTTCCCCTACGGGACAGCTAAAACAAACCTATACTCAACAGCAGCTTATTACCGAAAAGTTGCTCATCGATCTCAATACTATGATGTCTTCAAATTAGGCAAACGAACATGAATCAGATACCCGACACACCAACAACGGCTAAAAACGATCAAACCCTATATCGCATACTCCTCGCGCAGGCCCCCATACTGTTTGTGAGTGGTTTTTTTGGCGCTCAGATGATGAGTTTTGCCATTCTGGCTGCCATCGCTGTTTTGCTTATCACTCAAATTAGTTACAGCCTACTCAAAAATACGCCAATGTTTGCCATTGTGGCAGCAGTGATCATGATGACAGTGTCAGCCCTACTCATTCAGACCCAAATGGGTATGCTTGAAATGCACTTCCATATCTTCGCTACGATGGCCGTATTTTTGATTTATCAACGCTGGGAACCGATCGTTGCCGCACTACTCACTGTGGCTGTACACCATGTGTTATTTACCTACATCCAAATGCAAAGTATTGAAATAAATCACGTCGCTATTATGCTTTTTGCGGGTCAGTGTTCTTGGGATATTACCTTTGTACATGCTCTGTTTGCTATTGCTGAAGCCGGTATTCTAATCCTACTTGCCTCGATGATGCGCGTAGAATCCTCTGCGAATCAGCGTATTGCTGATGCAATTCAGAAAATTTCAGAGTTTAAAGATATTTCTATCCGATTAGTACCCGCAAAAACGCAAGCTGAAATAGCCTTTAATACTATGCTCGAAGAGCTGACGCAGGTGTTCTCTGATTATCGTGATATTGCCGTCGATATGGCAAAAACTACTACTAACTTAAAGCAGCTTAGTGATGAAACCCAACATGCCGTACACACCCAAAACCAGCAGGCGCAACAGATTGCCGATACAGCACAAAATGTGATCCAGCAGATAAGCCAAGCCGCAGTTGATAGTAACGACTCAGCACAAAGCGCACGCCAAGCGGCTAACTCGAGCGATGAAGATAGAAAAAGTGCGCTTAACATTATGGCCGATATGAAAAAGCTAGAGAAAAATACCACAGAGGTGACTGAGTTTTTAACAGAGTTAACCACTGATGTCAGTGCGATTACTAAATTATTAGAGGCTATCCGCAGCATATCTGAACAAACCAACCTACTCGCACTAAATGCCGCTATTGAAGCCGCTAGAGCGGGAGAAAGCGGCCGTGGTTTTGCTGTAGTCGCTGATGAAGTGAGAGCCTTAGCGCAACGCACTGGCCGCTCAACTGATGATATTGCCACAGTGTTAGCTCACCTTAATACCAGCATGATTAAAACGGTTGAATCAATGGATTTAAGTAAGCAAAGCACCATTGAAAACTTAAAGCACACCAGTGAAATTGCGAGTGGTCTTGCACAAAGATCGGAACAAATCACCCATGTTGCAGTGTCGAGTGAGAGCGTAGCCCACACCACTCAATCCCAAAGTAAAGTGTTAGTGCATATAGGGGAGGACATTATTGATAATGCTGCAGCAATTAACCAATTAGCCGCTAAAGTGCAAGAGCTATCCCAAGGGACGCTCACACTGAGCCAAATCGCCACGGCTTACCAAACTAAAGCGGCGGCCTACAAAATCTAATATTCAGCACATAGCCCCAAAATGCCAGCCTGTCATTTGACATATTGGGTTTTAATGTCTGATGGATGACTGTTCACTCAAAGATTGAGTTTACAGCATGCTAAGAAGCCCTAAAATCAACATAAAAAAATGCCAGCCTATTTAAGGCTGGCATTTTTTATTCTGCTAAATCGGCTACACCATTAAGCTTGCAGCAAATCGATGCTGTGCTTGGCTTCGCTCATGCCTTTGTCGTGTACTTCTGGGCCCATGTTTAGTGCTTCTGCATAAACCACTTCAACATTAGTGATACCAATAAAGGCTAAAACCGTTTTCAGGTAAGGCACCACATGGTCAGTAGGACCATCTTTGTGAGCGCCGCCACGAGTAGTCACTAACACAGCGCGTTTGCCTTCTACCAATCCTTTTGGACCCGTTTCAGTGTATGTGAAAGTCACACCAGCACGGGCAATAAAATCAATCCAGTTTTTAAGCTGAGTCGGAATCGTAAAGTTATACATTGGCGCTGCGATAACGATAGTGTCGTTCGCTTGTAATTCAGCAACTAAGGCATCTGATACTGCGAGCATTTCTTGCTGACGATCTGATAGTTCTGCACCACCACGTAAACCAGAAGCAATTTCACCGTCTACCATAGGCAGTACGTCTTTGCCGCCTAAATCACGTACAGTGATAACCGCGCCTTGGCTTTCCCAGTGGCTAGCTAAGTGGTCAATTAACACGGCAGATTGAGAATAACCGCCAAGAATGCTTGATTTTAAAATTAAGACTTTAGACATAATCTGCTCCGAAAATAGGTAAATGACTCAGAGCCAGATGGAATATCTCAACTCTATAACGCTAGTGTATTCGCCCATAAAAAAGAAATAAAGTGGATAAAATTTGAGATTCACTTCGATTTTTTAGAAAGGTATTAAATTACTTTTATAGTGCTTACAGCTAAGGCTACTTTAGGCGCACTCACATACAAGCCCTCAAAAACCGCACACAAACCATTACCGCAATATAACAGCACTTCGAGCTTTAGCTTAATTCTGCGCCCCCTTTCTAATGGACACAGATCTACTTCTGGCCACTGCACTTTGGCTACAGGGTTACACGTCACTGGAGCAAGATAGCGAATATGGGCATCCGCGAGCACAATATCGCCCGTAACGCCGGCTAGTCGCTGGTTTAGCCATACGGCGCCCCAACCGGTTAAGGTCATCAAAGTATAAATACTGCCGGCAAACATAGTTTGGTGCAGATTAATATTGGGCTCAATTGGCGCAGTAGCTTGAAACTCACCCTCACAATAACTGAGCGGAGTTATCTGCATAAAGGCGCTCGCGGGAATGGTGCTATGCCATGTTTGACCTAATTGATTAAGTAGTTGCGTGATTGTGTGAGTAAGCAATTTATCTCGTTCCATTAGTTTGCTACCGCCTTTGAGCACTGCAATATTGAAGAGGTTCGATAGTTAACTACCAATATAAAACCCTGTACTAAAGGCTACACCTGCAGATTAAACGTCACTGGACCATCATTGACTAATGACACTTGCATATCGGCACCAAATTGCCCAGTTTGTGTATTGACGCCCTTAGCACGGCAAAAGGCTACAAACTCTTCATACAAGACTAATGCTTGTTCGGGCGTACCTGCACCCGAAAAACTCGGCCTCAGACCACGGTCAGTATCGGCGGCTAAAGTAAATTGCGATACCACCAGCAAGGAGCCAGCAACTTGTTCTAAGTTAAGATTCATCTTGCCATTGTCATCGGAAAAAACACGGTAACTCATTACCTTAGTGGCAAGCTTCTCCATTTTCTCTCGAGTATCTTCCCGCTCAACACCTAAGAGAACCAACAATCCTTTGTCGATTGCACCTATGGTTTGACGATCGACAACTACGCTGGCACCACTTACTCTTTGAATTAAGGCAATCACAACTTTTCCTTTTCGTGTTTAGATCTAAATTAAGGCTTAACGGGAACCATTTGCGGTATCAGTGGAATAGGACGAATAAGTTGATCGACACCCTCAGGTAATGACTGTGCAACTTGGGCCAATCCGTTATTAGTCCACAACATAAAGCGGCGTAACTCTTCTATTTCAACTCGTTCGGCAAAGGTCACAACACCTTGTACTTGAATCACAGCACCTTGATCTAATAAGACAAACTTCGCAAAGTTTAACTTTTGGTTTAAGGTGCCAATCATCGCCAGTAATTCTGGGCTGGCTTGCAATTGTGGATGTACGGCATAAAAACGATTCATTAAGATGCGGTCAATGCCCATTGAATTAATACTCGGTTCAAGCAAAAACTGATTATTGCCAAACTGTACTGCCACTTTCGTTGGCGCAACTAAGGTGGCCAGATAATTTGCATTAAGCAGGGCTTGATACAGATGCGTTGCTGCGGCTTCATTAGTCATGCCACCTAGTTCGACCACTTTAGGCGCTATAGGCGCACTCACGACCTCCTGAGCGGATGACTGACTAATAGAAACAGGTTGAGATGGCGCCGTAGTTGCACAGGCAGTTAACCCGAATAAACCCGCACTGATGAGTAATATTTTCATGCTATTTCCCTTTGATGTATCCACATCCACATGGCGTGAATCTGTGCTGTAACCGCCAAAAATAAACTATCACTATTGAGCATATGTGCGCCATCGTTAACAGTAATAAGCGTTATAGCATGCTCTTGTTCAGCCAAAAAATGCTGTAAGAGCGCCGCTGGGCAAATTGCATCCTGCATGCCTTGCAATAACACACTACGCGCCGTTACCCTTGGCATCACGCGCTGTAATACACTCATAGCATTGAAGTAATTATGCCTAGCAAAGTGCAGTTCAATATCGGCTAATGCCAATACGGCTTCGGGTAACAGCCTTGGTAATACTAATCTAGCGCCAGCAAGCTTTAATTCCCACTGGATCCAGCGTCGAGCATAATAATGTCGCGGCACCGTATCTACCGATGACAATCCCTGCTGATAATCCTCCAGCAGTTCAGCCAAGGATGTAATCGTCGATGGATTGCCACTAAAAAGACCATAAGCCGCAGGTTGTAATTTAGCCGCACCGTCATAACCATAAAGCCAATCGATGCCCGCTTTAGAGGGAATAAATAATGCCCACAATACTTGCGCTATCACCCGTTCAGGAAATAATCCGCTGTAAATTAAGCCTAATGTTGCACCAAAAGAGCCACCGACTAGGCACCAGCGTTCAATACCTAAACTCAAACGAATAGCTTCAATATCGCAGATCAAACCATTTAAATGGTTATGAGTTAAATCGCCTAAAGGTAAAGACCGCCCTGCACCGCGCTGATCTAACAGTAAAATCCAATATTGCTCAGCATTAAATAAGGCTAACTCACTAATATCACAACCCGCTCCCGGCCCACCGTGTAAATACAATAAGGGGATCCCCTGCGGATTACCGTATTGCGCCAGATGTAATTGCTGGCCATTACCAACACTAATCCAATCTCGGCGGATAAAAGGCGGGCAGGATTGAAGCACTGATTCCATCATCTAATATTATCGCCACACTCTCATTATTTAGCCGCGTCATTTTGATCTGACTGCACAACTGCGTTTATGGCCGTCATCTCTGCTGGGGTTAATATTGCCGACGGCTCAACTGAGCCTGAATTAGCTAACGGCTGGCCATCAAGATCGGTTTCATCATCAAAGCTCGATTCATAATCTAAATACTCTGGCATCGTAGCGGTGATTTCAGCGCCAAGTAACACTATCATCCACGATAAATACACCCAGACGAAGATAATGGGGATCACCGCCAAAGCGCCATAAATAGCCTCATAACTCGGAAATTGGGTCACATACAAGGCAAAGGCTTTTTTACCCAGCTCGAACAACAGTGCGGCGACAATCGCGCCTAATAACGCGTGTAAAAACTTCACCTTTTTATTGGGCACCACTATGTACAATAGTAAAAATGCTGCCACCGAAAATAACATAGGTAAGTGTTCAATAAACAACGGCATAACGCCCGACAACTGACCATTAAACACCTTCAACGACACCACATAAGAAGTGGCAACTAAACTGGCACCTACGAGTACAGGGCCGAGGGTAAGCACCATCCAATACATAGAAAAAGCCACTACGATAGAGCGCTTTTCTTTAGTACGCCAAATATTATTGAGTGCTTTATCAATGGCAGAAATCAGCATAATAGCGACCACAACTAACGCGGCGATCCCAACGGCGGTGCCTTTAGAGGCATTTCCCACAAATTCATTAATATACGTTTGTACAGTATCGCCAGCCGCGGGTAAAAAGTTCTGATAAACAAAACCTTCAATCTGCCCTCGAATGCCCTTAAATACCGGAAAAGCTGACAGCATCGACATAGTCACCGCCACCAGAGGCACCAGCGACAACAGAGTGACATAGGCTAAATGCCCCGCACGGATATTGATTTGGTCTTCCACCAGACGCTGTCTTAAATGCAGCAGAAAGTGCCAGATCCCGAGGAATAGGACGCGAATTTGAGCCAGTTCTATCTTTTTAGTCACGGGTTTCTCTTGCTTCTGTGGGTATAGACTCGTTATCTTCGTACAATAAACACTTAATTTACAAGTCTAAGGAGTGAATTGATGTCTCAACAAGGATCTGCAGGTAACGTTATTTCGGCAATTGCGAGCATATTTTTCCCTGGGTTAGGCCAACTGCTGCAAGGTAGAATTCTGGCTGCGCTGCTGTTTTTTGTTATCACGGTTGTCGGCTATGCCCTCTGGTGGTTGATTGTACCTGCTGTTATCGGGGCTATTTTTCATTTGTGGAGCATTATTGATGCTGCACGATTTCAGGCCGATTAAGGCGATGTTACTCAGCAATGGAACCCAAAATGAAAAAACTGCTCATATCAAGCCTAATTGCCGCTAGCCTCTTGCTCAGTGGCTGCCAAAGTGCCTACTACGGCGCGATGGAAAAAGTCGGTTACCATAAACGCGATATTATGGTCGACAGAGTTAAAGCAGCCAAAGAGTCCCAAGAGGAAGCCCAAGAAGAATTTAGTGATGCCCTCAAAGAGATGCAAGCCTTACTCAATCACGATGGTGGCAATCTAGAGAAAGCCTATAACAAGGCTAAAGATGAGTATGAGTCAGCCCAAAGTGCCGCCGATAACGTCAGTAATCGTATCAATAAAGTCGAAGGCGTAGCCGATGCCTTATTTGAAGAATGGCAAACTGAAATTAGCGAAATCAGTAAAGCTAATTTACGCCGAGACAGCGAAACCAAACTGAAAGAAACCCGTCGTTCTTATCAACAATTGATTAAAACGATGCGCCGTGCTGAATCAAAAATGCCACCAATACTCACAGCCTTGAAAGATAACATGCTGTACCTCAAGCATAACTTGAACGCCCAAGCGATTGGCGCAATTAAAGGTGAATTTGCCAGCCTACAAACCGACATTTCAGTGCTAATTAAAGAAATGAACACATCGATTGATGAATCCAATAAATTTATCGAGTCTCTTGAAAAATCAAAGAGTTGATAAAAACGCCCAACTCATGTCGGCCCTAACCATACTGATTGTTAGGGCTTTATTCACCTATAATATTTATCTTCCCTGCAATCTAAATTTCTTTTGTGCAAGCCCAGAATCCTTAGCTTTGTGAGCTATAACGCGCTTTAGTTGATTGCTAATAAAAATATTAGATCTGCTACACAATTTCACTTAGCACTCAAAAACTTATCCTCATTTAATCACTCAGACTTAGCACTTGTTGATCATTGCTGTACTAACCACTATGACTTTTATCGAATCACTAACGTTAATGTTAGCACTCATGTATCTCGCCTCCCTTAGTTATTGGAGCGGCAAAAAATGGGGCGCTGTTGTGACTTTATTACTGAGTATCGGCGCGGTTGCCATCAGCCTATATTGGCCGTTAGCACTAGGACTTATTATTGCGCTGCCATTGGCATTACTCGTCCATAGATTTGCACCCGACGAGTTCAAGGGGGAGATTAAAATCAATACCCTGCGTGAAGGGACTCAGCATGTGTTGGCACTATCGCTGTTACTGGTTGCCGTACAATACACCATCAATACCGTGCTACTTAAGCAAGGGATAACTCCTTGGCTCATGCGCCCCGACGTGGTTGATGCTTTTTTACCAATAGCGGGCGGGATTGAGCTTAAAGCGATTATCAGCCTCAATTTATGGGATCAAACACATCCCGCGGCGGCGGTAATGCTGGCGGCGGTATTAATCACTGGGCTACTTTGCAAGCGAGCATTTTGCGGCTGGGCTTGCCCCTTGGGTTTAGCTGGGGAATATCTATATGCCTTTAGAAAACGTTTTATCAAAGCTGAGTTAACACCACCGGCTTGGTTAGACTGGCCACTACGAATGCTTAAGTATCTATTGCTATTAGCACTATGCTACATAGTGATTGGTATGCCCGCGCAGTCAATCCCTAATTACCTCGACGGTAATTACCATAAGATTGCCGATTTAAAAATGGCACTGTTTTTCCTGACACCGAGCCTCATTGCATTATTAGTATTTTCGCTGATCCTCGCGTTAGCGGCATGGCGCCGTCAGGGATTCTGCCGTTACTTATGTCCCTATGGTGCCATGCTGGGGATATTAAGTTTTGCCAGCCCATTAAAAATCCGCCGAGATACCCAGCACTGCCTTATCGAAACGAAAGGAATGAAATGTGACAAGTGCACTCGAGCTTGCCCAGCAAACATCATAGTACATACCAAAACTACAGTACGAACTGACGAGTGCCAAGCCTGCATGCGCTGCGTCGCGGCTTGTCCAAAATCAGCTGCACTCGGATTTGGGCTTAAATCGGGTCACAGACTAGGCCACAAAGGATTACTCGCATTGGTGCTAATCACGCTATTTATTCTGCCTCTGGGCGCTTATTTATCAGGGTTCTGGCATAGCCAAACTCCAGATAACATCCGCATGGAGCTTATTCAAGTGATCGATAGGGTTGGACATTAGCAAGTTGCACTAACAATACTGCAGATAATGACTTATCTACTATCTGCAGTATTTTAAATATATAAGTCATAACATTGATTACAATCAGGCAACCACTCGATTTTATCGCTGATACTATTCCTATGTGAATAGCAGATAAGTGGTTTTATGTTCCACAATGGAGCTAGCCTATGCGGCCCGACCGACAGCAACTGATCCGTACATTATTTGATGAATATATTGAAATGTATTCATCCCGTGATGATAGGTTGACGTGTCGCTTTAGTCACAATTTTAGCGGTTACGCGGGCAGTAGTGACGTACTTGTTACCGACAGGGAAGAATGGATACGGATAACTCGGCAAGATTTTGCACAAGTACCAGATCGTATAAATATCGAAATGCTAGACCTTTCTTTACAAGATCTTACCGAACAAATTGTTGTTGTGACGGCCTTTTTCCATATTCATTTACCTATCCCAAAGCCAATACTCTCACACGAAACAGCGAGACTCGTGTTGATATTCCATCTAGAAAATAACTGCTGGATGATTGCCCATAGCGGCATATCTATCCCCTACGGCTTAGCCCACAAAGGGGAGATTTACCCCATAACGCGCTTAGAAAAGCGTAACTCTGAGCTTGAATCGATGATCACAGCGCGCACCAGTGAATTAGCAGCCGCAAATAGACAACTCGAAATACTCAGTAATACCGACGGCTTAACCAATATCGGCAATCGTCGCCAGTTTGATTTGATGTTACAGACAGAATGAAATCGAGGACTACATAGCCATTCATTACTGGCTCACATCATGTTAGATATTGATCACTTCAAACAATTTAACGATCACTATGGCCACCTCGCGGGAGATGATTGCCTTAAAAAACTGGCCAGTACTTTATCCCAGTCGGGCCGAAGAGCCGACGAACTCGTGGCTCGCTACGGCGGTGAGGAGTTTGTTATTCTGTTGCCCAATATAGACAAACAAACTTTGTTCGACGCAGCGCAGCATATTCATCAACTGATCCAATCAATTGCTATTCCACATGCGAAAACCGACCTTGGAATTGTAACTGTTAGCGTTGGTGTCGCCTATTTATCCCCCTCTAACCAGCAAGACCCTTTAGAGTTAGTTCGCCAAGCCGACGCCGCCCTCTATCGCGCAAAATTGGCTGGGCGCAACTGTATACGCTTTATGGACGAGAGGTAATGCCTTACTTATCTCTAAATTAAACCAACAAAAAAGCCCCGTATAGTTTCCTATACGAGGCTTCTTTTAAACCGATTGACTCACCTTAAAGCAAGTCAGGCAATCATTAACCGCGGTTAAAGCGCTTACGATCGTTTTCAGTCAAGTGTCTCTTACGAATACGAATATTCTTTGGCGTCACTTCAACTAACTCGTCATCATCGATGAACTCAAGCGCTTGCTCAAGTGTCATGGTGATTGGCGTAGTCAGTACTTGAGCTTCGTCAGTACCAGATGCACGCATGTTAGTCAGTTGCTTGCCTTTCAGACAGTTAACTGTCAGATCGTTTGAGCGAGCATGAATACCAACTACTTGGCCTTCGTATACTTCAGCGGCATGGCCAATAAAGAGACGACCACGGTCTTGTAGACCGAACAGTGCGAAGGTCAAAGCCTTGCCCGTAGCGTTAGAAACCAGTACGCCGTTAGCGCGTTGACCAATATCGCCACCTTTGTGCGGACCGTAGTGATCAAACGAATGGTAGATTAAGCCAGTACCAGAAGTCGCTGTCATAAACTCGGTTTGGAAACCGATTAAACCACGGCTTGGGATAACGAAATCGATACGCACACGGCCTTTACCGTCAAGCTGCATGTCTTTCATTTCAGCTTTACGAGTACCTAGCTTCTCGATCACACCGCCTTGATCTTCTTCTTCAACGTCAACAGTCAACGTTTCGAATGGCTCACACAATTCACCGTCGATAGTTTTCAGAATAACTTCTGGACGTGATACGGCTAACTCGAAACCTTCGCGACGCATGTTTTCAATCAGGATTGATAAATGCAATTCACCACGGCCTGAAACACGGAAGCGATCTGGACTTTCTGTTTCTTCAACACGTAAGGCCACGTTGTGGACTAATTCTGTTTGCAGACGCTCAAGAATGTTACGTGAAGTGACATACTTACCTTCTTTACCTGCGAAAGGTGAAGTGTTGACTTGGAAAGTCATGGTCAGAGTCGGTTCATCAACAGTCAATGGTGGCAACGCTTCTACTGCACCAACGGCACAGATAGTGTCAGAAATTTTCAGTTCACCTAAACCTGTAATCGCAACAATATCACCTGCGTTAGCAATGCCAATTTCAGTACGGTCCAGACCCATGTAACCTAATACTTGGCCAATTTTACCGTTACGAGTTTTGCCATCAGCGCCAATCAAAGTGATTTGTTGGTTAGGTTTTACACTACCACGCTTGATGCGACCAATACCGATAACACCCACATATGAGTTGTAATCGATTTGCGAAATTTGCATCTGGAATGCGCCTTCCGAGTCAGCATCTGGGAAAGATACTTTTTCAACGATAGTTTGGAATAATGGTGTCATTTCAGTGCTGACGACATCAGGATCTAACGTTGCGTAACCGTTTAACGCAGAAGTGTAAACGATTGGGAAATCTAATTGCTCATCAGTCGCGCCTAAGTTGTCGAATAAGTCGAATACTTGGTCGATAACCCAATCTGGGCGAGCGCCTGGACGGTCAATCTTGTTGATTACAACGATTGGCTTTAAGCCTTGAGCAAACGCTTTTCTTGTTACAAAGCGAGTTTGTGGCATTGGACCATCAACGGCATCAACTATCAATAATACTGAGTCAACCATAGACAGAACACGCTCAACCTCACCACCGAAATCGGCGTGGCCAGGGGTATCAACGATATTGATACGGTAGTCGTTCCACTTGATGGCAGTATTTTTTGCCAGAATCGTGATCCCACGTTCCTTTTCAAGATCGTTGGAGTCCATCACCCGCTCAGTGGCTTCTCCTCGGGATTCAAGGGTACCTGACTGTGACAGCAACTTGTCTACCAGGGTCGTTTTGCCATGGTCAACGTGTGCAATAATGGCGATGTTACGTAAATTCTCTAGCACGGATAAACCTCTTACCATCAAACAAAATAGGGATATTTCAGTAATTCGTTATGGAGATCTAATTCGATCCTCCATAATAAAAAGCGTGCCATTCTACTCCAGCGCGGCCTTGGCGCACAGGATTATTTTTGAACACTTATATAAAAATCAATCGAACGTTGGCTTGTTTCCCTCAATATCCCATTGAGTAAAATCCTTTAGAGCCACAGTAAAAGTGTAGGGAGAACACTATATCTATAACAAAAAGTGGTGGTAAGGCGATGAATTGGATATCTTTAATGCTCAAAGCCTAAATAAGTGGCGACAATTTAAACAGCTACTAAATCTATCTTGGTTTTTTTCAATCATCCAACCCCACGATCGTAATAAACTTTGGCCCAGATGTGACATCAAGCGCCTAAAGTGCTCAGTCACGCTGTATTTACAAAGACGAATATGATTATCGTCCTAACGGCGGGTTAGGCATTATTGACTTCTCGCGGCTTGCACACTACAAAGACATTTCGCACGTCAGAACCAATTAATACCTGATAACATGATGATAAACTCTAATTCACTTAGCAATACGTGGCATAGTTGAACAAACGAAGCCGCACTCATCATCGCCAAAAGGCGTCTAGCCAGCTCAGAGTGTTTATATCGGAGTGTCTATCTAAGAATGCCGTTGATATGAGTCAGTATAGTGCGCACCAAAATGGGCTTATGCACTGAAATGCGACAAACGAAAGCACCATTAAGGTGCAAGCACAAAATCAGTAACGAACAAAAAAGATTATAGTCAATGCTAATCAATGATTTAGATTGTTGGCATAAATATCGCTTTAAAGCTTGTCAGTTTGGCTCAATATCAACATTTGAGTTAAAAGATTATAGAAGGGCTTACCCTTTACCCTACCGGAGGTTTGAGAATGTCGTCAGTTGAATCTGTTTTACAGCAACTTCAAGAGTTAGAAGTTAAATTTGTCGATTTACGCTTTACCGATACTAAAGGTAAAGAGCAGCACGTATCTATTCCTAGCCATCAAGTCAATGCCGATTTTTTTGAAGATGGCAAAATGTTTGACGGTTCTTCTATCGCAGGCTGGAAGGGTATTAACGAATCAGACATGGTGATGATGCCAGATCCAAGCACTTTCATGCTTGATCCTTTTACCGAAGAAACCACTGCGCTACTGCGTTGTGACATTCTTGAACCCGGTACCATGACGGGCTACGATCGCGACCCACGTTCTATTGCTAAAAGAGCTGAAGCTTATCTTATCTCTACTGGCATCGCTGACACTGTATTAGTGGGTCCAGAGCCAGAATTCTTCCTATTTGACGACGTGCGTTTTGGCACTGATATGTCAGGTTGTTTCGTGAAAATTGATGCGAAAGAAGCGGCATGGAACTCAGCCACTAGCTACGAAGGCGGCAACACAGGCCACCGTCCATTTACTAAAGGCGGCTACTTCCCAGTTGCACCCGTTGACTCATCACAAGATTTACGTAGCGCTATGTGCTTAGTATTAGAAGAGTTAGGCCAAGTGGTTGAAGCCCATCACCACGAAGTGGCGACCGCGGGTCAAAACGAAATCGCCACTCGCTTTAACACCCTCACTAAAAAAGCCGATGAAATCCAAATTCTCAAGTATGTCGTGCACAATATGGCGCACGCTTACGGCAAGACAGCGACATTTATGCCAAAACCTATCGTTGGCGACAACGGTAGCGGTATGCACGTTCACCTATCTTTAGCTAAAGATGGCGTTAACTTGTTCGCTGGTGACAAATACGCTGGTTTAAGTGAAATGGCATTATTCTTTATTGGCGGCATCATCAAGCATGCTCGCTCGTTAAACGCCTTCACTAACCCAAGCACTAACTCTTACAAGCGTTTAGTACCCCATTTTGAAGCACCTGTTATGTTGGCATACTCAGCCCGTAACCGCAGTGCATCAATCCGTATTCCAGTGGTACCAAGCCCGAAAGGCCGTCGTATCGAAGCACGTTTCCCCGATCCACATGCAAACCCTTATTTAGGTTTCTCTGCACTGTTGATGGCGGGTCTTGATGGTATTCAAAACAAGATCCACCCAGGCGAAGCAATGGACAAAGACTTGTATGACTTGCCTCCAGAAGAAGCGGCAGAAATA
Source organism: Shewanella morhuae (assembly GCF_900156405.1). GTDB lineage: Bacteria > Pseudomonadota > Gammaproteobacteria > Enterobacterales > Shewanellaceae > Shewanella > Shewanella morhuae. The sequence continues at coordinate 105,548 of NZ_FTNN01000003.1, forward strand.
CCACAAGTAGCTACGTCTTTAGAAAACGCCCTTGAAAATCTGCAAGCTAACCATGATTACCTGACTAAAGGCGGCGTGTTCAGTGAAGATTTTATCAAGTCTTATATCGTACTGAAAACGGCAGAAGCAGAGCGTGTAGCACGTACCACTCACCCACTAGAGTTTGAAATGTACTACAGCTTGTAATCCTTACTGGCAAATTGATTAAGCCCCGACTCGTCGGGGCTTTTTTATGTATTTAGGCAATTAGGCAATATGTTGAATTGAGCCAAGTGTTTATAACTAAGTATTTCTGAGAGCTTAGCTATATATCACGAGCATTAGATAATGCTTCTTCGTATGAGTTTATTCACGTGAGCTTGAATGGTACTTTTCGAGTTTAAAAACAACTTATTTTTAGACAAAATACATATGAGGGTAAATGCTCTATTTGGCATATTTCAGATTAATGTTTACATGGACTAACGCCGAGCTAAGCGACAGTATTTAAGTTCTAGCTTTGTGGGAAGCTTCAATGAATCTGGGTTGAATCAATGGCCGACGGCGATAAGGTTATCAACTCCCTTTCGTAGATTTAAGCGGTTTATAACCAATCAGTTCTTGCGCTATAGCACGCGACTCGCTAGCTTGAGAATGTCCATGCAGCACGATTCATTCTTATCATTTGGACGCATCTTATTTATAAATAACAGTAGGCGTTTACCTATGTGGCAGAAGATAAAACCTTATAAAGATTCGATAGTGCTACTGAGCGCTTTGCTACTTGGCGGTACGCTGGGGGTTGTGTGGCCAGAGGCGGCGCTTAAGCTCAAACCTTTGGGGCAAATTTTTTTAAATTTATTGTTTATGATTATCGTGCCGCTGGTCGCGATTAGCGTGACCTCATCGATTGCCCGTATGACGGATTTAAAGAAACTCGGCGCGCTGTTAGTGTCTATCATGGCGGTGTCGATTGTGATGGCGATTATTCCCGCGGTTGGCATTATCGGACTGGCCTTATTTTTTGATCCCGCTCAAGGCGTTACTCTCGATCTTAATCAAACCATTAGCGATACTGCGGGGACGATGGATTTTGTCGGCCTGCTGACTACCAATGACTTTTCAGGTTTGTTATCCAAATCCAATATTTTAGCACTCATTATTATGTCGGTGATTGCAGGGGTTGCCATAGGTCAATCGGGGGAAGACGGCAGAAAAGTCTCGGCATTACTCGACAGTTTTAATACCGTTATCATGAAGATTGTCTCGATCATTATGGTTGCCGCCCCTTTGGGGTTGGGTGCCTATTTTGCCTCGACAATGGCCAGCCAAGACCCGCAGCTTGTGGTTACTTTTGCCCGCGCAGTTGGCTTATTTATGGTCGCCTGTTTTATTTATCTCACTGTGGGTTCCACCTTTTACGCTTGGGTTGGCGGGGGCACGCAAGGGATTAAACAATTCTGGCGCTTCGCCCTAGAACCCGCAGTGACGGCACTGGGCACTACATCGTCATTAGCGACCTTACCAGTGACCTTAAGAACCGCACTGAAGATGGGTATCAAGCCCGAGATTGCCGATATCAGCTTGCCTTTGTTGGTTAACTTAAATAAAGGCGGCGCTGCGATCATCACGGCCTTAAAAATCGTGTTTATCTACTCGTTACTCGGATTAGATTTCACCGTAGATGTATTTATGGTGACTATTTTGATTTCAGTTTTATCGGCTTTTATTATCGGCGGTGTGCCTGGCGGTGCTTTTCTTGGGGAAATTTTTATCGTCACTACCTTAGGCTTACCGATGGAAACCATCCCAATTTTAGTGGTGATTGGCGCGATTACCGATGCACCATCAACGGTGATTAACGTGGTACACGATTTAAACGCCTGCCAGATCATCGAGCGGCTCAATCACAAACGGCTCTAAAACAGCATAAATACCATGCCCAAAAATTTAGATTTGCCATGGTATTTAATCACTTAGCGATTATCCATTAGCTATTGATTAACCTTTATTACATCTAGCAACAGCATGATATCGTCCATGTTTTTAGAGATTAAGCAAAAAATGGATCCTATACTGTGTGAGTTAGCACAGATATCCCCACAGTAAATCAATTTAGCTCATCACCATCCATCACTGCGTGTTCGCGCTTTAATCATCCGAGCGGTGTGACAACTTTAGTTAGTGCATTCGTCTAATTCACCCGCGGGTAAACACCTTCTTGCTAACCAGTAAATTTATTAACCAGAATGCACTCATCCCAGTGATTTTCTAGCGCTAGATCAAACTCCCAACAAATCTCATACACTTTTTTATTGACAGCATGCGCCAGCGCAACTTTTTCTACATTTTTACTTAGCAGAATGATTCTAAGGATATTTAATCACTCAATGACTCGCTAAGCGGTAGATTCCGCAGAGGTAAATCAAATGATTTTAATGGAATTTATAATCGTACTTAGCTGCTTGTTATTAGGTACGCGTTATGGCGGTATGGGACTGGGGCTCATCAGCGGCATTGGTCTTTTTTTACTCATTTTTGTCTTTGGCTTAGCACCCGGACAGCCGCCAGTACAAGTGATGTTAACTATTTTGGCGGTCATTGGTTGCGCATCGGTATTGCAAACGGCTGGCGGCTTGGATGTGATGATGCAATTTGCCGAGCGCCTACTGCGCCGCCATCCACAATACATCACCATACTGGCGCCATTAACAACCTGGACGCTGACCTTCCTCTGCGGTACCGGCCATGTTGTTTATACTATGTTCCCGATTATTTCTGATATCGCGCTGAAGAAAAATATCCGTCCAGAGCGCCCAATGGCCGTGGCATCCATTGCTTCGCAAATGGCAATTTGTGCCTCGCCCGTATCAGTCGCAGTGGTGTCTATGGTATCCATCCTTGCCGCACAGCAAGGTGTAGGGCGCGCTTACAATCTACTCGAAATTTTAATGGTGTCAGTACCTGCATCACTTTGTGGCGTGATAGCTGCGGCACTTTGGAGCCTACGTCGCGGTAAAGATTTAGATAAGGATGAGGAGTTTCAAGAACGCATTAAAGATCCCGTTCAAAGAGCCTTTATTTATGACAAAAGCGAAACCCTGTTAAATCAGCGCTTTCCGAAAGAAGCTTACTGGGCGACGGGGATTTTCTTTGTGGCTATTGCCGCAGTGGTATTGCTAGGCTCCTTTAGCGAGCTGCGGCCAGCCTTTGAAGTTAAAGGTAAATCTACTTTATTATCGATGAACTTAGTCATCCAGATGATGATGTTAATTGCAGGGGCATTTATCCTGATGACCTGCAAAGTTAAACCGACGAGCATTTCTAACGGCCCTGTATTTAAAGCGGGTATGGTGGCGATATTTTCGGTATTTGGTGTGGCATGGATGAGTGATACCTTTTTCATCAGCCATATGGATGTGTTGCAGGAGAACCTGTCACATGTAGTACAAAATCAGCCTTGGACCTATGCGTTAGTGCTGTTTTTAATCTCTAAACTGGTTAACAGCCAAGCGGCAGCACTCACAGCCATTGCGCCTATGGGGCTAGCACTTGGCGTTGATCCAAAACTCTTAATAGCTTTCCTTCCTGCAAGTTACGGTTATTTTGTACTGCCAACCTATCCTAGTGATTTAGCCTGTATCGGCTTTGACCGTTCGGGTACCACAAAAATAGGTAAGTTCATCATTAACCACAGCTTTATTATTCCAGGCTTTATTGGTGTGGGTACAGCATCAACTGTCGGCTATCTACTGGCAACCGCTTTGCTCTAACCGCTATTTAATCAATAACAAAGCGCACTTAAGATGCAACGATGACAGAGCCAACAACATGCAACTCCGTTGACTCTGTATTGGCTAATGCTGCCCTATCCGCCTTGGCAATATATTGAGGTTTATTACTCGATTGCAGTTTAGCATTGGCCTTTTTCGCTTTGTTTTTCAAGGTTTGATTAATCTTCTTTTTGCGATTCATTTATGGTGCCAATGGGATTGCAGTATTAAGGAGCACGATTATAGCCTTCCACTTACGGGGCAGACAATCGAAAGCAACAAGAGCGGTCTATACCTAGTTAAATTTATAATACCAGCGACTAGACAAGCAATAATTCCTGCCTTAGAATCCGCAACAATGAAAATCATTATCATTTGCAATGCTGTTTAATGGAATATTATTTATGCCAAAGGAGCCGGTGTAGCAAACTCATTCGCCCTTATTTGGAAGTTATATGCCATTCAAAACCTCATTTGTTGCCTTAGCCGTATTTGTAGCGCTAACCCAAGCTGCAGCCGCTCAAGATGCTCTAGATAGCAATACCAACAAGAATAAAGACATTGAAAAAATTACAGTTACCGCGAGCCGTATGGATAAATCGCCAAGCTCGATCCCCAACACTGTCACTATCATCGACCGTGCCCAATTAGAAGAACAGTTCCGCACCACTAAAGATTTATCGACCATTATCGGTAACTTGGCCCCGAGCTTCTCACCAAGCCGCCAAAAAATGAGTAACACAGGCGAAACCCTGCGCGGTCGTCCGCCGCTGATCATGATTGACGGCGTGCCTCAATCAAATCCATTACGTAGTGGTGGCCGCTCGGGTCAAACAATCGACCCTGCCATGATTGAACGTATTGAAATCATTCACGGCGCCAATGCCATGCACGGTTTAGGTGCCCAAGGCGGCATCATTAATTACATTACTAAAAAGCCCACGGGCGATAACGAACACGTGGCTAGTTTTGATGTAACTGTGCCTGATTCGATGAAATCTAACGGTATAAGCTTTGGTGCTAGCTATGCGTTTTCTGGTGAGTCTGAACTTATCGACATGATAGGTTCGGTCAGCTATCGCAACAATGGGGTTTATTACGACGCAAATCATAATATTATTGGAGTAGACACGACTCAGGGTGAGTCGATGGATAGCCAAAGTACCGACTTCTTTATTAAGCTAGGGCATAATTTTGATGAGTCACGTCTTGAGTTAATGGTTAACCATTACAAGGCAGACAACAATGGCGACTGGATGGCGGTTGCTGGTGACAAACCCAATGGCGTTCCCACGGGCGCAGTTAAAGAAAATCAACCTTGGGAAGCGGCCAATAACCAAGTTACCACTACCAGTTTGACTTATACCCACGCAAACCTTGGCGGTCAACAACTTAACCTACAACTGTTTAATCAAGATTTTAAAGCGGTTTATGGTGGCGGCTGTTTCGACAGTTTTTATGACCCAGCTTTCGAAGGTAGCGACCAAGTGATCCAATGTGGTATTGGCAGTAAAGGCGAAAGCTTGTACTACGACCAATCGCGCAACTCTTCAGTTAAATGGGGCTTAAAAAGCTCATTAATTGCTAAGGATATTGCTGGTTTAGGAATTGATGCCGCCTACGGTGTCGATATTTTCCGCGACACGACAGAGCAAGATTTAGTCAAAACAGGCTTCTCATGGGTACCCGAAAGCACCTACGACAATGTCGCACCTTATTTACAGTTAGATTATGATTTAATTGAAAATTTAACCTTGTCTACCGGTGTCCGTTACGAACATGCCGAATTGACAGTTGATGATTACAAAACCCTCTGGGGCGCGGGCAATAAACAAATCGCAGGCGGCTCAGCAACCTTCGATGAAACCCTAGTTAACGTTGGGCTTTCCTACAAAATCACTTCCGACATTCGCGTTTATACCAGTTATAACCAAGGTTTTGGTATGCCGGATATTGGCCGAACTCTACGTGATGCTAAGAGTTTCCCTGATGCAAACCCTAGCATCGATGATTCACTGGCACTCACGCCAATTGTCACAGACAACGTTGAAATCGGCGCCGATTACCAAGGTGAATACTTGAGCGCTAAATTAGCTTATTACCGCTCAGCTACCGATTTTGGCTCACGTTTAGCGTTAAATAATGATGGTTTCTACGACGTAAAACGGGAAAAAAGTGTTATCGATGGCATTGAGGCTAATGTCACCGCTTACCTCAGCAGTAATGATGATTTAGGTGTGAACATTGCTATTCAGCAGGGTGAATATGATTCTAACGGTGACAACAAAGTAGACACTGATCTCGATGGTGCCAATATTTCGCCAAATCGTATCAACCTATTCTGGACGCATAACTTCGACAATGACATGTCGAGCCGTGTGCAAGCCAATTACTACATGGATCGCGACTTTAAAAACGCCGCGGGTAACAAGTATGCAGAATTTGACGGTTACACCACAGTAGATGCATCTTTTTCTATGCCGCTTTATACCGGCACTCTAAGCCTAGGATTACAAAACCTATTTAATAAAGATTATTTCAACTATTACTCACAAACTATGGGTACAAATGATCGTTATTTTAAAGGCATGGGGCGCACAGCGACCATAGGCTACACACTACCTTTTTAAATTAATTTACTGTTTTTAAATGCAAAAAAAGCGCAATGTTATTGCGCTTTTTTATATTTTATATCGCTATCGTTCGCAAACGTTATATCTGCATAGCAATTGGAATTAGTCCTTCGTCACCACCCAAAGCGCGTGCAGCAGGCCCGGAAACCAGAAAATTAAACAAAGGACGATGTTGATCAACAAATCCTTTCCCGCTCCCGCCTTTAAAAATACACCTACGGGTGGCAGTAGAATGGCAATAATCACTAAAAGTAGTTTATTTGTATCCATGATGGCGTCTCCTTAAAATCACTTAAATCCTAATATACATGTCTAATTTCGCAGTAAGCCTCAGAATTTGCAATCACTTTTGTGATATTGATGTTTCAAACAAAAGCCGAAAAATGATAAATGTACGTTTTTCAGCACCGATCTCATCTGATATCAAGTATCTTAAGGCAGCAGTTTACCTGCTACGTGTATAAGCTTAGCCATAAGCGTTAAAAACCATCTATAGTTAAAGAAAAATATGACCTATTGCCAATGATATTTGATCCACAAGCCTTACTTTTAATTCAGTTTATTTGCCTACTTATAGGCACATCTGCTATTGCTTGGGGATTAATTGCGCACCCACTTAATATTGCCTCCAAAGCCAGCATACGCTTATCGTTAGCGAATTTATGCGTTCTGCTCGGTGTCATCTTGAATACTCAGCGTGGTGAAGGATCCAGTTATCTTTTCTGGTTTGTTTCCGATATCTCACTGTTACTTGGCTTTATGCTATTACGTAGAGGTACCCAATACCTTTTTAGACTGCATAACAGCACTAAATTTGACACCATCGCACTCATCATTACTGCGGCCATCATGCTATCTGCACCGCCAAATGCGAGCTCAGAACATTTTCTTGCTGCGGTATTCTCGAGTACTGCGGCGCTATTTTTTATAATGCTGACTAAAGATAACTTTTTTGCCATTAAACGCGATGTTGGGAGCCGCATTGCGATGGTAATGGTCACGCCGTTACTCGCGATGGCCGGTATTTTTATCATCCGAGTGTTTATTGCATTATTTTTACCCGAGCAGAGCAATACGTTTCTTTCTCTAAATACACGAGAAGCCATACCTGTACTGTGGTTTTACGTGTTTTTAATTCTGTTGATTAATATTGTGATGATTGGCAATGCGATAACACGCCTAGTAAGTAAAATCCGTTTATTAGCTGACCGCGACCAACTGACGGGGTTATGGAACCGGCGGGCGATGCATAAAATGTTAACTCATATCCATCAACGCTGGCTGCGGGATCATGTGCCATATAGTGTGATTCTATTAGATCTTGACCATTTCAAAGCGATTAATGATCGATATGGTCACGCTGTTGGAGATGTAGCATTACAGACAGCCGCAACATTGTTTGCATCAAAATTACGGGAAAACGATGTTTTATCCCGCCACGGTGGAGAGGAATTTTTAGTGCTGTTACCCGCGACAAATGCACAAGAAGCCCTTGCCGTTGCTGAGAAATTACATCGAATATTGCGGGAAAACCCCATACGCTGGCAAAAAGACAGCATCAGCCTAACTGCCAGCTTAGGTTATGCCACTATTTATCCAGAGTGCGAGCCCGAGAAATTATTAATTCAAGCTGACCAAGCCATGTATCGCGCAAAATTAGCGGGTCGAGATCGTATCTGCCAAGCAGGTTAAACTTCTTTTAAAACAGTGGTGGCGTATTAATCACCTTTAGCTGGCCAAGCTAATGTATCGGGCTTGTACCACGCGACTAGCGCTTCTGTAATGCTATCAGTGGCGAAATGCTCACCTTGGGTCGGTAAATCCCTATAAGCATAATCACGCCAGCCAGTAATCGCATCGCCATAGCGAAAATGTAAGCAATAGGCATGCAAATAGCAGCGATCAGCAGCCGCGTCACCGTACAAGGCATCACCCAAAATCGGCACGCCTAAACTTGCCAAGGCGACTCGTAATTGATGGGTTTTACCTGAGTGCGGTTTAAGCAAATATAAGCGTAACCCCTCGCCAACACTCAAGGAAAAAAACTGCGTAATTGCGGGATTATCTTTTGTCCGTAATAACTTAAACATACTGCGGCGCGACTTTGCCATATCACCAATCACCCAGCCCTGTTTCTTTTTAGGTTTTCCTGTAGCAAGGGCAAGGTAATATTTCTGCACTTTATGGGCAGTAAACAGTTCGGTAAATTGTCTGGCAGCAACAGCACTTTTAGCCAAAATTAATAAGCCTGAGGTAGGCGTATCTAGTCTATGCACGGCAAAAAGCTTAATGCCGAAATCTTGTTCTGCCTGCGCCACCACGCCAGCAGCGCCGTCCTGACTATGAAAATGTACATTGGCTGATTTAGAAATAATAATAAAATCAGCCTCATCGGCTATGATTCGATACATGGGTTGCTCGGCGCTTAAAAAGTGGCATATCCGCTTAAAAGTTAATAGTAACGACTAAGCCAGGATGATTATCCGTGAGAGTAATTTTGGCATTGTGCCGTGAGATAATCGCTTTGACCATAGATAATCCTAATCCTGTACCCTGTAAATGCCGGCTAGGATCGAGGCGTACTAAACGCTCGAACACTCTTTCTTTACTGTCGTCGGGAATACCTGGACCATTATCGCGGATCTGAACTTGCGGGCCAGACTGAACTATCTCTATGCGTGCACCTTGGCCTGAATACTTCATCGCATTATCAACAAGGTTATATAACGCTTGGAATAATAAATACTTATCACCAAATACTTTATAGTCAGACAATAACGACAAGCTTAAGGTTTGCTCATTGGACTCAGCCACGGCATCAGCCATATCCAATAAGTCGGTACAAAGTTGCGCTAGGCTCAACTCCTGTAAATCGAGTGTCTGTTGGCCTTCTTCGATACGAGTGAGCGACAACATGGCATCAAATGTCGCCAAACAATGATCAAGTTCCTCGGTCAAAATGGCACAACCCTCGCTAATCTCATCACTGGGTTTGCTCGCTAATTCTTCAAGACCAATACGAATATGAGAAAGTGGAGTGCGTAAATCGTGGGCAATGTTGTCGGTCGCGCCGCGTACTGCCATCAGGTTATTTTCGAGGATATCGAGCACCTTATTAAATTGCAGCGCCAGCATATCAAACTCATCCTGACGCCAACTCAAGGGCAAACGCGTATCATAATGGCCGCGCTCAATCTGCTCACTTAAACGGTTGTATTGTACTAATCGACGTAAAATAGCCTTAGAAAACAAATAGCCAAGCGCTAAAGTCAGCACTATGGTAAGCATGACCGCCGTTGCTGCGGCGCTGATAAATTTATCAATTAAGGTCGCTAAGTTGTCGGTACGAGTCGCGATTAATACTGGACCGTAACGAGTCATCACTAGACCACCAGTAAGAATATGCAGTTTGTCTGGTCCACCGGTCAAAATGGGGAAGTCCCGCGTTTGCGGCAACATAGGCATATCTTCGGGCATAAAACTTAAGGCACCGACCATATCGTAGCTATCACGCCAAGCGATTAGGGCGGTTTGAGGATCGGCTGCACGAATTTGAGCGGCAAAACTGCGACGATCAACAGTTATAGCAAGCTGTTGATAACGCTGAGTTTCTGACTCTAACGACTGCGTTACTTGGTATTGTTGCTCAATAATCAACTGTCGATAAAGAGCAAATAACAACGCCCCGATGATCACAACCACTAAGGTAGAAAAGATAATGGTGATGCGCCAAGCGCTACTCTGGTAAGGCTTAATGCCTTTGTCGTAAGCGATAACCCGCCCCTCTCACGGTTTCAATCAATTCACCATGGCCTAACTCTTCGAATTTACGGCGTAATTTGGCAATATGTACGTCGATAACGTTGGTGCGTGGATCAAAATGATAATCCCACACGGCTTCAAATAACAAAGTGCGACTGATCACTTGATTTGCATGTTCCATCAAAAACTTAAGTAACTGAAATTCTTTGGGTTGCAACATCAGCTCTTGCCCATCTAACGTCACATTACGGGTCAGTAACTCCATCTTTAAACTGCCGACCATTAGATCAGTAATCACTGGCACAGATTGACCACGGTGCATCAGTTTTTCAGCGCGCACTAATAACTCCGAGAACGCAAATGGCTTAGTCATATAGTCATCGCCACCTGCACGCAGGCCTTTCACCCGTTCATCGACATGCGCTAAAGCCGATAAAATTAGCACTGGAGTTTGGTTACCCGTAGCCCTTAGAGCGGCGAGTAATTTTAGGCCATCGAGCTGGGGTAGCATGCGGTCAAGGATCATTAAACCGTACTGACTGCTGGTCGCCAGTGATAGACCTTGATGGCCGTCACTGGCAGTTTCGATATTATGGCCCTGCTCAAGAAATCCTTTGACGATATAATCAATCGTCGTCGCATCATCTTCTACTAAAAGTATTTTCATCTGTATGTTGCGCTCCTCAATGTTAAAGACAGGCTATAGCACGCGATTAATTTAGGTGGGTTAATCCCATTGTAGTAGGGGTAATGGCCGTAAATTCTCAACATCAAAAGCCAATTTCAACTTGCCTGTATCATCGAGCAATTTAAGCTCTAAGTAACTGATACCTAAATCGTGATCTAATTTTGCCTCGGTCAAAAAGGCATTCTTTTCTTTAATCGCTTTTGTGATTAAACCCGAAAATGTTTGCTCTTTTGCCGCAATCAAACGTGCGGCTTCAACCTCACCGAGATCATCAGCACTGACTTTTCTCGCCTTTTGTTTCAGCAACTTGCCATCGCGGGCACGATATTCAAACCGAGTAATAGAATTAGCTAAAGGGTTAATCAGCTCAAATTGGTAGACTAACTCGCCCTCTTGCGTTTCCATCTCAAACTCGGCAATCACGCCAGAGAACCCTTTTTCGATCTGCTGCATAACGCTCAGCGGCGGTACATAGTCTCCACCCGCAAACATCGAATACATGCTCTGAGCCGCGGTTGCGACGCCAGATACCAACATGAATCCTAGCAACCATAGTCTCATGGCTCCTCCATATAAATCAGCTAAGTTGTATCTTATGGGACAAGCTACTAGAAGTCGATGGAGCCTATTATTGCTGCATTCAGCCTCTAGCTAGCCCACGCAATCATGTGTTACTGGATATAAAGTCACTTTACGACTATTTCAACTTAAATTTGACCATAAAATAGCTAAACAATGGCATTGTTATATCGACTCAGCGGCCAACTCCCAAGCCTAATAGCAATCATGTTGTGGCTAATGCGTTAAGTCTACCTAATGCCAGCTGAAACACCGATGGAAACAAGATTAAGCTTTGATCATCTAGTTTTTAAAGGACGAAGTTTCCCACAAATCTCCTCTATTTAGCCATTTAGAATCAAGTGATTGAGTTTAGGCTGTTATTTTATTGTATCGCTGTCGTTAAAAAGTGGGATTGGCAAATAAATCGCCCTCTGCTAGGCTAAGTCACGGAATTTTTGAATCGGAACGAATATGAAACCAGCCACACGATGGGTAAGCTTAAGTTTATTACTAATCGCAGCATTAAGCGCCTATGCATACGGCAGCGTCACAAGCGCCGTGACATTCATACTATTAGGCATGCTGTTAGAAGGTACATTTTGGATTGGATTACTGGGTAAAAAACGTCATTAGATTTGGATATCACGCTATTCCAAAATATGAATTTGCTCTGATTTCAGCGCCACTGTAGTTTGCATTCCCTTCGTTAGCGCTAGCTTTTGCGCAAAGTGCAGCGAGACTTCGGTGTTAAGTTGTAACTGAGTCCCGGTGACATAGCAGATAAGCCGTACTGATTCGCCCATCACCAACATAGTGTCGATAGTGACATCTAGTTTATTAAAGCTGCGGCATAAACGTTTGTTTGATATAGAATTAAAGCGGATACCTTGATTAGGAATAGCCCAACGAACACGCGAACCAACAAGAAGATTTTTACCATAATCACAGGCTATGAGCTGCTCACCGAATTTAAGCCAAGTTAAATTTTTAGTATCGTCTTGGAAAACCACTTCACCATCAAAAATATTTCTCAGCCCCATTTGCCTTGCAACGGTCTCGTTACGCGGCCGCGACAGCACCTCAAAGGGCGCACCTTGTTGTAGCATTTGCCCTTGGCTAATCAAAATCATCGAATCGGCCAACAACAAAGCTTCATTTAAGTCATGGGTAACCATGATAACTGGGCATAATAACTGCTCTTTGAGGCGAGCTAGCTCAAGATACAAACGCTCCCGAGTTTCCCTGTCTACCGCCGAAAAGGGTTCATCTAATAGCAAAACAGAAGGCTCGCGGGCTAATGCTCGTGCTAAAGCAACTCGTTGCCGCTGCCCACCGGATAGTTGCGCCGGTAATCTATCGGGTAAGCCGTGCAAATTTACGCGTTCGAGCCAATCTTTAGCGCGCACAATGCGCGCAGCCTTGGGGATATGATCAAGCCCTGCGACCACATTTTCTAAGACAGTAAGATTAGGAAATAAGCCAAAATGCTGTGGCATATAACCAATATGGCGTTGCTGCGGACTCAAGGCAATACGTGCTTCACTATCAAACCAAGGCTTTACACCAAAATTAATCTGCCCCGCATCGGGATGATTTAATCCAGCAATCATCCTCAACAGCGTTGTTTTACCGCCACCAGAAGGGCCAACCACAGCTAGCACTTCACCTGCTTTGCAGCGAAAATCAGCTTTGAGTTTGATGTGCTTATGATTATGGATCTGGCAATGCAGATCAGCGATGATTTGCGCCATGCTGACCTCCTAAACGTCGCGATAAACTGGTGGTCAGCGCTAACGCCGTCACGGCAAATAGCAATAATACTAATGACATAATACCTGCGGCATTAAAATCAAAGGCCTGCACACTGTCGTAGATAGCAATCGAAATCGTCTTAGTTTCGCCAGCAATATTACCGCCCATCATGAGCACAACACCAAACTCACCTAACACGTGGGAAAAACATAACACCAGTGCGGTCAATACGCCTGGCCACACCATAGGCAATTCAATCTTAAACAGAATTTTAAGCCGGCTCATACCGCAACAGGCAGCAGCATCACGAACATCATTAGGCACTGCTTCAAAAGCGCGCTGTATTGGTTGTACTGCAAAGGGAATGTTGACGATGACGGAAGCTAAAACAAGCCCAGAAAAATGAAACACTAACTGCTGGCCGAACAGTTGCTCAATCCACTGTCCTAACCAGCTTTGGCTACCAAGCCCAACTAATAAATAATAACCAATCACGGTAGGCGGTAACACTAAGGGCACCATAATCAGTGCCTCAACCCAAGATTTACCGACAAACTGGCGATAGGCTAATGCTCGGCCTGCGAGTATTGCCAGAGGGATCAGCACTAATACTGTAATACTACTGAGCTTTACCGATAACCACAGCGCCTGCCAATCCATTTAAATCCTTAACGGTTAGGTAAGCCAAAACCATATTGAGTGAATACGCTACGGGCAGCATCAGATTGCAGATATTGATAAAAACGTTCAGCGGTTGAGCTCGCTTTAGGCATAAGTGCCATACGCTGGTAAAGCGGAGTATGGTACTTTGCAGGTAACGCCACGTAGTGACCTAATGCTTGAAACTGCGGTGCCATTGCCAATGACAACGGAATAATTCCGCCCTGAGTTGAGCCACTCACCGCAAATTGTGCCGCTTGAGCGGCATTTTCACCTAAAATCAACTTGGTTTGCAGATCATCCCATAAACCGAACTTTTTCAATAACTCACGGGCGCTTTCACCATAGGGTGCGTGATCGGGGTTAGCAATTACAAAACGCTCAATCTTGCCCGATGCCAGTAATGTTTTTAGCCCATTAAGTTCAATATCTAATGTAAGGGGGGACTTTTTTGGCGCAACTAACGCTAAACGGCCAATGGCGTACATCACTCCCTCGTCTTGGGTAAAACCGACTTTATTCAGCTCGGTAATATAACGCTCATCAGCGCTAAGCAGCATCTCGAACGGGGCACCATGCTGAATTTGCGCAACGAAGTTACCCGATGAACCATAGGATACCCGTACTTTAAGGCCTGTTTCTGCAGTGAAGTTTTTAACGATATCATCTAGCGCAAACTTAATATTAGCAGCGGCTGCAATTGCAGGAATAGGCGCGTTATCCGCGGCCTGACTCGCTAATGGCACCATCGCCAAGCCAAGCAATAATGTAAAGCCAAGGGCGTGGAACAAACGGGTTAAACTCTGCATGGGATCACCTAGGCCACGTTCACGTTGAGCCAGCACGTGGCGACTGATTACAACGAGTCTTTGTGCTGCCACAGCTTAGCAGCTTGTTCATCGGCATCTTTCGCCTCAACCCAACTTTGGCCTTGAGCGCCAGCTTCTAATTTCCAGAATGGCGCTTTGGTTTTTAAAAAGTCGATTAAGAACTCACAGGCAGCAAAAGCGGCTTTACGATGGGCACTCGTTACGCCAATAAATACGATTTGTTCACCTAATGCCATTGTGCCAACGCGATGGATAACGGTCACTTTATTAACGGGCCAACGACTACGCGCTTCAACAACAATCTGTTCGAGTATGGCTTCTGTCATACCTGGATAATGCTCTAAGGTTAAGTCGGTCACGGCGGTGCCATCATTAAAATCACGCACTTTACCGACAAAAGTCACCACGGCTCCATCACTATCGTCTTGGATTAATTGTTGATATTCATCAGGCACATTAAAGTCGACCTCTTGCACTCGCACAGCGGATAATAAACGCATATTAACCTCCGGTGACGGGTGGAAAGAACGCAACTTCATCACCATCTTTAATAGGTGCATCCCACTGGCTCATGGTCTGGTTTACTGCCACCAGCAATTTGTCTGACGTTAATACTTTTGCCCATTTTTCATCGGTAGTCGCTAGCATTGCGCGAAGTGCTTCGGCGGTTTGCGTTTGCTCACTCGCATCGACACTTAACTTGGCCGTGCCCAATAATTCTCGAACTTGAGCAAAAAACAACACGTTAATCATAATTTTCTCTCGTTTTTGATCCGCTAAACCTTAAAATGCCCAGATTTTCCGCCACGTTTTTCCAGTAAGCGCACTTGGGAAATAACCATGTCTTTTTGCACCGCTTTGCACATATCGTAGATAGTTAACGCCGCCACAGAGGCCGCAGTTAAGGCTTCCATTTCTACGCCGGTTTTACCGGATAATTTGCATAGGCTAGTAATGCGCACGCGGTTATGTTCAGGCTGCGCTTCTAAATCAACCTCAACCTTAGTCAACATGAGTGGATGACATAGAGGAATAAGATCTGAGGTTTTTTTAGCAGCTTGGATACCCGCAATACGCGCGGTCGCAAACACATCACCCTTATGGTGACTACCGCTCATAATCATTTCTAGGGTAGTGCTTGCCATCTCAATAAAGGCTTCAGCACGGGCTTCACGCTCGGTGACCGCTTTTTCGGTTACATCAACCATATGGGCATTGCCATCGGCATTGATATGAGTAAATACATTGCTCATTGGAGCGATCCTTTAATGTGGGGTAAAACAAAGTGCAAGAAAAATTAGCCGATGCACACACTCAATCGATGGTGATAAGAGTGCGAATATCGCTCTATCTAACCGCCAATAGAGGCGAGATGCTGAGTCACACCCGTGATGCCTTGATGCAAGTAGTGGGTTTCTTTCTTCTGGGCTAATTGACCGTGCAAACGCTCGATCAATTCAGCTTGTTGACTGGAATGCTGCAACAAATCACGTAAATCGACACCCGATTCGGTAAAGAGGCATAAATGTAACTTGCCCTTAGCCGAGACTCGCAGACGATTACAAGTCGCACAGAAATTATTGGCATAGGGCATGATCAACCCAATACGCCCCTTATAGTCGCTGCGACTAAAATTTTGCGCAGGACCATCATCGGCGCTTGGCGTATCTAAATGCCAACCATCTGCCAGTAACTGAGCTTTGATATCTGCTCCCGCTAAATGGTGGGCTTCAAAATACTCACGGCCAAGACCCGTTTCCATCAACTCGATAAAACGTAAATCGATAGGCGTATTTTTAATCCACTGCAAAAAACGTGGTAAATCTTTATCATTTAAGCCTTTAAGCAGTACAGCGTTAATTTTTACTCGCTCAAAACCCGCCGTCAGAGCGGCATCAATGCCCCGCATTACTTCGTCGAATTTATTTTCGCCGGTGATCTGATAAAACATTTTAGGATCTAAACTGTCCACAGAAACATTGATACGACGCAGACCCGCATCAAACCATTCTTGGGCATGTTTTTCGAGGCGATAACCGTTAGTCGTGGTAGCAATATTTTTAATATGAGGGTTGTCAGCTACCACACGAATAATATCGGTGAAGTCTTTACGTAGGGTAGGTTCACCACCGGTAATACGAATTTTTTGGGTACCAACTTGACCGAATGCAGAAACGAGATTTTCTATCTCATTGAGAGATAAAAATTGCGGCTTACCATCTGGATGATAACCGTCGGGGAGGCAATAGCTGCATTTGAAGTTACAAACGTCAGTGACTGACATGCGTAAATAGTGAAATTTTCGACCAAAGCTGTCTTGTAATTGAGACATGATCACCTTTCCAAGTGTGGGAGGCGAGAGCATTTCTTATCCCGCCCCGGTGGCATTATTACCACGGCTACACCGCCATATTTTTCAACTTAGGCAGGCAAGCTCGGAGAACCGTCGCCGCTGATTATAGGCCGAAAGTACTCACTAGCTATACCCCTAAACAGGTATTTATTTACCAAAACTTTACTCGCGTTAATAATCTGTGACAGCCCTCACCTAAAGATTTGTACTCAAGTAGGCTCAACATTGGCTTAATCCACTGTGACCTTATCTTATTTTAAGGTAAGGTGGTACAAACAATAAAACGCCCGTTTACAAACGACAACACTCGATAGAAATCGGGGAAACGTAAAGGAAGAGGTGAACTGATGGAACGCGAATCAATGGAATTCGATGTTGTGATCGTAGGTGCAGGTCCAGCGGGCTTAGCAACTGCGTGTCGATTAATGCAAATTTCACAGGATTCAGGTAAAGAAATTACCGTCTGTGTGGTTGAAAAAGGCTCCGAAGTGGGTGCGCATATCCTGTCTGGCGCAGTGTTCGAACCCAAAGTGCTTAGTGAGCTATTTAGCGACTGGCGCGAAAAAGATGCCCCAGTAAACACCGCAGTCACCCAAGACGAAATCTATTTATTGAACTCTGCCACCGATGGCCGAGTCATGCCTAATGCTTTTGTACCAAAAACGATGCACAACGAGGGTAATTTTATTATCAGTGTTGGCAACCTGTCTCGCTGGCTTGCAGGCCGTGCAGAAGAGCTAGGCGTTGAAATATTCCCAGGGTTTGCGGCGAGTGAATTACTGTTTAACGACGATAACAGTGTTAAAGGTATTTTGATTGGCGATATGGGCATAGGCGCCGATGGCAAACCGAAAGACAGTTATATGCCGGGTATGGAGTTACATGCAAAATACACTGTTTTTTCTGAAGGTTGCCGTGGTCACTTAGGTAAACAACTGATCGAAAAATATCATTTAGATAATGGTAAAACACCGCAACATTATGGCTTAGGGTTCAAAGAAATTTGGAAGGTCCCAGCCGAACAACATGAGCTAGGTAAAGTGGTTCATACTGGAGGCTGGCCATTAACCGAGGGGTCATCTGGCGGCGGCTTCCTTTACCATATGGAAGACAACCAAATTGCGGTTGGGCTTATTATCGATTTGAATTATAAGAATCCGCATCTCAGCCCCTTTGATGAATTTCAGCGTTACAAAACTCACCCTGTGATTGCCAAATATTTATCCGGTGGCGAACGTCTTAGCTATGGCGCACGCGCAATCACTAAAGGTGGTTTAAACTCACTGCCTAAGATGAGTTTCCCTGGAGGCCTTATCATAGGTTGTAATGCTGGTACCTTAAACTTTGCAAAAATCAAAGGTACTCACACTGCGATGAAGAGCGGTATTGTAGCAGCTGAAACCTTAGGTAAAGCGATGATGGCGGGGGTTGAAGGCGGTAAAGATCTTGATTGTTTCCAAACCCATATAGAAGAAAGTTGGCTGCATGACGAATTATATAAATCGCGTAATTTTGGCCCAGCTATGCACAAGTTTGGCACTTACTTAGGCGGCGCCTTCAACTATATTGATCAAAACTGGTTTGGTGGAAGATTCCCAATAACATTGCGTGATGAACTGCCTGATTATGCACAAATGGCGCCGGTCAGCAGTTACAACAAAATTGATTATCCGAAACCAGATGGCAAGCTTAGTTTTGACAAACTGTCTTCAGTTTATCTATCGAGCACCTACCATGAAGAAGACCAGCCCTGCCATTTACACCTAAAAGACAGCAGTATTCCGCTAGGCATTAACCTCAGCCAATTTAATGAACCTGCACAACGCTATTGCCCTGCAGGTGTGTATGAAATCGTTGAAGAAGCGGGTCAGCCCAAATTTGTGATCAATGCACAAAATTGTATTCACTGTAAAACCTGCGATATTAAGGACCCAAGCCAAAATATTACTTGGGTAACCCCCGAAGGTGGTGGTGGCCCCAACTACCCTAATATGTAGTAAATTATTGTAAATATGTGAACTAAGGCGTCTTAAATGACGCCTTTTTTTTACCTAAAATACAAATAATTGACTATTTTAGCTTGCCCTTGCTCACTACATTAGCCACAATCACAGCACAAAAAAGAGTCCGTTCTAAACACATCTGCATTTCAGTCTATACTCTACATAATAAGATCTACCGCAAGAGCAACAGGTTAGGCCAAATAAGCCTCGCTAACGCTGTTTTATTAGCCAATCAATCTAGACTAAAGTTAACTTTTAACATTATTGTCCGATAATCATTATCGTACACGGTGCGTCGACCGATAACTTAAAATAGTCCAACAAAGGCATATTGATATTTATGATATTTAATAACCTCACCATTAAGCAGAAAATTCTGCTTACCGTCACATTTGCGGTACTGCTGTCGACCATACTTGTCGGCGTATTAAGCCAGCGCAGTGCTAAAAATGTGGTCCAGCAACGTATGTTGGGTTCGGAACTGCCTAGTTTGATGATGCAGATCCGTAATAAGATCGATCTCGATATTTCAACCTTAATGAATGCTGCAGAACAACTAGCAAACAGCCGTATGTTACTGCAATGGCTAGAAGAAGGTCGACCACAGGATAAAGAGGCAATTGTCGTTGCCCAGCTGAAAGATATTTCTCGCCAATATAACTTAGTGCAAACCTCCTACGCCGATAAACAAACCGCGGCCTACTACACTCAAGATGGTTTTTTGCGTGTACTCATCCCAGGGCAGGACGATTGGTTTTTTGGTTATCGCGATAGCGGTCAAGAGCGAATGTTAAACGTATTTACTGAGGCCAATGGCGAGGCTAAGCTTTTTATTAACTATCAGCAGCCTAATGGTCGCGGGTTAGTAGGGCTTGCGAAATCACTCGATGATATGGTGAGTTTGCTTAACTCCTTTAAAATTGAAAAGACCGGTTTTGTCTATTTAGTTGATGCTAAGGGAGACGTTAAACTCCATCCCGATCCGAGCCAAATCGGTAAGAGCAATTTAAACAGTCTGTATAAAGGAGATAATTCAAGTTCGTTATTAAGTCGCAGTGATTTCAACCTAATTAATACCACAATCAATGGCGAAGATATGTTGGTCGCCAGCAGTTATATCGCTTCAATGGATTGGTATCTGATTGCGCAAGTGCCTAAGGCGGAAGTCTTTGCACTACTAACTGACGCCGCCTACCAAATTTTAATGTGGACACTGTTAATTGCTGCAGGCTTTATTGCACTGGCCGTATTAGTTGCAGGCTCGGTTAGCCGCCCTATCACCCAAATTGCCGCAATGTTCCGTGATATCGGTGAAGGCGAAGGTGACTTACGCCAACGCTTACCCGTTAATGGTGAAGATGAAATAGCTCAACTAGCAAAAGGATTTAATAGCTTCATCAGCAAAATCCAAGAGACTGTAATTGAAGTTGCCGAAACAAGCGAACAGCTCGGTTTTTCAGCTAAAGATGTGTCTAACCAAGCGCAGCAAACGCTGGACGACAGCAACGAGCAGAAAGATCGCACTGTTATGGTAGTGACTGCCATTAATGAAATGGGCGCAACGGTTAACGAAATTGCTAGCAATGCTGCCCAAGCTGCAGTAGCTGCTAGAGATGCCGACACAGAAGCCAGTAGTGGCCAGGCTGTTGTTACACGCGCTCGAGATACCATTAACCAATTATCAAAGGATGTTGGCCAAGTGGGTGAAGTGATCGAGTCGCTCGCGACGCACACTAAATCCATCGGAGGCATTTTAGATGTGATCCGTGCCATCTCTGAACAAACTAACTTACTCGCTCTCAACGCAGCCATTGAAGCGGCGCGCGCGGGTGAGGCAGGACGCGGGTTTGCCGTTGTTGCCGATGAAGTACGTAACTTAGCGTCACGAACGGCAGCATCAACCAACGAAGTGCAAGGTATGATCGACAAGCTGCAATCGGAAGCGAGCCGCGCTGTAAATGCGATGTCTCAAAGCCGCACCCGCTCACATGAAGGTGTAGTTGCCGTTGATGAAGCGAGCCAATCTTTGATTGGTATTAGCGATAGAATTGGCCTGATTAGTGACATGAATATCCAAGTTGCTGCCGCGACAGAAGAGCAATCGACCGTTGTTGAAGATATTAACCGTAACGTCACTGAAATCAACGACATTACTCAGCGTACGGCAGATACAGCACAAGCTGCAGCGCAAGCGAGTTTAGCCTTGAATCAACTGTCTCATCGCTTGGATTCTCTAGTGGCAAAGTTTAAGGTGTAATACCTAACACTTGCCTATTCTTGCTGCATAAAAAACGCCTTAGATAGCAATATCTAAGGCGTTTTCCCTTCACGTAATAACGCTATTAATCCATTGAAATAAATTTAATCGTCAGTGGGTATTTATATACTTTACCTTCACTGGCCTTAATTATCGCCAACACAGTACATATCAAATCTAATATGCCCAGTATGGCTAAAAAAATAAAACCAATACCGACAAACGCTAATACAGCACTGATGATCACATAAACCAGCAGGCTCAATTTAAAGTTCAAGCAACTACGGCCACATTGATCGACAAATGTCGATTCTTCGCGCTTCATTAACCAGATAATTAATGGCCCAAGTATCGATCCTAAAGGTACGAGATAGCCCACAAAACTTGAGGCATACACCAATAAACCAAAATCCTTATCGCTTTTTGTCACAGGCTCTGTCATGAAATCGTCTCTACTTTATCATGTTAAATATCATTACTTATTAAGCATTATGCCCGTATAAACGCATCTGCCAATCTTCTACTGTTTGTGCCGCTAAACGACGTTGCAAGCTATTAACCCAACTCTGCGCTAAACCCTCGCAGCAAGCTAAACGTTCATAGGCAGCGGCATTAAAAGTGGGTGAAAAATAAAGTGACATCGCTTCTGCGACACTTATATCGGTGCGACGCTCAACTAATTCAATTTTATCGTTTATACCGATTACTCCAGGGCTGAGTATGCGATAAAACCAACCGCATAACTGGCTCTGCTGCATGGCGAGGGCGAACTCTCTATGACCAAACTGCAAATTGAGCTTAAAACAAGGTGAGCGAGGCTGGGTCAACTGCACTGTTACTGCGCCAACTTGCAAGATATCGCCAATATTAACCTGAGTTTCGTTAAGCCCTACTGTACTGATATTTTCTCCCATAGTGGGCGCATCTTCGAGCTGGGTGATTAAGTCCCAACGTCGATACTGGCCATAATGCTCACGGGGAAAATGATGCAGCACCCGATCAAGCCCGCCGTGGTGTTTAGGGTCAGCCTGAACATCACCCTCAACATGCCCACTATGCACTAACAATTGTTGGGCGGATTGCTTGCTATTAATACCGCTAGTTACACCGGCGATCACTTCAAGCTCTGCCCCTAAGTACAATCCTGATAACCTATTAATCAGCAATATTGACATCTACTACTCCCTGTCTATGGCCTATCCAGCACGATTCTCTTTTAACCAAGCAAATTGATTTATATGAAATAACTTAAATAGGATTACGCTATAAGCGCATAATATTTCAGTCAATAACCTATTTTAAGAATAGGATAACTTTATTTTGAGTAAAAAATGCCCCGTTGGGGAAACGAGGTAAAACATATGCACTCACAAATAGGCAAAGCACAACAAAGCATAAGTCATGTATGGCACAGCAAATGTTGATAGCAGAAAATGGTTCAAACAGAACGCAACAAATTTATGATGCCGTTTCCTTGCTCGCTAAATACTGTTTCAGCGCATCTCCCGGAACAGAGCTATCTGTAGCTACCGCAAAAGCAGCCCACACGGCGCCTTCGGTCATAGCCTGAGTAATCGACTCACCGCTACATAGGCTATGGATAAGTCCTGCCGCATAGGCATCACCGGCGCCTGTGGTATCAACGACGTTTGCAGGGACTGCGGCAACATGTTGTACATTATCCTGGGTATACACTTTAGCGCCATTGATGCCATCGGTAACCACGAAATAACGCAATGCGCTGCCACCAATACCCACGCCATATTCCCAAGATGCGGCATCACAACGCCCCAGCATATCACTCACCGATGCCAATAAAATATGGCAAGGCCTTGGCCTATCGTCCTTAGCTAGTTGCGCCACGACAAGACAATGTTCTAGGGCTGTTTTCGCCCAGCTAACAGAACCTTCGGCTGAAGTATTAAAATACAATGCATCCCATGGTTGCCATTTTGGTGGTACCGACAACTCAAATACGGGTCTTTGTGGTCGAATAATTGTGCGCTCACCATCGGGTGTCATCACGAGCAGCATTTCGCAGGTATTACCCATGCGGCGCTGCACTAAACGGCAGTCGAGGCCCTGAGTACTAGCCTCTGCAATCAGCCAATCTCCCATATCATCACGACCAACTTGGCTAACAAGTGCAACGCTATGTCCGGCCCATACTAAGCCTAATCCCGTATTTGCACCGCCGCCGCCGAGTCGTTGCCCACCATCTTGGTAATGGAAACGTCCACCGGTTTTTAAAGGTTTATCAAGTAGTAAAATCCGATCACAATTCAGATTGGCTACTAACAAAATATTCGCCATTACATGACTCCAAGGGTAAGGAACACCACGCCAGAGAATTAAAGTCCCTCAATCTAAAACAAAATACGTATGGGTACAATCCAATCGTTACGATAGAAATAGAATAAGAATGTCGCTGCATACGCGTGTAAGCATTTGTCCCATATAAGATGAGGAAAAATATTACACACCATGCGGTATATCACAGCACTAAAATAGCAACTATATGTTTATATTGAATTTAAAAAACAAATTGGTCTGCCTTGTAATTTATTCAAACTAAATAAGAATTTAGTACAATTAAACAAAAATAAAAAAGTTAACATATGTATCAATTGTATTTTTGACGTTTTGAATGGAATCAAACGCTATGCTAGTGGAAAAATGGGAGACAATTGAGGAGAGAACAGAGCAGCTACGACGTTATCAGCTCTGTTTAGAGGAGTTTGCAGCGCTAGATTTTTATGACAACTATGTCGCACAGATTAAGCAAGACTATCAACAACTGACTGAAATAGTAAAAGTGCAGCCAACGCCAATATCAGAGCGTTAGCTGCACTTAAATATTCAATTACTTTATTGGCATTAATGGTGATAAAGCCGCAAATTTTACGGTTAATTGCCAATCTGTAATAACCATATCAGAAGGCTGCCAACTGTCATCCACCCACTCATAAATCAAGCCAGGGTTTTCCTCGGCATTCACTAGTAAGCGACGTCCATCTCGCAGCACCAGCGTATAATCGAGCCCCTGCGCATCGACACTCTCAATGTCCCCCAAGACATTGTGATGAATAGCCGAGATCGTCCCCGTTGCCTTAACGGCATCGCTGCCCTCTTTACCGCTATAAAACTTTAACGCCTCGTTTGCGGCAGCCTGCTGAAAAACAAACTCCTCAGCAATCCCCACTACGATCGACGGATCAAGCTCATACCAAGCGGGTATCCATAATGCGTTAATTGTCATCCCGTTATATCCTGCATAATAATTTTACGGACGGGTTCATTCTGCCTTAACCCCGTCAGAGAAAATACTCTCCAAGGATAAAATAATTTTAATCTCAATAAAGAATGGTATAGCAAACTTGAATGAAGCGTTTTTTTGCAAGAAAAACCAATATAAAGAGGTCATATCAATCGTAGACATTTAGAATAGGACCCGTACAGGGTTCACAGAATGCACCGATAAATTTTCAAAGCAGCTGTTCGCGTGCTTTATCATGAGCATTGAATCAACATATAAGCCAGCAAAGTGATCCTGAGCCCAGTAATCGCGTATTAGCGTTACACACGATAGATTAATGTTCCACGCTTGCACCGCAGGCCGATATATACGGAGTTTACTTGCCTATGGATAAGCCTATAACGCAAGCCCCTCAAACCCTAAAACTAATGGGTGAAAATGAGGCGACAAAGCGTCAAGAGCTTAAACGTTATTTTAATCAAACATGGGCTCTATATGAGTCGTTGTTTGATTTAATCAAAGAAGATAGCGCCTATTATCTTAAAGCCGAACCACTGCGCCATCCGTTAATCTTTTATTTTGGTCACACGGCCACTTTTTACATTAACAAGCTCAAGCTCGGAAAGTTTCTCGATGAACGGGTCAATGACAACTTCGAATCCATGTTTGCCATTGGTGTCGATGAAATGTCTTGGGATGACCTCAATGAGCAACATTACCCATGGCCGCAGGTGGCGCAAGTGCACGCCTATCGTCAACAAGTTAACGCTGTGGTCAATCGCGTTATTGATGAAATGCCACTGACGCTGCCAATCACGCAAGACAGCCTAGCTTGGATTATTTTGATGGGCATTGAACATGAGCGTATTCACTTAGAAACCTCATCGGTGATTATCCGCCAACTGCCGCTAGAATATGTTGCCACAAGCCAGCTTTGGCCAGCATGCCAAGACGTAGGTAGCGCCGAGACAAACCGCTTAATTGCCGTGAAAGGTAAAAAAATTACCTTAGGTAAACTAGAACAAGACCAGACCTATGGCTGGGATAACGAATACGGTAATAAAACATTTAATGTTGCTGACTTTAAAGCCTCACAGTTTTTAGTCTCGAACCAAGAGTATCTAGCGTTCGTCGAAGCGGAAGGCTATCAATCACCGCAATTTTGGAATGAAGAAGGTCAAGCTTGGCTCGCTTACACCCAAGCGAAAATGCCGCGTTTTTGGCGATTACAGCAAGATAAATGGTGGCAACGTAATTTAACGGAAGAAATCCCACTGCCGTTAAATTGGCCAGTTGAGGTTAATCAGCTGGAAGCCAAAGCTTTTTGCAATTGGAAAGCGGAACAAACGCAAAGCAATATCCGCCTGCTAACTGAAGCGGAATGGTCGATTTTACGCGAAAATATCCCCACTGATGCACCCGATTGGCAGGAAGCACCGGGCAATATCTCTTTGGCTTATTACGCCTCTTCTTGTCCTGTAAATCGCTTTGCACATAATGGTTTTTTCGATATCGTCGGCAATGTTTGGCAGTGGACAGAAACCGCAATAGACGGCTTTAATGGCTTTGCAGTACACCCTCTCTATGATGATTTCTCCACGCCAACCTTTGATGGTAAGCACAATCTCATTAAAGGTGGTTCGTGGATTTCTACAGGCAATGAAGCCATTGCCTCGTCGCGTTATGCATTTCGTCGACATTTTTATCAACATGCTGGTTTCCGCTATGTGGAATCCACGCAAAACCCTACCCAAATGGCCGAGGTCAATGTGTACGAAACCGATGAACTGATCTCCCAATACCTTGAGTTCCACTATGGCGCCGAATATTTTGGTGTGCCTAATTTCTGCGTTAATGTCGTACAACAAGCGCTGGCTGAAATCCAACTCACTCACACAAGTAAAGCGTTGGATATTGGCTGCTCCGTTGGCCGAGCGAGTTTTGAGCTAGCAAAAGTGTTTGAACACGTCGATGGAATCGACTTCTCGGCACGCTTTATTCAACAAGCGTATGCACTCACAGAGCAAGGTGAGAAACGTTATACCATTCGTACCGAGGGCGATTTACAGGAGTTTAAGAGCGCAAACTTAGCCAAATTAGGTTATGGCCCAGAAGTTAAAAAAGTGAACTTTATGCAGGGCGATGCCTGCAATTTGAAGCCAATTTACACAGGTTATGACTTGGTTTACGCCTCAAATCTTATCGATAGGCTTAACGATCCTAAGCACTTTTTAACCAGCATTACCCAGCGGATTAATCAAGCTGGATACCTTGTCATTGCCTCGCCGTACACTTGGCTAGAAGACTATACCCCCAAGGATAAATGGCTTGGTGGCGTAAAAGTGAAAGGTGAGAACTTCACCACGTTAGATGGGTTAACTGAAACCTTAATTGGTCAATTTGAGCTGGTTGCAGTGAAGGAGATCCCGTTTGTGATCCGCGAGACTAAACGTAAATTCCAACATTCTATTTCAGAAATGACCATTTGGCGTAAGCGTTATTACTTATTTTGTTGCTAAATAAGTAATATAAATAAACATCTGTCAGTAATTTATTGCTGGCAGATGCTTACTCTTTATCAACTGATTTTTACCGTAAATCACCCCATCACAACCGTATAAAATAAACGACCAATCGGCACTAAATCTAGCTTGCTACTCAGCATGTATTTTTAGTCGACCAAAATAATGTATGGATATTTACTAAATATGCATATAAATTCAGTTAACATTTATTTGTAGAGGATTAATTATGAGTTTGCTCGAGAACGTATCTGTAGCTAAAAAAGCTAATATTTATTTTGATGGTAAGGTTGCCAGTCGTAGCGTGTTTTTTGCCGATGGCAGCAAGCAAACCTTAGGCGTAGTACAACCAGGAGAATATGAGTTTTCGACTTCTCAAGGTGAAATTATGGCAGTAACAAGCGGCCGTTTTGAGGTTTTACTACCAGATACGACTACATGGCAAGAATTTAACCAAGGAACACAGTTTGAACTTAGCGCGAATGTTAGCTTTAAAATTCGCAATACTGCTATTGCTGAATATTGTTGCAGCTATCTCTAAGCACAAAATACGCATATTCGAGACACAATACCGCTCAGGTTGACGACACACACAGCGAGTAAAAATAGAGCAAACATAGCCAATCTGATCGGTATAATAAACCTTAACTTATAACCTAATGAATATGTTAAAAATTAATCATTAAGAGTAATTGTTTAGCCCAACGGTTAAAGCGCTTTCCTTACAAGATTTACCGCTATGCTGAAATCTCGCTCGGCACATCTTCAATAAACATACATTGATATAATGACTTAAAACGGCACTAGACGACCGGTCTAATTTGGTTTATTGTAAGCCCCATGAAAATTGAAACCCAATCTACTCGACAACATATTCTCGATATTGGCTATAAGCTAATCGTCAGAAAAGGCTTCTCCAGCGTCGGCTTATCCCTACTGCTGCAAGCCGCTGAAGTGCCTAAAGGCTCGTTTTATCATTACTTCAAATCCAAAGAACAATTTGGCGAAGCGCTGATTACTGATTATTTTGATAAATATCAGTTAGCATTAGACACATTATTTAATGACTCAACACTGACGGGCTATCAACGCTTAATGCAGTACTGGCAACAATGGTTACATGTGCAAGCCGATGGCTGCATAGATCAGAAGTGTTTGGTTGTGAAACTCAGCGCCGAAGTGGCTGACCTATCCGAAGCCATGCGTGTCGCCTTACTTCACGGCTCCGCGAGCATTATCGAGAGATTAACGACTTGCGTTCAGACTGGCATCAACGATGGCTCTATCGCTACACAAGATCCGCAATCGACCGCTGAAATGTTGTATCACATGTGGTTAGGCGCCAGCTTAATGAATAAGTTAGGCCACAGCGCTACCGCGCTTGAACGGACATTGGTGACCACTAAAGCAATTTTAAACCCATAGCAACTTGCTAGATTAAAAAACCAATTTTACTAATAGAGATTTGTTGATACAAATCAGCAATTAAAATTGAATCCATCGTTTACAACCACAAAATAGACGACTGGTCTACTAATTTAAAACTTAATTAACCTAATAATAGGGATTACACCATCCATGCTAAATTTTAACTATTACAATCCAACTCGTATTCGTTTTGGTAAAGATACTATCGCTGAAATCGACTCTTTAGTACCAAGCGATGCTAAGGTTATGATCCTATTTGGCGGCAGCAGTGCCAGAAAAACCGGTACATTAGATGAAGTAAAACAATCGCTGGGTAATCGTTTCATCGTCGAGTTTGATGGTATTGAGCCAAACCCAACCTACGAAACCTTAATGAAAGCCGTTACCCAAGTACGCGATCAGAATATCGACTTCCTCCTCGCAGTAGGTGGTGGTTCGGTCATTGATGGTACTAAATTTGTTGCCGCTGCAGCGGTATTTGACGGTGAACCGTGGGATATTCTAATGGGTGCAAAAGTGACGCAAGCGATGCCCTTTGGTTCAGTATTAACCTTGCCTGCAACCGGTTCAGAGATGAACAATGCCAGCGTTGTAACCCGTAAATCACTACAGGCTAAGCTGCCATTCCGTAATGATTTAGTTTACCCACAATTCTCAATACTTGATCCAACAAAAACCTTCACTCTGCCTGAGCGCCAAGTGGCCAACGGTGTGGTCGATGCTTTTGTGCACATTACCGAGCAATACTTGACTTACCCCGTTAACGCCGCCGTACAAGACAGATTTGCCGAAGGTTTATTGCAGACTCTCATTGAGCTTGGGCCAAAAGTACTGGTTCAGCCAGAGGATTACGACATTCGCGCTAACTTAATGTGGGTGGCCACAATGGCACTTAATGGCACGATTGGTGTAGGCGTCCCCCATGACTGGGCAACCCACATGATTGGCCATGAACTGACCGCGCTTTACGATATCGACCACGCACGCACACTAGCAATCGTACTGCCAGCTTTGCTGCAATGTACTAAAGAAGCCAAGCGCGAAAAGCTACTCCAATATGCAGACCGAGTGTGGCACATCAACACAGGTACAGATGATGAGCGTATCGATGCCGCTATTGCCAAAACGAAAGCATTTTTTGAAGCGATGGGCATAGCGACACATTTATCTGCCTATGATCTTGATGCCAGCCACGTAGAAACAGTTATAAAGCAGCTTGAACTACACGGCATGGTCGCTCTAGGCGAACACGGCAATATTGACTCCGCAATGAGCCGCGACATTTTGACCTTAGCTTTATAACGTCAAACGGTATCCTTAACTGAACTAAACCCAGAGCTCACACGTATCGATGTGAGCAACTTAGGTAAAGGTATGAAAATGAATATATTAATGGTACTAACATCACACGAAAAACTCGGCGACACAGGTCTTAAAACAGGCTTTTGGCTCGAAGAGTTTGCCTCACCTTTTTATACTTTTAAAGATAAAGGTTTCAACATTACTTTGGCCTCACCACTAGGCGGTCAACCACCGCTCGATCCAAAAAGTGATGAGCCTGACTTTCAGACCGAAGCCACTGCACGCTTTAGCAAAGATGCTGAAGCGCAAGCACTGTTAGCGAATACCACTCGCTTAAGTGAAGTCAACGCTGCCGATTATGACGCCGTTTTCTACCCAGGCGGCCACGGCCCACTGTGGGATCTTGCCGAAGATAAACACTCTATCGCCTTGATAGAACAGTTTTATCAAGCCAATAAACCGCTAGGGTTGGTATGTCACGCCCCAGCGGCACTGCTGCACCCTAAAACCAGCGATGGTAAACCATTAGTCAGTGGTAAACGCGTTACTGGTTTTAGTAACTCCGAAGAAGAAGCCGTGCAGCTCACGCATATCGTGCCATTTTTAGTCGAAGACATGCTGCAAAAAAATGGCGGTACTTATGTTAAAGGTGACGATTGGACCAGCTTTGTTGTTGCGGATGCTCATTTGATCACCGGCCAAAATCCAGGATCATCAGAAGCGGTTGCAGAAGCCATCGTCGCGCAACTGAACGTTAGAGGCTAAGCAATAATATGCGATACACTTCCTTCAAAATGAAGGAAGTGTACTTAATCTGTTACCAAGTACTATCGCACCATAATAGTGCGATAGTAATAAAATGTACTGTCACAATAAAAAGGGAAGCCCATGATCACCTTGCACCATCTTAATAAATCACGATCTAAACGTATCATCTGGTTGCTAGAAGAACTGGGTCAACCTTATCAAATTAAGAGTTATCAGCGTGATAGCCAGACTTTTCTCGCGCCACCTGAACTCAAGCAAATCCATCCATTAGGTAAGTCACCCGTGATCGAAATCGACGGCCAAGTGATAGCCGAGTCGGGTGCAATTACTGAGTATCTGATTGAAAAATTTGCAGCTGATAGCTTAGCGCCAGCAAGAGACAGTGCAGACTACATCAATTATCTACAATGGCTACACTTTGCCGAAAGCTCGGCCATGCTGCCTTTGTTGTTGCGTATGTTCGTGCAAAAAGACGGCTGTAAAACCAATTTCCTTGAAGGTTATGCCGCGATAGAAGTCAGCAAAATTAGCCACTACTTCAATGATATGTTGGCAGGTAAAAGTTACCTTGTGGCAGATAAGCTCACTGGGGCAGATATCATGATGTCCTTCGTAGTAGAGCTATTAGCAAACAGTGGTGACCTCTCGAAATTTGAACATATTCAACGCTATGCCGTTAAATTATCACAAAATGCCGCATGGACTAAAGCGAGTCAAATCGAGAAAGATCTCGACGCAAGCGTATAATTTCAGCGTTAAGCTCGGGCGCATAAGAGATGAGTGCCCGTGCTTTAAAATATTCAATTCCACCTCTTTTGGCCTCGCCTTTCCTACCCGCTGTAGACCTTCTATCTAGCAACAATCTCGACCACTGAAACTAAACAAACATCATGATTTTTAGTAGAAAAGAGTCTAATCTTGATCAACTCCATTTAAACACGACAAGGATCTTGCATGCGCTCACTTACACTTATCGGCTTAATGCTATTTAGTATGTTGGCTCAGGCAGTGGTTTATAAATGGGTTGATAAAGATGGTAAAGTCCATTACTCCGATGAACCACAGCCTAATGCTCAAATCGTAGAGTTAAAGGATAAAACCTTAAATCAAATTAGCTTACCTCTGCCAAAAACAGATATGGATGACGCTAATCAAGCAATTGAATCAATTCAATATCAAGTCGACATTACTTCTCCGAGTGAAGAGGAAACCGTTAGAAATAATAATGGTGATTTTGAAGTCGTTGCAACCATCACACCAGAGCTTAAAGGCCAATATTTAATGGCGATCAAACTCGATGGCAAGCCTATTGGTCAACCGCAAATTGGCAATGTTTTTCAACTTAAAAACATCGACAGAGGTCAACATACCTTAGTCGTTGACGCCATGACTCAAAACGGCAAAGTCTTTGCATCAAGTCCACCAAGAAAGATATTTCTTCATCAAGCAACTAAGCGTTAATCAAAGCAATATTGGGTTTGAATCTAGTTTAAAGACTTTAAATACATAATGTTAGATTAATATTCATCTCTTAAACCGTTTGATGAAGCCAAGTTGCAGCTCGCACCAAATTGGTGCAACATAACGGTGCAACCTTATTTCTAGGAACGGTCAATGGATAAAGAGATTCTACTCAATCACTTAGTTACTGCAGTGCTTGTTATCGATCAAGATCTCAAGCCTTGTTATGCCAATGCAGCGGCTGAGCAATTATTAGGCGTAGGTAGCCATAGATTGGTAGAGCAGACTTTGTCTGAGCATTATCAAATACTCGGTGTTGAAGACCACATTTTAATGGACGCCGTAAAAGCTAGCCAAGGGCTAACGGTAAACACCACCACGCTAGTCACCCTCGATGGTCAACACCATACTGTTGATTTAACATTGATCCCACTCGATGACACTGCAAAAATGAGCCTGCTTGAGCTTCGCCAAGTCGATCAACAAAGACGCATTCATCAACAACTCAACCAAGATGCTCAGCAACAAGCTGCGCAGTTTTTGGTGCGTAATTTAGCCCATGAAATTAAAAACCCTTTAGGCGGGCTTCGCGGCGCAGCGCAGCTATTATCACGGGAACTTGATAGCCCTGAATTGAAGGAATTCACGACGCTCATCATAGAGCAAGCGGATCGCCTGCGTAATTTAGTCGACCGGCTACTCGGACCACAAAGGCCGACACAGCACAGTCTGCACAACATTCATCAGGTGGTGCAAAAAGTCTATAAGTTAGTAGAAGTGGCGCTGCCTGCTAACGTACGACTTAAACGGGATTACGACCCATCAATTCCTGATATCGAAATAGATGCTGAGCAGATGCAGCAAGCGGTACTGAATATTTTGCAAAATGCGCTGCAGGCACTTGAACATACAGGCGGGGAGATTTTAATCCGCACGCGGACCCAACATCAAGTCACCATTGGTGCCAAACGCCACAAGCTAGTGCTAACGCTATCGATTATCGACAACGGTCCCGGCATACCGCCTGAGCTAATAGACACATTATTTTACCCCATGGTGACAGGCCGTGAACAAGGTTCAGGTTTAGGCCTCTCGATTGCCCATAATATTGCCCGTTTACACTCGGGAAGAATCGATTGCCTTTCCAGCGCAGGGCATACCGAATTCACCATTTCACTACCGATTTTAAGCGTTAAATAATTTCAACAATACCGGCCTATGTCGTATGAGGAAGCAAGATGCGAATTAGTGAACAAGTATGGATCCTCGACGATGACAGCTCGATACGTTGGGTGCTCGAAAAGGCACTGCAAAGTGCCAAGCTCAGTACCGCCAGTTTTGCCGCCGCCGAATCCCTGTGGCAGGCATTAGAGATATCGCAACCATGCGTAATCGTGTCGGATATTCGTATGCCAGGTACCAGCGGTTTAAGCCTGCTCGAGCGGTTGCAGGTGCATTACCCTCATATTCCCGTCATCATCATGACCGCACACTCGGATTTAGACAGTGCGGTGAGCGCCTACCAAGCAGGCGCATTTGAGTATCTGCCTAAGCCCTTTGACATCGATGAGGCTATCTCACTGGTCGAGCGCGCTATCACCCATGCTACAGAGCAAAGTCCTGCACCAGTAAAAGAAGCCCAAGTTAAAACACCGGAGATTATCGGTGAAGCGCCAGCCATGCAGGAAGTATTTCGCGCTATCGGCAGGCTCTCGCGTTCATCCATTAGTGTGCTTATCAATGGTCAATCGGGAACGGGTAAAGAATTAGTCGCGGGGGCATTACACAAACACAGCCCACGTAAAGATAAACCTTTTATCGCCTTGAATATGGCTGCTATTCCTCGGGATTTGATCGAGTCTGAGCTTTTCGGCCACGAAAAAGGCGCCTTCACTGGCGCGGCTAATGTACGCCAAGGACGTTTCGAGCAAGCCAATGGTGGCACGCTATTTTTAGATGAAATCGGCGATATGCCGCTAGACGTACAAACGCGGTTACTTAGGGTACTCGCCGATGGCCAATTCTACCGCGTAGGAGGGCATAATCCTGTGCAAGTGGATGTACGAATTATTGCGGCGACTCACCAAGATCTTGAATTATTGGTGCAAAAAGGTGGGTTTAGGGAAGACCTATTCCATCGACTTAATGTAATCCGCGTACACTTGCCGCCATTGTCACAAAGACGGGAAGATATTCCTCAGCTGGCCAGACATTTTCTCGCATCAGCTGCTAAGGAAATTGGGGTAGAAACTAAGATAATGACCAAGGAAACCGCGATAAAACTCTCCCAACTACCTTGGACCGGTAATGTTCGGCAGCTCGAAAACACCTGCCGCTGGCTAACCGTCATGGCATCTGGGCAAGAAATATTACCTCAAGATTTACCGCCAGAACTGCTAAAAGAGCCCGTGAATACCACCCATACGGCAAAAGGTAGCCAAGATTGGCAATCAGCTCTGACAGAATGGATAGATCAAAAACTATCTGAAGGAAACAACGACCTGCTTACAGAGGTACAGCCGGCCTTCGAGCGCATACTGCTAGAAACAGCACTGCGTCACACTCAAGGCCATAAACAAGAAGCGGCCAAACGCTTAGGTTGGGGACGAAATACCTTAACGCGAAAACTAAAAGAACTATCGATGGATTAAACCAACAAGGTGGAGCACACCTTAGTAGTTCCCTGCACCAAACTCGTTAAGTCAACACTTGTAGCATGACTCGTAGCAAATTGATTAGGCTAAAATAAATGGCACGCACCATACTTCTACGCTTGCGGCCTACCAAACATTCCTCAATCAAAATGTTACTTGTTACAGCACAACGCAAACGCGCACGCCAAAAGAAGGGAAAAGGGAAAATTCTCAGCTGATATTGCCTCGCTCCATGAGTAAGCTCTATATGTTTTGGAAGATAAAAAAGATGCCGTTTATACCATAGTGTTGGCGGCATCTTTTCTATCTCTAATTGAACTTGCTGCACCTGACAAATCAATACATCTTTGTTTTGCTGTAACAGCAACTCAAAGTGGGTCGATAATCTATGATAACGACAAATAAGCTTAGTGTTGTCATCTAATCGGTGACTTTGTTGCTCTATCCATGACGCCATATATCCCTACTCCTAAGCGATAAACACCGCTTTATCATCCATGTATTTAACATCAAAGAGACTTAAGTGACCTGTACTGGATCTTGGTGAATAATGACCTCGGCATCTTCAAAGGCTGCTTTAACCCGTAAGCCTGTTGTATCAGCAATACTGTGAGCCTCATTTAAACTCAAATTACCATCGAGCTCTAAATGAAACTGAATAAAGGTTGTTTTCCCCGCTTGACGAGTCCGTAGGTCATGTAACCCTTGTACACGCGGATCTTCTTTGGCAATTGTTTTAATCTGCTGACGGGTTTCGTCGTCGAGTTCCCTATCTAACAAGGCTTGAATTGAACGATAGCCTAAGCCATAGGCTTGATGACCAATATACAATGCAATTAATACGGCAAACAATCCATCAGCCCACCACCAGCCATATTGCGCTAGCACTAACGCCAGTAACACTGCGCCATTAAGGAATAAGTCAGATTTGTAATGTAGGGTATCGGCTTCTACCACTGTGCTTTTGGTCACCGCTAAGGCGCGCTTCTGTAACATGACTAACGCTAAGGTTAGTACAATTGCAATAACAGAAACCACTACGCCGATGGCGGCATTATCGACTGGCGCTGGCGTTAATAGGCGCTCTCCACCGTAGAAAAACAATAGAAATGCAGAGCCCATGATGAAGGCTGATTGCGCCAAAGAAGCCAAAGGCTCTGCCTTACCATGGCCATATCTGTGGTCTTGATCCGGAGGCACAATAGCGTAACGAATAGCAATAAAGTTGATAATAGAGGCGAGCGCGTCGGCGAAAGAGTCCGTCAAGGATGCCAGCATACTGGCAGAACCAGAGTAAAACCAAGCAAACATCTTGATAACAATAAGGGTCAAAGCGGTAGCCACTGAAGCGCGGCTAGCCAGTTTGACCCAAAAATCATATTGAGAAATTTGATTCATAGGGAAGTTTTATTAGAAAGCAATGACCCTATTGTATATCAGCTGCCGTATTTAACCGCGAGGTTCTTTACCTCTATGTGCTTCAAATCGCGCTTTAAATTTAGCTTGCTGCTCAGGCGTCAACAGATTATAAACTTGATTTTGTATTTTCATACGTTCAATCATTTGGGTTTGACGCTGTTCTTGCTGCGCGCTCATTAAGGCTTTGGCTTGCGTTTCATCGAAGTTAGGCGCGGTTAATAATGTTAGCATCTCAGTACGATTTGCTAAACGCTCCTCTTTCGTCGGGCGACTCTCTGTTCTGGCTGCCTTCTGTTCAGCGAACAGTTTTTTAACGTCAGCTTTTTGAGCATCGGTTAAATCCAGCCCTTCAAACATTTTGTGCATACCGCCCTTATTCATATGTCGGCCGCCATGTTCCATGTGGTAGCCCTTATGGTATTCAGCTTTACCGCTCTCAGCAGGTGCGGCATTAACTGCCGTTACAAAAACAGCTGAGCTGGCAAAAAGTGCAAATAAACTGGCTTTCAAAGGTGATAGTGTTTTCATAGTGTTAACCTCAGTGGTTTAACTTAATAGACAAGTAATAAGACACAGTGACGACCCTGTAAAGCCAAGTCACTTTCGACCCTTACAGTCTAACTCTCCCTATGTAAGTGAGAATATGGCACAGGTAAATCACTGTAAAGTTATGACAATAAATAGCAAATTCTCTATTCTTTACTTTGACTTACATTGCTACACAGCAATTGACATCAAAACAGGTATACTCAGCCGAAGGCTAAGACGCCAGCGAATAAATGGGCTAACAAGGCCATACAGTCAAGATTAAGGAAATGTATGAATCGGATATTATTAATCGATGACGATCTGGGTTTATCAGAGCTCCTAGGGCAACTGCTTGAGTTAGAAGGGTTTCAATTAACTTTGGCCTACGAGGGTAAACAAGGGTTAGAACTGGCGCTTGCTACGGATTATGATCTGATTTTGCTCGATGTCATGTTACCTAAATTAAATGGTTTTGAAGTACTGCGTGCACTACGCCAACATAAACAAACACCGGTATTAATGCTGACAGCGCGTGGTGATGAAATCGATCGCGTGGTCGGACTTGAGATTGGTGCTGACGATTATCTGCCAAAGCCGTTTAACGATAGAGAGTTAATTGCGCGTATCCGCGCTATTATTCGCCGCTCGAACTTAACCACTCAAGAAATCCATGCAACACCCGTACAAGAGTTTGGTGATTTACGTTTAGACCCATCACGTCAAGAGGCTTACTGCAACGATCAATTAATCATACTCACTGGCACCGAATTCACCCTACTGCATACCCTCGCACTGCATGCTGGCGAGTTGATGAATAAAGAAGATCTAAACGAGAAAGTGCTTGGCAAAAAACTTATGCCCTTTGACCGCAGCTTAGACATGCATTTGTCGAATTTACGTAAAAAGCTACCAGAGCGTAGCGATGCTCGGCCAAGGGTAAAAACTATCCGTGGTAAAGGTTATATCTGGCTCCCATAACGGCGGTATCACTGTGCCTAATCGTTTATTTATCAAATTATTACTTGGATTTTGGTTTTGTAGCTCACTGATCATTGCCTTAGTGGGCCTGCTGCCATTACTGCAACAGAATCATGACCGTGCGCCTTTGCCACCTCATCTTGAAAGAGTACTTGCTAGCGTAGCTCAGCGTATTCAACAGGATCCGTCCTTATTAACGACTGATTTTATCCGCCGCTTAGAAAAACATCGCGATATAGAAGGCAAACCGCTGCGGATCTATTTAACCAATAGCCAAGGACAAGTCATTAACACCCACAGAGTCAGTCGTGGTGTACGCAGTTTTATGCTGATGGCCGATGAAGAAAAACAGCCTATTAGTCATCAATTTAAAGACGAACTGGTATTTGGCCCCTATCAATTTAATTTAGGCGCAGAAACCTATTCACTCTACGGTCGCCTACCCGATAACCATCCGCGGCCTTGGTTTTTCTTCTTTGCCGAAAATAAGCTACTCACCTTGAGCCTGGCTATTTTTCTGTCGGGATTATTATGCGGTCTACTGGCGTGGCATTTAGGTAAAGCATTAAATTCACTTAAAAAAAGTGCTAATGCGCTTGCCCAAGGTGATTTAACGCATCGTGTTGATGAAGCCACCACCAAGCGCAACGACGAAATAGGCCAACTCGCCAGTGCCTTTAACAGCATGGCAGACTCCATCGAAGCTATGGTCAATAATCAGCAACGGCTGATGGGCGATATTTCCCATGAACTGCGCACTCCTTTAACACGCTTACAGCTATCCCTTGCCCTCGCCCGTAAAAAAGGCCAGCAGACCACCGAAACGGAACGTATAGGCTATGAAGCCGAGCAGCTTGAAAAGCTCATCAGCGAATTACTGGAACTCTCACGGGTTAAGCTTAGCACTAACGAAACCAAGGTCTATTTAGGTTTGGCAGAATCCCTAAGCCAAGTGTTAGACGATGCGGAATTTGAAGCAGAGCAACAGGGAAAAAGAATAACTATCGATATTGATGAAGAAATTGAATTAGCACATTTTCCTAAATCACTTTCCCGCGCGATTGAAAATCTGCTGCGTAATGCAATTCGCTATGCCGCAAGCGACATTCAATTACAGGCGAGTGCAACAGCTGATCAAGTAAAAATCACGATAAAAGACGATGGACCAGGCATAGATACCGCCGAACTCGATGCCATTTTCAAACCCTTCTATCGCCCTGACTCTGCACGGCAAAGAGAAAGCGGTGGCTGGGGACTTGGACTAGCAATAACAGAAGCCGCCATTACCGCGCATAAAGGCAAAATTAAAGCTGAAAATTGTGTTCCAACTGGTCTTAAAGTTACTATTTTCCTGCCAAAATAATCGTAACGGGATAAATAGGCCTACGGTTAATCGTAGCGGATCAGCACGGGGATCTTTATCAGCGCGAGTGTTACATACAGATTTTTATTCATCAATGAGTTAAATAGTACTCACTCTATTTTTAATATTAAATACAGCAAGTTAATGCCATGGGATGACTATGCAAATTATTGACCTAAAATTAGCGCCACAACATATCCCACAATTAGCGCAATGGCATCATAAGGAATGGGCACATTGGAGTCCGCCAGAAAGCTCTGCCAGCACATTGATAGCGCAAATGAGTGAGTATTTAACTGATGCCGTCATCCCGAAGATGTTTATTGGTGAAGAAGCAAACCAAGTAACGGGCTCATCGTCATTGATTGCTGAGGATATGGATAGCCGAACTGATTTAAGCCCTTGGCTCGCCAATGTGTATGTTAATGCAAGCCATCGCAATAAAGGGCTGGGAAAATTGTTAGTCAATGCTGTCGTTGATTATGCCAAGACGCTTGGCTTACAGAAAATCTATTTATTTACCGCTGACAAAGCCGATTTTTATCAAGCATTGGGCTGGTCAATTATTTCGCGGGAAAATTATAAGGGCGGGATGGTGACGATAATGGAGTATGAGTTCATGAAATAAGCTCCACGACGGGCGTCGTGAAGCTGTACATGCAAGCTACCTTTATTTTTACGGTAGCCGTTAACGCTAGTCTATTTCTATTTCCATACCGAAACGGTTGGATAATTGGCGTTGTTCATGCAAGATTTCAATTCGACGGCGAGTATCTTGAGCCAACTTGTCTTTGAGCCGTAAGCCACTAGCAGCAGCGGTTTTTTTGGCTTTTTTACTCTTAATCGGTAAATCAATGGTCGTTGCATCGGTTGGACTTTCGACAGTTTGAAATTCGACAGACATAGCTAACTCCTTTAATTCGAACCATTAATCGGTTCTTCCAGTAAATCCCTGTTTTAAACACTTCACAGGTTATTTCAATCAATCTATTCGCTACAAGATAGTAACCCGTTAAGATTAACCATTTATTAACCTAGCGGTTTATCATTCATCCCATTTAACCAAATAAGTATTACGACTAATCCGTTAAAATGGTGATATTTAGAGAATGAAACATTGTCGATAAACAACGCACCTAACGAGCGAATATTTATTGGCGACAGAGCGATATATTATTGTTAAAAATAACGCTTAAATTGTGCAGAAGGGTTAGCGAATATATGCGGGCAAACTCTGCTGCACAACTTTTAAGCTGTGCAACAGTACTACATCTGGACTAGGTTTACGACTTATATGGCATAGCGCCTAGGTAATCTTTCTTGCCAACCTCGACACCATTGTGACGTAAAATTGCGTAGGCTGTTGTTATATGAAAGTAAATATTTGGAATTGCATGCTCAACAGCAAACTCATAACCGGTAAGATATTTCCCCTCCCAGCGTGGTTGTGACACATGAATCGTGGCAGAATTGGCAAAATCTTCTGCTTTGAAAGTGGCTAAATACGCCAACACTGAGCTAATACGTTCCTGTAATTCAGCTAATGTCGTTTCATTATCATCATGCTTAGGCACTGTATCCAAATTATCCGTTAAGCGGGCAACACCGATTTTGGCGGTATCGCAGGCAATCTGTACTTGGCGAGCAAGATTAAACTGATCTGGTGCTAAACGTGAATTAAGTAAAACAGCCATATCCACTTTCTTAAGGTTTGCGAAACACTCGCCTTTTTCAAGAATAACGCTTAAATTTTTCAGCATTTTGCTAAATTGTACAACCGTTAAATCATAAAGCATGACATAGACCTCAGTAATGGACGCTACAAGACTGCAGCACTTAATCGATCTTGGGGCAAATAAACCTAATTCAATCACTTTAGCAAATTATGTTTTATTGCATGGAGCTGATATACGCTAGCGCTAGGCTATAAAATCAAACGGCTTGATTTTATAGCTAATGCTCACCCAATAATGTTAACAAATAATGAAATAGCTCATATTAACTCGCACTCCAGAGTAATTGGCCGCAATCGGTCAAATCATAACCCCCAAGTAACGCAGCCATTTGGCGCGTATTCCCCGTTGAGAGCATCGTAAATAGCTGCTGTAACTGGCGACGAAAGTAAATGCTCTGTGGCATAACAAAATCAAAAGACTCTTTGATCAAAGGCACAAAATGTAAACCACTTTCGAGCGCAACCGATTGACAACCAAAACCAATATCTGCATCACCACGGGCGATATAACCCGCTAACTCGCGCTCGCTATAGGCTGTAAGCACTACATTAAGTTGTTCTAATCGAGCACCTTGTTTTAGTAACCAATGCTCTAAATGTTGCTGGCTACCCGCCCCGCCCTGACGACTAACCCAACGCCAAGGTAGACTAATAACTTTGTCTTCCTCTTGGCATCTGTGGTGCATATCAGCACGCATAATTAACCCCTGTTGACGGGAATAACCGTGCACCATGATCCACTGCTGATGATTGTTGTAACCTTTCAATAATGCTGGATGACGA
This sequence comes from Shewanella morhuae, assembly GCF_900156405.1. Classification (GTDB taxonomy): domain Bacteria; phylum Pseudomonadota; class Gammaproteobacteria; order Enterobacterales; family Shewanellaceae; genus Shewanella; species Shewanella morhuae. The sequence continues at coordinate 146,996 of NZ_FTNN01000003.1, forward strand.
ATATTTCTATCTTCCATACTGCCCCAGTGCAAGGTACATACATCTGCATAACCTTTTGCAAGTAACTCAAGCCCAAGGCGTGAGCCGGTGGCACTGTAACTGATTAATTCTCGGCTACCCACTTGCGCCATCAAGCGCGCTACCAACATCGATAATAAAGGGTCGTCACTACCGGTAATTAACAAACGGTCGGTAAGCATGCCGCTATGGCACGAGTCCATTACCCAGCGATCAATCAGCACTTTTGGAAATAACCATTTACCAGTTATCTTGGTAGCCGGAAGCACTCTGTCATTAGCCATGGCGTAGACTTTTTTCTCATTCAGATCTAAATATTCGGCCACTTGCTTTGCGCTCATGTAGACCAATTCGCCACCAGAATTCATCTGCTTTCCTTGTTTTATCATCCGTTACTGCGTGTAAACCATCATCGCGTACTTTCGTAAAGTTCGAGATCTAAGCGGTTGTATTTACGTCAAACTCAAGATTTTCACTACCGTGATACACTAAAAAGTGTCGACCTTTAGCACGGGCAATAATGGTAATCCCTAATTGCTGCGCCAACGCTAACCCCATCTGAGTCACACCGCTTCGCGATAATAAGAGTGGGATACCCATCTTGGCGACTTTTATCACCATTTCCGAGGTTAAACGGCCCGTGGTATAAAAAATCTTATTATCACCACGATCCTGTGTTAACCACATATCCCCAGCCAAGGTATCAACTGCATTATGTCGACCCACATCTTCGACGAAGGCCATGATTTTATCAGCTTCACATAAGCCACAACCATGTACCGCACCAGCATTTTTATAGGTTTCGTTATAGTCGTTAATATTTTTTAATAAGCTGTAAAGCGTACTTTGTTTCAGGCTAGGTGTGGGTAATTTGATATCCTCTAAACCCTGCATAAAACTGCCATATACAGTGCCCTGACCACAGCCTGACGTCACCGTTTTTTCAGATAACTTTTCATCTAAATCAGCCGTTTGCTCGCGGGTGACCACTGCGGCAGAATTTACATCCCAATCAACAATCACAGAATCAAGCAGACTAACATCCGAAATAAACCCCTGATTTTTAAGATACCCTAACGCTAGCGATTCTGGTTTAGCACCGAGTGTCATCAGTGTCACTATTGGTCGCCAGTTTAGGTACACCGTAAGCGGGCGTTCACAAGCAACGAATTTATCCAATACTTCACCGGCTTCATTCATTGCTTTTACGGCAATGGTTAACGGCACTTCGGCTTGAGTTCTCACAAAAGAACAGTGATGTTGAGGCTTCTGAATAGGGTTATCTGTCACCATTTTGTTATCGATGGTCATACTGTTATCAGAAATAGGGCTGTTTTCAGAGATCATAGTGCTGTTTTCCAACATCATAGCGTTATCGCTTAGCGAGTGATGGTCTGAGCATAGCAATATTTATACCTAGGTATAAAACTCAGCTTTAAATGCGTGATCTGCCGCAATACTGACTTTTGATTAGCACCTTTATGTCCCAAATAAAACCAAAGACTGGACAATATGTCCCGTTTTGGGTCGGTTTTTGATGATCCAGTTCAAACTAATACCCCTCATTTACTGGCATCGATATTGCAGTGACTATTTATCGCAATTTGTTGGTTACAGCGGATCCGTAAAAGCAACGGTTCGCCATCAACACGGCTGAGACGGAGAGATAATGCAACATACAACAAGTGTTTGGCCCATGTACGTTTCACTCAGAAAAATAGAGAAATTAGTTGGCCGCTGGCCCTCAGTACAATGGGAAATTGAACATCTATTGCCCGCCACCCATCAAGCTCCCGATGGCGCAACTTTAGTGTTACTCGAATTGCATAAAGATGAACGCGCTAGCTACCGTCTTAATATTGATTTAGATGATCCTATGCTGTACTTGGTGTGCGATGAAATGCCCGATAATACTTGGGTGCCAGCTGCATTATCTGCAGATCAAAACGTTGCCGCTGGTTGCCTTGAAGGCAATACACCTGTCATCAACTTATTGATGCCAAGAGCCATCGCCTGTTGGATAGAAGCCTTTATCACTCAACACGGCGAAGTTGAAATCGCCGCCCATCGCCGTAAACATGTTGATGGGCGCAAAAACCAAGGCCCTAGTCGCGATCCACTTCGGAGGAATTAATGTCTGAGCCGACTGTGAAAACTGGCGGATTATTAAGCCGTTGGAACCAACGCCGTGAACAAGTTGCGGCTGAAGAAACATTAGCAACACAAAATGAAACCATGCCTCAACAGGCAAACGGGGTTGATGAGATCGTCACAGCAGAGCCGACTCAAGCTATAGAGGCGGTAACAGAAGATGTTAATCCTGCAGAAAATGACGACCCTAATCGTATGCTCACCGCTGCGGATTTACCTAATCCTGATGATATTGAAATTGGCGGTAGCTTTGCCAGTTTTATGGGGGCGAATGTCGATCCTGCGGCTAAATCTGCAGCGTTACGTGCACTGTGGAAACAACCGCATTTCAATGAGATAGATGGGCTTTTAGAATATGCGCTCGATTATAGTAATCAACCTAAACTCAGCCCAGAAGTCTCGGCCGAATTAGCGAAAAAAGTTTTCCGCTATATCACTAAAGAAAGTGAAACTGCGGATGAAGAATCCGCCTTAGTAAAACATGCTACAGACGCTGAACAATCGGCTAATCTTGATGTCAGCGAAGTAAAAACAAATGAAATCAAAACTGAATTGGCTGCAGAGCCAATAACGGACAATTTGGATGGAAAGGCTGATGACCTATCCCAAAATGAACCAGAGCCGCAAGCTCAGGCTCATAACAGAGTTGTTTAACGTCAGTTTAGCTAATTTTAATGTCCGTAACCTTGGTATGTGAATTGCTGTACTAAGTACTAGATAAGCTTAGATAAAAGCAGAAAAGGCAATGACTTAGTTATTACCAACCGCCTAAATCTGCCTAGATACAGTAAAACAAGAAACAGCCAACGTACTGTTCAGGAACGCAATGTGAGCACCCATTTGATGACCAATCAAAACCAAGAAGCGTTAAAACAAACGCGACAACAGGTGTTAGCGCAAACTCAGATGTTACAGAATCTGATCCCGCCAACCGTCAGCTACACCACCGAAGGCAATGTCCTCGTTATAGGCCCAGAAGACTTAGCCCGCCTCGCGGCGGACAAATTGTCCACGATGACGCAGCGCGTTATTTTGGCCAATGAAGCCATTACTAGCCAAGATGAAGACCACCTTGAGCGCGTGATGGCCGCAGCCACTGAAGTCGAAAGTTACTACAACAAACTCATTGGCGTAAAAGGCTTTTTAGGCCAATTTCAAGTCAGTGTGGAACATGAAGATGGTGCAGCCGAACTCAGCGTGGTGTCGATTCGTAAACCCCACTTTGATATCGTGCTCGATTTAAGTAGCACCGCCTGTTTGAATTTAGAAATGCTGCCACCAGGGTATTTCTATGTCGGCCAAGATGCGGCAAAACTCGACGATGCACTGGCACAAATCCCAGACTTTATCGGCCAATTTGATAAACCCCGTTACGTAAAAATCAACGCAGATTTATGCGCCCATGACCGTAACGGTATCAATAGTTGTAATCGCTGCCTTAATTTTTGCCCAGCGGATGCTATCAGCAGCGTTGCTAAAAAAATTGAAATAGACCCGTATCTTTGCCACGGCGCAGGTAGCTGTAGCAGCGCGTGCCCAACGGGTGCCATTAGTTACGATTTACCAACGCCACAAGCCCTGTATTCATACCTCAACAAAGTAGTCAGCCGCTTTCGCGAACAGGCTCAAACAGCACCCGTGATTTTATTCCACGACAATGCTATCGGCGCTGATTTTATTACTGAAAATTTAGCGGGAGATATTATCCCCGTCGCCCTTGAAGAAATTACTGTTGCCAGCATAGATCACTGGATGTCGGTACTCGCTTGGGGCGCGCGCCAAGTGCTTATCCTTAACACGGATGCCACCGCCCCCACACTCACTCAAATGCTTAAAGGTGAGCTTTCATTAGCCAACAGTATTTTAGATGAAATGGGCCAGCCACAACGCATCAGCCTTATTGACCCAAGCATGCTCAACGACTTGTCATCGATGCTCGGTATCAGCTTAGATTGGCCAGTAATTGTGCCCGCAGCGTTTGCATCGACCACTAAGCGCAACACCTTATTTGAAGCGATAGATCACCTCAATAGCCAAGCGGGCGAAATCGATACTTGCCTAAGCCTCAATAATATTCCCTTTGGCAAAGTCAGTGTAAATATCGAAAAATGCACCTTGTGTATGTCCTGCGTGGCAATTTGCCCCACGATGGCATTACAAGATGGTGGTGACAAACCTGCACTCTATTTTATTGAACAAAACTGCGTGCAATGCGGTTTATGTGAGGCGGCCTGTCCTGAAAAAGTGATTAGCCTAACCCCACAAATTAATTTTGATAAAACCGTTCGTCAGCAACAACACACCCTAAAAGAAGAAGCCCCTTTCGAATGTATTCGCTGCGGCTCTGCTTTTGCGACCCAATCTATGGTGCATCGGATGCTGGATATGGTCGGCGCGCACAGTGCATTTTCTGCCAATATTGAACGCTTGAAAATGTGCGGTGACTGCCGGGTAAAAGACATGTTTGAAGACATTCTTCAAGATCCTGAAAAGCAACTTCGATAAGAGATCCGCAATGACCGAATCAGTAAGACAAGTTTCAGAAAACGATCAGTTGAGAGCCGATATCTATCAACTGTTTGCCGCCCTGTTGCGCCGTCAGCCGAGTCCTGAACTGCTGCAGTTTTTGATCACACTTGAAATCGATGACAACGAAGATAACGAGATGACCAAAGCTTGGTTATCACTCCAACTCGCCGCCCAGCAGTTCAGTAGTGACCAGCTAGAAGACGAGTATTTTAACCTATTTCTCGGCGTAGGCTGCGGTGAAATCCTGCCCTACGGTAGCTGGTTTATGACTGGCTCATTAATGGATAAACCACTGGCATTGCTGCGCCAAGACCTTATGCAGCTGGGTTTTGAACGCGAAGATAACGTGAAAGAGCCCGAAGATCACGTTGCCGCCCTGTGTGAAGTCATGGGTGTTCTGCTATTAGAAGCACCCAGTTATCGCCAACTTGCCTTCTACCAACGCCATATGGGTAGCTGGATTGGCCGTTTCTGCGATAGTTTAGCCAAAGCGCCAAGCGCGGCTTTTTACGCAACCGTCGCACAACTAGCCAAGGCCTTTTTTGAGATGGAAGCCAATGCCTTTGAGCAATTGAGCTTAGATATTCCCGTTAATTGCCCAGGCAGTGCTGACTTACAACCCGCCACCAGCGATTTAGCGAAAAAAGTAGATCTAGTGAATTAGCACTCAGCTAAGAGCTGCATAAGTTCAAACGATGAGGGTAAGCCCATGTTTACTTTCATCGCAATACCGAGAGCTTAGGCTTTCACAATACCGAAATGGTCGATGTTTGTACCATTTTAATTCAATAACAAGGAGACACTATGAAGAAGCCAGCTTCCGATATCGGTCGTCGTCAATTGCTTAAAGCATTAGCGTTAGGCAGTGCGGCAGGCGCTGTGGTTACCGTGAGTAGTCAGGCACTCGCCTCGACAAAAACGGCTGAAACCGTAGAGCCAAAGAGTGAGAACTACCGCGAAACCGAGCATATTCGTCATTATTATGCCTCGCTAAACAACTAACCAAAGGAGAGTGTGATGCGATTAACCCGCAAAACAGACCAGGTTGTCGGCTCTACAGCGTCAGCACTGGGGCTCAACCGTCGTCAGTTCTTGAAATCAGCAGGTCTTGCCACTGGTGGAATCGCTGCGGCGTCCATGCTAGGCACAGGCATGATGCGTAAAGCTCAGGCCCAAGAAGACATAGACCATAATGTTCCCACCGAAGTTAAACGAACTATCTGTTCTCACTGCGCCGTTGGCTGTGGTGTTTATGCAGAAGTACAAAACGGCGTGTGGACAGGCCAAGAACCGGCATTTGACCATCCCTTTAACCAAGGTGGACACTGCGCGAAAGGTGCGGCACTGCGTGAGCATGGCCATGGCGAAAAACGCCTAAAATATCCAATGAAGTTAGAAGGCGGTAAGTGGAAAAGACTCTCTTGGGAACAAGCGATTAATGAAGTTGGCGACAAGATGGCCACGATCCGTCAAGAATCAGGACCAGATTCCGTTTACTTTATGGGTAGCGCCAAGTTCTCTAACGAACAAGCTTATTTGTATCGCAAATTAGCGGCACTATGGGGCACTAACAACGTCGACCATTCTGCTCGTATTTGTCACTCTACCACGGTAGCCGGTGTTGCTAACACTTGGGGCTATGGTGCGCAAACTAACTCTTTAAATGATGTTCGCAACTCTAAATGCATCATGTTTATAGGTTCAAACCCTAGTGAAGCACATCCAGTAGCGATGCAGCACTTTTTGACCGCCAAAGAACGCGGCGCAAAAATTATTGTTGTTGATCCACGTTTCACCCGTACTGCAGCTAAATCTGACGAGTACGTGCATATCCGCCCAGGTACCGATATCCCATTTATTTATGGCCTGTTATGGCACATATTTGAAAACGGCTGGGAAGACACCGAGTTCCTAAAACAACGTGTATACGGTATGGAACGTATCCGCGAAGAAGTGAAAAAATACACCCCAGAAGAAGTTGAGCTAGTTGTCGGCGTACCTAAGGCACAAATGTACCGTGTCGCTAAAATGCTGGCCGAAACCAAACCAGGCACTATCGTTTGGTGTATGGGTGGCACCCAGCACCACGTTGGTAATGCCAACACTCGTTCATACTGTATTTTACAGTTAGCCCTAGGCAACATGGGCGTTTCTGGTGGCGGAACTAACATTCTGCGTGGTCACGATAACGTCCAAGGCGCAACTGACTTTGGTTTGTTATTCGATAACTTGCCTGGTTATTACGGTTTAACCACTGGCGCTTGGGCTCACTGGTCAAATGTATGGGATCTGGATCCTAAATGGATTGCCGCCCGTTTTGACCAAGGTGAATACTTAGGTCAAAGCCCACAAACTTCTGCAGGTATCCCTTGTTCTCGCTGGCACGATGGTGTGTTAGAAGATAAAGCTAAAATCGCGCAGAAAGACAACATTCGTCTAGCGTTCTTTTGGGGGCAATCAGTTAACACTGAAACCCGTGGTCGTGAAGTGCGCGAAGCACTGAACAAGATGGACACGGTTGTGGTCGTCGACCCATTCCCAACGATGGCAGGCGTTATGCACCAGCGTCAGGACGGTGTATACCTACTGCCTGCGGCCACGCAGTTTGAAACCTACGGTTCGGTCTCTGCCACTAACCGTTCGTTACAATGGCGCTCAAAGGTTATCGAACCTTTGTTTGAGTCGCTACCTGATCACGTGATCATGTACAAACTCGCTAAAAAAGTCGGTATTGACCAAGAGCTGTTTAAGCACATCAAAGTCAATGGCGAAGAACCTTTAATTGAAGACATTACCCGCGAGTTCAACACGGGTATGTGGACTGTGGGTTACACAGGTCAAAGCCCTGAACGTTTGAAAATGCACCAAGAAAACTGGGGCACTTTTGACGTCAACAGCTTACAAGCACCGGGTGGCCCAGCCAAAGGTGAAATTTATGGTTTACCTTGGCCTTGTTGGGGTACGCCAGAGATGAAACATCCTGGTACCCAAATCCTCTACGACCAATCAAAACACGTTAAAGATGGTGGCGGTAACTTCCGTGCCCGTTATGGTGTTGAACACGATGGCGTCAACATTCTTGCTGACGGTTCTTTCTCTAAAGGCAGTGAAATTCAAGATGGTTTCCCTGAGTTTACCGCCGATATGCTCAAGCAATTGGGTTGGTGGGATGACTTAACCGAAAACGAGAAAAAACACGCTGAAGGCAAAAACTGGAAGACCGATATTTCTGGTGGTATTCAACGTGTGGCAATCAAACACGGTTGTATCCCTTACGGCAACGCTAAGGCGCGTTGTATTGTTTGGACCTTCCCAGACGATATCCCGAAACATCGTGAGCCACTTTACACTCCTCGTCGTGACTTAGTCGCCAAGTACCCAACCTACGAAGACCGTATGGTTGCACGTCTGCCGACCCTGTATAAGTCAATTCAGGACAAAGACTTTGCTAAAGACTTCCCACTGGCACTGACATCTGGTCGCTTAGTGGAATATGAAGGCGGTGGTGAAGAATCTCGTTCTAACCCTTGGCTTGCTGAACTGCAACAAGAAATGTTCATTGAAATCAGCCCCGCCGATGCGGCAGATCGCGGTATCCGTGATGGCGATGACGTTTTTGTACATGGTCCAGAAGGCGCCAAGATTACGGTTAAGGCTATGGTGACACCGCGTGTAATCGCCGGTGAATGTTTTATGCCATACCACTTTGCTGGTGTGTTTGAAGGCGAAAGCCTCGCGAAAAACTATCCCGAAGGCACAGTGCCTTACGTGATCGGTGAATCCGCAAACACTATTTTAACTTATGGCTACGACGTTGTGACTCAGATGCAAGAAACTAAGTCCAGCTTGTGCCAAATCAGCAAAGCCTAACCTACTTGATGAGGAGATAAGCCATTATGGCAGTCATGAAATTTCTGTGTGACACCAAACGCTGCATCGAGTGTAACGGTTGCGTCACGGCATGTAAGAACGAAAACGACTCCGCTCTCGAGTGGGGAATTCAGCGTCGCCGCGTGGTGACGATTAACGATGGTCTACCTGGCGAAGCATCTATTTCAGTGGCATGTATGCACTGTACCGATGCTCCCTGTATGGCCGTATGTCCGGCAGATTGTTTCTACCGTACCGAAGACGGCATAGTGCTACACAACAAAGATACCTGTATCGGTTGTGGTTATTGCTTCTATGCTTGCCCATTTGGTGCACCGCAATTCCCGAAAAAGACAGCCTTTGGTAGTCGTGGCAAGATGGATAAGTGTACTTTCTGTGCCGGTGGTCCAGAAGAAACATTCTCCGAAGCCGAGCGTAAAAAATACGGTGCAAACCGTATTGCTGAGGGCAAGTTACCTATGTGTGCAGAGCTTTGTTCGACTAAAGCGCTACTCGCAGGTGATGCGGAAGTGGTATCAAACATCTACCGTCAACGTATGGCCTCTCGAGGCAATCCTAACGTGATTTGGGGCTACAACCCCAAGACAGGTGAGATTATCTAAGCAGAGCGAGAGTTAGGGAGTTTTCCCTAACCTCTGGCAAGGAGTGAAAATGTTAAACAAACAGTTAAACAAATCACTGCGCAGTCTGTTTGCTCTGTTGGTACTCGTCACGGGATTGGGATTAGGTTCAGTCATGAGCGCAACCCCAGTACAAGCAAGTGATCAGCAATCGAGTCAACAACAGGCGACAGCGCAAACCAGTGAGGCCGATCTTTGGCGCGCGGTAAAAGCAGGCGATGCCGGCTATACCACAGCTAAAGGCATAGAAACTGGGGTGTTGATTAACGTTGCCGGTAACCAAGGTAAAGAACTGAGAAACGAATACCTGACCCCAATCATGGCGTTAGCCGTGGTCGGTGTTTTTGGTGCTTTCTTATTATTTTATCTGGTGAATGGTCCATCAAAACTGAGCAAAGGCTTTTCAGGTAAGTTGGTCGCACGTTGGTCTAAGGCGGATCTGTGGATCCACTGGATCATGGCAAGCAGTTGTATTGCACTGATGTTTACCGGTCTAACCATTATGCTAGGTAAGCACGTTGTGCAGCCAATGTTAGGGCCCGACCTTTGGGCGCCATTGATCTACGGTAGCAAAACAATCCACGATTGGGCTGGCCCCATATTTATCGCGGCTTGGGCGGTATGCGTAGTTAAATGGATGCCACTACAAACCTTTAAAATGTATGATTTAAAATGGTTTTTAGTGGTGGGTGGTTATATCAACTTTGGTCCGTTCAAAGGTAAACACCCAGACAGTGGTTTTGCCAACGCTGGTGAAAAAATGTGGTTTTGGACGCTGATGTTGTTTGGTTTATTCATCAGTGTTTCTGGCATCATGTTGGTATTGCCTGGCTTAGAACTACCCCGTACGGCCTCAATGGCCGCACTGCTGATCCACTCTATCAGCGCGATTATCCTGATTGCCTTTACCATAGTGCATATTTGGATGGCGACCGTACTTAGCGAAGGCGGTATGGAGTGTATGAAGTCGGGTTATTGTGATGAAAACTGGGCCATCCAGCACCACAATCTCTGGTATGACGAAATCAAAGCCAACGGTAGCTTAACCTATAAAGACTAAGTTAAACCGCAGCTTTTATGACCTTAAAACACCTCGCAATGCGAGGTGTTTTTTTATTTATTACTGCCGTAAAAACACGAAAAATTAACAACTAAAATTCTGAGGTAAAAAAGCAGCTATCCCATGACTCCCAAGGGGTCTGTCAAACTATGAGCCAGTTAACGCTTTAAGAAAACAGCTCTTCATTCCAAGGCCGCAAACTGTTCTAGATCAACTATCACCTACCCCTTTCGGACTAGATTACCACCACGCGCGATGATTGATGGTAAGTAAGATGATTCCATTATCTTCCCCACCATCGAGATTCACTTTTTGATAACAAGATAACCCAAAAGAAAGTCGTGCGAACTTAACACTACACCTTAATTTTAGGAGTCAGCATGAAGCAGCAACCCAGCGATTTATCTCGCCGAACTTTGCTAAAAGCGCTCACCGTCGGCAGCGTAGCAGGTGCCACGATTGCGGCAACGGGCATAAGCGTGGCAAAGGCCAGCGAGAGCAGCAAGGTAACCACTAAAGAGTCAAATGGTTACCACGAAACTGCGCATATCAGCAGCTATTACGATAGCTTGCGCAGCTAATCTAGGAGAAGTAAGCGATGAAGTTAACTCGCAAGTCCAATACTGCCCCAGTGGCAGACAAACCGGCGTTAGGCATTAGCCGTCGTCAATTTATGAAGCACGCAGGTATTGCTACTGGCGGTATTGCAGCAGCATCACTCATGGGGACTGGCATGATGCGTCGCGTCGAAGCCAAAGAAGTGCCGCATGATGCCCCCATCGAAGTAAAGCGCACTATTTGTAGTGCCTGTGCGGTCGGTTGTGGTCTATATGCCGAAGTGCAAAATGGCGTCTGGACAGGCCAAGAGCCGGCATTCGATCATCCGTTTAACGCCGGTGGTCACTGCGCCAAAGGTGCAGCATTGCGCGAACATGGCCACGGTGAAAAACGCCTGAAATATCCAATGAAATTGGTTGATGGCAAGTGGAAAAAACTTTCTTGGGAAGATGCGATTAACGAAGTGGGCGATCAAATGCTCAACATTCGTAAAGAATCCGGCCCAGACTCAGTGTACTTCATGGGTAGCGCTAAGTTTTCTAACGAAGGTTGCTACATGTACCGCAAATTAGCGGCGATGTGGGGCACAAACAACGTCGACCATTCAGCTCGAATTTGTCACTCTACCACGGTAGCCGGTGTTGCTAACACTTGGGGCTACGGTGCGCAAACTAACTCTTTTAACGATATTCAAAATGCCAATGCTATCTTTCTGATTGGGGCAAACCCAGCAGAAGCTCACCCAGTGGCAATGCAACATATTCTGATCGCAAAAGAAAGAAAACACGCCAAGATTATTGTGGTTGACCCACGTTTCTCCCGCACTGCAGCGCACTCAGACTTACATTGCGCTATCCGTCCAGGTACTGACATTCCGTTTATTTACGGCATGTTATGGCATATTTTTGAAAATGGTTGGGAAGATAAGACCTTTATCAAACAACGCGTTTTCGAGATGGAAAGCATCCGCGCCGAAGTGAAAAAGTTCCCACCTAAAGAAGTGGAAAACATCACCGGCGTAAGTGAAACCGAGGTGTACCAAGCAGCCAAATTGATGGCCGACAACCGTCCTGGCACAGTGATTTGGTGCATGGGTGGTACTCAACATCACGTCGGTAATGCCAACACCCGCGCTTACTGTATTCTGCAATTAGCGCTAGGCAATATGGGCGTTTCTGGCGGCGGCACTAACATTTTCCGTGGTCACGATAACGTCCAAGGCGCAACAGACTTAGGCTTGTTATTTGATAACTTACCCGGTTACTACGGCTTAACAACAGGTGCTTGGACTCACTGGACCCACGTGTGGGACTTGGATATGGCATGGGTTAAAAACCGTTTCGACCAAACGCCTTATTTGGGCAAAGACCCAATGACCACGCCGGGCATTCCTTGTTCTCGCTGGCACGATGGTGTGTTAGAAGAAAAGAGTAAATTAGCGCAGAAAGACAATATCCGTATGGCGTTTTTCTGGGGACAATCGGTTAACACTGAAACCCGCCAGCGTGACGTGCGCGATGCCTTAGATAAGATGGACACCGTCGTTGTTGTCGACCCATTCCCTACTATGGCAGGCGTAATGCACCGTCGTAAGAATGGTGTGTATCTATTACCCGCTGCAACGCAATTTGAAACCGAAGGCTCAGTATCAAACTCTGGCCGCTCGATTCAATGGCGTGAAAAAGTCATAGAGCCACTGTTCGAGTCTAAAACTGACATCGAAATCATGTACCGTTTAGCGCAAAAGCTCGGTATTGATGAGCAATACACTAAACGTATCGCTAAAGAAAACGGCTTACCTGTGATTGAAGATATCACCCGCGAAATCAACCGCGGTATGTGGACTATCGGTATGACGGGGCAAAGCCCTGAGCGCATCAAATTGCATACCCAAAACTGGGGCACTTTTAGTAATAAAACACTCGAAGCGGCCGGCGGCCCAGCGAAGGGCGAAACCTATGGTTTACCTTGGCCATGTTGGGGCACGCCAGAAGCGAAACACCCTGGTACCCAAATTCTGTATAACCAATCAAAACACGTAAAAGACGGTGGTGGTAACTTCCGCGCCCGTTATGGTGTTGAATATAACGGTCAAAACATTCTAGCAGACGGGTCCTACTCAAAAGGTGCTGAAATTCAAGACGGTTATCCAGAGTTTACCGCCGATATGCTTAAGCAGCTGGGGTGGTGGAACGATCTAACCGCCGAAGAAAAAGCAGAAGCTGAAGGCAAAAGCTGGAAGACCGACTTGTCAGGCGGCATTGTTCGCGTGGCGATTAAGCATGGTTGTATTCCTTTTGGTAACGCTAAAGCTCGTTGTATTGTTTGGACTTTCCCAGACCAAGTGCCAATTCACCGTGAGCCGTTATACACGCCGCGTCGTGACTTGGTAAGCAAATATCCAACCTATGCCGACATGCAAGTGCACCGTCTACCAACACTTTATAAGTCAATTCAAGACCAAGATTTCAGCGGTAAATACCCATTAGCGCTAACCTCTGGTCGTTTAGTGGAATATGAAGGGGGTGGTGAAGAATCTCGTTCTAACCCATGGCTAGCTGAACTTCAACAGGAAATGTTTGTTGAAATGAACCCTGCCGATGCTGCCGATCGCGGTATACGCAACGGTGAAGACGTGTGGTTAGAAGGCGCCGAAGGTGGCCGTATTAAGGTACAAGCACTGGTGACCCCAAGGGTTAAACCCGGTGTAACCTTTATGCCATACCACTTTGCCGGTGTGATGCACGGAGAAAGTTTAGCGCCTAACTATCCAGAGGGCACAGTGCCTTATGTTATAGGTGAATCCTGTAACACTGCGATGACCTATGGCTATGATCCTGTGACCCAAATGCAGGAAACCAAGGCGTCACTCTGTCAGATCGTTAAAGCGTAAGTGCAGCTTAAGCTAGGAGAATTGCCATTATGGCTACAATGAAATTTTTGTGTGATACCAAGCGCTGCATCGAATGTAACGGTTGTGTCACTGCCTGTAAAAACGAAAACGACTCCGCTCTTGAGTGGGGAATTCAACGCCGCCGTGTAGTAACGATTAACGATGGCCAACGTGGAGAAGCCTCAATCTCTGTCGCCTGTATGCATTGCAGTGATGCACCTTGCATGGCAGTTTGCCCAGCAAATTGCTTCTACAGAACCGACGACGGCATAGTGCTACATAACAAAGATACCTGTATTGGTTGCGGTTACTGCTTGTACGCCTGTCCGTTTGGTGCACCACAGTTCCCGAAAAAAGGTGCCTTTGGTAGCCGCGGAAAAATGGATAAATGTACTTTCTGTGCCGGCGGCCCAGAAGAAAATCACTCAGACGCAGAACGCCAAAAATACGGCTCAAACCGTATTGCTGAAGGCAAACTGCCCATGTGTGCAGAACTGTGCGCCACTAAAGCCCTGCTAGCAGGTGATGCGGAAATTATTTCGAGCATCTTCCGTGAACGTGTGGCTTACCGTGGTGCTAAAGACGCGGCTTGGAATTAATTCAGGTCAACAGGATCTGTCCACAACTTGGCTGCGCCCATCTCGGTAGGTGTAGCTGAGTGAGAGAGGATATATGATAAATAAATGGTTCAAGCACATAGGGTTAGCTATCGCACTGTTATTTAGTGCTGTGTGCTTCGCTAATGGTGGTGAACTGGCTCAAGTTGAACAGTCTGATGCGCAAATGTGGGCACAACTGAAAGATGGCGCCACGGGATACACTACCTCCCAAAGTGAGTTTCACGCTCAACCCATTAATACCTATGATTTACGGGTATTAACGTTACGCAGCGACTGGTTAGCGCCGGCCTTAATGGCAGCGTTATTTGGTATGATTATTATCTTTGTCTTATTTATCAAGGTGAACGGCATTTCTACGCTGCACCATGGTTTTTCTGGCAAGCTGGTGCATCGTTGGTCTAAGTTCGATGTTTCAATCCACTGGTTAGGCGCGATCCCGTGCTTATTGTTGATTTTAACGGGCTTAACCTTACTGGCTGGACGATTCTTTTTCCAACCTTGGTTAGGTGAAGGATTTTGGGCTGGCCTTGTCTACGGTGCCAAACAAATCCATGACGTAATGGCGTTTCCTTTCATGATCGGTTGGGCATTAATGACCGTATTATGGGCGAAAAACCAACTGCCAAAAATGTACGACGTAAAGTGGTTTATGGTGGTCGGTGGCTACATTAACTTTGGTCCATTCAAAGGTAAGCACCCAGATGCGGGTTTTGCTAACGCGGGTGAAAAAATGTGGTTTTGGGCCTTTGCCCTGTTTGGATTAGTGATTTCGGCCTCGGGCATGTTGTTACTCTTCCCTAACCTATTTGAACCTAGCCGTACATTGAGCTTGATAGCACTCGTGCTGCATTCTGTAAGCGCTATCGTGATCTGTGCTTTCTCTATCGTGCACATCTTTATGGCAACCGTGATGTCAGAAGGCGGGATGGAATGTATGGTATCGGGCTACTGTGATGAAAACTGGGCAAGCCAACATCACAACCTGTGGTTTGACGAAATCAAAGCTAACGGCACCTTGAAGTACAAAGAATAAATCTTGTTACTTTAACGATAAAAAAAAGCCTCTGTGAGTTTGCTTACAGAGGCTTTTTCTTTAAAGCCGCCAACTGCTAGCGCACTTCTCTTGATAATATCAAACTGTACAAGTGCAGCTACACCCTATTATTTTTCCGCTTTTTTTGCTCTAAACTCGCCCAATAGCCCGCCAACATAGCGCCTGACAGGTTATGCCATATCGAGAATATCGCGCTAGGAATAGCAGAGATAGGGCTAAAAAACTTAATACACAAAGCCGTAGCGAGGCCGGAATTTTGTAGGCCGACTTCAATAGATATGGTCTTACAAACCGTATGGTTAAAGCCCAATAAACGGCAACAAAAGTAGCCTAGTGCGAGACCAAAACCATTGTGTAAGAACACAGCCAGCAAAATAATAAAGCCGACCTTATCAAACTGATTGGCATTTAACGCCACGATAATGGTAATCGCCATCACGATTGCCAAGATTGAAATCAACGGTAATGCGGGAGCGACTTTGGCCACCTGTGATTTAAAAAAATGATTGATAATCACGCCAGCACTGACCGGAATTAACACGATTTTCACCAAGCTCAGCAGCATATCGGTAAAAGGGATATCGATCATCTCACCAATCAGCAGCTTAATAATCAGCGGAGTTAATACCACTCCCGCTAAGGTCGACAGTGCCGTCATAGTGATTGATAACGCCACATCACCTTTTGCCAAGTAACAAACGACGTTAGAAGCCGTGCCACCCGCAACGCTACCCACCAACACCATGCCAATGGTGAGCTCCCTATCTAAGCCCAATAGCTGGCTAATCAATAATGCGCTAAGCGGCATTATTGAGAATTGCAGCACCAACCCCGTGAGTACCGCACGCTTCTGTTTGAAGGCATTAGCAAAATCGAACAGATTTAAGGTAAGCCCCATAGATAGCATGATGACCACCAGCAGCGGCACAATGGCGGATTTAAACTCAATAAAACTATTGGGCATAACATAAGCCAGCACAGCACCACACAATGCTAACAGTGGAAAGAATCGATTTATATTGACCAATATAACCAGCCTTTTTTACCGCAGAGGTTATGTTAACGCTCAGATCATGACAGTCACAATCTAGATAGACAAGCCCGCTATGGGGGATTAAGACTAAATAACCTACGTTCGGGATAAGCAGAGCCGCTGAATCGGCATCTTTTCAGGCTTCTCTGCGTTGCGCTGTCTAACCATAGCTCGCTATGGCGTACGACAGAGCGCCTTGATATGCGCAAAAATCTGCGGATTCAGTCAGAACATATATTTTTCGTTTCAAAATAATCATTTATAGCATTGATTTAGTTTGTTAAATTTAGATTTTTTAACACTCGTTATCCCGAGTTCAGCTTAAATAAAATAGGGTGAACCACATTTTAAGCATCCCTTTTGAACCACTTGCCATTAAAAATGCATTGCAGATCACTAAAACATGATCTGCTTAACAAAACACCGTGATTTATATGTTAGGAAGCCGTAACTTGTAACCAGTTCACGTTTTATTGGCAACATACCCGTTAGTCTAATTACGCTAGGTGGTCGTGAATTACCTAAAGCAATTCCGGTATTTACGGTTAGCACTCTCAGATAGGAATCGTTATGTCTTCAATTATCCAAACGCCCAACAGCGCTATCATTAAGCCTTATCAAGCTAATATTACCGTTCCTAACTGGATGCTCAGCTCAATGGAACGGGTGATGCAGTATTATGTCGACAAAAATCTTCGCCTTGATACTATTTCTGCCGAAATGATGCCTGCGCCAGTTGAAGGCAAAAAGTACATGTTATACGCGCATATTCCTTTCTGTCACACCCTATGTTCCTACTGCACCTTCCACCGTTTTATATTTAAGGAAGATAAGGCGCGCGCTTACTTTATCTCGTTGCGTAAAGAAATGGATATGGTCAAAGCATTAGGTTATGACTTTGAATCTATGTACATTGGCGGCGGCACAACCACTGTATTAGAAGATGAATTAGCCCGCACTATTGAGCATGCTAAAACGCTGTTTCCCAGCATTAAAGAAGTGTCCTGCGAGTCCGACCCGCAGCATTTAGACAGCCCAGGGTTTAAACAACTTAAAGGCTTAGTCGATCGCATGTCTATTGGCGTGCAAAGTTTTAATGATGATATTTTAAAGATGACCGACAGACTGGAAAAATTCGGCACAGGTCAGCAAACCTTCGACAAAATCATGGGCGCCAAAGAGCTGTTCCCAATTATTAACGTTGACCTGATTTTTGGTTTCCGTGGCCAAACCGATGAAGTGATCCAGCATGATCTCGACATGGCATCGCGTTTAGACCCAAGACAAATTACCACTTATCCATTGATGATCACCCATCAGACCCGTAAGAGCGTTAAAGGTAAGCTGGCTGCACCACAAGGAGAGATGGCAAACCAATATCGCCAAATATTAAATAGTTTAAATGGCCAATATAATCAATTATCTGCCTGGGCATTTGGTAAAACCGATAACGAAGGATTTGACGAATACGTTATCGATTACGACGAATACTTAGGCGTGGGCTCTGGCTCATTCAGCTTTTTAAATGATACCCTTTACGTCAATACCTTCTCATTGCGTAAGTACCAAGAGCGCGTTGCTGCAGGAAAAATGGGCGTTGAGCAGCAAAAGAACTACAGCAAAAAAGATGTGATGCAGTATCGCTTCTTGCTCGGTATGTTCTCTGGCCGTTTATCACGTAAATATTTCCGTGATAATTTTGGCGTCAATTTAGATACAGCCTTATTTAAAGAAATGACCTCAATGAAGTTAATTGGCGCGATCAAAAATGACCCAACGGAACCCGATAATTTGATCGTGACCGACAACGGTAAGATGATGGGTTTATTAATGATGAAAGAGTTTTACTCAGGCATGGATAACGTGCGTGCTCAATTACGCAAACCACTCAAGCCTTGCGATATGTAATACTTATTGATGCTGGCGTTAATGAAGATTCAATAGGCCCTTTAGAGGGCCTTTTTGTTAACTCGGTTTAAAGGTAATCTTGGCTTAATTTGACGATAAAATGTAATCCCCAATCATAAAGGAGTATGGGTTATGGGTTTTAATTCACAGGAAAAACAAGCATTACTGGCACTTAAAGGCGTAGGCCCGACGGTGATTCAGCGCTTTGAAGAAATTGGTATCCATTCTCTACAGCAATTAGCACAACACGAAGTCGATGATATTGCCAACTTAGTCGCCAGTATGCTGCGCACCACGTGCTGGAAAAACAGCCCCCAAGCACGAAACGCCATAGGTGCGGCCATTGAGCTTGCGCGCACCCGTTAGCAAAAAAATAGTCATTTATATTGATGAATACAGCTAACAAAAAGCCAGAGTGATTCACTCTGGCTTTAGTTTAAGTGTTAGCAGCAAGGTGTCGGCTTAAAAACTATACGTCATACCTAACCAATAACGACGACCATCTTCGATATAGCCGTATTCTTCTTGGGTAATATCTTTATCGAAGGCGTTATAAATACCCGCGCTAAATTTAACACTATCATTCAATTGATAATTTGCCCCCAAATCCAGTAGCGTATAAGAAGGCGCAATTAAACTGCTCGATGACGGCCCTGTCGTCGGCTGGCTCTCTTCGCCACGGTAATTCACCCTCAGCCAAGTGCTGACATTATCAATGGGCTCATAGTTCACTGACGCTTGAATCAAATGCTTAGGCAATTGATTTAATGGACTGCCTTTATAAGCACCCGTCTTTTGCTCCGAATCCGTATAAGTGTAATTACCCGTTAAGCTCAAGTTTGAGCGAATACGGTAGTCAACACTCAACTCAATCCCTTGAGTTACAGCATCGTCAATATTCACGTACGTTGTCGGGTCGGAACCAAACTGATTAGGGCCATCGGTACATTGGGTTGCAGGGCACGCCACGCGGGTAATTTTATCTTTAAATTCGTTATAGAACACCCCTGCACTGGCAGTAATGCTCTCGGTAAGATCCGAATATAAGCCAAGCTCATAGTTAATGGACGTTTCAGGCTGTAAATCCGGATTACCATACATGTTACCGCCACGACTCACTTGCCCCCAATCGCGCACGGTCTGGCGTAAGCTCGGTGCTTTAAAGCCCGTCGATACCCCACCTTTTAAAGTGGTGCTGTCGGTTAATCCCCACACGCCGCAAACTCGCGGGCTAACATGGTTACCAAAGTTTTCATCATCATCAAAACGCAGTCCCATGGTCAGCGTAAAATTATCGACGATACGCCATTCATCTTCAGAAAATACTGACCATTGGTTACGGCTAATATCAGTTAACTCACTGATCTTATTACCTGTCTTATCCGTTAAATCCTGATGATTAAATGCCGCACCAAAGGTCGCGGTATGGCTTTGGCCTAATGTGGTGATCAGGCTAGATTGAGCATCTGTATTGGTAATCTTCATCTCACGGGTTTTATTATCAAAAACCTCATGCTTAATATAGGTATCAGAGGTACCAAAGTCCCAGCGCCCTGTGTGTGAAAGCGAAAACGTACTATTGTCGTATTCGGTGGTCGAGGAAGCGGGACAACCGTTACGTCCGCAGGTTTCACCAGGCGCTAAAGGGGCGACCGTTTTACCTAAGCTACTATCAATCTCTTGATTAGATACGCCCATTTCAAACATGATATCGTGGTTTTCGTTAGGAGTAAGTGCAAATCTTGCTGTCAGATTCGTCGCATCACGACCACGATAACCACCATAGATTTGATCTTCTTCACGTTGGGTATATTGACCGTAGAGCTGTATCCCCAACAGATCTTTAATCACACCACCGTTAACAAAAAAATTACTCTGGTATACGTTGCCCGATGTGGATTTTTCCTGCAAGGTCGTATCTAGTCGTAATTCCCCCTGCCATTCATTGGGTACCTTGCGAGTAATAATATTAATTACACCGCCAATCGCATCCGAACCATAAAGTGATGACATTGGTCCACGAACAACTTCAATTCTATCAATAGCCGCCAATGGCGGCGTCCAAGCGCCTTCAACACCTGGACCATCACTATTTGTGCGCGTCTCGCGTGAGGACTGGCGTTTACCATCAACGAGAATAAGCGTGTATTCGCTACCCATTCCTCGCAGGCTAATATCCTGCCGGTCAGCGCCGCCGGTGATAACCACGCCAGGGACTTCTAACATGGCATCGGTTAAGTCGCGGTAGAAACGGTTATCTAAATCCTCACGGGTGATCACGCTGATAGAGGCTGGTGCATCGCGAATTTGCTGTTCAAAACCCGAGGCTGTCACCACGATTCTTTCCATCATCTTTTCTTTATCTGGTGCGGTATCGGCAAGGGCACTTGTTACTGGTACTGCGGGCAACAAACATAAAGCAGTGATCACTTGAGCGAGGTATTTCTTACGACTTAACAACATAACCGACAAATCTCCATTAAGTTAATATCTTTTAAATGAGAATGGTTTTCAATACGACAATGTATCCCTATGTTACAATCAGCTCAAGTTAGACTTTAGGTATTCACTTGTAAGAGCGACTTAACAATGAATAAAAACATGATCAGAGGGATGATCGTTTTTACGACTATCGTAGAAAGAGGTTCAATGAGCGCCGCAGCGCAGCAGTTAAATCTTAGCTCGTCAGCGGTGAGCCAGCAGGTGACTAAACTTGAAATGGACATGGGGATCAGCTTGCTGCACCGAAATACTCGTAACCTCACGCTTACTGAGGCGGGCAGTTTGTTCTATAAGAATTGTTGCAAAGTTATCGCGATAGTTGAAACCACAGAGCAGAAACTTAATAACATGAAAGGGATCCCTTCGGGTGAATTGAAAATTGCCGCGCCCATAGGATTTGGCGGCGGCCTGTTGAGCGAGCCCTTTAAGTATCTGTTAGCAGCCCATCCACAAATTAGTTTGAATTTACTGCTACAGGATGGTCCGATAGATATAGTCAACGACGGCATTGATTTGGCGATTTGCATCGGCCCTTTATCTGATTCCAACTTAATTGCCCGCCATTTGGCTGATTGGCGTATGTTGCTGTGTGTCTCACCCGATTACTTACCCATGCATAAAAATATTCACCATCCAACTGAATTAGCAGCCTTTAATCGAGTTAACCATACTTATACCAGAGTAAATCATGCCTGCACTAAGAGCGAAATATTAACCCATGATCACAGCCAAGCGCGCTTTGAGCTTGCAAGCTCACGAATTGCGGTTAACAACATGCAGGCGTTAATTCAGTTCACTCTTGACGGCCTAGGGTTTGCCGCCCTGCCAGAGCCTGAAATTTACAAATACCTGAAAAGCGGCCAGCTTGTGACTCTATTACCAGAATGGTCACTCAGTACCTATAAAGTTTACAGCGTGACATCGGCGCGGGATAAGCAGCCCGCAAAAGTGAAAGAAGCTTTAAACACCCTCAGCCAATATTTTGGTCAGAGTGGTTTTTGCCAACCCGTGAAACGCGGCGCCGCTTAAAATTTAATACCATAAACGCTGAGTTAATTTTTTAGTAAAAACATAAAGGAAATATTTAGGCGCGAACTTCGTGCTTACTCTAGTTAACCTAAACTCGGAATTGTGGCTGTGGTAACTGATTAACTTTATGGCCTTATCCACAAAATTAATGCTTCAGAGGTCATTTTTTCGTTATCAAAACAACGTTGCGACTAATGGCGAGCGAGTAGTCGCAACGTTAATGCAAATAAAGAGGGAATAATCTGTAGAGTCGCAAGGCTTATCGAGTTCGAGTTAGTTAACACACTAACTATGCCTAAACGATAAGTGACTGCTGAACTCGGCTAATGATCAACTCTCGCAGCCATTTATGGCTCAGATCGTGTTCAAAATGTTTATGCCACATCAGCAAGTAAGCGCCGGGGATCAAGTGAATAGGCGAAGGTAAATATTGCAGATCAAAGGATTTCATCAAGACTAAGGCGTAACGGGAAGGCGCGCAGAGAATTAAATCGCTTTGTTCACATAAGGAGAGCGCACTCTGAAAATCGGTCATATTCACTGCAATATCGCGCTTACGCCCTTCAAGCTGCAACACATCATCCAGCAGCCAATGCTCTAGGCCACCAAAAGCCACTTGTAACTGACGATAACTCAAAAAAGTTTCTAAATTCCACTCTTGCTTTAACGCAGGATGATCGCGGCGCATTAAACATACTGAGTAATCTTGTACTAATTCGACATAAGAGAGATCGTCTGACATATCATTCACATGCATGGGCGAACGCTCATCCCATTCACGGCAACCAATCGCCAAATCAATATCACAACGCAGTAATCTGTCCATAGTATCAAGGCGCCACGTTTGGCAATTAATACTCACATTCGGTGCTTGTACCAGCAACTCAGGCATAAAATAAGGCAGAGTGAGCGAGTAAGTCGTTTCGACTAAATGCATTCTAAATTGGCGCTGACTTAAGGCGGGTTCAAAACTATCTGGCCGCGTAAATTGGGCTAATTGTTGTAAACATTGGCGTAACTCAGGCGCAAGGGATAACGCCTTAGGTGTGGGTTTAAGACCATAGGCGGCTCGCTCAAACAACGGATCATCAAATACTTCCCTAAGACGAGTCAGCTGTTTACTCACCGCCGATTGGCTTAAATGCAAACGAGCTGCCGCAGCGGTAACACTGCGCTCTTCTAGTAGAATTTCAAGCACGGGCAGTAAATTCAGATCTAGTCGTTTTAACATCTACTTCTCATTTATCTCAACATATTACTACGGACGATTTTTTTTAAATGGGTAGATGCTGAACTTCGGCGGCAACTTCATCAACACCAGCGACAATAAAATTACGCCAATCCCCGCCCATTGGCGAAAATCAAAGGTTTCACCGACGATTAATACCCCCAATAGTACCGCGACTACAGGGTTAACTAATGCCACCATACCCATAATGTCTGGCCCTAAATGTCGCATCGACCACAACCAAGCCCAGTAGGCTAGCGCTGTATTGGCTATCACTAACCAGATAAGTGAAGGCACCACGTGCATCGCTGGTAATTGTGGCGCACCAGACATAAACCACGCCAGCGGAATTAACATCAATCCCCCCAAGAATAACTGCCACGCGGTCAGCACTAAGTAGTCACCCACATCCCATCGTTGCATCCAGCGGGATGACAAAGCCACTAGGGTTGTCGCCCCCAACATGCAGAGCACGCCGATAGGATCAAGATCCGCTGAAGGGTTGAGCAGTAACATTACCCCACCAAGTCCCATTAACCCCAATAGTAACCACTTCATTCCCGGACGTTTTTTGTCAATAACCCAAGCTAAGATGATGAAAATTAACGGCAGAGTGGCACCTAATGTGCCCGCCACTGCGCCAGGTAAACGATAAGCCCCAATAAACAACAAAGCAAAGAAGGCACCGATATTACAAAAAGAAAGTAAAGATAACTTTGACCATGCCAGAGTCGGCAAACGAGGGCGCAGCATCAGCAGCAAAATCCCTGCGGGTAAAGCGCGCCATACGGCTACCCAGTAAGGCGACATATCTTGTAAATACAAATTAACTAACGCATAAGTCGTACCCCAAAATACCGGGGCGAGTAAGGCTATGACAAAAGGCATAATGAGTCTTTGAGAAGTATCTTGATGTAGAGATATGTTATCTTGAGGCGAATAAACTAGCAAGCATTGTCTGAATCCTAACAACATAAGCATGACAAACACTGCGTTTGGGCGCAGTTTACCGTATAATCAGCCGTCATTTTCTACAGGCGGGCAAGCATGTTCCATATCGCACTCTATGAGCCAGAAATCGCACCTAATACAGGCAATATTATTCGTTTATGCGCTAACAATGGCTGCCAACTGCATTTAATTGAACCTTTAGGTTTTGATTTAGAAGAAAAAAAATTACGTCGAGCCGGCTTAGATTATGCTGATTTAACTAACGTCACTCGGCATAAAAACTTTGATGCCTTTCTCGAGGCTATGGCGGGCAAGCGCATTATGGCCTGTACCACTAAGGGAAGTCGCCCACATTCAGAACTTCGTTTTGCAAAAGATGATGTACTGCTATTTGGCCCAGAAACCCGCGGTTTACCGATGGCCATTATCGAGTCGATTCCTACCGAACAAAGATTACGTATCCCTATGGCCGCCACGAGTCGTAGTTTAAACCTCTCTAATGCGGTGGCGATTATCAGCTATGAAGCTTGGCGTCAGCTAGATTTTACAGGCGCACTGTAAGCAAACTTCAGTTAAATACCATTAAGGGTAAGCTGAATTAACGATTAAGGAGATGGCGCGACAGGCGTCATCTCTATGCCGCGAAATAGCTGATAGCGGTCAATATCATCATCTAAATACTGAATATTTTGCGTCCACAGCCATGCGCCAGCAGGCGTTTTGGTATCAAAGAGTAGTTGGATCAATGCGGGTCGTGTGCTGACAATCCCTTCTCCTAGCAGTGAATAATCGCCATTTTGACGATATAAGCTAAACACTTGCTGTTTATCTTCTGCTACACCGTCGTAGTAGGTCAGCAGCACTTGTGAACCTTGTTCCCGAAACCACCAAGTTTCGCTAAAAGGCGCCCTCGTGCCGATACTCACAGATAAGATTAACTGCCGCTGATCTTGGGAGCAAAAACCATTGACGGTGACTTTTTTAGGAATTTCCCCAACTTTGGCAGAATCACCCGCCCACTGTCCGACAAATTGAGGGCAAAACTCCTTAAAACTGACCTTAGCCGCTAAAGCCGAAGTCGGCAGTTGGGCAAAAAGAGTTAGTGCTACGCCTAAGTAGATGTTGAGTCTTGTATGACTTATTTTTAAATGCCGCCTTTGTGGACCATCTTTTTGCTTAAACCGCATTTCCCCACCTAAACGCCTATGGTTAATATCCTTACTATGGGCAAAAAGTAAAAGGTCTGCAATGCAGACCTTTTAAATTGATAACTAAGGCAAAGACTTAAGTTTTGCGCACACAGCTTTAGTTTACTGACCAAACCCTGTGGCATTAATATCCACTGTGTGCACTGTGCCGTATTTAGCGGCGATGGGTGCTATTTTAGCGGCATTGCCAATCAACACAAATTGTAGATTTTTTTGCGGAAAGTAAGCCTTAACTAACCTTTGGGTTTCTTCTAAGGTAAAGCCATCGACCTTAGCCTGAAACTCATTGATAAACTTATCATCAAAACCATACAGATACATGCCTGACAAGAGTCCCGCCAGCTGGCCTGATGTTTCAAACTTAGGTGGGAACTGGCCTTTCACATAAGCTTTAGCTGAATCTAAGGTGGCTTGATCAACGCCTTTCTCCCACAAACGAGCATAGGTTTTTAAAGCTAAATCCATTGCTTCTTGGGTGGTTTCCGTCTTAGTGAAAGTGCTAATGGTAAACACACCTGCATCGGTATACGGCGTAAAACCTGAGCGCGCACCATAAGTTAACCCGGCATTCACCCGCAGCTCATCGTTAAGCCAAGAGGTAAAACGGCCACCTAAAATAGTGTTCACTACGGTTAAACCCACATAGTCTGGGTTGTCACGGCTAATACCTAAACCGCCGATCACGAACGTGGTTTCGATTGCATCGGGTTTATCCACCAGCAAAACTTTAGCTGTAGTCAACTGAGGTAAGCCTTGGTTTAAGTCAGGCTGCACTAGCTTTTCACTGCCCTGCCACTGACCAAAGGTTTGCGTCAGCTTGGCCTTCATGGCGGCAATATCAAAGTCCCCCACCACAGTAATCGCAGTATTGGCTGGTTGGTAGTAACTCTTATGGAAAGCACGCAGTTGCGACACTGTTACTTGTTCAAGCGATTCACTATTACCCGAAGCCGCATTCCCATAAGGATGGGCGCCGAACACTAGCTTATCGAAGTAACGCCCAATCACCGCACGCGGGCTTTCTTTATCTTGCTGCAAACCCGCAATGGCGCGCTGCTTGAGTTTATCAAACTCGGCGACATCAAAGTCTGGCGTTAACATCGCCACACTAAATAAACTCAGCATGACATCAGTATCTTTCGCCATAAAATCGGCGCTAAGATAACTGCCTTCTTTATCCGCTTCAGCAACTAAACTTGCACCGAGAAAATCTATTTGTTGCTCGATATCTGCCTTAGATTTACCCGCCGCACCTAACAGTAAGCCTTCCGCCGTCATTTGCGCTACGCCTGCGGTAGTGTCATTGACAGCACCCGCACGCACCACGGCATTTAAAGTAATTAATGGCACTTCGCGCTGCGGCATTAAATACACGGTTAAGCCATTATCCAGTACGAACTTGTCATAACTTGGCATCACAAAGCTGCCAGTATCAACACGTTTTGGCGCCGATGTCGTAGCACAACCTGCTAAAGCCAAACTTGTGCCTAGGGCTAATGCGGCCATTAACTTAGAGGGTTTCCTAGGTGATGCCATCTTAAGTAATTTCATTGCTGTCGATTTCGCTGCCATCGATTTCACTACTGTAGATTTCATTGAGAAGACTCCTCGGTTGCCGCCAGCACAGCTACAGTGCGATTCGATTTACGTAAATAGGTTTGGGCAACACGTTGAATATCCGCGCTTGTCACCTGATTATAGGCTTCTGGCGCATTAAATAACTTATCGTAATTGCCAAAATACATCTCATAGGTGCCTATAGTATTGGCCTTACCATTAATGGTTTCCATCGAACGATAAAAATCCATCAACTTGATATTTTTAACTTTATCCAGTTCTTGCTGAGTAACACCATTCGTCGCAATCGCATCAATTTGTTCAATCAGCGCGCGTTCCAATGTCGAAGCTTTCACCTCAGGCGTGGCAACGCCCATCACATAGAAGAGGTTAGGATCGACCGACATCGGCATGTAGGTTTGCGCTTCTAAGGCCACTTGTTTATCAACCAGTGATTGATAAAAACGCGAGCTATTCCCTTGACTTAAAATAGAGCTTAATAAATCCAACGCATAAAAATCTGCGTGAGTCGCCGCCGGAATATGGTAAGCCAACATGACATTAGGTGTGCTCACCGACGCCTTTTGCACAAAAGTACGACGCTCACCCTTTTGCTCAGGTTCAACGGTGCGAATCGCTTTAGGCGGAGTTTGTGCAGGAATAGGCGCAAAGTACTTGTCGGCCAAAGCTTTAACTTGGGCAAGCTTTACATCACCCGCAATCACCACCACAGCATTGTTCGGCGCGTAATAGGTTTTGTGGTACTGCACGAGATCTTCCAGCGTCCAAGCGGCGATATCCGACTCATGGCCGATCACCGACCAAGAATAAGGATGAGCTAAAAATGCCACGCCTTTGATTTCGCCTTCAAGGGCATTCCAGTTAGAGTTTTCTAAACCAGTGGAACGCTCAGACTGCACTACGCCACGCTCACTATCGACCATAGTTTGGTTGATATCTAAGTTAGCGATACGGTCGGCTTCAAGATCGAACATAGTTTCGAGCGCATTAGCGGGGAACCAATCGGTATAAACCGTCATGTCTTCAGTGGTATACGCATTGTTCGCGCCACCTGCGGCTTCCATAGTACGGTCGAACATTTTCGGGCCATACTTTTTTGAACCGTTAAACATCATGTGCTCGAAAAAATGTGAAATACCGGTAATGCCGGGCACTTCGTTACGTGAACCGACTTTCCAAAACAAATACATGTTGGCATTGGGAATTGAGGCATCTTCTAGCACCATGATTTTCATGCCGTTATCTAGCGTGAAACTCTTAATGTCTTCTGCCGTGGTGGCCTGTGCTTGGCTTAAGGGATTCAAAAGTCCCATTGCCAATACAAGAGCCGATAGCGTGCGCTTCATCTTGTTCGCTCCTTGCTGTAAATATCCACATATGAAAGCAAATCATTTAACAAATCAAGTACAAATAGCTCAGCTCAAGCTGATTTTTTGTAAGCTAAAGCTTTCGTAAGCTCAAGCTAGTGAGGTCTTTATCTTTCACCTAGAGTTTGAAGGCAGCATTAACAAAAATGGGTGTAATCGATAGCATCTATTTTGGGTGCAGCCTAAAAAATGACACAGAAAAAAGGACACAGAAAAATGAACATTGTCATTAGGCTGTTATAAAACAACAATAGTTATAATGATAGCTTTAAAAATCTAACCACTTGTTTTTATAAAATAAAAATATACACTGCCCGCATCTTAATCATTGAACGACATGAAATAAAATAATGAAACCATTAGCACTAACTTTTTTATCAGCCTCCATTATCGCCTTAACAGCTTGTGGTGGTGGCGATGATAATGCAGAGAACCTAACGACTGAACAGGTACTCTCATTGGCTAGGAACACAAATTCAGCCAATCAAAATTACCCTGACAGTGCGACCAGTGAACTGTTAATGAAAACACCTGAGGCAGTCACTTACTATCTAGGTGATGGTGTTTTGCGTTGGTCTACAGAAACTCAAATCCCCTTATACTTTGTCTCCATTGACGGTGCTAATCCACCTCAAACATTGATTGATGGTGTCGCTCAATTAGAGTCACGTTTAGGTGATATTTTCACCGATTTTAAAATACTGACCTGGGACGTACAGCAATATCGGGACACAAATGCGTCCGATGAGAATATGGGTAATGGTACTTTTGATAAAGCCTTTTTCATGGCACAAAATAACTTATCAGAAGGCGGTATGATTCTTTCAATTGATTCTGGCTACTATGATAAGCAATATTCCAACAATGCCCAGAATATGTGCGCTAACTCATCCATAGCGCCTTTCAGTGGTGCTTTACAAATCCTGTGGGACAAGACCGGTTATACCTACAGCAAAGAAAATCTGATTTGGACCAATATGGGAAATAACCACGGTTGCAAATGGAACACACAAACAGTAATGCATGAGTTAGCGCACGGTATGGGCATGTACCAACATTTTGAGCCTCAGTTTGGTTCTTGGTCTGAGGGAGCATTCGATGTTCTAGCGACTCTTTACCATAATGCACCAGGCACCAAGTGGGCCGATCTTCAAGTCAGCACCCTATAAATAATCTTCAAACGCTGATAAAGCGTTAACCCTCTTCCATAACTCAATTTCTAATAAAAAAAGCTGCGACACATGTTGTCGCAGCTTTTGATTATCATACTGTTATCCCTGTCAGACTATTGGCCCAATATGCAGCCTAATTTTCAGCGTCAAGTCACCTTACTCAGCCTAATTCCGCGCGCACCACGAAAAATATCCGTCAATGAATTAGTCGAACGGCTCGTAAACCGCACCCAAGATGCAGGTAAACGCTCAGTGCAGCGTGATCTTAAAGCTATGTATGAAATGGGCGCCTTGGGTTACGTCTTGATAACAGAAGTAAGCCCTATGGTTGGTCGATTGAATCTTGTTGGCGCGGCCTTAATCTAGACTTGATGGATCAACATATGGCATTGGCGCTCACCACATTGAAACGCAGTGCAAGCCAGCTGATGCCACCGCAAAGCTTACAACAGTTACAGCCTTATTTTGAGCGGGCCGATAAAGTATTAGCCAGCGATCCTGAAAATCCATGGTTATATTGGGCTTGCCGGGTGGCACAATTACCTGAACCCTATCCTTTTATTTTGCCATCGCAACATCACTACGATGTAAATGATTTACAGATACCGACATATCTACGTTATCAAAAATAGCAATCGCACTAGCTCGCTAATAGCTTATTTATGCAAAGTTAAGACATTTTACCAATGATTAGAGTCGCTTACTATAGCGATGTATGAGCAGTTAAAAAGTTGTGGTTGCAAAAAACAATATGACTCAACGGCTTTTATAATACGAACCGACAAATACTGCCGACTCTTGTGCCCGATACGTGATAGTTACGGTTTAGGAATTTTATGCTCTTGTGTCGCAGCCTCTTTTGCTTCTCGTAAATATTTTTGTTCGCGAGTCTCTCGCTCCACAGACTGTTGCTGCGCTTTACGTTTTTGCTGCGTTGCCCAATCATTAGTTTGAGATTTTTGTTTAATTTTATCTGCTCGTTCAGCAGCATCTTTGGATGCCTGACGCGCCTTTTCTAATTGTGCTTGTTCCAATAACTGAGAATCTACCCGAGCCTTATCCGCCTTTTGTTCTAGCGTTAATACTGGTTTAGGCGTATCTGCTGCGTTAGCCACTGATAGCTGAACGCTAAAGAATAAAACTGACAACATAAATACATTAAATAAATACGCCATAACGAGCCTCCTTTGTTGACACATAGCGTTGCTGAACAATAAAGTCTAATTGCGTGACCGGTGGCAAACATAGCATGAAACTAACCTCAGTAAGAATATCGAACAAATTTATTAAAAATATACCTATATAAGCATTTTAAACTATACCTTCTAATTTTATTTTTGAGTAAAAACAGCATTATATTGATTTTTAATGTTTAATAAATAATGTATTATTTATTAAATTTCGTTATAAACGAAATACCTATGGAAGGGGGAGTGGCCTTAAGAGTCGCTAAGGGAGTATGCTGATATGATCAGATGGCAACATTTATTGAATAAACTCAGTACCGACGATCCGGTATTGCAACAAAAGCTGTCACTCTGGCAAGCGCACCCCCATAAAACTCCCTTAGCATTAATTCAAGGCTTTAGCTTTATTAGCGCGAATAGAGCCACGCTTAATTATTTTGAGACTAAATACGACGCGTTTATCAATGCAACTCCCTATGATTTTTCACCCCGAATTCAATCATCAGGCCGCAACAGTGTTGAATACTCAAGAGAAATGATACTCGAAGCAATTGCGGGTAAAAATATAGCGTTCAACTGGTTGCATCTCAGCCAACAAGGTACCGAACTCCCGTCACGCATCAACTTATATCACTGTACTCTACAGCAGCAAACTGTTGTTCTGGTGGAGCTACAAGCATTAAACCGCCGTAATCAGGTACGTGAAATCGTGTCAGATGGTTTTGCGCATATTCCTAAAGAAATTATATCAACCACCTTAGAAGAAAGTGCCGAAGCCGTTTATATCACTGACGCTGATAACCGTATTTTAGCAGTGAATAAAGCGATGTGTCGCATTTGCGGTTATAGCGCCGAGCAAATGATCGATAATACACCAGAGTTTTTAGATGTTCGTCATCTAGCTGGTAGCGATGAAAACGATTGCCGACAGGCCCTAAAACAAAGAGGTTTTTGGCAAGGCGAAATATGGAAACGCCGCTCAGATGGTAATCATTTTCCTGCTTGGCAGAGCAGTCGAAAAATTGTCACCCATAACAATGAACACTATCATGTGAACATTTTTAGTGACATCAGCACGAAAAAACTGCTTGAAACTCAGCTCACGACTCGTGCCATGTACGATACTTTAACTGGATTGCCGAATCGGTTTCATATTAAGCAAATACTTCATAGTGCCCTCGAAAAGCTCAAAACTGATCCGCTTACACTTGGCGCGTTAATGTTTTTAGATCTCAATGGTTTCAAAAATATTAATGATAGTTTTGGTCATGCCATGGGCGATAAGGTATTACAGCTGGTTGCAGCAAGGCTCGAAGGCGGCTGTATTGAAAAAGCCGATATTGCGCGCATGGGCGGAGATGAGTTTACCTTAGTGTTACAAGACTGTAGCTGCAAAGAAGAAATTCAACTATTTGCAGAGCAAATTCTCAGCTTGTTCGACAGCCCTTTTGAAATTGAAGGGCAAAAATTTTTCCTTGGCACCAGCATCGGTATAGCTCTATACCCAACCCATAGCGACCAGGCCTCACAGTTAATTAGCCTCGCCGATACCGCCATGTATTGCGCTAAAAAAAGCCAGCCACATTTAGTCTTTTACGACAAAGCGATGAGCCAAGCTGCTGAGCTAAAATTACAGCTTATTAATAACCTAAGACATGCACACAGCTTAAAACAGTTCACTCTTGCCTATCAATGCATAGTGGATTTACAGACAAATCAGACCATTGCAGCTGAAGCACTACTGCGATGGCAAAGATCGCCAACTGAATATTATGAAGCAGCCAATTTTATTTCTTTGCTAGAAGAAACAGGATTGATTGTCAGTGTCGGGCAATGGGTGTTAGAACAAGCTTGTTTACAAGCCGCACTCTGGCGTCAACACCACCAATCGACCTTTAGAGTGTCAGTTAATGTGTCACCGCTGCAGTTAGAACATGTCGATTTTATTGAGCAGGTTATAAATGCCTTAACCATGGCAAATTTACCCGCCGAAGCCCTGATTTTAGAAATTACCGAGTCGGCATTGTTGCGCCAGCCAGAACAAGCAAGAGCCACACTCAATCGTATTAAAGCGCTTGGAGTGAGTATTGCCATCGATGATTTTGGCACCGGCTTGTCTTCCCTTAGTCGCCTAGGAACGTTACCTATTGATAGTGTGAAAATTGATGCTGAGTTTGCCCTACTTTTAAACGAAGCATCAGGACAAAAACTCTACAATGCTATAATACAACTCGCGCAAGCTCTGGAGATTAACTTCATTGCCGAAGGAATAGAAACACAGCAACAAAAAGACATAATGACGGGAATGGGGCAAGGTTTTGGGCAAGGTTTTTTATTTGGTTATCCTAGCACGGTTGAACACTTCACCCAGGCTTTTTTTACCCAAAAATGCTTAGCCTAAACGACACCGCTATCGATTGATAACTAATACTGGAATTAACGCGATAGCCCTACCAGCACACCATTTAACAAAAAAACTATGGCATCACTCCCCTGCAAAGCAATTGGCTGGCAGGGCTATCTATCATCATTTATAGTACAAATGAATCGACGTTATTAAACCTTATTCCATCTTAAGTTAGCGTGATCTGAATAAGATTTTAACAAATTTAATGCGTACGCAATCTCAAAAACACTTATTAAAATACCTCAGCGCATCGATACACTATCAAAACTCCCAAATTGCAAACTTAAGTTGACGATTGTTTGCCATTCACTGTGTTTGGTGCTAAATAACGTGCCTGCACCGCACTTGGCATTGCCTTAATCCGCAGCGTAACCATAGCATCGAATGCCTTCGTCAATGGTTGAATGTCGAGCGCGGGTTCGAGGGCATTTAACATATAAGCACACGCCTCTAAGGTAGATAAACTATCACTGCGGCTTGATTTACGGATGCGATAGCGTGACTCATATCCTTGCGCCAAATGCACCGCGGGATACTGGAGCAACCAAGGATTAAGCTGCAATATTTTAAACGCCTTACGCCAAGTACCATCAAGCAATAACAACACACAATCTGAGTTAATATGTTGCTCTTCCACGCTCACACTAGATGTCGAAGGATAAACGAGATAAATCGGTTTATTACACGCAGTTAAATATTGCTGCAAATCCGCAAAATCAGCCGGAAATTCCCCCACGTAAACGAGAGTTTTAGGTACGACAAGGCTCAATATCCGCACACTATTCTTTTTATGTTCTACTTCACTTGGATGTTGCAACACCACCAGCTGAGTGGTTGGGGAAATGGGCTGAATACTGGCGCATAGGCACGCATTCTGCGGATAACGGCAAGTAATACAATAATGACGGGACAAGCGGCAGCCTCAGATAAACAAATCTAACGACAAGTATACCAAAGGATAAAGCGTGAAAAGACACAATAAAAAATACCCACAGCCTGCGGTCAAACAAACTGTGAGTAAAGGGTGTACTGAATTACCAAAAATACGATGGACTAATGCTCTGCTGTAAGCTGCTCTTGATGCCAATGATCGAATCGACTCAACGTCATCATCAATAACAACCCGATGGAAGATACGCCCATTACTAATGCGATTGCATAAGGCGCAATCAGATCAGTTTGTTGTACCAGCCCAGCTAAAATTGATGCGCCGCTCATTTGAATAAAGCCTAACATCGCCGCAGCCGTTCCTGCTCGCTCACCAAAAGCCGATAGTGCCATACTGGTTGCAGGGCCGAGCAAAAAGGCAAACCCAACACATAACAACATCATTGGTAGCATAAAGGCAAACGCAGCAGCGATACCCGAACTCGGGCCAAATAGTTGAGCCGCCACTACCGCAAGTGAAGAAAGAATCAATAAAGAAAGCGCCAACACCACCGTCGGACGATTACCTAGCTTACGTATCACTATTGGCGCAGCAAAACAGGCGACAATGTTAAACACTGCATTAAGCCCAAATAGGCCACTAAAGGTGAGTTCAGAAACCCCTAAATGACCAATTAACCATACTGGTGCATAAGACACATAACTTAAAATAGCCGCCATCGCTGACATGCAAGCCAAGGCATAAAATAAAAAGTGAGTATTACCTAGTACAGGTTTATATCGGCTCCAACGATAAAGTGGGCCAGTGGTGACGGTATTCGCAGGACGAGTCTCAGGTAAACGATAACCAACAACAATCATCATCAACATGGCATATAACATCATGAAAATGAAAGTTGAGCGCCAACCAAATTGCAGGGCCAGTAAACCACCTAACGTCGGTGCTAATGCGGGGATCACGCAAATCGCACCATTTAAGTAGCTGTAAATCTTGGCACCCTCTTTTTGAGAGTAACAATCGCGTACTGCGCTAAATACTACAATTGACGTAGAACAGGCAGCCAGCCCTTGTAATAGACGGGCAATCTGTAACCAATGAAACTCGATAGCAGCAGCGGCAAGAAGGCTACTTGCGCCATAAAGTAATACGCCAAATATCGCCACAGGACGACGGCCATAACGGTCTGCCAATGGCCCAATTAAGACTTGCCCTAAGCCCATAGCAAATAAAAATAAAACCAGTGTGGATTGCACGTCACTGGCAGATACAGCGAATTCTGTCGCCATAGTTGGCATTGAAGGTAAGTAGATATCGATAGCTAATGGGCTAAGAAGCACCATAGACATCAAGATAGGTAACAGATTGCGCCGCATAAATCATCTCAGTTAAACAATGAACAATATTTTAGTGGGCGTTATTTTAATTAACTCAAGGTATGAATAGAAATGGTATAATTTCCAAAGTAAATTTCCTCTGAGGAATATCTTTGAATATTGACAACTTAGCCAGAATCGATCTTAACTTACTCGTCATACTCAAAGTTCTACTAGAAGAGCAAAGCGTGACCCGCGCCGCAAGCCGCTTACACATAAGCCAATCCGCACTCAGTAAGAGCTTAAGCCGCCTTAGAGAAACCTTAGACGATCCGCTATTTCAGCGTACCGCCCATGGCTTAAAACCTACAGCACATGCTCTTATACTCGGACAAAAACTGCCGAATATATTACAAGATTTGTATCAATTAACTCAGCCTCCGACCTTTAATCCCGCCAGTAGTAATCGGCAATTTTCCTTTGCCATGGTCGAAAGCGCCTATGAAACCTTAATTCCGTATTTTATTGGCCCTATGCTGACCACCGCACCTAACGTCAAACTCGACTCCTACGTCTGGACCGAGAAATCGATGCAAGATTTGCAGCAAGGGCAAATTGACTTTGGTATTTCAGGACGAGATCTACATCCATTGTCCGATTTTCAAGTCGATCGCCTGCCCGAAGGCATTGCTTATCAGACATTATTTACCGATCAGCAAGTATGCTTAGTGCGTGAAAACCACCCACTAATGACAGCACTGACTTCAGAACAGTGGACTTTAGCACTCTACCTTGATATGGCCCATGTTCAGGTTCGTTGTGAAGGCAACGATTGGTGGGCGCTAGATTACTTTCTTGCCGACCTTGGACATAGACGGCAAATCAGTACGACAGTACCTGACTTTTATGGTGCCGCCAGTGTATGTGCTCACAGCAATTTGATCTTCACGTTGCCATCGAGCTTTGCTCGCCATGCCTGTCAACTTTATCCACTCAAACTATTGCCATTACCCTTCAAGTTTATGCCCATGGCCTATGTACTGTTATGGCACCAAAGAAATAATGAAGATCAAGGGCACAAATGGATTAGAGAAACCATTTGTCAGAGCATAGCCGCCTTATTTAACCCGCTTGGCAACTCCTCGCTTGATAGTCTAGTGGGAGAATAACGGCACACGGTGAGAATCATTAAAAGAGAATATCGCCGTGAGTATCGATACAAAAAGGCCCGATAATATGGTTATTATCGGGCCTTTTATACGGCATAACATTAGCCATAACGAAACAACGGTAACGCTATAAAATAAAGGTCGCTACCTGGGCTTTCAAATCATTTGCACGAGCTTTCAATGCTCTAGCCTGTGCTAAGTCTGACATCGCTGATGCGCTGATTTCATCAGTTACATCTTTAATCGCAACCGTATTTTGAGTAATTTCACCCGTGACTTGGGTTTGCTCTTCCGCAGCGGTGGCGATTTGGCTGGCCATATCTGAAATAACGTTAACCGCTTGGGTAATCTCTTCTAGCGCTTTCGCCGCCGCATTAGCATCGCCAACACTGTTTCCAGCTAATTTCTGACTACTTTCCATCAAGCTCACGGCTCTGGCAGTAGTACGCTGCAAGGTTTCAATCGTAGTATGTACTTCTTGAGTCGAGTCTTGAGTACGGCGCGACAACACCCGCACTTCATCAGCCACAACCGCAAACCCTCGGCCTTGGTCACCAGCACGAGCGGCTTCAATCGCTGCGTTAAGTGCCAATAAATTGGTCTGTTCTGCAATCCCTTGAATCGTCGCTAAAATACTCGAAATTGACTGCGCATGGCGGCTCAAATCTTCAATTACATCCGTTGCTTGAGTCACTTCATCGGCGAGAGAATTGATAGAGTTACGGGTTTTATTCACTAACTCTTTACCCTGCAAGCTACTCATAGCCGATTGCTGTGCTGCCGTGGCAGTATTCTCAGCATTAGCCGCAATTTCATTAGTGGCACTCGCCATTTCAGTCACAGCTGTCGCGACCATAGCCACCTCTTGCTGCTGACGTTGTAATTCATTTACTGAGTTTTGCGTAGTCACTAAACTACGCTCTGCATCAGTATCTAATTCGCTGGCCAGTTGACGGATATGACTAATTAACTGATGTTGACTACCCACAAAACGGTTAAAGCTATCGGCAAGCATACCCACTTCATCGTGAGTATCGACAGAGATACGTTGCGTTAAATCACCATTACCATCGGCAATGCGAGCGAGAGCTTTTGATACGTGACCTAAAGGCCCTAAAAGCACATTTACTAACCAAGATATAGCTAACACACTCACGATCAACACCAGTGCCGATAATCCAAGTTGGGTAAGTAACAGGCTAGAAAGTGGCGCGTTTAACGTCTCTTTATCGAGCACTAATACCAACTCCCAGTCAGTGTTGGGTATATCAACGGCCCAAACGAGTTTGTCACGGGACTCACTTTCAAAATACATCGGTAACAAGGTACCAGCCTTACGGCTCTGCTCTGGTAAACCACGATTAAGATCGTTATCGATATCACTTATCGGTTTCAACGTCTTAGTTTGATCTTTATAGGCGATAACCGTGCCGTCTTTATGCACCATGATGGCATAACCGTTTGCAGGTAACTTCATCTGATTGATTTCTTCGATGAGCATATTAATGGATAAATCTCCTGCCACCACACCACCTACGACGGGTTCAGCTAAAGTCACCACTAAAATATTGAAGGCACTATCGAGATAAGGTTGAGTTAGTATGCTTTTACCCGCTTGCACCGCGGCTTGATACCAAGGGCGGGTGCGAGGATCAAAGTTGGTATAGTCAGTTGCCGGCTCTGAGTCCCGCATATTACCGTTTGACTCACCAAAATAGGTTGATTCAAATCCTCCAGACTGCTTAGCTTGTTTTATTGCCTGTGCAATATCATAACCGGGCTGTCCCACGATACTTTTAATAATTTGCTGATGACTTTCAAGCCACTTACTAATCAACAGAGCTTGCTGATCTCCAATCCGTTGAGCTTGCTGTAAGTTCGCCTCTAGTAGTGCTTTCTTTTGGCTAGAGTAACTCTGCCAAGATAATAGTAAAATAACCGCGCAGAGCGCGATAATAACCGAAAATAGGATTTTATTTTTTAAAGAATATGAGTTCATAATATTGTTCACTAATAAACATCAGGTAATTAGACTAACTAAAAATAAAACCACTATTTTTAGTCACGGTTAGTTTACTTAGATACATAAAAATATAGTTCATAATTCCACTATCACCAGTAAAGGTGAGTCGTTGAAACAAAATTTATCGCAGTCAAAAGACCCACTTAAAAAGCGTCTATATAAAATAAATTGTAACTCATCTAAATTTAAACATAAGGTATCTAAAAAGTTAAAACACTTACAAGAAACGTTGTGCTGGTATAATAAAAAAGTGCCATAAATTTATATGGCACTTTAAAATTAAAAAATAATAATTGTCCGACTGCGCTATCTACTTAGATCATAGAATAAAGGTCGCTACTTGAGCCTTTAAATCATTTGCGCGGGCTTTCAACGCTCTAGCCTGTGCTAAATCTGACATCGCAGATGCGCTTATTTCATCCGTAACATCTTTAATCGCAACCGTATTTTGAGTAATTTCACTCGTTACTTGAGTTTGCTCTTCCGCTGCGGTGGCAATTTGGCTGGCCATATCTGAAATAACATTAACCGCTTGCGTAATCTCTTCTAGCGCCTTCGCGGCCGCATTGGCATCGCCAACACTGTTACCGGCTAGTTTCTGGCTACTTTCCATCAAGCTCACAGCTCTAGCCGTAGTACGTTGCAAGGTTTCAATAGTTGTATGCACTTCTTGGGTCGAATCTTGAGTGCGGCGCGATAATACTCGTACTTCATCAGCTACAACTGCAAAGCCACGGCCTTGCTCTCCAGCACGAGCCGCCTCAATGGCTGCGTTAAGCGCCAATAAGTTAGTCTGTTCTGCAATTCCTTGAATTGTTGCTAAAATACTCGAAATGGATTGTGCATGACGACTCAAATCTTCAATCACATCTGTTGCTTGAGCAACTTCATCAGCCAAAGAGTTAATTGAGTTACGGGTTTTATTTACTAACTCTTTACCCTGTAAGCTACTCGTAGCAGATTGCTGCGCTGCCGTTGCGGTATTCTCGGCATTAGCCGCAATTTCATTAGTGGCACTCGCCATTTCAGTCACAGCTGTTGCGACCATGGCGACTTCCTGCTGCTGACGCTGTAATTCATTTACTGAGGTTTGCGTGGTGACTAAACTGCGCTCCGCATCAGCATCTAACTCACTGGCCAGTTGACGAATATGGCTAATTAATTGGTGCTGGCTACCGACGAAACGGTTAAAACTATCTGCAAGTACACCTACTTCATCTTGAGTATCGACAGAGATACGTTGCGTTAAATCACCATTACCATCAGCGATACGCGCCAACGCTTGCGATACTCGCCCTAAAGGACCTAAAAGCACATTCACTAACCAAGAAATGGCTAATACACTCAAGAGTAACACCAGTGCCGCTAATCCTAGCTGAGTCAGTAATAGGCTAGACAGCGGGGCCTCTAAGGTTGCTTTATCAAGCACGAGTACTAATTCCCATTCAGTATTGGGAATATCAACACTCCATACCAGCTTATCGCGGCCTTCATTGTCAAAATACATCGGTAACAGTGCACCCGCCTTGCGGCTCTGCTCCGGTAAACTGCGATTAAGCTCATCATCGATTTCACTTATCGGTTTCATCGTCTTCGCTTGATCTTTATAAGCGATCACCGTGCCGTCTTTGTGCATCATGATGGCATAACCATTGGCTGGTAATTTCATCCGATTAACACCATCGACAAGGCTTGCGATAGATAAGTCTCCGCCGACAACACCTTGAGACGTGGGTTGTGCCATCGTTACCACTAAAATATTATAAGCAACATCCACATAAGGCTTAGTTAAAATAGGCGCACGTGCACTAGCGGCTTGTTGATACCAAGGACGGCTGCGTGGGTCATAACCGCTACGATCAATGCTGGGATCTGAATCATGCATTTGCCCAGTTTGAGAGCCAAAATAAGTTAACTGAAAACGGCCAGATACCTGTGCCTGTTGCAGTGTATTAAGCGTATCGCCTTCAACCTTACTCGCCAGTGCTCCCATAATATCTTGTTTGCTTACTAACCATTCTTGAATACGCTCGGCTTGTTGATCACCTAAGCGTTGTACTTGCTCTAGGCTATTTTGCAACAGCTGGGATTTTTGGCTGGAATAACTTTGCCATGACAACAAACCAATCACGAGTGAAAGGGCTACCACAACGGAGAACAGAATTTTTTGCTTGAGCGAATATGAGTTCATGTTGGTGTCTAATTTATTAACAAAGCATTGAGAAATAGGGTGTCTGAACGGGTTGAGCTGTGTCTAAACGGGTTTAGCTAATATTTATAGTTAATATTACAAGGCGACTTTTTACATTAAAACTAAAGCTTAATTTAGACTAAATTGTCCCATATTTTGTACAGTTAAGAAAGACGGTGCTCACATTTCCAGCAGAAAGATTTTTATAAAACTTATACACAACCAACAAAACCATAGTTGATAACTCAAATTATTTTTAACTCACAAATAAAGCAAATATTTAACGATGAATGAGTTTCAAAGTAAAATAAAGTAAATTAAGCAATATTAACGTGACCTAAACATACTCGCTATTGCACACTAAATGTCCACTGCTTATCGAGGAGTTCGCATGATTTATCAACAGTTCCAACGCAGTCCAATGCAGACACGAATTTCTGGCCCTCGGGCTTGGTTAGCGATGGCGGTTAGTCTGAGTCTAATTTGTTTATCGTTATTTTTATTACCCTTCGTTCTCCTATTTGGGGCTATTGCCCTCGGCTGTTTAGTGTTATTTAGCCGTTTCTATATGGTGCGTCAGGTAGCAAAATTTAACCAAGCACAGGCAAGCGCTAATCAACATGACTACATGACTGAAGAGCCACAAGGTCACGTTTACAGCTCAGCTAATATTGTCAGAGAGTCTAATGCGAGAGAAACCCATCGAATGCGCCAACAAGGGCGGACTTTTGAGCATAAAGAAGACGAACACTAACTTAAACGAATTAGAGTTAAGTTTGCGAGAGTAAAGTCTGCGCGTGTTTGAGGCTGTGAATTTCTGCAGGGTCTTGCGTTACTTTCAACACATTTTCAATCTGTAATGCAAGTGACTGCCGAAGGGGCTCGATAATATCGGCCTCTTTTTTATTGGCATTTTGTCGTGCTAATTTAAGCAAAGCCGCTGCCCCCACCACATCGATTCGCCCTAGCATACCGTCGGCTAATGCCATGCTTAGCTCGATCATGGCAGCAACACTGTAACTGTATTTAATGACTTGACGCAGATAATCCTCTGCCTGAGTCAAATCGTTGCCAAAGGCATTATCATCATTAAGCATATGTTGCGCGCGCATAAGCATGGCATCTAGTTGTCCTTGCTCTGCAGCTTCAGCCATCCAATGCTCGCTTGCTATAACATCCCGCGTGCAGCCATCGCCATTAGCCAACATTAAGGCCAAATGGTATTGAGCATGGGGATAACCCGCTTGCGCGGCTTTGCTGATAAAATAATGGGCTTGAGTAAGATTTTTTTGCTGGTAATGCAGCACACCTAAATTAGCCATAGCTTCGGCTTGTTCGCCATCTGCCGCGCGTTGTAAGTAATGCTGCGCTAACTGACTATCGGGTTGAAACGACTCACTGCCGACAAGATAAAAATATCCCAACAACGCCATCGCATTGACGATTCCAGCCTCGGCTGCGGTGGCAATCGCTTTTTCACCCTCAGCCACCTCTGGTGTACCTTGATATCCGTGGATTAATGCCACGCCGTGCTCATGCAAGGCCTCCATATTTCTAGGGGCCGCCAGGGAAAACCAATAAGCTGCACGGGAGAAACAGTCTGTTGCACTCAGATGAGAAGCACTATTGGCCTGGGAGATAGCGGATACATCGGCACTTGATGCTGGGCCTGCGGTTATCACAAGCGTTTGCTCTTTAAGTAACGTTTGTTCTTTGAGCGATTCTTGCTCTTTAAGCATTAGCGCCTTGGTTTTAAAGGATATCCCCACTAGATATTGCGCGTGTGCATCGTTTTCCATAATAGCGCGATAGCATAAATCTTTGGCCGTCATAGCGTCAGACGCTTCATAACAGTATTGAGATGCCGCGTACCTCTTCACCTTTGGGTACAAATGCTCAACTAAGGCCAAGGCATCTTTAATGGATTTTTGCGCGAGCGCGAGTAATTGCTCTTGGGTGAGATGATACTTTTCAGGGTGAGCGCCGCGATTACCGTCGGCACGCAATCGATGTAGCGCGCGAGTAGTTTTAACATCGATAACGCGTTGCTGGTTAAGTTGTTCGATTCTATCGTATAAATTTGGACTCGCGAACGCGACTTGCTTATCTTGCCCGAGTAACTCAGCAAGTTTATGAGTAAAGCTACGAATGTGCAGCAGCGACTGGGTCGGCACATCCTGCACATAGCTTTTTGCCTTGAGATAATCATCACTCAAAGAGGCCGAAAAATCTTGGATAAATTCACTATCCTTAATGACCGCTTTCATCCCCATGAGTGATTCCCTACAAACTAGATTGGATGTGTACTATGCAACATTAGGCTTTTTCGACACCATATATAAGCGAAATAACGCGACGTTAACGAATAAGCCAATGAAAGACATAATGGTATCCATCAACATTTGTAGCGGAAACCCACCCATTGCAGCAAATCCAGATAGCTGACTGCCGATAACGGAAAGTGGTAGATATAGCATTAATAGCGCAATCGTTTTCAGCACAATAGGACCGCTAAAACTAAAGCTTCCCTTAATGGCCTCTAATGGGGTTAAGCGTTCGACCACAACCATAAAGTTGACGTAAGCTAATCGGGCAAAAAGATAAAAACTAATGACCAATCCAATCAGCCATAAAGGTCCAAAGGCAGCAAACAGCATGACCGGGGCTAAGATTGCTAAGCCAGAAAACACCCCAGCCAATAATAGTGGTGGAACAAAAGGCAAGCTGGCTTTAAGTACCAAGCCCGCAGAAGGATTGTGTCCCTGAGAGCGCAGTTCTAAAAACAACGTAACTGCGGCAATAAGTACCGAAAAGGTGAGCAATAACAGCATCATCGCAATCATGTGCGGTGCACCAAACTGTGGATTTTCTAAATCGACTTTACCCATCTCTATGCCTAACCATAACTGGATCCCCACTTGGATCAACAGTAATGGCATAGTCAACATAGCGAGTTGTGCTAGATGATTACGGAAGAAGTTATAGGCTTCTGACAAAATTGCGGATAGTGACATGCGACTTTCCAAATAATTGAAATAAATTAACACTAAGAATTGCCGCTAAGGATACCGAAAATCCCTTAGTAATGCACAATAGAAATCATCAGTGTGAACTGTTAATCACAGAAAACTACTGCAACAAAAGCCGCAAACCCGCTAAACTGTCCAACGAACTAGCGCGTAAACTATTAAAGGACGCTTCCATATGAAACACACTATTACCCTGTCTATCCTCCTTGGCACTTGTATTTTGGCAGCGCCCGCCAGTGCGGGATGGCTAGATAACTTAACTGGAGCTCAAGCAAAAACGGAGAAAACGCTCGCGACGGCAACAGCAACTCAATCAAATGATTTGGTTGGTAACGTTATGTCACAGCTAGGTTTAAATCAAACTCAGGCAGAGGGTGGTTTAGGCAGTTTATTAGGTTTAGCGCAATCTAGCCTTGGTACAACAGACTATTCAACATTGGCTGCCAGCATCCCTAACGCCGACAGCCTATTAGCGGCAGCACCTGCACTAGACTCAACCTCAGGTGTATCTGGCTTGTTATCAAAAGCGGGAAATTTAGGATCATCACTACAAAGTAGTGCAATGGTATTTGATGCTTTTGAAAAACTAGGTATTTCTAAAGACTTGGCTATGCCAATGATCAATATTGCCAAGTCTTACTTAGACTCCAATGGCGCAGAAGGTACCTCAGATTTACTCACAAAAGGTCTGAGCTCACTGCTTTAACTCGGTATGCCCTCACCCTAAGCGCTCGATACTTAGGGTGAACTTTCATTCCTCAATCGACTCTACTCTATATTCCTCCAGCATAAGAGCCGCCATATATGATTGCAAAATTAAGACGATTTCTTGAAGCGCATACTCAAGCCGCTTCACCTGAAGACAAGGCGCATCAACTTAAGCTCGCCGCAGCTAGTATGTTACTTGAGGTGGTATTTGCCGATGACACACTGTCACCACAAGAAGCCGAGTTATTACCTAA
Source organism: Shewanella morhuae (assembly GCF_900156405.1). GTDB lineage: Bacteria > Pseudomonadota > Gammaproteobacteria > Enterobacterales > Shewanellaceae > Shewanella > Shewanella morhuae. The sequence continues at coordinate 191,536 of NZ_FTNN01000003.1, forward strand.
ATTACTGACCGAAACCTTGTCAATGTCGCAAGCAGATGCGCAAGTATTAATTGATGAAGCCAAAAGAGTCCAAGGCAACGCCACTTCACTCTTTGAGTTCACCACCGCCATTAATGCTGAATTTAGCCTTGAGCAGAAGCAACAACTATTGCTCGCAATGTGGCAACTGGCCTACGCCGATGGGCAGTTATCCCAGTACGAAGACCAAATTATTCGCCGCACTGCTGATTTGCTCTATCTAAAACACAGTGAATTAATCCACATGCGCAATATCGCCATAGAAACCAGTCATACCCAGTAGGTTTTAATCCTGCTGGTCACAGTAATGACTCTGGTACAGTCAAACTTTGCTTACGGATAATGTGGCTCTTTTGCCACCACAGGAATGGCGCCACCACTAATATTAATACCAACACGTAGGACATGCTGGCGCCAAGCGCAAAGGCCAGCACAACGCAAAATACACAACCGAGCGCCACTAACGGCCAATTATGCCGCGGTAATAACTTAGCTGCCGCTAACATCGCCATCAGATAGATCACCACAAACACACTATTGCTCCATGCGATAAGGTGCTCAAGCTCTTGCCCAGAAATATAGGTGAGCACGATGACACTTGCCATTACTGATAACAATGCTGCTAAAGCGCGAATAGGAACACCGTGGGCATTCTTTACCGCAAAAAAGCGCGGCAAAATACCCTCACAACTAAAGCTCCATACTAAACGAGCCGCACTGGCGGCATATACGTTAACTGTAGCCAACCCGCTGGCAATACCTAAAATACCAATAACTTGCGCGCCATAACCACCAAGTACTTGATCAAACACACCAATCATAGCAACGCTTTTATCTGTCGGAACTAATAAGAGTAAGAGTGTACAAGCCACATAAATAACCCCTACTAATATCGTGCCCATCATCATCGCGGGGATCATATCTTGTTGCGGGCGGCGAAAATCATCGGCGAGATGGGTCATAGCTTCGATGCCCAAATAACTCCAAAAAGCAATGCCAGCAGCCATCATTACGGTCGGCATTTCGGGCATACCATGGCTAGCAAGTGTGGTTAGCTGGCCTGGCTGAAAACTATTTGCACCAAACAGCACCATTACCACGGCAACTATGCACAGTGTCAGGCCAAATTGCAGCTTAGCCGACACTTGAATGCCCCTTAGGTTAATCAGGAACAAACCAAAAATAACTAGCACCTCAACACCAACCTTCGACCAGCCCGATATAGGTATTAAGGCGTTTACAAACTGAAAAGTCATTAAAATAGCTGCGGGCGCGCCCATCGGCACCACCAGCAAAAAGATCAACCCTATGGTTCGGCCTGCTGTGCGGCCAAAGGCTTTTTCGACAAAATAGGCGGGGCCAGCGGCATGGGGAAATACACTCGCTAAACGACCAAAGACAAGTGCCACTGGAATAATGGCTAGAGTAAGCAATATCCACGCGACTAGCGCGCCTGATTGCGCTTTTTCAATTGTCATTTGAGGTAAAATGAATACCCCAGTACCAAGCAAAGTGGTCGCCATTAATCCAGCACCTTGCCAACGACCTATAGTTCCGCTATTTGAATTCATCTGTTAGTATTCTGTGGTTTTTGAGCTGCTAGTATAGTGAGATTTAGCCCCACAATCTGCCGTTAATTTCAGTGTTCCTCACGTCCAGAACAAGCATAATCACGGTAAATGGCTGTATCTCAGTCAAAATGGCGGCTAATTTAAAGTTGAGTGATATTTCAAACTGAAAACATCAGTCAATTTTTAGCTGTTCAAACTAATGGCAAAATAGTACATGGATTTAAAACAACCATTTTCACTGGAGTAACCCTTGGATAAATTTGATACCGCCATCATTCATAGTCTGCGTCAGGATGCACGTCAAAGCGTGTCGAATATTGCTGAACAGGTAAACCTGTCACGCAGCGCAGTGGCCGAGCGCATTAAAAAATTAGAACAAACTGGGGTTATTCGTGGCTATCAAGTGCTATTGAGCGAATCACAAAAAGAGGGCGTATCGGCTTATTTCGAGATCCAGCATCAATGTCCACGCTGTGCTGACGTAGTACACGTTTTTCAAGCGATACCCGAAGTAATTACCTGCCGTGGAATTTCTGGCGATATGGATTTACTGGTTTATGTCAACGCACCTTCAATGCGCCGCTTACACGAGATCCGTGAATACATTGATACTCATACCGATATTATCAAAATCAAAACCCATGTGGTTATGAGTGAATGGATCAATAATCTCGGCGAATAAATTATATTTACCCCAAAACAAGAAACGCCACCCTAAAAATAAAGGTGGCAACGCCCATTTGGAGGCAGGGCAAAATAGTCAAGTCTAGAAAATGGCATCCTGCCCAGCGACCTCCCTGTTACACAACAAATCGCGACTAGACTTGTCCTTGAGAGCTAGCATCACAAGGGTTTATCTACAATATTATCCTTAAATACTGTTTTCGCGATTTGTCGATGTCCTTCCACTCTTATCATTATGCTTACAGAGATACACGACTCTGCTTTAGGCTATGGTCATTTGCCCCGTATAAAGGATAAAGTTACGTAGCAATATAACGCCGAGCAAACTTAAGCAGGCCGTCCCTGCGACATAAGCCCATTTACGTTTCGATGTTGAAGTCATAAATAGATTCATCGCTAAAGGACCTGATAAACCGAACCCGACAATACCGACCCAGAACACCCATCCCCAGAAGCCATAACCTAAGGCATTAAAGGTTGCGACCTTACTTTGCCCACCAGTAAGCACTAATCCCATAAAGAAGGTAAACAACAATACTATTTCAACTAAGATCAACGGGATCTCAACTTTATGGATAAAGTGCACCTCTTTGTCATCAGGCTTACCATTCATCAACACGCCCCCGAGTAAAGCCGCAGCTGCACCAGAGGAAAGCCCAGAAACTAAAAACAATAAAGGCAATACTGGGTTTTTAAGCATGGGGTAACCAGGTAACGCCGACAGTAAAAAGCCCGTGTAAGCTCCCAAAGCCAAAGATAGGATCACCAGTAATCCCGTGATGGCAGCCTCAAACCGAGCCAGTAATGCAGTTAACTTCAGCACGATAGGAAAACGTGTTTCACACCAATCATCAACCGGTTTACGGAAGGTTAAACCAATCCACATAAACATGAATACTTGATAAATCAGCAGAATAAGTACACCCATCGACATGACAGATGTAGGATTGTAAAACACTAAAATCTTCCAAAAATCGAGAGGTTTTGTTAAGTCAGCAACCAAAATGCCTAATCCGGCCATTACCGCCACTGGCGCGATAATACAAGCGGCGCGCACAAAACCCGATTTATAAGCGTTTTGCTTTAAGACAAAATGTTTTAACAATACAGCGAAGAACATCGCCCCTGCAGAAACGCCTGCAAGAAACAAGTAAATAGCAATGGGCCAATGCCACACTAAGGTATCAAAATGTAAGGCACTCATAGCACTACCTCCCCAGATTTCGCCAGAATACGGAATAACTTAGGTCGCGTTCCGAGGGCAACTTTGGCGCGTTGAGTGGGATTAGCGCGCAGCACTTGTACTATCTCAGAAGTCGAATCTTTTAAATTACCAAACACCAATGCCTTGGTTGGGCAAGCGGCCACACAAGCAGGTTGCTTACCCTGGGCTAAGTTAGTTTCTCGGCAGAAATCACACTTATCCGCTGCGTGGGTGACAGGATTAATAAAGCGAACTTGATAAGGGCAAGCTGCAATACAATATTGGCAACCCACACATTTCCATGCATTAACCGAAACGATACCGGTTTCTTTATCAATAAACGCGGCGCCTGTTGGGCACACGTTGACGCAAGGTGCATCTTCACAATGCTGGCAAGACTTGCGGCTAAAGTGATAAAACTGGTTAGGGTATTCACCAAAGGGACCTGTCTGCAGAATTTGAATTCTAGACACACCTTCGGGAACATCATTCACCTCACGGCATGCCACTTCACATGCACGGCATCCAATACACTTAGATTCATCGTGAACCATCGCATACTTAATATCGGATCCGGCTTTAGCGCTTTCAGAGGCATTCACTGTGGTAAGAAGTGATGCGCCTGTTGCACCCGCTAATAACGCACAGGTGCCCTTTAGAAACCTTCTTTTTGAATTTTCCATGACTTTACTCCTGCTTGCCGGCGTGGCAACTGCTACACAACTCACTACGAACCTTTGGCGTCATTTCAACCATGGGATCGGTTGCGCTATGTAATTTATGGCAGGCAGCACAAGGCACTTTTTTAGCGTGTACGTTATGTGTCCACTCTGCTGCGCTCAGTTTTTTCGGTGTATGACATTTGCGACAAACGGCAAGCTGTTTATCAAGATCAGATCCTTCTTGCAGACCAAACACAACTAAGTCATTTGGCTTTTTGGGGTGATCCCCTTTCTCGCCATGACAACTTGAGCAGGACATTTTCATCGTATCTTGGCCATGATGGCCTAACATTGAACCGTTACGCTTGTGACACTTCATACAGGCTGTATCACTGTTAATTTGAAGCGGAGATTCGGCGCTCATCGCACTAAAGCTTAAAAGCAATGCAATTGCACCCAAGCGAATCGACCACAGCCATTTTATTTTGGACATTAAGGAGTCCTCACATTTATTTGGGGAAGGGCGAAGATGAGTGTCAGGGTTCGGAAATATCCGAACCCGACGGTCGTAATCAGACAGCTAGCGCTTGCTTAAGGCTTTGTGCATCCCACGATTTCTGTTGATTCATCTCAATAAAGTTAATATTGAACTTACTAAATAGTTTTTTCATTAGTGAGTTATTTTCTTTACTAGAATCACTAATTACCATTTTGACTTCGGATGAGTCCTGATCAATTAATACATAATCGAGACGATAATCATGATTTAAACTAGCATCATGCTGATCCATCTCAAATACTGTATCTAATGGCACATTACAAAAAATATCATACTTGCCTTCTACTACTGTTTTTAATGATTTAAAAAAACTAAAGCTTTTCTTATCAAACAGCATGGGTTTTAGTTTTATTTCGTGATGTTCAGCCTCATCCGAACCTGATTTAAAAAACTTAATACAGGTCATGACGAACATGACAAAAACGAATGGAACTGCGACAAACAGCACAAAGTACATAAACGCATAACTGAGAATAACTGAAGTATTCATAACGCCTCCAATAACCTATTTATTTTTTGTTATCACCTTTTTTAAAACAACTTTAGTATTAACGTGAAGCAAACTTATTTACTTGACAAGGATCACGCTTGACAATAACAACCTAATAATAAACAACAAATTAAGAATCAACCCTCATTGTCACTTAGTGCAAATCTCGATAGCGGAATATGAAAGCTACATTTTCAATATTTGAAATATTGAAAATCGGAATTAACATATTAAAAATAATATTTTATATTTTTTAATATGTGAAAAATATAAATATAAGAAAACCTTTATTAATTACGGAGCTATAGTTTTGAAGTTGAGATACATTTCACATTAATATTATTCAGCCGAGCCATAATCAATCAATGTTTAAAGCATTTACTCCATTTTAAGGGATATAAAAAATGCATATTAGTAATCTTGATGGGCTCGATATTCTAAGTTTGAAAATACTTGTTTCATTATATGAAAACAAGTCTGCAACTTATGTGTCTAAAGCTCTCGATATTCCTGCGCCTAAGATTAGCCGTAGCCTTAAAAATATGCGTGAAATCTTTGGTGATGAACTTTTTATTCGTCGTAAATATGGACTTTTCCCTAATGAGTTTGTTTCTCATTTATATCCAATAGCAAAAGAAGCAATTGAATGTACCGATAAGTTTTATAAAGCCAGAGCAGCTAATACTAATTTAGTCAAAACCCACGTGGAAATTTCTGCGCCAGGTTTAATTGCCTACGCTTTCCCAAAACCGCTTATGCAGGCCATTAAAGAAGAAAAAAAACTCATGCATATTAATATCACTCCGTGGTCAATGCATACCACTCAAGATATTATTAACGGCGAGACTATGTTAGGTATTTGCTGTAATAAAGGTGCAGCAGACGTGGCCGCATTCGGTGATAAGCTTTTAACAACGGCACTGCAAAATATGGATAAAGTTTATCTTATTGCTAGCAGCAACCATCCTATCTTTAAGCGGGATATCACCTTAGAAACGATTGCAGAATATCCCTATGTAAATACCGATTTAGGTAATTCGCATAGCAAACTCAGCCCTTATCAAGATTTTTGCCTCAAAAATAGCATCACACTCAATACTGAAATTAACATTACCAGTATTTCAAGTTTGTTTGAATATCTCGGAGAAAGTCAGGCGCTATCATTATTGCCCTATCGCGTCGTCTATGAAATGGCGAGTGATACCCCCGAATTACATACATGTCAGTTATCACAACTTGAGGCCGAACGTTTATATGCCGAAACTGAAGTACCGGCAATATTCTTAGTGCAAAAAAATCAACCGAATAACATAAATGACGATTTAATTTGGTTAAATGGGCAAATTAAAAAAATTGTTGATCATATTGTTTAGCAAAAAAGAGTAAAAAATACGATATAGAGATGATACAGCCTTAGCTTAAGCACCAGCTCATGCTCTAGATAACCCTTGGCGAAATTGTTAAGCCAACCATACATCTTACGCCGCAAACACGTTACACTAAGCCTATCTTTATCCTAATAGATTCAGCTATGCGGACCGAAAATACAGCCACACTTAATCTTATTTGGGGCGCCCTTATTCTTGAGGAATTAGCACGTCTTGGCGTACAACATGTGTGTATGGCACCAGGCTCACGCTCGACGCCATTAACCCTCGCCGCCGCCCAGCAAACTAAGCTCCAGCGTCATTTACATTTCGACGAACGTGGACTCGGCTTTATGGCTTTAGGGCTAGCAAAAGCCAGCCGCGCACCAGTCGCGATTATTACCACATCGGGTACCGCCGTCGCCAACTTGTACCCCGCAATCGTTGAAGCCTGGCTAACCCATGTGCCTTTAATTGTTTTAAGTGGTGATCGTCCGCCTGAATTACTTGGCTGCGGTGCCAATCAAGCCATAGTTCAACCCGGTATTTTTGCCAATTATGCTATGCAAGTGAATTTACCTACACCGGATACACACATTGCACCGCAAGCTTTGCTCACTACCATAGATGAGGCAATAGCGAATCAAACTCGTCCAGTACACGTTAACTGTATGTACCGTGAGCCTTTATATCCGAGTGAACTCGGGAGCACTATCCTCGATGCAGAATCGCCCTATTTAAAACCGCTGCACAATTGGCTGCAACTCACGCAACCTTATACTCAATATGGCAAGAGTTCTCAGCAGAGCAGTCCAAGTGACGATGCCATCATGCGGTTCGTCCACGGTAAAGGTGTCATTGTTGTTGGTACGCTTACGCCAGAGCAAGATCCACAGCTGCTCATTACCTTGTCGCAAAAAATTGGCTGGCCGCTTCTCACCGATGCACAGTCACAACTGCGCCAGCATCCTGCTGTCATAGGTAATATCGACCAACTGTTGCAACACCCAAGGGCGCGCAATTTATTACAAGAGGCCGATCGCGTACTGGTATTTGGCGGTCGTTTATTATCAAAACGCTTGATTGGATATTTAGCCGAACAAAATTGGCATAGTTACTGGCAAATTTTACCCGAGCAAAACCGGCTCGACCCGAGCCACAATACTAAACACCTTTGGCATGCTAATGCAGGACAGTTTGCCGCATTGAACTGGTATCGTTCATCCTCTGCAAACTGGGCAAATACTTTAATTACCTATAACGATGAATTGCATAACTTATTTGTGCGCAATATCGATCATGGTGAATTTGGTGAAGCACAAGTAGTCCGTGCGATTGCCAATACACGCCCATTAGAACAACAGCTTTTTATTGGTAACAGCCTACCTGTACGTTTGTACGACATGTATGCCCCCGTAAGTTGCTGTACAGCGACCACCTTCACCAATCGTGGCGCATCAGGGATTGATGGTTTACTTGCTACAGCATGTGGCATTGCGGCTCACGCAAGCAAACCCACGAGTTTGATCATTGGTGATTTATCGCAATTGCACGATCTCAACTCGCTGGCAATCGCAAAAAGTTTAACCAGCCCGTTAGTCATCGTCATTCTCAATAACGATGGCGGTAATATTTTCAACTTACTGCCCGTGCCTAATGAGCAAATTCGTAGTGATTATTATCGACTCAGCCACGGCTTAGAATTTGGTTATGCCGCAGCCATGTTTAATTTGCCCTATAATCAAGTGGATAATTTAGCCGACTTTCAAGATAGCTACAATGAGGCGCTAGATTTTCAGGGGGCTTCGATCATTGAGGTCAACGTGAGCCAAAACCAAGCTAGCGATCAAATCGCTGCGCTCAACCTATGGGTGAAACAAAGCTAATGCCAATTATGGCCCGTTACGGTGACGCTTCATTACCCATTTTAGTGCTACTACATGGCTTTTTAGGCACTAAGGTCGACTGGTTGTCGTTAATGCCTACGTTGAGTCAGCACTTTCATTGTATTTGTCTGGATCTGCCGGGCCATGGGGATAATCAAGCTGAGGGGGCGACTGAGGCTAAGTTTGATTTTAACTTTTGCACGCAAGACATAATGACGCGACTTGATAGCCTTAAACTTAATACTGAGATGTTCCATCTCTACGGTTATTCATTAGGGGGGCGCATCGCCCTGCATCTTGCTAGGGCCTATCCGCAGCGATTATTGAGTCTTAACCTCGAGTCCTGCCATCCAGGGCTTAAAGATCAGCAGGAAAAACACACCAGAAGCCAAAGTGATGCCCAGTGGGCCGAACGTTTGCTCAATCTTAATAGTAAAGATTTTTTAAGCTTGTGGTATCAGCAGCCCGTATTTGCCGATATGACCGCCGCCAAAATAAAAAGCTTAATCGAGTATCGAACTCATATATTGAACATGCATCCTAAGCAAATACTTAAACAAGTATTCTTAGCCACCTCATTGGCGCGCCAAGTTTCATTATGGGATGTACCTTCACAGCTTGCCTGTGAATGCCATTTCTTTGCCGGCAGTCAAGATGCTAAGTTTCACGCCCTCGCTCAAGAGTGGCAATTACATGTGCCCATTCTCGTCCACCGCATCAATGGTGCTGGACACAACATACACCAAGCGGCTCCAGAGGTATTAGTCTCAACGCTAGTTAAGCTGCTAGGTTAATAGTATTAAAATGTAGGAAACATATGATCTTAAGCTCGCTTAACCTGTATCAATATCGACTACCGCTCGACGTGTTGCTGCCAGTAGGCAAGCAACGAATTGATCACCGAGCGGGATTAGTGCTGCAAGCCTGTATAAGTATTGAAGGCGAGTATCGACAAGTCGAAGTTGATATTGCGCCACTCTCAGGCGTTGATATCAATCAGCAAGCTTTAGTCGGATTTAGCCGCGAATCGCTGGCTCAAGTGCAACACTCTTTAGTTGAGTTATTACCGCAGCTCTGCGGTCAGCATATCGACAGATTGCTGGAATATGCTAACACGAGCGCTTACCCTTCCTTAGCTTTCGGTCTAAGTCTATTACATGCCAAGCTGTCGGGTAAACTTGATGCTATTCGTCCACAAACTGCTACCGTCCCTTTGATTTATCATCCTACGGATACAGGTACAGACTTACTCGATAACAAAATTGCAGCGCTTGGCGTGGACGTTCACTCAGTGAAAGTGAAAGTGGCTCAGGCCTCAATTGAAGATGAGCTTAAACTCATTTATGGCATTCTACGTACCCGCCCCGATCTCAAATTGCGTTTAGACGCAAATCAAGGTTTTACACTTGAGCAAGCGATCGAATTTGCTGCGTGCCTCCCCCTAGATTCTATTGAATACATTGAAGAACCTTGCCAAAACCCAAAGGATAGTGTGGGATTTTATCAAGCGATTGGCATGCCATATGCCCTCGATGAGTCGCTTAATGATCCCGCGTATCAATTTAAGATGCAAAAGGGTCTGACGGCACTGGTGATTAAACCTATGTTGCTCGGCACTGTCGAAAGGCTCGCTGATTTAATCGATACAGCGCAGAGCTATGGCGTGCGTTGTATTATTAGTTCATGCCTTGAAAGCAGCTTAGGTATTCACGATCTAGCTCATTTAGCTGCCATCTTCACTCCCGATGAAACCCCTGGGTTAGATACTCTAAGTGCCTTTAGCCAAGATTTATTAATATCATCGGGTAAAAAACACTGCCTGACACTGGCGCAACTTGAGCTTATTGTGCAACACACCCTTGATTTAACACTGCAAAGTGATTCTAGTATCGCTAAGGGTGAGGAAAGATAGCTTGCCAAATACCTACCTATCGCCACCGCTAATATTGTCACCTGTACACCAAGCCGCGCTTATGTTTCCACAGCAAACGGCCATCAAGCAGGCAGGACAACACATTAGTTACTCTGAATTAAGCCAGCGCGTTATCGCACTTAATCAGCAGCTAAGTGCTGCGGGTATCAGCCAAGGCCAATCCCTCGCTTGCGTTGCCAGTAATAATCTGGAGATGATTTGCCTCTACTGGGCCTGTATTGATATCGGGGCAATCTTTTTCCCTATCTCACCACGTTTCCCCCTAACGCAGATCCAAGGTTTAATCGATAGTCATCAGATATGCTATTTTTGGAGTCAGGAAAATACAGGGTTACAACACTGTCGTCTATTAGCGTTAGATTTTGAATGCGTTAGCACCAACTTACCTCAACCTGTCGATGTGTTACGTCCTGCCAATGTGATTTTAACCTCTGGCTCCAGTGGTTTCCCCAAAGCAGCTGTTCATTGCCTAGCTAACCATATTGCAAACGCTGAGGGTGCTCGCAGCTTAATCGCGCTAGAACAAGAAGATGCTTGGTTACTCTCACTCCCCTTATTCCACATTGGTGGTCTGGCAATATTAAATCGCTGCGCCTTAGTCGGCGCTTGTGTTGTTATGCCAGATCATGCACTTAGTCTAAGCCAACAGATTGACCAAGATAAACTAAGCCATCTATCTCTGGTTCCTGCACAGCTGAATAAACTATTAACCGACACCAGTAGCAAGCTTAAAAGCATCAAAGCCTTATTACTCGGTGGCGGCGCCGTCTCACTCGACTTACTCACGCAACTTAAGCAGTGTAATATTGCCAGCTACACCAGTTACGGCATGACAGAAATGGGCTCACAAATCACCACGGGGCTCGCCTTAAGCGACGGCAGCAGTGGCAAATTACTCCCGAAACGTGAGCTTAAAATCGAAGACGGTGTTATTTGGGTGCGCGGCGCTTGTCTATTTATGGGCTACCTCACTGCCGATGGAATACAAACGTGCGTTGATCAAGATGGCTGGTTTTATACCAAAGACAGGGGTGAATGGGATGAAAATGGCAATCTACGCATCCTCGGCCGCGTCGATAATATGTTTATCAGCGGTGGCGAAAATATCCAGCCAGAAGAAATTGAAGCCGCGCTTAAGCTGCACCCGCAAATAGACGATGCTATCGTTTTCGCTATCCCTGACGACAAATTTGGTCACCTTCCTGCCGCCATTATTCGCGGTAGTTTAGCCCGTCAGCCTGAGGCGATAACCAGCGAACTCGAGTTATTCCTCGCCGATAAAATCGCCCGTTTCAAACGTCCAAGACACTATTACCCATGGCCAGAAAGTAGTGAGCAGACAGGGCTGAAAGTGAACCGAAAATCACTGATTGCTAACCTTATTCAAGGCTAATTTTTAACACGAATTTCAGACATAAAAAAACCTGCCGTAGCAGGTTTTTTTATGTCTGAAATCACTTCGCTTAATGAGTGATGCGACTTAGATTTCCATACACGCTTTTAGTTTATTCATGGCATTTTTCTCAAGTTGGCGAATACGTTCAGCCGACACTTGATAGGTTTCTGCCAGTTCTTGCAGTGTCGTTTTATTATCATCTAACCAACGAGCGCGCAGAATATGCTGGCTACGCTCATCTAAGGTTTTAATCGCCGATAATAAACGACCTTGAGAATCGGATTCCCAGTTGTCGTTTTCAATATTCTCCGCTAAATCTGACGAATGATCTTCTAGATAATGCACAGGAGCAAAGTCATGCTCCTCATCTTGATCATTAGTCAAATCAAATGCAGGATCCTGCGCCGCCATACGTGATTCCATTTCGGTCACGTCAGCTTTAGAAACCCCGAGATTTTCAGCCACCATGCTGACTTCAGCATCGCTGAACCAACCTAAGCGAGTTTTAGCTTTACGGATATTAAAGAATAACTTACGTTGCGCTTTAGTGGTGGCAACTTTAACAATGCGCCAGTTTTTCAGCACATATTCATGTATTTCAGCTTTGATCCAGTGAACAGCAAAAGACACCAGACGCACGCCAACATCAGGATCGAAGCGTTTAACCGCTTTCATCAAACCTATGTTGCCTTCTTGGATCAAGTCAGCCTGTGGCAGACCGTAGCCTGAGTAGCCTTTTGCGACATGCACAACAAAACGTAAGTGCGACATAATCAGTTGCTTCGCCGCCTGCAGATCGCCTGTTTCCTGCAAACGCTTGGCTAACTCATACTCAGCCTCAGCATCCAGCATGCTGATGCTAGTCACTGAATTGATATAAGCTTCTAAGCTACTGGCGCCCTGTGGGACAGTCAGTGCCATTGATTGCGTTTGAAAGGTCATTCGCTCTCCTACATTTTATCAGACTACTTACGAGTGTATTCTTGAGCTCTCTAACAAAATACCACAAGAATAAGCTGATGAACTATCGGCTAATTGACAGACTATGTCAACCTTAGCGCGTTTACCGATAGCCTTTTTAACTCGTTAAAATAGACATATCAAGTGAAAAAAAGTTCATCACCATCGCTTTTTTTAGTGACTTTTTTGCTATTTATTAACGTCGAAGGTTAACCGGGTTACGACGGTTCAATGGCACGTAAATGTTGACGAACCGATAAATACGACCCTAACCAGCCTAAAAATGATGCTAAACCGACTAATTGCAATAACTCAGTAAACGTCAGTGATTTCATTTCAAGCTGACTGCCGTAAAGCCCCAACAATTCTGCCAACGCCGAATCGAGATACCACACCAATAAGTTAATGATAAGCCAAGCTAGTATGCCACCAATTACCCCATACCAAATACCCGTATAAAGGAAAGGACGCTGGATAAAAGCTTCGGTTGCACCGACTAATTTCATCACTTCGATTTCGCTACGTCGATTCATAATCGCGAGACGAATTGTATTACCAATCACCAATACCACGGCCAAAATGAGAAGAGCTGCAATCGCCATTACAGTCCGCTCAAGCACACGAACCACAGCTTGTAAACGCTCTAACCATTCAATATCTAAACGGCCAAAACTAATCTCAGGTTCACGCTCTAGCTTAGTTAATAATTCCCGGGCTCCCACTGGCGTTGAATATCGCTTCGTAGGGGTCACCGTAATCACGGCTGGTAAGGGGTTTTTATCCAAATAGGCTAAGGCTTCACCAAATCCAGAAAGGCGTTGAAACTCTTCTAGGGCTTGGTTTTTATCGATATACCGCACCTTATCAACTTCAGAATAAGTACCAATACGAGTTAATAGACTCTGGATTGTTTGTTCACTGCGATTATCATCAATAAATAAGGATATCTCAGCGGCACTATTCCACGAGCTAGTAATGGTTTCAGCATTTTTAACCAATACCTGTAATGCCGCCGGTAAACTCAAACTCACACCGAGTACCGCCATTGTCATCACAGAGGATATTGGATTACGCCAGAGTTCACCTAAACTCGCCATGGCTTGTTGCGCATGTCGAATAAAAAACATCACGAATCGTCCCGACAGAGGCAATTTACTACGAGTTAATTTTGCGCTATTGCTCATAGACCTTCACCTCTATTGAGCGTTGTACTACGTGCATGCACACTATGATCTAACTCTTGTGCGCCTAACATACGTCCCTGTTTAAGCGTAAAAGTACGGTACTTCATCCGCGCAATTAATCCCAAATCGTGAGTGGCGATAAGCACGCTTGTGCCGGCATCATTAAAGGTTTCAAATAGACGTAAAATATCCATCGATAACTTAGGATCTAAGTTACCCGTTGGTTCGTCAGCAAGCAGTAAAAGCGGCTTATTCACAATCGCGCGGGCAATACCGACACGTTGCTGCTCACCACCTGACAACATGATCGGGTTATGCCGCTCTTTGCCATATAACCCCACCATGTCGAGGGCACCAGCCACACGCTTACGTATCTCACCATGGGAAAAACCTTCAATCACCAGCGGTAAGGCGACATTATCAAAAACACTTCTATCCATTAAAAGATGATGATTTTGAAAAATCATACCAATATTGCGGCGTAAGTACGGCACATGTTTGGCACTCAAATGGGCGATATCATGGCCATTAATCGCCACACGGCCAGTGGTCGCGCGTTCAATAACCGTAATTAACTTCAACAGCGTACTTTTACCCGCACCTGAGTGGCCGGTTAAAAATGCCATTTCACCCTGTTGCAGATGAAAATTGACATCTTCCAGCGCCATTTGGCCGCCAGGATAAATCTTACTGACCTGCTGAAAATCAATCATAAATTAGCTATCCGCTTTTTCTTGAGTGAACAAGGCGTCGATAAATTCTTTCGAATTAAAGGGGCGTAAATCATCAATTTGCTCACCAACACCGATATAACGGATGGGGATATTAAACTTGTCGGCAATCGCAAACACTACGCCGCCCTTAGCTGTTCCATCTAACTTACTGATGGTAATTCCCGTTACCCCTACAGCTTCTTGGAACAATTGCGCTTGGCTAATCGCATTTTGCCCCGTGCTGGCATCTAATGTCAGCATGACCTCATGTGGTGTATCGGGGTCGAGCTTTTTCATTACTCGCACAACTTTCTTCAATTCTTCCATTAGATGCGCTTTATTTTGCAAACGACCCGCGGTGTCGGCAATCAATACATCGACTTTACGCGCTTTGGCGGCTTGTAAGGCATCAAACAATACCGAAGCACTATCTGCGCCCGTATGCTGGGCAATCACAGTAATGTCGTTACGTTGTCCCCAAACTTGTAGCTGCTCAACCGCGGCGGCACGGAAAGTATCGCCCGCAGCTAACATCACCGATTTACCTTGGCTTTGGTATTGCTTGGCCATTTTGCCGATAGTGGTCGTTTTACCCACACCATTGACGCCCACCATTAAAATTACAAATGGCCCATTCGCATTATCTGGCACTAACGGAATGGCGACAGGGTCAAGTGTTTTTTGCAACTCATCACGCAATAACTCGTATAACGCTTCGGCATCTTTTAATTGTTTACGTGACGCATGTTCTGTTAAGTTTTTAATAAGACGCGTAGTCGTTTCAACGCCAACATCGGCGATTAATAACTGCTCTTCTAGCTCTTCAAATAAGTCATCATCAATTTTTTTACCGCGAAATAGCCCGATAAAACCACTACCGATATTCTCACTGGTACGCATCAATCCGCGTTTTAGACGCGCAAACAAGCCTTCTTTAACCGGCCTAGCCTGCGGCTCAGGTTGTAATTCTGCTACAAGCTCAACAACTTGTTCAAGCTCTGCGGTAAGCTGTTCTGCTACTAAAGCTTGGCTAACACGTTCCACTTCTTCAGCGGCTGTGATTTGCGCTTGTTGTTCCGCTAAACGCTCTACTTCAATTTGGGCTTGCTCTTGAGCTAATTGTTCTACGGCTAGCTTCTCAGCAGTAAATTCTGCTGCAGCTTGTTCAGCCTCTAACTGTGCGGCCGCCTTACGTGCTACTTGTGCTTGCGCTAAATGCTCGGCTTCAATTTGGGCTTGCTCTTGAGCTAGTTGTTCTGCGGCTAGCTTCTCAGCAGTAAATTCCGCTGCAGCTTGTTCAGCTTCTAGCTGAGCAGCCGCCTTACGTGCTACTTGCGCTTGTTGTTCCGCTAAACGCTCTACTTCAATTTGGGCTTGCTCTTGAGCTAATTGTTCTGCGGCTAACTTATTTGCAGTAAATTCTGCTGCAGCTTGTTCAGCCTCTAACTGTGCTGCCGCCAAGTGTGCTGCTTTTGCTTGTTGCTCAGCTATACGCTGAGCGTTGATTTGTGCTTGCTCGTGGGCAATACGTTCTGCTTCTACTTTGGCTTGCGTCTGCTCGGCAGCTAACTGCTCTGCGGCCAGCTTTGCTGCTGTTTCAATAGCTAAACGCTGCGCCTCTACTTGTTCCTGCTCTACAGACGGTGCTTTTTCAGCGTCTTGTGTGGGAGTAACGACTGGAGTTTCAGCGACGACCTCATCTTGTGACTTATCTTTACGAAACCAAGAGAAAAAACCTTTCTTTGCCATGTGTGATCCCAGCGCTCTACTTCAGTGTTGAATTTTGAATAAGACCCTGATGTTATACCAGATTGCCTCGGAAATTACGTCCAAAAAGTCGGCAATTAGCTAAGCTCACTCAGCCTTCTCACCTTTTGGTGAGACTTTGATATAAAATAGCGGCCTTTATTAAGGTGGCATAGTCTACCACTTTCTTTCTTCAGGCAAAATCACGGGGGCACTTTGGCCAATCATCGTTCGATAAAAAATCAATCGACTAAAAGTCAGCTTGGTAGTGGTCAGGTGCGGATCATTGGTGGACAATGGCGTTCGCGTCGTTTGCCTATTCAGGATCTCGATGGTTTAAGGCCAACGCCAGATAGAGTGCGCGAAACACTTTTTAACTGGTTAGCTAACAGCGTTGTTAATGCTCGTGTACTTGACTGTTTTGGCGGGAGTGGCGCATTGGCGCTCGAATCCCTATCGCGTTATGCAAATTACGCTAAAATTATCGAGTTACAACGTGGCGCGGCTTTGCAGCTAAAAGAAAATCTTCAAACCCTTAAATGCGATAAGGCCGAAGTGCTCAACGCCGACACATTAATGGTGTTACAACAAGGCTGCGATCAGGGTTTTGACCTAGTGTTTATCGACCCGCCATTTCGCAAGGGATTGGCAGAAAAGACGACTCAACTGCTCGACACCCAAGGCTGGCTCAATGATGGCGCATTGATTTATGTCGAAGTTGAAGCGGAATTGACACAATTAGCAATACCATCTCACTGGCAAGCTTTAAAAGAAAAGCATACAGGGCAAGTCAGTTATCGCTTGTATCAATATCAATCTGCAAATACGACTGAGCCTATAGAAGATGAAAACCATGCCCTTGTTGATTAATGTAGGTAAAGCCATCACGCTTATTGCTTGGCTGATGATGGCCTATAACTTAGTAATCCCTTTTGACGGCAATGTCGCGATTATTTTGAATATCCTGCTTGGTATTACCTGCATGATGCATTGTTTTCAGGTTGCTATTTTCCATATGTTGTTTAAAACCTTGCTGCCATTAACGAAGCAAGATTATTTACAGGTATTTATCTTTGGCATTTTTAGTTTGCTCACCTATCGACAGCGAGTACTGGCTAATGCGGTTTAACCTATATTATAAATAATAAAAAACCCTCGGTAAGAGGGTTTTTTTATGGTAATTACTCAGAGTGATCTTGCACTAAAATTTATCCTTTAGGATAAGGGTGAGCCACACCTTTATGACAGTCGATACAGGTTTTTCTATCTTCTGGCGCTTTCTTAAAATTGTTGCTGTGCATTCTCACTGCCATTTTGCTCATATTTTCTGATTGGTTTTCATAAATACGATTATGACAATTTTGGCACGTTGAAGAATCAATTGAGCGCAAATAATCACGTGCGAGTTCAGCTTGCTCTTTACGGTTTTCATCTAACCAAGCTTGAGTATTAAAACCATCAATCATTAAGAAGCCGATAACGTCTTTAGAAACGATGATCTTTTTCTTCAAATATTGGAATGGTTCCTGTGCAATGTGACATTGCTGACACTGCACCACAATACCCACACGGTTGTTACCATGGGGAGATGACATCACCTCATTTTTCAATGAGTGTTGGCTATGGCAGCTCATACAAAATGCATCTTGGCTGGTAGCGTGTAAGGTCGTTTGGGTGGCAAAGTAGCCCACAACTCCGACAACAATACCCACGACCAGTAATGCTAGGATTGAATATTTTGCGCTAGGTTTAAACAGTGCACGCCAGTTCATCACTCTATTCTCCGAAATTGATAAATTTAGTTTTTATAAGTCTAGTTTATATTCTTTTATTTATTAGAAATTTGATTCTAAGCCAAAATTTAACCATTGAATGACGTTTAAAAGCGTAAAGTGAGATCTAGATCTAACTATTACAGTAGTAACAAGCAGAAACCCTCTAACAAACGGCGTAATACATGGATATTTACATCCACCTAATCGAAATAAAACACGGGGAGTTTATTTTAATGATTAACATTCGAATTAAATGCGCTTAAGTTAAATCTTATTTATAGAATACTTAAATGTGACTGACGACACATTTATTATGGTGCGGAGTATTAGATTAATGCAAAAATAGGCATAAATAATTGACTGCTGCAGGGTCTATTGAGAATAAATATCTATTGGTTATGCTAAAACGTGAGCTAACCCATTACAGAATAATATCGCTATGCTAGAATCGAGCCGTTCATCATCTGGGATACTTATGCATCACACACTCGGTCGTTACTTTTTAGTCGTATTCACTTTACTCGCACTCGTCGGGCAAAGTGTTGTGTCTAATGGTCACGCCATGGTGCCGCACACTATGGACATGAGTGCAATAAACCATAAGGCTTCAAGTCAAAAAATGCATCATACAGTGATGCAGATGAACACAGAGAACAGTTCTGACTCACATTCAATAGCCAACGCGGATTGCTGTAACGAGACAATGCTTCCCGGCGCGAAACAGCATTGCTGTGATGGCACCACATCATGTTCAAATGATTGTGGGCATTGTTTGACGATTTCAGTCGCTGGCACTCTATTCAGCCCACACCTCTGGCCAAGTGTGAGCATGAGCGATACCGCAATGGCCACTCCTATGCCTCATTTCCACTCTATCTCTTTGTCTTCGGCCTTTAAACCACCGATAGCCTAGCTCTACTTTGCTTTTAATCGGCAAATCAGCCATTAAAAAACGCGAAGTAATCAAGCTAAAACGACAACCAAATTAACGCAAGTTTCTGCCGTTTATTGTGGTGCCTTATTATTAAATTATGCACCCACGTTCAGAAAAATATTGATCACTGCGCCAAATGCCAAGTTATGGCATCAATCTGTAAATCAAAGCAAATAGCTTTAATCTACAAGGCTCATCGATGTTTTATGGACTTAATCTTCGGCTAGTAATCCGATGGAGTGAATAATATGAAAAACCTAACTAACCTCGCCTTAATGACATTACTGCTTATCAATACCAGTGTGTTTGCCACGGCCGCGCCACACGAACATCAGCACGGTAATCTAAGTCCACAATTGCAAGCGCAAACCTATATTTGCCCTATGCACCCCGAAGTGGTTGGCACAAAAGGCGATACTTGCCCTAAATGTGGTATGGACTTAGAGCCCAAAGCGACGGATGAAAAAATAGCTGAAGGTACGCTGCACAACGCGCACGAACACCACTAAGCTAGGCCGGAGATGAGGCATATGAATCCATTTAACAACGTAAAAAAACAAGCCCCTAAGACCGTACTACTATTGAGTAGCATACTTATTAGTACGCCTTGGTTGAGTCATGCACAACTTGCAAGTACAGATCAAACTGCTGCACACCAAGCTAACAGCCATGAACATGCGCCGCAGGCGAACGTTATAAATCAAGTAAAAACTTATACTTGCCCAATGCATCCAGAAGTGATCAGCCATGAG
Source organism: Shewanella morhuae (assembly GCF_900156405.1). Classification (GTDB taxonomy): domain Bacteria; phylum Pseudomonadota; class Gammaproteobacteria; order Enterobacterales; family Shewanellaceae; genus Shewanella; species Shewanella morhuae. Next base: position 211,370 of record NZ_FTNN01000003.1, read on the forward strand.
CCCGGCCGCTGCCCTCAGTGCAATATGTTTTTAGTTGAGCAACAAGCTGTCGCTAGCCCGACAGATAAGCATACTGAGCATCAAGCTGCTGAGCACCAAAACGCAGAGCACCGACCAACCTTAGCCACTAAGTCTTCAAGTCTGGTATTTGACACTCCTGCACCTAAGGCCGACAGCTTAGTCAAAGCTGCAGATAACGTGATAACAATCAAGTACGTTTGCCCTATGCACGCCCACATCATTAGTGATGTGCCCGGCACTTGCCCTATCTGTGGCATGAATTTAGAGAAAGTCGAAACCGGTGGTAATACCCAAGAAATCAACATCAATGTTTCTGGCAGTATGCAGCAAGCGCTAGCGCTTAAAGTCGCAAAAGTTGAACGCGACACACTATGGAAATTTGTCGAAACCGTTGGTCAGGTCGACTATGACGAAAGTCAAATTACCCATATCCATGCCCGTGTTACTGGCTGGATTGAAAAGCTGATGATCAAGTCAGTTGGCGATACCATTAAGAAAGATCAGCTACTTTATGAGATCTACTCTCCCGATTTAATCAATGCGCAAAATGATTATCTACTGGCGATGGATACCGCTACAACAAACGGACAAGAGCGCTATAAAGGTCTGGTTCGCGACGCAGGTTTACGATTATCTTTTCTTGGGTTTAATGATAAACAAATCAAACAATTAACCGAATCAAAACAAACACAATATCGAGTACCTTTTTATGCGCGCCAAGAGGGAATTGTCAAAGCACTCGATGTACGTGATGGCATGTATATTCAGCCCTCAACCGAGGTGATGTCGGTGGTGGATCTTTCTAAAGTGTGGGTAATTGCTGACGTGTTTGAGAACGAGCAAAGCTGGATTGCCAAAGGGCAAAAGGCCGAAATTGCCGTTCCCGCCATGAATATTAACGGTATTGAAGGCACTATCGATTACATCTATCCCGAACTTGATCCAGTGACTCGTAGCCTTCGAGTACGGGTAGTGCTCAACAATACTAAGGTAGATTTAAGACCCAAAACCCTCGCTAAGGTTTCGCTATTTGGCGGGCCACATGAAAATGTACTGGTGGTCCCGCAGGAAGCCTTAATTCAAACGGGTAAAGAAAACCGCGTAATCGTTAAACAAGCCGATGACAGTTTTACCGCTAAACAAGTCACTGTTGGCATGATGAGCCAAGGCAAGGCCGAGATTATTTCAGGCCTGCATGAAGGTGAGCGGGTGGTAATTTCGGGGCAGTTTTTACTCGACTCAGAAGCCAGTCTCAAGGGCAGCTTAATGCGTTTAAGCAGCGGTCATCAGCACTAGGAGCGCGATATGTTGAAATATATTATTGAAGCGTCCATTAGGCAGCGATTTATGGTGCTAATTATTGCCATCATGATCACGGTCTGGGGCGTACAGGAGCTGCGTAAAACGCCGCTCGATGCGCTGCCAGATTTATCCGACGTACAAGTGATCATTAAAACCCCTTATCCGGGTCAAGCACCAAAATTGGTAGAAGAACAAGTCACCTATCCTTTGTCGACCGCCATGTTAGCCGTACCCGGTGCCAAAACTGTACGTGGCTATTCCATGTTCGGTGACTCTTATGTGTATGTGATTTTTGAAGATGGCACTGACATCTACTGGGCACGTTCACGAGTGCTCGAATACTTGAGCCAAATCAGCAGCCGCTTGCCACAAAACGTGCAGCCATCTCTTGGCCCAGATGCATCAGGCGTGGGTTGGGTGTATGAATATGCGCTGGTCGATCGCTCCGGAAATTTAGATTTATCACAACTCAAAAGTCTACAGGATTGGTATCTTAAATTAGAGCTACAAAGCGTAGCGGGCGTGTCAGAAGTCGCTACCGTAGGCGGCATGGAGCAGACTTATCAGATAGTGCTTGAGCCCGATAAAATGGCGGTCTATAAGCTCGATATCGCCAGCATTAAACAAGCCATCGATAGAGCTAACAGCGAAGCCGGCGGCTCAGTGATCGAGATGGCCGAAGCTGAATACATGGTACGCGCCAAAGGTTATCGCCAAACCTTGGAAGATTTTCGTGAAATTCCCCTTGGCATCACCAGCCCTGCTGGTACAGGTTTATCACTCAAAGATGTGGCTACTGTGCGTAAAGGCCCAGCCTCACGCCGCGGCATTGCCGAACTCGATGGTGAAGGTGAAGTCGTTGGCGGAATTGTAGTGATGCGTTACGGCGAAAACGCCTTAGCGACAATTGATGCGGTGAAAGCAAAACTCGAAGAACTCAAAGCCGGTCTGCCAGAAGGCGTTGAGATTATTCCTACCTATGACAGATCCCATTTAATTCTTGAGTCCGTCGACAACCTCTTTAGTAAAGTCGTCGAAGAAATGTTAGTGGTTGGTTTAGTCTGTTTACTATTTTTACTACATGCACGATCCACGCTCGTGGCGGTAATAACTCTGCCGCTATCTATCCTAATCGCCTTTATCGTGATGAATAAGATGGGTGTTAACGCCAATATCATGAGTCTTGGCGGCATTGCTATTGCTATCGGCGCTGTGGTGGATGGTGCGATTGTGATGATCGAAAACTTGCACAAGCATTTAGAGCATTTTAAGGCAGATAATAATCGCGAGCCTGATACTAAAGAACATTGGCGTATCGTCACCGAAGCCTCAATTGAAGTCGGCCCTGCACTATTTTTCTCATTGATCATTATCACCTTAAGCTTTGTGCCCGTGTTTGCGCTCGAGGCGCAAGAAGGTCGATTATTCGCGCCATTGGCTTACACAAAAACCTTTGCTATGGCCGCGGCAGCTTTTTTATCGATAACCTTAGTACCCATTTTGATGGGTTATTTTATCCGCGGTAAAATCCCCAGCGAACGCAGTAATCCTATTAGCCGTTTCTTGATTGCACTTTATGAGCCGTCACTAAAACTGGTGTTGAAATTTCCTAAGGTCACGTTAATTTTAGCGTTAGTCGCACTCGCCAGTGCTTGGTACCCAATGACTCGTATGGGGAGTGAGTTTATGCCTGCTCTTGAAGAAGGCGATTTACTCTATATGCCAACAACACTACCCGGTGTCAGCGCCAGTAAAGCTGCCGAAGTGTTACAACAAACTGACCGGTTAATCAAAACAGTCCCCGAAGTCGCTCGCGTATTCGGCAAAGCAGGCCGCGCCGAAACCGCCACCGATCCCGCGCCACTGACCATGCTTGAAACGACAATCATGCTCAAGCCCCATAACGAATGGCGTGAAGGCATGACTTTAGATGGCATCATTGCCCAGCTGCAACAAACGGTCAAAGTGCCGGGAATCACTAATGCTTGGGTGCAACCTATCAAAACTCGTATCGATATGCTCTCAACGGGGATAAAAACCCCTGTTGGGCTTAAGATTACTGGGGCCGATGTCAACGAGCTGCAAAGAATAGGTACTCAAATTGAAGCAATTTTGAGTAAGGTGCCACACACCAAATCGGCCTATGCTGAACGCAGTGGCGGTGGGCGCTATATTGATATCAGCCCAAAACTGGATGTGGCAGCGCGTTACGGTATGACCTTACAGGATATTCAAGATGTGGTGCGTTACGCCATTGGCGGCATGGATATTGGTGAATCGATACAGGGTGCTGAGCGTTACCCCATCAATCTACGCTACCCCCGTGAGCTACGCGATAATATCGAGAAACTACGTGAGTTACCTGTCATCACTAAATCTGGGCATTACTTGCCACTGCGAAATTTAGCGGATATTGAAATCACTGATGGTGCGCCTATGCTCAGCAGTGAAAACGGTCGTTTAATCTCTTGGGTATTTATCGATATTGAAGGTACTTCTATTGGCGAATATATTGCCACCGCTAAGCAAGCTTTAAATGCCGAACTGAAAGTACCTCCGCGCTACAGCTATACTTTCGCAGGGCAGTATGAATATATGCAACGCGTAGATGCTAAGCTTAAACAAGTGATCCCCATGGCGTTAGCAGTTATTTTTATTCTGCTGATGATGACATTCGGCTCCACCATTCAGGCCAGCATTATCATGCTCAGCCTACCCTTTGCGCTGGTCGGCAGCACTTGGCTGCTGTATCTACTCGATTACAATATCTCAGTAGCTGTGGCCGTGGGTATGATTGCCCTAGCAGGTGTCGCCGCCGAGTTTGGGGTGGTGATGTTGGTATATCTCAATAACGCTATCAAGCACCGGCAAGAAAAAGACACTTACCACTGTGTTAGCGATTTAAAAGAAGCCTTAATCGAAGGTGCGGTTATGCGTATTCGCCCTAAAGCGATGACGGTCGCAACCATCTTCTTTGGTCTATTACCCATTATGTGGGGCGCTGGCTCGGGTAACGATGTGATGCAAAAAATCGCCGCACCTATGGTTGGCGGCATGGTAACAGCACCGTTATTGTCACTATTTGTCCTGCCCGCACTCTACTTACTGGTTTACTCGCGCAAGCTAAAGAAAGATGCCGAGCATGTAAGTTAACCACAATGTAAATCTACAAAAATCCCCTCAAGCCGTTACGGTTGAAGGGATTTTTCATTTCATAAAACTAAAGCTTAGTGGATTCAACTCATATACAGACGAAGGCTAGCATCGATTTAGGAGAGCGTGAGCAATGCCGCTACAAATGACGATCAATAAAATAAGCCTCTAAGTTTATAACGCTTATGTGTACCATTAACGCAGCGCACCACAGGATTGACTCAACTATCTGTAGCAGAAAGGATTCCATTAAATGATAAAAACATTCTGTTTAACGATCAGCCGAATTAGGCTGATAGTAGGTTTACTTAACCGCCCACCGCGCGTATTACTTGCTGCATTCGGCCTATTCGGTACGCTAATCATTGCAGTCATACCCGCTTTTGCTGCGCCAGCGAGCGGAGAATTTATCGCCGATAAACGCTGTGAATTATTTCAATCAAAAAATAAACAAACCAATCCCGATCAGTGGCAGAGCAATATTGGCGAGCGCTATCCTGTACTCGAAATCCTCGGTAACAGCTTAAAACCCGACTGGCTGCGAGTGCGAACCAATGCGATAAAATCGCCCATGCGCTGGATTAGTGGTGCTTGCGGCCAATATCAATCCAATATTGCAGGCAGTAATCTATCAATACCAGCAACGGCAGTCGAACCCGCGCAAACCACCACGGCAGCGGATATCAAAGCCAAAAACCGAGATAGCCTTAAAGAGCATGGCGTCACGCAAAAGAGCCAAGGGGATCAATGTCGAATAGGCGAAAAATTTGATGCCAATGTGTTGGCATTAAGCTGGCAAAGCACGTTTTGTGAACTCTATGGCAGCCGAAAAGCAGAATGCCACGCGTTAAGCCAAACGAGTGAGTCGACCCAATGGCAACACTTTAGTCTGCACGGACTGTGGCCGAATAAGCAGCAATGCGGCACACGTTATGGCTATTGCAACACAGTAAAACTACAGCCAAACGATTTCTGTACTTATCCTGAGTTTGAACTTAACCCATCGGTTCGTAAAAATTTAGAAGAAGTCATGCCAAGCGCCCGCTACGGAACCTGTTTAGAGCGACACCAATGGTGGAAACACGGCACTTGCCGCAGCCAAGATCCAAACGAATACTTTTTATTGGCAACCCAGCTAACCCAAGCGGTAAACGCCTCGGCATGGGTACAAGGTTTTATTCATGAACGTATTGGTAAAAATGTCACCAAAAGTGAATTAAACCAAAGTTTTGATGCCAGTTTTGGCAAAGGTGCTCACACTAAAATGAGCTTAGAATGTGCCAAAGGCTTATTGAGTGAAATCCGTATTAATTTGCCCGAGGTCATTAAGACTTCAGACTCCTTACCAAGTCTACTAGCCAAAGCTGACAAAGCTAAAAAAGGCTCTTGTCCTGAAACCATAACAATCGACCAGCCTAACTAGACACGTTAAAACGGTAATAACAACCTGATTATAAAGACTAAAAAAGCCATATTTATAATACAAATAAGCCCTCATGATGAGGGCTTATCATACTGGGCTACATTATGAATACTGTGGTAGTAAATGCGCCATTGCCAATAAGTGACAAGCACCTGTCACTATGCCAAATAACACCACAAGCATGATTAGTGGTGTCCCACCGAACACTCTAAAACCTGTGCTGTTAGGGAATAACTGCCGTGATTTATAGGCCATTAGTGCCGGAACAATTACCGCCCAAATGGTTGCAGCTAATGCCGCAAAACCAATCGCCACTAAAAAACCATCGGGGAACAGTAAACCTAAGATAGTGGGTGGCACAAAGGTCACTAATGCGGTTTTCATGCGGCCCGTACGCGAATCATCAAAGCTAAATAAATCAGCAAGATAATCAAATAAGCCTAATGTAACTCCGAGGAAAGATGAAGCCACGGCTAAGTTGGCAAACAGTGACAACATACTATTCAACCAGCTACTCGCCATCACCTTAGACAAAGCGCCGACCAGCACACCCATATTGCCGCCTTGGGCAATAATATCAATAAACTGGCTGCGGGGAATATTGCCCATAGTAGCCACTAACCAACAGCTATAAATCACCAGCGCGATAAAGGTACCGACGAAGATTGCCTTGATAATGGTGGAGGAGTCTTTGCCGTAATACTTCACTAAGCTGGGAACATTACCGTGGTAGCCAAAGCTGGCAAGGCCAAAGGGTAAAGCCGCCCACAAATATGGCGAAAAGCTATTATTACCATCGGGTTCGAGCAACTTAGTCACGTCGATTTCGATCAGTAAATTGCCGATAGCGAGAAAGAAAGTGATAATCATGCCACCGAGCATAATCGTGGTAATCCGATCCACTGCCTTAGTGCTAATTAACACTATGCACGCTAAAACGATGGCAAACACCAGCCCAGCCACACTTTGCGGTAACTCAACGCCCATGCCATGTAAGCTATGATTTACAATCGAACCACCGCCACTAATGTAGGCATAAGTTAAAATATACAAGACAAAGGCAATGGAAACTCCATTAACAATTCGCCAAAATTGCCCTAAAGTTTGCTTACTTAAGGTATCAAAACTAGCGCCGGGTTCGAAATGTAAATTAGTTTCGAGTAACAATAAACCCGACATCAACATACAAAACCAAATACCTAATAACATTAAAATCGAATAACCAAACCACATACCCGCACCCACCACGGGCAGAGAAAACATCCCAGCGCCAACGGTCGTACCAGCAATAATCATTGCTCCACCGAGCAGGGACTTACCAGCGGGCTTATTTTTAACCGCATTCATATGGTTTGCCATTAAACAATGTGCTCCGCAGTGACACTGGCCACTATGGTTTGCCTCACTGAGGGGCGTAACAAGCTGTTAGCCTGATCCCGTATGCGATTAATATTCGACTTGTCTTCGCTATCAGCCAGATACCCCAATGCTTTTAGCTTAACGCTCAATGTGCCATAAAGTTTTTTATCGTAAAACTCAGGCGCTGTAATACCATGCAATGCTCCTAAACGCTGGGCGAGCAGATGACTTTCAGATTCAAGCTCTGAGCGCTCCATCTTAGGTCTATTGGCTAACAAGTTGAAAATAATGGCGTAGCGCTGCAAAGTCTCACTCACTGAACTGGCTAACAATAATAGTTGGCTAGTGTGCTCAGGCACGACAGTTAAGGTATCAGTCTCAACCACTAATTCTTGTTCAATGAAGAAATCTAGCACTTGATTAACATAAGCTGGTACATCTTTAATCCCCATAAAAAGCTCAGCTTTTAGCAGAGGATAAAAATCAGCAACGATTGATACCACTTGCTGACGCGGGATATGATCACTATGCGTTAAACAACTCGCAATTAATGACGGTACAACAAATAAGTGAATGATATTATTACGATAGTAAGTCATGGATACTGCCTGACTTGCTTCAATAGAAACAATTTCACCTAATGGGTCGGCACACACAACAAACTTATTCAGATCTAAACCTTGTTGCACTAACAGCTTGCCATCACCTTCAACAACCGAAGTATAAGCAGTGTAAGGCACTTTCTTGAGAAGGGTCAGATACAGATCAAGCTGACGCTCCAGCAGGCTGCGCTGTAAGGCATTTTGATCTGTAGCCAGTAACACTAAGCTTGTTAATGTGACCGAACTCGCCGCTGCGGCATCGTTGATATGAGTCATCACCCGATTAGCTAGTACGTTTACCGCTGGTGTTAACCAAGTTGGTTTTTGCTCTGGATCATCAGCAAGCTCAGTACGCCAATTAGGTGCACGTTCATTTAAGAAGTTTTGCAAGGTAATAGGCTCGCCAAAGTTCACATAGCCTTGACCAAAATTACCGAGTTTGCGAATGGCGCCAAATACCTGCCACACAGATTCTTTTTTCTTTTTCTTACCACTTAATTCTTTGTGGTAAGTCGCCACTTCCATCACATGGTCATAACCCAAATATACAGGCACTAACGTTACAGGACGCTCGATACCACGTAGTACGCTATTCATTGTCATGGCAATCATGCCGGTTTTGGGTGCCAATAAACGCCCCGTGCGTGAGCGGCCGCCTTCGGAGAAGTATTCTACCGAATAACCTTTAGCAAACAGTTGGTCTAAATATTCACGAAATACAGCGGTATAAAGCTTATTACCATTAAAGCTACGACGAATAAAGAAGGCGCCACCACGACGGAACATAGGTCCAGCGGGCCAGAAGTTAAGGTTTATACCTGCGGCAATGTGCGGCGGCACCATACCTTGATAATATAAAATATAAGATAGCAGTAAGTAATCCATGTGGCTGCGATGGCAAGGCACATAGACAATCTCGTGACCATCGTGGTGCAACTGGCGAACTTGCTCAGCACCTTTAATATTGATCCCACTATAAAGCTTGTTCCACAGCCAAGTTAAGAAGCGTTCGGCAATACGCACTAAACTATCGGAGTAATCAGCAGCTATTTCATCGAGATACTCAATAGCTGTCTCGCGCGCTTGCGTCTCAGAAATCTTTTTATTGGCCGCTTCTTCTTGAATCGCTTTACGTATTGATTCCGATTTTAATAACGAATGAAATAACGCTTGGCGATTAGGCAACACAGGTCCGGTCATCACTTTACGCTGGCGACGGAAATGCACCCGCGCTACTCGCGCTAACTTATGCGCAATCCCCATATCTGTGCCATGTTCGTCAGCCATATAACGCAGCGATACCGCATTAGAAAACTGTACGAAGTTATGTCGGCCTAAAAATAAAATCATCAGACACTTGCGTAGCCAAGTCGGGTTTTCCCGTTCAAATACGGCCGCCTTCATTGTGTCATCTTCTTTCCCTGGCGTTCGCCCCCAATACAAGCTGACAGGCACCAGTTGAATATCGAGCTCAGGATCTTGTTTATGTACGGCTAATAAGCGCATAAAACATTCGAGAAAAGGTTCGTTACCAGTGCGCTCACCAAACAATGGCTTACGCCCTTGAAGACAAACGACCCGCGGTGCAACAACACCGTTAGCAACTAGCGGCTCATAAGGGCTAGGTAGCCCGAGTTTAGCCGTTATTTCACTCAGAGCAGCAATGTCACTGAGTGATTCTGTTTTCATCACATAAGCAAGAGGTCTGGAGGCATCCAGATTCAGATCGGCAAAGGGATCCTGAGGCACCACAATAGTGTGCACTAAGTGTTTTTGGATCCAACGTAATGATTTTAACCAAAGAGAGTCATGTTTAGGCATTATTCTTATGCAATTAAGTACGTTCACTAGCCGGATAGAATACCAGACTATAGGGAATATTCGCTAATTCTCTCCGATATGGTTAAAAAATGGTTAATACTTGCACTGCAAACAATACTGTATATACTAACAGTAACTGTATAGAAAAACAGGAAAGACCATGAGACCTTTGACGCCACGGCAAGCTGAAATTTTAGAGTTAATTAAACGAAACATTGCCGATACTGGCATGCCACCTACTCGGGCAGAAATTGCTACTCGTTTAGGTTTTAAGAGTGCTAATGCGGCTGAAGAACATCTAAAAGCGTTGGCGAAAAAAGGCTGTATCGAGATTATACCTGGTACCTCACGAGGCATTCGTCTCACCGCTGAAGTCGAAGACTTAACTGAAACCGGCTTACCTCTTATAGGCCAAGTTGCTGCGGGCGAGCCTATTCTCGCCCAAGAACACGTAGAACAGTATTATCAAATCGACCCAAACATGTTCCATCCTACTGCCAACTTTTTACTACGAGTTAAAGGCGACAGTATGAAAAATATCGGTATTCTCGAAGGAGATTTACTGGCAGTTCATAAAGTACAACAAGCTAGAAATGGTCAAGTGGTTGTCGCTAGAGTCGACGACGATGTCACGGTTAAACGTTTCGAAAAAAAAGGTAATGTGGTCTATCTACACGCCGAAAATGAAGACTACTCCCCAATAAAAGTGGATTTAGGCTTTCAAAGTTTAACAATTGAAGGACTCGCCGTCGGTGTGATCCGTAATGGAGATTGGCTATGAACAAACTACTTGGCAATGCCCCGCGTCATCCAGGCTTATGGCGCGATGAAGTTCGCGCTGCCGATTATGATTGGCAACACACGCCTATCGCCTGTATGCCCACAAAAACTCAAGGCCGCCAAGAACTCATTCACCTGAGCGCCCAACTCGCCCAACTAAGTCAGCAGGGCCGTTGGCTAGTGCTTATCAACCCACCCAGCATTGGCTATAAACAAATGCTCGCCAGCGCGGGGGTGCGTATGGATAGAGTATTACTCGTACACGCTAAAGATGATGTCGAAACATTGTGGGCGATGGAAAAGGCGCTAACGAGTGGAACGTCTAGTGCAGTGATTACTTGGACCCAATCATTAGATGCCCGCGATAATCGCCGCCTACAGATTGTGGCCAAAAGTGCTCGGGCTATGGGTATAGTGCTGGAAGATGTAAACAATCACTTACCTAACGATCTACACATTGAGCAAGGACGGCTCCTAGGTCAGCCATCTTTTTTTAGTGCAATACATTAAAATATTTATTTAATTTTTTAGCTTAAAAGCCGCCTCGCCTATGAATGTGAGGCTTTTTTTTGGCAATTTTTCATATAATTAGCTTAATTGGTGATCTTGATCAATATTTAAACAGCAAGTATGGTTGATTCAGTCGACGGTGATATAGCGTTGCCCTTGGCAAATCAATTGAACCGTTATTATTAGAAATAGAGAACAGATGTATTTCAGTCGTATGTGTAAACGTGGCTAATACCAGCAGTAACAATACTTAATTGGAAGTAACAGCCGCCAACACACATTGAAGTCAAAACAGCTTTTTTGGGAACTGAAGAGTTTGCATAGAGTTAAGACTTACTGTGTTGCTCTTCTTTGTAGTTGCTATTCGCAATTGGCAGAGGAGAAGTCTTGTGAAGCAATTGTTGTATTGTTTACTCGTGGTGTTATTCGCACCATCGTTGGCCGCCGCGGACATGCGGTTCAACATGACCCCTGGCGTGACCGAGATCAGTGGCAAGGTTTATCACTTGCACATGACTATCTTGTATATCTGCTGCGCAATTGGCCTTGTGGTCTTTAGCGTGATGATTTATGCCATCATCAACCACAGAAAATCTAAAGGCGCAGTCGCGTCTCACTTTCACGAAAGCACTAAAGTCGAAGTTGCTTGGACCGTACTACCCTTCATCATTTTGATCTTAATGGCGATTCCGGCAACAAAGACTTTAATTGCGATGGAAGACCCCAGCGACGCCGATCTGACAGTTAAAGTGACCGGTTCCCAGTGGAAATGGCATTACAGCTATTTTGATCAAGACATTGATTTTTACAGCATACTCGCAACCCCTAGAGCACAAATCGACGGTACAGAAGCCAAAGGTGAACACTACCTATTGGAAGTCGATAAACCGCTCGTCTTACCGATAAACCGCAAAATTCGCTTCTTGATGACATCTGAAGATGTGATCCATTCATGGTGGGTACCTGCTTTTGCTGTGAAAAAAGACGCTAACCCTGGATTTATTAATGAGTCTTGGACTCGCATAGACAAACCCGGTATTTACCGCGGTCAATGTGCCGAACTCTGCGGTAAAGATCATGGTTTTATGCCCATCGTAGTACAAGCCCTATCCGAAGCTGATTTTGAAGCATGGGTGACAGAGCAAAAGCAAGCGGCAGGCGCAGCAGCCGCAGCAGCAACAGCGGCGTTATCACAAACACTCAGTAAAGATGAGCTAATAACCCAAGGTGAGAAAGTTTACTTAGGACACTGCGCAGCCTGCCACCAACCTAATGGTGAAGGGCTACAAGGTGTATTCCCACACCTCAAAGGCAGCCCAATAGCCACTGGACCACTCAGCGGACACCTTGAAATCGTGCTCAACGGCAAAACAGGGACAGCTATGCAAGCTTTTAGTAAGCAATTATCTGCGCAAGAAATTGCCGCCGTAATTACCTACGAGCGTAATGCTTGGGGCAATAATACTGGCGATGCGGTACAAGCCAAAGACGTCAACGAGCACATGAACGGCAAGGTTGGTACGCCAGCATCTGCCGATACGGCACCTGCCAGTGCAACACCAAATCCGACTTCGATACCACAACCCGCAGCAGTCGATCCCGCAAGCCTGCCGACACTCAGTCATGACACCCTTATGGCCGAAGGTAAAACTGTTTACGCCACAATTTGTGCTGCTTGTCATCAATTGACGGGAATAGGAGTGCCACCCGCCTTTCCCGCACTTGCTGGCAGCGTTATTGCCACTGGGCCAGTTGCCAATCACATCGATATTGTGATGCACGGCAAAACAGGTACTGCTATGCAGGCATTTGGCAAACAACTTAGCCCACAGCAACTGGCTGCAGTCATTACTTATGAGCGTAATACTTGGGGCAACAATACCGGCGATACAGTGCAACCTGCTGATATCGCAAGCCATGGACAGTAGGGGATTATGATGAGCACAACGACTCAAGATCAAAGCATAACCCATGATGACCACCATCATGATGCGCCAAAAGGCATCATGCGCTGGCTGTTAACCACCAACCACAAAGACATAGGCACTTTGTATTTATGGTTCAGCTTCATCATGTTTTTAACCGGTGGCGCTATGGCCATGGTAATCCGCGCTGAGCTATTTCAGCCAGGTTTACAATTAGTTGAACCCAATTTTTTCAACCAAATGACGACTGTTCATGGGTTGATCATGGTATTTGGCGCTGTAATGCCAGCGTTTACTGGGTTGGCGAACTGGCTGATCCCCATGATGATCGGTGCGCCAGACATGGCGTTACCTCGGATGAATAACTGGAGTTTTTGGATCTTACCCTTCGCCTTTACTATCTTGCTCAGCTCACTATTTATGGAAGGCGGCGGGCCTAACTTTGGTTGGACCTTCTACGCACCATTATCGACCACCTATAGCCCAGACAGTACAGCTCTATTTGTATTTTCCATCCATATCATGGGAATAAGCTCCATTATGGGCGCGATTAACGTGATTGTGACCATAGTAAACTTACGAGCTCCCGGTATGACATGGATGAAGCTACCCATGTTTGTCTGGACTTGGCTTATCACCGCATTTTTACTAATAGCGGTTATGCCAGTGCTCGCAGGTGCAGTGACTATGGTGCTAACCGATAAGTTTTTTGGTACAAGTTTTTTCGAGGCTGCAGGCGGCGGCGATCCAGTGATGTTTCAGCATATTTTCTGGTTCTTCGGCCACCCTGAAGTCTACATCATGATTTTGCCATCTTTTGGCATCATCTCCGCTATTGTTCCCGCCTTCAGTCGCAAGCCATTATTTGGTTACTCATCAATGGTTTATGCGACTGCCAGTATTGCTATTCTGTCATTCCTAGTGTGGGCACACCATATGTTCACCACTGGTATGCCTGTCTTTGCCGAATTATTCTTCATGTATTGCACTATGCTGATTTCGGTACCAACAGGTGTAAAGGTATTTAACTGGGTCGCGACTATGTGGCGCGGTTCACTCAGTTTTGAAACGCCAATGCTATTCGCTGTGGCCTTTATCGTGCTCTTCACTATTGGGGGGTTTTCGGGATTAATGCTGGCTATTACGCCAGCGGATTTCCAATACCACGATACTTATTTTGTGGTGGCACATTTTCATTATGTGTTAGTCACAGGGGCCATTTTCTCTATCATGGCAGCTGCCTATTATTGGCTACCTAAGTGGACCGGGCACATGTACAACGAGCGACTAGGACAATGGCATTTCTGGTGTTCGGTAATTTCAGTCAACGTACTGTTTTTCCCAATGCATTTCCTTGGACTTGCGGGTATGCCCAGACGTATTCCTGATTACTCAATTCAATTTGCCGATGTAAATCAAATCGTATCGATTGGTGGGTTTGCTTTCGGTTTATCGCAATTGATTTTCTTAGTATTAGTCATCAAATGTATCCGTGGCGGCGAAAAAGCTCCTGCTAAACCTTGGGAAGGTTCTGAAGGTCTAGAATGGACATTACCAAGCCCTGCACCTTATCACTCATTCACCACACCACCTGAGGTGAAATGAAATGACGAACCATCACCAGCCAGATAAACTCAAGTCAAACCACAAGCTGATCAGCATGCTCGTCATGGGTTGTATCGGTATGTTTGGCTTTGGTTTTGCGCTGGTGCCGCTATACGATGTGCTATGTGACAAGCTTGGAATTAACGGCAAAACGGCTAATACCGCCAGTAGTTATCAAGCGATAACCATCGACACTAGCCGTATTGTCACAGTGGAATTTATCTCCCAAGTGCAAACGGGTATGCCATGGAAATTTGAGCCGCAAACCAAGCGACTTGAAGTTCACCCTGGCGAACTCATACACACAGTATTTTTGGCGCGCAATGTGTCAGACAGAGCCACGGTCGGTCAGGCAATCCCTTCGGTATCACCTGGCCAAGGTGCTGCGTACTTTAATAAAACAGAATGTTTTTGTTTTAATCAACAGCACTTAGCGGCTTCAACAAGCGCGGAGTTGCCACTCATTTTCTTTGTGGATCCTCAGTTACCTGAATCAATCCACACTCTGACCCTCTCTTACACACTCTACGACATTACCGACAAGCAGTTAGCGTCAGCCATAGAGCAAGGAGCTGCAAAATGACTATAAAACATGAAAATTACTATGTTCCTGCCCAAAGCGTCTGGCCCATTATTGGCGCTATAGGATTGTTTTTAATTGCCTTTGGCGCAGGACACTTTGTCCATCAGTTAAAATCTGGTGCATCCGGTGGCGGCTATATCTTACTCGCAGGCATTGCCGTTATCGTATTTATGCTAGTGGGTTGGTTTAGAACCGTGATCAACGAATCAATGACAGGGCTCTACTCCCACCAAATGGACCGTTCTTTTCGCCAAGGCATGAGCTGGTTTATTTTTTCAGAAATCATGTTTTTTGGTGCATTTTTTGGAGCACTATTTTATGCCCGTATGGTTGCAGTACCTTGGCTCGGCGGTGCCTCCAATAATGCAATGACCCATGAAGTACTATGGCCACATTTTGAAGCCGTTTGGCCACTGCTCACCACACCCGATGGCACTAAAACCGAAGCGATGCCATGGAGCGGCCTCCCCTTAATTAACACCATAGTGCTGCTTACCTCCTCCGTCACCCTGCACTTTGCTCAGGTAAGTCTTGAAAAGGGTAAACGCTCAGCTATTAAATTATGGCTGGGGATCACCATACTCTTGGGGATGAGTTTCCTTGCCTTACAGGTCCAAGAGTATATGCACGCTTATCATGAAATGGGGCTCACACTAACGTCTGGAGTTTACGGTAATACCTTTTTCCTATTAACAGGCTTTCACGGTATGCACGTAACGCTCGGAACTCTCTTTTTATTGGTATTGTTTTTCAGAGTGTTAAAGGGTCACTTTAGCGCAGATAAACATTTTGCTTTCCAAGCGGGGAGTTGGTATTGGCACTTTGTAGACGTAGTTTGGTTATGTTTATTTATGTTCGTTTACGTGTTGTAAACATAAACCCTAACGAGGTGTGGGATGAGTGCTGATGAGCCCTGTGCTTAATGCGACTAACAGCAATAAGATAACCAACACAGAAAATATTATTCGGCGACCAAGGTAACGACTCATCGGCACTTGAGTATCGCCTTTCACCATAATAAATAGGGCTCTGGCCAAATTAAAAATGATAAACAGCAATAGCAGAACTAAGACTAACTTAAAAATGAACAGGGCATTCATACAATATCCTTATGTTCTGCTGAATAAATTAACGCTTTTTTTACTGATATTGACTGTGGCGGTATTTATTATTTTGGTCAAGTTAGGATTATGGCAGTTAGCGCGAGGCGAGGAAAAAACTGCGCTTTTAGCTCAAATGGAAGCTAGGCAATCTTTACCAGCATTAAGTTTTGAGCAACTCCAGCATAAAATAAACAAGGAATTGTTAACAGGTTATCGGCTACAAATACATGCCAGCCCTGCCAGCTCGCAGATCTGGCTACTGGATAATCAAATCTATCAAGGTCAAGTCGGATATTTAGCCTTTCAACCTCTCCAAGTCGAAGTTAACCAACCTTGGCTGCTGGTTGAATTAGGTTTTATCACCGCCAGTTCCCACCGCGATGAATTACCTCACATCCACCCACTGAGTGGTGAATTAAATATCGAAGGCCGGCTTTATCAAAAACAAATTAATCCATTAAGTCAGTCACTCATGGCTGAAACAGGGGCAAGTGTTCGTTTTCAAAATCTCAATATGCCCGAAATAGCCAAAATGCTTGGTCACCCTCTGCTACCTGCGGTGTTACAACCTGATGAGTTAGCATCTATCGATTTACCACATCCTTGGCAGCCCTTTCCGCTGTCGGCACAAAAACATTGGGGTTATGCATTGCAATGGTTTTCGATGGCAGCCGTCTTTGCAGGGCTTATGCTGTGGCAGGGAATTAAATATATAAAGCGCTACCGCGGCAAAAAATAACAAAATCAATAAGCAAAGAGGAAAATCCAGACCATACTTACAATGATAAAAAAACTTAATAATAAAAAACAATAAATTAGGGATAATTTGAATGAGAGGAGCAAGCATGAACTCCCAGAATAAATCTAAACACAAGGCATTAGGGCTGTTATTGCTGGCATTTATCGCGCCCGTGGTCATCGCCAAGTTAGTACTGAGCCTCAATTTATACCATGGCGGTGCCACTAATCATGGTGAATTAATTAGCCCGGAAACCAACTATGCCAGCCTTGGGGTTGAGAATCCCCAGCCCAAAGAATGGCAACTGCTGTATTTATTACCCGCCCACTGCGATGAGGCTTGTCGCGAACGCTTATATATTTTACGTCAAAGTCATACTGCACTCGGGCCAGATCAGGCGCGAGTCGAGCCGCTTATTCTGCTTAATTCCGATAGCGATCTTAGCGCCTTAAAAGACTTTAATTTCAACACTCAACCTATCAATACAGCTTTAAGCCAGTGGCTAGATGAACAACAGCTAATCATAGTCGATCCCTTAGGCAGTTTAGTGTTGCGCTATCCACAAGTGCTGGGCAAAGAGGCCAATTTGGCTCAAGGTAAGGCGCTAATTGCCGATCTGCGCAAGTTGCTAAAACTATCGAGGGTAGATTGATGCAACTCACTTGGCTGCTACGCTTAACCTTAGTTTTTACCTTATTAGTGATTTTAATGGGCGCCTACACTCGCCTATCAGATGCGGGGCTAGGTTGCCCTGACTGGCCAGGATGCTACGGCCATATCAAAGTCCCCACACAAGACCATGAAATCGCCCATGCACAAAACATATTCCCAGATCATGATATCCACCCAGAGAAAGCCTGGTTGGAGATGATCCACAGATACATCGCCGGCGGACTGGGCTTACTGGTGTTATGCATCTTAGTGTTATGTTTAAAAACGCCAGCAGCACCGAAAAAGCTGCCATTGATTATATTATTATTGATCCTCTTTCAAGCCGCTCTCGGCATGTGGACAGTGACGATGAAACTGATGCCCATAGTAGTAATGTCGCATCTCATTGGTGGTTTTGGCTTAATTTCACTGCTTTTACTCCTCTATCTACGCACCCGCCCAAGGCGTATTTTTAATAGCGAAACCTATGCCAAAAACTTAGCACCGCTTGCACTGCTGAGCCTATTTGTCCTTGTTGGTCAAATCATGTTAGGCGCCTGGACATCGTCTAACTATGCAGCGCTCGCCTGTACCTCTTTACCTATTTGTGAAGGTAACTGGGTAGATAATTTGACTATAGTAAAAGCCTTTTCACCGTTCCAAGGTGAACATCATAGTTTTGAATTTGGGGTGCTCGATTACCGTGCACGTATGACTATCCATATTGCCCACAGAATTGGCGCTATCGTTACCGCCAGCTTACTACTCGTCCTCGCCTACCGATTATTTGTTGGCGCGACGGGGCTTAGAGCCTTAAGCCTATTATTAGTGGGGCTAGTAATCCTACAAGTGAGCTTAGGTATTTCTAACGTAGTCATGCATTTACCACTTGGCATTGCCGTGTCTCACAACGGCGGAGCTGCACTGTTGCTGCTGACCTTAGTCGCCATCAACTATTTTTTATGGCGTAAAGCATAAGTTCTTATAGCGTAAGACATAAGCGAGGGATCCAAGATGGCAAAACCACTCTCAATCACCAGTAGCCTGCCAACTTTTAGCACGACATGGCGCGCCTATTTTGAAATGACTAAACCAAAAGTGGTCGCACTCATGCTACTCACAGTGTTAGTCGGCATGTGCCTGGCAGTGCCCCATGCGGTGCCCGTTCAACCTTTACTTGTAGGTATGCTTGGCATTGCCATGATGGCCGGCTCGGCAGCGGCATTGAATCATCTGATCGATCGCCGTATCGATGGTTTAATGGCGCGAACTTACAATCGCCCACTGCCAAAAGGACGTATTTCAGCCACACACGCCCTGATCTTCGCCGCCAGCATAGGTAGCTCTGGTTTTATCATTTTATATTTATGGGTTAATCCACTCACAGCTTGGTTAACATTTGCCAGCCTGATTGGCTACGCCTTGGTTTACACCGCCTATTTAAAACGTGCTACATCGCAAAATATCGTGATCGGCGGTCTTGCAGGTGCTATGCCACCATTATTGGGATGGACAGCCGTCACTAACGAATTGCACGGCCATGCATTATTGCTTGTGATCATTATTTTTACGTGGACGCCGCCACACTTTTGGGCATTGGCCATTCACAGACGCACCGAATATGCCAAAGTAGATATTCCTATGTTACCGGTTACCCACGGGGTCGAATTTACCAAAACCTGTATCTTGCTTTATACAGTATTATTAGCGGTTGCTTGCCTGCTACCCGTGCTGGTTGGTATGTGTGGACCAGTCTACTTTGTATGCTCTAGCTTGCTCAGTACGGGATTTATCTATAAGGCGTGGCAACTTAAATATCGTGACCATGATGGCTTGGCAATGCAGGTGTTTCGCTTTTCTATCTACCATTTAATGTTGTTATTTATGGCATTACTACTTGACCATTATTTGTGGTTCTAGTTTGTAGCACTAACGAGTATTTATGGAGCTTACTTTATGCAAAAAAGAATTTTAGTTGGCGCCATTTTATTGATTGGCCTTGGCGGCCTATTGGCGGTGAAATTTAACTCGCCTAAACCGCTCGAATTAGAGAGTGGTTTGTTATTTCCACAGGCATACGAAATAGCGCCTTTTGAATTAGTTGATCAGCACAAACAGCCTTTTACCAACGCTAACTTACAAGATAAATGGAGCTTATTTTTTATCGGCTTTACGTTTTGCCCCGATGTGTGCCCGACGACCTTAAATAAACTCGCAGCAGCTTATCCTGAACTCAATCAAATAGCGCCATTACAAGTGGTATTTTTATCCGTAGATCCCAAACGGGATACACCGGATAAACTGCTGACCTATGTCAATTTTTTTAATCCAGAATTTAAAGCTGTGACAGGCGAACACACACAATTATTTCCCCTCACCCGCAGCTTAGGGCTAGCTTATGCCATGATCGGTGAGGGAGAGAACTACCAAGTTGACCACAGCGCAGGCTATGTATTGGTGTCACCCCTGGGAACACGAGTCGCAGTATTCAAACCTACGGCAACATTGGGGAAACCACCACAGGTCGTTAATGATGAAATGATTAGCGATTTTAGAAAAATAGTGTCGCAATACAAACCTAGCCGTTAATCACTCTTTGACCCAAGAGCCATCGTCCCTTGGCCTCACCCAAGGCTGAGAAAACCAATAGTAACCATTGCGCGCCTTACTTGGCGCAGTGCAGTTGTAACGCGAACGCCCCGCAGGTAAGGCTAAATCCGCTTGAATACTAAACTTATTTTCACTTAACCAAGTCGGTTTTTTTGAACCTTGGCCTTGGATATAACACATCACTTGTTTGGCAGAGATATCACTCATATCGAGTGTGACGTTAAGCTCTGGGCGCCAACGGCCGCCCGTTAACTCTGGATCGCTAGGACTTTGTGCTATCACAGGCATATTTAAACTGTATAACTTGGCCTTAAGGCTTTTTAAATCTGCATATTGCCCTGCAACCGGAAAGCGTGGCAGTGCGGTTAAGGGTGAATAAGGGCCAGCAGCACCAGACTGTTGTCCAAAAGCGACAAAGCCGTTATCTGTTAACATGTCCTGCAAAGCTTGATTATACTCACCGTAGGGATAGGCCAGTATTTTAAAATTATGCCCTGTCGCATCCAAAATGGCTTTTTCTGTATCCAAAATATTGGTTTTTATGCGTGCTATCCACTGTACCTGTGATTCATTACTTAACTTACGGATCAAATGTTCGTGAGCCCAACTGTGATTAGCGATATCCGCGCCTTCCTTCGCTAACTTAACCAATTCATCCCAGCTCATCATCTCGGTAAACTTTTGTTTAATCGGCTCAATTGCCACAAACAAGGTGTAGGGAAATCCAAATTCCTTTAGGATAGGATGCGCAGTTGTAGCTATGCTGCGATAACCATCATCGAAGGTAATCGCGACTGTTTTTGCAGGTAAATCTTGTTTTTGCTTTATCGCTTCAACCACTTGAGACAGCGGGATCACCTTAAAGCCATCGTCAACGAGAAACTGCATTTGCTCACGAAATTGTGCAGGTGTAACGCTGGTCGCCGCCGGAGTGGTTTCTGACACATGGTGATATTGCAAAATAACCACCCCGTGGGCCGAAAAAGTGATTAGCCCGATGAGTGCCAACAGTGCACGTTTAACCATAATGTGAATACCTCTAAAATTAATGAATACGACTAAATCAACTTGGTATGACCTAATGCTTAACGGCGCGAAAAATCGTCAATTACTGGCGCTCGCGTTGCCGATGATACTCTCCAACATCACTATTCCACTTTTGGGCTTAGTCGATACGGCTGTTATAGGTCATCTGAGTGAAGCCTATTATTTAGGCGGAGTCGCTGTCGGGTCAACAATTATCACATTAATCATTTGGTTATTGGGATTTTTGCGTATGGCGACCACAGGCTTAGTCGCACAAGCATTTGGCGCTGACGATCTGCCCGCCCAGCATAAGCTATTAGTCCAAGGCGCTATGCTGGCGCTATTATTGGGTGTTGGAGTTATCGCGATGCAAGTCCCGATACTCAATTTAGCATTAGGGTTATCCGAAGCGAGTAGTGAGGTTGAGCGATATTGCCGCGAATATTTTCAGGTACGAATTTGGTCAACGCCCTTCGCCTTGCTCAATTTGGTGATGTTAGGCTGGCTATTAGGGCGGCAACAGCCCAAAGCCGCTATGTGGCAACTTATCTTAGCTAACCTTGCCAATATTATTCTCGATATCATATTCGTACTCGGTTTAGGCTGGGGCGTAAAAGGCGCTGCACTCGCCTCAGTATTTGCCGATATGACCGCCTTCTCCGTCGCGCTGACTATGGTGTTACAACAACTTAAGCGCGCAACCGATTTTCACTTATCCCAGTTACTTACCCATATTACGTTTACGGGTTATGGCAAATTACTGAGACTAAATACCGATATTTTTATCCGCAGCCTGTGCCTGCAGACAGCCTTTGCCTTTATGACATTTCATGGTGCTGGTTTAGGCGATAATACCGTTGCCGCCAATGCCGTATTACTGAATTTATTGTTGTTAATTTCTTATGCTCTGGATGGTATTGCCTATTACGCTGAGGCAGAAGTCGGCCGAGCCTACGGGCAAAAGCAAGCTAAGCAATTAAGGGAGGCGGTGATCTTAGCGTGGTGCTGGTCCGCGATTACGGCTCTAGGGTTTTGTGCCTTTTTCGGCCTTTTTGGTAGCAATATTATCGCATTA
Source organism: Shewanella morhuae (assembly GCF_900156405.1). GTDB lineage: Bacteria > Pseudomonadota > Gammaproteobacteria > Enterobacterales > Shewanellaceae > Shewanella > Shewanella morhuae. Next base: position 233,658 of record NZ_FTNN01000003.1, read on the forward strand.
TTAACCAGCATTAATGAGGTCAGAACTACAGCACAGGCCTATCTTATCTGGCTAATATTCTTACCTTTATGGTCCTTTAGTTCTTATTTATTCGATGGTGTTTATATTGGTGCAGCTAAAGGAAAAGTAATGCGTAACAGCATGATACTTGCTACCTTCGGCGCATTTTTCCCCACTTGGTATTTACTGCAGCAGCTATTATCACCAGAGCAAGGTAATCATGCACTCTGGGCTGCCATTAGCGCCTTTATGATCGTGAGAAGTTTAACGCTTGCTGGGCATTATTATTTCAGCAAAGATTTCTTGGCTTAAACTAATACGGCTCGTACACAACCCTATTCGTGCCACAAAATAATTTACGAACGTAAAACTAAAAACGCGACCCAAAGGTCGCGTTCTTTATTAAAACCAGCAAATAAGATTAAGCGTAAGAATGCTCGCCATGCTGATGATCTGTCACGTCACGCACGCCAGTCAGCTCACCTGGGAACATGTCTAACAGTTGTTTTTCGATACCATCCTTTAAGGTGATATCAACTTGAGAACAACCGTTACATCCACCGCCGAACTGCAATATTGCAACGCCTTCGGTCGTGATTTCAACCAACATAATATTGCCACCGTGACTTGCCAACTGAGGGTTAATCTCAGATTGGATCACATATTCAATACGCTCAACTAAAGGTGCATCACCAGACACTTTACGCATTTTAGCATTGGGGGCTTTAAGCGTAAGTTGAGAACCTAATTGATCCGTCACAAAGTCAATGGTGGCATCTTCAAGGAAAGGCGCGCTTTTTTCATCAACCATAGCTTTGAAACCTGTAAACTCGATTTCAATATCATCACTTTCAACAGCATCTGGAGGACAGTAAGATACACCACACTCAGCTTGCGAGGTTCCTGGACTGATCACAAATACGCGAATATGAGTGCCTTCAGGTTGATCTGCTAACAACTTAACAAAATGGGCTTGAGCCGTATCGGAAATAGTAATCATGAAACCTGCTCCGTCAGGGGATACCTGAGTGTTTTAGTAAGAATTAGCCGTATGATACTCCGACTCACCTTTGCTTTGTAGTCCCTTGGGTAGCAAGTTTATGGATTTTTGCCATAACGATCACGCTTTAACGCTACTATGTCGCGGGCTCGAGCGGTATAGCTTGGATAAGTTGAAAATAAATAATTATTATAAAACAAATGTTTAATATGATTTTTACGGGAGCTTATAACTCGCCAACTCACTCACTATCAAGCTCATCTAGCAAGCCAGGCGCCTCAGCTCGTGCCAAACACCACACTTGAACATCAACGTAATGCACCTCAAATAAGCGCGCTATTTCAGAAACTGTAGTCCCAGTGGTGACCACATCATCGACCAGTGCAACACGTTGGAAGGCAAAATCATCTGCCAAAATGAAAGCATCGTGTAAATTACGCCGCCGCTGTGCCCCCGAAAGCCCAGCTTGCGGTCGAGTATCTTGTCTGCGCGTTAGTCCTTCGTCAATCAACGGCAACTGCAAGAGTTGCGATAACTCATGGGCAATTAACCATGCTTGATTAAATCCCCGTTGTTGCAGACGTTTAGGATGTAAAGGTACGGGTATTATGGCTTGGGGAAGCCTGATTAATCCTTGTTGTTCTAATGCTTTAATACGCGTGACTAAAGCACGACATAACACAGGTAAAGCGGCAAGCTGGCCTTGATACTTTATCGCGCCAACCCAAGTGCCTAAACCTTGATGATAACTACAAGGCGCAATCACTTTACGCGGCTGGCGTTTTTGGCATTCACCACAATAATCGGCCTCAATTTGCATCGACTTACCGCAGCCTAAACAAATCGGCCCGCGATATAGGCCAGAATGCAGACAAATAGCACAAATGCCGCTCTCGGGAAGTGATATCGATTGGTGGCACAGCAAGCAACGGTTAGGTAAACTGCTCGCTAGCCAAGTAGTACCGAGTTGATATCCTACACGCATTTTCCGCAAAGCGGCTTGCAGCCAAATCCTTTTGACAACGTGCGACATATATTCACCTAATCGATTTTTGAGGCACTCAAATGAGCCAAATGACATCCAACAATTCAGCTAATTTGCATATTGAAATAATAGGCCAAGGGCCTGATCTGGTCATGCTTCATGGTTGGGGTGTAAATAGTGCAGTATTTACACCCTTACACCAGTCACTGTCTCAGTATAGAGTGCACTATGTCGACTTGCCGGGCTTTGGCCATAGTCAGCAAATAGAAGGTGGGCTATCCACTTGGGTTGATGCTCTAGTGACAGCATTACCAGAACACGCCATTTGGGCAGGTTGGTCGCTCGGTGGGCTTGTTGCTACTCAAGCAGCACTGAGTTATCCACAAAAAATCAAAGGCTTGATTACTATTGCCTCTTCACCCTGTTTTATGGCGAAAGAAGATGAAGCTTGGCCAGGCATCCCACCCCAAGTGCTTAATCAGTTTAGTGAACAACTTGGGCAAAATTTACCGCGCACGATAGAACGATTTCTGGCAATTCAAGCTATGGGCAGCGAAACGGCTAAAGAAGATATCAAACAGCTGCGCGATCTTGTGCTCGCACGCCCTTTACCGACTGTCACAGCGTTATCACAGGGGTTAAGTATGCTGACTGACATTGACTTAAGATCGCAACTTACAGAGCTACAGTTGCCTTGGCTTAGAATCTGGGGACGACTTGATGGACTTGTGCCTAAACGCGTGCAACCTAAAATGCCAATGGCAAGCCACATTGAAGATGCTATGTTAGCCAAAGCCTCCCATGCGCCGTTTATTTCCCATCAACAAGCGTTTTTGCAGATATTTATGCCTTGGTTAGCATTACAGACACGCTAAAGCTTTATCTTTGAGCGATTAATGGCTAGTATTTAACCATTAATGCAGTGAGGAATTTTCCATGTTAGTTGTCAGTAACTACCCCCAAGTTCCGCTCGCGACCAGTAATGTCGCAACGGACTCGGCTCGGGTCGACAACCAACTGAAACCTGTGGTAATTCCGCCACAAGCAGCAACTAAAGGTCACGAAGAACGTGCCTTTAATCCGCAAAATGAACGCACAGCAGATCATACTCAGCAACAAACCAAAACACTTGAGAGCAATCAGCAGCAAGTTCAAGAAAAACAGCAGCAACAGCAATCTTCGCAGCAACAAAACCAACAACAGCAAGAGAAAAAAGCGCCCCTTTTGGTGGCCGAGCGGATTTTACCTAAAACGCTAAAAATAGCAGCAAAAGGCCAAGCGGCGTTACAACGTAAGGATATACGCTTAAAAGTCAGCCAAGACGCAGTAAGTGATATGGGGAATAGTGTTAAAGCAAACACAGTAAGTAATGCTGCACGACCATCTATCCAAAGCGAGCCAAATCATTTTTATCAACAACTCGGGCAACGCATTAGCCTGTTCTACGAACGGCAAACACGACCAGAACAAGAGCCCGCTTTGTCGACATCGATTTAATCTCTTTATTAGTATCAATAAAAAATGCCGCTAAATAGCGGCATTTTTATTCTATTGAATATTTATTTCGGTAAGCGATATAGCTCTTGCTGATAGGCTAAACTGCCCCACAATGCCCAACTTAATGCTTTCTTTTCTAAGGCTTTTGCCGCTGGGGCATAAGGCGTCAATTTCTTAGTTTTGATATTATATTGGAAACCTTGAGCAGCTTTTTCTGGCTGAAGAATCACTACATCACTACCTTCCATTAGGGCAAAGTTTTTATCATATTGCATTAATGCGCGGCCAGGCCAATCGTCACTAACTTGGGTTAAGTCACGGCCAAGCATAGGATAAGAGTCTGAAATACCTATCAATGATAGCAATGTTGGTGGTAAATCTATTTGACTGACAATACGCTGATCGCGCTTTGGCGCTAGATTATCCCCAAGGATTAAACCCGGAATACGAAAACGCGATATCGGTACCAGATCAGCACCAACAACCCGGCTGTCATGGTCAGCAACAATGATAAAAATCGTGTCTTTCCAGTAATCGGCATTTTTCGCTAACTTGAAGAACTCACCAATCGCATAGTCAGCATATTTTGCCGCATTATTGCGGGTTTGTTTAGGTTCTTCGTAAAGCTTAATACGATCATCTGGAAACTCGAATGGGTCGTGGTTACTCGAGCTAAAAACTAAACTAAAGAAGGGTTTACCTTCGCTGTGCAAGCGTTCAAACTCACTATTAGCTTTACGCATTAAATCTTCGTCAGATGCCCCCCACGAGCCGACAAAGGCCGGAGACTTGTAATCCTTTTGATCTATGATGTCACTAAAGCCATTGCCCAAGAAAAAACTACGCATATTATCGAAATGACTCTCACCACCATAGATAAACTGGGTGGTATAACCATGATTTTTAAGTAGTTCGGCAATACTAAAAAAGCCAACTTGGCTCTTACCCAATTTGACCACCGAGCGAGCTGGCGTTGGTGTAAAACCTGTCGTCACGGCTTCGATACCGCGTACTGAGCGAGTTCCTGTGGCATACAAATTATCGAAATACCAACCCTCTTTAGATAAAGCGTCGATATTAGGAGTGAGGGGTAAACCGCCTAAACTCCCCACAAAACGCGCACCTAAACTCTCTTGCAATAGAATAACTAAATTCTTTGGCTTACCAGTATAACTAGCTTGATTAAAACTCAGCGAAGGTAAATCTGTTGAGGTAAATGCACTTTCAGGACGGCCACTTTCCTGGCGGATAGTAGCAATAATATCCTTATCCTCTAGATCGCCATAAACGTCTGACGCATCTTCTTCACTGCCCATCTGCTTGATTGCAAATACTAATGAATAAGCAGAGTTGATAACCAAAGAATTAACCAACGGATCATCGACAAATGCGACCATCGCAGGGTTAATCGGCCTATGGCCTAACGTTGAGCGAGCACCTACGATCGTGAGAGCAATCACAAACAACGCCAACACAGGGCGCCAGTACCATCGTGGAAAGCGAAGATTTTTTGTGAGCTTACCGCTTAATACCCACCCAAGCCAGAGTGTGCCAATTGTTAACAATACCGAGAAAAAGAGTTCGAATTTACGACCCGCCCAGAACATAGATAACACTTCTTTCGGGTAGATAAGGTATTCGACATACAAGCGGTTCGGACGAATACCGTATTCTTCAATAAATGCAGGCGTTGATGCTTCCAAAAATAGAATGATCCACAGGCCAACAGTTAGCCATACTCGTAAAATAAACTGCCATAAACGGCCTACAACATGATCACCAGAAAATAGCGTGGTTCCTAACGCTGCGATACCCCATAACCAACACAAGGTTGCTATATCAACACGCAACCCTTGAATTAATAGGTGTGACCAACCATCAACAGCGGTGACGCGATCGGCCTGCCACAATCCCAAAGCAATACGGCTTAGGGTAGTAATGAAGATGACTAATAATGAAAAAATAAAGATGGCACGAAAAGGCCCATGGGCCTTCTTCTGCCCACGAGAAAATAAACTTGCTTGCATGTGTTACCCCAAAACATATAAAAAGCCACTCTGTGTTAGAGTGTCGATTCAAGAAAATCAGTGAATGAGCCATGCTATGACAACTGACTTTGCTTAACGTTGCATTAAATGCCAACGTTATATTCTTTAAAGCAGCATTTATGCAACAAATTTGTGAGTAATAAGTAAAAAGATATGACTCGGACACACTTTGTATCCGAGTTTTAACATTGCAGACGTTATTTTTTCAGTTTAGCGAAAGCATCGGCAAATGCATTTCCCATCGCCGCATTAGCAGAGGCTTTAGGTGCCGATTTTTGTGTAGGTTTTGCCGACGCAGGCGTTTTAGCGTTATTACTTCGGCTTTGGCTATTGGGTCGTGATTGAGATTTCGTTTGATCGATAGCTTCATCCAAACGCATACTCAAACTAATACGGCGGCGCTCAACATCGACTTCCATCACTTTAACTTTCACCACATCACCCGCTTTTACCACGGTATGGGGATCGCTGATAAATTTGTCAGTCAATGAAGATATATGCACTAAACCATCTTGATGTACGCCAATATCGACAAAAGCACCAAAGTTAGTCACGTTGGTCACAACGCCTTCAAGCACCATTTCGGCTTTTAAATGCTTAAGTTCTTCAACGCCATCTTTGAAGGTTGCCGTTTTAAACTCGCCACGGGGATCGCGGCCGGGTTTATCAAGCTCAGTCAAAATATCGGTCACGGTTGGCAAACCAAAATCTGGCGTAATAAAGTCCTGCGCTTTGATGCTACGCAATAGCTCTGAGTTACCTAGTAGGCTTGCCAATTCAACTTGCTTAGCCTTAGCGATTGATTCCACCAGCGAATACGCCTCTGGATGCACAGATGACGCATCCAGAGGATTGTCACCAGCGCTGATACGTAAAAAACCTGCCGCTTGTTCGTAAGCTTTGGGTCCTAGACGCGGTACTTTTAATAACTCTTTACGGTTTTTAAACTGACCATTGGCGTCGCGATAATCCACAACATTTTTAGCTAATGTTTTATTTAAACCCGCCACTTGTGACAGCAAAGGCGCAGAAGCCATATTAAGATCGACACCCACACCGTTTACGCAGTCCTCAACCACAGCTTCAAGTGAACCCGATAACTGGCTTTGACTCACATCATGTTGGTATTGGCCGACACCGATAGATTTAGGTTCAATTTTAACCAGCTCGGCTAATGGATCTTGTAATCGACGAGCAATCGACACTGCGCCACGAATAGAGACATCAAGATCTGGGAACTCAAGCGCCGCTAATTCAGAGGCTGAATATACCGATGCACCCGCTTCACTGACCATCACTTTGGTCAACTGTGGATGGGTATCTTTCACGCTGGCAATTAACTCAGCGGCTAATTTGTCAGTTTCGCGCGATGCTGTACCATTACCAATCGCAATCAACTCAACCTTATGCATTTTGACAAGATTAGCCAAAGTACGAATCGACTTTTCCCACAAATTTTGTGGTGCATGGGGGAAAATAGTCGCATGGCACAACATCTTGCCGGTGTTATCCACCACAGCCACTTTCACGCCAGTGCGTAAACCGGGATCCAGTCCCATAGTGGCTTTTGCGCCCGCAGGTGCTGCCATCAGTAAATCGCCTAAATTACGGGCAAAGACTTTAATCGCTTCAGCTTCAGCGCGTTCACGCATTTGCGAAATAAACTCGGTTTCCATTTGCAGGGCAATTTTTACGCGCCATGTTGCGGTGACTACGGTTTTCAACCATTGATCGACACTACTTTCGCCCAGTTTAAGGCGTAAGTGATCAGCAATAATTACCTCACAGTAGCTACCTTGGCCCGCTTGCGCGGCTGGATCAGCATTCATCGATAGTGATAGAAAGCCTTCATTACGACCCCGCAACATAGCCAATGCACGATGAGATGGGATTTTAGCTAACGGCTCAGTATGCTCAAAATAGTCGCGAAATTTCGCGCCCTCTTTCTCTTTACCAGCGATTAAGCGGCTTTCTAATACACTATTTTGGCCTAAATGCTCACGTACTTTACGCAATAACTCAGCATCTTCAGCGTAACGTTCCATCAGAATATAACGCGTACCTTCAAGCACGGCTTTAATGTCAGCAAATCCTGCTTCGCTATTAATATATTCGCTCGCTTTGGCGTCTATATCGGCATTACGGTCAGCCAACAATGCATCGGCTAATGGCTCTAATCCTGCTTCAATCGCGATTTGCCCCTTAGTGCGACGCTTAGGTTTGAAGGGTAAATACAAATCTTCGAGACGTGTTTTACTATCAGCCTCGTCAATAGCCCATTGTAATTCTGGGGTTAACTTACCTTGAGCTTGGATGCTAGACAGGATCACTTGACGCCTGTCATTCAGCTCACGCAGATAACCTAAACGCGTATACAAGGTACGCAATTGCGTATCATCTAAGCCGCCCGTAGCTTCTTTACGGTAACGGGCGACGAAAGGAACCGTGGCACCATCGTCAAGCAGAGCGATAGTTGCGGTGACTTGTTGCTCACGAACATTCAGTTCTTGAGCGATAATTTGAGCGATATTATGAGCATGAGTTTGCATAAATAAAGTGTCGTGCCTAGCTAATAAAGTAAGTCGTTATTGCGCCAAAGATACCACAGGCGCACGGTAAGTTTCATGCTAAAGCCAAGTTGAAATCACAGAGTTTGATCTTCAGCTGAGTTTCTTCGTCGTTGTCTAAAATTAACCAGCACTATCGAATAGCGACTCTGGCGTACCAGTAAGATTATCTTCAAACGGTGTATAACGTATCTGATTGATATACCATTCTTTTGGTCCTGACGGTGTTTGCACTACCACCTCATCATCCACTTGCTTGCCGATTAACGCACGCGCCATAGGTGAATCAATAGTGATGTAGCCCAATTTAGTATCGAGCTCATCTTTACCCACAATACGGTAACGTACACGCTCACCCGCTTCGTTTTCGAGTTCAAACCACGCGCCAAAGTAAATTTTACCTTCTTGCTGTGGCGAATAATCGACAATTTTCAATTCTTCAAGCCGTTTAACTAGGTATCGAACACGGCCATCTATTTGTCTTAATAAGCGCTTGTTATAGGTGTAATCAGCATTTTCACTACGGTCACCCTGCGCCGCAGCTTCTTGCACTTTAAGGGTGATTTGCGGTCGATATTCTTTCCATAAATACTTCAACTCTTTATCTAAAGCTTGCCAACCCTGACGGGTAATCAAATGTGCTTTCATAACTCTCTTATCCACATATTGAGCAAAAATAGCGGCATCCTATAGGAACGCTAAAAATAATATAAAACGGGTTAACTACAGCTCCAAACCGCAAACGACATTACGACCATTTTGTTTCGCAACATATAATTGCTGATCAGCCGTTTCAATAAGCGTTTGCCAGGTCAAATCACTACGAGGCTGCACGCAGGCTACACCGGCACTAATAGTAACTTCGTTGAAACTCGAATCGATATGCTTAATGTGCAAAGCTTGCACTGCATCGACTATGTTCTGTGCCATATGTTCCGCCCCTAGCAATGGGGTGTCAGGTAGAATGCAAATAAATTCTTCACCACCATATCGCGCAACAAAGTCCACCGCGCGTTTTAATGTAGTGCTAATTGCTTTAGCAACCAGACGTAAACATCGATCGCCTTCTTGATGGCCATAACGATCATTGAAATGTTTGAAAAAATCAACGTCTAACATCACCACGGATAAAGGCGATTGAGTTCGGCAACTGTGCTCCCATATTTCAGGTAGACGTTGTTCAAACTGACGCCGGTTCGCCACCCCAGTTAAGCTGTCAAGCAATGCAATCGAGTGCAACAAATCGGTTTGCCGCTTAAGAATAAACTGATTCTTAACTCGTGCGGTGGTAATGATTGGGTTAATAGGCTTATGAATAAAATCAACCGCACCGAGCTGAAAGCCTTTAACCTCCTGAACTTCATCAAAATGTGCCGTAACAAAAATGACCCCAATATTGGCCGTTAGCGGATCGGCTTTAAGTTGTTGGCAGACGTCATAGCCTGACATTATCGGCATTTCAATATCTAACAGCACTAAATCTGGCTGTAACTTTTGACATAATGCTATCGCTTGTTGGCCATTGGTCGCCATAAACATTTCATAATCTTCATGGAAGAGTTGATGCAATATTTTAATATTAAGCGGTTGATCATCAACGACAAGAATTTTACCTCTCTCAGTTTCAAGTGGCACAATTATGTCTGCAACATCCATTATTTATCCTCCAACACGATAATGTGTAGCGTATCTAATGCTTGGGCGAATTCGAGAGCTTGCACTTGCGTATATAGCACTGACCATTGTGGGTGGCCCGATAACGATTCTGCTAACTGCTCCACTCGCGTTATAGCTTCTAAATTATTTTCTGCTAATAACGTCATTAGCGTATTTAGCTCTAATTTTATATTTTGTACCGCTGTGGCTGGCTGACTGAGTTGATTTGTAACATCATTCGCGAAAATACTCGCTTCTGTAGCCTCGCCATAAGTCGCGATTTGTTGGCTACTTTGGTGGATTAACACAGCTAACTTATCAACCCAATGCTCAACTTCAACTTGCTCAAAGGATTTTTGCTTAAATTGTTGCTCTAAATAAGCACTATATGTCGCTAAGCGCCTAGCCCCAAAACTACTGGCCACGCCTTTAATCGCATGGCTTACAGCGGCCGCCTTTTCATAGTCAGCTACCCGAGTCGCTTGGGTCAATTGCGCCAGTTGCTTGTTCATTTCAGGCGTGAAATTCTGCGCTATTTTATGAAAGAACGACTCATTTCCGCCAAAACGCTGCAAGATAAGATCGATATTATCCAGTAATGGCTCATCCTCTAGGCTGACCGCTGCCGTGGAATAATACTCTGCATATTGCTGAGTAGTTGCGACCTCTCGTCCTACTAACTGCAAAATACTGGGTAGCAGTAATGGCATATCAATGGGTTTACTTACATGGTCATTCATCCCGGCATCGAGGCAATCTTGCCTGTCTGACTGAGAGGCGTTAGCCGTCATCGCTAATATGGGTAAAGTAGCAAAGCGTTCATCACTACGGATAAGACGAGTCGCCTCCAAGCCATCCATATCAGGCATTTGCATGTCCATTATGACGATGTCGAATAGGTTTTCATTTTCAAACACCAGAGCAACTCCTGCCACGCCGCCCTCGGCCAATACTACACTTGCCCCTTCATAACTTAACAACTCATCAATCACTTGTCGGTTTAGCTGATTATCCTCGACCACTAAAATGGTGAGTCCGGCTAATAGTCGCTGCGAACGCGGCTTAGGATGGCTATTCATCGTCTTGCCTTCGATGGCATTTACAATTGTTTCAGCTAAGACTTGTGAAGTAACGGGTTTGGTTAAAAAATTCACAAAAGGTACGTCTTTAATCTGCTGACTTTCTGCAATCACTTCGTGCCCATAGGCGGTTAACATTACCACCAGTGGCGTACGACTATCGGCATGTGAATCACGCAGTATTTCGGCAGTTTGTAAGCCATTTAACTCAGGCATACGCCAGTCCATCAAGATGACGTCAAAGGGGTTTAAAGCTTTATCGGCACGGGCTGATTGAGTGAGCGCCGAATAACCTCCCAAGGCTATTTCGACCTCACAACCCAGCCCAGTGAGAACCTTATATAAAATCTCCGCAGTGAGCTGATTATCATCAACCACTAAAACACGGTATCCACTGAGATCTATCTGTTGGCTTTCTCCTGCTGTCATAATCGGAAAAGTCACATCAAACCAAAAACGGCTACCGATACCGACCTGACTGGTGACTTGTAGCTGGCCGCCCATAAGCTCAACCAGCCTTTTACTGATGGCGAGCCCAAGCCCCGTCCCCCCAAAACGGCGTGATGTTGACGATTCCGCTTGCTCAAATCCGGTAAATATCCGCTCTATTTGCTCATCACTGATGCCTATTCCCGTATCCGTAATCGCAATCTGTAACGTAACCGTATCGGTGTCACGGGCTAAGCAGTTAATCGCAACCGTGACCTGGCCACTAAGGGTAAATTTAAGTGCATTACCCGCTAAATTAATGAGAATTTGCTGCAATCTCAACTGATCGGCTAACAACCAGGGCGGTAAGGCTGAATCAAGGTCAAACATTACCTCAACATCTTGATTGCCATGATTACCTGATAGCACTACGGCAAGATCGCGCATCAGTAGCTCGATAGAGCAAGGCTGTAGATCGAGTGTTAGCTTACCTGCATCGATTTTAGAGAAATCAAGAATGTCATTAAGCAAACCTAACAATGACTTAGCAGCGGTTTGAGTCTTGCTAACATAGTCCTGCTGCTGCGAGGAAAGAGAGGTATGTTGCATGAGTTGCAACATACCAAATACGGCGTTCATCGGTGTGCGAATTTCGTGGCTCATATTTGCTAAAAATGCAGACTTAGCAGCGCTGGCCGCATCGGCCTCTAATTTAGCTTCTCTGAGAGTTGCTTCTAATTGCCGCTGCTCGGTAATATCGATATTAATACCAATCACTCTTACTGCATTACCGTTTTTATCCCGCTCTATGGCAGCTGCCGCTTGTACATAGCAAGTAGAGCCGTCCGCTTTAATCAACCTGAAAATAGGATCATATTGAACGGTTCCCGCTAAAGCCGCTTCTAATTGGGCATTAGCAGACACTAGATCGTCAGGATGGACGCGCATAGACCAATGCTCATAAGTGACGCCCTGCTTTTGTAAGCTTAGGGGGTGATCATAAATAATATACATACGATCGTTCCATTCGAGCGTGTTATCGAGCACATTCCAAGCCCAGATACCCAGTTTAGCGACTTCAGCAGCCTTGCTTAAATGGTTACTGAGAGTAATGAGTGCTTCTTGTTGTTGTAATACCTGCGAAATATCGACTGCCATGCCTAAATAGCCAATAATTTTACCTTCGCTATCGTGCATTGCGGTAACCGAGAGGGATACTTGAAATTGGCTGCCATCTTTACGCACATAAGTCCACTGACGTGTTTCGGAGCCTTGAATTTTCGCTTTATAAATGAGGGCATCAAAACCTTGAATATCTTGGCCATACTCACGGGAGATCTCTGCAGCTTGAGTGAGTAACTCTTCTTTTAGGTGTAAAGGCGTCGGCCGTGATTTACCTACGACCTCTGTAGCTGAGTAGCCCAGCAAACGCTCGGCACCGCGGTTAAAAATGGTCACCACACCCTTGGTATCAGTCGCAATAATCGACATTTCAGAGGCCGCATCGAGTACATTTGTGAGTAATGACCCTAAGTTATTTTTTTCAATCTGTATTAGCTTACGACCAGTGATATCAATTCTTAACGCGACAAAACGCTCAATTTTACCTTGCTCATCAATAACAGGGCCAATAACGGTGTCGAACCATTTTAGTTGCTGGTTTTGATCGCGGTTGCAGATCTCACCATGCCAAGACTCGCCAGAGGTTATTTGCGCCCACATCGCTTGCCAAAATGCAGTATCGTGCTCATTCGACTTCATTATTGCATGGGTACTGCCAACCAGTTGCTCACGGGAATAACCACTGACGAAGCAAAAATGATCATTCACTTCTAGAATAATTCCGTCTGCATCGGTCACAGAATAAAGCAGCTGTTGATTAATCGTATTCAGCAAGGTTTGGTGCTCTAACAATGCTTGCTGCAACGCTTGTGTACGCGTAATCACCTGTTGTTCAAGGCTCGCATTGAGGTTTAATATTTGCTGCTCAGCCTCTTGCTGCTGGCTAATATCGCGGATAGTTTGGCTCAAACCCACAATGGCGCCATATGCATCGTAAATAGGTAGTGCCGTAGTTGATGTCGATAAATGGCTGCTATTTTGTTTTTGATGGATAGATATCCGATTTAATACAATTTTTCCCGACATCACTTCCGCAAATAATAACTGCTCTTCTAACACTCTATTGGGGGGGATAATTAAATCCCAACTCGATTGGTTTAAGACCTGCTCTTCGGTATAACCAAATAACTGTTCTGCACCTCGGTTCCAACTGGTAATGCTACCGTCTGTGTCATAACTGATAATCGCATCGAGCGAATGATCTAACATGCTAGCGCGCCTTGCTTGCTCTGCGATCACTTGTTGCTTGCGCTGCAAATTCAGCGACCACATCGCAATTAACCCGCCTAAGAGCAAGCTAAATACACTACCACCGATAAATACTAAGCTAGGTTTATTGAGATGGAGCGCCTTAATAAAAGCAGGATATGCAATTGCTTCTATCTGCCACTGACGACCAAAAATCTCTTTGATCATTTTATGGCGGTAGGACGACAGTGGTGATGCATCATGCTGAGTTTCAAAAAAAGGGATAGGGTCTGAAGCTTGCGTGACGTCGCTCAGTAACAGCTTGGTCATCTTGTGATCTAATGCCAGCCCCGTTAATACTTCGTTGGTCACCAATGGCGCAAAACTCCAGCCATAACCCGCCGAGAGTCTTTCTGCTTCTGTTTTAGGTACTGAAATGGTTCGATAAATTGGCAGTAAGATTAAGAAGGACTGTGAGGTCTTTCCCTCAGCCTGCACTAACGTAATCGGGGCAGATAAACGCGCTTCTCCTGATAATAGTGCCGCATCAGCAGCCTGCTTACGGTACGGCTCAGAGGCAACATCTAAGCCAACTGCAGCTTGATTGCGCGCGATTGGTTCAATATATTCAATAACATATCGTTCACCGTCATTAGGCGCTAGTTGCTGAATCATAAAATCAGGCCAGCTATGTTGTCGAACTCGGGTTAAAAAATTAACCTCATCGGCACGGGCGACTCGGCGAATAAAACCAAATCCACGGGCGCCTGGAAACTCTTGTTCTACATCCCGTATCAAACTATAACGACCAAAACCTGCACGACTGATATTGTGCTCACCCGCTGCGACAATCGTACCGAGTACACCGCGTAAACCGTATTGATATAAGGTCATACGGTTGATGACATTCTCACCGATCTGTTCGGTGTTTTCCTGTAAGGCTTGTGCGATTGTTTGGGTATTCGTTCTCTGTACCCACCATGCCGCTACGGCACTGAGCGTTACCCCAATTAACAGGATAAATAAGCCCAACTTTGAGGCATTTTTATAGCTCATCGACACGCGCATAAACACCTTACAATATAGAATCATAGGGTTATGATTCTGGACTAATACAACCCCTTTTGCCACTAAGGTTATGGCAACACGGTATAAATGTACCAAAAATCTCTAATTTCAATTTAGTTACAATTTCACCTCTAGCGTGAGAAATCACGAGTATTTCCACGCAATTTCATTTGCTTAGCATTAATATTAGCCAATAAATATCAGTATTTATTACGCCTAAGCCCTAAGGTGAGCTAGTCGCCTGTGCGGAATGCGGCTATATTAAGCCGATTCATTTTCAATTTCAGTCAGTTGGTTAATCTTAACTACTTCTCAGCAGTAGAATAAACACCAAACTGCGCAATTAAGGGACATTCCATGGGACAAGAAACCTCGAAAATTCTCGTTGTCGATGACGATATGCGCCTACGAGCATTACTCGAGCGTTACCTGATGGAGCAAGGTTATCAGGTGCGCAGCGCAGCTAATGCCGAGCAGATGGATCGTTTATTAGAACGTGAAAACTTTCATCTACTGGTACTCGACCTGATGTTACCCGGTGAAGATGGCTTGTCTATTTGCCGTCGTCTGCGCCAGCAAGAAAACCGGATCCCTATCGTGATGCTGACAGCCAAAGGCGATGAAGTTGACCGAATTATTGGTCTAGAACTCGGCGCCGATGATTATTTACCAAAACCGTTTAACCCACGGGAATTACTCGCGCGAATTAAAGCGGTGATGCGTCGCCAAACCCAAGATGTGCCCGGTGCCCCCGCGCAGCAAGAGGCACAAATCAACTTTGGTGAATTTTCCTTAGATTTAGCTACCCGCGAGATGTACCACGGTGATGAATCTATCGCACTCACCAGCGGCGAATTTGCTGTACTAAAAGTGCTCGTTACTCATCCGCGCGAACCGTTATCACGGGATAAACTGATGAACCTTGCCCGCGGCCGTGATTATTCAGCATTAGAGCGTTCTATCGACGTGCAGGTATCGCGTCTACGTCGCTTAATTGAAAAAGATCCCGCCAACCCTCGCTATATTCAAACGGTTTGGGGATTGGGTTATGTGTTTGTGCCCGATGGCGCCGCCCGTCGATGAGCCGTATTTTCCACTCAATGTGTCGTGATTAAACCCGCCATGAAAACGAAATTTTGGTGGCGTTTTTTACCTCGAAGCGCGTTTAGTCAAACCGTAATGCTGATTGGTTGCTTACTTTTGATTAATCAGTTGGTGTCTTACATCACAGTGGCGGTCTATGTACTCAAGCCTAGCTACCAGCAAATCAATCAACTTATCGCTCGCCAAGTCAAACTGCTGTTTGTCGACGGTATCGATATTGGCCGCGAACACTTAACTATAGTCGATGCCCTTAATGCCAAAGTACGTGACGACGGCATGAAGATTTATAATCAACAGCAAGCACGTGAAGCTGGCATTGATCAAGCGACTTATTATGGTTTTTGGTCATCACAGATGTCTGAATATCTGGGTGGCGATGCCGAGGTACGCGTTACCCACGGCAAAGTACTACAAATTTGGATCCGCCCACCGCAAGCACCTTCAATCTGGATAAAAGTGCCACTTATCGGCCAGAATGTATCAGATCTTTCGCCGCTCACTCTTTATTTACTGGTGATTGGTGCGCTAAGCGTCGCGGGCGGTTGGTGGTTTGCACGCCAGCAAAATCGTCCACTTAGACGACTACAAAAAGCGGCTATCTCGGTCTCCCGTGGTGAGTTCCCCGAGCCATTGCCGCTGAAAGGTTCGAGTGAAATTGTTGAAGTAACCAATGCTTTCAATCAGATGGCGCACAGTATGAAGCAACTTGAACAAGACAGAGCGTTATTAATGGCGGGGATTTCCCATGATTTGCGTACACCACTGACCCGTATTCGTCTCGCCTCTGAGATGATGGTAGATGAAGATCAATATCTTAAAGATGGCATAGTGAACGATATTGAGGATATGGACGCCATCATTAGCCAATTTATTGCCTACATACGCCAAGATCAAGACACCAGCCGTGAGTTAGGGCAAATCAATAAACTGATCCAAGATATCGCTCAAGCAGAAGCCAATCGTGCCGGTGAAATTGACCTTGTTCTCACTGATTGCCCTGAAGCACTGTTCCAAACGATTGCCATTAAGCGGGTACTGAGTAACTTAGTCGAAAATGCCTTTCGCTATGGTTCAGGTTGGATCCGTATCAGCTCACTATTTGATGGTAAACGAATTGGCTTTTGCGTCGAAGATAACGGCCCCGGTATTGATGAGTCACAGGTTAGTAAACTTTTTCAACCTTTTACTCAAGGGGATAGCGCCCGTGGTAGCGTTGGCTCAGGCCTCGGTCTCGCTATCATCAAACGTATTATTGACCGCCACCAAGGGCAAATCATCTTATCAAATCGTGTTGAAGGTGGGTTAAAAGCGCAAGTGTGGCTACCACTAGAATAGATTTATTTATTGTCGATAAATCAATAATCATACGGCATGCCGCCATTGTTGGCCGCTTAATCGGTTAATACACAGATAAAAAATTGGGAGCCTAAGCTCCCAATTGATCGTCACGCCTGATTAGAGATTACAGCGCAGCCAAAACCACTTCGGCTTTACTGGCTTCAAACGCATTTGGCGCTTCAACATTCAGCAGTGTCACTACACCATCTTCGATAATCATCGAATAACGTTGTGAGCGTATGCCGCCAAAACCAGCGGTATCCATTTCTAAGCCTAATGCTTTAGTAAAACTGGCATCGCCATCGGCGAGCATCATTAATTCAGAGGCATTTTGTGCTTCGCCCCATGCTTTCATGACGAAGGCATCATTCACAGCCACACAGGCAATTAAATCCACGCCTTTAGCTTTAAACTCGTCAGCAAGCACGACATATCCAGGTAAATGCGCTTCAGAACACGTCGGCGTAAAAGCGCCAGGCACTGCAAACAATACTACTTTTTTACCAGCGAATAATTCAGAAACTTGGTGAGTTACCATGCCATCTTTAGTCAGTTGGTTTAGGGTTACAGCGGGTAATTTTTGACCTTGAGCAATCATGTCTTTCTCCCTTTAGTTAAATTAACCTATCCATACTAGCCCTATTTAACGCAGATAAACACAGAGAGAAATAAGGGTAATTATGCTCGAGTTCGATTTAAGCGTAGCCCCGCGCATAAACTGAGGAATAACAGACCCAATACCGATAAGCTACCACCGCTTTCTTCCACGATGATCACATCGGGCCCACGATCTGTATCTCTATCGCTGCTTTCGAGTGGCAGTGCATATAAACTATCAATTTCATCGGCGCTAATCGTCGCCACTACATCGCTGTAACCCACTTCATATACATCAATTAACACATCATAGTAATCCGTTGCATAACCCGTATAAAGCGTGGTCAGTACTTCATAATCATCCTGTTGCGAGTCACCATAAATAGTAAACACCTCTGTGGTGTAGTAATGCACCCAAGGGCCACCATTACGACTCAAATAAAGCTCAGCAAATAAGTCCGCTCTTTCATTAAGATAATAGCCATTAACATCAACGTCAAAAGTCACGCTAAAGGTTTGATAAAAACCATCATAGTCAAAGTCTTCGAACAAACGGCTGCTGGCATCATAAATTGAAAAACTATGGTACACAGGTGCACGATTGACGTTGTCACTGGCAGCGCTCGAACTGGGTATCCCTTGGCTCGCATGCTTAGCCGTCACTTGCTCACGCGTCATTGGCGCAGTGCCCATCAGCTCTACTCGTTTTACTGCGGGTGCTTTTGTCGACAAAGCTGGCGCTAAGGATTTAACCACTGTTGCCGCCGCTTCAGTAATATTTTTAGCGGGGGCGGCGTGCTGTAACAAAGTGAGTGCTTGCTGCTCCTGTTCGGCGGCTTGCTCACTGCTTTGTTCGGCATTTTTGGCAATACCTACACTGGCAGCTGCAAATGGTGATAAGTTTTGCGACGATTCTAAGTATCGAGGCTCAGCACTCACCACGGAAGGGAGCATTAATAGCGTGCCAATGACTACGCCTTTCACTAAGAAGGTATTCATTATGGCTGCCATACCTAGGTTATTGTGTTTGTTCATCTTGAATACCCCATGGATAATCCGTTCAAATTGGAGCTATTAAAGTGCAATGAAGGTGAACATAAGCTGAACATCCAAGTTTATGACTTAATTGATTCGTTCAGCGCCAATTCATCTACATTAGACAACACTAGATACGCTTAAAAATAGAGCGAGTGACTGCCGTTTCATTGCAGTTACCACGGTAAAATAATTGTAACTAAGGTAGTTGAACAAACTATTTGAGTTATTTTTAAGGAATGTTGCTAACCAATTGGCTGATCTCTATATGTTTGTTAAGGTGATGAGGTATTCTTAGTCAACTCGATAACTTATCCACTTCACCCATTAACTCAAGATCGCCAAACATTGCGGATACCCGATATGAAATTTGGTTTGACATTGGCCCTAATCGCTTGCTTATTTGCCTCTTTTGGAAGCACGGCTGGCAATGATAGACGTGATGATCGCAATCAGTCCCGCAATCAAGAGGCAAAGAACGAGCAGCGCCGTCTGGTGGTCAATAATCCGGATCAAGCGGTGGCAATAGCGCAGCGCCAATTTCAAGGAAAAGTACTGAGCGTACAATCTAGTGGTGCAGGTTATCGCGTTAAAATTCTCAATAATGATGGCCAAGTATTTTCAGTCTCAGTAGACGCCGCAACGGGCCGAGTATCGAGGAAGTAACGATGCGTTTGTTATTAGTGGAAGACGATTTAGAATTACAAACTAACTTAAAACAGCATTTACTCGAGGCTCATTATAGTGTCGATATTGCCAGCGATGGCGAAGAAGGTCTATTTCAAGCACTCGAAGTCAACTATGATGCGGCCATTATCGATGTAGGTTTACCTAAGCTTGATGGTATAGCCCTGATCCGACAGGTGCGCGAGCAGAAGCGTGGTTTCCCAATTTTAATTTTAACCGCCAGAGACAGTTGGCAAGATAAGGTTGAAGGACTTGACGCCGGCGCCGACGATTACCTCACCAAACCTTTTCATCCCCAAGAACTCATCGCCCGCTTAAAAGCATTAATTCGTCGCTCCGCAGGTAAATCCAGCCCTTTGATTTACAACGACCCCTTTAGCCTTAATACCAGCAGTTTAGAAATACGCAAAGGCGAAGAATTGGTGAGTCTTAGCAGTTCAGAATACAAGTTATTCGAATTTTTTATGCTGCATCAAGGCGAAGTAAAATCTAAAACGGTACTGACTGAGCATATTTACGATCAAGACTTTGACTTAGATTCCAACGTGATTGAGGTTTTTATCCGCCGTTTACGCAAAAAACTCGATCCCGATAATCAATACAATCTGATTGAAACCCTACGCGGCCAAGGTTATCGCCTAAAAATCTTAGCACCTGAGCAAAGCGGCAATGAGTAAACGCGCTATGGCGTGGCAAGTTTTAAATTCTCTTAAAGCGCGCTTAGTCGCCAGCGCGCTATTGTTCATCTTAGTGTTATTACCCTTGATTGGCATTGCCTTAAACGATGCTTTTACCGAGCAAGTTAAAAGTGCAACTCAAAATGAACTTAGCGCCTATGTTTATTCGATTCTCGCGGTTACAGAGGTAGACAATCAACAAATTTCCATCCCAGAGTTAGTGCTAGAGAATCGTTTTAACCTCGTTCAATCAGGGCTTTATGCCATTGCCACCACTGAAGATACCAGTGGCAAACAAACCATTGTGTGGCACTCGCAATCTTTTATGGGCATTACGCCACCACCCCATTTTACCATTCCTGTGACAGGTCAAAGCGCATTTGAGCAAATCATACTCGCCGATAAACCTCATTTGATTTATAGCTTTAGCGTGAGTTTTGCCAGCCAAAATCAAAACGTGCCAGTAACCATCCACATCATTAAAGATGAGATCGCGTTCCAGCAACAAATTGATAAATTTAATCAACAGCTTTGGACTTGGCTGCTAATTTTGATGTTAGTTATGTTAGTGTTTCAACTCAGTTGGTTATGGTGGACACTGCGACCGCTGGCGCGCTTTACTCAAGAACTACATCATGTTGAGCAAGGTAAATCGATGCAGCTCAGCAGCCAATATCCCACTGAATTACAAGCTGTGGCACGGCAACTCAATATTTTACTTAATACCGAACAAACCCAGCGTTCACGCTATCGAAATGCCTTAGCCGATCTTGCCCACAGCCTCAAAACCCCGTTAGCAGTCATTAAGAGCCAAGCCGATTTAAGTGCAGCTTCCAGTGAGCAAGTGTCGTTAATCAGCCGAATTATTGGCCACCAGCTGAAACGCGCCCAAACTGCTGCTGCCGCTTCGTGGCATTTAGGGATTAGCACAAATGAAGTCGCAGCTAAACTGTTGCGTACATTGACTAAAATCTATCGAGAACCACAAATAAACCTTAGTAGCGAGGTTGCAGCGCAAGCTGTGTTTAAGGGGGATGAGGCTGATTTAACCGAGATTGTGGGCAACCTGCTCGACAACGCCTGTAAAGCGGCAAAATCCACCGTCAAGTTAACGATAACCGGTGATGCCTATCAGCTACTGATTTGCATCGAAGATGATGGCCCAGGGATCAGTGAAGCGCTACAAACGCAAATCTTTGAACGCGGTATCCGTGCAGACTCTTATCTGCAAGGTAATGGGATTGGGCTTGCTATAGTGCGTGATTTAGTCGATAGCTATAACGGTAGAATTACCGTCTCCCGTTCAACAACGCTAGGTGGTGCCAAATTTAGCATCAGCTTTGTTTACTCAGTTTAATCATTTAATTTCAATATGATGAACTCACTATCTCATTCAATTTATCATTAAATATAAATCCTATACCGTAAGACACTTTCAGCTTATGTTCATATTCAAACGCCTATCATGCCTATAACATCCTCGAATAGGGTTATTGGAGCGAATAATGAACAGAACATCACGATGGAATTGGCTAGTGCTAACGGCAGCGTTAGTCACCTTGCCTTTGACGACTATCGCACAGGCGGCCGGTGTATCAATGAGCCAAGGCTCGAGCGCAACATCCAGCCAAGCTGAACTTGAACAAATGCTGGCACCCATTGCCCTGTATCCCGATAGCCTATTAACCCACATCTTAATCGCTTCGACTTATCCTCTGGAAATCGTGCAGGCACAACGTTGGTTAACGCAGCGCCCTAACTTATCGGTCGACCAGATCATGTCGCAGGCTGACACTCAAGACTGGGACCCAAGTGTAAAAGCACTATTGGCTTTCCCTACGCTGCTACAACGGATGGCGGATGATCTCAACTGGACTCAAGGATTAGGTGAAGCCTTCTTAGAAGATGAAGGCCAAGTGATGAACGGCATTCAATCCTTAAGGCAACAGGCTGATAAGGCTAGCAGCTTAGCTAATATGGATAACATGGCCATCACCCGTGCCAATAATCAAATCATCATCGAACCAGCTAAGCGCGAAATAGTCTACGTGCCCTACTATGATCCCCGTGTCGTGTTTGGCTCATGGCGCTGGGGCGCAGCCTATCCACCGGTATATTGGGAATTTAGCGGCTATGCGGGTTATCCCTATCGCCCACGTCATAACCATTTCTACTGGTCACCGGGGATCCACATCTCCTTCAACTACTTCTTTAGCTCTTTTCACTGGCATAGCCACAAAGTGGTCGTACTCGACTATCGTCATTCGCACCGCTATCGTCCACGGGAAAGATACAGTGTTAGCCATGGCGCGCAGCCTTGGCAGCATAAGCCAGAGCATCGCCGTGGCGTGAATTATCACAACCCCATAGTCAAGCAACGCTATTACAACGATAACAAGTATCGTGGTCGTGATTCGCACTCTAATGGCAGTAACAAGCACTACAACAGCCAATATTCAAAATCTAATGAACGCCAAAATCAACATGACAAGAGCCGTGACTATAAAGATAAACAGCATAACTATGATGGTCGTGAGCACGATAAACGTACACCGAGTTACCAAAAAACGCAGGCAGAGTTAAAGGAACGCCGCTCTGCGCCTATGGTGCAAACGCCCACTCATAAGGATCGTAATGAGGCCCAATCAAGACCTGCACAGTCAAAGCCGATACCTGTAAAAGAGCCGCAGCAAAGGCAATATCAAACTCGGGAATCGCAACCACGTAATGTTGTTCCGCAAAGGGCGCAGCCACAGAAACAAGAGAACTTACGAACTGTGACGCCCAGAGTTGAAACTCAGCGTCCTGAGGTAAGACGTGCAGAACCACAACGCAGTCAACCACAGCAACGTAATGAGCAACAGCGCATTCAGCAACCGCGCATTGAACAGGTAAAACAGTCAGCGCCAAAGCAACGTGAAGAAATGAGAGTAAAACAAAGTGAGCCACGCCAAAATATGCAAGCGACTCGCTCGGTAGATCATAATCAAGGTCGAACAGCTCAAAGCCAAGAGCGACGTCACAGAGAATAGGTTTTACGATTACTAGCAGCAAACGAAGAACGCCATCTATGGCGTTTTTTTATTTAGTTGAGCGGTTAAATATCAACACTATGGGTGCGCTACTTTATAGTGGCAAACATTAATAGACTTTATAAATAGCGCTGAATAAAACGGAAACACTCCTCTGCGACTAAGGGTTTAGAGAAATAAAACCCTTGCGCTAAATCACAACCCATACCCGACAATAATACCAGTTGTACCTCGTTCTCAACGCCTTCAGCGACGACCGTCAAGCCAAGCTCATGGGACATAGAAATCGTGGCCGCACTGATGGCCGCATCGTTAGGATCGTGCTCAATATCCTTCACAAAAGAGCGATCAAGTTTCAGCCTGTCTAGGGGTAAAAGCTTCAAATAGGATAATGACGAATAACCAGTACCAAAATCATCGATAGCAAGCTCAATACCATACTGACGTAGTTCAGCTAATAAGCGCGCATTTTGCTCAGGATGTTGCATTGCCACACTCTCAGTAATTTCGAGCTCCAACGCCCCTTTACCCAGATTATGTTTCAGCAATACATTGGTGATATCACTGACAATAGTGTCTTTTCGTAATTGATGTGCTGATAAATTGACTGCCATTCGCAATTCAGTGGCGCCTGCCGCACGCCAATCCGCAAGCTGCGCCATAGCCGTTTCTAACACCCATTGTCCAATAGGAATAATCATATCAATTTCTTCGGCGATGGGGATAAAACGGTCTGGAGCGACTAAACCAAGCTCTGGATGCTGCCAACGTATCAGCGCTTCAACACTCACTACTTGGCTGCTATGAATATCCATTTGCGGCTGATAATGCAGTAGCAATTCATTATTCGCTAATGCTTGCCTCAACCCAGTTTCAATATGTTGGCGCTCAGTGACAGAGGTATTCATTGCTGCTGTAAAAAATTGATAGTTGTTGCGGCCAGCTGCTTTAGCACGGTACATGGCCATATCGGCATTTTTCATTAAGGCTTCAACACTATCACCATCGGCAGGAAACGAGCTTATCCCAATACTCGGTGATGAATGTAGTGCCTGATTATCAATAATATAGGTTTGGCTCAAACCACAACGTAACGCTTCAGCTAAATTAGCGACTTCATCATGATGTGTGTCAGACAACACCACCACAAACTCATCACCACCAAAACGTGCCACAATATCGTGCTCACCTACGGTACTTTTTAAACGTCGAGCAACCTCTAATAACAACTGATCGCCCATATGGTGACCTAAGGTGTCATTAATACTCTTAAAATGATCCATGTCGATAAACATCACCGCTATTTGGCTCTGCGATATTAATGCTTCTCGAAACACTTCTTCGAGGCGCAGCTGCAAACTGAGTCGATTAGGCAACAGGGTTAACGAATCATGATGAGCTAGAAAATGGATCTGTTCCTCAGTGATTTTTCGCGCACTGATATCGGTAAAGCAGCCAATATAGTGGCTGACTGCACCCGATTCATCCCGCACCACTGATATCATTAACCATTTAGGAAAATCATAACCTTGTTTATGCCTATCCCACACCTCGCCCTGCCAAAAACCCGTTTGTTCAAGGGCGACACGTACTTGGGCATCAATCGTTTTATCAGTGCGTTGTGCCTCTAAATCACGACAATTTTTACCGATAATCTCCTCACGTGTGTAACCGGTAATTTGAGTAAAAGAAGTGTTTACGTCGACGATAATATCGTTGGCATCTGTGATGCTAATGCCTTCACCGCTTTGCTGAAATACCTGTGCCAGCAGATGTAATCGTGCGGCGGTGTGCTCTTGCTCGGTAATATCCTCCACAATAAAGAGAATTTGTTGCTCACCATTTGCCGCAGTCACTAAAGTGCCATTCAAACGTACGGCAATCAGTTGACCATTTTTGTGGCGATAGTGTTTCTGGTAAGGGCCATAACGATCAGTCTGCTTTAAGCGTGTTAGTTGCTCGTTTTCACTTAATTGATAGCGCAGCGGCGTCAACTCCCAAGGCTCGAGCTGATTTAACTCAGCAAGGGTGTAGCCAGTGATATCACTAAAAGCTTGGTTTATTGCCACAAATTGACCATCGTCGACACGCTTGAGAGCATGCCCAGCGGGAGCCTTATCAAACAGGCTACGATACCTTTGTTCACTTTCAACCAGAGTGCTTTGAAATGCCTGACTGCGGGCAATCTCTTTGGATAATGCCATCGTTTTTTCGGTCACGGTATCTGCAATACGCTGACGTTCACCAGACGAAACCAGTGTCATACCGCCCACCACAGCACAGGCAATAAAAGCGAGTAATAACATCAGTATCGGTAAGCTAAAATCATCACCCATCAATGCTGCATAAGATTGATAAATCACGATATGCCAATGGCGATCAGCGAGCATGAGGTCGGCTTGAAAATATTGCCCAGTTCTATCACTGAACAGCGACCCAGTAAACTCAGGGAAAAGCATTGGAGTGCTACGATAAAGCAACGCACCACCGTCACTCACATCGGTCAGTTTCCACTCAATTCCCTTTATTATTTCGACATCGTTAATGACTTTTTTAAAGTCGATGACAGCAGAGCAAAAACCCGAAACCTCGCCTAATTTATCCAATGTAGGCACAAGGATTAACGCACCACCCGGACCGTCGGGTTCTTGCATTAATTGAACTTTGGCCGTCATCACTGGAGCTAAGGTTAAGCGCGCTTTAGCAATAGCAGCGGCGCGTATTGGCTCACTATTAAGGTCAACTCCTAATGCGGCCTCATTACCCGCCAGAGGCTGAACATACATGGTTGGCACTAACCATCCATCGCTATTAGCTTGCCAACCTTCTGGACGGCTCACTTTGTAAGCTCTGCCAATGGCCGCACTCGTTAATGCCTCAAAATTTTTCTGCTCGGACGCAGTAACTAACGGTAGCCAAGACCAGACTCTAAATTCATCCTTTGGCGCCATGTTGCGTTTACCAAACTGGGTAAACTCATTTAAAGACACTTGCTCGCTATTATCAAATAAACTAGCTAATGCAATAACTTGCTGAAGGCTCGCGGTTTGTAAGCTTTGAACATTATTAATAACCGCATTAGATTGGATCTGAAACTTATCCTGTAACTCGTGACGCTGATTCAGCTGTGCATAGTAATAAACTCCGACGCACAATAAAAAACCGACCAATAAAGACATTCCAGTTTGCAGGCGGCGTGAGCGCCAAATAGCCCGTTTATCAAACAGCAGCATGGTTAACGGAATAAAAATCACTGCACCCAACAGGTCTCCCGTCCACCAGTAAACTAAATTGCCCCACATATCTGAGCGCTCAATCGCACCACTGAAAAGCAATGAACTGTTACCAATAATCGCCGCTATTGAACACGTTAACGCTACGCTCAAGCTAGATTTAAGGACAACACGAGGATTATCTAAAGTGAATAAAGGATCTATGCGCCTAAGAACATGGGCAGAGAGCACTGCCTGTATACACGAGCCCATTGAGATAGATAATGCCAACCAGCTCCAATGTAGGTATCCACCCAGATGAGAATTAATCAACATTGACCCTATGAATATGCCAATCCAAGGTGCATAGGGTTTCCAAAGGAGGCAAGCAGCAATGCCAATGCCTGCAGCAGGCCAAATGGCAGCCGAATATCCAGGCGGCAAAGCAATCATCAAGCCTAGCTTCCCAACCACTAAATAAGCGACGGCAATGAAAAAATTTACCGTAATGTATGGGATAAATGACTTTATAGTTGGTCCCTTCACATTAGTGATATTTAATAGAGTAGAGCATCATGCACTACTGACAGGTTTAATCTCAACCTCATATTAACGTTGAAATGATCACAAAGTAATATAGTCACATAGCCTAATGTACATAAGCAAAGTGATTTAAATTTCATGGCATGCCTCTGTATGTTTTTTCACCGCACATGCTTACGTTAAACACACTCACTATTGGCAGACAAAGCCCAAGTAACACTATGATTGATACTCGAGGATCGATATTTGAGATCGACTCGCAACGTTATGACTATTCAACTGACACTTAAAGCAGCGTGATCACCTAACAAGCAAGGCGCGCAGCAAGTCAACTTTAGCCAAAATAGATGTACCACCATCATCACACATCTTTAGTTTATGAGACATAGGTCAGTTAAATAATGGTTAAATTAGTTATTTTATATGATTAACTATGTTTTTATTAGGGTTTTTTTAATGTTTAAGCCAGTTTAGGCAGGAGAACCGCTTTCATTCAATAGCCGCTTATTGGTATCCTCTGTCGCACAAAAAAGTTGCATGCTGAATATTTTTTGCTCAGCCAACTAACTCCCCCTTTCCTGTTCAGCCGGACCCACTCATTGAAATTAGCTATAAGCCAATTCATTGCTGAAAGATTGAGCCTGATAATTAGGTTCTCTCATTTTAGCGTGACAAACTTAACCCTATTATTCGGGTTATTGTTTGTGCTGCCTGTCGCTGAGGTTTTATGCATGTTGATGGGTAGCAGCATCGATGTCAGTGGACTAATTTGTCTAAACGACGGCTTTTTGACCGATTTTGTTGGTGCTAGCCTGCTCAGCTTATTATTACTTAATCCGCTTATTATTCAGCAGTTATGGTATTTGATCGATAGCAACTGCAAATCTATCAATAATATAGATCTAACTAACGCTTCACTTTTTTTAGCTCCTCCAAGGCTAAAATACCTCGAACAAACAGCCCACGGTTGTCGCGCCCCACCATTTTAATCCTTTGTTTATAAAATAAAATTAAGCATTTAGTGCTAAAAGTAGACCCTCACATTGCTCGAGGCGGCAAAACATTACTGTATTTTGCCTCTGGTTTTTCCGG
Organism: Shewanella morhuae; assembly: GCF_900156405.1. Taxonomy (GTDB): domain Bacteria; phylum Pseudomonadota; class Gammaproteobacteria; order Enterobacterales; family Shewanellaceae; genus Shewanella; species Shewanella morhuae. Next base: position 261,614 of record NZ_FTNN01000003.1, read on the forward strand.
ATCTTCTTGTAGATAACACCACTGAATGCAACTGCCAGTGCTTTTTTGGCAGAGTTGTAAACCTTAGGGTTAGAGGAATCGTCCTTTGTTAATTCGAAAATTAAGTAAAGCAGCATCCGCAGCATTAGTGCTCATGCTTGCGGGTTGTGACGGCGGAGTATTGGACCCTAAGGGTCAAATCGGTATCGATGAAAAGCACCTGATCGTCGTCGCCACCCTACTCATGTTAATTGTGGTTATTCCTGTTATTTTCATGACCTTGTACTTCGCATGGAAATACCGCGACAGTCGCGACCAAGAGATTTATGCGCCTAAATGGGCACATTCAACGGCAATTGAAACCGTGGTGTGGATAGTACCTATTGTGATTGTGATTATACTCGGCGTGATCACTTGGCGTTCAACCCATGATCTTGACCCCTATAAACCACTCGTCCACGAGGCTAAACCTATTACGGTTGAAGTCGTTTCAATGGACTGGAAATGGTTATTCATCTATCCAGAACAAGGTGTTGCATCCGTTAACGAACTAGCATTCCCAGCTAATGTTCCGGTGAACTTTAAGATCACCTCAGACACTGCAATGAACTCCTTCTTCATCCCACAGCTAGGCAGCCAGATTTACTCTATGGCGGGCATGACCACTAAATTGCATTTGATCGCCAACGAGCCAGGTACCTTCGATGGTATTTCAGCGAACTACAGCGGTGCAGGTTTTGCAGGCATGAAGTTTAAAGCGATTGCCACTCAAACACCTGCCGACTTCGATGCGTGGATTGCGAAATTAAAACAACAGAAGCACAGATTAGACTCAGTATCTTATGCAGCTCTGGCTAAACCAAGCGAATACAACCCTGTGGAATACTTTGGTTCAGTGAGCAAAGGGATGTTTGACCAAATCGTGATGCAATACATGCACATGGACTCACATCAAGACATGAAAGGTCACGAAGGAATGGACATGCACGCAGGTATGGAACATACGGGCACTGAGCACGATATGGCGCATATGGCTGGCGAGCACGCGATGGAAAATACACAGAACATGGCCGACATGGATAGCTCAACACATTCTGCACCGTCATTAACAAAGGATTCATCTACTGAACCTTTATCATTAGAGCACTCATCCACCCAAAAAGTGGAGGCGGAGTAATCATGTCATTTTTAGGTAAATTAAGCTTAGATGCGATCCCGTATCACGAGCCAATCATCATGGTGACCCTCGCGGTCGTCGCGATCGCAGGCCTGTTCATCGCAGCCTTGATCACTAAATATAAGAAATGGAGCGTACTTTGGAACGACTGGTTAACTTCAGTTGACCATAAACGCCTTGGTATCATGTACATCATACTTGCGATGGTGATGCTTATCCGTGGCTTCTCAGATGCCATTATGATGCGTACCCAGCAAGCACTCGCAACCAACGGCGCCGCTGGTTATCTGCCGCCTGAACATTACGACCAAATCTTCACTGCCCACGGCGTGATTATGATTATCTTTATGGCTATGCCATTTATGATCGGTCTAATGAACTTAGTGGTACCGCTACAAATTGGTGCCCGCGACGTTGCCTTCCCTTTCTTGAATAATCTCAGTTTCTGGCTTACCGCTTCGGGTGCTGTGCTGATCAATATTTCATTAGGATTAGGCGAATTTGCTAAAACCGGTTGGGTTGCTTATCCACCACTCTCTGAGCTAGCTTATAGTCCGGGAGTTGGGGTCGATTATTATATTTGGGCACTGCAAATATCGGGTATAGGGACGACCTTAACTGGGGTGAACTTTATCGCCACGGTACTCAAAATGCGCGCTCCAGGCATGAAGCTAATGCAAATGCCAATTTTCACTTGGACTTGTACTTGGGCAAACATACTCATTGTTGCTTCGTTCCCTATTTTGACCGCGGTACTCGGCTTACTGACTCTTGACCGTTACATGGATTTCCACTTTTTCACCAATGAAGGTGGCGGTAACGCCATGATGTATATCAACCTATTTTGGGCGTGGGGACATCCTGAAGTTTACATTTTGGTTCTGCCTGCATTTGGTATATTTTCGGAAGTCATTTCAACCTTTACGTCAAAACGACTCTTTGGTTACACCTCAATGGTGTGGGCAAGTGGGGTTATTTCTGTACTTGGTTTTATTGTTTGGCTACACCACTTCTTTACCATGGGCTCAAGCGCCAACGTTAACGCCTTTTTCGGGGTGATGACTATGGTTATTGCTGTGCCGACAGGGGTAAAACTATTTAACTGGTTGTTCACTATCTACCGTGGCCGTTTGCGTATCACGGTACCCGTATTGTGGACGCTAGGTTTTATGGTGACCTTTACCATAGGCGGGATGACTGGAGTGCTATTGGCCTTACCGGGTGCCGATTATGTCTTGCACAACAGCTTGTTCTTAATCGCGCATTTCCATAACACGATTATTGGTGGTGCAGTATTTGGTTACTTAGCTGGTTTTGCCTTCTGGTTCCCTAAAGCGACAGGTTTCCACTTAAATGAACGTTTAGGTAAAGCGTCATTCTGGTGCTGGCAAATTGGTTTCTATGTGGCATTTATGCCGTTGTACGTACTGGGCTTTATGGGTATGACACGCCGTATCAACCACATTGATAACCCAGCATGGAACATTTGGATTTACTTAGCCGCTGTGGGCGCTGCCATTATTTTAGTGGGTATTATTCTACAGTTCGTACAACTGTATGTGAGTATTCGTGATCGCGACCAAAACCGTGATACTACGGGCGATCCATGGAATGGCCACACTCTAGAATGGTCAACCGCATCACCACCACAATTTTATAATTTCGCTACGCTGCCACAGGTTGCTGATATTGATGCCTTTACCGATGCCAAAGAAAAAGGCACCGCGTATCAACGTCCAAAGCATTACCAAGCTATCCATATGCCTAAAAATACCCCAAGCGGTATCTTAATGGCTCTGGGCATTACGGCTGTGGGCTTTGCTGCGATTTGGCACATCTTGTGGTTAGCCATTGTGGGCTTAGTAGGCGCGTTCATCGTGTTCCTCTTCCGTGCTTATAACAATGACGTCGACTATTACGTTCAACCCGATGAAGTGGCTCGCATTGAAGATGCTCACTTAAACCATGTAGTAAGGGGCTGATATGAGTATTACAATCCCAGCAGATTTAAATGTTGCTCACAGTGACGAGCACCATGAACACCACGATACCAGTGGCAACACTCTATTTGGTTTCTGGCTTTACTTAATGACCGACTGCATTTTGTTTGCCTCGGTTTTCGCAACCTATGCGGTGCTCTACATGAACACCGATGGTGGCGTTTCAGGTAAAGACATTTTCGAACTCGATTTTGTGTTGATCGAAACTGCTGCTCTGTTAGTCAGTAGTATTACCTACGGGCTAGCGCTGATTTTTGCTAAACGCCATAACAAAGCCGCGACACTAGCTTGGTTAGTTATCACCTTTGCACTTGGTTGTGTGTTTATCGGAATGGAAGTGTATGAATTCCATCACCTGATTGAACACGGTAATGGCCCACAGCGCAGTGCTTTCCTATCATCCTTTTTCGCCCTTGTCGGCATGCACGGTTTGCATGTAACTGCGGGTTTAATTTGGATGGTCATCATGATGGTTGAAGTGGCGAAAACCGGTTTAGGTCCTCGCAGCATCACCCGCTTGAGTTGCCTAAGTTTGTTCTGGCATTTCCTCGATATCGTGTGGATTTGTGTATTCACTGTCGTGTATTTATTGGGAGCACTGTAATGAGCGCACATCTTGATAGCCATAAGACAGACGATCTGGCCGCAAGCATTAAATCTTATTTAATGGGTTTTGTACTGTCGGTGATATTAACCGCTATTCCATTTTGGGCGGTAATGACCCACCACTTCGAGAAATCGACCACATTGAGCTTAGTGCTCGTGATGGCAATAGTGCAGATAGTGGTACATCTTAAGTACTTCTTGCACTTAGACTTCTCCAAGGAAGGAAAAATTAATACCTTCTCCTTCCTGTTTACCGCCTTGATTATTGTCATGGTAGTAGGCTTGTCGGTGTGGATCATCCTCGAAGCTAACACTTTGATGATGTAATGAGAGGCCGCAGATGAATATACAAGACAGATTTATGTCACCGCAATGGAAAGCACGCTTCAAAGGGTATGTACAGGTTACTAAACCTGGCATCATTTTCGGGAATTTGATTTCCGTTGCTGGCGGTTTTTTATTGGCCGCCAAAGGCGATGTAAATCTAGTCTTGATGCTAGCAAGCTTAGTGGGATTGTCTTTGGTCGTGGCATCTGGCTGCGCTATCAACAACTGTATTGATCGCGATATCGACGCCAAAATGCAACGCACCTGTAAACGCGTGACCGTCACTGGTGAAATTGCACTGGTGAATGTGTTTATTTTCGGTGTGATATTAGGCGTTATTGGCTTTGGTATTTTAGCGATATTTACCAATGCATTAGCCCTGCTATTTGCCGTTATTGGTTATCTTGTTTATGTGGGCGTTTATAGCCTCTACATGAAACGTAACTCAGTATATGGCACTTTGGTTGGCAGCTTTTCGGGTGCTGTACCGCCCGTAGTTGGCTATTGCAGCGTGACAGGGCAAATGGACATGGGCGCAGTTATTTTGCTGCTAATGTTCAGTTTATGGCAAATGCCACACTCTTATGCCATCGCTATTTTCCGCTTTAATGACTATGCAGCTGCAAATATTCCGGTATTACCGGTTGCCGAAGGCATGACTAAGGCAAAACTGCATATCGTACTTTATATTGCGGTGTTCGCTTTGGTCAGCGCACTGCTACCACTGGCGGGTTATACTGGTATCGCCTTTATGGCGGTCACCTGCGCGACTAGCCTGTGGTGGCTTGCTATGGCATTAAAAGGTTATCGTCACGGTATTGATATGCACCGCTGGGCTCGCCAAGTGTTTGGTTTTTCAATCATCACTATTACAGCGCTCAGTGTGACTATGGCGCTAGATTTTCAAGTGGTCAGCCAAACACCATTATTGACGTTAACTCAGTAAAGACTCAGTTTATTCTGCTAAAAAAAGCGCTAACTTAGGTTAGCGCTTTTTTATTGATTAATTTAGCACCGATAAAAAGTGCATTTTAAGCAAACAACATTCGCCACCACATGCCTGGCAAGCTAGTAAAGCCTGTAGTGTAGTATTGGAGTTCTCCCGCTTTAAAGACCATTATCGTTGGCGTCGCCTGTAATGACCAATCACGAGCAATAGTATTATCGCTATCGTTAATCGTTTCAAAATCATAGCCTTGATGCTGAAGGTATTTCTTTAGCTTTTCGTCTTCACCCGATCCCATCGCTACTGTTACCACGGGATAATGTTCAGACAGTTGATTAACCGCCGGACTGACAAAATTACACACTGGGCACCATGTCCCCCAAAAATACACCAGTACCGCTTGGTCTTGGCTAAGAGTGGTAATATCGACTTCGGCGCCCGCTAAGGTTATACCTCGTAGTGGAGGTAAATTATCCCGCGGGATGTCTTTACCACGCCAAAGGTCCATCACACTCGTCACCACAAGGGCAATGATCAGCCACAACAGCAACTGTTTGGCAAAATCCCATATGCGCTTAGGCAATGAGACCGAAACCTGTGCGGCGCTCATCTGTTCGGTTTGCTTTGGCTTCATCTTAACTACTCTTCTGAGTCTTATCTTGGGCTGCTATCGCGGCTTCTAGTTGCTCTTTTAGAACCTCATAGGGAACTAAGCCAGGAATAACCGTATCGGCAATTATCATACTTGGCGTGCCGCCTATGCCTAACTCATTCATTAAATTAACATTATCATCTACCATTTGAGCTACTCGTGGGTCTGTATTACCAGCCCAACGCTCCGTTTTTGTCAGTTTAGCGACTTTGGTAATAGCGGCAGCATCCAGTCCACGCGGGCTCGACATCAACATGTCCTTCACTTTGAGATACTTTTCAGGCTCGTTTAACCATACGGTTTGAGCAAAGTCGACAGCTAGCTTTGACGCCTCACCCTGCAGTGGCACCATTTTGATAATAACTTTTAACTGCGGGAATTCTTCAATCAATTGGTTCAATGCGGGTTCGATTTTTTTACAATAGGGGCAATTAAAATCGGTGAAATACACCATAGTGATCTCGGGGGTTGCCGCACCTTTACATGGATCGCTTTTCGTTTCATACATGGCCTCATGATTCGTCACTAAGCTCGTCTGCATCGCGGCATCAGCGCCCTGTTGCTCTCGTGATTGCAACGCAATAATGGCTTCTTTCAATAACTCAGGATCATTGATCAAAGCATCCTTAATAATGGCGCGCACTTCTTGCTGCTGTGCAACGGTTAGGCTGCTAGCATCTGCATGGGCAAAAGTGCTGATTGAGGGTAATGACATGACGAACATCGCCATTGCTACACTCGATACCGCAAACATTTGCAGCTTACGGTGTTTAAAAATCGTGCTTAATTTCGACATGTTTGTGACTCCATTTTCGTGCGTTAATTTATCAGCTTGAACTACATTTTTGACGTGAATCGTTGATTTCATCATAGGTTTTCCAATGTCATGGACCAGAGCTCGCGTCGTTCCAGTCGTTAACTATCTCTCAGTTAATTCACCAAAATATCGAGTGTTAATAGCGTTAGTGTTCAGTTGTCGCCTCTTTAGGCATAGATGAGGCTTGTTTAAGCGCATCAATTACCCGTTGGCTAGATAGAATTTCAGGTAATGCAATACCTTGCGGCGCATTAGGGCCATAGACGATATTAAAGGGCACGCCGAAACGATTGTGACTTTGGAGGTAATCAGTAATAGGCTGCGATGCTGTGGTCCAATCGCCTTTCATGGATAATACATGTGCCTGTTGCAACAAGCTGTAGACGGGTTCTTGTAAGATCACGCCCACTTTATTGGCCTTACAGGTAATACACCAATCTGCGGTTACATCAACAAATACAGTCTTTCCTTGGGCAACCTGTTGGTCAATTAACGCTTGATCCAGTGGCGTCCAAGTAAGGTCTGTTGGTAAGGGTTTTGCCCATTGATTTGACGTGCTAAACGCGATGACAGCCGATAATAAAATACCCACACTGCTGACAATGGCAATAGCGCCGTATTTTTTAGCCATAAAGAACATAAAAATCAGCGCAATGGCAGCACCGAGTGACCACAGATAAATCACATTAACAAAACTCGCTAATAGGCTGATTAACCACAAACTGGTGAGTAACAACATGGCGGAGAAAAATACTTTTACTATGTTCATCCAGCGGCCGGGTTTAGGGAAGTAACCCGCCACTTGTGGAAATGCCGCCACCATTAACCAAGGCAGCGACATCCCCACAGCTAAAGCAGTAAAGATAACCAACAGACTCAGTACATCAGCGCCCAAAGCGAATGCCACTGCGGTGCCTAAAAAAGGTGCACTGCACGGCGTTGCCAACAAAGTCGCAAACATGCCCTGTAAAAAGTGGCCCCGGTTGTTATTGCCGCCGGTTGTCGCCAGCTTGGTTTGTACGTTAGAAGGTAAGTTAATCTCAAACACACCTAACATATTGAAAGCAAACACTGTAGTCACAAGCGCCATAAAGCCGATAAACCACGGATTTTGGAACTGCACGCCCCATCCAATCGCTTGTCCAGTGAGTTTGAGTATTAAGATGAAGCCAGCCAGTAGCCAAAATGAGACTAAAATACCCAGCGCTGAGGCGATAAACTGTTGGCGGATTTGATTGCGTTGTAAATGAGGCGCAGCGACGACTGAGCTCAACTTCATCCCGAGCACCGGTAATACACAGGGCATTACATTTAAAATCAAGCCACCGATAAGCGCCAATAATATGATGCTGAATATCGAGGTGTTTTCCTGCGTAATCACCTTAGGTTCAACCTTGGCGCTATATTCGAGTGCTCGCTCACCATCAATAACCGTAACATTGAGTGGTTTACCTAATACTTCTGGTTCACCTAGCCAACTCGTGCCATTAAAAATAGCCACTAATTGCTGGCCCTCTAGGGCCGTTTCGCTCTTAGTTAAGCTCACTCGTTTAAATGTAGTATCGGGCTCGCCATCAATAATAATGCTGGGCTGCTGCCAGTTGGTATCATTCAGCCTGACTTCAAGCTGACTTTTCGCGGCATCCCAACCTAATGTCATCACAGGCGGCGCGCCCTCTGCTGCCACGACCTTTTGGGGCACCCGCGATATAGCCTTGTTGTAAGCCAACATGGCATCAGTATTTGCTTGCAGTGCATTAGGGGTGAAATCAAGATTAATTTGATAATCAGTCAGTACACAGATGGTGGTGCAAGTCGATAACGTCACCTTACCGCGCAGCTGAGTTGGCGCACTAATATCATCAACAGTTAGGAGTAATGGAAAGGTCGTATTACCTTTATAGCCAAAGGTTTGTAGCCCTAATAATGAGAACTCTGCAGGTGCAGACCATGCCCAATCAACATGTTGTAGATTACGGGACTCATCCCATTTAATTGCTGGGGCAATACCGCCTTCCCCAGAACTACGCCAATAGGTTTTCCAATCGCCCTCAAGTTGAACCTCGAGTACCGCAGGTAAAGTATTCGATACTGGATCTACTGCGCCAGTCAGCATAAATCGCACCTTGACGGGCAAATGATGTTCATTCACTAACCATGGGGTTGATGCTGCCGATAACGCCGGACTCGCCACGAGCAAAACCAGCATCCACAATCGGATTGAGATGAATTTTAGAATGTGCATTTTATCCCCAAAGTATGCATTAACTGTAAGTTATTCAATTGCATATTAATCTCTTTGATATTTCGTCAGCATAACTACCGAGGTAATACTTAAGCGTGAATCGCCGTTGAGTGTATTTCCAAAGTGCATTTACGTTATGCCTTAGCTCATCTTTTAGCCATCGAAGTGCAGGCTAACGCTATGATCTCGTTATTTAAGTCCTCACGACTTAATAGGAGCGATACGCTAAAAGGTGTAGTTCAAAAAATTTGATAGGGAGATAAAGGTATAAAGCTGATGTTCAGCCGCGACTTAGTTCTGTTTATCAGCAATAAGCTGATGAGATAATTAACGATCCACAGACAAAGTTCACGCTGAAAAAATCACCTATCAAATTGATAAGTAAATTATTTTCATTCTTGAAAGCGGCAATGGGTGAGATGTATTCGCCGAGGTTTGGCTTGATAACGCTGTATAGGCAACAGTGTTATCACGCGGGAGGCGCGCGGGAGTAATGGCAGTAGGAACAATAACGTTAGAAAAGGGATAGAACTCGGTACATCAATACAGGTGCGGATCGACTTTTCAGACAATTCACATTTTTTAGGCTCAGTTTTAGCTAAATCACCCTCGCTAGAAAGGTGACTAACATTCACACCTTTGGCTATATCGCTCGAAAAAGAGGTGCCAGCAATCGCTTGCGTACTCGATGGATTGAGTAGCAATTTAAGCATTCCACTATTTTGCGTCAAACAAAACAAGGTCAGTATGGTAAAAACCATTACGCCCCATAAATTGCCTGTTTGTTTAGTCAATAACTTAATGATGTGAGTGTCTCTGGTCTTTTTTGCTAGAAAAATATAAACAGCTTGGTATCAAACGTTCGCGGAGTATAAGACCGGAGGATTGTAACAATAGTTCATCGGCAAGCAAACTATTTGAGTATTATCGCTAAACTGGCGGTCTAGTTTACTTTTTTTCTTACGCATTATTGGAATAAGTAATGATTAATCTCACTACCCCAAAAAATCACCATGAAAAACTTATCCATTGATAAATAAAGTAAAAAGCTATCGCCTGAATATAGGTGGTTATTATCCTACGCCATTCAAGCTGACTTTTTATACGCAAGTGCTTATACGTAAGTATTTATACTTGGGTGATTGTTATTTCATCGCAGCTTTTACATACACATCGAAACGGTTTTTCTTAGTTTCAATAACGGTATTAGGCTTCACGCCGTCTAAATCTTCAGCATAATCGGGACGCTTAACCACCACACGCTTAGTTGCTAAAGCGAGCGCTGGCGCAAGCAGGCCATCGGCATCTAAATCGGCGCCAACTAAGGATTGAAATACACGCATTTCCTTTTTCACTAAGGCCGATTTATCACGGTGTGGATACATAGGATCAAGATAAACCACGTCAACGTCTTGCTCCAGTTTCGCGAGTGCTTCTAGGCTAGAACCAGGGAACAAACGCATCCGCTCACGCATCCAATCACCGATTTCGGCATCTTGATAGGCGCGGCGCAGACCATCTTCAAGCAATGCCGCAACCACGGGATGACGCTCAACCATAGTGACTGTACAACCTAGGCTCGCAAGCACGAAGGCATCGCGCCCTAAACCTGCAGTACCATCAACCACACTCGGCGTGATGCCTTGCTTTAATCCCACCGCTTTAGCGATCGATTGCCCACGACCACCACCAAATTTACGCCGATGCGCTACGGCGCCAGTGACAAAATCGACCACTATGCCATCGAGCTTAGGTTCATCACGTTTATACAGTGATAAGGTATTTGATTCAAAACGCAATTCGAAGGGAGCATTCGCATCGTAGACAAGTTGCCAACGCGCACAAATCTCCACAAGTGTCGGGTATTGCTGATTGAAAAAGACTGGAATAGGCAAAGGGACCACTGTTTATACAATTAAAAACTGCGGTCATTATGCCAAAAGCAATCTTAGCTGAATACTGTCTTGGCTTGGCCAATTTACCCTAAGGACTATTATCCCTATAATTGCCCTCATGAATGCGGGTATTCCACCTGCACCACTCACCTTGGAAGATTCCATGTTAAGTTACCGCCATGGTTATCACGCAGGCAATTATGCCGATGTGTTGAAACACGCCATCTTGCTTCAAACCTTGCAGCTGATGCACAAGAAAGACAAACCACTTGTGTATATCGATACCCATGCGGGTGCAGGTGGTTATGCTTTAAGCGATGAATTTGCACAAAAAACCGGTGAATACCTCGAAGGTGTAGCTAAGCTTTGGGATAAAACAGATTTGCCGCAATCGCTGCAGGACTATGTCGCCGCTGTGCGTCATTTTAATGAAGAAAACCCTGATGAACTCAACTTCTACCCGGGTTCGCCCGCCATTATAGACATGGAATTAGGGCCTAAAGATCGCATGGTGCTACACGAGCTGCACAGTACTGATTATGTGTTACTGGACGATTACTTTTGCGAAGATAGACAAGTTAAAGTACTTAATGGTGATGGCTTACAAGGTCTTATCGCCGCAGTGCCGCCACTAGAGCGCCGCGCTTTGGTACTGGTTGATCCAAGTTATGAGATGAAAACCGACTATCAAGATGTGGCCGAAACACTGATAAAAGCGCACAAACGCTTTGCCACTGGGGTTTTCCTATTATGGTATCCAGTCGTGAATCGTGCTCAAACCGAGGGCATGTTATCGCGCCTTGCTAACAGTGGTATTAAACGCCAACTACGCATAGAACAAGCAATCAAGCCCGATTCTGATGAGTTTGGTATGACAGCAGCTGGCTTATGGGTCATCAACCCGCCTTGGCAGTTAGATGAAATTGCAACTGAGTTAATGGATTACTTAGGTAAGACACTCGGACAAGCTGACGGTAACATTACTGTGAAATGGGAAGTTGGCGAATAACGCTCAATTTAAATGGCGGCGGATATTTAAATTTTCGCCGCCTATTTTTAATCTCATATACAGCCGTTAAGCCCCCGCCTGCTCACGATAACGTTTCAATAAAATCTTTACTCGCTCAACATAGGCTTGAGTTTCAGGATAAGGTGGAATGCCATTGTACTGCACTACCGTTGTCGGCCCCGCATTGTAGGCGGCACAAGCCAACGCCACATCACCATTAAACTGTTTTAACATTTGTGCCAAATATCGACTGCCCCCTAAAATATTTTCTTCAGGCAAAAAAGCGTTGGCCACGCCCATCTCTTTGGCTGTGTTTGGCATCAATTGCATTAAGCCCATCGCACCAGTACGCGAAACGGCACGCGCATTAAAAGCAGACTCGGCATGGATCACTGCGCGAATTAGAGCGGGGTCAAGCTGATGTTTATGCGCTGCATGGGTGATAACTGCATCATAATTAGCTGTAAATAGACGGATACCATTCCAATCAATGGTTGAGTCGGGGCGGCAGGCAAAACAGTCATAGAGTAAGATTTGATAGGTGCTATTAACGGGAGCTTTGTCGGTAAAGACAGTGACACCATTAGTTTGCTGATATTGGTAAATCTTAAGTTTCTCAAGGCCTTCACGGCTGACGATACCATTATCGGAGTAACGCGCAACAATACGTGGCTTTGAGCTCTCGCTAGCCTCTTGCGCATAAGCACTCGGTAATAATAGTAAACTCAAGCCCAGCGCGACTAGGCTGCGAGACGATAAACAAGATGCTACAGTCCATCTACGGGTAAGTGGTGAACGAATAGGCAACATCAGAGTCCCGTATGCTGGTTAAGTTTAAGTACTTCAATAATAGCAAAGAGTTGTTTCATCTCGCGGTTTATCTGACTAAATTCAGCGGAAAAAGTCGCCCCATTGAAAATAGACTGCATATTAAAATGGATACTGCGATTCGGTAAAAACATCATTAGCTTATTACGAAAAAAAGCACATTGGATATCCCCGCCAAAATGTTTGGCAAGTTGCTGTAAGCGTTCCATAAATGCCGTGTTTAGCAAGTAACGCGACTCCACTTGATCCGTTGAAAACACATCAAACTCTTTTTCAAATTGCGGATCTTCAAGCTTTACTCGTGTCAGCCCTGCATAGTTATCGGATACAAAGTTAACTAACCCGCCACGGTCTCGCAGCACTACTGTGTGGCCGGTAAACGCCTTATGGCTACTCAGCTCAACCACTAAGCCGCGAAATAGGGTGTGAGTGCGCGTAACGGTTCTTCGTCTATTGCTATTGATACCCTGCGTTTCAACTGTCACTTTTTTGGTCAAGGTAAGCTCATTAATCATCAAGTCAACGCCTTGATAGCAGCCTTGAATATAGTCGCCAAAGCGTACTTTATCGTAATGTGGCAATACCTTAGCCGCAACTAACCGATTCATGTCGAGACGCATTTCGCGGCTATAAACAAAATCATCACCAAAATATTTAAACATCAGTGGATAAACATGTTGTTGCACCGACTGTTTAAAATCGCGAACTGGGGCAAAACTCCACCAGCCCAATCCAAGTAACGCAAGCAATGGCAAAGGAGGAAAATAAGCCGCTCCGCTGCGATAGCCAATAACAGTGAGCAAGGTGAGCCCAAGCACTATTATAAAGCTCAAATACAAGCGTTTGCGCGCAGCCTTAAGGCAGGCCACGCGTTGAGTTTCATATTTGCGACTGATGGGGGCGATATTTTTATCGTAATACGCTTGTAGCTGAGGCAAAGCCTCTAAATCTGCTGACAAACTTACCGGGCCGCGAACAGCGCGAATCGGGACACCTAAAATAAAAGTTAATATATTCATATTGATGTCATCGTATTGCAGGGTGATCAATCACCCGTCGCGATAAAGTTACAAGTATTCGGCTGCATCAACGGGCGCTTTTGCCGACTCACTGACTTCATAAAATGGCATTACTTTAATGTTCGCCATGGAAGCGATGATAGAACCGGGGAAAATTTCGACGGCAGTGTTTAGCTCAGAAACCGCCGAATTATAAAAACGCCTCGCTGCGGAAATATGGGCCTCGACCTCGTTATAGGTCTGCATCGCCTGCAGCATAGTGTTGTCGGACTTGAGCTCAGGATAGTTTTCTACATTGACCATCAAGGTGCCCATTTTATCATTCAACCGTTCAGCCTGAGCTAAGTGCTCTTTAACCGCCTTAGGATCGGTCTTGGTATAGCTGTTGCTCAGTTGAGTTCGTAATTCGATGATTTCAGTAAGCAACGATTTTTCATGATCCATAAATCGTTTGGCTATTTTTAGAATGTTAGGCACCAGATCAGCACGCTTGGTTAACTGCACATCAATACCCGATAGAGCTTCGAGCGCGGTATTACGCTTTTTGACTAGGCTGACGTACCAAAGATAGGCCACGATAAAAATCAGCGTTAATCCCAATAATAATTTTTCCATCTTCCATCCTTAGGTTTCTTATTCTTATTAGCAGAATACAGCTAATCATAAATGAGTGGAAATTTCACCTACAGTACAGATTAAGACGGTGAAATGCTGTGCTGGTCAGAGCTGATGAGGGGGTTACGGCTATTTAGCATCCAATATCCCCACTAAATGTCGTAACTGGGACGACAACAAATAGTGATCCTGACGATTAAAAAAGCGTAATCAAAATATAAATTTAACGATATTCAGCTCCGATACAGCAAATAACGACTATAGTGATATGGCACAACATTAGAGCATCCAATTTTGCTCGTGAATACTGGACTCTCCGAGAGTCCATTTTTTTTTATACTATTTTTGCCTCATCACTTCCGCAAAACCAATCGCAACATTTAAGTTTCAATTAAACCTTAACAATCATACTTCTTAGCTAATTTTTTAACTTTCACCTTGATGTTTATCCTGCATTCTATATCCGCAATCATCTCTCTGCGGTCTTATTGGCTAATAGCGTATCTAGAGTCAAGGGAATTGCACTGCGCCAAGGTCGATATAAAGGAAAGATAATGAGTGTTAACTCCAGTGATATCACCAATAAAAAAGCTTCAGGCCCACAACATAGTGATATCAGCGCCAGTGGTTGGTTTGTACGCTTGCTCAACGTTGTCGAACGCTTAGGTAATCTACTGCCACATCCAATCACCCTATTTGCACTTTTCTGTATCGCGGTCATTATTGCTTCAGGTATTGCTGGCTACTTTGGGCTGACCGTTATCGATCCTAGGCCCATAGGATCTCACGGTCGTAGCGCCGACGGTTTAATCCATGTTGTAAGCCTGATGAATGCTGAAGGCTTACGGATGATTGTCTCGAATCTTGTGACTAATTTTACCGGTTTTACACCGCTCGGTACTGTGCTGGTGGCACTACTGGGTGTTGGGATTGCTGAGCGTTCTGGCCTATTATCTGCCGCCATGCGCACCTTGGTCATAGGCGCTTCAAAGCGATTGGTCACTGTAACCATAGTGTTTGCTGGCATTATGTCTAACACGGCAGCGGAACTTGGTTATGTCGTATTGATCCCTATGGCGGCAATGATTTTTCATTCTCTTGGCCGTCATCCTCTCGCGGGTTTAGCTGCCGCATTTGCTGGGGTTTCTGGCGGCTATAGTGCCAACTTGTTACTGGGTACTGTCGATCCTTTATTATCGGGTATTACCGAAGTTGCCGCACGTATGATAGATCCTGATTATAACGTCGGCCCAGAAGTAAACTGGTACTTCATGTTTGTCTCAACTTTTGTAATCACTTTTCTTGGCGCCTTTGTCACCGAGAAAATTGTCGAACCTAAGTTAGGTAAATATCAAGATGATGATGCGGATGAAACCGTACTGCAATCGATGGAAAGTGTCAGTGCCATTGAAATACGCGGCCTAAAATGGGCAGGATTGTCTATGTTAGTGCTCACTGCCATCTTAGCACTTTCAGTCGTACCAGAAGGTGCACCACTGCGACATCCAGAAACAGGACTTATATCCGGCTCACCATTCCTTAAGGGGATAGTCGCCTTTATCTTTATCTGCTTTGCTATTCCGGGTTTTATTTACGGTAAAATTGTGGGCAGTATTAAAAATGATAAAGATGTCATTAATGCCATGTCCCACAGTATGAGCACTATGGGAATGTATATTGTGCTAGTGTTCTTTGCGGCGCAGTTTGTTGCCTTCTTCAACTGGAGTAATTTAGGCGCGGTGCTAGCAGTATTAGGCGCTGATGGCCTGCAATCTATTGGACTTACTGGCCCAATCGTATTTCTATTTTTTATTGTGCTCTGCGGCTTTATCAACCTAATGCTGGGCAGCGCCTCGGCTCAATGGGCTATTACGGCACCGATTTTTGTACCTATGCTGATGCTGGTGGGTTATGCGCCCGAAACAATTCAAGCGGCATACCGTATTGGAGATTCAGTGACTAACTTAATCACACCTATGATGAGTTACTTCGGTTTAATTTTAGCGGTGGCTTGCCGTTACCAAAAGAACCTAGGTATCGGCACACTGATTGCGACTATGTTGCCGTACACTTTAGTGTTTTTTGTAGGCTGGACAGCGTTTTTCTTCCTATGGGTATTTGGTTTTGGCCTACCAGTAGGACCAGGCGCAGCGACTTACTATACACCTTAGATACACATAAAAATCGTAATAAAAAGGGCGACGAAGATTACCTCGACGCCCTTACTTTATCAGGTCGATTCTAATCGTATAACCATTCCATCAACAGGCTGCAAATCATCAAAAAAATACCTAGATTAAACACATAGGTCTGCAATGCAGATTTTTCTGTCGTGTTCTCGGCTTGTGACACTATCTGGCTGACAGGCATAAAAAACAGCTTAGGCGCTAACCCCATCGCCACAAATAATACCGCGCCACCGACGCAACGGGTTAACTCAGGCAGAATAAGCTCAAGCCAATAAAACGTATAAACACCATAAGCCAAAATAGCCAGTGCTATGATATGGCATACCATTCCTACGATAAGTTGCTTAGTTGCAAGATTACCCCACGAAAATACCATGTCACTCCTATACTCGCTTTTACGCTAACGATTGCTGATATTCGCGCGCAGTTTATCTCGTCTGTGATTAATCTGCACCCACGCAGACCAACCAAATAAAATACCACAAATGGGGTAAATACAGAGTGCTTTTTGCAGTTCTCCCCCAAATGAATCGTCCCATATAAAATAATTTATCAAAGCGACGATAAGCGATGTCAGCATGCCCCAATAAAGTACACCAACAACTAAAATACTGTGCAACTTACCCTTGGCGATTCGCGCATCTAATTCTTGTAATTCCAACGTAGAATCGTGCATATTTTCCCTGTCAGTAATGATGACCTAAACCTAATATGCCACAGCTGACTGACTATCAATATCGTTATTTATACTGATACGCTCATATGTAAATAACAAAAAGCCCTGCTATTGCAGGGCTTTAGTGTAGAGAAAACTAAGCTTATTCTGTTGGGGTTGGCTTCTCTTCTTGACCTTTCTTCTCGCGCTTACTGAAGATGCGCTCCACTAGCACAAAGAATAATGGTACAAAGAAAATACTTAAGAAAGTCGAGCTCAACATACCACCAAGTACCGCAGTACCGATGGCATTTTGGCTACCAGAACCCACACCCGAGCTAATGGCTAATGGCACAACACCAAGGCCAAAGGCGAGAGACGTCATTAAGATAGGACGTAAACGCACACGAACCGCGTGTAACGTTGCCTCGACCAAGCCAGAGCCTTTCTCGTAGAACTCTTTAGCAAACTCTACAATCAAGATGGCGTTCTTGGTTGCTAAGCCCACCGTAGTTAACAACCCTACTTGGAAGAACACGTCATTGGGTAGGCCGCGACCATTCATCGCTATCAATGCGCCGATAATCCCGAGCGGAACCACAAGCACAACGGCAAACGGGACTGACCAGCTCTCATAAAGTGCTGCCAATACTAAAAAGACCACTAAGATAGATAGCGCATATAGAGCTGGCGCTTGGTTACCCGACAGACGTTCTTCGTACGACAAGCCATTCCACTCAATACCAAAGCCTGGCGGTAACTGCTTTACCAAATCTTCCATAATGGTCATCGCAGCACCCGTGCTAAACCCTGGTGCAGCGGCCCCTTGAATGTTCATCGCTGGCAAACCATCGAAGCGCTCTAAACGTGGAGAACCGTATTCCCATGCCCCAGTTGCGAAGGCAGAGAAAGGTACCATGTCGCCGCTATTATTGCGTACGTACCACTTATCTATGTCGCCCGGTTGCATCCGATATTGCGCATCACCTTGCACATACACTTTTTTCACGCGGCCACGGTCAATAAAGTCGTTCACATAAGAACCACCCCAAGCCGTAGCGAGCACGCTGTTGACACTGGTGATGTCAATGCCTAACGCACTCAACTTAGCGTGATCGACATGTAACTGATAAATTGGCGCATCTTCCTGTCCGTTAGGACGTACGCCAACCAAATTAGGATTCTGCCCCGCCATACCGAGCAGTTGATTACGTGCCGCCAGTAACTTCTCGTGACCTTGGCCGCTCTTATCCTGCAGGTACATATCAAAGCCGTTCGCCGTACCCAACTCAATAACCGCTGGCGGTACGAAGGCAAAGACTAAGGCATCTTTCATCTGGCTAAATGCCCCCATGGCACGGCCCGCAATAGAGTTAACGTCCATGCCAGGTTCTGAACGCTCAGACCAATCTTTAAGGCCAACGAAAGCTAGACCCATGTTTTGCCCTTGACCAGCAAAACTGAAGCCCGCGACGCTGAATACCGATCTCACGCCTTCTTCAGCCATAAAGTGATCAGAAACTTTTTCCAATACTTTTAGCGTGCTTTCTTGGGTTGAGTTAGTCGGCAAAATAGCTTGGGTAAACAAAATACCTTGGTCTTCGTCTGGCAAGAAGGCCGTAGGCATACGGATGAAGATCCAACCCACTGCAATTACCAGCACCACGTAAATCGCCATTACTCTGAAGCTACGCTTGATTATGCCAGCAACACTCGATTCATAACGATTAGTTAGCTTGTCGAAATTGCGGTTAAACCAACCGAAGAAGCCTGTTTCTATATGACCATGGCCCTTCTTAAGGGGCTTGAGCATAGTCGCACACAGTGCTGGTGTTAACACCACTGCTACCAGTACCGAAAGTGCCATTGCAGAGACAATAGTGATAGAGAATTGACGATAAATCACACCCGTTGAACCTGACATAAATGCCATAGGGACAAACACAGCAGATAGGGTCAGACCAATACCGACTAAGGCACCGGTAATTTGGTCCATTGATTTACGGGTAGCTTCAAGCGGACTCAAGCCCTCTTCTGCCATCACCCGCTCAACGTTTTCCACCACCACAATCGCATCATCCACCAACAGACCGATGGCGAGCACCATAGCGAACATGGTTAAGGTGTTAATCGAGAACCCTGCAATCGATAGAATCGCAAAGGTACCCAGCAATACCACAGGTACCGCAATAGTCGGGATCAAGGTTGCACGGAAGTTTTGCAGGAATAGGTACATGATGATAAACACCAGTACAATCGCTTCAAGCAAGGTATGCACCACACCTTCGATAGATTGCTCTACGAAAGGTGTTGTATCGTATGGAGAAACGACTTCTAACCCTTGCGGGAAGAAAGGACGTAGGTCTTCGACTTTAGCACGCACGGCTTCTGCCGTATCCAGTGCGTTTGCACCAGTTGCTAGTTTAATCGCAATACCCGAGGCAGGTTTACCGTTGTACAACGACTCTATCGCATAGCTTTCTGAACCCAGTTCAACACGCGCCACATCACCCAGGAATACGTTCGCACCCGAGGTATCAGATTTGAGGATGATCTTGCGGAACTGCTCAGGTGTTTGTAAACGGCTCTGTGCCGATACGGTCGCGTTCAGCTCTTGACCAGCTAATGATGGCGCGCCACCTAACTGTCCAGCGGAGACTTGAGCGTTTTGAGAACGAATCGCCGCAACAACATCTAAGCTGGTTAAGCGGTATTGAGTCAACTTCAACGGGTCTAGCCATATACGCATCGCATATTGGGCACCGAACACCTGAATTTCACCCACCCCCGGAACACGACTCATAGGATCTTGAATGTTCGCACCAACGTAGTCGGCGATATCGCCTTTATCTAACGAACCGTCGGTCGATACGAAGCCTAGTACCATTAAAAAGCCTGAACTTGACTTGTTAACGTTAACGCCTTGAGACTGCACTTCTTGCGGTAACAGGGTCATAGCACCCTGTAATTTGTTCTGAACTTGAACCTGAGCGATATCAGGATCGGCTTCCGCGTTAAAAGTCAGAGTAATAGACGCGTTACCAAAGCTATCACTGGTCGAGGTAATATAACGTAGATGGTCAATACCCTTCATACGTTGCTCAATCACCTGAGTCACTGAGTCTTCAACGATTTTCGCCGATGCACCAGGGTAGTTCGCACTGATCACTACAGTAGGTGGTGCAATACTTGGGTACTGCGAAACAGGCAGGGTTCGGAGCGACAAGACCCCCGCCAACATAATGATTAAGGCTATCACCCACGCAAAGATGGGGCGGTCAATAAAAAAACGTGCCATAGCTATGCCCTATTGTGCTTGCGTTTCAGAAATAACTTTGGTGGTTACTGGAGCGCCTGGACGAATTTTCTGTAATCCTTCCACAATTAATTTATCGCCCACAGCTAAACCCGAAGTCACGCGCCATTGATTGTTGATGACTTCCGCAGTCGTCACAGTTCTCGCTTCAACTATACCTTGCTCGTTAACCACCATAGCCACCGCATCGCCCTTAGAGTTACGAGAGATCGATTTTTGTGGTACTAAAATAGCCTGTGGATCGGTGCCCGCATTCAACATAGCGCGCACATACATACCAGGTAACAAGATACTTTCAGGGTTCGGGAACTCGGCGCGCAGAATGACTGAGCCGGTGTTTTCATCCACACTCACTTCGGCAAACTGCAACTTACCTGGATGACTGTATTGTGTGCCGTCTTCGAGTAATAATTTCACATCAGCATTATCAGATGCTTGCAGCTTACCTTGCTTCAATTTAGCTTTAAGGCGTAGTAACTGTGCGCTCGATTGAGCGATATCCACATTGATAGGATCAAGCTGCTGAATTGTAGCCAGCGTTTGGCTTTGATTTGCGGTAACTAACGCACCTGCAGTAACACTTGATTTACCAATACGCCCAGAGATAGGCGCTAGCACTTCGGTATATTGCAAATTGATTTTTGCGGTATTAATGGCAGCTTCCGCAACAGTTACACCCGCTAAGGCTTCTTTATATCCCGCTTCTGCGTCATCAAAATCTTGCTGACTGATGGCGTTAGTTTTGACTAACTGCTTATAGCGAGCTGCTTTTGCTTTTGCTGAGGCCAAACTCGCGTTTGCTCTAGCTAAATCTGCATTAGCGCTCACTAGAGCGGCTTTATAGGTTGCGGAGTCGATTTGATAAAGTGAATCACCTTGTTTCACGTTACTCCCTTCGATAAAGCTACGTTTAGTAATAATACCGCTAACCTGTGGGCGAACTTCCGCCTCAAGAAAAGCCTTACTACGGCCAGGTAACTCCACCAGAATCGCTTGAGTCTGGGCAACAACATTAAGGATTCCCACTTCCGTACTCTGTGGACCCGCACTCGCCGGAGCTTTATCTTCCTGAGGGCTGCAAGCTGCCATCCATAACGCTACGCTTATAACTGAGGCAAGTTTAATTGTCTGCCGCATGAGAACTCCTTCAAATATTAACTGCCCACATACCAGTACACTTATTGCGCTGACACGAGCGGTAATGGTAACTAAATCCGTTATTTATCTCATAGTCTATTGGGAGCAACAAGGGAGATAACGAAACTAAATTGTAAACTAATAAAAATTTTCACTGTTCAGGTATGGCTCAACTCAACGAATTGTTATTCGATTTAAAAAAGTCTATTAAAGATGAGTCATCTTGTTAGCAGAATGTGCCATAAAAAATTAATCGGCCGACTCCACATGTTGAATTTGTAACCTATGCATACACTGTAAATCGGTTACTAATGGCTTAACCGTGAATCAAATGAATTCTCTTCGACATAATGTGAGCATATTTCTCATAATCACTTATTTAGATGACAAGAACAGCCTTATAAATAGTCTTTATAATCTATTTTTAATTGGTTTAACCGTTAAAAACAGCAGATTTACATAAGATATTAGCAGAAAAAGCTCATACCGTTTATAGCTTAATTATAAATAGAGCGCGAATGAGTGTTATACATCATATCAAGTACTTTCCTGCGTTTAATGACAACTTTACATCATCAATCTACAGCAATCGAATCAGTACAAATATTACTGAACGGGATATCTTAGTGATTCATCCAAAGCGGATCAAATAGCAAAGCCAAATTAGTGCCTCATAAAATGAGACTATGACTCCCACAAATAAGACTTCTATAATGCAGGCAATTGTTCACAAACCTATTAATTCTACGACTAAAATTGATTTTTCATATTTATTCATATCTTTTCGTGATTGGTTCATCCTCAGTAACACCGCTATTCACAACTTACTTTTATGATAAAGGTGCGCTAACAACTCCCTTGATTAAACATAATGTTGAGATGATAACCATGACAACTCGCACCACACTCCTGCTCAGCGGAGCATTACTTACCTTTGCCATAAATGCTCAAGCAGCTGATGATAATCAACTCTTGGGTGGCACGATTAATGGTAAACTCAATTTTACCTCCGATTATGTATTTCGTGGTGAATCTGAAACTTTAGATGGTGATATCCCCGCAGTACAAGGCACTTTGAGCTGGAACCACAATGAAGGCTGGTATGCTGGGGTGTTTAGTTCCAACATTAAATTTGCCGATCCCAATTTAGAAATCGTCACCGCTCCCTTTGTCGGTAAAGCGGGCGAATTTGGCAACTCTGGCTTCACCTATGATGTCATGTTGTTTTCATACCTTTATCCAGGCGCATCCTATTCAAATTACACCGAGCTCTGGCTAAAAGTCGGTAAGCAGTTTGGCAGTGCTAATTTACAGTTAGAAGTAACCCCAACACTTGATGACTGGTTTGGGGTCGATGGCTGGCAAGGCGTAAACTATGCGCTGCACCCAAGTTATCACTTCACCAATGGTGTAAAAATGTCGGGTTCTGTCGGTTATCAAGATTTAAGCGGTGAAGGTGCCGAAGGTTGGGGGCACTGGAACCTAGGTCTTAGCAAAGAGTTCTACGGACTGAGTTTTGATGTTCGTTACCACGGCAGCACAGTTAATAACGATCATAAAGTTTATGGCACTCAGACTGAAATCTTCGATGACAGATTTGTTGTTAGCATAAGCAAAAGTTTTTAAGATTAGCGCGGTTAGCCTGTCTAGGATACAACGTCTCAACAAGCATATAATCGTTTGATACATAAAGCTTTGGCCAGCCATCGGCTGGTCAGCTTGCATTAACATCAGGCGTATTACACTAAATCCGATTATCACCCACGCTACAAGCCAATATGCGGCTAATATCGGCCAAACAACGACCTGACTGCTGTTGCCACTGATTAAACACCGCTTGTACTTGTTTAAGCGCAGTCTGTGATGTAAAGCCAGTATCCACGAGCTTATGTGTTTTAAAATAACCCTTTACATCATCGGTTAACAAGAAAGTATCTTTCCCAATACCGCGCAAAAAATATGGCCCCGTATTACCACCTAATCGCGTACCGCGTTTCTTTAACAATGCCCATAAACCGATAATATCTTGCGTTGGCCAATCGGCAATTAGCTGCGCTAAACTGCCATGCTCACGCGCAATATCGTGGATCATTAACGCATTATCATAAATAGCTTGGGTCTTTTTTAAATGACGAATTAAAGTTGCATCACTCGCTCGAGTTTGAATTTGCTCAGGTGATAACATCAATACCTTGTGTGGTTCAAATCCAAAAAAAGACTTCTCATACTCAGGCCATTTGTTAACAACTACCCGCCACACAAAACCACTTTGAAATACCTGCCGACTCATCGCAGACAATAACTCGGCATCACGATACTGGCGGATCTCATCATCAGTTAAACAACCTGACAGCAAAGCTTCGAGCCCAGCGGAACCACCTTTGCGATCACTGGCTCTGGCATAAATGGATGAGAAACGCTCTAACTGATTCATATAACTACCTTTAAACTGATTAAATTCTGACACTTTAAATACAGCATTAATAATACCGATTTTAATCCCCAATAGATCATTTAGCCTCATCACAAAAATTGGATTCTCTCGAGCGTTTTTAAAACAAACTCTTATAACAAACGCCTCAATTACGACTAAAGTTAAAGCGTGAAATCAAAAAAAGACTGGTTTTGGAGCCTGTATCTATGGAGTTTTTTTATCACCCTTTATCACGCTATTCGCAAAAGGTACTAATTGCACTTTATGAGAAGCAGGCCAACTTTGACGCCATAACTGTCGATTTACGCGATCCGTTCTCACGCCAAAAATTCTATCAACTGTATCCACAAGCAAGAGTGCCTTTACTTAAAACCCAAGATGAACAGCTAATCCCCGAATCCAGCATTATTATTGAATACTTAGACAGGCATTTTTATAGCAGTACCCAACTTCTACCTACGGAGCCAATGCATAATTTACAGGTCAGACTATTTGATCGCATTATCGATAATGATATTAGTAACCCATTACTTCAATTAGAAAAAATGAAAAATATCGACAACAGTAACGAATTTGAAATTAAGAAAATAGAGAAGCTATTACTATTACAATTTCAACACTTAGATGCACAACTCGCACTGCATCATTGGATCTGTGGCGACAGTTTTACACTCGCTGACTGCGCTCTAATACCATGTTTAAACTATGCTTTTAAAAATTTAAACCTGTTAGATTTTGACCAAGTAGTACGCTATTGGCAACAAGCACAACTGCGCGGGGCTTGGATGTTAGTACAGGAGGAAATACTATTGATTGAGCAGGAGGATAATAGAGAGAAAAGAGGCATCCCCTAGGCGAGCATGCCTCTGTAAAATCAAATGTTACGCTCTTTCTTTAACTGTAAAAATGCCTTCCACTTAATCACTTCGGGTGGCAACTCAGGCGCGGGTTCGTTATACCCCGCCTCTTTCACGAGTACATCCAGCGGTATTTGCTTACGCTTACACACAAACACTCCGCGCACATGCACGATACAATGCAGGCCACGCTCACTTACGAAGCGCTGTTCAATATAGAAATATTTCTCATCCCAACCGACAACCTTAGTTTCAATCTCAAACTGTTGAAAAGGCTTAATATCACGAATATAGGTAAATTCGGCGGCATTGACGATTGGCATCCACTTCAACTTTATAAAGCGCTTTAGCAAACCCATCTCAGCCAACATATAAGTCCGCGCGAGATCCATAAAGGCGGGATAACGGGAGTTAGTCAGATGAAAATTGATATCACAATCGCTCGGCAAAGCACGATAAGTGATGCGACTGGTGCCGAGAAAGTCGATCTCACGGCAGTGGCGCGTACGCCAAAATAATAACCAAAACAAACGAAAATACAGATTCATAGCCAGTCACCCTTGAAATAAGAGCCACAGGCTAACAGAGGTCATACCACAGGGCAAGCGAGATCTAGGTCACAAAAAAGGCGCTATCAGGCGCCTTCTTACTGTGTAACTCAGATTATTTTGAGCTCATTACATCAACATAATTAACGGATTAAATATGTTGATATGATTGACTAACAATGACTTATCTAGCCTGTTTATGCAGCAATGCCTGAGTGTCTTAACAGAGCATCGATATTTGGCTCACGCCCCATAAACTGCTTGAATAAGTCCATAGGTTCAGCTGAGCCGCCCATTTCGAGGATATTATGCAAGAAACGACGACCGGTTTCAGGATTGAAAATACCTTCATCCTCAAAGCGCGAAAACGCATCCGCCGACAGCACTTCGGCCCATTTATAGCTGTAATATCCTGCGGCATAACCGCCCGCAAAAATATGGGCAAAACCATGCTGGAAACGGTTAAAGTCTGGTGGTGTTAATACGGCTACCTGACGACGCACTTCATCTAAGGTTTCTTGAATGCGCGCCCCCTTAACAGGATCGTATTCATGGTGCATTCTAAAATCAAACAACGAGAACTCAAGTTGACGCAGCATCGTCATGCCAGATTGGAAGTTTTTCGCCGCCAACATTTTATCTAACAATGCTTTAGGTAATGGCTCGCCCGTTTCGAAGTGGCCAGAAATTTCAGCTAACGCTTCTTCCTGCCAGCACCAGTTTTCCATAAATTGGCTTGGTAATTCGACCGCATCCCAAGGCACACCGCTGATACCCGACACGCCAGCAACATCGATTTTGGTCAGCATATGGTGGATACCGTGGCCAAACTCGTGGAATAGGGTCGTCACTTCATCGTGGGTAAACAACGCAGGTTTACCATCGACCGGACCATTAAAGTTACAGGTCAAATAAGCCACTGGCTTTTGTAAACCATGGGCAGTTTGACGGCGCACACGGCAATCATCCATCCAAGCACCGCCACGTTTACCGGTGCGAGCATATAAGTCGAGGTAGAAACTGCCTCTGTGTTCACCTGTTTCATCAAAAATATCGAAGAAACGAACATCTTTGTGCCAACGATCAAACTCTGTTTGCTCAATGATTTTAAGGCCAAACAAACGCGATACTGTGTAGAACAATCCCGAGAGCACTTTATCTTCTGGGAAATAGGGGCGCAGAATTTCCTGTGAAATCTCATACTTATGCTGCTGTAGCTTCTCGGCGTAGAAACTTAAGTCCCAAGATGCCATCTCAGTCACGCCATATTCAGCCTCGGCAAAAGCTCTTAACTCAGCCAGTTCAGCTTTAGCTTGATCCTTTGAGCGCAGTGCTAATTCATTTAAAAATGCCATTACCTGCGCCGGCGTTTCGGCCATTTTAGTCGCCAGAGATTTATCAGCAAAACTGTCAAAGCCTAGTAGCTGCGCGAGTTCATGGCGCAGCGCTAAAATTTCGTCCATTAACGGGCTGTTATCGAATTCACCGGCATTAGGACCTTGATCGGAGGCGCGGGTGACAAAAGCGCGGTAGCACTCTTCCCGAAGACTGCGGTTTTCGCTGTAGGTCATAACGGGTAAATATGAAGGGAAATCTAAGGTAAATAACCAACCTGTTAACTCACGCGCCTGCGCCATTGCCTTAGCAGCAGCTTTAGCTGAATCGGGTAAACCTGCTAGTTCAGTTTCATCGGTGATTAATTTAGTCCAGGCTTGGGTCGCATCTAATAATTGATTTGAAAAGCCACTGGTAAGCTCAGACAGACGTTTTACAATTTCGCCATAACGCACTTTTTGCCCGTCATCTAAACCAATCCCTGAGAGTTCAAAATCGCGCAGGCTGTGCTCAATCACTTTCTGCTGCGCTTGGCTCAATTGTGCAAATTGATCCGATGCACGTAGGGCTTTATAGGCTTCATATAAACCTTGATGCTGACCAACATAAGTGCCGTACTCTGACAATAATGGCAAGCAAGCATCGTGGGCAGTGCGCCATTCATCTGTGCTAGTGACTGAATTCATGTGAGAAACAGGTGACCAAATTTGGCTCAGTTCATCGTCAACCTGTTCGAGTGGCGCGACTAAATTGTCCCAAGTAAAAGGCCCTTGATGTTGTAATACCTCATCAATCTTAGCGCGAGACTGAGCAATAGCATGCTCAACAGCGACTTGAATATGCTCCGGTTTAATCTGTGAAAAAAGCGGTAATTTTGCGCCGCTAAGCAAAGGGTTACTCATAATGATTCCTCAACAATCTGTATAGGGTATAAATAAGGGCTAATGTCCCATTTATCAAGGCGAGAAAACCGATTGCTCACTTCGATAATCTTTACCTAGCGATTTTTTATTCGGAAAAATGCGAGTTGGTTCGCACTTTTTATTTACGTTTAATTTACTTAAGCATTGTTGCAAACCAGATCGCAAATGGAATCAATTCGCATTAACGTTTAATCAGGAGAGAGTTATTCTCTGCTGTATAAATACACTCGACCTAAAGCTATAAAAATATGGTAATACACTCAGCAAAAATGATGGCAAGCATCCTCTGTATTTTAGGCATCAATAGCCTTAGTCACAGTGCATCCGCCAATGAGAACTTAGAACACATCGAGAGTAAATCATACAATTTAATGCCCAGCGAGATGACTGAACCTTTGGCGGTAACATTCGATTTAGGCTGGGACAGTCAATATATCTCGCAGGGCCGCGATAACTTACAAAATGGCGGTATTTATTGGCTGAATACATCAGTCCAATATGGCAACTTGACCAGCTACGCATTAGTTGGTCGTGGCGATAGCCAAGTCTATACCGAGTGGAATCTTGGCCTTGAATATGGATTTAACTTGGCCGAAAATCTCGAAGCGAATCTGGGATATCAACGTATTGAAGGCTATGGTAGTAGTCGCTGCCAAGATAATGAGCTATTCGCTGAACTCGCCTACACCGCCACACCTTGGTTAATTCCATCAATAAATTATGTTTATTCGGCCGAAGCTAACGGCTATTTTGTGGAAATGAGTCTACACAGTTTTTGGAATATTACTGACCATTTGAGTCTCACGCCCTACATCACCCAAGGGTTTGATTTTAAATACCGAACAGCTGAGCACAATGGTAAGAACAACCTGCAGTTTGGTCTCGAAAGCAATTATCAATTATCACCCAACATGAGTGTCAGCGGCCATATTAGCCATAGCATTGCCCAAGGGGATATTGAACAAGAAGCTGCGGCCAATGGCGATACGAGCTCGCAGGATCAAACTTATGCAGGCATCCACTTTGCAATGACGTTTTAGTTAATTTAGACACTAAATTTGGCAAGACGACATTCCACTCACTAAACTCAAAATGTCGACGGAGCGACTTTACCGTTAATATCCAATTATGCTGAGGGACAGGGAATGTTAGCGCATCAACTTTATTTTATTCGTATTGTGCTTATGGCATTAATGATGCTGTTTATGCAGAGCATAATTCCCGTAAGTGCACAGCTGATATCTGAATCTGAACCTGAACCTGAATCCGAGCCTAGTGTAACGTCTTTATCTAAACCGAAAAAAACCGAACCTTTACCTTTACCTTTAGGTACCTTGCTCGACAGCCATGGACAACCGATAAATATTCCCCACCAAACACAGAGTGCATTAGAGTATTCCACTCCAGTGACCGTCCCTATCAATCCATCAAAAACCAAATCAACTCCGTCTGTTAAAACCTCTAAAGCAAAGAAACTTAACCGTAAACAACAACTAGCTAGTCGTAACCACGTTGCGAACGATCCCAACTGTCGCTGGCTCGATCAGCGTATTGGCCAACTTGAAGCACAACTCAACGGAAAACAAAGCAATAACTTGCAACATGTTAGTGATGAAGCCAGCATCCGTAACAAGGAATGGCAATGCCTTAAATGTGGTGCAGAAGGGCCAGACCAAAACGATCATTCCAATTGCCAATATCGCCGCGAAACAAACACGAAGTGATCGCTCTCTTTAACAGGAAATCTTTGATATCTAGGTGCATAACGAACCTAATGGGCTGGTCTGTTATCATAAACATCCCTACAATGACCTTCTGCTGTAAAGCATCTCATCCTTAAAGTAAGACGGAGAAACTCATGGCTCAACATTTTGACTATATCTGCCTAGGCGCAGGCAGCGGCGGTATCGCCTCAGCAAACCGAGCTGCAATGCGTGGCGCAAAAGTACTACTCATCGAAGCCAAGCATGTGGGTGGCACCTGTGTTAACGTCGGTTGCGTGCCTAAAAAAGTCATGTGGTATGGCGCCCATGTTGCCGAAGCGATGAACCTTTACGCTAAAGATTATGGTTTTGACGTCACGGTTAATAAATTCGATTGGAACACCTTAGTTGAAAACCGCGAAGCCTATATTGGCCGCATTCACGATGCCTATGGCCGTGGTTTTGCCAGTAATAAAGTCACTTTGCTAAATGGCTATGGCCGCTTTGTCGATGGCAACACTATTGAAGTAAACGGTGAACATTACACTGCCGATCATATCCTTATCGCCACTGGCGGCGCGCCGACGATCCCGAATATTCCTGGTGCCGAATACGGTATCGATTCCGATGGTTTCTTTGCCCTGCGTGAGCAACCTAAGCGTGTTGCCGTTGTAGGTGCTGGCTATATTGCCGTTGAAGTCGCTGGCGTTTTGCATGCACTTGGTAGTGAAACTCACTTATTAGTGCGTAAACATGCACCATTGCGTAACTTTGACCCTATCTTAGTCGATGCCCTCGTCGATGCCATGGCGAGTGAAGGCCCAACATTGCATACGCATAGTGTGCCAAAAGCGGTCATTAAAAATGCCGATAACAGCCTAACCTTAAGCTTAGAAAACGGTGAAAGCGTAACGGTTGATTGCCTAATTTGGGCGATTGGCCGCTCACCCGCAACCGGTAATATTGGCTTAGAAAACACTAAAGTCGAATTAGATAACAAAGGCTATGTCATCACTGACGAACAGCAAAATACCACTCACAAAGGGATTTACTGTGTCGGCGATATTATGGCGGGCGGCGTAGAACTCACCCCAGTTGCAGTTAAAGCAGGCCGTTTGTTATCCGAGCGTTTATTTAACGGCATGACAGATGCCAAAATGGATTACAACCTGATCCCAACGGTGGTGTTTAGTCATCCGCCGATTGGCACTATGGGTCTAACAGAGCCAGAAGCGCGTACCCAATATGGCGATGATAACGTCAAAGTGTATACGTCAACTTTTACCTCAATGTACACCGCCGTCACGGCCCATCGTCAAGCCTGTAAGATGAAGTTAGTCTGCGCGGGTAAGGACGAAAAAGTCGTCGGTATTCATGGTATTGGTTTTGGTATGGACGAAATCCTTCAAGGTTTTGGCGTGGCCATGAAAATGGGCGCAACTAAGGCTGATTTCGATGCTGTGGTTGCTATTCACCCAACGGGCGCCGAAGAATTTGTTACCATGAGATAACTGCGGTTTTGACTTTATTCTCATAATAATTAGGGCTAGCTTATGCTGGCCCTAATTGATCCGATATATGATAAAAACATTAACTCTTACGCGACTTTACTATAACCTCGGCTGAGTACTGTGCATTTTAAATTGACTGCGCTGTTATTATTGCACCGCAGCAATCGGGATAAGAGAGTTATGCTTAAAGAGCTCGCGTTCAATGGTTTGCTATTCAGCCCATTAATTATCTTTATTCCCTTGGCTTTTCTGCTTTCCTGCATCACTCGTTTGGTACTGTATCAAACAGGGCTCTATCACCGGCTTTGGCGCTCCGCTTGGTTCGAGGTAGGGCTATTTATCTGCTATCTGGCTTTCGTTATTTACTTGCTTGGGAGTTGATTTTCATGGGCAAAATCTTACGTATCATGCTGACATTAATAGTGGTCGCGGTTGCAGGTATCGCAGGGCACTGGATATGGTCACACTATCTTTATTCTCCTTGGACCCGTGACGGTCGAGTACGCGCCGATATCATCACCATTACGCCCGATGTCTCAGGTTGGGTAAACCAACTAAACGTGGCAGATAATCAGCTCGTCAATAAGGGAGATGTGTTATTCACTGTGGACGATACCCGCTACAAGGCCACCATTGCCGAATTGAATGCGAAAGCAGAAAGCCAAAAATTTGCATGGGAGCTTGCCAAGCATAAGTACAAACGGCGTATCGCATTAACTAATGGCAACTTAGTCAGCAAAGAGACTATCGATGAGGCTTTTATTAATACTGAACTGGCAAGGACCAGTTATGAACTTGCGCTGGCACAATTAAATACTGCCAAAATTGACTTAGAACGAACTCAAATTCTCGCCCCTGAAGACGGCACTCTGATCAATTTAAACCTTAGGTATGGCAACTACGTCAGCAAAGGTAATGCGGTATTTTCACTTGTCCAAAAAAACTCCCTCTATGTTACCGGCTATTTTGAAGAGACTAAAATCCCCTTAATTCACTTAGGTCAAGGTGCCGATATCAATCTAATGAGCGGTGGCCATGTATTGCATGGCAAAGTCATCAGCATTGGTAAAGCCATTGCTAACACTAATGTCACCACCAACGGACAGCTGTTACCACAGATAAATCAGACCTTTAACTGGGTAAGACTCGCGCAGCGTATTCCTGTCGATATTCAACTAGAGGCTATTCCACCTGACGTTGAATTAAGCGTGGGCATGACAGCATCTATCCAGTTACATACTGATAAATAAAATTAAGATGCTGTTATTACAGAGCTTATTTTTCCCAGATAGACGCACCATTATATTCGCGGTTAAAGGCGTAATATCGATGACGCTCGCCTTATATGTGGCGATGTTCTTGAATTTAGAGCGACCCTATTGGGCACTGGTATCAGCCATTTTTCTGCAAGTTCGCCCAGAAAGTGGCTTAGTTATCGAAAAGGGCTTATGCCAGATCGGCGGCAATTTAGTTGGCGCACTGGTTGGGATCATGATACTCAACGGATTTGCTCCATATCCTACACTCGCCTTAGGGCTACTCGCCTGCTGGATAGGGCTCAATTCAGGGCTATCGGCCATGATGCGCCAACAAAACTTTGTATACGCCTTCGCAATGGCCGGTATGACCGCCTGTTTGGTGGTGTTAATAGTCATGGCAAGCCCGAACACGGCCGACAGTGCAAAAATATTTTATGTGGCACAGGCGAGGATCAGCGAGATTATTGTTGGAGCCATCTGTGCCGTATTAGTTAGCCAGCTGCTGTGGCCTGTAAAAGTCAAACATAGCTTGCAGCTACGCGCTAAAAATACCATTAATCAAACGCTGAGTTATCTTGCATTAGAGCTCGACCCCACAGGATCACACGCCAGTCGTCATGAGCATATTGATACTATTCTAGAGTCCATATCTACCCTCAGTGATGACGCCAGCGCGGTAATTTATGAAGGACCGCAAGGGCGTGGACAAAACCATGCAGTAAATTTTCTCTGTAATAAAACCCTTTCATTACTGGCAGCAATCCAAATATTCGGCCGCCTACAGCGTAATCACCCTCAACTGGTTAGCGAGCCACTGGCGAAAATATTAGAGAATATGCGCAGTTGTTTTACCCTAATGGCACACTCAAGTGATTACCAAGAATGCTATAAAATGGCGCGTAGCCTTCGCCATCAAGTGCAGCAAAACCTGCTGCAATATCAGAGTAAAACCCCCTTAGAAACCCGCTTACTCAAGGCCACGATGGAATTAAGTGCCGACCTGATTATGGTGCTCAAAAGCTATAATGTACTGACAAGTAATAGCGCTGCTAACCTCAATGCGCCGCCAATGGAGTTTCACCGTGATCCGCTTATTGGTCTGACTACTGGCCTGCGCAGTATGGCCGTATTTGTGATTGGGGCTTCGTTGTGGATAGGTACAGGTTCTAATGCGGTGCTGATGATGATCCTTTTGCCTGTGGTCTTTTCTATTATGATGGCACGCCAACCACTGCCGATGTTAACAACGGGGTTACGCCATATTCTTGTCGGCATTATCATCATAGTGCCAGTTACCATATTTTATGCCTTGCCCCTATTGGCACAAAGTAGCGGCGATTTTGAAATCCTCATTCTAGTGCTCGCTGGTCCGTTTTTTATCGGCTTATTAGCCTTAGCAAATCGACCGACCTTACCCTATGGTTTAGGCATTTGCGTACCGTTTGCTGTACTTGTGCAGCCCAGTAATAACATTTCTTTTGCAATAGAAAACACGGTCAGTAATGCACTGGCTATTTTTGTAGGCGTTACCGTACTGTATTGGTTATTTAAGCTAATCACTCAACCCAGCGAACACTTAATGCAATATCGACTGCTGCAATCCATCCAAAAAGATCTGGTTAATCTGGCTCAACGTCCCGATCCTACCTCTTGGTTTAATGCCCGTATGGGTGATCGATTGCTGCGGATTGCCACTTACGAAAAAGGCTCGGGTCATAGCTCTCGGGTCTTTACCGACTTGGCGTTTACCGCACTCAATCTTGGCCATGTATCCATTCGTCTAAGGCGCATTTTACAGGGAATACCTGCAGCCCATTTAGAGTCCGCATTACACCTTTGGCAACTCAGTTTAGGTAAAGCTTTTATTACTTGCGCTCAAGGCAAAGTCGCCAAAGAGTTTGCACTTAGCTGCGACACGTTACTGCAAGAACTCGCCAAATCGCCACTCCCACCAGAAGAACTTACGATGATCGAAGGGATGTTTGAACGCGTCAATTTAACCTTTGAACGCACCGCCCACACCATCGCTGAGCAGAAAGAAGCCACTGAAAAATAATCATACATCAAACTATTTTCCGTCTAAAAATCCCACCACGTTACAGTCACCAACCTTATTAAAATCCAATGAAAGCTTGAAGTTTAGCCAATAAAATGTCTTAATATAATTAGATCACTAACTATATTGGTGATATTAATTCAATTATCAACCAAGGAGAGACTATGTCATCGGGGAACCCATCAGAGGAAAATCTCATCTCACAGGCAACACGTTTTACCCTAGTACACGCCAAAGAATCAATGCAGTTTATGTGTTTGCTCGCCGTATTAAGCACCTATCTCTTTGTCATTTTGAAACCGAGTATTATTCAAAATAACAAAGCGTTAGGAGATAAATAATTCATGAACTATCTCGCTTACGTTTCCTTAGCGGTCTATTTTATCGCTATGCTTGCCATTGGCTTATTTGCCTATAAAAATTCCACCAGCGATGTATCTGGCTATATTCTCGGCGGGCGTAAAGTCAGCCCACAGGTCACGGCACTCTCAGCGGGTGCATCAGACATGAGTGGTTGGATGCTGATGGGCCTACCAGGCGCTATGTTTTTGGTTGGATTTGAAACCATTTACATCGCCCTTGGCCTATTGATTGGTGCTCTAATCAATTATTTGATTGTGGCCCCTAAACTGCGTGTTTATACCGAAGTGGCCGACAACGCACTGACCATTCCAGAGTTTTTTGCTAAACGTTTTGGTAACGCTAATAGCAGCATCCGTATTATCGCTGCTGTAATTATTGTTATTTTCTTTACCTTGTATACCTCAGCAGGACTGGTTGCTGGCGGTAAATTGTTTGAGTCAGCATTTGGTTTGAACTATGACATTGGCCTAATTGTGACGCTTAGCGTGGTGGTTTCTTACACCTTGTTAGGTGGTTTCTTGGCCGTGAGCCTGACTGACTTTGTTCAAGGCTGCATTATGTTTATCGCACTAGTCTTAGTGCCTGTAGTGGCTTACCAAGAGTTTAACAGTGCCGACAAGATGATGAATTTTGCGTATCAGTCGATTCCACATTTCTCTGATGCCATGCAAAACGTCACTATGTTAGGGCTTATCTCGAGCTTATCTTGGGGGCTGGGTTATTTTGGTCAACCGCATATTATCGTGCGCTTTATGGCGATTCGTTCAGTCGCAGACATAAAAACTGCAAGACGCATTGGTATGGGTTGGATGACAGTAACCATTGTTGGTGCGCTGGCAACGGGACTGGTTGGTATTGCTTACGCCAATAAATTTGGTATGAAGTTGAGCGATCCTGAAACCATCTTTATCGTGTTCTCAGAATTGTTATTCCATCCGATTATTAGTGGCTTCTTACTGGCCGCGATTCTAGCGGCGATTATGAGTACCATTTCATCGCAGCTATTAGTGTCATCAAGCTCACTCACGGAAGATATCTATCGTGTTATTTCGAAGAAAGAATCTACCGAGAAAGACATGGTTAAAATGGGACGCTATGGCGTCGCAGGTGTGGCCATTGTTGCGAGTCTACTGGCGCTCGACCGCTCTAGCAGTGTGTTATCACTGGTGAGTAATGCCTGGGCAGGATTTGGTGCCGCTTTTGGTCCGTTAGTTTTGTTTAGTTTGTATAAAGCTAACCTAACCCACAAAGCCGCGATAGCCGGCATAGTGTCAGGCGCTCTCACTGTCCTGTTTTGGATTTATGCACCAGTATTAGCAGATGGCAAAGCCTTAACCACAGTGGTGTATGAAATGATCCCCGGCTTTGCCGTGAGCAGTATGGTGATTTGGGTAGTGTCGTTACTCGATGCCGACCCTTGTGCCAAAACCACTAAATTATTCCACAAGGCTGGCCGTGTTTTAGCCGAAGACAGATAAGGCATTAAGGTATGACTGACTTACCCTGGAAACGCATTGTCGTTAAGGTAGGTAGTGCCCTGATTGCTCCCCAAAAACAAGGTTGCAGCAGCCACTACTTACTCGGCATTGCCCAATTTATTACTTATTGTCGTGCCCAAGGGATCCAAGTTGTCTTGGTCTCTTCGGGCTCAGTCGCCGCGGGATGGCATCACTTTGGCGAGGTTGATAAACCCAGCGTCACAGTGAAAAAAGCCATGGCAGCAGCGGGTCAGGCCGATATGATGGCCACATGGAACAAGTTATTTGATTTCCCAACCGCCCAGCTACTGTTAACTCACGGCGATTTACGTAATCGTGATCGTTACATCAGCATTAAAGATACGATTTTTAGCCTACTCGAACACGGGCTACTGCCGATTATCAACGAGAACGATGCCGTGACCGCCGACAAGCTCAAAGTCGGCGATAACGATAATCTCTCGGCCATGGTCGCCGCGGCTGCCGATGCCGATACATTGATTATCTGTTCGGATGTGAATGGGCTTTACACGCAAAACCCCCATGAAAATCCCGATGCAAAGTTGATAAAACAAGTCACCGAAATTACTGCCGAGATTTACGCCATGGCCGGCGGTGCCAGTAGCGCCGTCGGTACCGGTGGCATGCGAACTAAGATCCAAGCCGCCAAAAAGGCAATATCCCACGGGATTGAAACCTTTATTATCAATGGCTTTGATGCTGACTCCTTCAACCAATTATTGAAGGGTCAAAATCCCGGTACGCTGTTCACTTCCCACGAGAAACCCATGCAGGAACATTTGCATTGGATGACACATACCTCGCAGGCTCAGGGCGAAGTCATTGTCGAAAATGATTTTGATATTGACCTTGATGCCCATAGCGAGCAATTGACCAGTGACGATGTTGTCGCCATTAACGGTGATTTTTCAGTGGGTGACACTATTTTAGTACGCAAAGGTGACGGTACTAAATTGGCAAAAGCCAAATCCAATTACAGCAGTTGTTTACTTAGCTTTATTACGGACCAAGACGATCGCGAGTTTGCCAGTGAATTTCAGCAAAAGACTGGACCGATCATTTCCGAGAAAAACATCGCCATTCTCGAATAAGCATCAGCCGAATAAATATGAGCGAGTAAACATCTAAGCGGAGTAAATATGACTTTAATCAAAAATTTATCTGAAGAAGCTGCCAAAGCGGCTCTTATCCTCGCCCAAGTTGACGAACAGCTTAAAAATACTGTGCTCCTCGATATGGCGCGCTCAATACGCGAAAAAGCCTATGAAATCCAAAGCGCTAATCTAATCGACTTGAACAGAGCAACAGCCGATAACGTTGCCCCAGCGATGCTAGACCGCTTAACGCTAACACCTGAACGCATTGAAGCCATGGCAGTAGGCA
The DNA here is from genome assembly GCF_900156405.1 of Shewanella morhuae. GTDB lineage: Bacteria > Pseudomonadota > Gammaproteobacteria > Enterobacterales > Shewanellaceae > Shewanella > Shewanella morhuae. The sequence continues at coordinate 298,897 of NZ_FTNN01000003.1, forward strand.
TTGAAACCATTGCCGCCCTGCCCGATCCCATTGGTAACGAGCGCTATATTGGCAAGCGACCTAACGGTTTATCCATCAGTAAAATGCGTGTGCCTTTAGGTGTGGTTTGTATGATTTATGAAGCGCGCCCCAATGTTACCGCCGATGCGGGCGCCCTGTGCTTTAAATCTGGTAATGCGGTGATCCTGCGCGGTGGGAAAGAAGCGCTGACGAGCAGCAAAGTTATCGCTACTATTTTGCAAAACGTATTAACACAATACGCTTTACCAACCGCGTTAATCACAGTGGTCCCTGATCCTGATCGCGCGCTGTTACTAGAGTTGATGCAGCAGCGTGACTATATCGATGTGATCATTCCCCGTGGCGGCGAAGGTTTAATTAACTTTGTCACTGATAACAGTAGAATACCAGTGATCCAGCATTTTAAAGGTGTGTGCCATTTATACGTTGATAAGGATGCCGATTTAGATAACGCACTAGCCTTATTGCTCAACGGTAAAACGCAGCGCACAGGCGTATGTAATGCCCTCGAAGCCCTATTAGTACATCAAGATATCGCGGCGCAATTTTTGCCTAAAGTCGCCAAATCGCTGGCAGAGCACAAGGTTAAAATCAACGCTTGTACTCAGGCCGGTGGCTACTTTGAACACTGTACTTACATGGAAGAAAACGATTTCGGCCAAGAGTATTTAGATCTCGAAATCGCCATTCGTCAAGTCGACAGCTTCGACCATGCAATCCAACATATTGCCCGTTTTGGTAGCCAACATACTGAAGTGATTTGCACCGAAAACGAAGTCACAGCCGCACGCTTCCAACGTGCAGTTGATGCGTCTGTCGTCATGGTGAATGCCTCATCGCGCTTCTCTGACGGCAGCGAACTCGGCCTTGGCGCCGAAATTGGTATTGCCACCACTAAGCTACATGCCTACGGCCCAATGGGGCTCGAGTCTTTAACTGCTGAAAAGTATTTAGTCTCAGGAACCGGCCAAGTGCGCGCTTAATTAGTTGGGTCCCGATTCAATTGTAAAGATTAAAGGCTGCAATCGATAACGACTGCGGCCTTTTTTTTTAGCTAAAGGAACTTGAGTTACAACTAATTGTATTCCAAGGCTAACCCATAAAACCGAGTGATAGTAAGGTATACACTAGAACTGCTAACCCATTAATAACTCCCCCGCTAAAGACCGCCGACAAGATATTCACCAATAAGTCACCACTTCGCTGAAATAATTTACACATTCAGCATGTTGCATTTATTTTCAACAAACATACAATGCGAGTAATTCTCATTTACAAGTAAGATTTACTAGTAACATGGATGTGTGCCCGGAATAACTCATCATCATTTAATTTAAATATCGCCTGAAAGGATTGAAATACCATGCCTCCCCCATTTGTTTTAACGTCATGGCGCTCGCCATTGATTCCTGTACTTCTCAGCACGCTTACTCTGACGGTTCAAGCCAACACCGACCCTACACAAGATGAAAAAGATGAAACAAAACAGATAGAAAGGTTAAATGTGGTGGGCACTTACACTCGAGCAGCAATGAATAGCGCTACGGGTTTGTCTATGTCGCTCAAAGAAACCCCGCAAAGCGTCACTTTGATTACCGAAGAGATGATCAGTGACAAAGGTTTGGTCACTATGGAGTCAGTGTTAAACCACACTCCGGGCGTCACTATGGTGGGCGATGCCTCTGAAAATAGTCAGATTTTTGTGCGCGGTTATGCACTCGATAGCGGTGTCCAAATTGACGGCCTAATCACGACCTCTTCATCCCATGTTTACAGCGGTTCAATTGATCAAGGTTTAGATCCTGTGATTGCCGAACGGGTTGAAGTGTTAAAAGGTGCCGCCGGGATTTTAAGCGGTTTAGGTGAACCTTCTGCCACAGTTAACTTTATTCGCAAACGCCCAACCGATGACACCCGCGCCACCGCAAGTGTCAGTTATGGCTCATGGAATACCTATAGATTAGAGGCCGATGTTTCTGGCTGGCTAACGGATTCGGGCAATGTTAAAGGCCGATTCGTCAGTGCAGTGAAAAAAGGCGATTCTTTTATCGACCGCTATCAACGCGATACAGCGGTGCTTTATGGCGTAGTTGAAACAAGTCTCGGCACAGATACTAGCTTGTCATTGTTTGCGGACTATCAAAAATCACAAACCGACGGCGTGTATAACTGGAACTCTAATCCTGCATTCTATACCGATGGCACACCTGTCGAGTTCGGCCGCAGTTATTCCAACTCACAGGACTGGACCCATTGGGACGTGACCCAAAAAAGTCTCATGGCCGAGTTTAAACATAGATTCGATAACGACTGGTCACTCGTCAGTGCCTATCGTATTGCTAATGCCACCATAGACGCATTGGCGTTTTACCCTGGTGACTACATAGTGAAATCAACCGGCGAATTTGTCGGTCCTTGGGGCGATACCTATGCCGCCCAGCATGATAGAGAATCCGATACCAACAGTTTCAACCTGTACGCCACGGGTAACTTTGACTTACTCGGCCGTGAACATAGCGCTGTGATTGGTTTTAACTACGGTGATAACGAGTTTGACAACATCAATACTGAATCTGATCGCCAACGTCGCTATAACGTGGCCGATCAAGGCAATTACCCCAAGCCTAATCTGCCTAATTCACCCACCAATGGCCAAACGAATGAACAAAGTCAATCAGGTGTTTACGGTACAGTCCGTATCAATGTATTGGATTCGCTAAAGTTAATGGTCGGTGGGCGCGTGAGTGATTGGTCCTACGAAAAACATGATCTCGTAGGCAATAGCACAGATGCAAGCATGGAAAAAACCGGCATTTTCATTCCTTACTATGGCCTAGTCTACGATGTGACCGAGCAGATCTCTGTCTACGCCAGCCGTACTGAAATCTTCAAGCCCGGCACTTATTTTGGTGAAGATGGCCAACTGCTCGAACCCGCAGAAGGCACCAACGTTGAAGGTGGCATCAAGGTCGCATTGTTCGATGACACCCTCAATATGTCAGCGGCAATCTACGAAACCAACAAAGACAACGAACCCGAATATGCGGGTAAAGGCCAGCTACCTTCAGGGGATTCTATCTACGAAAGTGTCGATGGCATTACCACCAAGGGCTACGAGCTTGAAATTGCCGGGCGACTTACCGACCTTTGGGATATTAGTGGCGGTTATACCCATAACGACGCGGAAGATGCAGATGGCCTACGTCGCCAAACCTATCTACCCGAAGATATTTTCAAACTAACCACTAAGTACAACTTTGAAGACATCCTTCCAGGTGTTACTGCGGGCGCAAGCTGGCGCTGGCAGAGCAGCACCTTCTATGATGGCACCATCTATGGCGTCGATGGCGCGCCGAATGTGGCTTACCGTCAAACACAGGCTGCCTACTCGCTGGTTGATTTCATGTTTGGCTACGAAATAACACCGTCAATTTCGATGCAATTGAATATCAACAATATTTTCGACAAAAACTATAACCGCTCTCTTTGGGGTTACGCAGACTTTGGCGAGCCACGTAATGCCACCCTGTCATTACGTTGGACACTGTAAAATTTTCTACTAAACCCTAAATAACATTAAGGATAATCAAATGAAACAAGTACTTGTACTATTCACTTTACTCAGCGGTATTACACTTTCAACTCAAGCACATGAAGTGTGGCTTGAGCGCAGCAGCGATGGTTCAGTCAAAGTGCAATTTGGTGAACCTGGTTCAGAGTACGCCACCGCCGAAGAGTTAGCGTCGTTAAGCGCAGCACGAATTTTAGATGCCAATGCTAAAGCACCGTTGACCGCCACAGCGCAGGCCGATCATTTGCTGGTTAAAACACAAGATGGCAAGAGTGATGTCAGTTTCTATGCCGATACCGCATGGCAGCCATGGAAAACTGAGATCGGGCTGCAGGCCGCAATACTCTACGCCCGCACGGGACAAGAGCACACCAAAGCGCTGCAAGATTTTGAATTTACACCAGTAAAGGCAGGCGCTCCCGAGTTTGTGCTTAGTTACAAAGGCGCGCCATTGGTTAATCATCCCGTGCAAGTGTATCGCCCCGGTTTTTGGAGCAAGTCTTTCACTACCGATGCCCAAGGTAAATTCGCCCTCGACACCCCTGATGCAGGCCGCTATTTACTCGTCAGCAACCACACCACTGATGGTAAACAAACACTGGCTGGCAACGAGGTTGATAGCGTTTTACACATCACCACCACAAGTTTTATCACTCAGTAATAATCTTAATAGTCAGATGGAGTTAACGTGCGGTATTTAATGATAGGTTTATATCTGCTGAGTTTTGCAGTCCACGCAAGCGCAGTACCTGTAACAGTCGCCTTGCCACAAACAGGCAACACCAATGAACTGTTGCCACTCAGTGGCTCAATTAAATCCGCACGGGTGGCTCGCTTATCGGCACGCACCGATGGCCTAGTGGCTAAAGTGCTGGTCGATGCAGGCTCGCAAGTCAGCGCAGGCCAGCCTTTGCTCGCACTCGATGACACCTTAGCCGTACACCAATTAGCACAGCGTCAAGCCGATGTCATGGCCGCTAAAACCATGCTGGCAGAAAAACAGCGCCTCCTTACTGAGGCGCAAACACTCAGCTCTCAGCAGTTATTTCCCGAAACGGAGCGCGCGATACGCCAAGCGGCGTTAACCGAGGCCGAAGCTAATCTACAAAGTTTAACGGCAGCACTAGCACACCAAAAAGAGCTAGTTGCCCGCCACCAATTAATGGCGCCGTTTGCGGGAGTTATTTCAAGTAAACAAACTGAAACCGGTGAATGGGTTAATGTCGGCACTGAAATCTTCACCTTAGTATCCCAAGAACAGCTCTGGCTCGATATTCAAGTGCCGCAAGAAATGTTCCAAAGCGTAGCCACGGCGACTCACGTGGACATTACCGCCGACATGCTGCCTGAACAACAGTTTAGCGGCCATGTAAGTGCCCTTGTCCCTGTGAGCGACCATAATGCTCGCAGCTTTTTAGTGCGCTTAACCATTCCCGAGGCGGATAGACTTTTGATGCCCGGCACATCGGCCACCGCGACCTTCCACTTACTGCGAGCAAAACACAGTGTTGTGGTGCCGCAAGATGCCTTAATCCGTCATCCCGACGGCCAGTTCAGCGTCTTTACCGTGCAAAACAACATAGCCCAACGTCATAGCGTTCAAATTGGCCATACGAGCGCCATCGGAATTGAAATTCTCAGTCCGTTACCCAAAGACGCGCCTGTGGTTATCCGCGGTAACGAAAGCCTACAAGACCAACAGTCAGTCTCTGTACTCAACCCTGTCATAGGAGGTTAGTAGGATGCTGAAGTTTGGTATTAAACATGGCACCTTACTGTCGGTCATAGTATTGATATTTTGCGTATTGGGCACCGCTGCCGCACTGCGTATCCCAATCCAAATGATCCCCGACTTAGATGTACGCACCATCAGTGTCGCCACAGGTTGGCCGGGAGCAACGCCACAAGACGTAGAAAAAGAAATTCTACTTGAGCAGGAACGCTACCTACGCACCCTGCCCAACTTACAACGTATGACATCTTGGGCCGATACAGGTTCGGCATGGGTAGAACTCGAATTCCCCCAAAGTACTGAGATCAGCGACGCGCTTATTCGTGTTAGCAATGCGCTCAGTCAAGTGTCATCTTATCCAGAAAACGTCGACCAACCAAGGCTTTACAGCAGTTCTTATTCAGATAACGCTTTCATGTATTTCCGTCTAGTGCCTGTCGCAGGCAACCCGCTAAATCTAGATATAGACATGATGCGTGATTTCGCTAATGACTTCATTCGCCCACAAATGGAGCGCGTCAAAGGCGTTTCCTCCGTCACTATTCAAGGCGGCGCCGAACGGCAAATCCAAATATTACTCGACCCCGCCAAACTCGCCCAACGCGGCATCAGCATTATGGATGTGCGCCAAGCCATTAGAGATCGCAACAAAGACACGTCTGCGGGTGATATCGATAGTGGTAAAAAACGTTATTTACTGCGGGTGATTGGCCGTTTCGAGGATTTAAATCAACTTAAGCAACTGATTTTAAAACGCCAAGGTGATACGAATATTCTGCTGCAAGACGTTGCCGAGATAAAACTCGACCACGCCGAAATCCGTGAGCTGTCCTTTGCCGAACAAGAACGTACCCTCAGCTTAGCGGTTAAGCGAGACGTGGGTTCTAACGTCATCGCCATCAAAGCCGCCATGATGCCTGTGGTAGCACAGATCAATCAAAGTCAACTCGCCCAGCACGCCATGCAGTTAGAGTTATTCAGTGATGATGTGCGCTATGTGCAAGATTCGGTTGCAAATGTGTGGGTGAATTTAGGCCTAGGTGCATTGCTGGCAACCTTGGTCATGTACCTCTTTTTACGATCGAGTCGAGCCACACTGATTGGTGTTATCGGTATTCCGCTGTGTACCTTAGCCGCCTTCGTCGGGCTGCTGGTGTTTAATCGCACCATTAATGTTATTTCGCTGGCGGGTGTAGCCTTTGCCATAGGCATGACAGTCGATAACAGCATTGTGGTGCTCGAAAGCATTGAACAAGCGCGCAGGCGCGGATTAGATCGTCTCGAAGCCGCCATAAGTGGCATTTACGATGTGTGGCCTGCGGTACTGGCCTCGACACTCACCACAGTGCTGGTGTTTGTGCCCATTCTATTTATCAAACAAGAAGCAGGACAACTGTACTCGGATATCGCGATTGCCATCGCGTCCTCCATTGTCGCCTCTATGTTGGTCGCGGTGTTCATCGTACCCGCCGCCATTGCCCGTTTTGGCTTTGGTAAAATGCGCTCGGCAAGCACAAACCAAAGTGAACCGCCCAAAGCATCACGCATATTGAGCTTAGTCAGCCAGTTGGTACTGTCGGCCAAACGCCGCGCCGCAGTGATTGTGCTGTCACTCGTCTTAACGATTGGGCTTGCGGCTTGGCTGATGCCTCCGGCCGAATATTTACCCGAAGGCGAAGAGCCAAAAGCCTTTACCTCAATGGTCGCGCCGCCGGGTTATAACCTTTCGGAAATGGCTAAGATTGCACAAGAGTTAACCACCAAGCTATCTGCAAGAGTCAATGCCGAGGCGGCATCCTTTGAACGTGGTGAGCAAAAAATCCCGCCGCTAAAATACTATACTCTCAGCGTAGGTGTCGGCAGTATTTGGGTAATGAGCGAACCCGTTCGCAGCCAAGATATGGATGCCATGATGAGCTCACTCACCGCTTTATTTGAGCAATATCCGGGCATGCGCGCCTATTCATCGCGGGGGTCGATTATTTCCAGCAACGATGGCGGCACCCGCGCTGTCGCCTTGGATATTTCTGGTCCGAATCAAGCCAGCCTCTATCGCGCTGCCGAAGCGGCATATCAAGCGGCAGAAAAAGTGTTTGCCGATCCACAGTTGTATTCAGATCCATCGAGCTTGTCGCTCGATCAACCGCTGTGGCAGATTCCCCCTCGTTGGCAACGTCTTGTAGAACAAGATTTTAGTGGCAGCGAGTTTGGCTATGCCGTTTCGGCACTGAGTGATGGCGCCTATGTCGATGAGTTTTTCCTCAATGATAACAAAGTAGATATTTTTCTCTTTAGCCTTGCTGGCAATCAACAGAGCCTGTCGCAATTAGCACTCGCACCGATAGTCACACCTAAGGGCAATGTGTTGCCACTGCAAGCCTTGGCCGATATTAGCGAGCAGATGGATAGCGACAGTTTACGCCGCGTCGATGGCCGCAGAACCGTGACTCTTTACATTATTCCGCCGCGCGCCATTGCGCTGGAAACCGCTGTAGCTAAAGTGCGGGAAGAATTAGTCCCTATCCTCTATCAACAAGGTGCTGTCGGCAAAGATGTCAGTTTGGATATTTCAGGCGCTGCCGATCAGCTCGAAGCAACAAAAGCGGCACTCTCTAGTAATTTTCTGGTCGCAGTGCTGATCATCTACTTGTTATTAGTGGCGATTTTTAATCACTGGGGTTATCCGTTATTTGTGCTGATCACTATTCCACTCGGGCTCGCAGGCGGTTTAGTCGGTTTACAAACGCTCAATTATACCGGTAGCTTGTTTGCGTATCTTGGCGGCCAAGGTTGGCACCAACCCTTTGATATGATTACCATGCTTGGATTTTTAATCCTGCTCGGCACTGTCGTTAATAACCCGATTTTGATCGTGGAACATAGCCGTAAAAACCTGCAATCTGGTCTGTTTAGTGTCGTTGATGCCGTAAAGTCTGCCATCGCTAATCGATTACGGCCGATTTTAATGTCTACCGCGACAACCTTATTTGGCCTATTACCGCTAGTGCTATTCCCGGGTGCAGGCAGCGAACTCTACCGCGGCGTTGGCATAGTCGTGCTGGCTGGCCTTGTAGTCGCAACGCTACTCAGCTTAACCTTTTTACCCGCCCTCCTAATCTCTGTGTTGTCTTACACCAACAGGGCTAACCTAACAGCCAGTTCAGCAAAAGTGGCACATCATCATGACTGAAAAAATCGAAATGACTCGGCCGTTAACACAAAGATTAACGCGTTGGAAAACGTCTACTATTTGGCGCGATAGCCTACACGTAGGTAATCGCTGTCTCGCGGCCATATTCGGTGGCTATTTGTTATCTGCTGTCGCCACCATTTTACTGGCGCAAATCCTACCGTTATCTCAGGTTGATCGAGTATTAACCGCCATGATGCTGTCATTCACTGTTTATACCTGCACTGTGTTATGGGTTTTTAGCGTTAAATCAATGTGGCGATTCTGGCTGGATATATTAGCGCTGAGCGGCCTGCTGTATTTAGCCTATCTTGCGACTAAAGCGTTGGATATCAATCCTATTCAAGGTGGCGGATTATGAAAGACTCCTTTTTTCGCTCTATGACTTGGCTGCATACTTGGGTGGGATTACTCACCTGTTGGGTGTTGTTTCTGGTATTTTTTGCCGGAACAGCGGCCTATTACCGTGCTGAAATTAACCTGTGGATGCAACCCGAAAACCACATCAGCCAATATGATACCAACGCGGATAACCAACAACTGATACTCAAGGGCCTAACGTCCTTGGCACAACAAGCGCCCAACGCTGAGTCATGGTGGGTTTACCTGCCCACACAACGGATGCCATTACTGACCTATGCGTGGAGTGAACCCGCCACTGAAGGTCAGCGATTTGGTGATTATCATCAAGGATTTATTAACCCTTCGACGGGTGACACCCTACCCAAAGCACGAGAAAGCCGAGGTGGCGATTTCCTCTATCGGCTGCATTTCGACTTGTACTATATGAGCGCATTAACGGCGCGTTGGATCGTCGGATTTTGCACTATGTTCATGCTGGTCGCCATCATCAGTGGAATAGTGATCCACAAGCGGATTTTTAAGGATTTTTTTAGTTTTAGACCAGCAAAAGGCCCACGTTCTTGGCTCGATGCCCATGCCGCCAGCTCAGTTCTCGCATTACCCTTCCATCTTATGATCACTTACACAGGTTTAGTGACGCTGATGTTTATGTATATGCCATGGGGACTGAGCACACAATATGGTGATGAAACTCAAGCCTTTTACTCACAATTGAGACCTATTTTCAACTCAAGCACTCCCAGCGGCGAAGCAGCAACCATGCTAAGCCCGCAGCAACTGCTTGCTAGCCTTAGTGCTGTTATCCCCATGAATGATGAAACGGCAAGTCCAATAGAGATGCTGCAGGTCGAGCACTTGAATGATGCCAACGCCAGCGTAACGGTACGAATGAGTCCAGAGCACAGCTTAAACCAGCAAGCACCTTGGTATCGCTTTAGCGCAGTAACTGGGAAATTAACAGAAGAATCAACGGCTACATCGGCAGCAAATAAAACCCAAAGCACTATGATAGCGCTCCACAGCGGCCGCTTTGCAGGCCAAGGTTTGAGGTTATTGTATTTATTAGCAGGGATTACAGGCTGCGTAATGATTGCGACAGGCGCCATCATGTGGGCAGAAAAACTTGCTCAGAAACAACAAAAAAGCGGCCAGTTCAAACCCGGTTTAGCCTTAGTGCAAATGCTAAATCTGGCAACCTTTGCAGGCCTGCCCATAGCGTTAGCCAGTTATTTCTACGCCAACCGACTGTTACCCGTCACCTTTGCGGATAGAGAGTATTGGGAAATCCAGTGTTTCTTTATCAGTTGGGCGTTAGTCGCGCTACTCGCCTGCTTCAAACGAGATAGACAAATATGGCAACGACTCTTTTTATTCACCGCCTTGCTTTATGGTCTGCTGCCCCTGCTCAATGCTATAACTTCGCAATATCAGCTGATTAGCAACCTACAGCGCCAAGCCTATGTTCTGGCAGGATTTGATTTGATGATGCTCGCACTTGCAGCGCTGTTTTACATGGCAGCTAAGCGCTTACGTAGCCCCAAAAAAGTGCGGGCTACGCAGGCAACCAAAGCGACAACAGAATTAGGAATCGAATCATGACAGCCACAAGCGAGTTATTAACCTGTTTTATCGCCATGGGGCTGTTGGCCTTGTCTTATTTCAGCCACCACCGAGCCGTGCGTAATCGTCCGCTAACTGATACACAAGCCCGTGGGTTTCGCATCGCCGGCACTGCAATGCTAGCCTTGTGCTATTGGCTTGCCAGTCATCATTATGGCCCCGCCTACGCCAGCGTATTACTGCTCGGCTGGGTGTGCTTTAGCTCAATAATCCTAGTGATTTTAATCAGCTATAAGCCGCGTTGGTTACAACCCCTATTACCCGCCAGCGCTTTAGTGTGCTTGCTCGGACTACTGTATTAAGCCACTACCCAGCGCCAAACTACACCAATCTGCACACATAATAGGCATGCTCAGTTAAGTTGCTCTCATCATGCTCATTTATCCCACAATTCTGATCATTATGAGATCCTGCATGTGCAAATTAAACAGGCATGGTTTTAACGCCTACACTTTGTCAGTCAACCATATTAGCCACTGATTATAATGGAAATTATTGCACCGTAACGGTTCAATAATTTAGCTTTATCATTTGCACTATTTAAACTCTATTTGTGGACCAGGGTAGATTACGCGACTAAATAATATGGAAAATGGACGTTAAGGTTATAATCGCCGGCAAATAACACTAAAGACTGTGGTAATGGGGAGTTTCGCACGGATGAAAAGCAAAAATTTATTAGGCAATATTGGTGTGCAAGTGGTTATTGCCATGATTTTAGGCGCGTTAGTGGGTTTTATTATGGGCGACAGTGCAAGCGTATTTGCACCACTGGGCACCATTTTCATTCATTTAGTTAAGATGCTCGTGATCCCACTGGTACTGGTTTCTATCATCAGCGGTGCCGCGAGTTTAGGTGATAGCCCTTCTGCGGGAAAAATTGGCATTGGTACTTTCGGCTTCTTTATTGTCACTTCTGGTATCGCCGTAGCATTGGCCTTGGTAATGGGAAATTTATTCCAACCTGGTGCGGGAGTGGATTTTACCGCCCATAGCAGCACAGGTTTGATGGAAGTGACTAAAGATCAAGGGGCGTTACCTGGGGTAGTCGAGACCTTTATTGGTATGATCCCAACCAATGTGTTCGAGTCGTTGAACGGCGGGAATATCTTACAAATTCTGGTCTTTAGTATCTTCTTTGGTATTGCACTGACGAAGGTGAAAGGCGATGGCGCTAAACCTATTTTGGCGGCGCTGAATACCATAGTTGATGCCTTTGTGTGGATGATCAACTGCGTAATGATCATTGCGCCCATTGGCGTATTTGGCTTAATGGCAGATTCGGTCGGCTCCTTCGGTTTTGATGCCTTAGAAGTGGTATTTAAGCTGTTTGTCGTGTTTGTGGCGGCGATTTTGATCTACGGCTTTATCTTCTTTCCATTGGTGGTACATCTGTTCTCAAAAGTATCAGCGCGCCAGTTTATTTCGGCAATGAAAAAACCACAGGTGATGGCGTTATCAACCGCATCCTCTATGGCTACACTACCGGTGAATATGGAAACCTGCGAAGAAGATCTTAAAGTATCTAAAGCTACCACCGCTTTCGTATTACCGTTAGGTGCCACCATTAATATGAGCGGCAACGCGATTTATTATGGTCTAGTGGCAATGTTTTTTGCGCAAATGTATCAGGTTGATCTATCGATGATGGCTTATGCCGCCATCATATTCACCTCAACCTTGGGCGCTATCGGCCAAGCGGGTGTACCCGGCCCCTCCTTTTTAGTGGTAGCCGTACTATTAGCAGCGGGGATCCCAATCGATGGTTTACCTTTATTGTTTGCCTTAGATCGGATTTTTGACATGATCCGCACAGCACTCAATATCACAGGTGATGCGGCTTGCGCGTTAATTATGGATAAATACGCTGAGGTAAAAACGGACAGCATAAGCTAACCGTAAAACATCAACAAAGGCTTGAATAGGCAGTGCTTATTCAAGCTTTTTTATACCCTAAAGCCGATAATGCTCAGTTTTCCACTCATACGTAAGCTCAGTAATTCAACTATATGAATGTTAATGTGATCTCTAGCATTCATATCGCGCAGAGTAAGCGGTTAAATTTCGCAATTTACATTTCTTTCTCACCTATAAACGGCAAGTCATAGGATTTTTCTGCGATAATAACATTAAGTTAACGTGTAAAAGGAATCCTGCCCTATGTCTGTATTTGCCCCTGCTACACCCTTTGCACCAGCAACACCCTTTGCCGACTTTATCTATCGTCATTTTCGTGCGGTTCATGCCTTGAAGCTAGGCTTGGCTCTGCTGATTGCTGTCACCATCAATGCTATTTGGGCGCCGCCACACTTTATTTGGAGCATGGTGACCATTGTGGTCATTATGATGAGTTTGCCGCAGGTGGGCGGCGCGATTGAAAAATCATTGCAACGGGCAGTCGGCACCTGTTTAGGCTCGATTTATGGAATAATGTTGGTGGCGACCATCGACAGTTATTGGTTGATCATGAGCCTGCTTATTTTGGCCGTTAGTTTGATTTGCTTTATCTCGGCCGGACGTTATAGCTACGCCTATTTAGTGGCAGGATTTACCATCATCATAGTGGTCGGCGATGCCAATCACGGTACCTCTGAGGCGCTATGGCGAACAGCGAATATTCTCTCCGGTTGCGTGATTGCTATTTTAGTATCACTGTTTATTTTCCCGATTAAGGCTAAGCAGGATTGGCGTTCGCAACTAACTAATACTATTGGGAATATGGCCAATGTATTAACGCAACACCTTCAAGCGCCCGCAAATCATAATCTTGATTTTCGCACTGAACTTGAAACTGCAATGAAGGCCGTACTCACTCAAAAGAAGTTATTTTTCTCTTTGGAGTGGGAAAGCCAAACACTCAAAAAACATAAAATATTACTGTCGCAGTTAGTGAATAAACAAGTGCGCTTAATCACCCTGCTTGAACTCTTGCCCTTAACCCGCTGGCAGGAAAAAGATAAAGATGCCTACAACCAAATCAATAGCATTGCCGCTGAACTCGCACTTTATCTGCAAAAACTGGCCGCATTTACTGGCGGAAAAACACCGCAGCGCCCCCATTTACCTGAAAATTTAGAGTCACAATTACAACACAGATTACAACTCGCGTTAGTTTCATCCTCCGAGTCGAGCCTAGCCACCAGTGCAACTTCGCTACACAGTTATGATGCCCAGCAGGGCTTTGCACTTACGGGGTATAGCTGGCTTATTTACCAACTGGCGATTGCCGTTGAAGCACTTTATGATGACATTGCCGTTATCGACATTGCCTACCATAAACCACCAGCATCTGAGATAAAGCCAGACCAAACAGATTAAGTTATTCGACCGTTAGCTTATGGGTTAAATCTATGCCCTAAAAGTCAGATAAACCCTTGGCCGCCCTTGCGTTAGCGGGGCGTTTAATGAAAAGATACCGTCCTAATAAAAACTCGATAGATGGACTCTTTTTATGCGCGTATTTCCTCTCTCCGTTATCGCGATTGCCTGTATCTCCACTGGTAGTCTCTCCGTTGGTAATACCTTTGCCAACGATGCAAAAACCTTAGATCAAACAACTCAGGTACAGGCGACTGCAGTCGCGACGCCTCACACAACTGCCCCTGAAAAAACACTAGTTGATACTCCTGTTGTTGTGCCACAAGTCGTAAACTCCGCTGAGAATACGCCAATCACCGCGCCTGCGGCCGATGTAATAACCGAGGCCGTAGTTGTCACAGCAGAAGCTCAGCCAGCGGCCACTCCTGAGCGAGCCAATACTTTTGTTAACGATGCCATTTTACCGCCCAGTATCACTTGGCATGGCGCCAGTGAATCACTGATGCTCAGTGTCGACAACGAGTGGGCAACGCCCTTCGAGCAAAGTCGCGGCCTTGAGAGCCCAAGCTACGATGCCACTATCGCTTGGCTTGATAAACTCGCACTAGAAACCAATAAGTTACAAAAGGTTAGTCTAGGTAAAAGCCCACAAGGGCGCGATATGTGGATGTATATCGCCAGTAGCGAAGGCATTAATGAATCAGCTCGCCTCAAGCAAAACACTAAACCAACGGTTTTAGTACAGGCGGGTATTCATGCCGGAGAAATCGACGGTAAAGATGCCGGCATGATGCTATTGCGCGACATCATCAAAGGCGATAAAAGTGGTTTGCTCGATAAAGCTAACCTATTGTTTGTGCCTATGTTTAGTGTCGATGCCCATGAGCGCAGCAGCAAATTTAATCGGGTGAATCAACGTGGCCCAGTGAATATGGGCTGGCGCACTACTGCAAATAATCTCAACCTGAACCGCGATTATGCCAAGGCCGACACCTTAGAAATGCAGCACATGCTGCGTGCCATTAATGTGTGGCAGCCTGATTTATATATCGATATCCATGTCACCGACGGCATCGATTACCAATACGATGTCACCTTTGGTTATAACCTTGCCCAAGGGTTAAGCCCTGCTAGTTTCCGCTGGCTCGAAAACAGTTACAGACCCGCGGTTGAAGCGGCATTAACCGAGCAAGGTCATATTCCCGGCCCACTGATTTTTGCCGTAGATAATACCGATATCACTAAAGGTATGTCGCTGTGGAATCCTAGTCCACGCTTCTCCAACGGTTATGGCGATGCGCGCCATTTACCGACTATTTTGATTGAGAACCACAGCTTAAAACCCTTTAAACAAAGAGTGCTCGGCACCTATGTAATGCTTGAGCAAACCCTTAAAACCGTGGGGGAACAGGCGACTAAGCTCAAGAGTGCAATTCAAGAAGATAAATACCGCGCCTCGCCGCTCATTACCCTAACGTGGAAATCGGCGCCATTAGCAACAGGCTGGGACTTTAAAGGCATCGATTATGCCCTTGAAACTAGCCCAATCAGTGGCACAGAGGTAGTGCGCTGGAACGGTCAACCTAAGCTGTACCCGAACTTACCTGTGATGGCTGAAACTGTGCCCGATATTAAAGTCACTCGCCCGAGTGCTTACTATATTCCGGCGCAGTGGACGCAAGTGATTGATCGCCTTAACGTACATGGCATTCGCATGACGCGCCTGACTAAACCGACAGAGCTTAAATTACAGCAATATAAGCTCAGTAACCCAGTGTTTAATACTCAGGATCTTGAGGGGCGCCAAACGGTTAAAGCCGAGTCTGAATTGACGAAAGTCAGCACCACTCTGCCCGTGGGCACGGTTAAAATCAGCACAGAGCAACCGCTGGGCGATCTAGCAATTTTGCTGCTTGAGCCGCAATCGCCAGATTCTCTGTTGCAATGGGGTTTCTTTAATCCTATCTTCACCAACACTGAATACATTGAAGATTATGCCGTAGAGCCACTAGCGGCCAAGATGCTAAAAGAGGATCCTAAGTTACAGGCACTGTTCGATAAAGCACTGACCAACGCCGAATTTGCCGCCGATCCCGAAGCGCGCCTGCGCTGGTTCTATGAACGCAGCCCTTACTACGATAACCAATACCTTAAGTATCCGGTTTACCGTAGTCGCTAAACTGAAGATTAATAAGCAATAAGCGTTAGCTAGTGCCTGCATAGCCCCAAAGAGCAATTTTTGGGGCTTTTTTATTGGTTTATTTCCATATTGGAATCGCCGCTAAAAATACGTAATTTCACCAAAAATTAGTAAAAATTAAAAACTGCCGTCATGTCCATACAACTAAGCACGGACATCTTTTATCTTAAGCCATTGATTGTAAATAAAACTTAATATTGGCATGGGCTGTGCAATATCTTGTCTATCGCAAGACGACTCAGCACTCACACGAAAAATGAGTGCCAGATAAACAAGGAAGCTAACATGTCACTACGTCCATTTATGTTCACCCTCGCTTTTATATTAGTGTTTACCGTGGGGGTGTCGCTCACTGGCTGCATTATTAATGTCAACGCCGCTGGCATGTCCGATTTAGACCACCAGCAACGCGAACTCACACTCGATAGCCAAGACTTACAAAGCCTAATTGCCGAGACGGGCGCTGGTAGTCTTGAAATTATCGGCGTCGAAGGCCTAACCCAAATTAAACTCGTCGCCGATATCTATAGCAATAAGGACAGCAAAGTCATTCTCACCCTTGAGAAAAAGGCCAATAAAGCCAAGCTCAAAGCTGACATTGAACAAAACGGCCTTAATCATGACTCGCCCTATATCGATCTAAAACTGCAAGTACCTGCAAATTTAGCACTGGATATCGATGACGGCTCAGGCGCCATTATGATCAGCAAGATGACAGCAGACATCAATGTCAAAGACGGTTCAGGTGAGCTCATCATCAACGGCGGTAACAATGTCAGCATAGAAGATGGTTCAGGTGATATTGAAGTCAGCCAAATCAATGGCAACCTCACGATCGACGACGGCTCTGGCGATATTGAAGTCAGACAACACAACGGCAACCTAACCATTAAAGATGGCTCTGGCGCAATCAAGGTGACTGATGTTAGCGGCAATATCACTATTGATGATGGATCAGGCGACATCGAAATCGCCAATGTGCAAAGTGCTGTGACCATCACCGATGGCTCAGGCGATATTAATGTGTTTAACACTAAGGGATTAACGATTCTTGCAGCAGGCTCTGGCGATGTGAAATTTAATAAAATCGACGGCCCAGTAAGCATGAAATAACGCGCCGCTTTACCACTCTACACCCAAAGGTTTTACCCACTTCCCGGCGTAGAGACTGATGTTGCAACGGTTCCCAGCCAAGATGTCAGTCTTCTACCCACCCTTTGCAGTTATTGCAATTTTGCCGCGACTCCCTGGTAGCGGCATTTTTTTTCATCGTCTGAGACTTTCTCTGCCTCAATTCATGACAGTCGTTGGTAACGTTTTACCTATTTGTCTTTTCGAAGCAAAGTTTGACAATGTGTGTCTCGGTAAACTCACTCGGTAACCCAGTAGCTTCGGTAATGGTTCGAGGGGCTAATCAGCGGCAACATGGCTTTTTGCTATCGTATTCCCTAATTGCCTGCCGCAGGCTTTCGCACTGTTACACCAGTGACTCGCCGTGGATACGTCCTTGTAGGCTCTGCTAAAACATCCATGTTTTAGAAGGTCACTGGTGCAACAATGCTGGATTTGGTGCAACCATTGATAACCGAATAATGCCTATTTTGGCTTTTAGGGACTCATATACTACAAGAATAAATTCTTTTTTATTAAATAGTTATCTAGTATAGTCGTTAAACTCCTCACTTAATATTACTGAAACATGTCAGAACCAATAATAAATACAAATTACAGTTTTAGTAGAACGATATTTTTTGTGAGCACCGTTGTAAGCTTAGTTTTTTGCATATTAATAATAACGCTACTTGTTCTCTTACCACTTCCTTCGTTGCTAGCTTACTTTGGTTATGCAAACTCAGTGACATTAGCAAATGCTGATAATATCAATGATCCTTTTACTTCTTATATTATTGGAGAGTTAGTTAAGAGTGGAACATTAATCAGTATAAAAGATGTATGGTCATTTCAAACTGGTTTTTATCAAACTATAATTACAATTTTAGTTGCTATCAATGGCTTGATTGCTGCAATATCAGTTATTTATATTAAAAGTACGTCAGAAGAAAAAGCGGAAGAAATAACTAAAAAATATATGCGTGGTGACCTATTTGAACACTCATTAAATCAAAAAGTCCAAGCTGAAGCAGCCTTGCGACTTCGAGTGGTACAAGATGACTATAGTACTACCGCAGATACTTTTGAAAAATCAGCTCAAATGGTTCATGCCGCTCTTGAGCAGTTAGCTTTTTTGGAGGCTGATAATCAAACTTTACGACAGCAATTGAAGGTGATTGCGGAACGAGTTGCTAAATTAGATGCATCAGAAGCTGAAGGCAAAGATTATCGACTTGTAAAAAAAGGAATGAGTAATGGCATTCGTAAGAAAATCAGATAGAAAAGTTCAAACGACTACAGAATTTGAAGAACTATCAACTCCTGAACATTTAATAGCACTTGCTGAGAATAAAGGTTTAGAAACGAATCCGGTTAATGTATCTGAACTTGCTAGGCACCTTGGAATTGTTGTTAGATACGAACCAATGCAAGATGAAGAGTCTGGCTCGCTTAAAAAAGATAAAAAAACCGGTAATTGGATAATGACTGTTAATTCATTGCATCATCCTCATAGACAGCGTTTTACAATTGCTCATGAAATTGCTCACCGCATTCGGCACGCTGCAAATAGTGACTCTTTTGAAGATACAACATTTTTCAGAAATGGAGACTCTAATTGGATGGAAGCTGAGGCTAATACTTTTGCTGCTTCACTCTTGATGCCTAGAGAAACCTTTGAGGCATTTATCGAAAAGGTGTCATCAAAAGTTGAAGATGTCGCAATGCACTTCCAAGTATCATCCAATGCTGTACGAATTCGAGCGAAAGTCTTGGGCTATGATGGACATAATCTATGAATGAATTTGTCTATTTCCCAATAATTAAAACTAGAGATGGCGAGCTTCGCTGTTTTGAGAATATAAATGACGATGATTTCTCAAAAATTTTACCTATTTACGAGTTAACAAAGTCAAGAAAAACAAAAGTAGCACCAGATGGCGATATATATCGCAGAATGAAACAGATTGCTGAAATTCAAAAAAACAGACCTTTTATCCTTGATCTAAGTACAGATAAAATATATAGCAATCCACAAATAGAGCAGCTTTTATCAGAACAAAGTGGCTTTAAGGAATGGCAATATTTTTTATTTGATCTTTTTAGTGATTTAAATATTATTCCAATGGTTCACTTATACGAGGATGATAATGGTAAATTTGCAGATGTTGAAGAATTTGTCGCAATTGCTTCTGCAAGATCTAAATTTCTCGCGGTTAGATTACCCTATGATTTAAGCCATAATGAAGTTGAACAGTATTTAAGTCCAATTATCAAAAATTTAAAAGATGATTGTAAGCTTTATGTTCTTCTTGATGCTGAATTTGTTAGAAATAAATCAACTGATGAAGTTGTTGATGCTTTTCTTGAAGCATGTGCAGGGACTAAATCATTTGAGGCCAAAATTGAAGGTGTAGTTATGCTCTGCTCTAGCTTTCCATCAAGTGTCGCTCAAGCTGGTGGAGATGATGTTGCTGGTAGCTTTAAAATTAATGAAGAAGATATATATCAAGGGATTAGTGAAGAATTTCCTATCAGATATGGTGATTATGTATCTATCAATACTGAACAAATTGAAATGAAAGGTGGTACCTTTGTTCCCAGAATCGACATTGCATCACTTGATGGTAAGTCATTCACATACAAAAGATACCGTAGAAACAACGGTGGCTATGTAAATGCAGCAAAACATACTATTTCAGATACTGATTCATATCAACCGCTTGGTGTATGGGCTGACAAAGAAATTAAAGCTGCTGCGACCAATAGTCCTTCAGGTATTAGTCCTGCATTTTGGATATCTGTTCGTATGAACTATTATGTTAAAAGTAGAATTTTATTAAGAGAGTCGATTGATTCGTTTCTTTAATAAAGAAGGAGCCTTTTTGGTAATAGTATATATATCGTCAGAATTTAGATGAAGAGTGGTTTCTTGTTTCATTAATCTTGATGCCACTCCATACTTTTCATTGAAATCACTTCTTGATATTTCCCTTATTAAATCTAGTGAGTTATTATTTGATATATGCTCACAAATTTCATGCTTAGACCTTAAGTGCTTACCCTTTGTTAAAGTGTTTAACTTTTGCACGCTGAGAACGCTTATTAACATCATCTTATCATGTCTTTTAAACAGTTTAGAATAACGGACATGTTTAATACCATCAACATCTGCAATCAAAATCCCTATTCCTTTTGGAGTTACTTCTCTTACTCTTGCTAAATTACTTGATTCACAAACCACGTAACAAAAATCAAAAAACTTTTTATAGCTTTCAACTTGATAACCTAACCGAGATACTTTATCCCTTGATCCCTTTATTTCAAAAGCTGTTAAATAGCCTGAATATAATAAAGCTAAATCTGCTCGCCGTTCACCAAACTGAAAGGGAAACTCTGAGCTAACCACAAAATTATCGTACTTTTCTAGAAAATATTTTACTAATAAAATTTTTATTTCTAATTCTGTCATTGTTTAATTTAAGCTGTATATTTAAACAGTATTGTGGCCTATCAACAGCTAATCAACAAGCAAATTTATTCTTTTATTATAAATTTATTGTAATTTTGAAAAAGATTTTATCGAGATACCCATTGTTAAATTTTGCAATAAAACAACAGAACGAGGGTATGTTCAGGCTAACAGGATACTCAGTGGTTAATTGGATTCAGCGCTGACATGGAAGTGACCGTTGGCGGCATGGATGCCGCCGTCGAGCATAAATAGAAAGATGGGACATGTATATCTTTTTAAGTAAATCGCAGACAACACCAAAGTAACAGGAGTACACCATCCCCTCGGAGTTGCCGCAGGGCGAATAGGTAAATTGCGTGAGTCTTGCCATGGATGGCAAGCTAGCTTTCGCAGGTGCAGGGACGCATCCTTCGAAAGCGATAGCAAATTTGCCAATGAGCACAAGGGGCTTTCAACTCCGTTGGGGGCGTCATGGAGCATCCAAGGAGGATAGGACGAGCAGTCCTCCTTGGTCGGGTGTGGGGTGAAGCCCCACGACTTTGACTTTGCTTTAATACGAAGAACACATTGAAGATAAAGCTAGATGTGAAAATGGAAAGACAGAAAAATCTCAGTCTGCGTAACGTGCCACTAAAATTCTAGCGTTCAAGCACACAGCCCCCTGACTCAATCAACGCCAGCTTTTGACTACGGCTTAGTTTTTTAACTGCTATCTCACGGCGCAGTGCATCGCCCTGACTGCCAACCTGCTCTTGATACATCAAGGTTAACGGACCTTTACCGCGCAGATACTTAGCAGATTTGATGCCACCCGATTGATGCTCGCTAAAGCGCCTTGCTACATCAGTGGTGACGCCTGTGTATAAATGCCCATTGGCGCAGCGGACTAGATACAAATACCAGAGGGATGCTGACTTTATGGGTGTAGGCTTCAGAGGTGCAGAATTTAATGGTACGGGATTCAGCGCTTCTTTAGTCACGCCATCTTTGGTAGCCACAACGCTAGTCACTGGGGCAAGAGTATCTGCCACCAGTGACTCATGTCGCTGTAAAACTTCTTTGTCAGTATTGCCTAGGCTGACGGCTGATTCGGTCACTTACGAATGACCTACTTTGCCATACCTAACAGACTCAAGAAGAACGCATATTCTTGGGCTGTATCTTGGTATTGGCGATAACGACCACTCTTACCACCATGGCCGGCTTCCATATCCACGTTAAGTAACAAGACTTTATCGTCGCTCTTGTACCATTTGTTTTTAACATCGCGCAGCTTAGCAACCCACTTGGCGGGTTCAAAATACTGCACTTGCGAGTCATGCAAACCTGTCGTCACTAACATATGGGGGTATTCTTGCTCAGTGACATTGTCGTAGGGCGAGTAACTCAACATGTAATCGAAATAGGTTTTTTCGTTAGGGTTGCCCCACTCGTCGTACTCGTTAGTTGTTAGCGGAATCGACTCATCGAGCATAGTGGTAACCACATCCACAAACGGCACATGGGCGGCGATGGCAAAATATTTATCTGGCGCTTGGTTAGCAATTGCGCCCATTAGCAAACCACCCGCGCTGCCACCAGAGGCGACAACCTTATTTTTATCGCCATAACCTTGTGCGGTTAACGCCGTCGTCACGTCGATAAAATCATTGAAGGTGTTTTGCTTATTCAACAGTTTACCGTCGTCATACCAAGGGCGACCGAGCATTTCTGAGCCGCGCACATGAGCGATGGCATATACAAAACCGCGATCGAGCAGGCTGATAACGGATGAAGAAAAGTCAGGCTCAACGGTGTAACCGTAAGATCCATAACCGTATTGATACAGAGGGTTAGTGCCATCTTTCTTGAATTTATCTTTACGATACACCAAAGAAACAGGCACCTTTACGCCATCACGGGCGGTAATAAACACCCGCTCAGAACGATATTGGTTAGCATCAAAACCACCTAATACTTGGTCTTGCTTCAATAAATCCCGTCTATCTGGATTAATCAGCGAATATTCGTATACGGCTTCTGGCGTTGTTAGGCTGGAGTAGAAAATACGTAATTTATTGCTATCTTGCTGGGCGTTAACATCTAAACCCATCACATAGGCTGGTTCATCAAAACTCAGCTCAAAGGGCTTTTGACCAT
Organism: Shewanella morhuae; assembly: GCF_900156405.1. Taxonomy (GTDB): domain Bacteria; phylum Pseudomonadota; class Gammaproteobacteria; order Enterobacterales; family Shewanellaceae; genus Shewanella; species Shewanella morhuae. The sequence continues at coordinate 321,636 of NZ_FTNN01000003.1, forward strand.
TGAACGGCATCACTTTAATCCGGCTCAGGCCATTTTCACGGGTCTGAATAATCAGATAATCCTTGAGCACTAACTCGTCTTCGATACGGGCATTGGGGTTGTGCGCAACCACTTCTTGCCACTTAGATTTGTCTGCTGCATCTTTAATGGCGACTTTCATCAAACGGAAGTTAGTCGCCTGCCAGTTGGTAAGAATGTAATAGCTATCGCCCAGCTTAGACACGCTGTACTCATGGCCTTCTTCCCGCGCTAATACTGGCTTAAATAAACCTAGTGGATCCTTGGCATCAAGCACAGAGACTTCGCTGGTTGTGGTGTTTTCTTGGAACAGCACAATTTGCGACTCATCTAAGGTTTTGCCGAGCGAGATATAAAAAGAATCGTCTTGTTCTTCATACACTAAAACATCGCTCGATTGCTTAGTGCCCAACTCGTGGCGATACACTTGGTAGCCCAGTAAGGTTTTAAGATCTTTAGCGATATAAAATACATGCCTATTATCGTTCGCCCATACCACTCGACCTTCGGTGTTTTCGAGCACATCGACAATCATGTCACCGGAGGCTAAATCTTTGAAATAGATGTTATATACGCGGCGGCTTAATACATCTTCGCCAAAGGCCAACATAGTTTCATCAGGGCTGACACTCGCGCCGCCTAAACCATAAAACTCATGGCCCTTAGCTCGCTCGTTCACGTCAAGCATCACTTGCTCAACGCCATCACTACCCTTACGGCTGATCAGCGGATATTCGCCGCCCTCTTGGTAACGACTGTAATAACTATGCTGGTGCCATTGGTACGGCACGCTCGACTCATCGGCGACTAAACGCTCGGTTAACTCTGTAAATAAACGGTCTTGCAGCGGCTTTAAGGGTTTGAAATAAGCTGCAGTGTAGCGATTCTCAGCTTCGAGATAGGCAATCACCTTAGGATCTTTGCGCTCATCATCGCGCAGCCAATAGTAATCATCGGTGCGGGTAACGCCATGCAAAGTCATCACATGGGGAATTTTTTCAGCAATTGGGGCGGGTACTTGCCCTTTTGAGGTCGAACAACCGGATAACAGCATGGCAATACCTAAAGTTAGCAGCAGAGATCGCATTTATACGTCCTTGTGACGTTGATACCAACCTTCGAATAACTCAAAGGCTAAACATTTTCAGTATGATAGTAGTCAGGTGTGCACTAGCGCAAACATTGCGCGCGAGAAGTTGCCATTCGGGGTAAATAAGGGCAACATAACCGCGTTTTTGAGTGTTAATGGCTCAAAAGCAAATTCTCAGGGCGGGGTGAAACTCCCCACCGGCGGTAAATGGTAACGGTGAGTAATTATTCTACTTAACGTCATCAAAGCCCGCGAGCGCCCGAATTATATTTTCGGGGTCAGCAGATCTGGTGATTTAGGCTTTGCCAAGTGCAAACCTGACGATTCCAGAGCCGACGGTAATGGACTGTTTGCTTTAATGGCGACGGTGCTGAGTCCGGATGGAAGAGAATGTAAGACAACATTGTGGTATCTCAGTGCAACGCGCTTGTGTATCGCAGTGTTAGCCTCATGTTTTGCAATAACGTCACTCAAAAGTGAATGTTATTGCTACAACAAAATCGAACCACAGGGTTGGATTACGTTGTATTTCTGCACGCCCTGATTCTGGATATTCCAATGTCGTTTATTTAAGGATATTAGCCATGAATCAGTCTTTACTTGCTCCTTTTGGTACTGCTATCGAACGCGTTGAAGCGGGTCTTAATGCCCTGCGTCAAGGCCAAGGTGTGTTAGTTGTCGATGACGAAGATAGAGAAAACGAAGGCGATTTAATTTTCGCAGCCGAGACTCTCACTAACGCTCAAATGGCCATGCTCATTCGTGAATGTAGCGGTATTGTTTGCCTATGTTTACCCGATGAAAAAATCAAAGCCCTCGAACTGCCAGCGATGGTCGAGCACAACTCGAGCCAATACGGCACCGCATTTACGGTCAGTATCGAAGCAACTGTTGGTGTAACAACGGGGGTTTCAGCCGCTGATCGCGTCACTACCATTAAAGCGGCAATTAGCGACAACGCTAAACCAAGCGATCTCGCTCGCCCTGGCCATGTGTATCCACTTCGCGCCCAACCGGGCGGCGTGTTAACCCGCCGCGGCCACACCGAAGGCACTATTGATTTAGTGCAACTCGCTGGCTTAAAACCCGCTGGCGTATTGTGTGAAGTCACTAATCCCGATGGCACTATGGCGCGATTACCTGAAATTATTGCCTTTGGTGCACTGCACAATATGCCCGTGTTAACGATTGAAGATATCGTGGTTTATCGCAAGTCGTTACTGGCGAATGTAGGTTAAGTGAGATGACAGCATCCTCGCTTGAGGATGTTAACTAACAAAAAAGGACGTTTAGCTGCGGCAAACGTCCTTTTTGTTTTAGCGACAAAGGCAGCGTAGACACGTTCATTCCATCATTTTTGCTACTGAAAAATGTGTCGCACTAAAAAATTAGAATCGAGCCCTGAGTCAAAGCAAGGGCAAAAACTGGCTGGCATATCACATAAACTCGCATGCAGATCATAGCCATCCTTAATCACCATGGCATAATGTTACGCAATAACCTTAAAATTCGGCATCAGTATGTTGATGTCACTTGGGTATCACCCCAAGGTCAGGTAAAAATTCATTTCGCGTCATCATGACCCATTGCATATAAGGTAGACCCTATGTCCGTAAAAGCCGATCCTTGTTCGCAACCTAGCTTAATGCATCCAGATCAAGCTATTCCCCTGTTGCTCGAACAAGTGAGCCCAGTGTCAGACACTGAAGTAGTGTTACTTCCCCATGCTCTTGGCCGCGTTCTTGCCGAAGATTTAGCGGCTTGCATCGATCTGCCGCCGTTTGACAATTCGTCTATGGACGGTTACGCCCTACGCTTTGCCGACTTAAATACACAAACGAATCAAACCTCATTGCGACCCATCGGCAGTTCATTTGCAGGTCATGGTTTTCAAGGCGAAGCCAAACCTAATACCTGTGTGCGGATCATGACGGGCGCGCCATTACCTGTTGGTTATGACACAGTGCAAATGCAAGAAGAAGCCGAAGTAGACGGTGAAATTGTGCATATTCGTCACCCTAAAGCACAAGGCGCTAATGTACGTTGTCGCGGTGAAGAACTGACCCAAGGCACTAAGGTGCTCAATGCGGGCATTCAAATCGGCGCCGCTGAACTGGGCGTACTTGCGACCATTGGCGCTAGCCAAGTACGTGTGTACCGTCAGCTTAAAGTGGCTTTTTTCTCTACCGGTGATGAACTGCGCCCCGTTGGCAGTGAATTAGCTCCGGGGCAAATTTACGATTCAAACCGCTATTCAATCCAAGGCTTACTCAAGCGTGCCAATGTCGAATGGTTAGATTTAGGCGTCATCGCCGACGATCCTGAAGCGATACGGCAGGCATTTCGCCATGCTGCCAGCCAAGCAGATATGGTATTAACCTCAGGCGGCGTTTCAGTCGGCGAAGCCGATTTTACTAAGCAAGTTCTCGATGAAGAAGGCCAAATCACCTTCTGGAAATTGGCGATTAAACCGGGTAAACCCTTCGCCATGGGAAAAATAGGTAAGGCGGTGTTCTGTGGTTTACCAGGAAACCCCGTATCATCGATGGTGACTTTTTATAAACTTGTTTGGCCAATACTTCAAAAGATGCAGGGCTTAACCCCTGTCGCACCCTTAATGTTAAATGCCACACTCAGTACGCCAATACGTAAAAGCTCAGGTCGCGTCGAATATCAACGCGGTATTTTAAGCCGCAATGCACAAGGTGAGCTCGAAGTTGCCATTACTGGTAGCCAAGGTTCAGGCATGTTGACCTCAATGAGCCTAGCAAACTGCTTGGTGTTATTAGAGCAATTTCAAGGTGATACCGCGGTAGGCACTCAAGTAACGGTTGAACCCTTTAACAGCGTACTGTGCTAGGAAAATCTCGATGAATGTTTCAGAAGATATTCTTAGCGACAGCGAGCTATTGCGGTACAGCCGCCAGATATCCATTAAAGCCATGGATATCGACGGTCAAGAATGCTTAAAAACAGCAAAAGTGTTGATGATAGGCGCAGGCGGTTTAGGCTGCGCCGCCAGCCAGTACCTAACCGTTGCAGGTATTGGTGAACTGACCTTAGTGGATTTTGATCGGGTTGAACTTTCTAATCTACAACGCCAAGTGCTGCATCAAGATGGCAATATCGGTCAGCCGAAGGTTGAATCGGCTAAGCAAAGTCTTAGCCAGCTGAACCCCTATATCAAAATCAATACTATTGATGCCGTGTTAGATGACCATGAGATTGATGCCCTCGTTGCCGAGCACCATTTGGTACTGGACTGCACCGATAATGTCAGCGTGCGCGAACAGCTCAATCTCAGCTGTTTTAAGCACAAAATTCCTTTGGTATCCGCCGCCGCTATTCGCATGGAAGGCATGATCACCGTATTTGACTACCACAATGAAACGCCTTGTTATCATTGTTTTAGCGCTTTATTTGGTGAACAACAACTCAGTTGTGTCGAATCGGGCATTCTCGCACCAGTAGTGGGTATGGTAGGTTGCTTGCAAGCGATTGAAGCGATCAAAGTGATCACTGGCATGGGTAAAACCTTAGCGGGACGTATTTTGATGATCGATGCGATGACGATGGAGTTTCGCGAGATGAAAATTACCCAAACAAACCCGTTGTAGCGTCTGTAGTACACTGGATGCTAATACTTGATAAACAAGTTTATTTACCTTAACTTAACGCGACATTGTAGAGACTGAACGAATAGTTAACATAAAGGAATGACAAGGAAACCTATGGACTCTGAAAATAGTGTATTTGATCGCGTAACCACTGACGGTACTCTCGTTGGTGCGGGTATTTATAACCTCGTGATTGGCCTTACGCTAATTTGGGGATTTGCCGTTAACTATTGGATGGTCACCAATATCGACCCAGAAGCGATTGCCAGCATTAATTCGTGGGTGTTCTTTATCGGCTATTTTGCCTGCTGTTTTCTGGGGATTTATCTGTTCCAAAAATCGAGTAATCCACTCGTCAGTTTTATTGGTTATAACTTTGTGGTCGTACCCTTCGGTTTGATTATCAATATGGTGGTCAGTCAATACGATCCTGAATTAGTGACTGAGGCCATTCGTATTACCGGCTTAGTGACTATTGCCATGATGTGTTTAGGTACGCTTTTCCCTGCGTTTTTCCAGAAAATTGTGGGCGCACTGACTATCGCCTTGTTGCTCGTTATTGTTGTCGAACTGATTGAAGTATTTGTGTTTAATACTCATCACGGCATTTTAGATTGGATAGTGGTGCTTATTTTTTGCGGTTATATTGGTTACGACTGGGGACGGGCGAATCAAATCCCCAAAACTATAGACAATGCTATCGATAGCGCAGCCGCTTTATATATGGATATCATCAACTTATTTCTACGGATCCTGCGAATTTTAGGCCGCAAGTAAGCAAGACAATGAGTCAAAGGCTGTTTATGAAGTTCAGTTTAACGTTTGTGACCACCCTGCTATTGGGTGTGTTGTGGTGAAGCCAAACAACCTGCTGCGAAAGTGAGCATAGCCAATCCCGCTTCAGAGTATTGCACCTCCCTCAATGGCAGCTTAACAATTAAGATGACTGCTGAGGGTGAACATGGCATCTGTACCTTGCCCAACGGAGAAGTCATTGAAGAGTGGGCGTTATTTCGCCGCAATCACAAGGCAGAAAAACCGCAATAAAGAGTATTTTTAACTTGATGGCAAAACAGGCGCTTAGCGCCTGTTTTTTTACTTAAAATCAAAAGCTTAATGTGATAACCGTTCACTGCGCCAGATTTTGCGCTTATCCACCGACTGAAAACTCCATGCTAAAACTCGGGTAATTTTATTGCCCTGTTGCATCTCGATAGTCTTCACTGTATCCACTTTTAGCTGTGCCAAGGCTTGATAACAAGGTTTCAGGTTTTCCTTCTTTGACACCAAACTGGTAAACCACAAGCATTGATCGGCAAACGCTTGGCTTTCACGGATCATCGTCGCCAAGAACTGCCGTTCACCGCCTTGGCACCAAAGCTCTGCCGCTTGGCCACCGAAATTTAACGTAGTTGCAGTCTTTACCGCGCTACGACGATTAAGCTGTAGATTGTTCACCTTACGTTTTGCCCCCTCATTGGCCTCTGCCATAGAGGCATGAAAGGGTGGGTTACACAGTGTTAACTCAAAACGTTCTTCGGTTTGAATAATACCCTTAAAAACAGCCTTTTCATTCGACTGTAGCCTTAAGTGTAAACGCCCCTGCAATGGCGGATTAAGCTCGATAATACGTTGCACATTGTTTAGGGAATCAGCATTGATATCCGTGGCGACAAATTGCCAACCGTATACTTGGCTACCCAGTATCGGATAAATACCATTCGCACCAGTGCCAATATCTAACACCCGCACGTTATCCATCGCGCATGATTTATCGCCTTCGGCTAAGAGATCGGCTACATAATGCAAATAATCGACTCGACCAGGAATGGGGGGACATAAAGCTCCCGCAGGAATATCCCAAAATTCAATCCCATAGTGGTGTTTAAGCAAGGCGGTATTGAGCATTTTAACCGCCTGAGGATCGGCAAAATCTATTGATAAAGCGCCATAGGCGGTGGGGCGAACAAAGGTTTTTAGTTTAGGCAAGGCGTTTATCAGCGCCGGAAAATCATAACCGTGCAAATGGGCATTACGCGGATGTAGAGTTTTTTTGATTTCGGCACTGGCGCGGTTTTTAATTGGCGCCTTACTCACCTTTGCCTTGGCGCCAGCCTTCTTTGCCCGGTTGGTTTTGGTATTTATTGGGCTAGCGGCTATTTTGAGCGGTGCTGAAGCAGTCGGTTTTACGGCAGGTTTTGACATAGTCACTCTTGTAGCGCAGTGGGTGTAATGCAGTGGGCCGACATGCATCAGCCCTTAAAGTGGGGCAGTAAATTAATCGTACAAATAAGAGGTAAACAGTAAGTTGACTATCAATGGCTTACCCGCCTCTTGAGTGATCAAATTATTGACGATGTCGAAGCATTCACGGCGAATCTCTTCACGTCCTATCAGCGATTTAACTTTGTCTTCCGATTGGTTGCCTAACACTTCAACAATGGCGGCGCGCAATAACGGATCATGTCGCTCAATAGTAATGAGGTCGTCGGGGCTTTTAACCATCAGTTCAATACTGATTTTAACAAACCCTAGTTTTTTACGGGTTGAAATGTAATTGGTGACGATTTCTGGATCAAAAGCATAATAAGCGTACTCAGGTGCGGTCGCGGCAGCGGTATCTGCAGGCGCCACTTCTTTCTCATCGGCGGCGTAAACACTAAAAATACCAGTGAATAAAATCAGACAGGTTGAGAGTAATTTTTTCATAGTGACTTACGGCCCCCTAAAACAATAATGGTAATGGAAGAAACTTCCCAATCTATCTGCTCGCGCCATGACATGCTAAACTGCCGACGTTTGCTTATATTGTAACGAGTATTTAATGAATGTGACTAGCTTAAGCTTCCCTTATGGTGAATCTATTCAGTGGTTTTGTGCCGATAGCGCCAACAAACTCCCCCTTTCACCCTTAAAAGAATGGTTGCTCGCCACTGGCAGCCTAACGCAAAAGCTCAAAACCTGCTGCACTCAATTTGAGGTCAAAGTCTTAGGTGAAGGGCACTATGCGCCATTAAATGGTGAATATCCTCAACAGGGTTCAGTCTGGATCCGCGAAGTATTACTCTGCCTCGACACTGTGCCTTGGGTATTTGCCAGAACCTTGATCCCCGAAAGTTTGATGTCTGAACGACAAGGCGATTTTCTTAGCCTTGGCTCTCGCCCCTTAGGCGAATTGCTATTTAGCCAAGATAACTTTATCCCCGGTAGAATAGAAGTCGCTAGCTTTGAAACCTGTAGTCGCCTTGCCCACTTAGCTGAAAGTTTACAGCAAACTGTCGAACATGATCTTTGGGGACGCCGCCGCTACTTTCATCACGGTGAGCATGAAATGATCGTCAGTGAGTTTTTTTTGCCCGCGGCCGAACAAGCTATTAATAAGATGTAATGTGATTTACGGTTTGAGAGCCAATAAAAAATGCCTCTAATCAGAGGCATTTTTATTGAGTAATACTAAATTTTTATTGAGTAATAATAAGAGTTTAATGCCATTTAAACTGACGACGCCACGCAAATACTCCGAGGATGGCAAGGTTTAGCCAAGCTAAACTACCACCGCCTGAACTCTCAGTTGCTGCTGCAACGGTGACTGTAGCATTGCTCGTTACCTGAGTATTTGCCATATCAGTTACTGTGAGCTCTACGTTATAAGTGCCAGCCGCAGCATAAATATGGTTTGGCGCCTCAGCAGTGCTTGTCGCGCCATCGCCAAAACGCCATGCATAGGTTAGTTGCCCCATACCACCATCAACATTACTGGTAAAATTCACTGCTAATTGAGTCACTTGTTTAGTAAAACTGACCGTTAATGGTGTAATGGCATTCGCATTCGCCAAACGAATAACCGCAGTGCTGTTATTACGGGACTGAGACACTACCTGCATCGTTAATCCGAGCGGTTGTAAAACCATACCAGATTGCGGCTGCAGCGGTGCGCTGTAGTCTAAGCTGTCATCAAATAGACTCACTGCATCGAGATGATTATCACCTAAATAAAAGCTTTGTTTCACAGTGCTAAAGGCAGCGTCACGGATTTGTTCATCGGTAGACGTCAAGCTTACGCCAAGCATATTTTGGTCGGCATCAATCACGCCAATTAAACTATGGCCAGCATGATCTGATACGTTGTTGTCGGTATAACCCACATCTTCTAACCAGAGCAATACTCCGGGGTCAAAACCGACTGATTTTAAGCCGACATCAACGCCATTATGACTACGTAACTGAATAAGATAGCGAGATGCTGCGCCTGGACGAGAATCCTGAATACGGCTATAACCGTTGAGTTTCACTTTATCCGCCACTTCGGCATTATCGCTATATAACTCAGTGGTATTTTGTTTAATGCTGATGCTATCCAGCGTTATCCCCGCCAGGGTTGTCGCCTCATCGGTGACATAGTTGATTTCAATCGTCACTGCATTGCCAGCAAATGCGGTTAAATCGTATTCCAAAGCCACCCAAGCATCGCTTCCTTCTGCCTGAGAGTTGGCAGACGACTCACCGGTAATAATATGGCGCGCACTATTTATCGCGTTATCGGACAAAGTGTGATTACCCGCAATCGCCACACCATTCACGTTAACTTGCATATAGTCATAGTCGGTCTCGATGCTCCAACTGGCCTGCATACTCAGAATAAGTTTTTCAGTGCTTACCTTAGGTAAATCAAGATTAAAACTCATGCTGTTATTTAGCATATTGCCTTGGCCAGAATAGTATTGGTAACTGCCCTGATATGGCATTTTAAAAGGAATTGGCGCAGGAGGAAGAGGAATAGAAATCTGGTTTACCGCCTGATGATTAACCGCCTCATTCAAGGTTATATTGATGCCTGACTTAGGAATGCTATCCAAGCTAATTTCACGCTCATTTAACCACTTACCTTTATATCTTTCCTGCAGATAAGAGCGAGCATAAGGGCTAAAACCACTCGGTTGTGCACCCGCAATGTCACCAGTCCAACTCCCACCAGACATCAATGACCATGCGCCTACTGGTGAGCCATCTTTACTCGTATTATCACTGGTATCGTATTCATCGGGCAGGCCGAGATCATGACCAAACTCGTGGGTACAAACCCCGGTTGCCGCGTCGATAGGTTGAATGGTGTAACCAAATACTTTTTTCACCGTGCCAGGTAGCGCATAACCTTGCGTGCCTTGGTCGACAAAATAGCGATGGGACCAAATAGCGCTCGTTCCTAATGCTCCGCCACCGGTTTCTTCACCTATGCTGGAGTGAAATATCATCACGTGGTCGATGATGCCATCGGGTTCGTTATAGTTACCGTTATTATTAATATCATAAGGATCTTCAACATCATAACTGGCTAACTCTGCTATGGACATACTTGCGACAGCCTGGGACACCGCCTCTTTAACCAGTTGGCTTACCTGTGCATCACTACCAGATTGAGGATCATTAGCGCCATAGTATTCCGCATTCTGATTAGCGGTATACCACCCCTTAACCTCGCCTGTAAAAGAAAAAGTTTGCCCAGAAACCGCTTGATAATATTGATACCCTGATGTGAGGTTCTGTCCCTGTGGACCGTTAAATCCAGTCTTAGAAAAGAGTAAATTTTGATAATGCGATAGTGGATAACTGGGATAATACATGGCGGTATCATCGGCTTTTAAACCATTGTTATCATGTTTTAAATTAGGGAAATCAATTAATACGGTCAACACTTTCACGGTTTTTTTTACATCAGCATCAACTTGTAGGCGCTGTGCTGGTGAGCGCATCATGTGCGATGATTGGGCTCTTTGTACGCGCGCATGTTCAGCTTCAACTTCAATGCGCGGGGTTTTAGGTTGAGCCAATGTCGCGCGGTAGATATAAGCCTCAATCGCTGCCTGCTTTACGCTATCACTGGCATCCGTTGCCACTTCGCCACGTTTAATAAGCCAATATAAAATTCGATCTTTGTTAATCACGCCCGCATCTGCAGGGGTATGATTTGAAGCCGCCATACTCGCGCCACTAATCAATGCCAACAAGAGGCCAAACGCTATAGCGTTTTTTGTACTTCGCATTTTTAATCCTTTAAGTAACTGCTAACACCGCCTTGGAGAGTGTTTTTATAAGGCGAATGTCTCTTCGTATTTAAATAACTCTGCCCGTGGGGCAATTTATTCAGGGTATCCATCTCCCAAATTGAGAGACGGGTTGTGGACGTTAGCAGCACGACAGCGATGTAACAACTTGATACAATGGTTAATTAGCAGAATTTTCCATTTTGTCAGCATTAATTCAGCAAACTCTCAATATAAACCTTACTCTAGACGGTATCTGAGGCATAAAAAAACCGCATTCACTGGGTGAATACGGTTTTTACGCTGGGATTTTAGGCAGCTTACTTGGTCTGCTTACATAGCCGTTTTCATATAATTTGAAATACCATCGAGGAACATTTGTACCGAAATCATCACCAATACCATGCCCATTAAACGCTCAACGGCAGTAAGACCTTTCTCTCCCAGTATTCGAGTAAAAAGCTTATAGAACATCAAAATTACCGCACTGGCGCCCCAAGCAGAAACAAGCGCAATCGTCCAATCACCCATCCGCGAACTATCGGTATGCGCCAGTAAAATCAAGGCAGCAAGAATCGACGGGCCAGCCATCAAAGGAATCGCCATAGGCACGATAAAGGGCTCTTCTCCCGCGGCTAAACCAACCACACCGCCAGGCTGAGGGAAAATCATTTTAATCGCGATCAAAAACAGAATAATCCCGCCCGCAATACTGACCGATTCAGAACGGAGATTTAAGAAACTTAAGATAGCTTCGCCCGCATAAAGAAAAGACAGCATAATAACTAACGCAAAGAGCAATTCGCGGATCAATACCTTACGACGTTTTTTAGGATCAATATGCCGAAGAATCGATGCAAAAATCGGCAAATTACCTAGGGGATCCATAATAAGAAACAACATTACTGCAGCAGAAAATATATCCATTTAACTTATCAACATCCAAGCCAACATAGATCGCTATTGTATAACTTTTCGCGGCTTAGATCTGAAAATTAATATAAAAATAACCACAGTGAATAAAAGTATCCGCTTAAAAACAGACTAAAAAATGCCAACCGTTAAGTAAATTACCAGCAAGTTTCTGCTCACTTTGCCTTGTAGCTGATATACTACAGCGTTTTTTCAGCCAATTTCCCGTGGAATCCATGCTCTATCTTCTTGCTAGCTGTATCGCACTATTAATCGGGCCACTTTTTTACCGTTATTTCTCATCGGGAAGCGGATTACAAAAAGCGCTCGACGGTTTTATATTCGTCTCATTGGGCGGATTAGTGCTGATCCATATTTTGCCTGAGCTATTAGAACATGGTGGAGTGCTGGCGATTGTGTTTGTATTGCTCGGTATCTGGGGGCCAACGGCTAGTGAGCGACTATTTCATCGCTATTCAGAAATAACCCATAATCTCACCCTGTCCTTAGGCATCGGCGGTTTATTGTTACACACCATCACCGATGGTGGGGCTATGGTATTAGCACAACAAGAAGGCAGTTCTATCTTACTTGCGCTCGGGGTCATTATGCATCGACTCCCTGTCGGATTGGCTATTTGGTGGCTACTTAAACCACAAGTCGGCACGCGCTGGGCCAGTTTAGTGCTGGTCGCGATGATGATTCTTACAGCTGTGGGTTACTTTGCAGGTGAGCAGTTATTATCTCAATTAAGCTTAGATAATACCGTTTATTTACAAGCGTTTGTTACGGGCTCCATTTTACATGTTGTACTGCATCAACCCCATGGCCAGCACGATACTAACGTACAGGGTAAATACGAATACCAAGCTGGAATTGGTAGTTTATTGGGTATAGGTCTACTGGTGATGCTACTGATGATTGATTCTGGTGGCCACGAGCATACTCACCACGATCACAGCACCGAACAGTTAGTTACATGGTTACTGACACTCGCCCCAGTACTGTTGCTGAGCTACGCTGCGGCGGCGCTGCGCTTTAAATGTGGCCTAACGCCGCAGGATAGCAGTTTAGCTCGCCGCTGGTTCCAACGCTTAGTGGGGCCAGAAGCGCTAGTTATCACCGCTTTGCTACTGGGTCCTTGGTTGGCACTATTTCAGCTACTTATTGTGTTTATCTTGAGTGCTTACTTAAGCCATGCCAAGGTCAATATTACCGATCCACACACAACATTACCCACTAAATCTTTACGTTTTGGCTTTGCGCATTTGGTCGATCGCAGTGCACCGTGGATTTTGCTCAGCTTAGTGCTCGTGAACCTGATTGGTCACCCTTCAGTACCATTAAGCAATCCATTATTACAAGTCATAGTGCTATTATTGGTATTTTTACCGATGCGTTTCTGTAATTTAGGCGCAGCGGTGCTCGCGTTAGCACTGGCTTACAGCGGCTGGAGTTCTGTTGCTGTGATGATGCCATTGATTGCTGCCCCCGTACTTAACCTAGCGCAACTGAAATTAATGACCTGGCCACAAAAGGCTATATTACTGAGTATTATTGCCTTAGGGTTAATGGCGGCATTACGTCTACCTTTGTGGTTCTCGTTAATCTCTTTACCGGAAATACTCAACTTAATTGCACTCTTAGCGCTGTCAGGGTTATTTGCCGCCAGCCTACTACGCTTAGGTCCACGTAAATTTTTACGTCGTTTGATGCTCAGCAAGCCTGCGGGTCATACACATAACCACGCTCACAGCCATGCCGAAATGCCCAACTCAGTCAGTCCACATTCTGACAAACATGCACACGAGCACACAAAGACAGATAAACATTCACATCACTAACACTGTTCATTTATGTGCAGACAGGCTAAATTAATCTACCTTTGGATTAATTTAGCCTGTTATGTGCATACTCTTTGTCGCTATTAATGCCCATCCTAAGTACCCCTTAATCATCTGTGCTAACCGCGATGAGTTTCATCATCGACCCACAGCGCCAGCACACTTCTGGCTACCTGAAGAAAACATACTCGCAGGAAAAGATCTGCAAGCGGGCGGCACTTGGTTTGGTGTAAATAAGCAAGGGCAAATAGCAGGCGTAACTAATTTGCGAGTGGCGCAAAAGAGTTCTGCTGCGATGCGTACTCGTGGTGAGTTAGTCACGAATACACTTAGTTCTGGCTCACTGGTGTGCCCAAATTGGCTTATTGAACATAGCGATAATTATCAGCCATTTAATTTTATTTTTGGCCAAGGAACGGACTTATTTTGTTTTAATAGCATAAATAAAAACACCGTAAAACTAGCCAATGGATTTCATGCAATATGTAATGGCACTCTTGATGATATTTGGCCCAAAATGGCCAAAGGACAACAAGCACTAGAAGCCCTAATTAATCAATCTACTGATATTGATGTGCAAGCGTTGATCCAACTGATGAAAGATGATTCTCAGCCGCAAGATCATGAGTTACCCAATACGGGCGTGGGGCTTGAATGGGAACGGCGCTTAGCAGCAATTTATATTCAGCATCCCGACTACGGCACGCGCTCCACCAGTATTTTGCTTGAAGATACCCAAGGTAGAATGCATTTCACCGAGGTGAGATACGATGGCAAAGGCCGACAGCTCGGGCAACAGGATTTCGATATAATCCTGCCATCCGAGCCGCCCGCAACACCAGAATGTTTAATTCTTTCTTAATTTTTATCACGTGATTAATCTGAGCTGTGATCCATAGTGATCACCCAATTATCATCTATTTTCTCAACTAGCAGAGTAAACACGCCTGTAGGCGCATCTTTTTGGCGACGTAAATCCCAGCGACCAACCACCATAGCCGCGTAATTACTCAGCATTTTGATTTCTTTTATAGTGAATTTAAGTTCACCAAGAGCTTCTTTATTAGGATAATTCTTTTTATAGGTGGCGAGAGTTTCATCCCATCCAAAACGAAATTTACCATTAGAAACAAAACGTAATCGATCGCTCTTCCAATAACCTTGCATATAAGCATCAAGATCGCCGCGATTCCACGCGTCCTGCTGGCCTTTAAGCATTTGCGTAATTTCATCCGTAGGTACAGCGCTCACATGACAAGTGACCAACAGCAATAATGTCGCCAATACTCTTGGCCACATACCTTTATTCCACAGTCCATTTTTCAACACAGTATTGTTCCCCCTCACAATCAGGCTAAACTATACTATAGCGAAATCATCACAGGCTCGCTCGTTAAAGTCAGCAAAAAACCTAAAAAGTAGATGATATAATTCATTTTTTATTTAACAGATTTAGAGCGTTACTTATGCAAACAGATACTTGGCTACTTTATTTTATTGCCATTATGTTAATCGGAATATCTCCAGGGCCCATCGCCGTTTTGTCCATGTCTCATGGCATACATTTTGGCAAAATGCGTAGCCTTGCTACGGCCTTAGGTAGTGTCAGTGCAGCCTTAATATTAATGATGGCTTCTGCCGCGGGTCTTGGGGCGTTGATTAGCGCCTCTGAGTATGGTTTTACCGTACTTAAATGGGGAGGCGCTGCATATTTAGTTTTTTTAGGTATCAAGTTATTGCTGACAAAGAACCAAGGGCAAACGATTGAAATGTGCCATTTACAAGGTAAAGGTACACCTCAACAACTTGCTAAGCAGGCTTTTTTGGTGGGTATTAGTAACCCGAAAGATTTACTATTTTTTGCGGCTTTATTTCCACAATTTATCGACTTATCAGTACCGCAATTACCACAACTCACCATTTTGGCGCTCACTTGGGTAGTGGTCGATTTTAGTTTTGTGATGTTCTATTCCTGCATGGCCAACGTGCTTGCTCCCAGTTTAAAAACCAGTAACAAGCTACATTGGTTTGACAGAATCAGCGGCGGTGTCTTTTTAACGTTAGCCGCAATTCTAGTATCGAGAGATTAATCGACCTTAGCCGACTTTAAGCTACGAATGTCATTACCTGTGGGGGCTTGGAATGACACTAGACCAAACTCAGGTAATATTGCAAAAATATGATCAAAAATATCCGCTTGTATTGCTTCATAAAAAGCCCAGCGAGTATCGTTGGTAAAAACATAAATCTCGATGGGTAATCCCTCTGTGGTCGGCGCTAATTGGCGCACCATTAGGGTCATTTCTTTATGGATTTTATCATGGCGCTGTAAGTATTCTTGCAAATAAGCGCGGAAGGTGCCGACATTAGTCAAATGACGACCATTCACTTTTATATCCAGATCTGAAATTCTCGCATTAGACTCTTGAATTTCATGAATTTTGGCAGGGAAATATTCTTTCAAACAATGAACCTTGCTCAGGCGTTCACGCTCTTCCTCAGTTAAAAATGCAATGCTATTGATATCAATATTGATTGCACGCTTTATTCTACGGCCACCCGATTCTGACATGCCGCGCCAATTACGAAACGCATCCGACACCAGAGCATAAGCAGGGATCATAGTGATAGTTTTGTCCCAGTTGCGCACTTTGACCGTGGTCAGTGACACTTCTTCTACCGCACCGTCGGCGCCGTATTTGTCCATCTGGATCCAGTCGCCTTTACTTACCATACGGTTAGCCGCTAACTGAATCCCCGCCACAAAACCTAAAATAGTGTCGCGGAACACTAACATCACAAAACCAGTTGCCACACCTAAGCCGCTGAGGAAATACACCGGCGATTGATTGGCCAAGATTGAGATAGAAACGATAATCCCAACAAAGAATAAAAATAGTTTAGTTAACTGCACAAAGCTTTTAACGGGTAAACGCCGACTCACCAAATTAACATCTGAAATTTCATCAATCGCATCTAAACCAGCATAAATAGCACGGATCATCAGCACTACGATCCAAATGCTTAACAAACGGCTAACCAAAGTATTTAAAATTTGATACTCAGTGAGTGCAATGGGTACTAAAAGACTTAGTACGATTGCAGGCACCAACATAGCTAACTTTTCGAGCACTTTGTAACGCATAAACACATCATCCCACGTTGCTTTAGAACGTAAGATCACCATGTTGACCGCACGCACAACCACGCGCAGAACAATAAAATAAGCTATGCCCGCTATCAGCATAAAAGCAATAATCATAATGCTGGTTGATATGCCGTCCGAAGGCTGGCTATCAATTCCAAAGCTCGCTAACCATGCCGAAATCTTGAGTTTTATTTCCTGATCCACAATTCACTCCAATTTTTAGCCGCTAGCGCAATAAATCCATACAAAGGTAACGATTGAGTTACTCAGAGTTATACCTACTCACTATAAATACAGTTTATTTACAATTACTTATTCTTAAATAGATATTAGCATTTTGAACATACCGAACACAAAAGCCAATGAACATCTTTACGCCGATACTAAGGCACAATACCGTCTGTGATTCATTGATTAGCTTGGGTTTATGGCCACATAAATACTCGCCACTTAATACATCGAATATGCCTGTCAGAGGTAATGAGTTACATCTGTCATCAAACTTAGCAGATCATAAAACAGTTAAGGCTAGGCGAGAACACTCACGCCTAGCCTTAACAACCATATCGAATGGGTGATATAGAGTTAGTTAAGCGAGTACGCCGCATGATTAATGGGCTAACTCAGCTCGAGCTTGAGCCAGCTCCGCCTCAGCCTGTGCCACTTTCTCACGTTTCTTAGTGATTTTTTCCATAGATTTACCTTCAGCGATAGCTTCAGCCAACTCATCTTGGCGCTCAGTTAACTTTTCTTCTAATTTCTCAACTTTAGCTAGTCGCTCAGCGTATAGACTGTCGTTGTCACAGTGGGCAGAGACTTCGCTATAGGCCTTTTCAAGCCCAGCAACTCTATGCTTATTACCCGCCGCTTTCGCCTGCGCAAGCTGTGCGCTAATGGCGTCTAACTTTGCCGCGCAACCGGTTTTAGGTGCATCAGCAGCCCAGCTTGTTGTGCTAAGAACTAAACCAATGACCAAGCTATAAATTCCGTACTTCATTTGCATACTATTATCTCCTCACGTTCTTTATTGATAATGCTGCTATGTGACTGTGCTATGTGATGGTGTCATGCCACTGCGCTATCAATATAGTGACACAATCTGTTAGTTCAATCTGTGTTAGCGTTAGAATCTTCTCTTTAAAGCTGATTTTTAGTTAAAACAACACTTAGGCAGTGATTAACATGCGCTAAATTGTTTAGGTTAAGGCAGAATATTGACTTAGACAGATACTGGAGCCCAAAAATCAATGCAAACCTCATTACGCCTTAGCGCACTTAGCTCATTATTGTGGCTATCATCATCGGTTATGGCCGCCGACGTAGCCAATATCACCCTCGAAAACGGTGCCCAAGTCAGACTTAAAGACGACTTTACTTGGGAATATGTGCTTACGCAGACCCAAGTGGCACCCAATGTTTTAGCCACTGACGCCGTTATTGACAGCTCCAGCAGTGTTACCAGCCTTCCGAGTACTGCCGAAGCAAGTCAGGCTATTGCAGCGCCCGTCACCACACTAACAGCCACAGCCATTGCCCAGCCAGAATTATTAGGCTCAACCGCTAAAGACGGCATTAAAGTCAGCTTTACAACAGCACAATGGAAAGAGAATAAACTCGGACTTAGCTTTGAGCTGGCGAGTACGAGTAATAAACATGTCACATTAGTGGAAGTTGAAGCCAGCTTTTTTGCCGATAATGGCACGTTACTCAAGACTGAAAAACTGGCAGTGTGGGAAGCGATATTCCGCATGCCTGAAACCTATTTACGCAAAGGCGAGCAGCGTAACAGCAGCGTGATTTGGGTCGAAGGTATAGATAAAGCACAATGGCAAAAGCAGTTAATCAACCTCAAGATCACTGAGATCAACTCTCGCTAACTTAGCCGATATAAAGGGCGGTTAAGTTTTCTATTAAGCAGCAAGACGTCTTATCTGACATTCGGTCCAAAAGGCTATCTTGCTGCTAAACTCTTGGACATTAGCAGTGAGATATTTTCGCAGCTCATTATCTGATTAAAGCCTTATTGCCGCGTACCAATCTACTGCAATTGGCTATAACTCAATCACGATATGCCAATCTTTGCGCCATAGGGTGTTTATCATTCAATTGCAGTAAATCCCATAAGTTGCCGTAGAGATCTTTAAACACCGCGACTGTGCCGTAGTCTTGCTCTTGTGGCTCACGCACAAACTCGACACCATCGGCGACCATACGGCGGTAATCACGCCAAAAATCATCGGTATTTAAAAATAAGAACACCCGACCACCGGCCTGATTACCAATAAAATCGAATTGCTCTGGCTTAGAAGCCCGCGCTAACAAAATAGCTGCGCCCTTAGAACCCGGCGGTGCAACCACAACCCAGCGCTTATCTTGCTCGGCTTGATAGCTATCCTCCACTAATTCGAATTTTAATTTATTCACATAAAAATCAATTGCCTCATCGTAATCTTTTACGACTAACGCAATATGCACCAGTGCTTGTTTCATTCTAACTCTGCCTCAGCAACTATTGGATAGTAGTGTACCGTCCATTTCTGTACGGATTGCACTTAATTCTCAGAATTGTATTAGGTGATAACCATCTCAGCTGGTATCAAGCAGCAATATTGCCGTTACAAGATTAATGTTAAGTCCACAGCACAAAGTGCTCGCCAAATAATCCTTCTGCAATTGCTTAAATAAAAAAGCACAAACTCAACGGTTTGTGCTTTTTTGATTCAATACTCGTTAGCCTCAACGCTGAATTAAATAGCGAATCGTTGGGCCATTTTGCTCAATTTCTAGCACGGTATAACCATGATTTTTAGCATCGAGAGGAATATTATTAATCGATTGTGGACAATCACTAATGACCTCTAAAATTTCACCTTTTTTTAATTTAGGCATTGCCTCTAAGGTCGCGACTGCCGGATATGGACAAGGTTCGCCGACCATATCAAGTTGATAATCTGGAATATATTGTGTCATTACACGGCCTCCGCAAGCAGTTGTTCATCACGCTTCGCTTTACGGGCAAAGAAACGTTTTTCCCACAGTAACATTGAACCAAAAGACAGCGCGAGCAGTGCATAAGTCACTAATAAACCGCCCTCATTACCTAGGCTAGTGAGCAGATTCACTTTGTCCCAATTAGTCGCTAATGGTTGGGCGATATCATCCCAATAATAAGCCAGCAAAGTCGAACCTAATACGTTACCTAAACCGACCCACCAGAAATGCACTTGCCCCTCAACCGCGCGGTACATCCAACCCGTTTCACAGCCGCCCGCCAACACAATACCAAAACCAAATAGTAAGCCACCGATCACCGCATTAGGGCCCGCCCACATAATTTTTGGCGACACACCTAATTGCACATAGCTGTAAATACCAATAGCACTGACGGCCATACCCAAAATAATCGCCTTCGCCATGTGGGTTCGGCCCGTGATCCACATATCGCGAAAAGCCGAGGTAAAACAGATTTGAGCTCGCTCGATAAGTAGCCCAAAACCGACACCAAATAGCATCGCCATACCCAATTTTGGCGCATCGAACATAGTCAATAAACCCCAGCCGACAATACCGACAAACACCAACATTCCGATACGAAAACGCCGTCTAGCCTGATTTTCATCCTGCTTGATTGAGGTGGCTTTAGTGACTTTTTTTAATGTGACCGGAATGCGGAACATCGGCAATAAGGTAAATCTTGCGCCGAAATAGGAGCCCGCTGCCGTTGCTAAGGCAAAAAACCAAGCATGCAAAGAGAACTGAGGAATACCGGTGAAAAAAGCAGCTAAGTTACATCCCATCGCCAAGCGAGCACCAAAACCGGCAATAATGCCGCCAATCAGCGCCTGTGCAATCCGAATACGACTCTGCGGCATACGCAGTTTGACGTTATTAGCCCAAAGCGCAGCGGCAATACAACCACCAAACATACCAATAATCATCATGCCATCGACGCGATCTAAGGGAGAACCCTCTAAACCGATCACTTTAAAATACCCCCAAGATTCAGGGTTTGCGCCTAAAAACTGCAGCAAATGCCCACCCCAACGAGTGAACTCCCCCGTTACGGCCCAGAAGGTACCTGTTAAACCAAAATAGTAAGTAGAAAGGATACCCGCAGCGATCACCGCAGGCATTGGTGCCCAAAATCGTATTAAATAGGCTTGCTTAAATTGTTGCCATGTCATGTCATTATCCTAATGAACGAGACTGTAAAAAAATAAGCGCAATGCGCTTATAACCGTTATGCCACTGCTGCACTCAAACCCAATACACGATTGATATTTCAGTGTGACAGTCGCTTCACGCTTAAATGGCTTTGGCTAAACGGGCAGTATTTTGTCCCAGCAGTCGATAACCGTGGGTATAAAGCGTTGCCCTGCCATTGCGACAAAAACCGATGAGCGTGATGTTGCTTTTCTCTGCTAATTCCAACGCCAGTGAGGTCACGGCGGACATAGCAAACAGAATTTGGATATTGGCGCTTGCCGCTTTCTGAACCATTTCAAAACTGGCTCGGCTCGTCAGCAGTACGGCGACAGGCCGTTCAGCTTGGCGCAGCGAAAAAGCACCAATTAATTTATCAAGTGCGATATGGCGGCCAATATCTTCATAAGCCGCAGTAACTTGTCCTTCAAGGTTTAGTCCCATCGCAGCATGAGTTGCTCCGGTGAGCTTGAAGTGATGTTGATTACTTTTAATGTGTTCAAGTGCGTTCTGCAGATGTTGAATATCAAACCGAATATCGGAGTCGACGCGCATAACGGGTTTTACCGCTTCTTCAAGTTGCGCTACGCCACATAAACCGCAGCCCGTACGACCCGCCATATTGCGTCTTTGTTGCTTTAGCTCCATGAAACAGCGCTGCGTAATCTCAACTTGAATGAGTATGCCTTCAGGCGTGAACTCTAATTCAACGCCCTTAATCTCATTAATATGCGAAACGATACGCTCAGACAGCGTAAAACCGACGGCAAATTCTTCTAAATTTTCGGGGCTGGCCAACATAACAGTATGTGAAATGCCGTTATAAACCAGTGCAACCCGTACTTCATTCGCTAAATAGTCAGTTAATTCTGACGCTTGTCCGTGCTCTAAAAGGGTCACTTTTTTTTCAGTAACCACAGCATGTGAATGGTATTCCATAGCGCCCCTCTTAACCTGTTAAAAACAAGTAAAAACAATTAGTTTGATGATAATTTAAGACTTACATCACAAAGTGATTAACTAAATAAAAATCGAGTTGAATCATCTCGAAGCTTTTTCTATTATCCCTAGGTCTTCATTGGAAGAACGTCGTCTCCGGTGAGGCGTCCGGATTTCAAATCCGGGTAGGGCTGCCAGCAGTCCTGGGTAGGTTCGACTCCTATGTTCTTCCGCCAATCCTCGTGAGAGAAAAACAGCTCTGCATCCCTAATTTCCCGGCTATTACTGCGATACTTTCTGCGGGTAAAGCCACTGCGGTCAAAAAACTCTAGTAATTGAATGCTCGCCTTACGTCCAAGTCCAATCATGTCCTTAAATTCACTCGTTTCAATTTTGCCCTCTGCAGCTACATGCTGACGCACTAAATTGGCATACTGACAAAGCTGCTCGCTGAGCAAATATCGGTCTTTCACGACAGCGGTAATAAAACCCTGCTGCACTAATTGAAAACACAATAAGCGCAACTTAGCTGGGTCAAGCTCAAGGTATTCGCCCATTTCGGTCACCCATATCGGTGTAGTTTGTTGCGCTAGCCAAGGTGCTAACCTTTGCCAACATTGCTGCGCATCGGCATCTAATACTATTTTGTGTTCAGCAAGCTGCAACAAAGCGCCGCGCAGCACCATTCGGCCTTCTTGGCATAGCGTGTCGAGCACTTTATTGGCTAATTCTGGCGGTAAAACACTGTGGATCATCCGCTGTAGACGACTACGGCCTAACCCAAGTTGATCAGGATGTTGTTGATGGTATTCGCCCAGTAAATGTAGAAATTGCTGTTTTTCTTGTTCGAGTAAACTTACGGCAATAGCATAACCGCCAAGTCGCACTAGGCCTGCTTGAGCCAGTAACGTGGCAAGGCCTTCATCG
Source organism: Shewanella morhuae (assembly GCF_900156405.1). GTDB lineage: Bacteria > Pseudomonadota > Gammaproteobacteria > Enterobacterales > Shewanellaceae > Shewanella > Shewanella morhuae. The sequence goes on from NZ_FTNN01000003.1 coordinate 344,375, forward strand.
GTCAGTTGCCAACGCCAAGCGAGTTCAGCTTCGGGCAATGCTTGGCTTTGGCCTAATAATGCCAAAGCCGAGACAGCCTGATTCATGTTGGCTAATTGCTGCAGCGCATTGACTCGTTCAGGCGTGCGTTTTTTACGATTAGGCACCTTGAGTGACAGCACCCGCCCTGCACCTAAGGTTTGTTTACCGCCTATATGACGCAGCACAATACGGTCGTCTTGACAGAGTAATAACGGTTTTTCAAGCACAAGCTCCGCCAGACAAAACCCTTGTTCATCCACTTCATTGAGTAGCGAGACGCGGCCTAAGGTATGATCGCCGCCGTGATGGCAACTGACATTTTGCCAATGTACTAGACCATCGATACCTGAATAATCAAACGTGCGGATATGCACCACGGGACGAGTACAGGGCTCAGCTTGGGGTAAGCTGCTCAGCCAATCACCGCGTTCTGGAGCGCGATGGCTATCGACTCCGGCTAAATTAAGTGCGACACGCGTACCCGTCACTGCGCTTTGCGCTTCTTGTCCTTGGCAATGAATGCCACGCACCCTGAGTTTGCCTTTTTGTGCTGAGCTGTAGAGACTATCGCCGATGCACACTCTGCCGCTAATGACGGTGCCAGTCACCACGCAGCCAGCACCTTTAACATTAAAGGCGCGATCGAGTGTCATTCTAAAACTGCTTACATCTTCGCTGCGTAATGACTCTTGTGCTGCAATATCAAGGATATGAGCGCGCAGTGCTGCGATACCGTTAGTCTGCTGCTCATCAAATTGACTGGCCGCAACCTCAAAAATGCGACTGGCATTCATCGCATAGTCTGCCAACAGAGCCTGACCTTGCGCGGCAACTTGCGCAGCTCTTTCGCTATCGACTAAATCTCGCTTGGTTAACACTAAGGTCAAGCTAGTTAGAGGTAAAAGGGCCAGAATCTGTAAATGTTCGCGGGTTTGCGGCATCACACCATCATCACAGGCTAATACCAATAATGCGTGGCGAGCATGACTGACGCCCACCAGCATATTGTTGATAAATTTTTCATGGCCAGGGACATCAATAAAAGCGAGGCGTGAGCCATCATTCAATGGCATAAAGGCATAACCCAAATCAATAGTCATACCGCGGCGTTTTTCTTCTGGTAAGCGGTCGGTGCCCATGCCTGTTAATGCTTGAATGAGTGTACTTTTACCGTGATCAACATGGCCTGCCGTGACAATAATCATAACTGCACCCCTAGAGTACTTAGCTCAGCAAGCAGCTCCGCCTCATTGTCGATTCCACGTAAATCTAATCTGAGTTGATCGTTACTCATGCGGCCAATCACGGGTCGTTCGGCTTGCTTAAAATGCTGTTCTAACAAGCTTAAACTGCCGCCCTTTAAGGCGGTAAAACACAAGGCGACGGATGGCAAAAAGGTATCGGGTTGCGAGCCACTACCCACCTGAGTTTGGCAGTCTTGTAATTCAATGCCATAAGCAGGCTGAAACAGTGGTATCAGTGCCTGCTGTAATCGCTGGCCTATTTGCCTGAGCGTATCTTGGCTACGGGCAAATTTCGCCATAATCGGCAATTCAGTATCTAAGGTTTCTGGCGTGAGGTAATGGATTAAGGTGGCTTCTAGCGCCGCTAAAATCAGCTTGTCGCAGCGTAATGCGCGTTTAAGAGGATGACTTTGCAATTGATTAATCAACGACTGTTTGCCGACAATTAAGCCTGACTGAGGCCCACCTAATAATTTGTCACCCGAAAAACTCACTAAATCAACCCCGTCCAGTAGCATGGCCTGCGGGGTAGGTTCTTGTTTAAGACCAAAACGGCGTAAATCGGTGAGTGAGCCACTGCCCAGATCTGAGATTAATGCAATACCGCGCTCGCGACATAACTCACCCAGCTTGGCCTCTTCTACCGCCGCGGTAAAACCACTGATGTGATAGTTACTGGTATGAACCTTCATGATGGCGGCAGTATTTTCAGTAATGGCTTGCTCGTAATCTTTAAGATGAGTGCGGTTGGTACTGCCTACTTCCACTAAGGTACAACCTGCTTGACGCATGATGTCGGGGATACGAAATGCTCCGCCAATTTCCACCAGCTCACCGCGAGAAACGATGACTTCTTTCCCCGCCGTTACCGCAGATAACATCAACAATACAGCGGCAGCATTATTGTTAACCACACAACAGGCCTCTGCTCCAGTAAGGCGATGGATCAAACCACTAATGGCATTATCGCGATGGCCACGTTCTCCTGCGGCTAATTCAAATTCTAGCGGTGTTGGGTAACGCATTACCGAGCTGACCGCTTTAATGGCGGCTTCCGACTGCTGGGCGCGGCCAAGATTGGTATGCAAAATCGTACCCGTAAGGTTCCACACCGGTTTTAGGCTGTGGCAATAGTCTCTTGACAGTTGATCAACCAAGCATCCGTGCAATTGCGCGGGGTCAGAACACCAATTTGGTAAGCGGTGCTCCTGACTAATTAACGTGCGCGCAGCATGTAAATGCCCATCCAACGCCGCCTTTACCGCCGCCTTACCGTAGGTCTGCTGCAATTGTGCAAAGCTCGGCTTTGCCAATAGGCTGTCCATTGAAGGTAAAGCGCGATACAGGGCTTGTGGCGTGTCGGGTGCTTGGGTCATCATCTGTGTCATCTTTAGTGTGCTAAAAAAGGAAGGACTTGCATTATCACAAGCCCCTCCCACATTCACTTGAACTACTCGGTTTCATGGGCCAGTAGGAGTGGATTGACGGTTGTCGCCCCAAACCCTTTGGCATTAAGCTCTTTATCCAGTATCAAGGTTGCCAGATCGTCAGCCGCCACATCCATTAAGGGTGACTTTTCGATAAACATCATTTTGGTATAGCCATGACATTCATCGCAGCTTTCAATCCGCACTTGCGCTTGTGCATCGTCGAGCGACCAAATTGTCATTTCTTTATCTTGGCCACAACTCGTGCAATGGGCGCGAATGTAATGCCATTCGCTCTCACACAAACTGCAATGCAGATAACGTAAGCCTGCTCGAGGCTCATCGACAATAACGCTCGCCACCGGATGACTGCCGCAAATGGGACACAAGCTTTGTTGTTTCAGCTTGCGTTGATCCATACGCTTGATCACCATGGGTGCCCAATGGGACCAATAAAGCCCCATCGCCGCCCACAGGAACAGGCTAAAACGCGCGGGAGCATCACTCATGCGCCCTTCGCGTAATGCGCGTCCCCACGTACTTAACTGCTCAGGAGATTGCTGCATCAGCAAACGCACTACCCGTGCAACGGATTCATCCACCTGCGGTAGCAGATCGCTTAACAGTTGCTGTAGTAGTCCTTGCCAGTAGCTATCCACCTCTGAGCCCAAATGAGAAAGCGGAATGGCCCCTTCTTTCCCCCAAGAGAGTAGCTGACCGAAATCAGCCTCCTTTGCCAGTCTGGCTTGTATAGACACCACACGGCGGCATAGCTCAAAGTAGTCAGCCAGCGGCGAGTCCTTGGCCAGCGTCAGCAAACGTTGGGCCCTTCTGTGATACACAGCATGGGGATCCACCGCTTTAATATGTTTCAGTTCCAGCGGCGATTCGCTGCCGGGGACCATAGGTATCTCGGCTGTTTGACTCATTAGTGTTTTTTCTCCACGTCTGAATGTTCATCTAACATCAAAGGGTGATGCTTACGACACCAAGCTTTAGAAACTTTGCCGTAAAGCATGCCCGCGACCGAACCTTCCACCCACGTTGCCATCCAAAAGTGCACTATCACGAATATCATCATGATCAAGGCACAAATCGCATGTAACAGAATGGCCCAGCCCACTACTACGCCCGAAAAATACGGTGCAAAGTAAGGCTGCCACATCATGATCCCAGTCACGGTTAAGACGATTGAGGTCACCACAAAGGTACGAAATAATACCTTTTGACCCGGGTTGTAATGGCCGATAGGTGGGATACCCTCCTCGTTCTCGAACATCACATCCTTAATCGCCAACATCCATTTGAGATCGTTCTTTTCCCATTTGTTGTGATGGTAATAACGCGCCAACAGCAACATTAAGGGTAAACACATCATCAAACCGGCAATGGGGTGAATGAAGCGCGCCAATTGGGGTGTTCCTGCTATCGCTCCCATCCATTGAAAGGAAGGAAAAAAGATAGAGAAGCCAGTGAGAAAGGTCACTAAGCCCACGGCAACAATGAACCAATGACAAATGCGATCAAACAGCTTATGACGCACTATCATTTCTTGCTTATCATGCTTGCTCATTGGTCATCCTCCTCTTTGTCCTTCACCTCTTCCTCTGGAGGCTGATAACCCGGCTGATCCTCTTCCACTATGTTTCGACCCACAGTGATCTTGTGTAAACAAGCCACGGCAGCCGTTGCAATTAGGCCCGCTGCACCGAGCGGTTTCACCCAGTCTTGCCACAAGGTGACAGACAATGGGATCTGTGGATCAACAGGCATGTTATAGCTATCAGGCTGAGTGATATCATGTAATATCATCATCATCGCCGTGCCGCCCACGCCTTCTGGGTTGTAGAGTCCGGCTTTTGGAAAGCCTTTTTCTTTCAGTTCAGCCACGCGCTTCTCGGAATAGAACAACATGTCCTCACGGGAGCCAAAACGCAGGGCTCCGGTGGTGCATGACTTCACACAGGAAGGTTCTAATCCGACCGCTAAACGGTCAGAACACATAGTGCACTTGTAAGCTTTGTTGTCCTTAGGGTCGATTTTTGGCACATCGAAGGGACACGCACTGGCGCAGTAACCGCAACCAATACATTTGTCTGAATCAAAGTCCACCACGCCATTGGCATGTTGAATAATCGCTCCTGAGGTCGAACAGGCTTTTAAACAAGCCGGATCAGCACAGTGCATACAAGCTGAGTGGGTAAATTGCCAACGTAGCTTGTTGCTTTCCATCACCTCATGAAACTCCATCAGGGTCCAACACTGGCCTGATAGTGACATGGGGTTTTGGTAACTACCCTGGAACGTACCCACTTCTTCCCGTAGATCATTCCACTCTGAACACGACACTTGGCAGGCTTTACAGCCATTACACTTAGTGGCGTCAAACAGCTTGGCGACCTGCTCCGACGAGTTACGACCTTTCGCTGCTGGCGTCATCCCTGAAGTTCCAGAGCGGCGGATAATGTCTTGTGATGCCATAATCAGATCCCCTCAGCTTTAGTGATGTTAACCAAAAATGCTTTGAACTCAGGCACCTGTGTATTTGCATCACCGACTTCTGTGGTAAGCACGTTACAGGAGTAACTTTTACGAGTTAACGCATTATGGCTGCCGTGACGGGGTAACCCGACTGTATGAACTAACTGGCCATTCACCTTTAACGGTTGCAGACGTTTAGTCACTAACGCTTTGGTTTGTATACTGCCGCGCTTAGAGCTGACAGTGACCCAATCACCGTTAGCAATCCCTTTCTCGGCCGCTAACACTTCGTCCATTTCGACAAAGGTTTCAGGCATAGAAATCGCCGCTAAACGAGCATGGGTTGACCAGAAGTTAAAGTGCTCAGTCACACAATAAGTCGTCGCCACATAGGGGAAGTCTTTATGTGAACCTAAGGTTTCTTTTACGCCCGGTAACATACGCACCGCTGGGTTACTGGTCACTTTGTGCAGTGGGTTCACCCCAATAGGTGACTCCATCGGCTCGTAGTGCTCAGGGAACGGACCTTCGGCCAACAGTTTGAGGGCAAAGAAACGACCCACACCTTCCGGCTGCATGATGAAAGGACCCGCCGATTGCTGTGGCGTTAACTTCATATTGAAGTCGCCCACATCAATGCCGTGCCACTTGCCATCAACCCATTCAACGATTGTGCGTTTAGGATCCCAAGGTTTACCGTTGAGGTCACATGATGCACGGTTGTACAGCACGCGGCGGTTAGCTGGCCATGCAAATGCCCAACCCGGTGTTACCCCTTTACCTGACGGATCATGGTTATCGCGTCGGGCCATTAAGTTGCCTTCTTCGGTCCAAGAACCCGCATAAATCCAACAAGCACTTGCCGTGCTGCCATCATCTTTAAGCTCTGCAAAACTACTAATTTGACGGTTAGTCAGCAGATCTTTACCGTTAAGCTCACGGGCCACTTCTTCAGCATGTGGTGACAATGGGTTATGGTAATCCCAGCTAATGGCATTTAATGGTTCAGGCAATTTACCGCCTTCTTGCTTGTACAGCTTGCGCATTTCCATCAACACACCAGAGAGGATTTCCGCATCTGGTTTAGCTTCACCCGGTGGGTTAGCCCCTTTCCAATGCCACTGCATCCAACGACCAGAGTTCACAATCGAACCCTCTTCTTCGGCAAAACAGGTTGTCGGTAGACGGAACACTTCAGTCATGATTTCAGCAGGATTAACCTCGTTGAAACCATCGGCGTTTTGCCAGAAGGTTGCGGTTTCCGTTGCCAGAGCATCAAGTACCACCATATATTTAAGATTACTCAATGCTTTGAGTACCTTATTACGGTTTGGCATAGAGTTAATGGCGTTAACACCTTGGATAATGTAACCATTTACTTCACCGTGATAGGCCATATCTAAGTGTTTAGTAAAGTCGTATTGTTTATCCCATTTAGGTACCCAGTCATAACCAAAGTCATTGGCAGCTGTCGCGTTATCACCCCAGTAACTCTTCATTTGTGAAATAAAGAATTTAGGATAATTTTGCCAGTAGTTGGTCTGATCGGGACGCAATGCAAGCGGCGTATTATGCTTAAGATAAGTCTTAAGATCGGTGTCTTTATCACTTGGTAACTTAAGGTAGCCAGGTAAGCTTTGACACAGTAATCCCATGTCTGTCGCGCCTTGCACGTTAGAGTGACCACGTAGTGCGTTAACACCACCACCCAGCACACCAATGTTACCCAGCAGTAATTGCACCATCGCCATAGAGCGAATGTTTTGTGAGCCTTTAGTGTGGTGAGTCCAACCTAAGGCATACATAAACGTCGCCGCTCGGTCGTGGGTATGCGTGCTACCAATTTGTTGGCAAACCACTTCATAATCCGCAATCGGCGTACCGGTAATATTGCTTACTGTTTCAAAATCGTAACGATCCACATGCTGCTTCATTAAATTCCACACACAACGTGGATTTTCAAAGCTAGGATCGATTTTAGCGTGACCTTCTTCGTCTAATTCGTAATACCAAGACTCTTTATCGTAGCTATCGGTTTCTTCATTAAAACCACTAAACAGACCTTCATTGAAGGAGAAGTCTTCACGAACTATGTAACCTGCGTTGGTATACGCTTTTACGTAATCGTAGTTAACCTGTTTAGTTTCAATCAGATAACGGATAACCCCTAATAAGAAGGCAATATCGGTACCTGAACGTAAAGGTGCGTAGTAATCAGCTACCGCAGCGCTACGGGTAAAGCGTGGATCAACCACTATTAATTTGGCGTTGTTATGTTGCATTGCTTCCGTTACCCAGCCGAATCCGACAGGGTGAGCCTCTGCAGCGTTACCGCCCATAATAATAATGACGTTAGAGTTTTTAATATCGATCCAGTGGTTGGTCATGGCACCACGTCCAAATGTCGGAGCAAGACTTGCTACCGTTGGAGAGTGTCAGTTACGCGCAATAGTATCGATTGCAACTAGGCCCAATGCCCGTGCAAATTTTTGGGTGATATAGCCACCTTCGTTCGGCATAGCCGACGAGGTCATCATCCCGGTGCTTAGCCAACGGTTAACCGTCGTCCCAGCGGAGTTCTTTTCAATTAAATTCGCATCACGATCATTTTTTAGCAGGCGAGCAATACGCTGAAACGCATCATCCCAACTAATACGCGTCCATACATTACTGCCTGGCGCACGATATTCTGGGTATTTAAGACGGTTCGGACTATTAACATAATCCACCAAACCAGCACCCTTAGGACATAAAGCCCCACGGTTCACTGGATGATCTGCATCCCCTTCGATATGGAAAATAGTTTGCTCGGCATTCTTGCCATTACTACCCTTGCTATACATCAACAATCCACAACCCACTGAGCAATAACAGCAGTTATTGCGGGTTTCTTTCGCGCTAATGAGTTTGAACTCGCGAACGGCCGCATAGGCCTTTTCGGACATCAATCCCAACGCTGAAATTGCTGAAGTGGCAGCTCCGGCAGCACACAGTTTAAAAAACTGGCGTCTGTTCATAGCGTCCTCTCACACTCTTGTCGTTATGAGTCTGGTGATTGCAATGGTAAAATTTGCAACCGACTGAGTGAGCCTCGTTAAAGACCACACTTAATTTGAGATTATCCTAAAATAGAAATTAGATAACAAATAATGACACGAGATCTAGATCGCAAATCACCAACCACAAAACTAAAGACTGAAAACAAGACCGAAATACACTACAAATAGAATTTAAAACCAATTTAAACAGACAAGACAAGATTAAAACCCAAAATAAGCACATAGACATATTGTCACACACCAAGAGTACAAATAGTCCCTCTGGTGATGCATTTGGTTATTAAAAAAATTAGTAACCATCAAATAATGAATATGCGAACACTTGAAAAGGTTGTTTTTTGTACAGAAGCAAAATCAAAAACTGACAATGTAAAGAAAAGTGAAAAAAATAACCTGTCCGCGGTGTTAAAAGCCCTCAAAGTACAAAGTTAAAAATCCTTAAAAATGGACAGAAAGCATAAAAAAAGGCTCAAGCTAATTGCTTGAGCCCACACTTTCAGTATTTTTATGCGCTGCTACAGGTTAATAATTTCCCGTATCGAACCATTTAAACACTGGGTAGTGTTCCTGCTGGCAAATACAGGTTAAAGCTGGCGCAATAAAGTAAATCAGTAGCCGCCTCGATATCGGGGGCAAAGTATCTGTCTTTATCGTAATAAGCGACCACTTCACGTAATTCGGCTTTGGCCTTAGCCACGGCTGAACTTGGCGCTAACGGCGCACGAAAATCCAACCCCTGCGCTGCCGCTAACCATTCAATCGCTAATACGCCGCGGGTATTTTCGCTCATATCACGTAAACGGCGCGCCGCAAAGGTCGCCATAGACACATGATCTTCTTGGTTGGCCGAGGTAGGTAAACTATCTACCGACGCGGGATGGGCGTAAGTTTTATTCTCTGACGCCAATGCCGCGGCTGTCACTTGGGCAATCATAAAGCCTGAGTTCACCCCACCATTTTTCACTAAAAATGGTGGTAGTTTCGACAGGCTCGAATCGATTAATAGTGCGATACGACGCTCGGCAATGGAGCCTAGTTCAGCAATCGCAATCGCTAAGTTATCCGCCGCCATAGCAACAGGTTCGGCGTGGAAGTTACCGCCCGAAATAATATCGCCCGTGTCTTGGAACACTAATGGATTATCGGTGACACCATTGGCCTCAGTGCCTAACACATCGGCTGCGTGGCGGATTTGTGTCAAACAGGCACCCAATACTTGCGGTTGGCAACGTAGTGAATAAGGATCTTGCACCTTTTCACAATTAGCATGACTGATGCTAATTTCTGACTCTTCACCCAGTAGATGACGAAATACCCTAGCTGAATCGATTTGACCTTTCTGACCACGCGCCGCATGGATGCGAGGATCAAACGGGCTACGGCTGCCCATAGCGGCTTCAACGCTCATCGCACCAATCACACTGCTTGCGGCAAACAAGTCTTCGGCATGGAATAACCCTTCGAGCGCCAGCGCGGTAGATGCCTGCGTGCCGTTAAGCAGTGCTAGCCCTTCTTTGGCGGCTAAATCGATAGGCTTAAGGCCGGCGATGGCTAAACCTTCGGCTGCCGAAATTAACTCACCTTGGTAGCTCATCTCGCCTTCACCGAGCATAGGCAAACACATGTGAGCCAGTGGCGCTAGGTCACCCGATGCGCCGACTGAGCCTTTTTCTGGCACGCAGGGATAGACCTGTGCGTTGACTAAACGGATTAAAAAGTTAATCACTTCTAAGCGAATACCTGAAAAACCACGGCTTAATGAGTTAATTTTTAACACCATCATCAAGCGCACTGTAGCATCTTGCATATATTGCCCCGTTCCCGCTGCGTGCGACAACACGATAGAGCGTTGTAATAGTTGCAAATCTTCAGGTGCAATTTTGGTATTGGCTAATAAACCAAAGCCAGTATTGATACCGTAAACAGTACGGCCTTCATCCAATACTTTTTGCACGATTTGCGCGCTGGTATTGATGTCGGTAATGGCCTCCGGTGCCAATTCAAGCGTCAGCTTATGGCGGCTGATTTCGCGTAATTGCGCTAGGCTCAAGCTGCCCGGTGTTAACACTAAGTGGTTCGCTGATTTCATATTTTGTATTCCCGTTTTTATTCTAGTTATTATTTCCGGTGAGCATAGGTAAGTCTAAGCCCTGATCAACGGCGCAATCTTTGGCCATCTCATAACCCGCATCGGCATGGCGCATCACGCCTGTCGCTGGGTCATTCCACAGTACGCGGCCGACACGTTTTGCCGCCGCATCGGTACCGTCACACACAATCACTACGCCCGAATGTTGGCTAAAGCCCATACCCACGCCGCCACCGTGGTGCAATGAAACCCAAGTTGCGCCGCTGGCGGTGTTAAGTAGCGCATTGAGTAATGGCCAATCGGACACCGCATCTGAGCCATCGAGCATAGATTCGGTTTCGCGGTTAGGGCTGGCAACAGAGCCAGAATCTAAGTGATCACGGCCAATAACGATGGGCGCCGACAACTCACCATTTTTGACCATTTCGTTAAACGCCAACGCCAAGCGAGCACGATCTTTTAAGCCCACCCAACAAATACGCGCTGGCAAACCTTGAAAGGCAATACGCTCACGCGCCATGTCTAACCAATTGTGTAGGTGTGGGTTATCAGGAATGAGCTGTTTAACTTTAGCGTCGGTCTTGTAAATATCTTCAGGATCACCAGATAGCGCTACCCAACGGAATGGGCCAATACCTTCGCAGAACAGCGGACGAATATAAGCGGGTACAAAACCAGGAAAATCAAAGGCGTTTTCAACGCCCATTTCAAACGCCATTTGACGAATATTGTTACCGTAATCCAGCGTGGCCGCACCCGCAGTTTGTAAGTCGAGCATCGCTTGTACTTGCACTGCCATCGAGGCTTTAGCAGCTTTGACGACGCCCGCTTCGTCGGTTTTGCGCATGGCTGACACTTGCGCCATAGTCCAACCCTGCGGCAGATAACCGTTGAGTGGATCGTGGGCAGAGGTTTGGTCGGTCACGACATCGGGCGTAACGCCGCGCTTAACTAGCTCGGCAAACACATCGGCGGCGTTTGCCAGCAAGCCCACAGATACAGGCTTGCCTGCGGCATTGGCCGCATCAATCATGGCTAATGCTTCATCAAGCGTAGTGGCTTTTTTATCGACATAGCGAGTACGTAAGCGAAAATCGATACGGGTTTCGTCGACTTCACAGGCTAACACCGAGAAGCCCGCCATAGTGCCCGCTAAAGTTTGTGCGCCGCCCATGCCGCCTAACCCGCCAGTGAGGATCCATTTGCCTTTCGCTATGCCGTCAAAATGCTGTTTTGCCACCGACACAAAGGTCTCGTATGTGCCTTGAACTATGCCTTGAGTGCCAATGTAAATCCAAGAACCCGCCGTCATCTGGCCGTACATTGCCAAACCTAGCTTATCTAACTCGTTGAAATGCTCCCAATTCGCCCAATGTGGCACTAGGTTTGAGTTAGCGATTAACACCCGCGGCGCATCACTGTGGGTGCGAAACACGCCTACCGGTTTACCCGATTGCACTAACAAGGTTTCGTCATCTTCGAGGCGTTGTAAGACCTCGATGATTTTGTCGTAACAATCCCAATCGCGGGCAGCACGGCCGATACCGCCATAGACAACTAAGTCCTCAGGCCGCTCGGCGACATCGGGATGTAAGTTATTCATTAGCATGCGCATTGGCGCTTCAGTTAGCCAGCTTTTGCAGCTTAATGTTGTTCCATGCGGCGCAATAATACGGCGGCTAGGGTCGTGTCGCTTGTCCATAAATATCCTCTTCAACCTGTGGTGTTCATCCGTTAACGCGGTAGAACTATTTATAATTGTATTGTTTTTATTGTGTATTTCTTAATAAGGGTACAACGTGTTATTGATATGAAATCTACTTACTAAAGGTTAAATGGCCACCAAGCTTAAAGCGGCTTCCGGGGTGAACTAATCGTGCAAAACTGACAACGCCTTGCCGTGACCAAGTGCGGCGTAAAATCTGTAAACAAGGTTCTGTCGCTGGAATCGCTAACCTTTGTTGTAATTCGCTATTGGCAATAACCGCCTCAATCGTATGGTGTGCTTCGGTGAGCGGCGCTACCTGTGATAAATATTCGTGTGGTGTTTGCAGGCTAAAATCTTGCAATAAATAGTCCGGCACTAATGCGGGATTCACATAGCGTTCTTCAACTTGCAGCGGTAAGCCTTGCTCGCAATGCACTAATATTGAATGAAAAATAGGGCTATCTAAATCAACTTCGAGCGCTATAGCGATAGCTGCTGAAGCATTCATTTGCCGTAATAAAAGTTGCTGCACGCTGTAGCCATGGCCGCGGTCTTTGATCTCGTCGGCAATATTGCGAATTACCAGCATGGACGATTGCGATTTACGCCCCGCCACAAAGGTGCCTAGCCCTTGCGAGCGTTCAAGTACGCCGTTATCGGTTAGTTCAGTCAGCGCACGCCGCGCCGTCATCCGGCTACAGGTAAACAATTCAGCGAGTTGATTCTCAGACGGTACACGGGCATTTTCTTCCCACTCGCCCGATTCGATACAGCCGATAATGTATTGCTTAATTTCGGCAAACTTAGGAATAGCCAAAACATTTCCTTTAAACTGAGAGAATAAATGCGAGCGAATAACCTCACGCTAGCGAATGTAACGACGCTTTCAAACGATTAAAATAGCGGCTACAATCCTAGCTTGTATATACAAGCAAATACAAGCTAGCTCACATAATTTTCAATGATAACGACTGCGCAGGGGCAAAATGTCAACGCAGCGAGGGGAACACATGTCTTGGGATCAGGTTTGGATTGACGTTAACTTAGCCACTATGGACCCTTCCATATCAACACCTTATGGCGCGATTACTAACGCGGCCATCGCAGTCAAACAGGGCAAAATTGCTTGGCTTGGCCCACGTAGCGAACTGCCCGCCTTTGATGTATTGGCAACCCCCGTTTACCGAGGCAAAGGTGGCTGGATAACCCCTGGATTGATTGACGCCCACACACACTTAATTTTTGCCGGTAATCGCGCCAATGAATTTGAATTACGCTTACAGGGCGCCAGTTATGAGGATATAGCCCGCGCCGGTGGCGGTATTATTTCTACTGTTAAAGCCTGCCGTGATGCCGATGAAGCAGAATTGTTTGAGCTCGGCCGCCAGCGTTTAAACGCACTTGCTAAAGAAGGGGTAACTACGGTTGAAATTAAGTCAGGCTATGGCTTAGATACTGAAACTGAATTAAAAATCCTCCGCGTTGCCCGAGAATTAGGTGAACATCACCATGTGGATGTCAAAACGACTTTTCTCGGCGCCCATGCTATTCCGCCAGAATATAAAGACAATAGCGATGGCTATGTTGACTTGATTATCAACGAGATGCTGCCAGCCGTGATCGCCGAGAATCTGGCCGATGCGGTAGATGTATTCTGCGAAAATATTGCGTTTAATCTCGAACAAACTGAGCGTGTACTCAGCGCAGCTAAAGCGGCGGGATTAGAGATTAAACTCCATGCAGAGCAGTTAACCAATATGGGCGGCTCAGCATTGGCGGCGCGGCTTGGCGCTAAGTCTGTAGATCATATTGAATATTTAGATGAAGCAGGCGTTAAAGCCTTAAGTGAAAGTGGCACCTGCGCTGTGCTACTACCGGGCGCATTTTACTTTTTACGCGAAACGCAAAAACCACCTATCGATTTACTGCGCCAATACGGTGTACCTATGGTGCTCGCCAGCGACTTTAACCCAGGCTCATCGCCTATTTGCTCAACCCTGCTGATGCTGAATATGGGCTGCACCTTATTCCGCTTAACCCCAGAAGAAGCCTTAAAAGGGCTCACCTTAAACGCCGCTAAAGCCCTAGGGATTGAAGATAGAGTTGGTAGTTTAGTGGTTGGCAAACAAGCCGATTTTTGCCTGTGGGATATCGCCACTCCTGCGCAGTTAGCCTACAGCTATGGCGTAAACCCCTGCAAAGATGTAGTGAAAAATGGCGTGTTAGTACATCAGTAACATAAAAGAACTCGCCACAAATGCAGGATACACCGCAAGTAAGATAAGGTCGCTAAATCAAATATAGTGACCTTATCTTTATTAAGAATTTATAGCACTTTCGTGCTGCTCATCTTCTTGCTTTACCAACTTGTGCTCACCCTCATTACAACCAATTTTCCAGTAGCTTGATGTATAAAAATGACTCTTAGGTAATGTATGCGCTTGCTTAAAATGTCTTCTTAGCGCGCGCATACTGTTAAATTCGCAGGCAATCCACACGGCTGGCTCACCAGCAAACCAAGGTAATTGGGCTATTTTCTCAACCAAAGGGCGACCTTCAGGATCAGCTTCTGGGTTTATTACCCAATGCAGCTCAACATTTTCAGGGTGTATTAAAGGCTGAATGTCGGCTTCATTTAGCACTTCAATCACGGCGTAACCGACGGCATCTGTTGGTAAAAGTGCCAAATTGACACTAATGGCCGGCAACGCAGTCATATCACCGGCGAGTAAAAACCAATCAGCCTCAAGATTGATCAGTTTTTTAAGCCCAGGGCCACCAATTTGAATCATATCGCCCACTTGCGCTGTTTTTGCCCAACCTGATGCGGGTCCGTCGGTATCGTGTAGTACAAAATCCACATCAATTTCATTATCGCGTTGCTGACGAATAGTGTAGGTGCGCATCAATGGACGCTCATCTGCCTGTGGGAATAACAACTTAATATAAGCACTCTCTTGATTGATTGGAAAACCCGCTAATCCGGCGCCACCTAAACTGATGCGTAGCATATGCGGAGTAATATAAGTGCGGCGGATAACTTGTAACTCACGTGGCGGCGGCTTATTCATTGCTATTCTCCTCAATTGAAGGCTCTACAGCTGCGTGTTCTGCCATTAGCTGTGATGCAATACTTACTTTTTCCACAGAGCTTTTACGCTCAGTAGACAATCTTTTTTGCGTTACGCTATTCGCGCTAAATGTCTCGTCGACACTCTTACTTATTCTATTGGCAAGTTGAATAAAAGTAGCAACTTCATCGGGGCTGAGAGCCTGTGTCATGTGCGCGACTGTTTTGCGCTCAGCGATATTGACCTGCCTCATGATTTTTTCCCCCTCAGCCGTTGGGCGCAGTAACTGGCTACGACCATCTTTAGGGTTATCCAGTTTAGTGATTAAGCCACTGTGCTGCAGCTCATTGAGCACTCGAGTGATTTGTGCTTTATCCCGTTGCATCCGCAGGGCAATAGACTGAGCCGTTGATTCTGGATTACGACAAATCCCTTTTAATGCACGGATATGAGTGACAGGTAAATCAACCTCTTGCGCGGCAATATCACTACGTAATTGTTTTTTATAGGCGTGGACTAAGGTGTGCAAGGTTTCGCTAAGTGACAATAACGGCATAACAAGCCCTCTCAATAGTTGACTATATCAACAATATTGCATTTGATTGACTGAGTCAACTATCTCGAGTGGTTGAGAATGGCATATCGCTTAACATTTAAGGCAAAGCTTGTACGCCCTAAGTGATGTACAGCAAATAAGCATATTTTTATGATTAAATCGGAAAAATGTCCGTTTTTTTATAGAAAAAATCCTCAATGATTCATCTACAACAAAAATGATCTTCTACAAAAATGATGGATTGACCTATGTCTACACTAATGAGCTGTATCGGTGTTGCTGTTCTGATTTTGATTGGTTACTTATTCTCTGAGAATAAACGCCATGTAAAATTTAAAACGATTGGGGGTGCATTAACACTGCAAATTTTACTGGGTGCATTTGTAATGTTTGTACCAGTAGGCGTCACCATTATTGAAGCCATGAGTAGTGGCGTCAACAGTGTTATCGCTTTCTCAAATGCGGGATTAAGCTTTGTTTTTGGCGACTTAGCCAATTATAAGGTGGGGTTCGTTTTTGTAATCAACGTCCTATGTGTCGTGATATTTATCTCTGCATTAATTTCTGTTCTGTACTATTTAAAGGTGATGCAGTTTGTCATCAATATTATTGGTGGCGCGCTTGCCAAAGTATTAGGCACCAGTAAAGCAGAATCACTCTCGGCCACAGCCAATATCTTCGTCGGCCCGATTGAAGCGCCTTCGATGGTGCGTCCACTGGTAAAAAATATGACTCGTTCAGAGTTATTTGCCGTGATGACGGGCGGATTAGCCAGTGTTGCCGGTGGCACTATGGTGGGTTACATCAACTTAGGCATTGATCCTAAATATATTCTTACCGCTTGTTTTATGACCGCGCCAGCGGGTCTGTTATTTGCCAAGTTACTGTGTCCGCAAACGGAACAACATTTAGTCAAAGATGAAATCGAAATCGATGCGGCTGAGCAACCTAAAGGTTTACTCGAAGCCATTACCGATGGTTCATTAATGGGAATGAATCAAGTCATCACTGTTACCGCATTATTAGTGTCATTTGTCGCGCTTATCGCTTTATTAAACGGACTCCTTGGCGGTTTTGGTCACTTGTTCAGTATCGATAATCTTACGCTAGAAATGATCATTGGTTACCTACTGTCACCACTGGCATTTTTAATGGGTGTACCTTGGTCAGAGGCAATACAAGCGGGTTCAATTATTGGCCAAAAGATTGCCATTAATGAGTTTGTTGCTTACATCCACTTTTTAGAAATCTCCAGCACCCTTTCAGATAAAACACAGGCAATTGTCGTGTTCAGTCTGTGTGGATTTGCCAATATTGGCTCCCTTGCCATGGTCGTCGGTGGTATCGCTGCTATGTGTCCAGATAAAAGAGAAATTATCTCTCAAATTGGTCCAAAAGTTCTCTTAGCAGCGATTTTAGCCAATTTAATGTCTGGCACGATTGCTGGCGGCCTAGTGTCTTTAATATAAATTTTGAGGTAAAACATGTCGACTCCACATATCAATGCAAATCCAGGTGATTTTGCAGAAACCATTATCATGTCAGGCGATCCACTACGAGCAAAGCTCATTGCGGAAACCTATTTAGAAGACGTTAGAGAAGTCACGAATATTCGTGGAATGCTAGGCTTTACAGGCAAATATAAATCTAAAGCTATTTCTGTTATGGGCCATGGTATGGGTGCACCTTCAGCCTCTATCTACTTTCATGAACTCATGACCACTTTTGGCGTGAAAAACTTTATTAGAGTCGGTAGTTGCGGTGCGATATCAGATAATATCCACTTAAAAGATTTAATTGTGGCTATGGGCGCCTCAACGGATTCTAAAACAAATCGAATTCGATTTTTAGACCATGACCTTGCCGCTATTGCAAACTTTGAGCTATTACAAGCGTGTTATGAGGTATTAAAAACAACCTCAGTTACGTTTAAAGTCGGTAATGTATTTTCATCGGATCTCTTTTATCGCCCTAATGAAGATGATTACACTGTAATGGCAAAATATGGCGTGCTCGGTGTCGAGATGGAAGTGAATGCGCTTTATACACTTGCTGCTGAACATCAATGCCGCGCGCTCGCACTGTGCACAGTAACAGACCATATTACTCGCCATGAGTATTTAACCGCTGATGAACGCAGAACCGATCTGCACGAAATGGTTAAAGTCGCATTAGAAACCGCACTTAAAATATAACTAACTTCATGTAGCTATATAAAATAAATATTAATAAGTGGCTAATATCTTTAGCCACTTATTAAATATAAATAACGTCAAACCGCTCAACTAACAGCCAAAATATTACATCTCTAAGTATAGATTGCTATTCAATACCGCAAGCGTATAATTAAATGTTAAATTACACGTTATTGAATATAATACAGATACTTATGGAAGATATTACTACTATTGTTAAGGCTATGGGTATTGCAGAGATTAAGTACAGTAAGAATACCTACTTACTTAGACAATCTAAGCAAGTGTCAGAACTATTATTTTGTGAGAATGCGAGCCTAACAATATCTTATATCAACTCAAGTGGTAATGAATTTATTCTAAAAGTGGAAGATGACTATACTGGTTTTTTAGGGGAGATGGAGTTTTTCCAAGAAAACAATAGTTCTTTATTTAGTGTAAGATCTAACAAATCAGGTTCATTATATCGAATATCAAAAGCTAGCTTCATAAAAATTGTAGAAAAAAATTCAGATATGTTTATGTATATTACTTCTTTAATTACTAAACGATACAATAGAAATATGCACGAACTTATTAGTAACCTCACACAACCCACTAAAGCCAGCATTATCAATCAAATATTAGAAGCAAAAAACTTAGCTAACGAAGAACAGTTTAAATTATCTTCCACATTAGGCGCTAAAAAACTCGGTATTACAACGCGCTCATATCGACGTATTATTAATGAGTTAATTCAAGAAGGGAAGATTATAAAAAATAAACCTTTTTACCAAATAATAGATCTTTAATCGCAAGCCTAGTTTATTACCACGCCTTACCCTCTATCTTCTGCAATATAAAGACTCTGTCATTCAATCTATATAACGTTAATGATTAATATCTGACAGAACAGCTATCTTATGTTCTACTCACAAAATACGATTTCAACAGCAACATTCCTATCACTTTGATGCTGAGTCTAATTTCACGAGTAACCATATGAAAAAAATAATAAATATCTTAATGATAAGTTTATTAGTCACCGCCTGTGGTGAACCAAGCGCCACCAACACTGAAACGCCCGCAACGAAGCTAGGCGAAAACACCACCACAGCTGGGCACAGCCTAAATTTAAAACAGCAATTAACCGTAATCACTCAACACTATTTTGCCCTCAGACCAGAAATTGCCACCTATTTTGGCGTCTCCGATATTGATGCGGGTAAAAACATCATGTCTAAACTTACAAACTACAGTCCATCTGGTGAAAACCACCGGCGCAAAGGCCTTAACGCAATATTAAATGAGCTAAATGCCATTGATACTGCGACACTCAACACTTCAGAAAATATCAGTCTTAATGCTATAAAGTCAGAGATTAAAGGCGCACTGTTACCTGCCAAGGCCGTGGCTTACGGTACTGTACTAGGTGAATACGGCGTATGGTTTTTACCTTATACAGTTAGCCATTTATCAGGGCTGCATATTGAATTTCCTGGTTATATGGAAGATAAGTTTGCTGTAAACAATAGTGCTGAAGCGAAGGCGTATTTAACCCGTTTAAGCATGTATCCTGCGGCGATGGGCACGTTGATCGATAAATTAAATTTAGATGCACAAATGGGAGTGATCCCACCTGATTTTGTCATCGATAAAACGATTGCCAGCTTACAGCAACAACTCAATGGCATGGCCGCTGAGCATCCACTTGTCACCAGTTTTAACGAAAAATTACTGACTGCAGAGGTAACAGACCGTGAAGCACTAGGGCAATCGGCCGCCGAATTGGTCGAAAGCAAATACTATCCTGCTACGCGCCAACTGATTTCCGCACTCAACAATATACGCCCGAAGGCATCACATAATGCTGGTATCGGACACTTGCCCCAAGGCAAAAAACTATATCAAACCATGATTCAGCATCTGGCGAACTCAGATAAAACTGCCGAACAAATTCATCAACTTGGTCTGTCTGAAGTGGCACGCATTTGCACAGAAATGGACGGTTTACTAAAAAAGGTCGGCTATAACGAAGGTACTGTAGGCGAGCGCATGCAGGTGCTATTAAACGACCCTCAATATTTATACCCAGATACGGCTGAAGGTAAACAACAGTTACTGGCCGATATTCATGCCGATCTTGCACAGGTAAACGCCAAACTGCCGCTGTGGTTTAGCCATTTACCGGCTCAAGAAGTCGCAGTAGAAGCAGTGCCGGATAGTCGTGCAGCATCAACTAGCGGTGCACTTTACGATGCCCCATCGCAAGATGGCTCACGTAAAGGAACATTTTGGATAAGCTTGTACGATATGGCCGCATTACCCTCTTACTCGCTGCAAACTTTAACCTACCACGAAACTAACCCTGGCCATCATTTGCAAACACTCATAGGTTTGTCAGACCAGTTACCACTACTCAGTAGCATTTTTTACTCTAATGCCGCTGGCGAAGGCTGGGCTTTGTACGCCGAACGCTTAGCATCCGAAATGGGTATTTACGCTGACAATCCCATCAACGATATTGGCCGCTTACAATCGGAACTACATCGCGCGGTGCGTTTGGTGGTCGATACAGGTATACACGCTAAAGACTGGAGCCGTGAACAAGCAATTGATTACATGGTCACAACTGAAGGTATTCATCTTTCCGAGGCTACGGCTGAAATCGAACGCTACGTGGTTTGGCCTGCTCAAGCATTGGGTTACAAACTCGGCGAGCTAAAAATTATCGAGCTACGTGAAAAAGCTAAACAAGCTTTGGGGGATAAGTTTGATATCAAAGTGTTCCACGACCGCCTGCTTGAAAACGGCGCTTTACCATTAGATTTGATGGAGCAAAAAATTAATCAGTGGCTAGCTTCGGTTAAAGCAGTCTAAGCGTAATTAGCTGACACCTAGCACGCCGCTCATAACTCATCGCACCGCAATGACATGCATCAATATTGACGCTGTACATACAAAAAAGGGGCAACCGCTATCTCGGTTGACCCTTTTTTATCGTGCTGGCCAGATACTCATATTCACGTTTTGGAAGGTTTGAGAAGACTTATTCTTGCTCCGGCGCGTTTATTTCTGTTAGCGATAAATAGGCAATAAAAACAACTTATCGCTCGTGCACAATAAAAGCGCTAAACAAGTACATCTATCAACAATGAATAAAATTACCCAAGAAAAAATGGAAATCCAACAACAATCTAGCACTGTCTCTAGGTGATATTTTATAACTTTAAGCTCATTAACTATGACTAACCTGCAAGCGTTTTGCTTTGCGCTGCAATAACCAAAATATGATTAACACCCCAAAAGAGGCAGTAAAGGTGGTCAACGTCAGTGCAAAACCTTTAAATGACAGTAAGTTGAAGTTAATACCATCAAGTACCAGCACTGCTAAACCAAGTGGCATTTGGATAAAGACAGCGGCAAACCAATCGAAGGGAAGTGTAGGAAATATCCTGTGGTAAGCATAAAGCACTAGGCCCGCAAGCAATATCAGTAAACCCGCATCATGAGCCGCTAACAAAAGATACTCCGCACTGTTTTGGGTAATATCTGGTGCGCCGCTCAGCATGTCTAACATATAACCCGCACTAGCGACTAATGAGAAGCTGATAAAACTCAATAAAGCTAATAAAATACCAAAACCAACAGCAGGTAAATATTTCATTTAATCTCTCTCTTATTGCCCATAAAATTTCCCCGCATTACCCAAAAAAACGACGGTCTACGCAACATAAGGTAGAAACGAGGCGCTAACTACAATAGCAGCCTAATTTTCCCTTAGCTATTAAGACCATAGTCTTATGTTCGTCACAAAATAGGGCGCGAAAAAATAGATAAAATGCAGTATCAAGCGCGGGCTTTCTCAGATGTTCAGCAGATAAGCTTTTAAAATTATTAGATTAATCAAATTTCAATTTTACCGCTTAGTGATATCGACCACAATTTGCCCATCTACTTGGGCGAAATAGACTAGCCAATATTGCCAATAACGCTTAGGATCGAGGTAGCACTTTTTTAGCCAACATATTGTGGAGTATCAAAACATTATGGGTATCAGAGCCATAGTCGTAGACACAGCAGGCACCACGACAGACCTAAACTTTATCCAAGATGTACTATTCCCCTATTCTGTCAAAGCCTTGCCAGACTTTTTAGCGCAGAACCAACACAATGTATTGGTTGAAAACTGTATTTGTGACACCCGAGAGATCGCATTAGAACCCAATGCCGACTTAGCCCGCGTCACTGAGATTTTACAGCAGTGGGTTAATGAAGATCGTAAGGCCACACCGCTCAAAACCCTGCAAGGGTTAATCTGGAAGCAAGGCTACGCACATGGTGAATTTACTGGGCATATTTTCCCCGACTTTATTGAAGCCATAAAACGTTATAGCGCGCAAAATTTGCGTATTTACAGCTTTTCATCCGGCTCTGTTGAAGCGCAAAAACTATTATTCAGCCATAGTGACGGCGGCGATTTAACCGAGATGTTTAACGGCCATTTTGATACCCGAACGGGCCATAAATCAGACAAACAGGCATACTGTAATATCCTCAACACCATTAGTTTAAGCCCCAAGCAAGTGCTGTTTGTGTCTGATGTGATTGAAGAATTAAAGGCCGCTGAAGCCGCGGGCATGATGACCTGCCAAATGGTTCGCGATAGCCATCAACGTACTGGCGAGTGCTACAAAATCAGCAGCTTCGATGAGCTGATTATTGACTAATTCAGCCCTGCTGGGGTTTAGCTCATAACGCATATAAATAAAAGCGACCTCCAGGTCGCTTTTATTTATATGCGAATTATTTACCCGCCGATTCACGCGGAAATGCGGCCGAGATACACTTTTTTACCTCAAAACGATAACCGTAATCTGCATTTTTGTCTGGCGTGATTTGCAGAATCTCGTAATCATTTAATTCGACCACATTCGACTCTGCAGGCTTCTCACAACGTGAGCGACTATTGGCCTCAAGCGCAAAAGCAAAGGTTGCCAGCCACTGCCGCATCAGATATTGATATTGTGCTCGCAGTGACGCATAGGTTTGCTTGCGCTCCTCTTCTTCGCGTTTTTCTTCAATCACTTCAGTATTTTGCGGCGTTGATATACGGTCTAACTTATCATCTTCTTGCTCAGGCTTTATTTTAGCTAGCTCAGCAATCGGCGCGGTGAGTACATCGGTCGCATTGGGCAGCAGCTCTAATGTTGGATCGCTAGGGTTATGTTCTGAGACTTGTTGAGCTGTACTAATAAAATCAGTCAACGTCGCCTGAATGCGGGTTTCAAGATCAATTAATAGGCTCAAATGGTATAGCACCACCGTCGCCAACACGATACGGATCAAAAAAGTCGTTTTACGAAATGAAGTATGCGAGGTGATGTGTAATGATTTAATTCCCAAAGGCTTGAGCAAAAAAATCATCACTAAATAGGCTGGAATAATCAACTGCAATGCCAGCAGCACAACCGCACTCACCATCAAAAACCACGCGGGCATATAAAGTAAAATCGCTAAGTTATGGGTATAGTTGAGGTCACTTGCCGACACACCAATCACTTCGTTCACGATTGCGCCAGACCAACCTAAAGCAAAGTTGGCAATAATGGCATAAAACAGCAGTAACACCGCTTTGCCCGCCAAGCTGTGCCAGACTCGCTCAAACACAGGCCAAAATTCAACGGCCATCGCTATCACGGCAATCACAGCGACCATGCCCATCAAATCGCCACTGAAAGCTAATATCAAGGCAATAAGATATAACTTTTGTGCAAAGGATAGCCGAGCAATGCCTTGGCTGATGTAACGCCATAGCTTGCTCAATCCTAATTGGAGCTTACTCGGTGACGGAAAAGTCACTTGCCGCAAATATTCGCGAACAGATTCAGCATAACCACTCAAATTCATAATTAATTTTTTGCTCCACTAACGATTAAGCGCGCATCAATGGCCACTGTAATAAACCAGACCAGTGACGATCGTCATCCCAACGGCTCTAGTAAATGGCTAACAACGACTCACATTTAGTCTAAAACACAATACGATAAACAAGACTATTTCATGACGCTATTCAAGGCAGTTTAGATAGGCTTAATAATAGGTAACCTGGTTTCTTTTATCGCCAAAAAAATTGTCGCCATCACATCTCAATAAAGGTAACTTACCATAACTATTTAAAAACGTTATTAATATTTATTAAACTCGCCATTGTTAATAGTAGTTGCTGTACGGGACAAGCCTTGTCGTTGCTATTTTATACTGCTAGTCTGGCTGCCTTAAACGAACGTTTCAACTAGAGATTTTCATCATGGAACAGATACAAGAACACCCACAAAAAGGTGCACAACAGCAGGCAATGGAAAAGTTTCTTGCAATCAATCCCATCGTCACTCAAATCCCCGTGGCATGGGGCGAAATGGATGCTCTGCAACATGTGAATAATGTGGTTTATTTCCGCTATTTTGAGACGGCGCGTATCGACTTTTTTAATCGCCTCTTTCCGTTAGATAGCTTATATAAATCAGGTATTGGCCCTGTGATCAGCGAAAATCAGGCCCGCTATAAACGCCCAGTGACCTTCCCCGATACTCTATTAGTGAGTGTCAGCATTAGCGATATTCACAGCGATAGATTTACCATGCATTATCAGGCTTTTAGTAAACAGCAACAGGCTGTGACAACCCTAGGGACTTCCGTCGCGGTGATGTTCAACTTTAGAACAGGCAAAAAGGCCGAGTTACCCGTAGAACTACTGTCGATCCTCAAACAGCATGAACTTGCTTAAGCGCTAAGCTATCTGCGCCCATAGATAAATTATCAGCACACTTTAAGCCATACCTTGAGGAAGCATGTATGTCAGATAACGAAAATATCGAGATAGCCATTGAACATCAAAAGGATAGACAGCGTTTTATTATCCCTGTCGATGGCTATGAAGCCGTGTTGGAATACCAATTATCAGGCAAGGATATCGATTTTAGCCGCACCTTTGTCCCCAACGAACTGCGCGGTAAAGGCCTTGCCGAACGCTTAGTTCGCCACGGACTTAAATGGGCCAAAAGCCAAGATTTGGCTACCCAAGCCAGCTGCTGGTATGTGCAGAAATTTTTGAAATAATCCGTTTACAGTAACGTTGCTAAATCCAATAAACAGGGTAATGGCGCTTAGGATCGGTGGAGAGGTTATTGACCACCAGCGCGACCAATAAAAGTAATACTGAGCCGAGGAACACTGGCATTAGCGCGTAGAGAAAACCGAGTTGATGCACGTTTTCACCGCCAATCACGGCAATCAATGCCGTTGCGCCGCCCGGTGGATGAAGAGTACGTGTGAGGTACATTAACGCGATAGATAGTGATACCGCTAAAGCACAGGCAAGCACCATATAATCTGTAAACAGCTGATAAACCGCAACCCCAATTAATGCTGACAACACACTGCCACCGATTAAATTACGTGGCTGTGAAAACTCTGCCAGGGGTGCGCCATACACCAGTACTGCCGATGCTCCGAACGAGCCAATCACAAACATAGTACCCATCGGGTTTACACTGATATAGAAAGCAAGGCTAGCAACTAGGTAGATACCACAAAATGCGCCAACCCATGACCACACTATTTTCTTAAGTGGTTGTCTAGGTGGGCAAATATCTTTAGAGCGCATGCGGGTAAAGTAAAATCTCATTATGTTAATCCGGGCTGAATATCATCAATGCATTACAGATGAGTGATCTGCATCACAGTTCGCGGGCGCCAAATTAACGTTAAATAAGCGCAATTGCAATTGCGCTTAACCAAGATTAGCGAAACATTAAATAATTTCACCTTGCAAGCCCGTTAGCACTGCGCGGATATCCTCTGAGATAGGACAACTTTTTTCGCTGCTGTAGTCGTAATGCACTAGAGTCGTCTTGACCTCTGCCGTCTTATTTCCCGCCTGCCAACAGGTTTGTGTCACTTCAAAGCTGCTATTACCGATACGACTCACATAGGTTTTCACCGTCACGTCTTTACCGTAATAAGTCGGGGCAATAAAAGCGACAGTAAACCCAGCAACAATAAGATTCCAATGCTGTAAATCCAACTCTGGATTAAATATCTCAAAGATAGGTTGACGCGCCGCTTCACACCACACAGGAATGACCGTGTTGTTGATATGACCGAGTCCATCGGTTTCGGTAAATCTTGGGGATATTTCGAGGCTGTATTCAGTAACTGACATGTACACTTCCTTTTTTATTGTTATTTATAAATCAACTACAGGGTAATTTAAGTTTGACGGGTGACCCCTGATGGCTGAACAGGGTTTGGTACAATGTTATCTATCGTGAAAACTATTGGCGACTTTAATTAAGTAGTCACAGTCATATTTATACATAGCCTAACAGACCCAAACGTCCAAACAAACCCAAAACAGGCCTAGCTCAGCGCTTAAAATGAAAAACAAAAAGGCCGCATAGCGGCCTTTAGTAACAACTACTTAAGAATCAGTTGTTGTACATTGCATTAATTTCGTGAGCATATTTATGGTAAATCATCTTACGCCGTAACTTAAGTGTTGGGGTGATTAACCCTGCTTCCATCGAAAACGCATCGGGCAATAGAGTGAACTTTTTGATCTGCTCAAAACCTGCTAACTCATGCTGTAACTGCTTCAGACGTTGCTCAAAATGCGCGACTACGTGGCTGTGGCGTAGTAATTCTAAAGGTGATTCATACTTAAGGCCCTTGTCTTTTGCCCACGTTTCCAGAGACTCAAACGCAGGCACAATCAAGGCGGTCACATAGTTACGAGCATCGGCAATAATGGCCACTTGTTCGATAAAAGGACAACAGCCGACAGCACCTTCAATTCTTTGAGGCGCAATGTATTTACCGTTGGAGGTTTTCATCAGCTCTTTAATGCGGTCGGTAATAAATAGGTTACCGTTAGCATCTAAACGCCCTGCATCACCGGTTTTTAACCAACCATCCTCAAAGGCGGCGGCGGTATCTTCTGGGCGATTGTAATAGCCACGCATCACAGCGGCGCCGCGCACGAGGATCTCGTCATCTTTACCCAGTTTGATTTCAGTTTCCAGCAAAGGTTGGCCATTTGAACCTGGCACACGATTGTCTAAAGTGTTGCAGGTCACTGTAGCGTTGGTTTCTGTCATGCCATAACCACATAGCACTGGAATATTGATAGCGTGGAAGAAGTTACCCACATTAATATCTAAGGCCGCACCACCGCAGGGCATAAACTTCAGCCGGCCGCCAAGCACTGTGTGCAACTTGCTAAATACGAGTTTATGCGCCACACGCCCTTGTAGTGATAGCCACAATCCACCTTTGGCGCGACCCTGAGCAACTTCAAACTGCCGTTGACCGATACGCATTGCCCAAGCAAACAGCTTTTTACGGCTAATTGGTGATTTGGTGACTTTATCTTGTACGGCGCTGTAAACTTTTTCGAGGAAACGCGGCACTACACACAAAGTATGTGGACGTACTGCGCTAATTGCCTCTTTTACTCTTTGGGTATTTTGCAAATAGACGTTATGACCGCCGCGGCACAAAACGTAAAAACTCCAACTGCGTTCAAACACATGGCTCAAAGGTAAAAATGCCAAAGATACATCACCACTCTGAAAAGCCAGTTTTTGATCGTGTTGGCGTATAGTCGAAGCCATGTTGCGGTAATCCAGCATCACGCCCTTCGGATCGCCTGTCGTGCCTGATGTATAAATTAGGGTGAGTAAATCGTCGAGATTAGTCGCTTGTAGACGTTGATTTAGTTCGGCCTTCTGTTCAGCCTCCAGCTCATCGTTAGCTGCTAGTAAAGTGTCTAAATGCCAGTGTTGCTCAACCGTATTAGCCGCAAGAGCCACACTGGCATCGAATACAATGACATGCTCTATACTGGGACATAATTTTTGTAGATCACAGGCCATCGCATATTGCTTAGCATCATCCACAAAGATGACTTTAGCGGCGGCATCGTTAACGATAAAACTCGCCTGCTCAAGGGTACTGGTGGGATAAATGGGCACCACAACGGCACGACTTTTGAGTGTACCAATATCGGCACAGGTCCACTGCGGGCAGTTTTGCGCCAAAATAATACAACGGTCTTGCACTTGTACGCCGAGTTGAATCAACACTTGTGCAATTTTACTGCTAATGTGATCGAATGCTTGCCAGCTTACCTGATACCAAGGCGCAGCCATTTCGAAACCTTCCAGCGCGATAGCATCCTTTAAAGACTGACTCTGCTGCTGTAATAGTCGAATAACATGATATTGTTCGAGAGACATAGGTGACTCACCTTTTAGCTTACAAGTGTACCGCTTTTTTCGCATTCTACCTGAAGGCTAAATAAAACCTAAGAGTTTTTGCTCTAATCTTGTGCAAATGCAACCTAAATCACGCTATAAACATTCAGTTAGGTTTGTATCACGCCTGCCTTTTAATGCCTTTTCTTGCACAAAATCAACACAATCCGTCCTATTAACATCAAGAATCTATCCGATATAAAGTAACTATTCAGTGAACCATTACGCCACAAAAACAGCACAGATAGACACTCACCATTAATCGTACGCTTTGGTTCGTATAATGGTTTGTAGGTAAATTATCCACGACTAACGTTGACATTTAAAAGCGCTAACATTAGCTTCACACACTATATTAATGCATTGATATAGTTATAATTAAACAAAAGTTCCTCCTGAACAGCAAAAAGGAAAGCGCTTATGATTCGCGGCACGACATATAGGAAGTCCCACCAAGCCGTTCAGCGTCTTGCGCCAATGAGGTTAAAGCCTCGCGATATATTAAGTGTCCTTGTGCTGACTATCGCCAGTACAGCCACTTGGGCGAGTGATGTTATCAGCCAAGATAAAAAAACAGCAAGTAAGACAGACACTTGTTATGTTAATGGCGTATCAGACCGTTTAAATTGCGGCTTTGTGACTGTGCCAGAAAATCCTAACAAACCCGATGGCAAACAGATCCAAGTGCATTATGTAGTATTGCCCGCGGTAAAAAACGTCAACCATGAAGAAGCCTTACTCGCCATTGCTGGCGGCCCGGGGCAATCGGCTATCGACAACGCCGCTGGTTTTGATGCCATGCTCAGTAAAGTACGCCAGCAGCGGGATATTTTACTGATTGATCAACGGGGCACTGGCCGTTCGAATCTATTGACCTGTGATGAAGGGGCGCAATCTCCACTGTCATTTGATGATGACAATGTTGATACCTTAGTTGAGGCACAAAAATGCCTTGAGCAACTCGACGCCGACGTAACCCAATACGGTAGCCTTAATGCGATTAAAGACTTTGAAGTGGTGCGCCAACATTTAGGCTATAAAAAATTGCATGTGTATGGCATTTCCTACGGCACGCGTATGGCACAACTTTACATGCGTTTGTATCCAGAACACTTAGCCACAGTCACCTTAGACGGCATAGTGCCAATGCAGCAAAGTGTATTAGAAATCGGCGCGGCAATTGATCGTGGTTTTGATTTACTGTTTAAAGATTGCCAAGAAACCGCCGCTTGTCATACGCAATTCCCAGAGCTTAAAACTGAATTCGACCAAGTGGCCGCATCACTCGCGAAGGCGCCTGTGATGGAAAATGTTTACGATCCTGTCAGCGGTGAAAAAACCATGCTGACGATGACGCGCGGTAAATTCTATGGCTCGATTCGCATGGCGCTGTATCAGGCTAACGTGCGCGCCTTAGTACCCCATGCGATTCACCAAGCCGCGAAACATAATTTCCAACCCATTCTTGGTTTATACGCCCTTACCCTAGAAAATGGCGGTATGGCGATGGGCATGCACGCATCGGTGGTCTGTGGTGAAGATATGCACCGTATTACGCCAGCCATGCGCGAGCAGGCCAAAAAATCCTTTATGGGTAAGACTATGCTCGAAGGCTTAGAAGCCACTTGTGCAGTATGGAAAGTCCCCGCGGTCGCTGACAGCTTTAGCGAACCTATCAGCAGCAATATCCCAACCTTGTTGTTATCTGGTGAAATAGACCCTGCCACACCACCCAGTTGGGGCGAGTTAGCAATGGAAAAACTCAGTAATGCCAAGCACTTTATTGCGCCCTACGCGACCCACGGCGTCGCTTATCAATCCTGCGCCAACACGCTTATCGCCGATCTTGTTCGCTCGGGTTCAGTTAGCGATCTTGACGGCAAATGTTTAAAGAAAGATGTGCGCCGCAGCTTTTATTTAAATGCCAGCTCGGTAGAGCCACTTAATGCGAACAGCGTAAAAACTACGACAACGGATGATAACGCCAGCACTGAGGCCAAGGAGTAAGCCATGATCAAAGTATCCCATCTTTCCAAGCGCATCGGTGACGTGCAGGCGCTCAATGACTTAAGCTTCGTCGCCAAAAATGGCCAAATTACCGGTTTACTCGGCCCCAATGGTGCGGGTAAAACCACCTGTTTACGCACTATTTTTGGTTTACTGAAACCTGATACCGGCAAAGCTGAAATAGAAGGTATCGACGTCGCCATCGACCCTATCGGTGCTAAGCAGCAACTCGGGTTATTTCCTGATCCTTTTGGCTTGTATGAGCGCTTAACACCACGAGAATATATCCGCTATTTTGCCGAGCTGAGCGGCTTATCATCTAAAGACGCTAAAGAGGCCACCAGCCAAGTGATTGCTAAATTGCGCCTTGAAGATATTAGCGATCGCCGCTGCAAAGGTTTCTCCCAAGGGCAAAGGATGAAAACCGCACTCGCACAGGCCATTGTCCACCGCCCAAGTAATATTATCCTCGACGAGCCGACCCGTGGGCTCGACGTAATGAGCACTCGTCTGCTGCGCGATATTCTTATCGACCTTAAAAATCAAGGCCATTGCGTACTTTTCTCTAGCCATGTGATGCAAGAAGTTGCCGCTCTGTGTGATCAAGTCATTGTGATGGCGCAAGGTCGAGTGGTGGCCATTGGTAGCCCAAGCGAGCTTTGTATACAAACGGGCAAAGATTCACTCGAAGAAGCCTTTATCCAACTTATCGGTACCGATGAAGGAATTGCAGCATGAATAAAATAATCGCAATGGTACGCAAGGAACTCATTGATGCAGCCCGTGATAAGCGCTCGGTGATGGCAGGACTCTACTACGCCATCGGCACGCCGCTGATTATGTGCGGCTTATTTATGGTGCTGATTGGCCAGCTTACCAGCCCTGATGACTTAAAAATCACCATCACCAATCCCGATAATGCCCCAGATTTAGTGCGTTTTTTATCAAATAAAGGTATTACTCAAGGCAATATTAAAGCGGCTAACGTTAAAGACAGCACGGCTAAAGCATCGACGGAAAATGGAGCTGACACACAAGACCTTAAAGCCATTGAAATGATTATTAGCACCGACTATGCCGCGCAAATGAACCAAGGCAAAGGTGCTGAGATAACGATTGTTGCCGATAACTCAGACGAGAAACTGCAAAACTCGATTCGTAGACTCGAAAGACAACTGCAAGCCTACAGTACAGAAATGGGCAGCCTACGCTTGATTGCCCGCGGTATCGATCCCCGCGTAATGCAGCCACTTAAGGTCAATATCCACGACCAAGCGACGACAGACTCTAAGGGTGGAATGATCTTAGGTATCGCGATTTTCACTATGATTTACTCGGTATTTATCTCGGGCATGAACCTCGCGATCGATACCAGTGCCGGCGAGCGTGAACGTAACTCTTTGGCGCTATTACTAAGCCATCCGCTCACGACACGCCAGTTAGTGTTATCGAAAATCATCGCTGTGAGTCTGTTTGCCCTCTTGGGATTAGTGCTGATTTTGCTGGTATCCAAAATTGCCTATACCTTTGTACCTTGGCAAGAATTAGGTTTTAGCGTCAACATCACCAGTGAATTTATGGCGCTGATGTTAGTGGTCGGTATTCCTGTTGCGCTAATGGCAGCTTGCTTACAACTATTTGTGTCTTTTATGGCAAAGTCCTTTAAGGAGGCCCAATCCTACCTAACGATAGTGTTGTTTGTGCCCTTAGCTTTATCGATGGCCGCCAGTTACAACATAGCGCCAGATATGCTGCAGTGGTTGCCCGTATCGGGCCAGCAACAAGCATTAATGGACTTTATTAAAGGTAAGGACTTGCCCATGTTGCAGTTATTAGTTTCGACCCTCAGCACCTTAGCCATTGCAGTATTACTCGCCTTTGGCATGGAAAGGTCGCTCAAGAGTGAAAGGGTAATTTTTGGGCTTTAAAGGAGGCATATCAACGATAGAGACTAAAAAAAACAATTAAAACAAAAAGCCACTGAATATTCAGTGGCTTTTTGTTATTGACCTAACATTACTTTGCCTTAGGTCTAAAGGGTTTAATCACCGCTTCGTTACACTCTAAATACGGCCCTTCCATCAAGTCGATACAATAAGGGATAGCGGGGAATACCGCATCTAAACACTCGCGAATCGACTTAGGTTTACCCGGCAAGTTCACAATTAAAGAATCGCCACGCAATCCTGCGGTTTGGCGCGATAAAATTGCTGTCGGCACAAATTTTAATGACTCAGCGCGCATCAATTCGCCAAAGCCTGGCATCATACGATCGCATACCGCTTCAGTGGCTTCAGGGGTAACATCGCGTTTAGCTGGGCCAGTGCCGCCAGTGGTGACAATTAAGCAGCAATCTTGCTCATCGGCCATCTTGATCAACGTCGCTTCAATAACATGCTGCTCATCGGGGATCACTTGATAAATCGGCTCCCACTCGCTGGTGAGGTAGTCGTTGAGCGTGTCGATAATCGCCTTGCCTGAGATATCTTCATAAATCCCCGCGCTAGCACGATCACTTACCGTCACAATACCGATTTTTGCTTTGCTCATAATCCCATTCCCCAAACGTCAATGTATGACTTGCCCATTGTATAAATAACAACGGCTTCTGCTATATTCTCTGCGGCTAAAATAACATAAATATGCGGTTCAATGTGCTGCGGCAAGTCGACATTCGTCACGTATTGGCGCTTAAACTCAGCTTGCTCGCATTTAATGCGCCGTTTCGCTATCGTGATCTTTTAATGCAGTCGCTGGCGATAAAAAACCGACGATCGCGGCACAAAGTGCCACCCCTGCTGCAGCCATAAATCCATACTGGAAGGCGTGATGCACCGTCTCTATTGGCAATTTTCTTATTGCATCGATACCAAATTCAGCATCCGTTAGCGGTAACAAACTATAAAGCAGCACACTAAATAGTGCAGTACCAATGGCGGCGCCCATCGAGCGACACAGTGACACCATAGCGGTTATCTGGCTGAGCCGCGCTTTGCCAGACACACTCTGTACTACTAGCTGTACGCTCGGCATTACTGTACCTAAACCAATGCCAACTAACACACCTAAACCGCCAATCACATTGGCATTTGGCGGTACAAAACTGATTAATAACAATCCAATACAGGCTAATCCCATACCAAAAGTCGGTAACCATTTAGGTGCCACATCTTTGCTTAACAAGCGGCCTGTCATCGTCGACCCCATTACAATACCGAACGTCATAGGCAATAGCAGTAAACCGGTTTGGGCGGGATTAATATGTAACCCCACTTGCAAATAAATCGGTAAAAAGAAGATCATCGCAAATAAGCAGACCGCAAACAGTGCTGCAGTCAGCAGCGGCATATACACCGCCTTATTGGCGAGTAAATCTAACGGCAAAAATGGGCTCGCCCGTCGCCGCTCCCACACGATCAATCCTAAAGAGCTTAAAACGACAAATACGGCAAAGCCTAAACTGGTCACTGAAAGCCACGCAAACTCCTGTCCCGCAACCGATAACCAATATAATAGTGCTGTGATAATGAGCGGAAATAACACCACGCCCACTAAGTCAAACTGGCCTTGGCGTATGGGTTTAACACTGCGTTTATGCAAACTATTGAGCCGCCATACTGCCAGTATGGACAGTGGAATATTCGCCCAAAATAGCCAGTGCCATGAATAAGCGTGCACCACTAAGCCGCCAATAACAGGGCCGCCAACGCTAGCGAGGGTAAACATAGCGGCAAAATAGCCTTGAAAACGCGGCCGTTGACGAATAGGCACTAACTCACCAATCAATGACTGAGACAAACTCATTAAGCCGCCACCGCCCATACCCTGCAAGATGCGTCCGGCGATCATATGGTCCATCGTGCTCGCACTTGCGGAAACGATAGAACCCAAGGCAAAAACCACGATGGCGATCATCAAGATTTTTGCGCGGCCAAAGTTATCCCCTAACCAGCCATAAATCGGCACCGAAGCCGCCATCGCGAGCATATAACCAATAGTGATCCACGAGGCTTGGCGCAGGCCGCCAAGATCTTCAACAATCGCAGGTGTGGCTGTGGCGAGTAAGGTTTGATCGACCGCTGCCAGAAACATAGGCAAAAAAACCGCCGAAAAAATAGCAAGGAAAACGGAAGTGGGTAAAGGCTCGCTCTGGGGTAACGTAGGCTCTAGTGGCATGCTTCTCTACTTATCGTAAGGCTATAGTGGAATTAAATACGCCGTGCATTCCAATACTTAGATGCCCAATAACTGTTATGTAAACTTGAAATTTTCACCCCTTGGCTAGTAGACACATGCAGAAAACTGTCATCGCCGACGTAAATACCGACGTGGTGCGAACTCCAACCTGTCTTGAAAAATACTAAATCACCTTTGCGTAACTGACTTCGTGGTATCGGTTTACCAAGGGCTTGCTGTTCTTCGACCGTACGTGGCAGTGTTAGACCTAGCATCTTTTGATAAGCAACAGAAACAAAAGCCGAGCAATCTATGCCCTTTTTAGTGCCGCCGCCCATACGATAAGGTACACCGCGCCACTCAGAATGCAGTGCAGAGATACTACTATCGTTCCACACCGAGACCGGTTCAACTTGCTTTACCACAGGCTTAGGCTCTGGCGCGCTAGCACAAGCACCAAGTCCTAAGGCTAAGATAACTATCAGTAATTGTTTCATTAGCATTAACTCATTGCAGGCAGATTTCACAGTAAAGTCATTTAGTTTCTATCAGAAAATTCAGCTTAAGAGTCGCTCAAACACTAAAATAACCTAATACCGCAGCACTCTACACTCAAACATCACAGCACTTTAGCAGACTTAGATAACCTAAAGCTTAAATTTAGAATGCTGTCCATAATAAACGCACCCCCACCAGTACCATTAAAATCAAAATGATACGCTTGAATAACCTATCAGAAATTTTATGCTGAATAAATAATCCCAGCTTTACGCCTAACCACGCGAGTGGCGCGAGTAACAATGAGACGATAATATTCTCTTGGGTTATCTGCCCAAGTAAGCTGTAGGGAATGAGTTTAACCACATTCACTACTGCAAAAAATACCACCGCTGTGGCTAAATATTCAGATTTAGCTAAGCGTAATGGCAGTAAATACGCATTGAGTGGTGGGCCGCCCGCATGAGCAACAAAACTGGTAAATCCTGCGATTAAACCACAAAGCCGCCCAACCAAGAAGGAAGGGGTTGCTTGAGTTTTATCCCCAAGAATCAAACCATACAAACCAAATCCCAGTGACACGCAACCCAAAATAGCCCGCAAATAGTCTTCATTCAAGCGTTCAAACAGCAAATAACCGATAATGATACCCGCAATTGCCGCAGGTAATAATATCCGTAAATGATGCGGATTATGTTGTCCCCACCATGAACGTACACTTAAAAAATCCATATAGATTAGTAACGGCAACATAATAGCGACCGCTGTAGTTGGGCTAATCGTTAACGCCAATAGTGGGACAGTTAACCCGCCGACTCCACCCGCAAAACCCGATTTAGAAATACCCGTAATTAATACGGCGGGTATCGCGATTAACCAAAAAAGCGCGTCCGTAAACATCACCACACCCTGAATAATGCCTTAAGGCTAACAAGTTATTGTTGCAGTGATAAAAACTATCGAGCAAACATGGCTGGGTCAATACAAATGAATCTATTTAACCTGAAATAAAAAACCCGAAGCTATGTGGCTTCGGGTTTTGCTAAGGCTTAACTATCTGTGCCTAGACATAATTTGAGGTGCTAACACTAAGGTGAGAGGTGGTTGTTATAGTAATGATTCAAATAACAAATCATTAAAAATCTCTATCAGCCTTAAATTATCTAATAACCAAACTTAGCCACGGGATGCCAGTTTTTATTGATTTCTTCTTCAATAAACTTCTGTTTTTCTTTAACTAAGTCAGCCTCAACTATGCCTATCGCTTGCTGGGCTTTTTGTTTAGTACTGATATCTGGATAACTCACTTGAGTAACATTCAATTGTTTTAATATCCCGGCGAGTTGCTGACGCGCATCACTTGCTTGCTCAAAAGCTTTATCTAACAATTGCTTACCTTCGGTGGGATTATGGGCATATAAACCATGTGAAGACATGGCAAAATCCCATCGCCATTGGCCGTGGCGTATCGCCATAATAGGCGCATTCATTTGCTCCCATTTAGCGCCAGCATCCCATGCCGCTTTGGCCTCGTAATGAGCCTTAACTAACAAGCCTTCTACTTCACGGGCTTTGGTTTCAATGGTTAATTTATTAGCCGCTAGCTTAGCTTCAATTTTAGTTTTGCTGCTATGGCAGCTGCTGCAACTACTATCAAAATGCGGTAAGGCTTTATCCACTTTATGGCTGGTAAACTCAACGCCTTTGGCATCTTGCTGAGTTGGCATGTGGCAAGTAATACAAGTTACGCCCACTTCAGCATGTTTACTACGGCTCCAGTGCTCAAAGTCTGGATGACGCGCTTTAAGTATGGGCGTTCTTGATATGGGATGGATCCATTCGAAGAAGCGACGAGTATCATAGTATTTTTCAATATCATCGGCAGTGCTACCAAAAATCCACGGAATATTAACCACATTACTTTTTTCTGGACGGAAATAATAAGTCACATGGCACTGACCACATACCTGAGCGCCCTGCATGTTGGTATCTTGTTTGTCAAAAGGTAGCTGAATTTTAGCCATTGCATCTTGGGCATGGGGACGCGGTAAGGCTAATTTTTTAGAACCTGACTCATGACAATCACTGCAATAAACAACGCTTTGGATCTCTTTACCGAGATCGGTAAAATTTTTGGCTGAGTATCCTTCAAAACCCAGTTCCTCAATTAGTCGAGGTGCGTCAGGCGTTTTACAGGTCCAGCAACTGGCAGATAAACCTTTTTCACCGGGTTCTGGTGCCACACCCGTGCGTAAGGTGTGTGCTACATCGGCAACAGCAAATTGATGTCCACGTGGGCTGTGATACTCTTTTGCAAAAGAAGATCCTGCCCAAAGTATGATACTGGCGGGATAATTGGCGAGCATATCCTCGCGCTCAACCTGCTCGGATGTTGCCTGCCAAGATTGATATTGATTAGGAAATTGTTGTTGATTGCTCGCATCAGAAGCGGCCAAAGTGGTAAATGTCGCCATGGCCAGCGAGCCAATCAAATAAATCTTTATTTTTGACAATGTGACTGTTTTAAAATGAATTTCCACTATATCTCCTTTATTCTAATCTCAATTTTAACCTGGTCGCCCATCAATACGGGGGCGAGTGAGTATGGGTATGTAATGCCATACAAACATAGCAAATGCGATAAACCAGCAACTAGCGGCTAACCATAACCAGACTTGGGTGTCAGCCGGAAACCAGATAGGCATTAATGCTCTGAATACTGCCGCTAAAGGCAAACAAATAAAGGCCAATATCATTTTGGGGCCCTCATAAATATTTCGGCTCGTATGCCCAAGTGACACCCTAGAAATCATTGAAAGACACAAGGTAGCCATACAACCTATCGCAAATAGGTGCAGTAAACTGCGATAAGCATATTCATTATCGAGATACCAACTCATGGCTAATAAACTGACGGGAAGCATAAAATAGGCAACATGTAAGGACCACAACATAGGTTCCTTTAGTGTTTTATGAGGTAACCAACGGGCAAATCGGATTAACTGTAATAGCCCTGCGATCAGCAATAAACTTCGCTCTATTTCCAACGAAAGTGGTTCAAAAAGTGCTTGGATCACCAGTAAAATCATCACCGCAAGCAGCGGATATTCAACCCAAGGTAATGGTTCAGCTTTTGTCGCCTTAATGCGCATTGCGGTAAAAAAGGGGATCACGCGTCCACCCACTATGGTGATCAGTAACGCAAACCACCACAACATTGCCTGCCAGATCTGATGGGCAAAAATAAAATCTCGCTCAAATAGAGCGTAGTAACTAACATTGTTAATCACTAACGCGACTAACAACATGATAGGAAAGCCAATATTACGCCATTGCTTTACTTTATAAATACTGCGCCACAAGGCAAGACTTGCCATACCAAGGAATAACGAATCAAACAATGCCGGTAAAATCAGTGGTACTTGCATTGGAAGTAACAGTAACAATCGAGCCAATAACCAGCAGCTAAACGTCAGCGCAAGTGGCCAGCCTTTTAATGCCGGTTGATTAGTCCAGCTTTGAACGGCCGTCAGTAAAAAACCACACACAATCGCCATTGCAAAACCAAATAGCAGCTCATGTGGATGCCACCATAACGGCAAGATAATGGCCCAGAAATTGGGCGGAAAAAAACTATATTGCGGAGTAAACCAAGTTAATAACCACAGCGGAATATAGAGTGCGGCTAATATTGCGCCTCCCAAAAAAAATGGCCTAAAGGCTAATCGCCACAGCGCGGGAATACGTTCAATTTGTTGAGGGTCATCAATATTTAGCATCATAATTAACTCAGTGGCTTAATTATCGCGAGCACACTTAAGATGTTTTTTATATGATTCTTATACTGTACTGAAATCTTATTTAATTCAAACTAGGTCTTAGATTTTGGAACCCATGTCCCAAAGTTCAACGTTTTCAATTTGAAGATAGCTACATTGTGCAAGGATATAACTCTCGTTAAGCACTTTTACCGCGCAACAATGGACGGTAGAGTTTTTGTATTATTAACGGCTGAGTTTACGGATACGCAATACAAACTTATAAAGTCAGCATCCTAAAAATTTTACGACTTTTTTACGCGCTATCTTAAAATAGCTTTGTTAGAGTAAAACTAACTTCTATTACACCATTATCAACTCCATGACATTGTTAACAAAGGCAGCTTTGACCCAGTACTGGCGTGCCCGCCCCACTTTATTTACCTTCATTGTGTTAGTGATTACGATTTTTAGCAGTGTGTTTATCGACTATTTTTCGGCTTCTACCATCGCTGTGTTGCTCGTTTTACAATTGGCCGTGGTCGCCATAGCCTTGCAGTGTAATGCCAACTTTGCCTATTTTGCGGCAGTGTTTGAGGCAACTAGTTTTAATTTTCTGTTTACCACGCCGCGCTATTCGCTACAGATGTTCAATCTTGAGGACATTCTCAATTTAACGGTGTTTTTACTGGTCGCCCTCACTACCAGCAAATTGGCTGAACATTACCGCCGCCAGCAAGCAGCACTCGAACAGGCTCAGTTACGCAACAGCATTTTATTGTCAGTTTCACATGATTTACGCACGCCACTGGCAACCATAATCGGCACGCTGACTACATTGAAAGAATACATGCCTAAGCTCAGTGCGTCGCAAAAGGATGAATTAATTGATAGTGCCGCCAGTGAAAGCCATCGTCTGCATCAATATATCGAAAACCTTTTACAAGCCACTAAGTTACAACACGGTGCGCTTAAATTTAGCCTCAGTGAAAACACGATTATCAATGTATTACACCAAGCAATTGGCCGCTTTCCCGCCGCCCAGCCGCGAATCATTATCGACAGCACGGCTGAACTGCCGCCACTGATGATCAGCAGCTCATTGATTGAACAGGCCATTTTTAATGTACTGGATAACGCACTGCGCTATTCGCCCTTAGATAAACCCGTCACAGTAACGGCTTACCAACAGGGCGATGTGTTGCAGTTAGATATTCAAGATGAGGGCGTAGGCATCGCCCCCGCAGAGGCAATGGCTATTTTTGAACTGTTTTATCGCCAACATCCTTCAACTGATGGCGGCGCGGGTCTTGGGTTGGCTGTCGCTAAAGGCATTATTACTGCCCATGGCGGCCAGATCAGCGCCGAGCCCGCCTCCAAGGGCAGCCTTATTCGCATCGCTTTACCGATTAAAAAAAGAGAGCAATAAATGGCTTATAAGGTGCTAGTTGTTGATGACGAAGCGCAAATCCACACTTTTATGCGCATATCTTTAGAAGCGGAAGGCTTTGAATATTTCGGTGCGGCGTCGATTGCCTCTGCCTTAGCGCAATATGAAGCGCAGCAGCCACACGTATTGGTGCTAGACCTTGGTTTACCCGACGGCGACGGCATCACCTTACTGCAAACCCTACGTCAGAGTAACAAAGTGCCCGTGCTTATCTTAACCGCCCGCGATCAAGAGGAAGAGAAAATCCGCCTATTGGAAGCAGGCGCAAATGATTATCTCAGTAAGCCATTTGGGATCAGAGAGTTAATCGCACGCATCAAGGTATTAGTTCGCGACTTAGTGGATGAATCCCCCTGAGTGATGTACTGCTGTTTGGCACACTTAAGCTGCAAAAAAGCACCCACCAGCTTTGGTTCAATGAACAAGAAATAGCCTTAACCAAAAAGGAATTTGCGCTGATTGAGACCTTAATGTCCCGCCCGAGTCAGTTAGTTAAACAAACCGAATTATTACGGGATATTTGGGGTGAAACCCATCAACAAGACAGCCACTATCTGCGGATTTTAGTCAGTCAGTTACGTAAAAAACTCAACGATAGCACTGAACAACAACTCATAAAGACTGAAGCAGGCTTAGGGTATCGCTTAACTGACACGAGTCAGTCATAAACATTTTCTCATCAAAACTTTCAAAAAATCTTAAAAGGATGTTTGTATGGCACACTTTACCGTTATTGGCTTAGGGCGATTTGGCGTCGCGGCAAGCCATGAGTTGATCCACTTAGGTCACACAGTCACAGGCGTAGACAGTGACCCCAAGATGGTCGAAAAGTATGTTGAAAGTCTAACCGAAGCGGTTATTTGCGACTGCTCCGACGAAACTGCATTACGGGAGTTAGACCTTGCCAGCAGTGACGTGGTGCTTGTCGCCATTGGCAAAGATATGCAATCTAGCTTGCTATGCACTTTGGCACTTAAGAATTTGGGCGTAAATGTCATTTGGGTCAAAGCCAGCACTAAAGCGCACCATACAATTGTGTCTAAACTCGGCGTAGATCGCATCATACACCCAGAAGAAGAAATGGGTATACGCGTTGCCCAGTCGCTCAATTATCCTATGGTAAGTAATTTCTTGCCGATCGGTGATGGTCTTTATGTGGTTGAAATCCATATTAAAGCGCACCTTGACCAAACTGTTCTATCCAAGTTACTGGGGACGACCCTCGATGACAGTACCGATGATAGCCAAACGAATGTAGAGCGTAATCCTAAGGGCAAAGTGACGGCCGTGATGGTGAAGCGAGATCTGGCAGTATTTAGTAAGCTTGATGGCAATTTTGTGCTACAAACCAACGACGCTTTGCTACTTTGTGGCAGCCGCAGTGAACTTAAATACCTCGCACCAAGGTTGGTGTAAGGTGGTTCAATGGCATCCCTCAATCACGGCAATTGAGCACAAACCTAAAGCGGGCAAAAAGCTTTTAGGTGCGCCGCCGTTTATTTTAAGCATCAGTTTTGCCCTGTTGATCATGCTCGGCATGTGTTTACTCAAACTGCCGATAGCGACTGAATCACCGATTACTTGGCTACAAAGCCTGTTCACGGCAACCTCAGCAGTCACAGTAACAGGACTGGTTGTTGTAGATACTGGCAGCGTTTTTACGCCCTTTGGTCAAATCGTCATTGCACTGCTAATCCAATGCGGCGGGCTGGGGCTGATGACCTTTGCCATTGTCACCCTTATCGCCCTTGGCGGTAAGATTGGCTTTCTACAACAAACAGTCGCAAAAGAGGCTTTTAATCAAACCGATACATCAACATTAGTCTCAACCGCAAAAGCAGTATTAGTATTTTCGCTGCTGGTTGAAGCCATAGGCATGCTGATTTTATCAGCGCATTGGAGCCATGAACTTGGCTGGAAAACCAGCTTATTCCACGGTTTTTTCTATACAATTAGTGCCTTTAATAACGCAGGTTTTGCCCTCAGTGCCGACAGCCTGATGCCTTACGTAGCCGATCCCGTTATCAATCTAACGATCACAGCTTTGCTTATTATCGGTGGTTTAGGATTTTCGGTGTGGATAGATCTGCGTAGGAACAAACGTTGGTCAAAACTCAGCGTTTACAGCCGCATGATGATCACCGGCACTATTATCATCAACGCGGTCGCTGTGATTGCGCTTTACTTTATTGAGTACAACAACCCCAACACCTTGGCGCCCTTAAGCGAACTCGGCAAATGGTTAGCCTCATGGTTTCAAGCCGTTACACCGCGCACCGCAGGCTTTAATACCCTAGCGATTAACCAACTCGAAGACGCCAGCACCTTGCTCATACTCGTGCTGATGTTTATCGGCGGCGGCTCATTAAGCACCGCCAGCGGCATTAAAGTCGTCACCTTTATGGTGCTGATTTTGGCCACTTATGGTTATTTACGTCGCGACGAAGCCATCTATGTATTTAAGCGCGAGATCCCCAAAGATACTGTCAGCAAAGCCTTAGCACTGACTATCATCTCTCTAGTCGTATCTTGGCTAGCCATTTTCACGCTGGTATTAAGCGAGAAAGCGCCATTAATCGATATCGTCTTTGAGGCCATATCCGCACTGGGCACTGTCGGTTTGTCCCGCGGTTTAACAGGTAACTTAACCACTTTAGGCCAAGCCATCATTATCTTTATGATGTTCATGGGTCGCCTCGGCCCACTGATGCTCGCCTATTTCCTCGCGAATCCAAGGATGAAAAAACTGCGCTACGCAGAAACCAAACTGGCGATTGGGTAAATAGATGGATTGGATGGTCGCAGGAACGGCACAAAACACCATAGTTACAATCCGTTTAGCTATGGGCGATCAGCAACTGGCACAAGGGGGTGTTAATGTAATAATTAGCGCGCCCCACTTTTTGTTTCGTTAAAAATCCGCACTCGACCAGTTGCTCTAAATACTTAGTAGCGGTAATACGCGTCACCCCTAATTCTTCGACTAAAAAGTCAATTTTGGTATAGGGATGATTAAACAAATTGTTGAGTAAATCTTGACTATAGATTTTTGGAAGATGCTCACGGATACCTTGTTTGACGTTGGTCATTAACGTTTTCATTTCGGTGATCAGTGAAATGGTATTTTGCGCAGTGTCG
The DNA here is from genome assembly GCF_900156405.1 of Shewanella morhuae. Lineage (GTDB taxonomy): Bacteria > Pseudomonadota > Gammaproteobacteria > Enterobacterales > Shewanellaceae > Shewanella > Shewanella morhuae. The sequence continues at coordinate 387,548 of NZ_FTNN01000003.1, forward strand.
ATAATGCCATCAAGCATAAACAGCAGCCATGGCTCCCAGTTACCTGTATCTCTTACCGCTTGCAAGTTTGCGTAATAGTCAGCCTTATGCTGAATAATAAAACGGCTTAAATACAATACTGGCAAGTTAAGTAAATCTTTAATGACCAAATACAGAATATTCAATATCCGCCCCGTTCGACCATTACCATCATAGAAGGGGTGAATACTTTCAAATTGATGATGAATAATAGCCATTTTTACTAACGGATCGGCATCACACAGGTCGTCATTGTTGATAAACAGAATAAGATTGTCCATGAACTCAGCAATGTCATCTGCATGCTGTGGCGGTATATAAATGACTTCACCTGTTCGAGCATTCTTAAGATCAGTGCCTGGTAACTTGCGCAGCCCTGCGTTGTTGTGCTCTAGATTTTGCTGTATCGCAAGAATATCGCTAAGGCGGATCAATTTGTTTTGCCGCGCAATATGAAACCCTTGCTTTAAAGCAAAGGCATAATCTTGGACTTCTTTGGTGGAAGGGTTAGTAATAGCCTCTTCAAATAAATTGGCCTTATAAAGTTCATCGTGCGTAGTGACAATATTCTCAACCTCTGAACTGTCTTTTGCCTCTTGTAGTGCCAACGTATTGATTAAAATCGCTTCGTTTGGAATGCTGGCAGCAACACCTTTAAGTTCAGCCAAATAGCGATGCGCTTCGGCGGTTTTTTTTAGCACTGAACGAGTTTCCCACTATTCAATGTTGGGAAGAGGAAGCAAGGCCAGCAAGTTTAACATAGATAAATTCCACTCTTTTTTATACTTAAGAGATTCAATACATATAGTTTTCCTCAAAAATTATACATGACAGAGAAAACATGTATAGTTTTTCAAGTTTTCTATACATTAAATCTATCTAGTTCAACTCATTGATAAGTTTGTTAACCACTGACTAATGCTTAAAAATCAGCCGCCTTGCGCAATGTTATGGTCATTCAATCGCTGTAGCTTCTTAATTTAGGATGTTCATGGGTCGCCTTGAGCCACAGACACTCGCCTACTTCCTCGCGAATCCAAGGGTGAAAACTGTGCAGGAGTTGTGGAGTTAACGGTGTGGTGTCTAGTGAAAGGATAACGATTAGAATCCTCTATTAATTATCCATATCACTAAAAGTCATCTCCCAAAAAAAGTTTGTCTTAGTTGCAATTTCATCTATACAGCTACACCGCTTGCCCTGCGGCGACGCCAGACGACCAAGCAAATTGAAAATTAAACCCGCCTAACCAACCACTTACATCAATTACTTCACCAATAAAGTAGAGTCCTGCGACTTTGCTGGCTTCCATGGTTTTGGATGACAATTCATTACTATCAATACCACCCAAAGTCACTTCGGCGGTGCGGTAGCCTTCGGTGCCGTTCATCAATAATGTCCAGCGGTGTATATCATCGACCAATTTTGCGCGCTCGACGTGCACTAACTGGTTTAAGGCTTTGTTTAGCAAGGCCTCATCGAATAGCACTTCAACCAAACGTTTAGGTAACCACTGGCTGAGCGTATTACGCAGGCTTTGCTTAGGGTGCGCGGCGAGCTGTTGCTCCAGCAATTGCGCCAAATCCATATTCGGCAAGAGATCGATTTCTATGGTTTCGCCCGCTTTCCAATAATTAGATATCTGCAAAATTGCGGGGCCTGATAAGCCGCGGTGGGTGAATAGCAACGCTTCGCTGAACGCAGTGCCATCTTTGGCGGTAATTCGGCTCGGTACGGCTATGCCCGACAAAGGCTCGAAGCGAATTTTATCTTCACTGTGCCATGTAAAAGGCACCAGACCTGCGTAAGTGGGTAATACTTTGAGGCCAAACTGCTCGGCCAGTTGATAACCGTAAGGTGTGGCGCCGAGTTTAGGCATGGATAAGCCGCCCGTGGCGATAACTAGTGAGTCGCAGCTCAGTTCGCCGTTAGAAGTGTTGAGCTCAAAGCGCCCTGCCTCGGTCTTTTTAACGGCCAGAATATCGGTGCGCAACTTAATCGTCACGCCCGCCCATTCACACTCGGTCAGTAGCATAGTGACTATCTCTTTGGCCGAGTCATTACAGAACAGTTGGCCGTGATCGCGTTCGTGGTATTCAATGCCGTGACGCTCGACCAGTTCAATAAACTGCTGCGACGGATAACGCGCCAGTGCCGACTTAACAAAGTGGGGATTACCACAGAGGAAGTTAGCGGGCTCGACTTTAAGGTTAGTGAAGTTACAACGCCCGCCGCCGCTGATGAGAATTTTACGCCCAGCTTGCTTGGCATTATCCAGTACGAGTACATCACGGCCTCGGTAACCCGATGTCGCTGCACACATTAACCCCGCGGCGCCGGCTCCGATAATAATGACATCATGATGTTTCACGCTATTACTCCACACAGATAAATTGATTGATATTGGCTGCCAACGGGCAATTTGATGACTCGCGAACATTTAGCAAGCAAGTCATACAACAGCTAAACGGAGCAAGGATAAGCTCAAACGTTAGGCACAAATCCCCTCTTTCACCATCCCTGGCGACCGGGGATAAATACTTCCGTGCATAAAAAAGGGCGCTATTTTAGCACCCTTTCTTTTATTCAGCATCATCACGGCTCGCGGTTTATTGCGTCGGCGTTTCTGATTTTTTCTCTCTGCTGAGCAATTCTTTAGCAGCATCGACGGGCGATTTACCTTGGTACAAGACTTGGTAAATTTGCTCAGTGATTGGCATTTCAACCCCAAGACGTTTAGCAAGCGTAAACACTTCTTTGGTATTGCGATAACCTTCAACTACTTGGCCGATTTCAGCCTGCGCTGTCATCACATCGCTGCCTTTACCTAAAGCTAAACCGAAACGACGGTTACGGGATTGGTTGTCGGTACAGGTCAACACTAAGTCGCCTAATCCCGCCATTCCCATAAAGGTGGCCGCATTGGCCCCTAAGGCTTCGCCTAAACGCGTTAATTCGACTAAACCACGGGTGATCAGGGCTGTTCTGGCATTGGCACCAAAGCCGATACCGTCGGACATGCCCGCACCAATCGCGATTACGTTCTTTACTGCGCCACCCAGTTGGATGCCGGTAAAGTCGTCGTTGGCGTAAACCCGCAAATGTTTTGGACTATGTAATAGTTCAATTAATTCGTGGGTAAACTTAGGGCAAGTGCCTGCAACTGCAATAGCAGTTGGTAATCCCATGGCCAATTCTTTCGCAAATGTTGGCCCAGATAACACCGCTAGCGGATATTGCTCACCTAAGACATCACGGGCCACATCTTGCAACAAACGTCCGGTTTCAGGCTCAAGCCCCTTCGTCGCCCATACAATGCGTGCATCACTACGGAGCAAAGGTTGAGCTTGTTTTAGCACAGTGCCAAACACATGGCTTGGCACTACCACTAACACATTGTTACTGGCAGCTAAGGCGGTCGCTAAATCGGCTTCGATGTGTAGACATTCAGGGAATGCAATGCCTGGCAAAAATGCTTGGTTACATCTATCTTGCGCCAGCGTTTGCATGTGGGCAGGGTTATGCCCCCATAACAAGGTCTTATGACCATTGCTAGCCAAAGAAATGGCAAGGGCGGTGCCATAAGAGCCCGCCCCTAATACCGTGATATCAGCAGTATTTTTCATGTGATTAAGCGTTAGCTTCTTCAGTCGCTGGTGCAGTCGCAGCGGTTTGGCGTTGCTGCACATATTGAGCAAACAGCGCATCGAAGTTAACTGGTGCTAAGTTAAGTTGTGGGAAAGTACCACGACCGACTAAGCTGCCCACGGTTTCGCGAGCATATGGGAATAGGATGTTAGGGCAATATGCGCCTAATGAGTGGGCCAATTGTGGCTCAGTCAGACCTGTGATAGAGAAGATACCCGCTTGCTGTACTTCACATAGGAAAGCAGTTTCGCCTTCATTTTGTGCCGTCACAGTTAAAGACAGGATAACTTCATACACGTCATCAGCTAGCTTAGCGCTGCGAGTGTCTAAATCTAACTTAACTTCTGGGTTCCATTCTTTTTGGAATACCGCAGGGCTGTTAGGTGTTTCGAAAGACACATCTTTAGTGTAAACACGTTGGATATTGAATTGTGGGGCTTGTTGTTCGTTGTTTGCTACTTCAGCCATAATTTCCTACTTATCCTATCAATGTTGTTTCAGCTTTTCGTTGAAAGCCAATTATTATTTGAAAGCCAATTATTACTTAAATATAAATTGGCTCGTGGCTTATCTTATCCAAGAACTGTATTAGTGCTTAGTATCATGCCAATTTGTACCCAGATTCGGGTATCGATCAAACCTGTCCAACAACTTATTTAAGCCATTAGTCACTGTAGGATCAGTATGCCAAACATTGATGATTCAATACTGCGATATCCAAAATAACATGCAGTTTAAATTATCAATGCCGCCGACAACTTATCTTTTGCTTTTTGAAACAGGCATATTAGCTGCCTGCCATTCACCCATACCACCTTTTAAGTTATACAGGTTTTCAAAACCTTGCTGACCCAAAAGCTGAGCGGCTTGAGACGAGGTCATGCCAGCATTGCATACTAATATAATGGGACTGGCTTTATACTTTTCAAGGGCCGATATCTGATTATTTTTAATATCCGCTAGCGTAACGTTAAGTGCATCAACAATATGGCCCTTGCGGAACTCGTCGTTCGAACGCACATCAACCACTTTTGCATCTTGTCTGTTGACCATAATCGTCAATTCTTGATGGGAAATATTTTTTATTTTTGACATGCTTGATTTGATGAGACTCGCAACGAGCACAACAAATAATCCCACCCAAGCTAGACTTAACATTGAGTGAGCTTTAAAAAATTCGATATATTCTTGCATGATGATTGCCCGCATAAATGGCGAAAATTCGATAAGGGCACAGAGTATACCGATTGCCTTGGCAGATTGCAGCAGTTTAGTCACAGTTCCAGCTCGCACTTTTAGCGCAATTATCTCTGTGTTTGCCACAAGCAGGCCCGCTAATCGAACGAATTAGCCATTCGATGACCTTAATCGGGGTAAAGCGCTTTTTCATCCCCCACTAACGTAGTAATATTTAACCAATTTCAGATTTCTATCGCTTCTATAAAACTTAAGGAATCACCATGACGACAGCTAAACGTCCACTCGCGTTGTTGATCCTCGATGGCTGGGGCTACCGAGAAAACACGCATAACAATGCGATTTTTCACGCAAAGACTCCTGTACTCGACCGTCTCAATGCTCAATATCCCCACAGTTTGATTTCAGGTTCTGGTTTAGATGTTGGCTTACCTGATGGTCAAATGGGTAACTCTGAAGTTGGCCACATTAACTTAGGCTCTGGCCGTGTGGTTTATCAAGAACTCACTCGCATTAGTAAAGCCATTGCTGATCATGAGTTTGAGAAAAACGCAGTCCTATGTGATGCAATAGACTCAGCGATTAAAGCCGACGGTGCGGTGCACATTATGGGGCTACTTTCTGCCGGTGGCGTACACAGCCATGAAGAGCATATCGAAGCAATGTGCCGTATGGCAGTTGCTCGCGGTGCGACTAAGGTTTATTTGCACGCTTTCCTCGATGGCCGCGATACACCACCACGCAGTGCTAAGAGCAGCTTGAGCCATTTTGATGATCTGTTTACTACATTAGGTCATGGCCGCATTGCATCGATTATTGGTCGTTACTTTGCAATGGACAGAGATAACCGTTGGGATCGCGTGTCGCAAGCCTACGATTTAATCACCCAAGGTAAGGCAAAGTTCCAATTCGACAACGCCGTTACTGCATTAGAAGCGGCCTACGAGCGTAACGAGAACGACGAATTCGTCTCTTCATCAGCCATTACTGATGCCGACGGTCAAGTTACGACCTTGCAAGATGGCGATGCACTGATATTTATGAATTTCCGTGCCGACCGTGCCCGTCAAATTACCCGTAGCTTTATTAACCCCGACTTTGATGGTTTTGAGCGCGCTGTCGTGCCTAAAATGCACTTTGTCACTTTGACTGAGTACGCTGGCGACATCACAGCACCTATCGCTTACCCCTCTGAAAACCTAGTGAATACCTTAGGTGAAGTGCTTGAAAAGCAAGGCCGCACTCAACTGCGCATCTCTGAAACAGAAAAATATGCCCATGTGACTTTCTTCTTCAACGGCGGTAAAGAAGAGCCATTTAAAGGTGAAGATCGCATTCTAATCAACTCACCTAAAGTCGCGACTTACGATCTACAACCTGAGATGAGTTCAGCCGAGCTGACCGACAAGTTAGTGGCGGCGATTGAGTCGACCAAGTACGACGTGATCATTTGCAACTACCCTAATGGCGACATGGTTGGCCACACGGGTAATTTTGACGCCGCGGTAAAAGCTTGTGAAGCCGTCGATGCGTGTATTGGACGTGTGGTTGATGCGCTGGAAAAAGTAGGCGGTGAATGCATTATTACTGCCGACCACGGCAACGCCGAGCAAATGACCGATGAAACTACAGGTCAGGCGCACACAGCGCACACCAGTGAATTAGTGCCATTTATCTTTGTGGGACGCGATGCAACTATCGATACCGGTGGTAAGCTAAGCGACGTTGCACCGACCATCTTGAACTTGATAGGCGAAGCCATTCCAGCAGAGATGACAGGTAAGCCCTTAATCCACATTAAAGAGTAACCGTTACCTAGTGAGCATTCGACTCCTTGTTAAAGCCAGCATTATTGCTGGCTTTATGATGTTATGTTTTTCGGCAAACGCTTCTGATTTATCGAAGCGTCAGTCCGAGTTGAAATCAATCCAAACGCAAATAAATAAACAAAAAAATGCGTTAAAAACTACCGATAAACAAAGAGAAAAATTACTGTCATTGCTACGAAGCGATGAAGAGGCTATTGCGTCTGCGGCTAAAAAGGTCAACAGCACTAAAAATAATTTAGCGCAGATAGACACGACACTCGCAGAGTTAAAAACACGCCAAGATGAATTAGAAGTTCTTAAGGTTACGCAGCAGAAAACGCTATCTAAACAGTTATCTAGCGCCTACCTTGCCGGTAACCATGATTACACTAAGATGGTACTCAATCAACAAAGTCCTGCCACTATCGAGCGTATGTTGGCCTATTACCAATACCTCAACAAAGCGCGGATGAAGTCGATTAATGAATTAAAGCAAACCTTGACTGAGCTAGATGAAATCAAGGTTACACAAACGAGTAAACAACAACAGTTAACTCAGCTTATGAGCGATCAGCAAGTACAAGCTAAACGCCTGAGCCAAGAGCAAAATCAGCGTCAACTAACCATTAATGAGTTACAACGAACCTTAAACTCTAAGGGGGCTGAGCTTGAACAGATGCAAATTGAAGAGGCCAGCTTAAAGCGTGTCGTTGAGCAAGCGTTGCGGGCGATGAAAGATAATCCATCCATGGAAGGTTTTGGTAAACAAAGTGGCAAACTCAAATGGCCTACTAAGGGTCGTGTCAGTGCAGGCTTTGGCAGCCAACGCTCAGGCCAAGTGGTGTGGAAAGGCACCATGCTATCTGCGCCTGAGGGACAAAATATTCGTGCAGTATCCGGTGGTAAGGTTATTTATGCTGACTGGTTACGCGGTTTTGGTTTAGTGATGGTTATCGACCATGGTAAGGGTTATATGAGCCTTTATGGCCATGCCCAAACCCTATTAAGAAAACCTGGCGACATGGTTAAAACGGGTGAGGAGATAGCTTTAGTCGGACGCTCAGGTGGGCAAAGTGAGCCAGGCTTATACTTCGAAATAAGACACAAAGGCAAAGCCGTCGATCCAGCGAGATACTGCCGCTAGTCGGTATTTCCTATCACCACAGGTGTGCGGACACTTTATCAATAGCGTCGGATTAGGCTCAGTTACGGGCCTAATCTTTTAGCTTTATAGCTAACCCCGTTAATGCAAATATCTAAGTCAATTTAAACAACGGGTTCAGGCAATAAAATTATCGCTATAATCGATACCCTATCAGCCCATGCTATCACTCAAAATGGCTTAGTTTTTAATATGAGTATTGATATAGCATCATGACTAATAAGAAGACATTGTGCGTTTATTTTATTCATTACTCCTATTAACCCTAAGTACCTCTCAAAGTTATGCCGCTCAAATTGCCCTAATTATTGATGACATTGGGTATCGTCATAGTGATGAAACTGTATTAGCGTTACCGAGTACGGTGACACTCTCAGTATTACCTCACACACCACTGGGTAAACAGCTCGCCAAGACTGCCCATGAAAAAGGCCATGAAATTATGCTGCATTTACCCATGCAAGCACTGAACGGCAAAACATTAGGGCTGGGCGGATTAACCAATACTATGAGTGAGGCACAAATTCGCGACACTGTTATTGATGCAATTGACAGTGTCCCTTTCGCTAAAGGCGTGAATAATCATATGGGTAGCCTACTAACACAGCTCGACGATCCCATGTTATGGATTATGGAAACCCTTAAACAAAAACAGCTGTATTTTGTCGATAGTATGACAACACGATTCACTAAGGCGGGAGATAAAGCAGATCAATTAGGCGTTCCTTTGCTAAAACGCCAACTTTTTTTAGACAATGATACCAGTGCCAGTGCACTCGAAAAACAATTTAGCGTAATGATCAGTCAAGCACATACAGAAGGTAATCTCGTGGCGATTGCACACCCTTATCCAGAAACAATACGCTTCCTTAAAGCTAATCTACAAAGGCTAGAAATAGAAGGGATTGATCTGGTGCCAGCATCAAGCTTACTCTCTATCGATATTTCACCAGCCGGAGGGACTAATCCAACTGCAACACTGAGATAGATAAATCCGGCAACAGAGTAAGTAATTCATCACGATTACTCACAATATCCAGTAGAGTATATTGATCGAGTACATTCAAATAGGCATCAACCGCTTGGGCAAGCACACCTTTCAACTTACATGCTGGTGTGAATCGACAGTAAGGCTTACTGCAATCAATCGGCGCTAACGAGTTTTCTAACACTCGCACTAACTGACCCAGATTAATTTCAGTCGCAGGCTTACCTAAACGAAAACCGCCCATTTTACCGCGAATGGTTTCAAGATAACCCAACTTCCCTAAATGATGTACGATCTTAGAAATATGATTTGGAGATAAATCAAATACCTGCGTAATCTCAGCAATTCTAAATAAAGTAGTCCTATCTGGCTGAATAGCCAAATACATTAAGGTTCGAACGCCAAAATCGGTATAACGAGTTAACTGCATATTTCACCTGTCCGCGATAAACTTAATGAGCTGTTTGAGATTCGAGTTGGCTAAGCAACCAAAGTGCCTCATCGTTCGTATGACCACATACATCTACTGATGCATCAAAATCACTGCAAACAGCTGGGCGATCAGGTGAGCCGAAAATCAAACATAAATTGGCATCACTCAGCTGTACACAACGCTCGCCAGCGGCCTTACCGTCAGGCATACCAGGAATTTTGCTACTGATTGAAGGTGCGATACAGCAAGCACCGCATCCAAGACGACAATTCATTTACACTACTCACAAAATATGGGGCATTATAACGCTTAATTAGCCTAAGATCTGTGGCGTGGGTCAATACTACTGAGGCTCACGAAACAGATAAGCTGTTTATAAAGATGATACCTTTGATATACGACATAAACCGACATAAACATCGGATAAATAGGTAAATTTGTTATTAAAAAACATAACGAAAAAAGCCTCATCTTTCGATGAGGCTTATCTCTTTATGTTGGCGGAGCGGACGGGACTCGAACCCGCGACCCCCGGCGTGACAGGCCGGTATTCTAACCAACTGAACTACCGCTCCTTTAAGTTAACGCTTACACATTAACCTAAATTAGGCGCTTGGCGATGACCTACTTTCACATGGGGAGACCCCACACTACCATCGGCGCGTTTGCGTTTCACTGCTGAGTTCGGGATGGGATCAGGTGGTTCCACAAGGCTATTGTCACCAAGCAAATTCTGTTTATTACCGTGTCTCTTTGAGACCACGTTAATAATAATTCGGAAAGCTGATTTCTTGCTTGAGTTCGACAAATACAACGATGTACTTGATGTCATAAATGCAGCAGCATTTTATGACCACTTCATTAAGTGTCACTATTCGTCTAAGGCCATATAAAACCCATCTGGGTTGTATGGTTAAGCCTCTCGAGTCATTAGTACATGTTAGCTCAACGCCTCACAACGCTTACACACCATGCCTA
>NZ_FTNN01000001.1:0-148331 GCF_900156405.1 Shewanella morhuae
CAAGCAAGAAATCAGCTTTCCGAATTATTATTAACGTGGTCTCAAAGAGACACGGTAATAAACAGAATTTGCTTGGTGACAATAGCCTTGTGGAACCACCTGATCCCATCCCGAACTCAGCAGTGAAACGCAAACGCGCCGATGGTAGTGTGGGGTCTCCCCATGTGAGAGTAGGTCATCGCCAAGCGCCTAATTTAGGTTAATGTGTAAACGTTAACTTAAAGGAGCGGTAGTTCAGTTGGTTAGAATACCGGCCTGTCACGCCGGGGGTCGCGGGTTCGAGTCCCGTCCGCTCCGCCAACATAAAGAGATAAGCCTCATCGAAAGATGAGGCTTTTTTCGTTTTAGTAAATTGTCATTATCTATCAAAAAACGCCGCTTAGAATCATCTATTTGCGACGTCAACAGTTCTCTATTCTCTCAAAAATTAACGTAAAACTCGTTGGAAAAATGCCACAGCTTGCAGGTACATTTGCAGTGCTAGCGCGGCATCGTAGCGTTCGCCTTCATCACGCATAAAAGCATGCTGTGCATTGACTTCAAGCCAAGTGACATTACGGTTTAATGCCATTAATCGTTGATGAATCAACACTCGACCTTCTGCGGATACATGGGGGTCTTGTTTGCCAAACACCAGTACCAATTCCCCTTGAATATCGCCGCTGCGGCTCAGAGAGTCATTACCATGAGCACAGGGTAGGGTATTCGAATGGATGTCAGTTGGATAGAGGCAAAATGCGCCGAGTATAGTGGGATTTAATGCGGCGCGGTAAGCTAAGTGCCCGCCGATACAAACGCCCATGCTGCCAATTTTGCCGGTGCAATAGGTTTGTTGCAGAGCAAAGTCTACCAGTGCTTGAGTGTCACTATCATGATGCTCTAAAGGCTTAGTAAATTTATCGGCGTTACCTTTATCTTTACCTGACTCATCGTAGGCTAGCACTGTACCTATGGGATTGAGTTCGTGGAATACTTCGGGGACTAACACTACAAAACCGTGGCTAGCGAGAATATTAGCCGCGCGCGCGATAGGTGCCGTTTGCTGAAATATTTCAGAATAAAAGATTATGCTTGGAAATTGTCCCTGTGCTTCTGGGCGGTAGATATAAGTGCGCATTGGCCCTGAGGGCGTAACAATATCTTGAGTTTCCTGGATCACTAACATATTAAGGTCCACTATATAAGGCTTCAAAGGTGAAGCCTCACTTTAGCAGTCAGAATTTTATCTGTCAGTTAAAACAGTTCGTTACCTGATAGTTCCCCTGCAGATAATGCTTTTATGTTGCTTAAGGTCGTTTTGGCAATGGCGCTTAGAGCTTCTTCAGTAAGGAAAGCCTGATGACCCGTAAAAATCACGTTATGGCAGGCTGATAAACGGCGAAATACATCATCTTGAATGATTTCATTCGATTTATCTTCAAAAAATAGGCCTTTTTCGTTTTCATATACGTCTAAGCCAAGTGAACCAATTTGGCCTATCTTTAAGGCTTCCATTGCATCGAACGCATTTAGCAGGCCACCACGGCTAGTGTTAATCACCATCACACCGGGTTTCATTTTGGCGAAACTGGCTTTATTGAGTAGATGATGGTTATCAGCCGTGAGTGGGCAATGTAGGCTGATAATGTCGCTGTTAGCATAAATCGCATCAAGATCCTGATACTCCACATTGAGCGCTAACACTTCTGGATTAATGTAAGGATCCGCTGCGACGACTTTGCAGCCAAAGCCAAGTAGCACTTTAATCGTCGCCACACCTATTTTACCAGTACCGATCACTCCGACTGTTTTGCCAAACATATTAAAGCCGACTAAACCCTCAAGAGAGAAGTTGGCATCGCGGGTGCGTTGATAAGCTTTATGAATTTTGCGATTGAGTGTCAACATTAAGGCGACTGTGTGTTCAGCAACAGACTCTGGGGAATAGGCTGGTACGTTAACGACTTGCATGCCCAAACGTTTAGCGGCGACTAAATCAACATTGTTGAAGCCCGCACAACGCATTGCGATCACTTTTGTGCCGCCCTTCGCCAGTTCAATGAGCACTTCTTCGCAGAGTGAGTCGTTGACAAAAGCGCAGACAATTTCAAACCCTTCAGCAAGCTTCACGGTTTGCATGCAAAGACGATAATCAAAATACTCAATTTGTGCGCCAAAGGCGGTATTAGTACGGTCAAAATACTGTATGTCGTAATGCTTTGCGCTAAAAAATCCAATTCTCATTTAAATCTCCCACCGAATTTGCTGATATTGTTATCTGCTAAAGAGTGTAAGTGACTTAAGGCTCTTTGTCCTAAGCCTTAGAATACCTACCATTAAAAGAGTGAGCTTTATCATCAAATTTTTAAATGGTTATAAAAAAGCGAGCCAAGATGGCTCGCTTTGAATGATGATACCTAGCTTTACGCTTTTTAATTTACAACTTTGGACTAGTTATCCTTGGCAAATTTAGCCGCTTCAGCACCGGCAATACGGCCGTAAGTGACGATGTCGGATACTGCGTTACCACCTAGGCGATTAGCACCGTGAACGCCTCCGGTTACTTCACCCGCGGCATAGAGACCTTGGATGGGTTTACCCGTTTTTTCACTCTTCACTTCGGCTTTAGTATCAATTACAACACCACCCATAGTGTGGTGAACAGCGGGTGCAATTTCTAATGCGTAAAAAGGCCCTACATTAAGTTCACGCGGTAAATCAGGACGTTCAAATTGAGTATCTTTACCAGACTTCACAAAACCGTTATATGCAGCGATAGTTTTTGCTAGTTCAGCAGCAGGAACATTAAGGTGTTTAGCCAACTCTTCAACGGTTTTACCTTCTTTAACGATGTTTAGGTGCACATAACCTTCAATCGCCTTTAAGCTCTTGCGGATGGAGTCATCAAATACTAGATACGCACTTTCGCCTTTTTGTTGCAAAATGGCCGCAGAAGCTTTGTCACGAGTAGTAATCTCGTTCATAAAGCGGTTACCTTCACGGTTAACTACAATAGCACCGTTACCACGAACCGCTTCGGTGATCATTACGCCACCCGCTGGTGAATAGGTTGGGTGAGCTTGAATGAACTCTAAATCACGAGTTGCCGCGCCAGCTTGCTGAGCTACGTCTAAGCCATCACCGGTTGCACCTGGGTGGTTAGTGGCTTTAAAGCCTTTTAGCTTAGGATCGTATTTAGCTACGCGATCGTTGTTTTTGGCAAAACCACCGGCAGCAATGACAACGGCATCGGCTTTGATGACGTAATAGCCAGTGTATTCGCCTTTGACTAGTACACCAGTCACATTACCTTTAGCATCTTCAATAATGCGAACAACACGGCTATTTAAACGGATATCAGTACCGCGTTTAACGGCGTTGTCCCATAGGACTTGTGCCACATGTGCACCGACACCGGCGCCACCCGTTGGACGGTGACTGCGGTTAACACTAGCGCCACCCATACGGCCAACGTCAGTCATATCGGCACCCATAGAGGTTAGCCAATCGATAGAGTCAGAAGAGTTATTCGCGAGGACTTTAACCAGCTCAGGATCGTTGATGTTACGGCCACCTTTCATGGTGTCGTCGATCATGATTTGCTTTTTGTCTTCAATATTTAACTTAGCTTGCGCCTTGGTTTCGGCAGCGTTCATACCACCTGCGGCAAGTTTAGTATTACCGCCAGGAACTGGTTCTTTTTCTAACAGGATAACTTTAGCGCCAGCATCTCGGGCTGATACCGCTGCGGCAAGACCTGCACCACCTGAACCAATAACGACCACATCAGTGGTTTCTTTTACGCCCGCAGCAATGGCTTTATCTTGTGCTGCCTTGTCGGCATCAACAGGGACAAACTTACGTTCCCATTTGCCGCCGTAAGGCATGTTGAAGTCAAAACTATGGCAAGCATCGCAATAGGTGACTGATTTTTCGTGACCTTTATGGCAACTGGTACAAGCAATTTCGCCTATAAGGTGAGATTTATGTGGTGATACTTTATCTTTAGGTGCGGCGGCGGCCAGTTCTTTTAAATCGCCGTGACAGCTAACGCACTGAGCATTTTCATGGCTAAGATTGTCATCGCTGACGCCACCTTTGTCTGAAACATGGCAGCTATCGCAACTGCCCATTTCAGCGTGAAAATCAGCTAGCACTTCTGGTGCTGCATAGGCTGTTCCTGCCATTGCACCAGAGATCAGCATGGCTAGTGCTGTTTTTTGAATTTTTGTTGTGAACATGATAGTTCCTCCGCCGTACATTCATCTATTTAATAAGGGGTATTCATCGTGGCGTGATATTAATCTTGTATGTAGATCACGCGCTATTAGAGCATTCTCTACTTACAAATTTAACACTATCTAAAGAGGTATATATGTGCTCAGGTCACATAACTTTTTTATTGCGGAAATAACTTATTTAATGTGTGCAACTGAATGGAATATATGAATTTAGTAGAGGCTAATCACTGGTAGAATACGGTATAACTTGCGTGAGTTAACATATTAGGATGATGAGTTACCATGTGATGAATGGAAAAATAATAATGAATTTACTCTGTGTTATTATTTGTTTTTATAGAAGTTATTGGTTTTATTTTATGAGTGTTATATGCGGCATTTCACTCACAATATTATTTCATTTATCTTTAGCTCGTAACATTTTAATTTATATTATGTATTTTGTAGAGAGTTATGATGCAAAAAAAAACGATATCAGAAAAACGTTTTTGGTTTCAACGTTTGAGCAAAACCAGTTTAAGGGCATTACATATTTTAGGTATCATTGGTGTTGGCGGGGGGATTTTATTGGGTGTTGATAAAGTGCAATGGCTAAATTATTGGTATCTTGCTATGACAACGGGCTGCATATTAATGCTATGGGAAATCGTACGGGATTGGCGCTGGCTTATCCAGCTTAAGGGTGTGTTAACGATAGTAAAGGTCGCTTTACTAAGCTTATTTGTACCTCTGGCAAATTTTAAGCCTGAGCTATTGGTTGCGATCGTTTTTCTATCTGTGATCGTATCCCACGGTCCCGCGGGGCTGAGACACTATTCTATTGTGCATCGTCGGCAAATCGACTCGAAAAAAGAAATTAAGGGCTAATTGCAATGTCAGTCACTCATGCGTCAACCGTAACGCCAGCAGCGTTAATTACAGAGTTTGCTTGGCCTAACTCATGCTTTGATGGACTTAAGGTACTCGATCTCGCCTGTGGCTCTGGACGTAATGGATTGTGGTTTTTAGCGCAGGGAGCTGAAGTGACGTTTATTGACAGAGATCTGTCGGCCATGTCGCACATGGAGCATGTTAATGCCCATAAATATCAATGGGATTTAGAAGCCGAAGCTGCGCCATCATTGCCGATTGAACAATATGATATTGTCCTAGTGTTCAATTATCTGCATCGGCCATTATGGCCACAAATTATCAGTGCGGTTAAAGCTACAGGCGTTATCGTCTATGAAACCTTCACAGCGCAACAGGCTCAGATAGGTAGGCCACGTAACCCTGATTTCTTACTGACTGAAAATGAACTTAAATCAGTGTTTGCTAACTGGCAGTCTTTACATTACTTTGAAGGTCAATTATGTGATCCGCAGTCCACTTCTATCAGCTATAAAGCGCAGTTGATTGCACGAAAGCCTAAAACGTAAGTTTATCGATTGATATAAAAGAGGCCGTAGGATGTTTCCCTATCCAGAGCAATATCGCATTGCGACACCACCGCTGACCACTGCTACTATGGTTATTTGGGCTTTCTTAAGCCATAGCTTGTTTTCAGATGCTAGCCCTGTGGCACTCTATCCGCTGTTAGCACTTTTTCCGCTAGTAATTACCATACACTTATATTTGATTTGGTTAGCAAAAGGAATGGGGAGGCTTGATCAGTGTTTCTATGCTTTAGTGCATATCCCACTGGCATTCGTGGTGTGGACATTTACCATTATGCATGTCAATGGTAATGCATTTTCTTAAATTTACCTGATGTTCTACAAACAAACTAATAAAAAAAGCGCCCTATAATCAGGGGCGCTTTTTAATTCTATCAAGCGAACAATTAGGCCGTAGTATTGATATTGTGGCCTGCATTACCTACTGGCTTTGGCGCTGCAGCTGCAATTAAATCTACCGCGATTTTACCTTCGGCTTTTTGCTGCTCTTTGGCTAATTGAGCAACCTTAACGCCAACTGCACCATTTTCTAAATTAGGTGCGATAGCTTGGGTGTTCAGTGAAATTGACATAACTAACCTCGATTGTAAGCTGAGCCCTTTTATCGGCATATCCTATATTTACTTTAATCATAATAGGCCAATTTCTCTATTTTTGATTATTTTTTATAAGTTGCTAGCCATTTTCGACCCAGTAAAATCATCGCGGTTATCCCGAGTGAACCAAAGATTAATCCGAGTGCCAATCCTACATTTTGCAGTGCTGTTGGGTCGATAACCAGTGCAACCCCCATACCGCACATCATCACACCTGACATAAGTTTTAGCGTTTGGCCTTCTTTTTCAGTTAGTTTACGTTTACCTAATGTCGCACTGAATACGATAACAATAATCGCCAATGGGATCACATAAACAATATTGTATAAAACCAGATACATATAGCGTTCAATATCGGGCAAATTGTGCATGGACAGTACGCTGGTGTAAATCATCGGGAAGCCCGCGGTGCAGAGCAATTCATAGGCGTTGGCGAGGATGGCTAATACGGTAGAACCGATAAGTAACGCACCTAAACTGCTGGAGTTAGAAAGCTTACCCATACGCTTGATCAAACTGGTGCGATTTTCTGCTGACATCGACAGCGTGACGTCTCCTTTAGTAAAGAAGTAATCCTTAACGTTGATGACGCCAGCTATCAAGGCTAAACAGCCCGCCGCTAGGATAATCATACCGCCATCGCTACTTGCGCCCAGTAATTGGAAGATGTTCAGCCATGCCGTCATAAATAAGAAATAGATAAAACCTGAGAAGAATACGAAAATTCCGCCAACTAGCAACATGCGGCCGCGACTCTTAGCGTTGACCATGATCGATAATAAAAATAACAATACGAAAAATGCGCAGGGGTTAAATGCATCAACACCTGCAAGCACTAAGGTAAGTAGTGGTAACGACATGGTCTCGGGTGTGACGACGCCAATTAAGGGTAGTTCAACCGGTTGTACTTCTGATTGATTATTTGATTGCGTAGCAGGCTCATTTAAGTTTGTGGCATCGCAGGTGCCATCGCCAGCATCGGTACCGCAAGTGCCAAAAAGTGGCGCATCCGCTGCTGCGTTTTGGGCTGTGTTAGCCACTCCCTTAGTTGGTAAGTCTGCTTCGCTTAATTTACCGCCAAGGGATAAATAACAATTCTTCAGGCGATTGACTAAGAACTCCCCTGTCACGGCTTCACTTGAATAACCGATAATCGCTTTTTCACAACTGGCCATGTAGGGTACAGAACGCGCTTCTGTGTTGGTTTTTGCGGCGACATTTTGCCAAATATCTTGCACGCCAGTATCTGATAGCTTGTGGGATTCAAGCTCTATCCAAGGGTAGTGTTGCGGTAAGGAATCAATAAAAGGATGAGCTTCAGCG
Source organism: Shewanella morhuae (assembly GCF_900156405.1). Classification (GTDB taxonomy): domain Bacteria; phylum Pseudomonadota; class Gammaproteobacteria; order Enterobacterales; family Shewanellaceae; genus Shewanella; species Shewanella morhuae. The sequence goes on from NZ_FTNN01000001.1 coordinate 7,576, forward strand.
CAATGGGGGCAGGTTTTTGACCAAAAGAAATACAACTTAATTTTAAGCTCACCCTGCTGATTCACATAATGCCATGTTTTATCTGTAGTATCTGATGGCGTTATCTCGGCCCAGCTCGGGATAGAAAAGGTAACGAGTAATAACAGTGAGCAAAAGAGGGATAATTTCGATAGATATTTTGTCATAGTGCCTGCCACTCATAGTGGTTTAAGTATCGTCACACGATTTGGATAACTCTTACTCTACTTAAATCAATCAGTTTGCTTAAATTAGATACTAAGAAGTGCTAGTTAACTCGCGAATAACCATTTTTTGGGAACTGAAACAAGTTTATCTTTGGCTGTGGTAGTGCAGTGTGTACTTCGGCTTGTCACGATTTGGGTTGTACTAACCAATTTAACTCTTTATAGCGCGATAAAGATAAAGCACCCTAAGGTGCTTTATTGCTGGCTATAACAATGTGTATCGACGAAAGGGTTAACCTAACACTACGCCATTTACGCTCAGTTTAACGTCGATATTATTACGTGTAGCATTTGAGTAAGGGCAAACTTGATGTGCATGACGCACTAAAGCTTCAGCAGCCTCTAACGGTAAATCTAAGCTGACTTCTAAGGCAACCGCTAATGCAAAACCGCCTGCATCATTGGCACCTATGCCGACAACGGCACTGACTGGCGCTTCGGTAATATCCACTTTGTCGATTTTAGCGACATGCAGAACGGCGTTTGAGAAACAGGCTGCATAACCTGCGGCAAACAGTTGTTCTGGATTAGTGGCAAGTCCGCTACCGCCCATGGCTTTTGGATAGGCTAACGCTACATCCAGTAAACCATCATCAGTGCTAACTTGACCTTGACGACCTGCTTTTGCTGTTGCACGTGTTTCATAAAGTGTTTTCATAGTATTGACCTTCTAAGGTTAAGTATTAATTTAAGTTGCACGCAACTCAATTGCGGTAAACTATAATTCGATCTTTGGTGTGAATGCAAGTATATTGTGCGCAATATAGTTAATGTGTCGGATCTTCCTATGGCAACAACTCAACCCAATACCTGCGTTAATTCTGTCGATATAGCTAAAAATGTTAGTGCAGATGATGCCTTATGCCTTGAAAATCAAGTATGTTTTTCACTTTATAGCGCTGCGAATGCGATGGTGCGAGTTTATCGCCCTCTGTTAGATAAATTAGATTTAACCTATCCGCAGTATTTGGTCATGTTAGTGCTGTGGGAAGAGCAGGGGATTAGTGTTAAAACCTTAGGCGATAAACTTTTTCTCGATTCAGGCACGTTAACGCCATTGCTAAAACGATTAGAGGTAAAAGGATTTGTGACGCGTGGTCGCAGTGAACAGGATGAACGGGTGAGAGTGCTCGCCTTAACATCAGCAGGAATTGCCCTTAAAACACAGGCAAGTGAAATCCCCCATTTAATGCGTTGTAAAGTCGGCGGCGAGGCGAGTGAGTTACAAGCTTTAAAGGCCATGTGCGATCAAGCACTTAAAAAATTACATGCCAGTATTGATTAAACTCTTATGTCGATATTTGATTTAAGACTAACTTATTGACATATTAGCGCTTATTAGCTGTTCGACTGAGCTTGATTGATTGAGTGAATGAGGCTCAGTAGGTCGGTCGTCTATGGAACATTAGCGAGAGTGAGTTATGGCTTGTTTCGATATAGCGATTATTGGCGGTGGGATTAGTGGTGTCGGCATTGCCCAATATGCAGCTGCGGCGGGCTATTCCACGTTGTTGGTCGAAAAAGGCGAGATAGGCGGCCAAACGTCGGCCAATTCCAGCAAACTTATCCACGGCGGTTTGCGTTACTTAGAAACGGGTCAAATTAATTTAGTCCGTAAGTCTTTACTTGAACGACGCCATTTACTCAATCTGGCGCCAACTCTTGTTAAGGCAGTACCGTTTTATATTCCTGTATATGACAACAGTCAGCGTAGCCCTTTGACTATACGCGCTGGGCTGAGTTTATATGCGCTGCTAAGCCAGTTTGATCCCTTAGGCCAATTTGTATCATTACCCGCCGTACATTGGCACCGTTTAACCGGGCTAAAACTCACAGGGTTAAAAGCGGTATTTCAATATTGGGATGCACAGACCGACGATAAATTATTAACACAAGCCGTCGCACGTAGCGCACAAGCGCTTGGCGCTGAGGTTTATGCAGAGGCTGAGTTGGTAGCATTAACGCATAGACACGAGAACTGCGAGCTGAGTTTTAGCCATAGAGGCGAGATCTGCAAAGCCGAAGCTAAATTAGTGATTAATGCAGCTGGGCCTTGGGTGAATGCGGTTTTGAGTAAAGTGTTACCTCCGCTAGCGGGTGTCGAACTCGATTGGGTGCAAGGCTCGCATGTGCTACTGGATATACCCGCCCCCAATGGCATTTTGTACTTAGAGTCTTGTTTTGATCAGCGAGTCATTTTTGTGATGCCTTGGTATGGTCAAACCTTGGTTGGCACCACAGAAACTGAGTTAGCTTCTTTGGATACACCGCCCAAGGCAACGGTGTCTGAGATTAATTATTTACTGGGGATTTATAAGCATTATTTTCCACTAGCGCCAGAGTTAGATGCCCTTAAAGCCAAAATAACCCAAACCTTTTGTGGTATTCGAGTTTTGCCTAAGCAAAATAGCCAAGCCTTTGAACGGCCGCGAGATACCCTGATGCAGACATCGATTTCCCATCCGCGAATACTCAGTTTGTATGGCGGGAAGTTAACCACTTTTCGCAGCACCTCGGCAGAAGTGCTTGAATGGATTGAAAAGGCGATTGGTAAGCGAGTATCGATTGCCGATGTGAATAAACTCACCTTATCTTGAATACGTCATAAATTGTGTGCTTGATGCGGATTTGAGTGCGCTTCAAGGTGATTTTTATCCGTAAAACCGCTACAGTGTGGCGCTTTTTACTGATACCTAGGATTTTTTGTGAGTGCTGCCACCGTGAACACTGTCATTGTTAATACCGTCAAACAATGTGATTATTTTAATCAAGGCCAGTGTCTTTCTTGCCGACATATTCAATTGCCTATGGCGCAGCAAGTGGCGGCTAAAAGCCAAATATTACAGCAATTACTCACACCTTTTATTCCCGAAAATTCGGCAGAACTTTTTCTACCTCCCATTACTGGCGATGACAGCGGCTTTCGTAATAAAGCCAAAATGGTCGTGCTCGGTGCCGCCCATGAACCCGTGTTAGGGATTATTAGCCCAAGTGGTGAGGCTGTTAATCTTTGCGACTGCCTGTTATATCCCACTGATATGCAAAAGTTATTACACCGCTTAACCCGCTTTGTGCAGCAGGCAGGCATTCCTCCTTACCGCGTCGATAAAGCTAAGGGCGAACTTAAATTTATTCTGCTCACCCGAAGCCAAGTGCGCGGCGAGTATCTACTGCGTTTTGTGCTGCGATCCCACAATGGCATTGAACGTATCGAACGCGAATTACCTGCATTATTGGCGGAATATCCGCAGATCAAAGTGGTGTCAGTTAATATCCAACCCGTTCACATGGCAATTCTCGAAGGCGAGGAAGAGATTTTTTTAACTGAGAATACCCGCCTCGAAGAGCGCTTTAATCATGTACCTTTGTTTATTCGACCTAAAAGTTTTTTTCAGACCAATCCGCAGGTTGCGGCTCAGTTATATCAAACAGCCCGTGAATGGGTTGCCGAGTTTTCCCCTGACTCATTATGGGATTTGTTCTGTGGTGTGGGCGGTTTTGGACTGCATTGTGTATCGAAAGATATCAAGTTGACCGGAATTGAAATCGAAGCCGAGGCGATTGCCTGCGCACAAATGTCAGCGCAAATGATGGGACTTGAAAATGTGCAATTTATGGCGCTTGATTCCACCGACTTTGCCAAGGGCAAAAGTGCTGCCGATAAGCCCGATTTGATTATCGTCAACCCACCGCGGCGTGGTATTGGTGAGGCGCTGTGTCAGTCCTTAAGCGAGTTTTCCCCTAAAGCGATTCTCTATTCCAGCTGTAACCCTAAAACCTTAGCCAAAGATCTCGAGCACATTAAAGGTTATCACTTAACCAAAGTGCAGTTATTTGATTTATTCCCGCATACGGATCATTTTGAAGTGTTAGCCATGTTAGTGAAAAATTGATGTTTTATTGCTTCTCTATTTTAAGCTAACTTATTGTGCCGGTTTATTTTATTAATCTTTTCGTTCCAGTTAATCATCTTAAGGGCTCTGCCGTGTGGAGCCTCTTGCCTTACGTTTATCAGCATTGCTCGTGTGATACTTCATCATAATGTCTTTTTAGTGACATAATCTTCAGTACTTTAAGCATTGATGGACGGCATTTTATGCTACAGATTTTCCTACGTTTTTTTACCTTGGGCTTGATGAGTTTTGGCGGGCCTGCGGCGCACATTGGTTATTTTCGGCATACTTTTGTTAATGAGCTCGGTTGGCTTGACGATAAGCGTTATGCCAGTTTGGTCGCCTTAAGCCAATTTATACCCGGACCAGGTTCGAGCCAAGTGGGCTTTGCCATTGGTTACCACAGAGGCGGGCTTGCTGGCGCGTTGGCAGCCTTTATAGGATTTACTTTACCTTCCTTTGTGTTGATGTATTTACTGGCAGTAACGACGGCCGCATGGCTCGCGAACCATTACGTTCAAGGAATGATTTACGGGCTTAAATTGATGGCAGTCGTTGTGGTTGCCGATGCTGTTCTGGCAATGTTTACACAGTTTTGCCAACGTCAATCTGCACGTTTATTAATGTTAGTCAGTGCTGCAGCAATGTTGATGGCGCCATTTATGTGGACACAAATGGCGTTATTACTGGTTGCTGCGACTGTGGGTATTTATACATTGAGCGCGATGCAAGACGATGTGACTCCACTTGCGCCGATTCGATTGAACTATGTCTATCTACTGCTGTTTTTAGTGTTACTCATTGGTAGCTTTTTTACCGTGCAGCTTGGGCTTGAGACGTCGATATTTGGTGAGTTTTACCGTGTGGGGAGTTTAGTTTTTGGCGGCGGTCATGTTGTACTGCCGCTGTTAGAAACGGCAGTAGGCGATACCTTAAGTGGCGATCGTTTTCTAACGGGTTATGCCTTTGCCCAAGCTGTACCTGGGCCTATGTTTACCTTTGCCAGCTTTTTAGGCGCTGAGATGTTGCTCGATAGCCCATTGAAGGGCGCTGCGATTGCGACCGCGGCCATTTTTTTACCGGGCTTTTTATTGATGCTGGTGGCCCTAAAAAGCTGGCACGCCATTGCGGCAAGACCCAAAATTGCTGGCGCTATCGCGGGAGTCAACGCTTGTGTTGTGGGGTTACTCGCCGCGGCGCTCTATCAACCGGTTTTTTCCCAAGCGGTATTTTCAGCTAAGGATATGGCTTTAGTGCTACTCGGTTTTGGCGTCTTAAAGTTATTTAGACCATCAATGCTATTACTAGTCGTTGGTTTTAGTCTGAGCGGAATGTTGCTGCATTCACTTTGATTCTTTATTAATTTTTTTGAATAAAACTAATAATCTGTTAACTAAATAGCATCAGTATTTATTCATTTTAGCTATACTCAAAAAATAAATATAAGCAGTATCCCTTTGGAGTATCTAGGTATGTCGGACTTTAGTTTACGCAATAAATTATTAATGTTAGCGCTATTTCCATTGATCTTGGCACTATTGGTGTTGATGTCGGTATCTTATTATATCGAGGAAGATGCGCTTACTAATACAGTCGGCACCTTTAGAACCAAGCTTGTTGATGAGCGTAAACAACAAATCAAAGAAGCCACTGAAATAGCCGCTGGAATTGTCAGTTATCAACTGTCGTTAAAAGAACGGGGCGATGTAAATCAAGCGTTAAGGGATATACGTTTTGGCAGTGCCGGTTACTTTTTTATTTATGACTCTCAAGGAAAAAATATTTTTCATGCCACGATGCCCAATCTTGAGGGGCAAAATAAGATGGATATGACCGATCCTCGCGGCACTAAAATTATTGTTGGCTTGCTGGACGCCGCGAAACGTGGTGATGGTAGTTTTTCCTATTACTATCAAAAACCCAATACCAATGAGCAGATTGAGAAAATTAGTTACGTGATGATGGTGCCAAGTACCGAATGGATGTTAGGTACAGGAGCTTACATTGATGATATTGAGGCGGTCGTTGAGGATTATCGAGCGACAGCTGCAGCAGACATGGCTGATAAATCCTTTACCATTTTAGTCATCGCATTATTACTGACCGTGATCACAGGCTTTATTATCGTGATAGCGGCTCATCGTATGGTGTCACCAATTAAGAATATGGCCGATAACTTAAATGATATCGCAAAGGGAGAGGGAGACTTAACCAAGCGACTTAGCGTAAAAGGCGAGGATGAAATTGCGCAGTTAGGGAAATCCTTTAATCTTTTTGTGGATAAACTCCAAACCATTATTGGTGATGTAGCGGGGGCAGCATCACGCGTTAAAGATGCCGCTAATGCGATTCACAACCAAACGAAAGTGATGTCAAGTCAGTTGGTGAGCCATAACAATGAAACTGACCAAGTGGTGACTGCGATTACTGAAATGTCGTCCACAGCTAACGAGGTGGCTAAAAATACCACCCAAGTGGCCGAAGCAACCCAAGCTGCTACGGGTGACGTGGCGAATGCCCAGCGTTGTGTTGATACTTCGCTAGAGGAGATTGCTTCGTTAATGTCGCAAATCAATAATGCGGCGGGTAGCATTCAATCTTTGAGTGAGCAATCGCAAAAGATCAACAGTGTGTTGTCAGTGATTGGCGGTATTGCTGAGCAGACCAACCTCTTGGCGTTAAACGCTGCTATCGAAGCCGCTCGCGCTGGCGAACAAGGCCGCGGTTTTGCTGTGGTGGCCGATGAGGTGCGTAACTTAGCAAGTCGCACTCAAGCCAGTACTTTGGAAATCAACGAGATGTTGTCGGCGTTACATCAGTTAGTGACGCAAGCCGTTAAAGCGATGGAGGAAAGCCAACAAAGCTGTGTTCGTTCGGTTGATTCTTCCCGTACCATTTCAGAAAGTTTAGGCTCAGTAACATCTGCCGTGACGGCAATTAATGATATGAGTACCCAGATTGCGGCTGCGGCGACAGAGCAAAGCTCAGTGACGGAAGAAATTAACCGCAACGTGTATGCAATTCAAGAGATTGTGAATGAGCTGCTTCATTCAAGCGAAGATGCCGCTAGAGTGAGCTTGACAGTCTCAGAGGAAGGTATTCATTTAGGTAAGCTGGTGGGGCAGTTTAAGATTTAACCTAGAATCAATCTTAACCAATAACGGGAGGCTTTATGTCTCCCGTTTTTATTTGACTTTTTCAATAGTCATTTATCAGTAGCTTCCATGCTGTCGTTTGAATGGTTAGTCGGTGTTGAATTCGGGAGTGAGTATTTATTCTACTGAAAGTCTAATTTGCACTGCAAAGATACAGATCCTAAACCGCGTTAGCTCTGCCTAATAAACTCGCGTTAATATTGAATATGAGTTTTGGGTAGGAATTAGCATCCAGTTTATTCACCTTAATATCAGGGTTAAGTTGATTCAACCCTTTTGGTTCGCTAATGTGGCTTAATGCTTAGAAATAATCAGTGTTATCCCATTTTATGAACAGTGCCCCACTAGGTTTACCCGCTGTGTTAGGTTAAAATGTGCGGTTATAAATACTGTTAATCATCGCCTCTTTTAGTGGAAGATCAATTAAAGCGGCCAAATAAAGAAAGTTGAAAATTCATGTTTGAAGTTAATCCCGTAAAATTCAAAATTAAGGAGCTTGCCGAGCGCACGCAGCTTCTTAGGGGGTATCTTTGACTACGATGCCAAAAGTGAGCGTCTAGAAGAAGTGACCCGTGAGCTTGAAAGTTCAGAAGTATGGAATGACCCTGAGCGCGCCCAAGCCTTAGGCAAAGAACGCGCCGGTTTAGAAGCTGTAGTTAAAACTATCGACGATATGGACTCAGGTCTTGAAGATGTTGAAGGCTTACTTGAGCTTGCTATTGAAGAGGAAGACGAAGACACCTTCAATGAAACCAGTAAAGAGCTGGATTATCTCGAAAGTCGCCTTGCTGATCTTGAGTTCCGCCGTATGTTCTCCGGCCCGCAAGATGCGTCAAACTGTTATTTAGATATTCAGTCTGGCAGTGGCGGTACAGAAGCCCAAGATTGGGCCAACATGGTACTGCGTATGTATCTACGTTGGGGCGATGCCCATGGTTTTAGCCCTGAATTAATGGAAGTCACCGATGGTGATGTCGCTGGTATTAAAGGCGCGACCATTAAATTCACTGGCGAATATGCTTTTGGTTGGTTACGCACCGAAACAGGCGTACACCGTTTAGTGCGCAAATCGCCATTTGACTCATCGGGTCGTCGTCATACCTCATTTTGCTCAGTATTTGTTTATCCAGAAATCGATGACGATATCACCATTGATATCAATCCATCGGATCTACGGATTGATACTTACCGCGCATCTGGCGCGGGTGGTCAGCACGTTAACAAAACGGAATCAGCCATTCGTATTACTCACTTACCGACAAACACCGTCGTGCAGTGTCAAAACGACCGTTCTCAGCATAAAAACAAAGACGCTGCGATGAAACAGTTGAAAGCCAAGCTGTTTGAGTTAGAAATGCATAAGCAAAATGCGGATAAGCAAGCTGCTGAAGATGCAAAGTCTGATATCGGTTGGGGTAGCCAAATTCGCTCTTATGTATTAGACGATGCCCGTATTAAAGACTTACGTACAGGCGTTGAGACCCGTAACACGCAGGCGGTGCTCGATGGTGATCTGGACAAGTTTATCGAAGCCAGTTTGAAATCTGGGCTGTAATTAATTCAAGCTATAGACGAGAAATTAAGATGACTGAACAAGTAATAGACGAGAACAAACTGATCGCCGAGCGCCGTGCCAAGCTAGATAGCATTCGCCCAAACTGCAGTGCTAATGCACATCCTAATACGTTCCGTCGCACTCATAAAGCGGCTGAACTGCAAGAGTTGTATGGCCATAAGACGAAAGAAGAACTTGAAGCCTTAGGTTTTAAGACCAGCATTGCTGGCCGTATCATGGCCAAACGTGGTCCTTTTTTAGTGATCCAAGACGTATCTGGCCGTATTCAAGCTTATGCTGAAAAGAGTGTACAGGGCGATTTGAAAGAGCGTTACCAAGGTCTAGATATCGGCGATATTATCGGCGTGACGGGTCAGTTGCATTTATCTGGTAAAGGCGATTTATACGTCAACATGGAACAGTACGAGCTACTGACCAAGGCACTGCGTCCATTGCCTGCAGATTATTATGGTCTTGCCGATCAAGAAATGCGTTACCGTCAGCGTTACGTTGATTTGATTGTTAACGAAGATTCGCGCAATGCCTTTATTATGCGTTCTAAAGTGGTTTCTGCAATCCGTAACTTCATGATCAAAAAAGACTTCATGGAAGTTGAAACCCCTATGATGCACGTGATCCCCGGTGGTGCTTCGGCCCGTCCTTTTGTCACTCATCATAATGCTTTAGATATGCCAATGTATTTGCGTATCGCACCAGAATTGTATTTAAAGCGTTTAGTCGTTGGTGGTTTTGAGCGAGTGTTCGAAATCAATCGTAACTTCCGTAACGAAGGTCTATCGCCACGCCATAATCCTGAATTCACTATGATGGAATTCTATATGGCTTACGCTGATTACAATGATTTAATGGACTTAACCGAAGAAATGCTCAGCTCAATTGCGATTGAATTGCTCGGCAGTGCGCAAATGCCATATGGTGAGCACACGGTTGATTTTGGCGGTCCATACGCGCGTTTAAGCATGTTAGAAGCGATTCAGAAATACAATCCTGATAACGCTACTATCCAAGCTATGACCTATGAACAAGTTAAAGATGTTGAGTTCATGCGCGATTTGGCAAAAAGCTTAGGCATGAAAATTGAAAAGTTCTGGACTTGTGGTCAGTTGCTTGAAGAAATCTTCGGTGAAACAGCTGAAGGGCAATTAATGCAGCCTACCTTTATCACTGGCTACCCAGCAGATATTTCACCACTGGCACGTCGTAACGATGACAACCATTTCATCACCGACCGTTTTGAGTTTTTCATCGGTGGCCGCGAAGTGGCTAACGGCTTTAGCGAGCTGAACGATGCTGAAGATCAAGATAAACGCTTTAAAGCGCAGGTTGATGCGAAAGATGCTGGCGACGATGAAGCTATGTTCTACGATGCAGATTACATCACTGCACTGGAACACGGTTTGCCACCAACGGCAGGTCAAGGTATTGGTATCGACCGTTTAGTGATGTTGTTCACTAACACTCATACTATCCGTGACGTGATCCTATTCCCTGCTATGCGCCCACAGGCGTAATACTGTCAAATAGCCCATGATAGCGCTCGCTGTGTGGGTTTATTTACACTGTAACGAATGAATTATTGCTCTCCACTATTACAGATATGAATATGATAAAAAAACCAGCCAACGGCTGGTTTTTGTTTTTTACACATTAATGCTGAGTGACCTCGGTGAGCATGGCTAGAGATATGTCACGATAAAGCATTGCGATTTAGCTACACCGATTAAAAAATCGTTTGCGCCAATACAGAATACTAACAGTTGAAGAGTTCACAATAATAGAAAATACCCAGATACAGTTCGATACATTTTTAAATATTTTTTTTAGAAAAATAGTACTGCTGTGGCGGTTTCAAATAATCTACTCGACCTTAGTCTAGTGCTCAGTCGCTTGACCTAGATAGCTAACTCAATGAAACTCTACGTCATATGACCTTCTAAAACATGGATAATAAAAAAATGTTGATTTTCTTTATTTGTATTGCACTTCTCGTGCTTGCATACAAGTTTTATAGCCCCTTTGTCGAGCGACAAGCGGGTATAGACCCTAAAGCTAAAACCCCACAAGAAAAATTTCAGGACGGCGTCGATTACGTGCCAGTTCATCCTGCAAAAGCGTTTTTAATCCAGTTTCTTAATATCGCGGGTATAGGTCCCATTTTTGGCCCTATTTTGGGAGCACTATATGGCCCCATCGCTTTAGTGTGGATTGTACTGGGTAATATTATCGGCGGTGCAGTACACGATTACTTTTCTGGTGTGCTGAGTATTAAAGAAGATGGTAAAAGCTTGCCTGAAATTGCAGGCCATTATTTTAATATCTACTTTAAAGGCGTAATGCTGTTATTCACCGCTATGCTGTTGTTTTTTGTAGGCGTTGTTTTCATCATGAGCCCAGCAGGATTACTCAGTAATCTCGACTTTTTTAAAGATACTATTTTTAGCAATAATACCTTTTGGGTGTTAGTCATTTTAGCTTATTACTTTTTTGCTACTATGCTGCCAATTGATAAAATCATCACTAAATTGTACCCCGCGTTCGGTTTATTGATGATCGTTATGACCACATCAATTGCGGTCGCATTATTAATGAATGCGCCTCAGTTGCCAGAAATTGGCGATATATTTGCTTATTTTGATCACAGCCATTACAACAACGATTTACTCGCACCAAACCCTGATGGCCTGCCAGTATGGCCGCTGCTATTTGTAACCATTACGTGTGGTGCAATTAGTGGTTTCCACTCAACTCAAGCGCCTATTATGGCCCGTTGTTTAACCAACGAGAAGTATGTTCGCCCTGTGTATTATGGCGCTATGGTCGCTGAAGGTGTGGTGGCGTGTGTATGGGCGATTGCTGGTATTGCTGCATTCCCTGGTGGCTACATTGAACTTAAAGCCGTACTTGCACAAGGTGGTCCAGGATTAGTCGTTAATCAGGTTGCAACCTCATACCTTGGCGTGTTTGGTGGTGTGATGGCAATTCTTGCGGTGGCAGTATTCCCTATAACTTCGGGTGATACCGCATTTAGATCGCTACGATTAACCATCATTGATGCGTTCCACATTCCACAGAGTATGCGAAATCGCTTATTCGTAGCAGTACCAATTCTGGTAATTGCGTACTTTATGACTAAAATCGATTTCACATTGATTTGGCGTTACTTTGCCTTCTCAAATATGTTGTTGTCGACCAGTGTGTTGTGGTTAGCGACTAAATATTTATTTGATCGCGGTACTTTCCATTGGATTGTTAGTTTACCAGCGATTGGTGGCACCAGTGTGACGGTGTCTTATATTATGACGGCAGGTATTGGCTTAGGTTTACCACAATCTTGGAGTCAGCCAGTTGGTATTATTGTTGGCGTTGTCTGTTTAGTCGCATTAATTATTGCGCACAATAAGCGTAAACCTGTCGCCGAGGCTAAGTAGGTCTCAAGCGAATAGGTGAATGAGCTTATTTAATAATTGAGCTAGTATAAATAAAGGCTGCATTTTGCAGCCTTTATTTTTTCCCATTGCTAGACCCAACAGCTTTTTAGTGCACCAGTTTGGATTGGCTTATCGTCATGTTGCAGATTTCAGCTAAAGAAAAGTAATAGGCCTACTCTGGCTGTGACAAGCTTTTAATGACGAGTGAGGATCTTTGCGTATGATAAGTTTTTGTGCTGAAAAAACGTTAAGTTTGTTAATTCTCTTTTCATAAATAAGTATCAATATTGAAAATAGCTAACATCACATATTCCATTCAATAGAAAGTATGTTAGATTCTGGTGAATTGCTGCCGATAGCTGTATTGTTACTGCTGTCATCAACAGTTCTCCATAGGGCTATCGCTGCAAATTAGTTAAACTTGCAGAGAAGTGTCAGGAAGTTACACCAATTCAGAGTCTGCTTATGCAACCCAACTTATTTCTCGAACAAAAAAATGTTTATCCGCAATCGATGATGACAGCATCGTCGATTGAAGCTCAATCCTCTAGTCGTCGCGGCCGTTTGCAGCGTATGGTTGGCAGCGTATTGTTAACCTGTAGTGTATTACTAAGTCTTTCAGCTTGCGCTGCGGGCAAACAAGCATCGCCAGAAGGTGAAGAGTTTAGTTATGCTTGGCTTAAAGGTTATGCCCGAACTATGGCATCACAACCCTATGAGAGCCATAAAGGCGAATTGCCTAAAAGCCTGCAAGGCATGAGCTGGGATGATTACCAACAATTTCATTTCAAGAAAAAAGCCGCCTTATGGCGTGATCAAGAATCTCAGTTTCGCGCTGAGCTATTTCACCTTGGGCTGTATTTTGACACGCCAATTCATATTTATGAGTTAAATGAAGGCAAGGCGAAACCCATCGACTATTCGCCTTCGATGTTTGATTACGGTAAGTCAAAGGTCAAGGGCAGTCAGTTACCTAAAGATCTTGGATTTGCGGGTTTCCGTATGCAATTCAATACCGATTGGGAGCGTGATGTTGTGGCTTTCCTCGGTGCTAGTTATTTCCGCGCTGTGGGCCAAGAGATGCAATATGGTCTATCTGCTCGAGGTTTAGCGGTAGATACGGCGATGCCTAAGCCAGAAGAGTTCCCCATGTTCACTGACTTTTGGTTAGAAAAACCTAAACCAGGGTCGAATATTACTACAGTATATGCCTTGTTAGATTCGCCGAGTGTTACAGGAGCTTATCGCTTTGATATCGAGCCAGGCGAACGTTTAAAAATGAAAGTTGATGTTGCTGTGTATCCACGCAAAGCCATCGAACGTTTAGGTGTGGCGCCACTGACCAGTATGTTTATGGTGGGTGAGAATGATCGCCGCACTGGCTATGATTGGCGTCCTGAAATTCATGATACTGATGGCTTAGCTATGCACACAGGTAACGGTGAATGGATTTGGCGTCCGTTAGGTAATCCAGAAAATCTGCGATTTAATGCATACAGTGATGAAAACCCAAAAGGTTTTGGTTTACTACAACGTGATCGTAACTTTGATCGCTACCAAGACGACGGCGTGTTTTATGATAAACGCCCCAGTTTATGGATTGAGCCGACCAGTAGTTGGGGTAAAGGTTCTGTGCAGTTAGTTGAAATCCCTACGCTGGATGAAACCTTCGATAACATAGTGGCTTTCTGGAATCCGGCAGAGCCGATTTTACCAGGACAAGAATTGCTGTATAGCTACAACATGTATTGGGGCGGCATTCCACCAGTACAATCGCCCCGCGCTCGTGTTGTCGATACTTTCACTGGCATTGGTGGTGTGGTTGGTCAGAAACGAAAATACTACAGTAAACGTTTTGTGGTAGATTTTGCCGGTGGTACTTTACCTATGATAGGTAAAGACACCCAGGTTAAAGCTATGATTAGTACCTCTGCTGGCAAAGTAGAAATTGAATCAGCGCGCCCGCTGGCGTCTATCAATGGTTACCGCGCGATGTTTGACATAGTGCCGCCAGATGACAGCGTTGAGCCGATCAATTTACGAGTGTATTTAGAAGTTGATGGTCAGCCGTTGTCTGAGACATGGATGTATCAATGGAGTCCACCTGCTCAAAATGACCGTGAACTACATAACGCAGGTCATCTGCAATAAATAATCGATAAGTGAATAACCTAAAACGTCAGCTAACTTAGCTGACGTTTTTATTTTAATAATAAACTTGGTGTTTAACGGTGCAAAGAGACGCTGTTTTGTTGCAAGTTTAGCGCTGAATTATTGAGGGCTAATTCACTTTTTGACTATTTAAATCATTTTTCACTGTAACAGAAGCCAAACTTGGGCGTAATCTGTAGCCGTTACCATTTAGGGTCAGTATTTTATGTTTGAGATGTTCGCTACACTCGGTTTTGGCTGGTCAGTGGGATTAGTGCTTGCGGTCCTTTTTGTATTGGCATACGAATTTATTAATGGTTTTCACGACACAGCCAATGCCGTGGCAACGGTTATTTATACCAAAGCTATGCCTGCAAACCTCGCTGTTGTTTCCTCTGCATTATGTAACTTTGCTGGTGTGTTGTTAGGCGGCTTAGGCGTTGCTTATGCGATAGTGCATTTACTGCCGGTAGACTCTTTGCTGGGTATGGATTCTAGCCAAGGTTTATTGATGGTGTTTTCGTTGTTATTTTCGGCCATTATCTGGAACTTAGGTACTTGGTATTTTGGTATTCCGGCATCGAGCTCTCATACCTTGATTGGCTCGATTATGGGTGTGGGTGGGGCATTTGCATGGATGAACCATCTACCTATTCTACAAGGCATTAATCTTTCTAAAGCATCACAAATCATGTTGTCCTTAATCATTTCTCCTACGTTAGGGTTTGTGATGGCCGCGATATTCCTGCTCGTGATGAAATTGATTTGGAAGAAACATAAAATTCATCGCACCCCAGATGAACAGATACAAATCAATGGCAAAAAACATCCGCCGTTTTGGGCAAGGGTAAGTTTGATTGTCTCTGCTATGGGCGTAAGTTTTGCCCATGGTTCTAACGATGGGCAGAAAGGCATTGGCTTAGTGATGCTGGTGCTTATTTGTGTTGCGCCAGCTTATTTCGCTTTGGATATGGGTAGCCAAGCCTACGATTTGGAAAAAACGCAAGATGCGAATAGACGCATTATGGCGATTTACGATCGCAATCAAGCGGTTATCGCTGAGGTGATTGATTTTAATGCTACTTTAAATGCCCCCGACAATATGTTAGCCCATTGCTCTTCGGCCAATGTTTTGCCTGCGATGTCACGACTCGACCATCACTTAACCAAAGTCTCGACTTATAAAGACATGAGCATAGAAGAACGACGAGAAGTGCGACGGTTATTACTCTGTATTGATGATACTGCTCGCCAAGTCGCAAAATTAGATCTGCCTGCTAAAGATTTACGTTCGTTAGCTAAGTGGCGTCAAGACCTTACTAAAACCACTGAATATGCGCCTCTTTGGGTCATCATTGCCATTGCGACAGCGCTGGGTTGTGGCACCTTAGTAGGCTGGCGACGCATCGTTTATACCGTTGGAGAAAAAATTGGCTCATCGAGTATGACTTATAGCCAAGGTATTGCTGCGCAGGTAACCGCAGCGGCCTCGATTGGCATTGCAAGCTTAACGGGGATGCCTGTATCGACAACGCATATTTTGTCCTCTGCTGTGGCAGGCACTATGGTTGCAAATCGTTCGGGTTTGCAGAGTCAAACGATTAAGCAAATCATGCTCGCTTGGATACTCACGTTACCCATTACTATGCTGCTTGCTGCTGGAGTGTTTATTCTCGCCAATACACTTTTTGGCTAGTTCATTTATCCAGTCATCTCGTTCGATACTAAGTGCTAACACTATTTTCTGCGTTAGCGTTTAGCGTTTTGGTTTAGAGGTTTACCAAGAGAGTCCCATCTGCGCGCTAGTATCTTCAGGTTTTTTCTCAAGCAGGTTTATCTCGGCGAGTTGAATTTGTGCTGCAATTTGGTTTCGCAGTTTTTGATATAAACGAATCGCGAGTTCGGGCGCGTGGTGATTATCGGGCGTATGGATAAATAGATAGGGTTCTCGTCCTTCTTTAAGCCACTGCGGCAGTTGGGCTAGCCAATTATCGAAAAAGACATCGTTATCTTTGGGTAAAGCACTAACACCTTGCTGTGATAGTTGCGCTACGGCATCGTCAGGTTGCCCAATAAAACGTACTACAGGGTGATTAGCGGTCGCGATAGCATGCACCGGAACTCGCGGTTTTTTCTTATGGGCATCGATAATAGCTACGTTACTCGGTGGTAAGGCGAAGAGTGGGCGGCTGTCCATGATGATACGATTGACCTTCTTTTTTATTAATAATCGATTCAGTTCTCGCTCTGCATCACCTTTGGCGAAAAAAGCAGGGTGCCGCACCTCAACACCATAGGTCAATCCCTGTGGGACTTGCTCTAAAAATTGGCTCAGCACTGAGAGTAACTCTGGGCCAAAATGTGCTGGGAGTTGAATTTTCCACATGCCGGTTTTGTCGATTAATGGCGCCATAATTTGAAAGAAGTCTTTTAATTCTTGGGCGCAATATTGTAATCGTTTTTGATGCGTAATCGTTTGCGGCAGCTTAAAGGTAAAGCGAAAATCATCGGGCGTGGCACTGTTCCAATTCAGCACGGTTTTCTGTGCTGGCGTAGCATAAAAACTGGTATTACCTTCTACAGTATTAAAAATAGTTGCATAGCGTGCGAGCCTTTCAGCCTGCTTAACCCCTTGGCCATAAATACTCTCTTGCCAATGAGGGTGTGACCACATAGCAAGTCCAAGGCGTAAATTTGTGGGATTATGTGAGGAAGAAAAGCGTTGTTCCAAAAATAAATTCCTTCAGTCTAACTAGCGTTTGTGGAATGTTGAGATTTAACCTAGTTGTTATCATCTGGTTTTATGCTGCTAACATTATTTCATTTAAGCTTAAGCGGGCAGCTATACATTATCCGTCAGTACATTTGTTCAGATTATTGTGAATTTAGTTTAAGTTAAGCTGAACTATCATGGAATGATTTAAATAATTAACCTACTCTAATAGTATGATTTACGTTTATTATTAGATTTAGCTGGTTATCGATATTTATTGGAGCCTTGTGTGAATAATGATGGCTACACTTCCTTAAGTAATTTTATAGACCTTCTTTTAGATGCTATCTGTGTTGTTGATAAAACGGGACGATTTGAGTTTGTTAGTGCTGGGGCCGAGCGTATCTTTGGTTATACTCCTGACGAAATGGTCGGTATGCAAATGCTTGAGCTTGTCTTACCTGAGGATAGAGCGCGCACCCTTGCAACGGCTAATGAAATTATGGCAGGTCGATTTAAAGTCGATTTTGAAAACCGTTATGTGCGTAAAGATGGTGTTGTTATTGATATTCTATGGTCTGCCCGTTGGTCTGAGACTTACCAACAGCGGGTAGCCGTTGCCAGAGATGTCACTAAAAATAGAAATGCAGAGCGCAGACAAACCGCCTTATACCAGATTTCTGAAGCCGTGCATGTTGCAGAAGATCTCCTTGCGCTATATCGCAGAATTCACGAAATTATTGCTAAACTCCTACCGGCTACAAATTTTGCTATCGCATTGTATGATCAAGATTTAAACGATCTCAGTTTCCCCTATAAAGTGATGGCCCAAGAAAATGTACATCTTGATATTAGTCGCTTTTGTGTATTCACAGAGCAAGTTATCCACAGTGCAGAATCATTATTACTGTGTCCATCATGTTTAGCTGGCTATCCCGAGATGATGCAGGAGGAGCTCGATAGTCACAATTTAAGCTGGCTAGGCGTGCCGTTAAAACTACAAAAAGGCGTTATTGGTGCTTTGATGATGCATAGTGAGCCTGATTCTGCTTCTTATACCCATCAAGACCGTGAACTATTGGAATTTGTATCGACACAAATTGCCTTTGCTATTGAGCGCCGCCAGATGCTTGCCCGGCTAGAGCATATTGCACTTTATGATCAACTGACACAGTTACCCAATAGAGAGCTCTTCTATGATAGGTTTCAAAAGGCGTTATATCGCGCTCATAGAGAATCAAGTTACTTCTCCTTGCTTTATTTGGACTTAGATAAATTTAAATGGATTAATGACACCTTTGGACACAGCGTAGGGGATTTATTACTGCAAGAAACAGCCCAGCGGATAGTGAGTTGTGTGAGGGGCACAGATACGGTTGCACGTTTTGGCGGGGATGAGTTTGTTATTTTACTCGAACGTGTTGACTCTGCTCAGAATACTTTGATTGCTGCTCAAAAAATATTACAAGCATTGAATCAACCTTTTGAACTTGCTGAACAACAGCAATTCATACTGCCAAGTATTGGCATTGCCTTGTATCCAGAGCATGGCTTGGATGAAAAGCAGTTACTTTCCTGTGCAGATGCAGCTATGTATAAAGCAAAAAAGAATGGCGGAAATCGAATTGAAATGGGCTATCAAGGATTAAGAACCGTACATGTGATGTCTCAATCAGTTCGTTCTGACTTTGATGCTCCCGATGAAGTCGCGGCTAAAATGAATTAAGCCCCAATTTATTTAGGTAATTTATTGGGTTAGAACCATTTTATCGTTTAACAACTAAGAGTTAAAAAGCATAACGTCACTAATTAAATACCCGCGAATATCAGTGACATTCGCGGGTATTATTATACTAGCGGTCAGGTAGCGTCTTGCTTTAAAGCTTAAAGCTATTCACTTCCTGCTGTAGTGACGCAGCTAAATGTGCTAGTTCTTGAGCTTGGACCATAGAGGTTTGTGCTTCAATCGAAAGGTTTTCCGATACCTCACGAATCGACTCAGTATTGCGATTAATTTCGCTAGTGACCGAAGTTTGTTCTTCCGCTGCTGTTGCTATCTGGCTAGCCATATCTGAAATATCATTAATCGCTTTGCTGATGAGTATTAAACTTTCGCTGGCTGAATTGGCATCATTCACGCTAGTTTCTGCCATTTCATGGCTCTGAGTCATAGACTTAACGGCTTTGGCTGCAGTTTGTTGTAAGGTTTCGATCATCGCCTGAATTTCTTGTGTCGATGAATGAGTGCGCTGTGACAGTACACGAACCTCATCTGCAACTACTGCAAAGCCACGACCTTGTTCACCTGCTCGTGCGGCTTCAATGGCTGCATTAAGTGCGAGTAAGTTGGTTTGCTCGGCGATACCACTGATAGTCAGCAAGATACTGTTGATTTTTTGTGAGTGCTCATTCAGCTCACCAATAATACGCCCAGCAGTTTCAACTTCACTGGCTAAATTACGGATGGATAGTTGGCTTTGGGCGACTTGTTTATGACCATTATTTGACAGCCCAACCGCATTTTGTGCTGTCTGCGCTGTATGCTCTGCATTGCTGGCAATTTCTTCGGTTGCGCTGGCCATTTCGGTCACGGCGGTGGCTACCATTGTCACTTCATCCTGTTGTACTTCAATACGCTGGCTGTTATCGGTTGCCGATGCACTGCTGCCTTTGGCTTGATACTCGAGTTGACCTGCAATCTTATGCATGCGAGAGATCATGCCGTGAAGGCGTTCGACAAAGCGGTTAAAGCCCGATGCTAACATACCAATTTCATCGTGCTTGTTTGCTGTATGAATACGCACGGTCAAATCACCTTCACCTTCGGCTATGTCATTGAGGGCTTGAGCAACGCGTTCGAGGTCTTTAAATTGTACTTTGAATATAGCGAATAAAATTAAACCAAATAGTATTAAAAGAGCGATACCCACGGCAGACATCCACCAAGCTAATGTCGTGGCGTGTGTCATTATTTCTTTTTTATCCATCACGAATACTAGCGCCCAATCCGTTGATGGAATTGCTGCTACATAGACTAATTTAGTCGCCCCATCGAGGTTACGTTCTTCCATAGTGTTGGCATTGGTACGCAGTGCTAACCAGCTGTTACTAAAATTATCATCAATTTTAGTCAGTTGTTGAGTATTTAGCTGACTATTAGGGTGGCTGATGATAAGTCCTTTATTATCAACCATCAATGCATAACCTTTACCTGGTACTTCTAAGCGTTGTACTGCATCTGTTAACTGATCTATGGTTAAGTTAGCCGCTGCAACACCTATTAGTTTCCCCGCAGTCATCACTGGCTCAGCAATAGTGACAACTTGTTTTTTTAATGTTGCGCTGATATATGGGGCAGTCATGATTGTCGCATTAGCAGCCTTTGCATCTGTGTACCAGCTCCGAACTCTAGGGTCATAATTTGCTACATATAGCGCTGGATCTTGGCGGTACATATTACCTTGCTCGTCACCATAGTAGGTGAGGGCAAAGCCCATAGCATTATGGGCTTGTAGTAAAAATGGTGTAACGTCAGTATTAGGATTTGCTTCGATAGTTTTCTTCAAGCTCGTTATGGCTGTCTTTCTATCTTGTACCCATAAACCAATCCCTTGCGCAAAAGTATTGGCTAATTGATCAATCTCGTTTTGAGTATTTATCAATGCATTATTTCTAATGAAATAACTGGATATGCTGACTAGCACTGCAATCGTGAGCAGTACTGCAAAAAGACTGCTTAACAGCAGTCTTGCTTTGAGTGTTGTTTGCATAATTCATTACCTTTAACATTTGGTTATCATTTTGGCTTTGTTATAGTATAGCGACTGTAATCACAAAAACATTAGCCATGAATGAGATGTTCCAGTACGGATAACCTTGATTTAACGGTGTCTAATCCTCAGTACTTATATACTGATAACCTAGATTAGAGAGGCAGAGATTAAGCCGACAGTAAAGCCAGTTATTTCCTCAAATACAATATAGTCTTAAATAACGTAAATGTTATGGAGAATGACACAGCACTGAAGGCTGTATTTCTATCATTCATCAAACATCATTCATCAACTGAGCTTTCGGGATGCTGCGAGTCATATCATCTTCAAACTGGCACAACTGCCATCACAAGCGCCGGGGAGTGTCCTGTGAGACGTATTGGATATAGGACACAATGCACTGCAATTTAAGTTGGATGGTAAACGGGAAAGGGTTTATCCAAGAGTGCTTAAAATGAGCAAAAAAAGTATCCAATTAGACCAAATAAAAATGCCGTACACTTTTAAGTGAACGGCATTACTTGGTAGAGCTTCTTCTTTAGGGTATGGCCTTTAGTGAGCCATAGTATTTTTTATGAGTACACAACGCTGCTCTTTTTGGCGGGTCTCGAGTAAAGTGCGGCGAGCGAGATTCGATAATCCAGTTTGACTATCGAGGACGTTATTTAATGCTGCAATACTTGTGTAATTACAATCTGTAGGGATCAGGTTGTAACCGTAGTTGCGCATAAATACCGGCCCTTTTTTGTCCATATCGTTTAAGCTCGACAGGCGTTCTTCAGTGGTTGCAGCACTTAATAGCTTTTGCTCTGCAGGATAAAGGTTGGCCATGATAATCCGTTGTTTAGCAAAGGGCAAGCTGTCTTGGTGGACTTTACTTAACCAACGACGTTTTGCGCTAACCTCTGGGCGAATAACCTCTGCAGCAAGTGCCGCTTTTTCGCCTGCATCAGAATTATCTTTTGCAGCTTCAGTGTTTAAACGCTGCAATGCATTGGGGAAATCATAACGATTCAGTTGAATAATGATTGCCCAACGTAAATCTTGATCTAAGGTTAATCCTTTAATTTTGGTATCGCCGTCCAGTAGCTGCGCTAAATGACGCAGTGAATCCCTATCGCTCGCTAAACTGACATAGGCATTAAACCAGCGGCGCTGAAAGTCATTATCGTCTTTACTTTCCATCGTCTTTCTCAGGCTCATTTGGCTTAAGCCTTTGATGGCATTTTCAGCGTAATTTTGTTGAATCGGTGCAATTTGCGCTAAATATTCCTTTGAGCGCAACATGCTATCAATAATCTGACCGACGATAGTGTAATCAGACTCTGCTGGCGCGTTGACAAAAACAGTACTGAGATATTGTTCTAGGCTTAATTTCCCCTCGCGAACACTGTCCCACAGGCTTTGCCATAGCATAGAACGCAGCAGTGGATCTGATACATTACTCAGTTGTTGCTGAGCAGTTTTAAAGGATTTTTTATCGAGCTCTACTTTGACAAAACCCCAATCATCAAAGTTTGGATACACTAAATCAGGGCAGCGTTCGCCAACCAGTTGGCTGACTTCAGTACGGCTGCCCTTGTAAGTCACAGGCACGGTAATGTCATTTCTCAAGCCAGAACGTGATTGAGTAAACAGGGCCACTTGAACTTTTTGTTCGCGCAAGGTGGGCAGTTCAGCACTTGCTGGCAGCTGCACCAGACTAAACGCGCTAATGCGGTTACCATTACAACGGTATTCCGCTTTAATCGTATTGACACCAGCGCTATAGAGCCATTCTTGAGTCCACGCGGTTAAATCACGGCCTGCGGCTTTACTGAGGCTATTGATAAAATCGTCTAATTCAGCATTTTGATAGCTGTATTGCTTTAAATAATTACTTACGCCACGGCGAAACACCATATCGCCTAGCAAGTGGCGCAGTTGTTTTAGTGTTGATGCGCCTTTTTGATAAGTAATCGCATCGATATTATCAAAGGCATTTTGGGTTGTCGCGACAGGCACTTCAATGGGGTGAGTGGTGACTAGGCTATCTTGCTCGTAGGCTTTTTGTTTACCGGTGGCATAAAAATTACGCCACGCATTAGTAAACTCAGTTGCTTCTTGAGTCGCGAGTGTGCCCATGAAAGAAGCAAAGCTTTCATTAAGCCATAGACCATTCCACCATTTCATGGTGACGAGATCGCCAAACCATTGATGTGCCATTTCGTGCATGATAACGCCAGCAAGACTTTGCTTTTGATCGGCTGTCATCGCCGCTTTATGCAGGAAAATATCTTCAGAAAAAGTCACTGCGGCTGCGTTTTCCATGGCGCCATAGAGAAAGTCTGGTACTAGAATTTGATCGTATTTCTTAAACGGGTAAGCAATGCCAAAGTAGTTATCAAAGAAAGTTAACCCTTGTTTAGTGTAGGTAAACCAATCTTGTGGTGTCACTTGATTTGCCACTGATTCACGGGCAAATAAACGCATTGGATAACGACCTGAATTATCTTGCCACACATGGTAGGGGCCAGCGTGCATCGAGAAGTTATATGGACTCAGTTTAGGCGTGTCAGGAAAGCTCCAGCGGTTATAAGCACCTGCTGGAGTGACTTGTGTTTCACGCATTGAGCTAATCACTTGCCAGTCTTTAGGGGCGGTGACAGTAATTTGATAGTTAGCTTTGATATCGGGTTGATCAAACACCGCAAACATCTGTTGAGCTGCAGCGGGTTCAAAATGAGAATAAAGATAAACTTTGCCATCTACCGGATCTTGGAAACGATGTAAACCTTCACCGTTGGTACTGTGAGCGCGGGTAAATTGCACCTCAACAGTGTTTTCTCCCGAGGTTAGTAGACGCGTATTTAAACTGATGTAGGCGCCATTATAGTTGGGGTATATCGCTGTGCCATTGATTAAAAATCGTTTTATCTGTGCTTTATTTAAGTCTAGGCTTAACTGTTTTGGGACTTCACTTAACCTAAATGTGACCTTTGACGTGGCAGAAAACTCAGCCTCACCCGTGAGTTTAAAATCCAGTTCATAACGAACATCTGAAATGAGCTGTGAGCGAAGTGCCGCCTGATATTGACTGATATAAGCACTGGTATCGCGCGGTGCGGTATTCAGCGTGCTATGCGTTGCGCACGACATTAATACACTACAGGTAAGGGCAACCAAACTGGCTTTAAACAAGTTCACAACTTAAATCCTTCAAAAATTGATTTTTAAGCTGCAGAGTGAGCGTTCGCTATCACACAAGCTTGCATGGCTAAGGTGGGCCCTTAGCTGGCAGCAGGGGTAATTTATAGCGTCATCATTGCAGGGTATTTTGGCCGAGTACACTACCTTATTTACCTAGGATAACCAATGTTAAATATGTAAAAAAAAGCCAGCATTTAAGCTGGCTTTGTGAAAACTCGATACCTGCAGTATTGAGTTCGATAAGATAATTATAAGCCCAAGAAAGACTTAGACTTTGTTTTACGGATTTCTTTTTCATCAGACCATTCAATTAAGCCTGTTTCTAAATCCATTAAACGCATTGTCATCTTGTAGTACACGTCTTTAGTGCTACCGTCTTGCTTAACGATGCTGGATAAATTGCCGTATAACATGTATTGAGCGCCGATTTGACGACCAAACTTAATAGCGGTTGAGGGATCAACCATGCCAGTGTTGTTTTGGTAATCTAGCTGCTTACGAACGGCATCTACTTTGGTCATATCGATAAAACGGAACTTACCTGAACGTAATAGTTTGTTACTGATAGAGTCGGTCACTGATTCGGTATCGATATGCTCAGAGGTTTTATTTTTGATGCTATCGACGAACAGAATCGGGCGATTGTTGGCTGTCATTGCCACAATCGGTGGGAATGTCATCATGCTATCGACCATTTTGGCCGCAATAGCTTGAAGATCGGTTGAGCCAAAGTTTTCGTTGACGGTTTCAACTTCGGTGGCATCGCCATACTCAACTTTAGATTGACATGCAGCCAGCCCGATCACCGCAGCCAGCACAAAAATCAGTTTAAATTGTTTCATAGTCAGTTCCATTTTGTGATTGTATAAACCCAATAACACGCGTCTTATCCAAATTCATCTTGCGCTAGACTAGATGATTATTGAATAAATACGGGTGTAATTACCAGTATCAATTGCCCAGACTAGAGTGGTTTTGCCTGCTGCAACATCAATTTTTGCCGGTGGCGCTTTATCTATCTGCAAAGTGTATTCACCTGCGTTTAGATAACGCCGCCCGATTTGTGCTTGTTTTGGAAGCGTTAACCAACTACGGCGGTCAGCTTGCTCCGTTACTACGTTAAAAATCTGCATGGCAATACTTCCGATATTCGCGGCATTATTACCAGGGCTGCCACTTTTTTCGACTTGATATGCCATTTCCGACTTAGCGTACACCCGAGCCACTTGGCGCACTAACGTGGCGGGCAGTTCTTCTTTCAGTGCAGTGATAGCTAACGCATCTATATTAGCAATTGGTTCTGTTTTCAGCACTGTACCTAAGCCTTGTACTTGCGTCTCTGGTACAAAAGTATTGTTTGGCATATAAGTCGCTAACGACACGGTCTGCCAGTTGCCGTGGATGGTAAAGGGTACTGTGAGAGATTGTTTTGCGGGCACAAAGCCACGCTCGACCATCAAAATAACTTGGCCATCTTGTGGATTAGGTAGCTTAGCATCACCCCAACGGCGTTTAAACTCATCATATTGTGGCATAGCAAGTTGCTTAGCTAGGCGCACAAGATCTTGTTGTAAATAAGTATTATCGGGAGTGATTTGTGCGGCTTTACGATAATCGATATAAGCATCATTAGGCTCGCCCAACACTTCATGCAGCAGGCCGGTAGTGTAATAACTGTAGGCGTTTAAGAAGGAGCTGGTCACTGTCCCCGCCGCCTGACCTAGCTTGTTCACTTCGGCATCGATAGTGCCGTTTGCCATGGCCTGCACTGACTGTTGTGATTTTTGATAGCGCTCTTGCTCGCTACTTTGCAGCTCGTTACTGCGACGAACCTCAACTAAAGCGCCTTGATAATCGCCACTAAACAAATAGTTAAGTGCCTGATATTGATGCAACATAATACGTTCATATCCAGGACCTCGATAGGGGATCGCATTATCGTTTAACACTAAACTACTTGCGGTGGCACCAATGCCGCTAGCACTAATTTTGGCTTTATCATCAAAGGCGATATAGGCATCGACCGCTTGTTGGTAATATTGTTTACTGCGCGCAAAGTCACCTGCTACTTGGGTTATACGGCCAGCTTCTTGGGCGTAGAGTAGGCCATCTTTACCTGTGATATTACTTGTTAGTTTATCAATATCCGCCAATGGAGTTGCACTATTAAGTTGCTGTTTAATCGGCTCAATTTGTGCAGGATAATTAATAAAAATACTGTTGTAAGCGCATCCTGATAAGCCTAATACTAAACCTAGCGTTAATACTGGCGCTGTAAAAGGTCGGCATAAAGGGGTAACGAAGGACAGTTTCATTATTGTGCTTCACCTTTTACGGTAGTAGGTTGGGCTGACAAAGTGTGTGTTTGTTCTGGCATCCGCGAACGCTCAAGCAAAGTGATCCCTTGAAGGTGATCGAATTCATGTTGAAAAATACGTGCAATAAAGTCAGTTAATTCTGCCTGTTGCCACTCGCCTTGTAAATTCTGATAACGGACTTCAATGGTTTTATGTCTTTGTATGCTAAATCTTTGTCCAGGCACAGACAGGCAACCCTCTTCCCCGTCGACTAAGTCACTCGAAGCATAAACAATGCGCGGATTAACCACCACCACAGGCGCCATGTTCGGTGCATCGGGATAACGCTCGTTGGGGCGTGAAGCCATAATAAATAGGGCTAAAGGGCTGTGTACTTGCGGGGCTGCAATGCCAACACCTTGGGCCGCGGTCATACTGGCAGACATTTGCTCGGCAAGCTCAGTAAGCGCCGCGTCAAAGTGTTGCACCGTGATGGCCCGTTGCGTGAGAATGTCTTCACCCACTAACGCTATGGGTAATAAAACGGGAGCTGTGGGTCTTAAAAATGTAAACATCGCATTCCCTGGATATTTTGCGTTGCCCGCCTGTTAATCAAAGTCTTCACTAACAGTATTAGGTTAATAATGTGGTGGCGGCGTTTCTTCAGCCTGAGTGGCCATATTACTCGGCTCCATGTCTTGCAACTTACCAATTAACATATGAATTTGGTGCTGCTGATGGGAGACGAGCCGATTTAACTTGATCACTTCTTGGTTTAATTCTTCGACGGTGAGCTCCTGAAAAGCCAATTTAGTTTCTAGCTCTTCAATCTGTGTTTGTACGCCTTGCATGACTAACCTCTATTGCTGCCAAGTTTCAACTAAGCCTTGGCTACTGATACTAACGATTTTATTGGTATCTCTAATTGCTACTGAGTATACAACGGCTCCTCGACTTTGGCTGTTTTTAGTAAGTGAAATCTGCCATTTGCCGATTTCCTTACCGGTATCTCGTTGCCAGAGTATCACTTCTCTGGCGGGGGTTCCTGTGAGTATTTGGCTATCTTGATTGACAAACCTTACCGCCGAAAAGTTCATTTGCCGGCGCTGAATATCCAGTTTATTTAAAAGGTTACCACTAGCGCTATCCCAAATTTTTGCTTCATTGGTGCTGCCATTGATAAAGCTTAAACTGCCACTATCGTTAAGTGCCACTTTGGTTATACGGCTGTCTAAGGTCCAGGTATGTAACGGTTGTCCGGTTTGTGCTTGCCAAAGGATTGCTTGCATATCATTTGAGCCCGTTAATGCTATACGGCCATCTGCGGAGAGTGCCACGCTATTAACGCGATCTTTATGACCAAGAAATTGGATTAAAGCACTTTGGGCTGCATTGAGCGATATAACCGAACCATCGCTTAAACCAATAAGCAGCGCACCATTGTCTGCTATTGCGACGCTTTCACCGGATGAAGGTAAAGACCACCAACCTAAAGATTTACCATCGGCAATTTTCCACATAGCGACAGAATCTCGGCTTAAGGACGCGGCAAATATCCCATTGGGAGAAATTGCTGTGCCAGTGACTCCGGTATTGATATTGCCATGTATCCATTGGTATTTAAGTGTATGAGTATTGAGATCCCAACATTGCACTCCGCTACTTTGGGTTGCAACTAGGGCAAATTGCCCATTACTTGACAAGCTAGCGCTATAGCTTGGTTCTGTGGTGAGCACGCTAATATCTTCTGCTTTGGGGTGACAAGCAGCAAGAAGAACCGTACAAATTACCAGCAGTAGGTTTTTCTTCATGAACTTGCTCCCTAAGTTGCTGTCTTTATAGTTGATCAAGTGAGATTAATCACTGTTAACCCGTAAAGAATCTAGTTGGTATAACCGAGATAATTAGGATAAAGTTGTCGCGCTTAGGTTATTGTAACCGCTTGAGGATGCTGAGGAAGCTTTAATGAAATCGATTTATAAATTATCGTTAGTAGCATTGGCCATTATTGGGCTATCTGCTTGTAATAAAGAAGAAAAAACAGAAAGTGCTGGTGCTAATGTTGAGTTGACGACAGAAGCGCAAAAAGAAGCTTACAGTGTCGGCGCTTCAATCGGTCGCTACATGTCAGGTCACATTAAAGA
This sequence comes from Shewanella morhuae, assembly GCF_900156405.1. Lineage (GTDB taxonomy): Bacteria > Pseudomonadota > Gammaproteobacteria > Enterobacterales > Shewanellaceae > Shewanella > Shewanella morhuae. The sequence continues at coordinate 36,140 of NZ_FTNN01000001.1, forward strand.
GCAAGAAGAGTTAGGTCTACCAGTAGATCGCACTTTAATTGTCACTGGTTTCACTAATGGCTTGAATGACCAGTTGAAATTAACTGAAGAAGATATGCAAACCATTCTTCAGAGTTTAGATAAAAAACTAAACGATAAGCGTCAGGAACAAGCTACTGCCATTTCTGCAAAAAATATTGAAGATGGTAAAAAATACCTAGAAGAAAATAAAGCGAAGCCTGGTGTTGTTACCACTGAGTCGGGCTTGCAATATGAAGTATTAACGCCAGCAACGGGCGAAAAGCCAGCAGCTGAAGACACTGTAGAAGTGGATTATGTGGGTACTTTACTCGATGGCACTGAGTTTGATAGCTCTTACAAGCGTGGCGAAACGGCTAAGTTCCCGCTAAATCGCGTGATTCCTGGTTGGACAGAAGGCGTTCAGTTAATGCCTGTTGGTGCTAAGTTTAAGTTTGTTATCCCATCAAGCCTAGCTTATGGTGATCGCGATACTGGTACTATTCCACCAAACTCAACACTGATTTTTGAAGTTGAATTAAAGTCAGTTGAAAAAGCAGCCGTTGAACCTGCTGTTGAGCCTGCTAAAAAATAATTGGCCATATAATATAGCCATTAATAATACCGCTCCTTAATGGGCGGTATTTTTTTGTCTTTTAAAAATAATTATCAGAATTCTGACTTAACTTAATACTTAGAATTAACGGGTTTACAGACTTTTATAATGTTTCATTTCTTATTTATTACCGTTGCAGTAAACATATCGCCATCAGTGTTAATTGCAATTATATTTCAAGATAATGAACACTAAATTAAGCTTTAATGATATTTTTTATGTATCTAAAGTATCCTGTTTCTTATTTATTAATAAGTACCCCATACCGAATAATGTCTTAAAAATATCATATCAAAATGTTGTTCATAATTTGTTGTATTCAACGACAGATTTTATCCGACATGTATTTTGCTTACTGATTGTTTTTACATAGTTAATGTTTTTAATTTATTATGTTGTTCTGTTTTATGAACAAGTATTTGCGCATAACAACTTACTCATCAATATGTTACGTTTGTAATGTGCGAGCTGCACCTCTGTTTTTTCACATCCAACTCTGGAATAATCCCTTTGCACGTTAACAGAACGTTAGCGGTAATATTGTAATAATGGGGTTGGTAATATGGAAAATGTTAAAAAATTAACGGCTGTTTCTTTAGCTGTCGCGGCGGCTTTGCCTATGATGGCAAGCGCCGATGTGATGATTACCGAGTATGTTGAAGGCAGCTCAAATAACAAAGCAATTGAACTTTATAACAGCGGCGATACGGCAATTGATCTTACAGGTTATAAACTGGTCCGTTATAAAGATGGTGCAACAACAGCATCAGATATGGTGGCACTCGATGGTCAATCGATCAAATCTAAATCCACTAAAGTCATTTTAAATACGGCTGGCGCAATTACGCTTCCTCAAGGCGTAGATAGTTACTCTGGTAGTTTAAGCTTTAATGGTGGTGATGCCGTTGCTCTACTTAAAGATGATGCAATTGTTGATATTATTGGCGATGTGCCAACTCCTGTCGGTTGGGGATTAGACGTTACCCTAAAGCGTAAGTTAGATTCATTAATCGCCAATACAGTATTCAACGCGGCGCAGTGGGAACAATTACCTAAAGATACCTTCTCCGGTTTAGGTTCACTAGACACGCCGGCAGAGCCAGAAACTCCCGTCTTTAGCTGCACTGGCGCTAAAATTGTGCCTATATATCAAGTGCAAGGTGCGGGCGAGTCTAGCCCGTATGTTTCTGAAGGAGTATTTGAATCTGAAGCTGAAGTGACTGTGCGCGGCGTAGTTACTGCCCGCGGCGAAAGTTTATTTAAAGGTTTTTATTTACAAGAAGTTAAGGGTGATAACTCACCGTATACCTCCGATGGCGTATTTGTATTCTTAGGTGAAGCCGTACCTGAATCGATTCAACCAGGAGTCGAAGTTTGCGTACAGGGTAAGGTAAAAGAATACTTTGGCTTAACTCAAATCGATATTAAGGCCGATAAAAAATTTGAAGTCGGCGCTAAAGGTGATGTTCCTGCCCCAGTACCATTTTATGTGGCCGATGGTGAAACGTTAGCCCAAGCGTTAGAGCGCTATGAAGGTATGAATGTTGTGTTAGATGCGGGTAGCGATCTTAAGATTAGCCGTACCTTTAGCTTTGACTATGCAGGTAGCCGCAACAACATGTTAGTGTCTTATCAAGCGCCTTTGATGAAACCAACACAGTTATACCCTGCACTTTCTGCTGAAGCGACAGCGTTAGTTAAGTCTAACCTCGAAAACCAACTTTTTATTGAGTCCGATTACAAACCTGCCGATGGCGAGATCCCATACTTCCCCGATTTCAACGTGGAAACGGGTTACATCCGTGTGGGCGATCAACTGACTAATCTGCAGGGTGTTATTGGTTATAGCTACGGCGCTTATCGTTTAGTGGCAACTAACAAAATTACAGCGGGTGATTTTATTCGTGGTGATGACAGAACCGATGCGCCCAGCGTTGCGACTAAAGGTGATATTCGCGTTGCCAGCTTTAACGTGTTGAACTTTTTTAACGATGTCGATGGTGGCAACACCAATCCATCTGGTAGCAATCGTGGCGCATTAACGCTTGAAGAAATGGTGTTGCAACGCACTAAAATTGTTAGCGCAATTACTGCCATGAACGCCGATATTGTTGGTTTGATGGAAATTGCTAACAACGGTTTTGGCGAAAAAAGCGCGATTAAGGATTTGGTTGATGCGCTGAATGACAAACAAACGCCTGAAAATGCTTATAGTTTTGTTGAAATTGCAGATGCCGATAAATATGACGGTCAATACTTTGGTACTGACGCGATTACCGTCGGCATGTTATATCGTGGCGGCAAAGTGGCCTTAGCGGGCGCAGCCCAAACGATTATAACCCCTGAACAACATGCTAGTGCTGGTTCTGTCACGCGCACTAAAGATGATAAAGCTGAGGTAAATCCGGGTAACGATGCTTACCAACGTCACAGCTTAGCGCAGGCATTTAAGATCCATAACGAATCCTTAACTGTTGTTGTTAACCATCTCAAATCTAAAGGTTCAGGATGCTTAGAAGATTGGATTAATTTCGAAGACTCAATTGATCCAGCCGATCAACAGGGCAAGTGTAATGCTTTCCGTGTATCCGCGGCTAAAGTGTTGGGTGAAACGCTAAAAGACGTTAAGGGCGATATACTGGTGATTGGTGATATGAACGCCTACGGTATGGAAGATCCAATCCGAGTGCTGACTGACTTTGATGCGAGCAAGTCAGATCGTGACATCATGACGGCTTCTTGGACGACGCTTGATGGCAAAGTGTTTGAACGCCAAGGTAGTAAGATTGAAAAAGGTTATGGCTTGATCAACCTCAACACTAAAGCTCATGGCGTAGGCACATATTCTTACAGCTATAACGGTGAGTTAGGTAACTTAGACCACGCTTTAGCTAATGCTAGCCTTGCTAATCGTTTAGTGGATATTGAGGATTGGCACATCAACTCAGTAGAATCTAACCTGTTTGAATATGGTAAAAAGTTCTCTGGTAAGTTGGCCAAATCTGAAAATGCTTTCTCGGCATCAGATCACGATCCTGTGATTGTTGCCTTAAGCTATCCTGCCCCTGTTGTGACCCCCACACCGACACCTAAACCTAAAAATGATGGCGGTGCTTTGGGCTACTTAGGCTTAGCCTTACTATCCTTGTTTGGTTTGCAGCGTCGCCGCCGTTAGGCTGGCTTGTGCTCACAAGGTAAATTTGTGAGCTAAACTGATAAAAAAGGATGGGAAACCATCCTTTTTTTATTGTTTTTAACGCCTTATTTTTAGATATTGGTGTATTAATGACACCGGACAAATATATTTTGAATAGGCTTGGCATATCAAATACCGTGGTGATTTAGGTCTCTTTTAGCTTGATTTAGCCACTGTAGGTAGTTGCAGCCCTAGTCAGTTTGAGTCGCTTTTACACTTAGGTTAATAACATGAAGGTTAATAACATGAGTATAAAGTAAATAAGTTGAACTTCATCCACTTCGCAGTAAACTGCAGATTGGTTTTATTGACTAGGAAGTTGCAATGAGTATTTGGTTTAGACCCATCACCTTAGAAGATTGTGTGCGTTTAGACGCTGGGATGAGTGGTAAAGGCACATTAATGCAGACCTTAGGGATAGAAATTAGTGAGATTGGTGACGATTATTTAAAGGCAACGATGCCAGCAAGCCCAGCGGTACATAATCCTTTGGGCATAGTGCATGGCGGCGCGAATGTTGCTCTTGCTGAAACGGTTGCCAGTTATGCTGCAAATTTTGCGGTTGATTTTGAACAATATTATTGTGTTGGACAAGAGATTAACGCCAACCATCTACGTGCTTCTCGTAATGGCGTATTAACGGCTACAGCTAAGCCTATCCATTTGGGTAAACGTAGCTCAGTGTGGGAAATTTTAATCCACAACAGTGCGGGTGAATTGACGTGTATTTCTCGTATGACAGCAGCGGTTGTTAAACGCTAAACGCAATAGACTAGCCTACTGCCAGTAGTGTGAGTAGCGTATCAATCGTTTGATCTAAATAACATCTGATTAAGGATTCGCTATGGATAGTGCAACAATTTGGGAATGGATTGGTTATTTAGCTTCGGTAGTAGTGGCAATTTCGCTGATGATGTCAAACATCAAAAAGTTACGCTGGTGGAATCTCATCGGCGCAGCTTTATTTGTGGCGTATGGTATCGCAATTAGTGCTTATCCCGTTGCCTTAGTTAACTTTTTTATCGTATTAATTGATGCGTATTATTTGATTAAGCTTTACCGTGAAACCGACTCACCCGCTCATTAACCCCAATCTATACCTTCTGTTTGCTCGTATCTAACCAGCCCCTAACCAGCCCCTTTGATTTTCGATAGTCGCTTATCGCAGCTCTGGGGCAGCTTAGCTTACGCCATCGTTTAATTGTCTTATCGTAACAATGTTTAATCTTATTTGTAGATTGTTTGAATCTACTTTAATCGCTTTATTGTTTTGCGGTGATTATCTATTCTTGCTCCATCGACAACACGTCGCCCGCCAAGGAGACAAGCCATGGCTACTGTTTATGATCTAATTGAAACGTGGTTAATTACCCATCAAGATTGAGGAACAAGATATGAGTCAACAGAATTTAACAAATCAGTACTTAACGAGCCAAAATGGTGCCCCCGTTGCAGACGATCAAAACTCTCTGTCAGCCGGTGAGCGCGGGCCTTTATTATTACAAGATTGGCATCTGATTGAAAAATTGGCCCATTTTAACCGTGAACGTATTCCTGAGCGTATCGTGCATGCTAAAGGTACCGGTGTATATGGCACATTTACGCTGACGAAAGATTTAAGTGATTTTACCATTGCCGACCATTTCAATGGTGTGGGCAAGCAAACTGAAACCTTTATACGTTTCTCTACCGTGGGCGGCGAAATGGGTTCTGCCGATGCAGAACGCGATCCACGCGGCTTTGGTCTACGTTTTTATACTACTCGCGGTAATCACGATATTGTGGGTAACAATACGCCAACGTTTTTCATCCGTGATGGCATAAAGTTTCCTGACTTTATTCACACGCAAAAACGTAATCCGCAGACCAACTTGAAAGATCCTCAGGCTATATGGGACTTTTGGTCGCTAAACCCTGAAGCCATGCATCAAGTTACGATTTTAATGTCGGATCGTGGTATTCCGGCCAACTACCGTCAGATGCATGGTTATGGTTCACACACGTTCTCGCTATGGAATGCCAAGGGCGAACGTTTTTGGGTGAAGTTTCACTTTAAATCTCAGCAAGGCGTGGTCAACTTAACCAATGAGCAGGCAGATAAATTAAAAGGAATTGATCCTGATTCATCACAGCGCGATATGGTAGCGGCGATTACTGATGGTAATTTCCCGCGCTGGAGTGTCAATGTACAGATTATGCCCGAGGCAGATGCGAATACTTACGCAATTAACCCATTCGATTTAACTAAGGTTTGGCCACATAGCGACTATCCATTGCTTGAGATTGGTGTGTTAGAACTGAATCGTATGCCACAAAACTACTTTGCTGAAGTTGAGCAAGTGGCATTGGCACCGAGCAATTTAGTGCCCGGCATAGGCGCCTCGCCAGATAAAATGTTACAAGCGCGTTTGTTTGCCTATGCTGATGCTCAGCGTTACCGTATAGGTGCTAACTACAACCAGTTACCGGTAAACTGCCCACACGCAGCTAAGGCAAATCATCATCAACGTGGCGGTGCTATGGCAGGTACACAATGCCCGTTTAGCCATAGTCAAACCGGTGGTGATGCTAGTCCCAACTATGGCCCAAACAGTACCCCATCGGCCTTAGTGGAACCGGTTAGCTTTACTGAGCCACCACTTCGATTAGAAGGTGAGGCTGCGCGTTATAGTCGTTATAACCAAGACGATTATACTCAGGCAGGTAATTTGTATCGCATCTTTAGTGAAGACGAGAAAGCACGTTTAGTAGCGACTATTTCAGGTTCACTGTGTCAGGCGAGTTTAGATGTGCAGCAACGCATGGTAGGGCATTTCACCCAAGCCGATGCTGATTACGGCCAACGTATAAAGCAAGCGTTAGGTTTATAGAGTATTAGTCATACTTATATAATGGCTTAAATGAAAAAACCGAGGTGATATTCACTCTCGGTTTTTTACCTTTAAATAGCGCCCATTAAATAGCGTTCATTCGTTGATTAATAGGCAAGTAACGTCTAAATCAATGTCAAATTAGGTAATGCCAACGCCGTCATTAAGCTGCAGCGAGCACAGTATTTGGGCTATTGAGTTGCTTTAATAATCCAAAAGCTTGTTTCATTTTATCTTCTGTTACGATAAATCCGAGTAACATTTCATCTGCATCTAATGCTTTAATACAGGTGCCTTGGGCATCAATATCGACTCGCCAGCGGTGAACGTTACTAACCGTAATACCGCCTAATTGCATCGGTAATAAGGGGGTTTTTACTTTAACGAGCATCGCAGGGAAATTCACCGCAGTGGCTTGATTTAACAAGGTGCTTGCCAGTGCGTTGGCACTCAGTAATGCTGGTTGCAAATAGGCCATACTTTGACCATTGATGTTAGCACAGTCTCCTAGTGCATAAATATCGCTATCACTTGTTTGTAAGTACTCATTAACTATGATGCCTTTATTGACCTCAAGACCCGCATTTTGCGCAAGTTGGCTGTTAGGTATTAGGCCTGCTGCGCAGATCACCGCATCACAAGTAAAGTGCAGGTCGTTATCGAGACTTACAGCAATACTGCTATCTTGGTGTTGCAGTTGACTTACCCGAGTTTGTAATTGCACGGTTACCCCTTGCTTGGCTAACACCGCAGCAAGTTTTTGGCTTAGCATCTCAGGCAATAAGTTTGCCATTAGACTTGCCTGCGGGTCGACTAAAAAGACCTGTTTACCCGCAGTCGCTAGATCCATTGCTAACTCAACTCCGACTAACCCCGCGCCGATAACGAGTACTTTTGCTGCACTGCGTATATTGGCTTGGCAGGCTTGATACTCGCTTAAGCTGTTAAATGTATGAATAGCATTAATGGCATCGCCACTCATTTTAGGAATAAAAGGCCGTGCGCCTGTAGCGAGCGCTAACTTCTCATAGGCGACTTCGCGGCCCTGAGTGCAAAAGACCACTTTGCGATCTTTGTCTATGTGAGTGACCTCACTGTGATTGAGCAAATCAATTTGTTGTTCTTTAGCAAACTCTGCGGCTGTTAATTTAATCAGATCTGCCGCCATTTGCTGGCGACTAAATACATGGCTTAAATCTGGTTTATGGTATTCATCACCCGAGTCAGCGGTAATTAAGGTAATAGCCTGCTCAGTGTTTAATCGGCGTAGCGTTTTCACTAATTGATACGCCGCAAAACCACTACCAATAATGACGATAGGTCTAGGCATGGTTCACCTCACTTTTCTTTACCGCAAAGACGCTTTTACCAAGGCCACATTCAGGGCAGAGGAAGTCATCAGCCACTTGTGCCCAAGGTGTACCAGCCGCGACATCTTGATTGGGCTCACCGTCTTTAGGATCGTAAACCCATTGGCAAACAGTACAAATCATAGATTGTGCATCATCCACTACAAGGCTTGCATTTTTTGCTGGCGCTGGCGCTGGCGTAATGGCAGGTGCTGCGTTTTGATTAACGGCTTGACTAGGTTTAGACATAACCTGATTGATAATCGAACGACTATTTGCGCTGTCGAGTGGGCGCAATGCCCATTCTTTGGCAATACGTTGTCCGTGTTGACGGCATTCTTGCATCGCGTCACGATCAGGGCGCCATTTAACTTTTAAGCCGACAGAGGTTTCAAATCCAGCATCCATTAAACGGGTATGAATTCTATCGACAGCGCCACCATTCCAGCCATAACTACCGAAAGCTGCGGCTTTTTTATTACGAAAGCGTAAGCCAGTGATTTCTTCTAACATAGCGGCAATTTTAGGCATCATCACGTTATTCATAGTGGATGAGCCCACCAAAATACCTTTAGATCTAAATGCTTGTGCTAGGATTTCATTTTTGTCATGGCGGGCAACGTTATATACTTTTACTGCAACATTTGGGTCAACATCATGAATACCTTGGGCAATGCCATCTGCCATCATGCGGGTGTTGTTTGACATAGAATCGTAGAAAATAGTGATGCGGTCTTCTTGATAAGCATCAGCCCAAGCCAAATACTGATGAATAATTTGCGCAGGATTGTCGCGCCACACAATACCGTGGGCTGTCGCAATCATATCTACTGGTAAATTAAAGCTTAATACTTCGTGAATTTTAGCGGTTACTAGGCTGCTAAATGGCGTTAAAATATTGGCATAGTAACGTAGACATTGTTCCATCAATTCATTTTGGTCGACTTCATCGTTGAAAAGACGCTCATCACAATAATGTTGACCAAAGGCATCATTACTAAACAAAACCGCATCCTCAGTCAGATACGTCATCATGCTATCAGGCCAATGCAGCATTGGCGCTTCAATAAAAATCAGTTGCTTACCATTACCAACATCGAGACTGTCGCCAGTTTTAACAGTAATGAAATTCCATTCTGGATGGTGATGGTGACCTACGATAGAGTCGACAGCATTTTCAGTGCAATAAATCGGTGTATTAGGGATTTTGGTCATGAGAGCCGTTAGCGCGCCGGAGTGATCTTCTTCGGCATGATTCATCACAATATAATCGATATCGTTTAAATCAATTTCAGCTTCAAGGTTTTGTAAGAATTGCTGACTAAAGCGATGATCAACCGTATCAATTAGCACGGTTTTTTCTTCGCGGATCAGATAACTGTTATAGCTCGTGCCTTTGGTGATTTTATATTCAGTACCATGAAAATCTTGAACTTCCCAATCGCGTTGACCAACCCAGTGGATATTGTTTTTTACATGAATTGTCATAAATACACCTATTAGATAAGAAAGATACGTTAGAGGATCAGTATGTTATAGCCGCGGCTTAACTCTCTGCTTCCCTTAAGATTGCACTTCTTATGCCAAATCCGTAACTAATTGAAATATATCCATTATATATTTAAATGCAAATGTCAGTGTCATTATGACCATTGATCGCGGTATCATAATGACAGTATTTATTGTCATTATGATACCGCGAGTCTTTAATATGTATGTTCAAGCCGATCTCACCCAATTAGCATTAGATTTAACGATTGGTCTTTCAGCCGAGGATAGATTCGAGCGCTTGCTCGCTGTTGTAAGGCGCCGGGTTAATTGTGACGCAGCAGCCTTACTGGTTTTTAAGGATCAGCAATTTATTCCGTTGGCGATTGATGGCCTATTTACTGAGGTGTTAGGGCGGCGGTTTAAGATTAGTGAACACCCAAGATTAGAGGCCATTGCTCGTGCGGGTGATGTTGTACGTTTCCCTTCTGATAGCCAACTACCTGACCCATATGATGGATTAATCCCTAATCATAGCGATAACTTACAGGTGCATGCGTGTATTGGCTTACCGTTAATCGCCCATGATCGCTTGATTGGTGCATTAACTATCGACGGTTTTAATCCACAGCAGTTTGATAGTTTTAGTGATAGCGAACTGCGAGTGATCAGTGCACTTGCCGCGGCCAGCTTAAATACGGCTTTGTTAATGCAAAAGCTAGAATCCCAAGTCGTGGAGGTATCAAGCGGCACTGAAGTGTTAAATCGTCTTGCTAGTCAGCAGGAGATTATTGGGCAATCGACTGAGATCCAATCGTTAAAACAACAGATTAGCGCGGTAGCCAATACTGATTTATCGGTTTTAATCACAGGTGAAACTGGAGTAGGTAAAGAGCTAGTCGCAGCGGCGATACATAATCAATCGACGCGAGCCGATAAGCCCCTTATTTACTTAAACTGTGCAGCACTGCCTGAGTCCGTTGCCGAAAGTGAACTCTTCGGTCATGTCAAAGGCGCGTTTACTGGCGCCATTAGCCACAGACAAGGCAAGTTTGAATTAGCCAATAATGGCACTTTATTTTTAGATGAAATTGGCGAATTACCCCTAAGCTTACAAGCTAAACTATTGAGAGTTTTACAATTTGGTGAATTACAACGGGTGGGGAGTGATAAGAGTCTAAAAGTAAATACTCGGATTATTGCGGCGACTAACCGTATTTTACATCAAGAGGCAACAGAGGGCCGCTTTCGTTTCGATCTCTATCATCGTTTAAGTGTGTTCCCGATTAATGTTCCCCCATTGAGGGAGCGTGGCCGAGATATCGTGTTATTAACCGGTTTTTTTCTGGAGCGCTGTAGGGCAAAGCTAGGGCTTACGCATATTAGCATCACGCCATCAGCGCAGCAGTTATTAGAACAATATGCCTGGCCGGGTAATGTGCGCGAATTAGAGCATGCAATACACAGGGCGGCGGTGTTAGCAAAAGCCGAACTAAAAACGGCGTATATCAGCTTAAGTGATAAACATTTCCAGTTTGATCCTGTGGTCATTCAACCCCAAGCCAATGTGAGCAATGAGCCAACGGCGCGAGTCGAGCCTGTGGTAAAAACCATTGAAGCCCCGTCTGTAATAGCGGCCGAACTTCGCGAATCGTCATTATTAGATACCACAATACTAGGGCTTAGGGCCTCAACAGAGGCCTATCAGCGTCAACTTATCCGCCAAGTTTTAGCAGCGAATCAACAAAATTGGGCGGTGTGCGCCAGAATATTGCAAGTCGATACCGGTAATTTGCATCGACTCGCGAAACGGTTAGGTCTGAAAGCATAAAATTAAATGCAGAGGTTTTATCTCCATTTAATCGCATTATGCTGTTCTTAGACAAACAAGGTTGCCACTCCCAATAAGGCAAATAGTACCGCGCAGCCACGGTGTATCCATTGCATGGGTAATTTATCGGCGCTGAAATGCCCCGCAATCACTACCGGTACATTAGCAAGCAACATGCCTAAGGTCGTGCCTGCAACCACCATAGTTAATGAATCGTATTTTGCGGCTAACACTACCGTTGCTATTTGCGTTTTATCGCCCATTTCGGCGATAAAAAATAGGATAAAGGTGGCTAAAAAGGGGCCCATTTTATAGAAACGGCTCTCTTCTGCATCGACTTTATCTGGGATTAACACCCAAAGGGCAATTGCGAAGAACGACGCGGCAACTAAATAACGAGTAAGATCTGGGCTGACCCAGTTAATCGCCCACTGGCCAATCCAAGCGGCGGCAAAATGGTTGAATAACGTCGATAGAAAAATACCAAGAATAATGGTAGTTTTGTTTTTAAATCTTGCGGCGAGAATCAGTGTAAGTAATTGAGTTTTATCACCAATTTCGGCGATGGCAACCATAAAGGTTGAGGCAAGTAGGGCTTCCAAGTGTGATCCTTTAGGGGTGGTTAAGACATAAGCACAATAAACTGTCCACCCCTAGGTGCAGTCATTGTGCTCAGGTCTTGCTGGGCAAATCGATGATTTGCTATGAACACCATGGCGTGTGGCCAAGTATGTTGATGTTCACCCTAGATGACGATGGCTCGAAATCCAGTTAGCTACTCCCCCGAAGCGAGGTTGGCATTATACCTAAGTGAAATACAGTTTCAAGCGGAAGCGGATGAAAGTGGGTTAAATGAAGGCGAGTTTGTGTTTTTTCGTTTATCGCCTCGCTATAAGCTTGTTACTGTATTTAGCACCATTCATCTTTGTTCACAACTGGCTTGCCCACTGGGTTTGGCTCTGTTAATGTCCCAAACAATCTATTTAATCGATATCGTTATCGGTTTGTTCATTTGGATAATCACCATTGAAACTCATACCATTTCTCAGCGCTCGATTTAGTTAGCCTCAATGGCGACTGGATTGAAACATTCAAAGCTATTGGGGTCAATTGATCCGTTATGCACCGATCCGATTGGATGCTTTAAGTGATATGTCGCTTAGTTTGATTTAAGGCATAAAAGGTTATTGGTTCAAGTCTTACTGAGATAACACTCAACTAAAATTTAAATAAAATAATAATTAATCATTGAACAGGACTATTGTGTGAATCCAAAAATGTTAGGTTCAGTCGCCATTGTTGCCGGGACGGCCATTGGCGCAGGTATGTTAGCTTTACCTCTTGCTACTGCAGCCTTAGGTATTATTCCGGCGTTAGTATTACTGGTGGTTATTTGGGGCGTATCTGCTTATACCTCATTGCTTATGCTTGAAATTAACTTACGCACTGGTGTAGGTGATAATTTGCATGTTATTACCGGTAAATTGCTGGGTAAAAAAGGCCAGATAATTCAAGGCGCTTCTTTCTTAAGTTTATTATTTGCTTTGACTGCTGCTTATCTCACCGGTGGATCATCGCTATTAGTGCTTAAAGCGAAAAATATGTTTGATATCGTGCTTGATAATCAAGCCGCGGTACTGTTATTCACCTTAGTGCTTGGCGGTTTTGCGGCGCTCGGTGTGGCTTGGGTTGATAAGGTTTCACGTTTCTTATTTTCGTTAATGATTCTACTGCTAGTGGTCGTCGTATTATTTTTATTGCCTGAAGTCAGTATTGCCAGCATGGCGACGGGCGCCATTGCCGAGTCTATGACCAACAGTTGGATGGCGGCAATTCCGGTAGTATTTACCTCTTTTGGTTTCCACGTTTGTATCGCGACGTTAGTGCGTTATCTCGATGGTGATGCGGTATCACTGCGTAAAGTATTATTAATCGGTTCGACCATTCCATTAGCTTGTTATGTGCTCTGGTTATTGGTGACGCTGGGTACCGTTGGAGGTTACGACATTAATGCATTTAACGGCTCATTACCTATGCTAATCACTGCATTACAAGATATTGTCCATACGCCTTGGATCAGCAAATGTATCTCGTTATTTGCTGATTTAGCCCTAGTGACCTCATTTCTTGGCGTGACCTTAAGCTTGTATGATTTTGTCGCCGAATTAACCCGCGCGAAAGAAACATTTGTAGGCCGGATTCAGACTTGGCTATTAACCTTTGTTCCACCAGTGTTGTGTGCCTTATATCTACCAGAAGGTTTTGTGGCGGTACTGGGATTTGCTGCCGTGCCATTGGTGGTGATGATCATCTTCTTGCCGATTGTGATGGCATTGCGTCAACGCCAAACACAACTGGGCGGTTATCAAGTATCTGGTGGTGTAGGTGCGTTAGTCTTGGCAGGTTTATTGGGCGCCGTGATTATTGGTGCCCAGCTATTTGTTGCTATCTAACTGATTGTCATTAATTGGCGATTAGAAGAGGTAGCTTTAGCGAATGCCATCAGGTAACGTTGATGAGATGTATTTGCTTTGTAAGCGAATTTGTCTGAGTCTGTTGTAGCGTGTGCTCAATGTGATAAAGTCAGGCCCTGTGCCTGACTTTTTGCTTTTTAGGCTTTAAAGCGCGTTATCACAGGGTTTTACGCTAAATATTTAAAATTAAAAACAACAAGATTAACACCATAAAATAGCCCAGCTTGCGCGTGGCTTCATTTATATAAAATGGACTTAACACAATGAAAAAATGGTTACTCACAGTTGCCGTAGCCGCCAGTTTTGGCGCTCAGGCTGACGAAGGTATGTGGCAGCCCCACCAATTGCCTGCTATGGCCGATGAGCTAAAAGCAAAGGGGCTAGAAATTGATGCAACATCAATTTCTAAACTGACGCAATTCCCGATGAACGCCGTAATAAGCCTTGGCGGCTGTACCGCTTCATTCGTATCACCAAAGGGATTGGTGGTCACTAACCACCACTGCGCCTATGGTGCGATTCAATACAATTCTACGCCGGAAAAAAACCTGCTTGAAGAAGGCTTCTTAGCCAAAACCTTCGCCGATGAATTGCCTGCCACGCCAGGCTCTCGCGTATACGTCACTGAAGATGTGACCAATGTAACTGAGCGCGTACAAAGCGGGCTTGAAGGTAAAGTGGGTAGCGACCTTTATCAAGGCGTTGAAAACCAAGAAAAAGCCTTAGTTGCCGAATGTGAAAAAGAAGAGGGCTACCGTTGCCAAGTGTATAGCTTCCACGGCGGGCTTGAGTACTATCTGGTAAAACAGTTAGAAATTCGCGACGTACGTTTGGTTTATAACCCCGCGGCGAGCGTGGGTAAATATGGTGGCGACGTTGATAACTGGATGTGGCCACGTCACACAGGCGATTTTTCTTTCTATCGCGCCTATGTGTCTAAAGCGGGCAAACCTGCCGATTTCAGCAGCGATAACGTGCCATACGAGCCAAAAAGCTTTTTAAAAGTCTCGGCTAAAGGCGTGAGTGATGGCGATTTTGTCATGGTGGCTGGCTACCCAGGTCGCACTAACCGTTATCGCACCGCCAATGAAGTACAAAATCAATTTGAGTGGGCTTATCCAGAAGGTAAGTTACTGCGCGAACGCTTTATTGAGATCATTAAAGATACCGCTCCAGAGGGCAGTGACGAGCGAATTAAGTACGAGAGCCAAATTGCTGGCCTTGCTAATTACGCAAAAAACTTCACCTCGATGATTGAGTTTTACGGCAAATCAACCATGTTGAATGACCGTAAAGCCCGTGAAGCAGAGCTTGCAGCGTGGATTGCCAAAGACAGTAAGCGTGAAGCGAAATACGGCAAAACCTTAGCGCAATTAGACGCGTTAATTGCTAAAGGCAAGGCGCATCAAGAGCGTGACATGCTGCTAAGTTACATCGGCAATACCACTCTATTACCGACAGCACGCGATTTATATCGTTTAGCGAATGAGAAACAACTACCTGATATACAACGTGAACCAGGTTTTCAAGAGCGAGATATGCCGCGTCTAACAGCCAGCATGGAACGTATTGACCGTCGTTATGCGCCAAGTGTTGATAAAGCCGTGCTGTTCGATATGTTAAAACGCTACGCTGCATTGTCAGAGGACAAACGTCTACCAGCATTGGATAAAGCTTTTGGTATCGATAAAAAGTTCAGCGAAGCTAAACTTTCGAAAATGCTGGATAAAATGTATGCCAAAACTGAGTTAGGCAAAAAAGACGTGCGTCTGGCGTGGATGGATAAATCGGTTGCCGATTTTAAAGCCTCTAAAGATCCGTTTATTCAATTCGCTGTCGCTATGTACGACACTGATATGGCTGAAGAAAAGCAACAAAAAGAACTGGATGGCGAGCTGATGAAAGTGCGTCCGCAATATATGGATGCCATCATTGCCTATAATCTAGAGCAAGGTAAGCCTGTGTATGCCGATGCAAACTCAAGCTTGCGTGTCACGGTTGGTCATGTGAAAGGCTACTCGCCAAAAGATGGTCTACAAGCTTTGCCCTTCACTCGCCTTGAAGGCATAGTGCAAAAGGACACAGGGGTTGAGCCATTCGATGCACCGAAGAAAGAGTTAGCGCTGATTAAGCAAAAGCAATACGGTGATTTCTATGTGAAAGCCATCGATTCTGTACCGGTTAACTTCCTGTCGACGTTAGACACAACCGGCGGTAACTCAGGTTCACCCACCCTAAACGGCCGCGCTGAATTAGTCGGTTTATTGTTTGATGGTGTGTATGAAAGCATAATCGGTGACTGGGCGTATGACGATAACATCAACCGTTCTATCCAAGTGGATAGCCGCTATATGTTGTGGGTAATGAAGTATTTAGATCATGCCGACAATTTATTAGCTGAGATGGAAATCGTTAAGTAAGCCATTGCCGCACCAGCAATGGTGCGGCTTAGCGTTATTCGGATTACTAGTATTTAAGCGCGACTTAGTGCTCTTTGAATCCAGCCATAACAAGATAATAAAATAGCGATAAACTCACTGGGTTTATCGCTATTTTTTGTGTAATCGCTTGTGGTAGCAGTTTTGATAGGCTTGCCATGGCATTAGCTCACCGACACGCAGCAAGTCCATCCGTGGATGCTCGACCGCCCCGTCCATGGGGCGGACGGTCGTCTCGCAAATCACCATGGCTCACCTTTTTAGTGTTAACGTAACCTGTGGATTGAAAAAGATTACGCAACATACTTTTGGATATAAACGTGATTGATACTTTGCTCTAACTCGTCAGTTTCGGATTAAAATTACTATGGATTAACGCTCCGCGTATACTCGCGAACTTGTGAGCGTCTAAGGGCCGAATAACACGGTTTGTTAACTGCCTGTACCAACATTTCTCTTTTCCATGTAAGCACATAAACTGGCAGCATTTAAATCCTTAGATTTTTGTAAACTCGCAAATACTCCCTTTTGATCTTCTGGTTTGCGATGTTGTCCTAATTTTTCTTTAGCTTGAATCTCGTCAATTGCAATTTTGAATCCGACAACACCGCTACGAAGCTTTAACTGATAATCAGCAGGCATAATATCAATGTTATTTAACAACTCAGGTTCATATTTAACAATAAGTTCAGCCATAACCTGCTGATTCTCATCGTCATCAAGAATACTGAGGTAACCATAACAATGAACCGCTGAATAATTCCAAGTTGGTACAGCTGGTTTAGTTACATACCAACTTGGTGAAATATAGGCATGTGGCCCTTGAAAAATAACTAAAACCCTCTGATTCTCAGCAATTTCCCAATGGGTATTTGATTTAGCAAAGTGACCAAATAGAAAACCAAGCCCTTTATCATCCGGTTCGTAAATGAGTGGTAAATGTGTAGCAGTTAGATCAGCACTGATTAGTGTTCCAAATCCATTTTCAGCTATTAGCTCACTGATTACTAATGGATCTTTTACTTCAAGATTCTTAGGTATGTACATGATTCTCTACTACGATAGCGGTTAACGGCTTAGTATTTATGCGCTTCGCTGTTTGCAGGGCATAAATCGTTTGTTGACTCAATCTTAAATATGGCCACTGCCGCATCCATGTTAATTGGTATAAATGATGCTATAGGAATTTGCTTTTTTGCGGTAGCTGTTTTTTATACAGTTTGGTGGGTAATTACTTGATATCGTTTTAGCTTTCTCATTTTTCGCGCTTATTTTTGCTGATGAATCGCTATCTAACGACTCAAAACTCCAAGGAATACACCTCCCCTCGGAGTTGCCGCAGGGCGAATAGAGCTCTTGATTTAATAAAGAGTGCGTGAGTTCGGTCATGGATGACCGACTAGCTTTCGCAGGTGCAGGGACGCATCCTTCGGAAGCGATAGCAAATTTGTCAATGAGCACAAGGGGCTTTCAACTCCGTTGGGGGCATCTTGGAGCATCCAAGGAGGATAGGACGAGCAGTCCTCCTTGGTCGGGTGTGGGGTGAAGCCCTACGACTTTGATTTTGATTAAAGCATTCAAACTAAACTTGGAAGGCTCTAAGATCTTGCTTTGGGGCAGAAGATTAACAACTACTTGCTTAATGTAATATCCCAACCAACCATCTATTTATTTTATCGCCAGTACTGCTTTTAGCTCTGCAATTTCTGATTCTGTTAATGGCCGCATTTGGCCTTCTTGTAACTCACCCAATGCCAATTCGCGTAAATTCAGTGTCATTATGGCAATACGCTCAAGATCGATAACGCGATACCCGAGCGCCTTGGACATCCTGCGGATTTGTCGATTCAGTCCTTGAGTCAGTACGATTTCAAAGCTGTCCGAACTGAGTCGGTTGACGTAGCAGGGCAGGGTTTGCAGGTCTTTATAACGTACTCCACTGGCCATTTGTTCAACAAAATCATCATTAAATGGCCTGTCGAGGCGCACATGGTAGATTTTGCTGTGGGTAAAACTGGGGTGCATCAGTTTATGGGTCAGTTCGCCATCATTAGTTAACAGCAGTAGGCCGCGAGAATCTTTATCGAGCCTGCCGACGGGATAGAGTCTTGGCACTTTAGGAAGCAAGTGTATAAGGCTAGTTTCATCCTGCTCCAGCAGGCGGCAGTCTGTGCCCACAGCTTTGTTAAATATCCAATAGGCGAGTGTTTCAGCTTTAGTGATGGGCGCGCCATCAAGCTCAATGTTATCGAGGCAGTTTAATGACTCGTCTAAATGGATAGGATCTGTGTGGCGGGCGATGTGGCCATTGAGCGTGATGCGCCCTGCCTCAACCAAACGGCAGGCTTCACGGCGTGAGCCTATGCCACATTGGGCGAGGTATTTTGCGAGGCGCATAGTAATCCAATGTTGATGAATTTAAACATAAAAAAGGAGCCGAATCCGGCTCCTTTAATGGTACTTATCGGTATTTAAATGAGTTATTACAAGCTGCTTTTAAACACGCGATAAGTACAGTGCTACCTATCAATGACGTTTGCGTAAAATCACAATCGCAACGGCCACTACGGCTAAAATCATGCAATACCAAGCGTGTGATACCGCAGCCAGTGGTGTGATGCTAAAGGTCGAGGCGATAAGTAAAGCTTGGGCGCCGTAAGGGATTAACCCTTGGATAATACATGCGAATATATCCAATATACTGGCGGCACGTTTTGGACTCACGCCATGTTTTTCGGCTAAGTCCTTGGCAATATCGCCGGTTACAACGATAGAAACCGTGTTGTTGGCCACGCAAGTGTTAGTCACTGCGACTATGCCAGCCATACCGAGCTCTGCTGCGCGGCACGATGCTTCACCTTGTGCTTTTGAAAAACGCGCAATCAGCTTTTCAATCTGTTTGCTAACGAAGGCGAGCCCACCTTGTTGTTGCATCAGTGCTGCTAAACCACCAACCAACATAGACAGAATAAAAATTTCCTGCATGTTACTAAAGCCGGCATAAATATCTTTACCAAATTGGATCACGTCGTAATCCATGGTCAATAAACCGGTTGCGCCCGCGAGCAAGATACCTAAAGTTAACACTACAAATACGTTCAGACCCGCCACGGCTAAGATCAAAATGGTCAGATAAGGAATGACCTTAATAAAATCAATATTCTGTGCGGCTAACTCCGCTTGGCCTTGGCCTGCGAATACAAACGCAATTAACGTTAGCAATGATGCTGGGATAGCGAAAATCAGGTTTTCACGGAATTTATCTCTCATATCACAACCTTGGGTACGAGTGGCTGCAATGGTGGTGTCGGAAATAATCGATAAATTGTCACCAAATAGGGCACCAGACATCACGGCGCCCGCCATCAGCGCATAGTCGATTTGGGCTTGGTCGGCGACGCCAAGGGCGATGGGTGCGACAGCAGCTATGGTGCCCATTGAGGTGCCCATAGCAGTTGCAATAAAAGCGGCAATGACAAAAAATCCGGGTAATAACAGATTCGATGGGATTAATGATAAACCTAGCGCAACCGTGGCATCGACGCCACCAGTAGCTTTAGCAACGGCAGCAAAGGCGCCTGCTAACAAATAAATCAAACACATAGCAATAATATTGCTGTGACCAATACCGCCAATAAAGGTATCAATTGATTGATTTAATTTTTGCTTAGATAAAATTATCGCCAGCATGATCGCGGGTAAAATAGCGATAACACTCGGTAATTGATAAAAAGCAAAGTCGACACCTTGGCTTTGAAAATATACGCCAGCGCCAATAAAAAGACCTAAGAAGACAAATAATGGCAACAGGGCAACGAAAGATGCCGGGCTGTGCTGTGATGTTACTGTTGATGAATCGCTCAATGTTATCTCTCTTTCGCTTGGCGTTTTTCCGCAATATCCTTAGCGGTAAAACTCGTTTAAATGGGTGTCGCTTTAGCATCGTATCCTAGCAACTTAAGGCGAAGCATATTTGATCCTCAGTATTGTGTCAATTTAGACGTCTAGACGTTCTTACTTCCATTGTGATCGTGAGGTTATCATTTGGTTGTATAACATAATGGTCACTAATTATTGGTGATAAAAATCAACTGCTTATTTATTTTCATTAACGGGAAAATAGTTGGTTTTTATATGGTTTTGATATGATTTTTTTCTATATAAAAAACAAATATAGAATTGAATTGGGATATTTAGGATGATTTTTGAACGAATGATGGCGCGAGTTTACCGCGTTGATACGAGTCCATTTTGCTGTGAGTTCAAATTTATCTTACAATTTGTAAAGCCTAAAAAAGTGGCATCCGTTTTAGCTGTCGTGCCATAAACAGACTTATAAAAGGCTTAAATAAAGAGTGCCAACACTGAGCACTCTTTATCGCGACAATCGTTTCCTGTTATAAACTAGCCAGACTATGCAACTTTAAAGCGCGCCACTTCTTTTTGAAGATTACTACAAATGGTTTTTGTGTTGATCACGATTTGCTGTGTTTCTTGAATAACTGAATTACAGTATCTTGTTTTATCAGATAATTCTGTCAAGTTACGGTTAATTTCCTCAGTCACGTGGGTTTGTTCTTCAGTCGCAGTTGCGGTTTGGGTGGACATGTCACTGACCTTAGCGGTGGAATTTAAGATTTCATCTAAGGCATCTTGAGTTTGGTTGGCGAGGCTGACTGTGGACGCGGTTAAGCTGGCGCCTGATTCAATACTTCTCACCGCATCGTTTACACCGCGTTGTAATTCTTCAATCATGCGCTGAATATCTTGGGTTGAAGAGCCTGTTCGGCTCGCCAAGGTACGCACCTCATCGGCGACAACAGCAAAGCCGCGGCCTTGTTCACCTGCGCGAGCGGCCTCAATAGCAGCATTAAGTGCTAAAAGATTTGTTTGCTCAGCAATGGAGCGGATCACATCGAGTACCGAGGCAATATTGGCTGAGTTAACGGCGAGTTTTTCGATCACGACCACCGCATTTTTTACCGATTCAGAAAGTTGCTGAATATGATCGACTGACTGCGATAATACTTTTTTACCTTCTATCGTTTGATCATTCACCTTAGTGATTTCGCTGGCCGTGTGCTGAGCATTTGTGGCAACTTCTCTCACCGCCGCACTCATTTGATTAACAGCGGTGACTATAGTATCGACAAACTGCTCTTGTTCATGGCTGATGCTAATTGTTGTCGCCGATTTTGTTGCTAAGTTTTCAACAGTGTGACTCACATCTTTGGTTTGACTAATAATTGCGATAACCATTTCTTGTAACTGCGCGACAAATAAGTTGAAAGCATGGGCAAGAGCACCTATTTCATCTTGGCGAACGATGGGAATGCGCTGGGTTAAATTGCCATCACCATCAACAATATCATTGATTCTACTGGTAATATCCTTAATAGCATCAACGATGATTTTAGGGCCGAAATAGGCAATTAGGAGGGCGACAATGGCCACTAAACTGGCAATAGTTAAGGATATTTGGCTTTGAGTCGTCGCTTGTTCAGTTGCTTGTAAATCTAACTCTTTCACTCTGTTATCAGCAGCTTCCCCAGCGGCATTATAGATGCTTCTTAACGCATCAAACTCTTGCTTAGCTTTAGTTTCGTGCAGCCGTTTAGCGCTTTCAATATCATTACTTTTGACGGCATTAATGACTTCAGATGAAGCTTGATACCAAAGCGAAAATTGCGCATCAAATCCATTGGTTGATTGCAGAACTTGAGGATGGTCTTTTAGGATTTTTTTAAACTCACCCATTCTATCGCGGGCTTGATCGACGTTTTCTTGCCAATTATCAATTTCACTTTTGCGATTATCAGCGTTTAGCTCTGGTTTTAGTAACACTTCTTCGCTTAATTGCGCTTGGTAAAGATCGCGATCAGCATTGAGTATTGCTGAAATTGCCGGATTAAATAACTGACTAAACTCTTGCATTTGTTTCACCGTAGCACGGCTCTGCGTAGCGTCGGTTATTGCCATAATAATCAGTGCAGCAGCCATAATTGCAAACATCAGTGAAAACTTAACACGAATACTATTGAACATAGGGACATCTCCATTAATAACTTACTAAATAGCTTAGCCGTTATTTATGGAGTTGCCTTTATTTGCAGCCGATTGCGGCGCTATTTTGTGTTAATTACTCGCGTGTGAATCGCCTTGACAGTGTTGCCAAGGCTTTGACTCTTTAACCTATATTAGTCAGGGCAAGCTAACGTAGGAGCTACTTTGGGTTTAAATTTAATCTGTACCAGCATGACACCCATAATAACCATAGAGCCGCCAATATAATGATAAATGGCTAAGGTTTCATCTAGAATAATTGCCGCCAGTACCGCTGCAACAATAGGCATCAGATTGAAAAATACACTGGCGCTATCTGCCCCGAGTCGATTGATACCATTGATCCACGCCCATGGTGCTAAAAGTGATGCCGCTATGGCTGCGTACATAACAAGCGGCGCGGATTGGGTGGTAATGGCCATACTTGAACCGCTAAATAATAGTGGTAACAGTAAAACCACAGCTATCACTCCTTGAATATACACGGATTCCCAAGTGGCTAACGGTAGTTGCCAGCGTTTGATTAAAACACCATAGAGGGCATACATAAAAGCACTGATCAGCAGCAGCATGTCGCCTTGGGTTACGCCAACCGAAAAGTTTACGATATCGCCATGACTCAACATAAAAATCAATCCAAACAGTGAAATAATCATTCCTATCAATGCAAGTGGTGATAACTTTTGTTTGAGTAATGGCACGGCTAAAAATAGGCTTATCATCGGCACTAATGAGGTGATGAGTGCCATATTCGTCGCCGTGGTCGTGGCCGCTGCAAAATAAGCCAGACTCTGATTTAACACCATACCAAGCAATGCGAGTGTGGCAAATTTGGGTAACAGTGGCTGAATGATATGGCGTTTTTTCCATACAGGCTTAATAACGAATGGCGTCAGTATTAGCATGGCGAAAAACCAGCGGTAAAAAGCGATCGCCTCAGGCTCAATCATTCCAAAGGACAGTTTATTCACAATCGAATTACCCGCCCAGATAAAGACAGCCAATAGGGGAAATAGGTACAACATAATTTTGCCTTAATCTAGCGTCGTTAAGTATCGACATCACTATAGAAGCCGCTATTATCTATGGTCGGCTACGATATAAATATCGCTTAACAGACAAGGTCAATTTCGCTTCGGACAGAGTACGATTAAATATTACACCTTGCATGAGCATTCTTGACTTATTGCATTAATACCAATCGTATTAACTATCTGTTCATTCAGCGGGAGTTCAACGCGCTTTAGATAAGGCGAAGGCTTGAAGGCATAGTGGTGCTCTGTCGAAAGCCTTAAACGCAGTATAAAGCGCGTTGAAACCCGCCCTTTGGGAGCCTCACAGGCATCCCACTCCCGTGTTGCATTAACTTAAAAGGGAATAACCATTTCTGCGTCAATGCGCCTCGGATTGAAATACCTGTGAGGCTCTGAACTGATTAGATAGTTAATGTGACTGGTATAATACCGTAGTGCGGGGCTGAGCCCGTTAGCATGAGTGACGAAAGTGATACCCGCTTGAGGTGAAAATATGAACACACAAATTGTTTACCATCCTTTATGGGCAGAGCAAAAGCCCCTCGCGGATATCTTTTTCAATTATGAAGCATTTCTGCCTAATACGGTTACGCCTAAACACCAACATCCTTGGGGACAGTTGCAGTTAATCAGTGGCGGTATTATGGAGTTACATGCCGCAGGACAGCGATTTCTATCACCATCACAATATGCTATTTGGGTGCCGGCAGGCATAGAGCATGAAAGCTATACTCGGCGCAGTATTCATTATTGTTCAATGAACATAGTCGTAGGACAGACATTAGGCTTTCCCCTTGAAACTTGTCTTTTAAGCGTAACGCCGATTGCCCAATCGATTGTTAATGATTTGCGAGAGCGAGGCGTGAAAGTGGCGGAAACACTAGCAGATAAGCGTTTAGTGAAGGTTTTACTCGATCAATTAACCTTAGGACAAGCCTTGCCGCAGTTTTTACCTAACGCGACTGATAGACTATTATATCCGCTGCTGCAAGCCCTTGAGGCTGATCCTGCGAGCCCAAAAACCTTTAAAACTTGGGCGGGTGAGTTACATACGACTGAACGTACTTTGGCTCGCCGCTGCCAACAAGTATTAGGAATGAGTTTTACTGAGTTAAGGCAAAGACATAAATTTATTTATTCCCTGCAATTATTACGGCAAGGATTAGCGATAAAAGAAGTTGCATTGACGCTTGGCTATAACCAAACCTCACCTTATATCGTGATGTTTAAAAAATATGCTCAGTGTTCACCAGAGCAGTATCGACGCCGATTGGGATAGTTAATGGCGTTAGGATGTATGAGACGATAAATCACCCAATGATAATTGGATTGCAGAAATAGCATGACTGGACAATAAACCGATAAAATAAAATAGGGTGCTAAAGAATTTAGCACCCTATTTTTGACTTAATTTAAGAGAGGATTGAAGGGGTTTTTATAATATAGGATAAGTTTAGTCGGCTGCTTTTGGGCGATTCCGTTTATCCTGACGCTTCTCTTTTAAGGTTTTCATTGGCGGTTTTTTATTTTTTTCTTTACTCATAGATATTGTCTCCAAAACGAAGGTAACTAAAGTGAAGTTTACTACCCAATCCCGCGCCGCAATTCGGTTTTGATAGTGAGGCTCAATTCTTTAAACTTCAATTGAACCAGAATATTTATAGTGATGCATGACCATATACGATACGTGATGTATAAATTTAACAATCGAGGTGTAGTGCTTAAGCCTCGCAACATCATGTTGTATAGTTAATAAAGCGCTGCCTTGACTTTATATAAGCTAATTAACGAGTTAGTTTAAATGTTATGTTTTTACATTATATTGCCTGGTCAATGCGCATCATTAATAAATAGTGCGGCCTGTTAATGACTTCAAAATAAAGTTTCCCCTTATTCCACAGTGTTAAAAGCCGCTATAAGCAGTTGCTAAAGCGAGTTGACAGTATGCTGCCACTGAATTGAACATACTGTTATTTAAACATTAGCATTAAAGTTTTATATAAACAGTTAGAGGTTATAATTATTTTTTAGCTAAAATAACGTCTTTAATCATAAATAAAACGGGTTTACCTAAAATATTAACCTCTGCCATCTCACCCTTCGAGCGTCCAAGCAGACTGACACCTAAATCAGATATCACAGAATAGCGTCCCGCACTGGGTTTATGTCTTTGTGGATACACAAGTTCAACTTGGTACTCCTGCTGGTCCTGCAAATTAACTAAACAGATTTGCCTTCCAACTGTGACATTATCGCTTGTTGTATTATTTTTTAATTGTTCAAGTTTACTGATCACCCCTGCTAACGCTGTTGGGCGTAGAGAGGTATTGAAACTATTCTGCAAATAATATGTTTCTGTTTTTAAAATAAGATTCTGAAAAAAATTAGTAAATAAAGAGAATGTCATTGCTACCTCTAAAATAACGAAGTTACAAAGATAAACAGGGAATAATATAATGTTATTATTAGTATTCTCAGTTTATTTTAAATAATTTTTTGATACCTGCCGAGCGTGAGTGACGCTCGGCTTAAACTGGGAATTTTAGAGAGAAGCGAATGGCGTTTGCTGAGTGAAGTCTGATAGCAAGCCCATTTAAATGTTGTGATGAAAATGCATTGTTAAACATAGTTTTACATCTCCAGTCAAAATGAATATTTAGCGGTTTAACTTTTTTTAACGCCATAAAAATCAAACTTATGAAAACTGATTTTTAGCCTGTTTTTTATTTGAAATTTATTTAAAATTTTATTAAAACATTAGTCGTTATTGGCTAGTTAAATACATCATAAGTGCTTGGTTGATACCATAGGATAAGTAAAAAAATAAAGCAAGCCTGACTCTGCGAATGTCGATAAATAGATTTGTTTACCGGTATAAGTGAGTTTTACGCTGAAATAACACTCGTAAGGCATGACTTACGCTGATCAAATAAACTGTGAGATTTTAGCGCATCGCTAAAATAACCCCATTATGTAGCAATTGTGTGGTTTAGCGTATTTAAATCAAGGTTATAAAAAATATAACGAGGTGTTCAAATTAAGACCTTAAGCTTGTTAAATCAACACTATAGACGTAACCCGCGGGTAAATGCACCGCAGATGGTCATATTTAGAGTGTCATATTGGGGCAGCCATATTCAGCAGTTAAAAATATTTAGACTTCTAGATGGCTATCTGTTAGCTTGTTGAACATGCATAAATCCAATGCTGTCCCAACATTGTTTGGCTGAAGGTTGGCATTGTGATTAACGAAAATACAGATGCGTGAGGATGCTGAAAGCTAAGTGTTGTCACTCACCACGGCAAAGCGTTGAAACGTAGGCATCGTTAATAAGCGATATCAATAAGGAAGAGAACATGAAACTAGAGTCACTGGCATTGCATCATGGTTATGAGTCAGAAGCGACCACTAAGTCGGCTGCTGTACCTATTTATCAAACAACCTCTTATACCTTTGATGATACCCAACATGGTGCTGATTTATTTGATTTAAAAGTCGCAGGTAATATTTATACACGGATCATGAATCCCACGACTAGTGTGTTAGAGCAGCGTCTTGCTGCCATTGAAGGTGGTATCGGTGCGCTGGCTGTGGCATCGGGTATGGCGGCCATTACCTATGCGATTCAAGCATTGACTCAGGTGGGTGATAATATTGTCAGTACTAGCCAGCTTTATGGCGGTACTTATAATCTGTTTGCCCATACGCTGCCGCGCCAAGGTGTTGAAGTCCGTATGGCCGCCTTCGATGATTTTGCAGGGCTCGATGAGTTAATCGATGATAAAACCAAGGCTTTGTTTTGCGAATCTATTGGTAATCCAGCAGGTAATATTGTTGATTTACAGCGTTTAGCTGAGATAGCCCATAAACATGGCGTACCTTTGATTGTCGATAATACAGTAGCGACACCTGTGTTATGTCGCCCGTTTGAATATGGTGCTGATATCGTTATCCATTCACTTACTAAATATATTGGCGGCCATGGTACAACGATTGGCGGCGCAATTATTGACTCAGGCAAGTTTGATTGGGTAGCAAATAAAGAGCGATTTGCGTTATTGAACCAAGCGGATCCTTCTTACCATGGCGTGGTGTATACCGAAGCCTTTGGACCTGCCGCGTTTATTGGCCGTTGCCGCGTTGTACCACTGCGTAATACCGGCGCTGCACTTTCACCACACAGTGCATTTTTACTGTTGCAAGGGCTAGAAACCTTAAGTCTAAGAATGGAGCGTCATTGTTCTAATGCTCTCGCTTTGGCTGAGTATCTTGTGCAGCATCCCGCGGTCAGTTGGGTGAACTACGGCGCCTTAGCCAACAGTCCTTATCAAGCAAATTGCCACAAAATCACCGGTGGAAAAGCCTCTGGCATTGTTAGCTTCGGTATTAAAGCGGCCACGCCTGAAGATGGTAAAATTGTAGGTGGACGTTTTATTGATGCACTGCAGATGATTTTACGCTTAGTTAATATTGGTGATGTAAAATCGTTAGCCTGTCATCCTGCAAGTACGACGCACAGACAATTGGATGCTAATGAATTAGCCAGGGCAGGGGTATCAGAGGATCTCGTGCGTATTTCGGTTGGGATTGAGCATATCGACGATATTATTGCCGATGTTGCACAAGCACTTGATAAAGCACTGCTTTAATACGATTAGTATAATTGCAGTGAGATTGAAATCTTTTAACGTTTTATTCTTAACTTTATGATTAACAATTAAAAGCCGCCACCGATTGAGTCGATGGCGGCTTTTTGCCGATTAAGTTAACTGTGGGTTTTATTCACGTTAATGCAAGATAATCTACTTGATTTAATGGGCTATTTTTTCTGTGCTTGCAATATTACAAATTTACCGTTGGAGGCAACTGTGGTGCAGTTCTGAAATAAACGCTGTAATTTCACGTGATAATTTAAATGACGATTACCCACAATATGTAAGATACCGCCATCTTTTAAACGGCGGCGAGCGTCTAAAAACATTTGCCACGCGATATGATCGGTAATCGCTTCGCCTTGGTGAAAGGGCGGGTTACACAGCACCAAGTCGGGTTGCACTTCATCGGGCAGATGTGTCATGCAATCGTCCCAATAGAAGTGGCCTTTATCTGCGGGCAATGAGTTATGCGCCCAGTTGGCTTTAGCGGATGCAACTGCCATATCAGAATCGTCGATAAAATGGATATCAGCAGCCGGGAATAGCTGCGCAGCTCGTAAACCCAGTACACCATTGCCACAACCCAGATCCACAATCGACGTAAAGTCTCCTTTAGGCAGATTGTCTAACATAATACGTGCGCCAATATCGAGTTTGTTCGCGGCAAATACATTGCTTAAATTACTGATCTCGAATTGATATTCAGGTATGGCCCAAGTGACTTCTTTAGCTAATGCTCTTGATTTACCATCGCAAATACAGGTGATCACCCGAGTATTTTTCCAGGCTAAGCTGGCGCTTGCAGGGCCTACGTTTTTAGTGAAAATATCGAGTAAGGCACCATTGATTGATTTAGCTTTTGCTGCCACTAATATACGCGTCCCTGCGGGTAATACTTGCGATAGACGCGTTAACTGGTGGGCAAAGTAGCTTAAGTTTTTAGGTAACTTCATTAAAACTAAAGCTAAGTGATTTGGCAAGGTATCACGGCTGGTAAACCATTGGAGATTACTAGCTGATAGCTGGTTGCGGCCATGGTTTTGCTCAGTGCCTAAAAAGCTGGTTTTAGCATCGGTCTCAACAAACAGCGGCCAGCTAGAGTTTATTTTGGATAAACCACAACTTAACACGCCAAAATTATCGTTGATAATGGCGGTGGCAACGGCGGGTTGTGCAGCTT
The DNA here is from genome assembly GCF_900156405.1 of Shewanella morhuae. GTDB lineage: Bacteria > Pseudomonadota > Gammaproteobacteria > Enterobacterales > Shewanellaceae > Shewanella > Shewanella morhuae. The sequence continues at coordinate 65,332 of NZ_FTNN01000001.1, forward strand.
CAACCAGGCTTTTGAGTAAGTGTTCATCGGCGGCATCCCAAGCTTGAAGATGAGATTCTTGCTCTGCTGGATAGCGTAAAAGTTCGAGTTCAACACCCGCTACTGAAAATTGTGTTGTCATGTGCCACACTGCGCCAATAAATTAGGGCGCCGATTATCGCAGATTTAATGGCGTAGTGCGACGCCTTAGCGTGTTGGCTCAGAGCAGAGTGTAAGCCGCTCGACAGGAGAATGTGTGAGTAAGCATGATGACGACATAACGCCGCAAAAAGCTCTGCTAACAATAGAGCCAAAACCTCCCATTACCTTAATACGAGGTTATCTTAATAACGAGCAGCAAGTCGCGCTGATAAATGAAGCGCAGGCTTATCCCTTGAGTCGTCCTGAAATCCAAGTCTTTGGTAAATTTCATGCCATTCCCCGCCAGCAAGTTTGGTTTGGCGATCTAGGCTGCGACTATTTATATTCAGGTCTTTTTATTCGCGCCTTACCTTGGCCTAAATACGCCAATAAGCTTAGACATAAACTAGCTAAGGATTTTGGTTTGGGTAGTAATGGCGTATTAGTGAATCATTACGTCGACGGTAAAGACTGCATGGGCGCCCACAGCGATGATGAACCTGAAATTGCCAAGGGCAGTGATATTGCTTCGATTACCTTGGGTGCATCGCGGGATTTTGTGCTTAAGCATAAACACAGCCCTGCTCGATATAGCATTAATTTACAGAGTGGCGATTTATTGATTATGCATTGGCCGATGCAAAAGGATTGGCAGCATAGTTTACCTAAGCGTTTGAAAGTAAAAGATCCGCGTTGGAATTACACCTTCAGGCAGTTAATGGTTAATTTTCATGCTTAATGTCTGTATTTAATGCCTGTGCTTAATATCTAATGTTTGATATCTATCTATGAACTCAACCCTTACGCTAATCATTTTGGATTCATGACGGTAAAAATATTCAGCCGCGTGATAAAGCATAAATGAGGGAGCGTTGACCAACAGCGTCGCAATTTGATCTTTGCCACTCGAAGCATTAATCTTCGCCCACTGGATTTCCCCATTCTGAGACTCAAATATGTCCAACACTCAAGCTCAGGGCACTGCGGCTAACACGATCACGCAAAAGTTAACGGCTGGTTTCTCACCAAGCCACTTAGAAGTGATCAACGAAAGTAATCGCCATAATGTACCGCCCAATTCAGAAACTCATTTTAAAGTGGTGTTAGTGAGTGGACAATTTGATGGTTTACGCCTACTGGCTCGCCATCGATTAGTGAACACGCAATTGGCCCATGAGTTAGAAAATGGCGTACATGCGTTATCTATTCATACTTTTACCCAAAGTGAATGGGATGCTGATGCGCAAGTGGCGAACACGCCAAATTGTCGCGGCTAAACCTATTTGTTCAATTTAAAGCCACTCCTAACACGAGTGGCTTTTTTGTATGGCGCTAATATAAAGTGCGGTTCTCGTTGGTTGATTTTTTGGGCGATTATAGATGAGATGATTTCATCTTTGATTATGTTGTTATCGGCATAATTTATTTAGTGTTATGCTTTCAAACCATAAACCCACTGTTATAGCGGCATTGTGTCGCCTTGAGAATTTGGAGAACTTTATGCCACTACTTGATAGCTTTACTGTCGATCACACTAGAATGAATGCACCTGCCGTACGCGTAGCTAAGCATATGAGTACACCTAAAGGTGATGCGATTACGGTATTTGATTTACGTTTTTGTGCACCGAATAAAGATATTCTCAGTGAGCGGGGTATTCATACGTTAGAGCATTTATTCGCCGGCTTTATGCGTGATCACCTAAATGGCAGTAACGTTGAAATTATTGATATTTCGCCTATGGGTTGTCGTACTGGGTTTTATATGAGTTTGATTGGTGAGCTGACTGAGCGCCAAGTCGCCGATGCTTGGTTAGCTGCAATGGAAGATGTGCTTAAAGTGGTTGAACAGTCTGAAATCCCAGAGCTGAACGAATACCAATGCGGTACGTATGAGATGCATTCATTAGAACAAGCGCAAGAGATTGCTCGTAATATTATTGCAGCTGGCGTAAGTGTCAATCGTAATGATGATTTGAAATTGAGCGATGAAATTTTAGGTAATTTGTAATTATTAGCGTACCGTTTTTTCGCTGGATAGCTTAACAAATTCAGTTTCCTGCAGTTAATAAAAAAAAGCGACCAAAGTCGCTTTTTTTTTCAAACAAACTCAGTTACTTTACAATCCAATAACAAAAGTGTCACGCGAGTGCCGTGCGCTAATAAAGTTTTTGGGAGTTTGGTATGTCTACTCATTACTTCACTGTGTCGCTCTGTGCTATTTCGGTATCTTTGGTTTGTTCTAGCAATATCCTTGCCGATGACCTTCATAGTCAACTACTTGAGCTTAATGAACTTAATAGTGCATTCCATTCATCCGCTAGCAGCTTAGCTTTAGAGCAATTAACGCCATTGACGGTTTTACCGGCAGATCTCAGTGGTAACCCTGCGAATATCAGCATGCGTAGCGCGAGCCAAGGCGTAGCGATATTACAAGATAGAGTGTATTTTTCTCCTGCGCCTTATGCTGCACCGCAATTACAATTATTACCTAATTTACTTCAACAACAGAATGTTACAGCGACGCCTATGGCCAATATGGCAGTGGGTGGCCAAGGGGCATTTGGAGTAGTGAGTTATCAAACTTTAGCCGTAGCCGAAAAATCAGCTAATAAGGCTGCTCTCGAGGGTAATGCCGATTCGGATTACAGCGTTGATGTAAATTGGGGCGTGAAAACAAAAGACTATGGCATGATACTCGCCGTTAATTACAATGACGGTGGCAGCGATTACTTGCTTAATGGTCAGGATACCGAACGTCAAACTACAGATATTTTATTTAAAATCAATGCCGCCAGTTTACTTGGCGCCAGAAGCCCGCAGATAACTGAGTTTACCTATCAATTCCTTGATGATGATAGCTATCGCTCCTTACTTGGGTTAACGCAGGCCGATTGGCTGCAAGATCCAATGAGTGTATATTCGGTAACCGCAGCGGATAAACACCAAGGACGACATCATAAGTATCAGCTCTCGCATCAAGTTGCACTCGCAGGAGGCTATAAGGTCATCACCGATTTCTATTATCAATCCTACTCACAACAATTAAATCAACTTAATCAATTTGATGGTCAACAGATAGATATTCAGAGTCTCACTGCGATTGCGGCATTTGAACGTCAACCAACCGCTAATGGCGTAGCGGTGGCTTCACTACAGCAAGATAATGATTACAGCTCCTTTGGTATGCAAACAGAGTCGGTGAATCAATATGGTGCTCACCAGATTATCTACAGCGCCCGTTACCATACCGATAAAGCCGAAATGCACTTTGGTTCCCAGCAGAGCTTATGGCAGCAAGACCTAAGTTTAATCAGTGATGCCTCCAATGCGCTGTTAGCCTATACCGATGATGCGACCGCATTCACTTCAGCAATCGACTCGTTATTTAATTGGGAGGGATTGCAGTTCAAGCTCGCGTTAGCTTATGAGCAAGTCGATATTGCCCGTAAGGTCGACATTGCCTATGCCGGGCTTGATGCGGTCGATTTTTCCGATAGCGATTGGATGCCGCAACTGGGCGTTTTGTATAATGCAGGAAATTGGAGCCTAAGTACGGATATTCGCCGCTCATGGACAGCGGCGAGTGCGGGCAATCTTGATCAAGAAGCGCAAGTGTCGTTGCACTATCAAGTCAGTGCCCAATATACCAGCAATCGTTTTAATGCTGGCGTTAAAACTTATATTCAAGATTTTGATAACCTGCATGTTAGCTGTGATGCTTATGCAAGTTGTGCTGATAGTCGTTTGTGGGTTCAAGGCAATGTGACTGATGTATTAACTAAAGGCGTTGAGCTGGATCTTGGCTATCAATGGGATGTAGGTAGTGTGCAGTTACCTTTGGCGCTGAATTATCATTATTTGAACGCAGAGTATCAAACCGATAGTTGCAATGAAATACAGGGCTGCGTCGTGGCTGGCGATAGAGTGGCTTGGTTACCTGAGCAGCAACTGCAGTTGAGCGCAGGGATAAAGTATGGCGAATATGCATTGAATGCCAATGTCTTTTATCAATCAGAAAGAGAAATGGGTCAGTTTGGTGCACAATTACAACCTGTAGCGGCGCAGTGGCGGGTTGATTTAGCAGCGAACTATCATTTTGACCGCCATAATGAGATTTATTTTCGCATAGAAAATCTCTTCGATGAGACATTAGTCACTACAGCAGCAAATAGCGGAATTCGATCTGAAAATGGGCGTATTAGCTATTTAGGCTATCAATTACGCTTTTGAGTTGAAGTTAATGTTGTTTAAATTTAAATCAATCGAAACAAATAAAATCGATTTCACCGTGTTTAACTTTTTACTAAATTAAATCTTTAAATATTAATGTTATAGTAGCCTGTGATCGTAATATTCTCTCTTTCCGACCTCTCACTAAGTCAGAAGGTGAACTCTGTAGTGCACGATTCTTTTAAAACCGAATTTTAGGTTTGAAATCACCTATAATTTTCATGGCGATGCCAAGTCAATTGGGGTAAACTGCGCGCGACCAGCGTGATTGCGATCGCATTTCTGTGATAAACCTGCGCTAGCTCAATGCAGTAGGTTTTTATTTAAAACCTACGTATTTAGCAGGAACGCGGCGCATTGTCTTTCCTTCAAACGTAGTGCTTGTGGATATGATTACAATTAAGAAAGGATTGGAACTGCCTATAGCAGGCGGACCAGAGCAAGTTATCCATAATGGCCCAGCCATTAGACATGTAGCGACTTTGGGTGAAGAGTATATTGGCTTACGTCCAACGATGAAGATCAAAGTGGGCGATAAAGTACAAAAAGGCCAGGTTCTTTTTGAAGATAAGAAGAATTTAGGCGTTAAATATACGGCTTTAGCCAGTGGTACTATATTAGACATTAACCGGGGCGCTCAGCGTGTTCTGCAGTCTGTTGTCATTGAAGTGGAAGGAAACGATAGCGTTGCCTTTGCTAAATATGATGCCACTGCGCTCGATACGCTTGACTCACAGTTAGTCCGTGACAACCTGATTGAATCAGGTTTATGGACTGCTTTGCGAACTCGTCCTTTTAGCAAAGTGCCCGCTGTAGACTCTTCTGCTGCTGGTATTTTTGTCACCGCAATTGATACTCAACCTCTTGCTGCTGATCCTGTTGTGGTTATCAGTGAGCATAAAGAAGATTTTGCTAATGGTCTTAAGATTTTAGCAAGACTTACTGACGGTAAAGTTTACCTTTGTAAAGCGCCTGGCGCTGATATTCCTGCCGCAAACGCCCAAGTTGAAGAATTTGCCGGTATGCACCCAGCAGGATTAGTGGGTACTCACATTCACTTCTTATTGTCTGCCTCTGCAAAACGTACCGTTTGGCATATTGGTTACCAAGATGTAATTGCTGTTGGTCAGCTATTTACAACGGGTGAACTCAATACCGAGCGTGTTGTTGCGATCGCAGGCCCTAAAGCGGCTAAACCAAGACTGCTACGCACTGTAATGGGCGCGAGCATGACGGAACTAACTGCCGGTGAAGCCTTAGAAGGCAATGTTCGTCTGATTTCAGGCTCAGTTCTGAACGGCCGTACAGCTGTTGGTCCTCAAGGGTATTTAGGTCGTTACCATACTCAAGTCAGTATGTTAGAAGAAAGCATAGAAAAAGAATTTTTAGGCTGGGTTTTACCAGGCTCAGACAAATATTCTATTACCCGTGCATTCTTAGGACATCTTGTTCCTTCTCGTCTATTCAGTATGACGACCAGTACAGGTGGTTCAGACCGCGCAATGGTACCCATTGGTAACTATGAGCGTGTAATGCCATTGGACATTCTTCCTACTATGCTGCTGCGCGATTTAATTTCGGGTGACTTTGACGGTGCTGTTACTTTAGGCGCATTAGAGTTAGATGAAGAAGATCTCGCACTGTGTACGTTCGTATGTCCAGGCAAGTATGACTATGGTTCATATCTGCGTGACTGTTTAAATACGATCGAGAGGGAAGGCTAATGAGCTTGAAAGATTTTTTCGAACGTATTGAGCCCGACTTTGAGAAAGGCGGTAAATACGAAAAGTTTTATGCCCTGTTTGAAGCGGCATATACGATTTTTTATACCCCAGGCAAAGTGAACAAGGGCAAAACCCACGTTCGCGATAACCTTGACCTAAAACGTATGATGATTACGGTTTGGGCTTGTGCTTTCCCAGCGATGTTCGTGGGCATGTACAACGTAGGTTTACAAGCTCAAGTTGCATTAATCGCGGGTTTTGCGACTCCTGATGTATGGCAAGTGAGCTTGTTCAGCCTATTTGGTACTGAACTGACCGCAAACTCTGGTTGGCCGGCACTAATGTGGTACGGCGCTTGTTTCTTCTTACCTATCTATGCGGTGACTTTTGCCGTCGGTGGTATTTGGGAAGTGCTATTTGCGTCTATCCGAGGCCATGAAATTAACGAAGGTTTCTTCGTTACTTCTATCCTGTTTGCTTTAACGCTACCAGCTACTATTCCATTATGGATGGTTGCGCTGGGTATCACCTTTGGTGTGGTCGTGGCGAAAGAAGTATTCGGTGGCACAGGGCGTAACTTCTTAAACCCTGCACTAGCGGGTCGCGCTTTCTTGTTCTTCGCTTATCCGTTGAACATGTCCGGTGATACCTCATGGGTTGTGGCTGACGGTTACTCTGGTGCGACTGCACTGAGCCAAGCTGCTGCGGGCACGTTAGATTACGCAATCAACCAAAACTGGTGGGATTCGTTCTTCGGTTTCATTCCTGGTTCTGTCGGTGAAGTGTCTACATTAGCGATTCTGTTAGGTGGTCTGGTCATCATCTACACTCGTATCGCGTCATGGCGTATCGTTGGCGGTGTAATGGTCGGTATGATTGCCGTTTCTATGCTGCTTAACTTTGTCAGTAGCGACACTAACCCAATGTTTGCAATGCCTTGGTACTGGCACTTAGTGTTAGGTGGTTTTGCTTTTGGCATGATGTTTATGGCGACAGACCCTGTGTCAGCGTCATTTACTAATCAAGCTAAATGGGCATACGGTATCTTGATTGGTGCAATGGCTGTGTTTATCCGCGTGATTAACCCTGCATTCCCTGAAGGCATGATGTTGGCAATTTTGTTTGCTAACTTGTTCGCGCCATTGTTCGACCACTTTGTGGTTCAGGCAAATATCAAGCGGAGGATTGCCCGTGGCTAATAATAAAGATTCGTTCGGCAGAACCTTATTTGTCGTCGTTGGCCTGTGTTTGATTTGTGCGATATTTGTATCTACCGCAGCCGTATTGCTAAGACCGACTCAGGCAGAAAATAAACTGCTTGATAAGCAAAAGTATATTCTGGAAGCAGCAGGTCTTATCGACACTAAAGCTGGCAAAGTTACTAAAGCGCAAATTCTGGATACATACGGTAAACACATCGAAGCTAAACTGGTCGATTTGAAAACGGGTGCTTGGGTTGAGGGTGTTGATGCTGACACATTTGATCAACGTAAAGCGTCTCGTGATGTGAAAACCTCATTTGTACCTGTGAATGACATCGCCTCTGTGAAACGCGTAGCGGATAACGCTGTGGTTTATCTCGTTCGTGATGAACAAGGTAAGTTAACAAGTATTATCCTGCCAATCCATGGTTATGGCCTGTGGTCAACTATGTACGCCTTCTTAGCTATGGATGCTGACCTAAATACAGTGCAGAGCTTGGTCTACTACGAGCAGGGTGAAACTCCTGGCTTAGGTGGCGAAGTACAAAATGCACAGTGGAAAGCGAAATGGCATGGCAAAAAGTTATTTGATGAGCAAGGTAAACTCGCAATCAGCGTAACTAAAAACCCAGCAGTTGCTAGCACTGAATATGGTGTTGATGCATTGTCTGGTGCAACCTTAACCAGTAACGGTGTGCAGCATTCACTGACATTCTGGTTAGGAAAAGAAGGTTTTGCGAGTTTCATTGAAAAAGCACGCAATGGAGGTCTCAGCTAATGTCTGACGCTAAAGAACTGAAACAGGTTCTGACAGGACCTATAGTCAACAATAACCCGATTGCTTTACAAGTACTGGGTGTATGTAGTGCATTAGCAGTAACGAGTAAACTCGAAACTGCACTGGTAATGGCGTTGGCGTTAACTGCGGTAACTGCGTTTTCGAACCTGTTTATCTCAATGATCCGTAATCATATTCCAAGCAGTGTGCGTATTATCGTGCAGATGACCATTATTGCCTCTTTGGTGATTGTGGTTGACCAATTGCTTCAGGCTTATGCTTATCAGATCTCTAAGCAGTTGTCGGTATTCGTGGGCTTAATCATTACGAACTGTATTGTAATGGGACGCGCCGAAGCCTACGCGATGAAAACACCGCCAATGTTGAGCTTTATGGATGGTATCGGTAACGGTTTAGGTTACGGTGTCATTCTGTTAGCGGTTGGCTTCGTACGTGAACTGTTTGGTAACGGTTCTCTGTTCGGTGTTGAAATCCTGCACAAGATCTCTGATGGTGGCTGGTATCAACCAAACGGTTTGCTATTACTGCCTCCGAGTGCGTTCTTCCTGATCGGTATTCTGATTTGGATTATTCGTACCTATAAGCCAGAGCAAGTTGAAGCAAAAGGGTAAGCGCGATGGAACATTATATTAGCCTGTTAATTCGCTCTGTTTTCATTGAAAACATGGCACTGGCCTTCTTCCTAGGTATGTGTACTTTCTTGGCTGTGTCTAAGAAAGTAACCACTGCTATGGGCCTAGGGATTGCGGTAGTTGTAGTGTTAACTATCTCTGTCCCAGCAAACCAAGTTATCTATCAAGGGCTACTAGCTCCTGGTGCACTTGCTTGGGCTGGCGCACCTGAAGCTGACTTAAGTTTCTTGAAATTCATTACCTTTATCGGTGTGATTGCGGCTTTGGTTCAAATTCTAGAAATGGCACTGGACAAGTACTTTCCACCTTTGTACAACGCATTGGGTATTTTCTTACCTTTGATCACAGTGAACTGCGCGATTTTCGGTGCGGTATCATTCATGGTTGAGCGTGACTACAAGTTAGGCGAAAGTTTGGTGTTTGGTTTCGGCTCAGGAGTGGGTTGGGCATTAGCTATCGTATTGATGGCCGGTATCCGTGAGAAGCTGAAGTATGCCGACGTGCCTAACGGTCTGCGTGGTTTAGGTATTACCTTTATTACTGCAGGTTTAATGGCCTTAGGTTTCATGTCGTTTTCTGGTGTGTCTCTGTAAGAGATGCATAACGGCTTCTTGAATTGGACCTTCTAAGGATAAGTTAATGGATATTCTTGGTATTTTTAAATCAACTCCGCTTGAGGTTTACCTCGGTGTGGGTATGTTTACTGCTATCGTCCTCGTCTTGGTGTTAGTGATTTTATTCGCTAAATCTAAGTTAGTGGCTAGTGGTGACATCAAGATCGGCATCAATGACGATCCTGAAAAAGTAATTACAACTGGTGCGGGTGGTAAGTTGTTAGGTGTTTTGGCTAACAGCGGCATCTTCGTATCGAGCGCGTGTGGCGGCGGTGGCTCATGTGGCCAATGTCGCGTAGTGATTAAGTCTGGCGGCGGCGATATTCTGCCAACTGAACTTGACCACATCAGCAAAGGTGATGCCCGTAAAGGTTGTCGTCTTTCTTGTCAGGTTAACGTTAAGAACGATATGGAAATCGAGCTTGACGAAGAAATCTTTGGTATCAAGAAATGGGAATGTGAAGTTATCTCTAACGATAATAAAGCCACTTTCATTAAAGAGCTGAAGCTACAAATTCCTGATGGCGAGTCTGTACCATTCCGTGCTGGCGGTTATATTCAAATCGAAGCACCTGCTCACCACATTAAATATGCAGATTTTGATGTACCTGCACAGTATCGTGGCGACTGGGAACACTTTGGTTTCTTCAATCTTGAGTCTAAGGTTGATGAAGAAACGATTCGTGCATACTCGATGGCTAACTACCCAGAAGAGTTCGGTATTATTATGCTGAACGTGCGTATTGCTACGCCTCCACCACGTAACTTGACCTTGCCTTGCGGCAAAATGTCATCTTACATTTGGAGCTTAAAAGCCGGTGATAAAGTCACTATATCAGGCCCATTTGGTGAATTCTTCGCGAAGGATACCGATGCTGAAATGGTATTTATTGGTGGTGGTGCAGGTATGGCGCCAATGCGTTCACATATCTTCGACCAACTGAAGCGTCTGCATTCTAAACGTAAGATTAGCTTCTGGTACGGCGCACGCTCTAAGCGTGAAATGTTCTACGTAGAAGACTTTGATGGCCTCGCGGCTGAGAATGATAACTTCGTATGGCATGTGGCACTTTCAGATCCTCAACCAGAGGATAACTGGGATGGTTACACAGGTTTTATTCATAATGTTTTGTATGAAAACTATTTGAAAAACCATGATGCACCAGAAGATTGTGAGTTCTACATGTGTGGACCTCCAATGATGAACGCTGCCGTAATTGGTATGTTGAAAAATCTTGGTGTCGAAGACGAAAACATCTTGTTGGATGACTTCGGCGGCTAATGTTCATTAGTCCTAGATAGAAGAGTTGCAGATGCTGAGGATATCCTTTCATCTGCAACTTTTGCGTTTAAGGGCACAAATAAGAGTGGTAGGTCATTATGTTTCAGACCTTAAAAATCAATAATTCAGCATTAAAGCATTCAGTAAATTGGCTGGTCCTTCTCGGGCTGGCCTTTTTTGTTTCAGCCTGTGCTAAACAGAACGAGATGATATCGTTGTCTGGTAGCACCATGGGTACCACATATCATATTAAAGTGTTACCGAACGAGCAGATGCCAACGGCGCAGTTACTCCAAGAGGAAATTGATTTAGCCCTTGAGCGCGTTAATGATCAGATGTCGACATACCGACCAGATTCAGAATTATCTCGTTTCAACCAATTGCCATTGGAGCAGAGCGTTGAAGTGTCGCCCGATACAATTAAAGTCGTCGAAGAAGGGATCCGTTTATATCAAGTGACGGACAAAGCGCTGGATATTACCTTAGGTCCTTTAGTTAATTTGTGGGGCTTTGGTCCAGATAAACGCCCGACAAAAGTGCCAACGCAAGCGGATATTGATGCCGCTAAAGCAAAAACGGGTATTAATGAACTTTCCATTGAGGGTAATCGTCTAACTAAACATAACGCGCATTTGTATGTGGATTTATCATCCATTGCGAAGGGCTTTGGGGTTGATAAGGTTGCTGCTATTCTTGAACAATACCATGCTACAGGCTATTTGGTTGAAATAGGTGGTGAGCTGAGTATCAAAGGCACTAAAGCCGATGGCAGTGCTTGGCGCGTTGCGATAGAGCAACCGACTGACGATGGTGCTGAAGCGATACAACAAGTTATCGCCCCGGGTACTATGGCAATGGCAACATCAGGCGACTATCGTAATTATTATGAGGAAGACGGTCAGCGCTTTACGCATATAATCGATCCGCGTACAGGCATGCCGATTAATCATAAGCTCGCATCCGTAACAATATTGCATCAAAATTGCATGACTGCTGACGGTTTTGCGACGGCGATGATGGTTTTAGGGACAGAAGCATCATTGGAGCTTGCCAAGCAGCAACACTTGGCGATAATGCTAATTGAAAAGCAAGGCGACGGATTTAAGGTCTATTACAGCGACGCCTTTAAGCCTTTCCTTATTTAGTTTTTGGAGTAAACCATGACCTCTTTTATCGCGGCATTTGTGATTTTGTTATTATTCTTTTTGCTCATGTCGATAGGTTATCTCATCAAGCGCAAGGCCGTTGAAGGAAGTTGTGGCGGTTTGGGTGTTCTAGGGATTGAGAAAGCGTGTGATTGTGATGACCCTTGTGACAAACGTAAACGTCGTATGGCCGCTGAAGAAGCGCGTCGTGAGAAGTTAACAAAAGATCGTATTATTTAATTGTATTCACTAAATAACCTGTAGAGACGCAAAGTTTATCTCGAGTCAGGTAAAAAAACAGCCTCCCGTTTTGGAGGCTTTTTTTTTCCTCAAATTTATCTATATGCCCTAACCGTTTGAGATTTATCCTTATGATATGAGTGATACGGCTTGTAAATCTAAGTGTGAATGAGAACGGTTTTTATCATTAAGTGGGTGAAATATAAAGATAATTTGAGTTATTGGCTAAATTGTACTAGGCTAGTCGTTTGATATAGATCAATCTTTTCTCGTTTACCAAGGATAGTAACTTATGAAAGGTCATCCTAAAGTGATTGGACAACTGAATGGGGTGCTTACCTGTGAGTTGACTGCCATCAATCAATATTTCCTCCATGCCCGTATGTTTAAACATTGGGGCTTTGAGAAGTTAAATCACGTTGAATACAAAAAATCCATTCAAGACATGAAACATGCCGATAAGCTCATTGAGCGAGTATTGTTTTTAGAAGGATTACCTAATCTACAGCAACTTGAAAAGCTGCGCATTGGTGAGCACAGCGAAGAAATACTCGGCTGTGATGCGGCCATGGTGCAAGAGCAACTCATCATACTGCGCAGTGCGATTAGCTTATGTGAGGCAGAGCAAGACTACGTGAGCCGCGATATGCTGGAAGAAATTCTTGAAGACGAAGAAGAGCACTTAGATTGGCTTGAATCGCAACAAGAGCTCATTAGCTTAACTGGTATTCAAAATTATCTACAATCGCAAATTAGCGACCAATAGGAGCAGGATATGAAAGGCGATAAAGACGTTATCGATGCGTTAAATCGACTCCTAACGGGAGAACTCTCGGCAATGGATCAATATTTTGTCCATGCCCATATGTACGAAGATTGGGGATTCAATGAGCTTTATGAGCGTATTGCCCATGAGTCAGATGATGAAAAAGCCCATGCTGCTAAGTTAGTGCAGCGTATTTTGTTCCTTGAAGGTACACCTGATGTTGCCGCCCGTGAGGCATTAAACATCGGTAAAGATGTGACAGAAATGCTGCGTAACGATCTCGCCTACGAGTACAAGGTTGCAGATGATTTACGCCAAGTGATTGCACTGTGTGAGCAAAAGCAAGATTACCAGACCCGCGAAATTCTCGAAGTGTTACTCGACGATACAGAAGCGGATCATATGTATTGGCTTGAAAAACAACTCGGGTTAATTGACCGTATCGGGTTGCAAAATTATTTACAAACTAAGATGTAATTTATAATCCCAGCGCCAAAAAACACTTAGCGCTGGGATTTATCTAGACTACCCTCCTACACGACAAGCCCGCGATTCACACCTTGCAACTTTTCTATCGCCCTTACACTACCAGCGCCAGACTAATAACACCCTAGTAGCCTTTCCTTAAACTCAAATCCAGCATTCCAAGTTTAATAGACCCAAATAGCTCTCTGGCGTGTTTATCCGCCATAAAAGTTGTGCGGTGTACATCACAATGCTTGATAACTGTTTTTATATACAGTATTTTGGCGTTGGAGGATTCAACGTGCAAAAAATTATTCACATCGATATGGACTGCTATTTTGCCGCAGTGGAAATGCGTGACTTTCCTGAGTATCTTGGCAAACCGTTAGCGGTGGGCGGTAGTAGCGATCGCCGCGGCGTTATCAGCACCTGTAGCTATGAGGCGCGTAAATTTGGTGTGCGTTCAGCGATGGCCACAGCTTATGCTTTTAAATTGTGCCCTGAACTTATTCTGGTACCTGGTCGTATGCAGGTTTACAAAGAAGTATCGTTGCAGATCCGTGAAATATTTTCCCGTTATACGCCGTTGATTGAACCGCTTTCACTCGATGAAGCCTATTTGGATGTGAGTGAGTGCCAGCAATATAAAGGTTCTGCTACCTTGATAGCCCAAGCTATTCGCCGTGATATTTTAATCGAAACGGGGTTAACGGCCTCTGCAGGTATAGCGCCGATTAAGTTTCTTGCAAAGATTGCATCGGATTTGAATAAACCCAATGGTCAATATGTGATCACGCCAGATACTGTGCCTGAGTTCGTTAAAACCTTATCCTTACGAAAAATTCCCGGTGTAGGTAAAGTTACCGCTGAAAAGTTAGCCTTGTTAGGGCTCCATACCTGCAGTGATGTACAAGCCTATTCTAAAACTGAGCTTGTGGCGCGATTTGGCAAATTTGGCAGTGTATTGATTGAGCGTTCTCACGGTATAGATGAGCGTGGTATTTCTGCAAATAGGGAGCGTAAATCAGTCGGTGTAGAAACCACTCTGGCAAAAGATATCTATCATTTAGAGCAATGCCAGCAAGTTATACCAGCATTAATCCAAGAGTTGCTGCAGCGCTTAAATCGCAGCGCTAAAAACAGACAAATATGTAAGCAAGTGGTAAAACTCAAATTTAATGATTTTAAGCAGACTACTATTGAACATCGCAGTGATGAGGTCTCAATTGAGATGTTTTATGAGCTACTTGCACAGGCAATGGTAAGGCAGGAGGGACGGGGCATTCGGTTACTGGGTATTTCGGTTGGGCTCGCTGATTCTACCCTTGTCGTTCCCGCAACTATCTATGCCCAAACACAGCTAGATTTAGCGCTTTAGCGACTTTATTAGGTTTTTAAGCCAATAATTCCTCATTTTGAGTAGTGCTAAAAATAAGCCGCATCGGCATTAAGCAGATGCGGCTTTATATTAAAAGCGCACAGAGTAAGCGAGCTTCGTTGAAGGCTTAAGCCTTAACGGGAATGCGCTCGAGTACAGCCAGTAACAAGGTCCAGTATTGGCCAACTGTGGTGATGTTCACCATCTCGTCTGGCCCGTGTGGATAACGGATCGTGGGGCCAATCGAGACCATATCCATCTCTGGGTAAGGTTTCTTGAATAGACCACACTCAAGACCTGCATGGATAACCATGATCACCGGTTCTTTGTGGTAAATATCTTGATAGGTTTCGCGCACTATCGCCATTACAGGCGAGCTGTTATCTGGCTTCCAACCAGGATAGGCGCCGCTTAAATCAATATCGGCTCCGGCTAAGTTAGTCAACGCAGTTAACATGCCTTCAACTTGGCTGCGGCCAGAATCAATCAGTGAGCGAATAAGACACAAGACAGTGACTTGTTCATCGTCAGTGCTGATAACGCCAATGTTGAGTGAGGTTTCAGTGACTCCTTCGACTTCATCGCTCATACGGATCACGCCATTTGGGCACACATGCAGCAAGTCAATTAAGGTATTTTGGCTGTTTTCGCTCATCACCCGTTTTGGCGTAGGGATAGTGTTTAGCACTAAACGTATATCAGGGTCGGCAATGGCGAGTTCGGTGCGGATCAGGGCCTCAAACTCAGCGACTTTCTCATGTAAAGCACTGAGGTTTTCTTCAGGCAACATAAAGCTGATGTTAGCTTCGCGTGGGATGGCATTGCGTAGCGAACCACCGCTAAATTGGGTCAGTTCTAAGGCTAAATCATCGGCGTTTTCAAAGAGGAAACGCGCCAATAACTTGTTGGCGTTGCCACGACCTAAGTGAATGTTCACCCCTGAGTGGCCACCTTTTAAGCCTGATATATGCAGGCTAAAGGCTGAGTAACTTTGCTCAGACGCTTGCCACACCATAGGCAGGGTGATTTGTGCGTCAACGCCACCGGCGCAGCCCATGTAAATCTCACCTTCTTGCTCTGAGTCGGTATTGATCAAAATCTCAGCGTCTAACATACCCGCCTGTAAACCGAAGGCGCCAGTCATGCCCGCTTCTTCATCTATCGTCAGCAGCACTTCTAATGGACCATGCTTGATATCATCAGAGCCTAAAATGGCTAAAGCTGATGCCATGCCGATACCGTTATCAGAACCTAATGTAGTACCTTTGGCTTTAACCCAATCGCCATCGACATAAGCTTCGATAGGGTCTTTAGTAAAATCGTGTACTTTGTCGGCGTTTTTCTGCGGCACCATATCGATATGGGCTTGAATGACCACTATTTTACGATCTTCCATTCCGGGCGTAGCCGGTTTACGGATGATCAAATTACCAACAGCGTCTTCGACTACGGCAAGTTGTTTGCTTTTAGCCCAGGCTTGTATGTGCTGGCTTAAGGCTTGCTCATGCTTGGATGGGTGTGGAATGGCACAAATTTGTTCAAACCATTGCCATAATGGCTGTGGGTATAACTGACTTAATGCTGTCACTTGAGTGTCCCTCATAAGGTCTTGTGGGTATAGGGCAAATTTGCGGCCATTCTAACACATTCTGTGCAGCCAATTAATCTCAGTGCCATAGGCTTTTGCTGAGCTGGCAGCCAAAGTTTCCAGTTCGGTTTTTTCTGTGAGTGTAGACATCACTTTTAGATTGGTAATTAGGTGATAGAGCGGGAATAATGTAGGCACAATAATGAAAAAGGATGGGTCATGTTTCAAGTTAACTTCGTTGATGTAAAAGCAGAAAATGCTATTTTTGATGGTGAAGGCTGGGATGCTGTCGTGGTGATAACGCCAGATCTGGACTCCATCATTTTTGATGAGATAGGTTTATTGGCTCAGCACGGTGCCCATGTCGATAAGCGTGTCGGTAAGAGCCCAACATTACTGTTTGCGCCAGGGCTTGCGGGAGGTCGTTTGATCATCGCGCCTGTTACCCAAGTGAACGACGAGTATGTCGATGTGCGTGTGTATGCCGATGCCGCAAGGGCGGCGATTACCATTGCAAAAGAGGCCGGCGCCAAACGTCCGTTATTATATGTGGTGCCATCGAAGGACTCGCGTTTTGGTTTTGCCGCTGAAGTCGCGGCGTTAGCCTGCGGTCAAGAACTGTGGCAAACCTTAGAGCTGCGTGAAGCGACACGTTTAACACCTGCATTTGAGGCGATAGGATTATTATCCTTATCAACCCACAACAGCAATTTACTCAATGCGTTAGAAGCGGGCCGCGTATTAGCGCGAGATTTATGTGGTACTGAACCTGAGCGCATGTCGGCTAAAGCCTTTGCCGATTATTGTCTGCAATCCTTAGCGGGCAGCGTGATCAAAACTGCGGTAGTGGAAGACCGAGATATTTTAGAGCGTGACTATCCATTATTAAGTGCCGTGGCGCGTTCTTCTTTTGCTGTCGGTCGTCATCAACCCCGCGTAGTGAAATTAGAATATCTACCCGAGGGTGAAGTGACTCGTACTTTCCTGTTTGCGGGTAAGGGCGTTATTTATGATACTGGCGGCGCCGATCTCAAAGTTGGCGGTGCTATGGCGGGTATGAGCCGCGATAAGGGTGGCGCTTCAGCTGTGGCGGGGCTATTCAAAACTCTATCAATGCTCAAGCCTAAGGGCATTCGCGTGATTGCCGAGTTAGGTTTAGTGCGTAACAGTATCGGCAGCGAAGCTTTTGTGACTGACGAAATCATCACCAGTCATGCGGGTGTGCGAGTGCGGATTGGTAATACGGACGCCGAAGGGCGCTTAGTGCTGGCGGATTTACTGAGCCATTTACGCATCAAAGCCGTGTCGGCGGTGAAGCCTGAAATGTTTTCGGTCGCAACACTGACAGGGCACGTGGTGCGTTGTTATGGCAGTTATCCTGCGGCGGTGGAAAACTCAGTGGCGAGTTCGCAGCAATGCGCTGTCACTTTACAACAGCAGGCCACTCAATGGGGCGAACCCTTTGAAGTGTCGACGCTGCGCCCCGAAGACTTCGCTAAAATCCGCGATGTATCTGGCGCCGCTGAAATGTTGTCGTCAAATAATGCGCCTTCATCGATTACTGCGCGTGGGCATCAATATCCTGCGGCATTTTTACTGAAAGCATCAGGGCTATTTGACCATGGTGTAACCGCACCTATTCCATTAGCTTATATGCACTTAGATATCGCAGGCAGTGCAACAGAAGGCGATCCACTCTATGGTAAACCTACGGCTAGCCCGCTAGTGGGCTTGTATCAATATTTGGTCAATCGCTAACGAGTAGGGCGTATTGGCGTTTCAGGATTATTTTTTGTAGTGATTTAATTCTTTGATGCAAGACAAACCCGTTGATGTCGTTTTTCTACATCAGCGGGCGATAACGCCAGCCAAATGCTGCCTTAAAGGGTCGTTTGGCAAGGTCTTGCTGTTACTTTCTCTTTATTACGAGACGCCCATATTTGGGTAGAGTAACGATATTTCACTCTTCGTTTCGTGATTACGGGCTTGTCAGAGCGAACAAAATTCAACCTCTTAACATCACACATCCTAATAACAAACAGAAATAATCCTGTAATATCTTATTTATTAGTTGGTTACAGTCTTATTTGTATTTTTATGTGAAGTAGGTCGCTATTAACCTCATTATAATTGTGTAATTTAATTACATTAAATGGCGTTAATTAAAAAAAATACAAATAAAGGTTGTAATAAAACTACAAAACCATATAATTGCTCTCGTGGATTAGGCAGTAGCCTATTCCCTCTAGTCTATCCAGGATGGATAAATTTCTCCAAGGACCCGAGTGACAAGTCGTCTCAATGGATTTGAGAAAATCTAGTTCCAAGGAACCGAGCCAAGCTTTACTAGAGTACTTAATCACATTTACGAGGAGCATTGACTATGTCTTATACAGGCACAAAACATATTTATTGGCAGAACACTTGGTTTAACACTGATGTTTTGCGTGGCGGTTTGTTCGCCATGAGCTTTAAGGTTTAACCCTCCTTAAAGTTTGAGTTTCCATCATCCATCAACCCTTGTATCGCCTTTTTGGCGTGTTTAGACTCAAGTAGTATGTTTGTGTTTTTGCATGAATATACCAGGTTTTTCCCGTTAGCGCGGTAATGTACTTCCCCGAAAGGGACGCTTGAAATATGTCTTTGCCTGCTCATTGAGCAGGCTTTTTTTTGTCTTTTTTTTACATTAATCAATTTTTATAAAAGTAGATCTAGCATTAGAAAGTTTGAAAAAAGAAAGGTTGGAAAAGTGTTTCACTGTAAGTCAGAGAGCACCAGAATCATTCTATTTAGTCTTGGATTTAGCTTTCATCCTATCTAACTACTTATCCGTATTGATATTTGTGTTTAGATAGTTTTCCTTTGTTAGACTCTTGCCAATTTTCTGGCCTGACCAGCCTAAACTCCCTATACTTGCAACGAATATCGCTATATTAAAAAATGGTGATATGTAGTGACCCTACCTACTTAAAATAAAAAGGCATCCAGTTCCATGTTAGAAAAATTGTTCAAACTTAAACAAAATCAAACGAGCCTCAAGCAGGAAGCTATCGCAGGTTTGACCACCTTTATGACCATGGCTTACATCATTTTTGTGAATCCCATGATGTTAGCTGATGCGGGCATGGACCATGGGGCTGTGTTTGTTGCCACTTGTTTAGCTGCTGCTGTTGGCTGTTTAGTGATGGGCTTGATGGCGAATTATCCTATCGCGCTTGCACCTGGCATGGGGCTTAACGCCTTTTTTACTTATACCGTTGTCGGTGAGATGGGTTACAGCTGGGAAACTGCCTTAGGTGCAGTATTCCTGTCGGGAATTTGCTTTTTAATCTTATCCTTAGTGCGAATTCGAGAGTGGATTGTAAATAGCATCCCTATGTCGCTGCGTATTGGTATTGCCGCGGGTATTGGTTTGTTCCTTGCGCTGATCGGCCTTAAGAGTGCGGGTATTGTGGTGGCAAGCCCCGCAACACTGGTGACTTTAGGCGATATTACTGCCTTTCCGGCTGTGATGGCGGTGTTAGGTTTTTTCCTGATTATTGCGTTAGTGCAACGTGGGATGAAGTCGGCGGTGATGTTAAGCATCCTGATTATCACTGGCCTTGGGCTGATATTTGGCGATGTGCAGTATAACGGTATTGTGTCTATGCCACCGTCTATCATGCCAACATTTATGAAGATGGACTTATCTCAAGTATTTGAAGTTAGTATGTTATCGGTCGTATTCGCCTTCTTGTTCGTCGATTTATTTGATACATCAGGTACCTTAGTTGCCGTTGCGCAGCGCGGTGGTTTTCTTGACGATAAGGGTCGCTTACCACGTTTAAATCGTGCTTTAACTGCCGACAGTTTAGCAACGATTGTAGGTGCAGCGTTTGGAACGTCGACGACAACCAGTTATGTAGAAAGTACCGCGGGCGTCAGTGTAGGCGGTCGTACTGGTTTAACCGCTGTGGTGGTGGGATTACTGTTTATTGCCGCATTATTTGTATCGCCATTGGCAGGCATGATCCCTGCTTACGCCACGGCGGGTGCATTGTTTTATGTGGCTATTTTGATGATGTCAGGGCTTATGCATGTGGAATGGGAAGATTTAACCGAAGCCGCCCCAGTCGTTGTGGTGTGTATTTTAATGCCGCTGACCTTTTCTATCGCGACGGGCATTGCCTTCGGGATGATTTCCTATGCGGCGATTAAGTTAATGACCGGCCGCTTTAGCGACCTCAATGTGGGTATATTAGTGATTGCAGCACTGTTTTTAGCTAAATTCATTTATAGCTAACGGTATTTATAGTGAAGCACCATAGGCCATATTCGAGTGTCCGATGAGTCAGCTTTGCTAGCGAAAATCAGTATGCATATTGTCTACAATAGACAATATTTTTTGAGGGTCATCCAACAGATGACCCTTTTTTATGTGCAATTTCTAGCAAACTGCAAAATTTATCTCTCGTTAACCACTCCTTGCTACCAATTACCCAGCGGATTAGGTATAAGGATTGTTCGGTTATTTTTAACAAATGAATAATGAACTTAAGTGATATTGCGTACCGCCGTGTGGTAGTGAAATTAGGGACGAGTGTGCTGACCTCTGGCAGTAAACAGCTAGATAAAGCCCACATGGTTGAGCTTGCTCGTCAAATGGCCGCGCTGATGAAGTCAGGGGTCGAAGTCGTATTATGCACCTCAGGAGCCATTGCCGCAGGGCGTGAGCATCTCCAATACCCGATACTGCCCGACACTATGGCCAATAAGCAGTTATTAGCCGCTGTCGGGCAAAGTCAGTTAATCCTCGCTTGGTCACAACTCTTTAGTATTTATGGGCTGCATGTGGGCCAATTGTTGCTGACCCGTGCTGATTTGCAGGATAGAGAACGTTACCTGAATGCCCGTGACACGCTTAATGCCTTGTTAGCCAATAATATTGTGCCAATCATCAATGAAAACGATGCAGTGGCTACTAATGAAATCAAAGTTGGTGATAACGACAATCTATCGGCCCGTGCCGCGCTGCTGTGTGATGCCGATTTATTGATTTTATTGACGGATCAGAAAGGCTTATTTGATGCCGACCCACGCACTAATCCCGATGCTAAATTGATTTCGCAGGTAGTCAAAATTGACGATAGCCTACGGATGCTGGCGGGCGGTTCTGTGTCGGGTTTAGGCACTGGCGGTATGTCGACGAAATTAGAAGCGGCCGATATTGCTCGCCGCGCGGGGATAGAAGTGGTGATCGCCTCTGGCCATCACCCTGATGTGATTAAAAAAGTGGTGAGCAAGGAATCGGTTGGCACGCATTTTAGTGCCATCGAAAATCCGCTCGAAAGCCGTAAACAGTGGATTTTAGCTGGCCCTGCGACCCAAGGCTCTTTAGTGCTCGATGCCGGCGCGGTCAAAGCCGTGACTGATAAGGGCCGCAGCTTATTGTCTAAAGGTATCGTAGGCGTTAAAGGCCAATTTGAGCGCGGCGCAACACTGCAATTAGTCGATCAACAGGGTAAGGTAATAGCCAAAGGGATGACACGCTATTGTGCTCAAGCCCTAGGTTTAATCGCAGGTAAACATTCCGACGAGATCGAGTCAGTACTCGGTTACGATTATGGTGATGCAATAGTGCACCGCAACGACATGGTAGTCCTATAAGTGAGGTCCGTTTTGAGTCAAATTCAGCAAGAGCAATACATACAGCAACTTGGTATTAATGCTAAACAGGCAAGTTATGCTTTAGCAAGCTTAACTGCAATCCAAAAAGCTGAGTTACTCAAAGCCATCGCCGATGCGTTAACTCAGAATACATTGGCGATTTTAGCCGCGAATGCTAAAGATGTGGCTGCGGCTAAAGCGGATGGGCTAACCTATGCGATGATTGATCGATTATTGTTAGACGAGGCGCGTTTAGCGAGCATCATTAGTGATATTGCTGATGTTGTTCGCCTTGCTGACCCCGTTGGCGAAGAGTTCGGCAGTCAATTACTCGATAACGGTTTAAGGCTCACTCGCCGCCGCGTACCGCTTGGGGTTATCGGGGTTATTTATGAAGCGCGGCCCAATGTAACCGTTGATATTGCAGTGCTGGCACTCAAAACTGGCAATGCCATCATTCTTCGTGGTGGCAAAGAAACGCTGCAATCTAATAAACTCATTAGCGATGTGATCCGCAGCGCCGTAGTCGCCCAAGGTTTACCTATTGATGCGGTGCAATTTATCGACTCGCCAGATAGATCCTTAGTGACAGGTTTACTTAAGCTTGACCAATATGTCGATATGATAGTGCCTCGTGGTGGTCAAGCGTTGCAGCGTTTATGCGCCGAGCAGGCGACAATACCAGTTATTTTAGGGGGTATTGGTATTTGCCATTTATATGTCGATAAAAATGCCGACCTTGAACGCGCGCTCGCGGTGATAGCTAACGCTAAAGTGCAGCGTCCTACCGTGTGTAATGCGCTCGATACCTTGCTGGTGGATGAGCAGGTAGCGAGCACGTTTGTGCCGCAAATTGCCGAATATCTACATAGTTTAGGTGTGCGTTTTTCAGTCTGTGAGCAAACTTATACATTGCTTGATGGCTTAGGTTTTGATGTTTCCCTTGCCAAATCCGAAGATTTTGGTATCGAATGGTTGTCGTTAACCTTAGGTATTAAAGTGGTCAGTGACATTGACGCCGCTGTTAGCCATATTCGCGACTATTCTAGCGGCCATTCCGAAGCGATTTTGACTGATGACATTCACGCCGCGGCGCACTTTATGAACGAAGTGAACTCAGCTGCTGTGTATGTCAATGCTAGCACGCGCTTTACCGATGGCGGCCAGTTTGGTCTTGGCGCTGAGGTTGCGGTGAGCACACAAAAACTCCACGCCCGTGGCCCAATGGGACTTGAGGCATTAACCACTTATAAATGGTTAGCATGGGGCGATTACACCAGCCGCATATAATGTTTTTCTGTTAGAAACAAACAGCCGTTAACGCCTTGCGTCGACGGCTTTTTTATGCGAATTAATCGATAGATTCTGCTTAATACGATTGCTATAACAGCATGTCGTGGTGTGAAAGATTTTGTGAAGGGTG
Source organism: Shewanella morhuae (assembly GCF_900156405.1). Classification (GTDB taxonomy): domain Bacteria; phylum Pseudomonadota; class Gammaproteobacteria; order Enterobacterales; family Shewanellaceae; genus Shewanella; species Shewanella morhuae. The sequence continues at coordinate 88,588 of NZ_FTNN01000001.1, forward strand.
GTGTGAAGGTTTGCAATGAAGGAGCTAAGGGTTAAAAGTATTAAAAATAAAACGATGATAAACAAGAGGCTTAATGGAATAGCTGCAGACTCGTGGCGATGATCCAAATACACAAAAATATTAATGACATTAGTGCCGTAAATTTACGAAATGGAACAATATATTCCAAGGTATAAATAAAGTATTTTTCTTGCACGCTGCGGGTGAGTAATACCGCTGGCAACATAAAACTGCAATACAACATCACCACCATAGTAGTGAAGTCGTTACCCCAAAAATATTCGAAAACAAACAAGCCAATACAGAGCAGCATCGCCACCCAACTGAGGCGGCTTAAGCCATTTTCTGGCATCCATTGCGTTGACTTTTCCATATGACTATCCTTAGTCTCGTTGACTTCTGTACAATTTATAGCTTGATGTAAGCGGTTTTTCAAACGTTTTAAATATTACATGGCTATCGTGATGGCGGTAATTGTTATATTTAGATGCAGATTATAGCTAAGTGATGGTTATAGCGTCTTGATGTCGGCAAACGATCCCTTACACAGCTTGGCTAAATCTGTAGCCGCTAAGCTAATTTCTAAACCGCGGCGGCCGGCGCTCACATAAATCCTATCAAAGTTCTGCGCACTAGCATCAATCAAGGTGGGTAGTGGTTTTTTTTGTGCCAGCGGGCTAATACCGCCCACAAGATAACCCGAGGATTTTTGCGCTAATTCTGCATCGGCCATTTGCAGCTTTTTTTGTCCTAAGCATTTAGCTACGGCTTTTAAATTGAGCTGATGATCAACCGGCACTAAAGCGACCGCAAGCGGAGCGTGCATTTTATCCGTGGCAACTAACAGGGTTTTAAATACCTGTGCCGGCTCTAGCCCTAATGTGTTGGCGGCTTCTTCGCCGTAGGCTGCACAATGTGGGTCGTGGCTGTACTCAAGGATATCAAATGGGATCTGGTTTTTTTTCACCAGACGAACAGCAGGGGTCATTTTCTACTCCTTTACAATATCGATACTTACTTGGCTAGCTTTGGGCCAAGCTTATTATTGCGGTCAATATAACGCGGTAAAAGTTGCTGTAACACCATACCCGACAGAATAAAAGCGAGCCCGAGATAGGTTGCCATGGTTATGGTTTCTTGCAAAATCCACGCGATAAATCCAATTGACATCACTGGCGATAAAAACACCATAGTGCTGATATTAGCTGTGCGGATAGCCGTTTTTAGTGCCATTAACCACAGCACAAAAGTAATGCCCATCTCAAACAATCCTACATACATACCTGCGAATATTGCCTTAACACTAAAACTCGGTATCACATCGGTCAGCATTAACGTGACTGCGATAAAAGGTAAACCGATGAGAAAACTGAGTAATAAACTCACTACGGGATCCCCTTGATCTTTGGTATTGACGATCCAATATAAGCACCAGAGCAAGGTACTTGTGAGGGCAAGACCAATGCCGAGCGGACTATCAAAACTAAAACCGCTGATATCGCCACCAGTGGCAATAATAAAAACCCCTGAGTAGGCAATCAATGCTGCGGCTATGTCACTTTTACGCAAATGTTGTTTTAACAAAGGCGCGGCGAGTAACGGCAGTAATACCGCCCAAGTGTAATTAAGTGACAATGCTTGCTGTGCGGGCAATAAGGCATAGGCCTTAAATAGCACCACATAGTAAAGAAAGGGATTGATAAGCCCTGTGACTAAATAAAAAGTGGGGCGGCGCAAAAACTGTTGTTGCAGCAAAGAGAGTTTACGTTGCCAGGCGAGAATACCACCAAGGGCAACAATGGAGGTGAGTACCGCCACAAAGACTAATTGCAACGGGCTGTAATAGCTTAAGGCAATCTTAAATGCTGTGGCAACCGTAGACCATAGAAAGACCGCCGCCATACCATACACATACGCTAGATTTGAAGCCTTCACTCTAATGACCTTACATGGATAAATACCTGCTCAATGGGGGCTGATTGAATAACAGCCTTGGCTGATAAGCAAGACTATTTTGTATTGATAAATGTTTTATCTTGATACTGCTACGGGAAAGAAAAATTAGAAAAATTTTTTGTTCACCCTTGTAATTAAATTCCCTGTCCCAATATAGGTATCAAGGCAGAGAAGGTGGCTAGTGATGGACTTGATATTTAAACCATCTAGCCTCATATCAACACCAACTAAACAAATTTAGATTGAATGAAATTTTCCGGAGGACCTCATGGGTAAAATTATTGGTATCGATTTAGGCACAACAAACTCTTGTGTTGCAGTCCTCGATGGCGGCAAAGCACGTGTTATTGAAAATGCTGAAGGCGAGCGCACAACACCGTCAATCATCGCTTATACAGACGATGAAATTATTGTTGGTTCGCCAGCAAAGCGTCAGGCTGTGACTAACCCAACTAACACATTCTTCGCGATTAAGCGTTTGATCGGTCGTCGTTTTAAAGATGATGAAGTTCAACGTGACGTGAACATCATGCCATTCAAAATCATTGCAGCCGACAACGGTGATGCATGGGTTGAATCGCGTGGTAATAAAATGGCACCACCACAAGTGTCTGCTGAAATCTTGAAAAAGATGAAGAAAACAGCAGAAGACTTTTTAGGTGAAGAAGTAACAGAAGCAGTTATTACTGTTCCTGCCTACTTTAACGATTCACAACGTCAAGCTACTAAAGATGCCGGTCGCATCGCAGGTCTTGATGTTAAGCGTATTATCAACGAACCAACGGCAGCTGCATTAGCCTACGGTATCGATAAGAAGCAAGGCGACAACATTGTTGCGGTATACGACTTAGGTGGTGGTACGTTCGATATCTCTATCATCGAAATCGATAGCAACGATGGTGACCAAACATTTGAAGTATTGGCAACTAACGGTGATACCCACTTAGGTGGTGAAGACTTTGACAACCGTTTGATCAACTACTTAGCTGATGAATTCAAGAAAGAACAAGGTCTTGATCTGCGTAAAGATGCCTTGGCAATGCAACGTCTGAAAGAAGCGGCTGAGAAAGCGAAAATTGAGCTTTCAAGCACAAATCACACAGAAGTTAACTTGCCATACATTACAGCAGACGCAACTGGTCCTAAGCATTTAGTGATTAAAATCACTCGTGCTAAGTTAGAAGCACTGGTTGAAGACATGATTATGCGCACATTAGAGCCATTAAAAGTTGCCTTGGCTGACGCTGATTTATCAGTATCAGACATCAACGAAGTGATTCTTGTGGGTGGTCAAACACGTATGCCTAAGGTTCAAGAAGTAGTAACAAACTTCTTCGGTAAAGAACCTCGTAAAGACGTGAACCCAGACGAAGCCGTTGCCGTAGGTGCTGCGATTCAAGCCGGTGTTCTGTCGGGCGAAGTGAAAGACGTATTACTGTTAGACGTAACACCACTGTCTTTGGGTATTGAAACCATGGGCAGCGTAATGACCAAGCTGATTGAGAAAAACACCACTATTCCTACTAAGGCGCAGCAAGTGTTCTCAACAGCCGATGACAACCAAAGTGCAGTGACAATTCACGTACTGCAAGGTGAGCGTAAGCAAGCGAGCGCGAACAAGTCATTAGGTCAGTTTAATTTAGATGGTATTGAGCCTGCACCACGCGGCCAGCCACAAATTGAAGTGATGTTCGATATCGACGCCGACGGTATTTTACATGTGTCTGCGACAGACAAGAAAACCGGCAAGAAACAAAACATCACCATCAAAGCCTCTTCTGGTTTAAGCGAAGAAGAAGTGGCACAAATGGTACGTGATGCTGAAGCTCACGCAGATGAAGACAAAAAGTTTGAAGAGTTAGTGCAAGCACGTAACCAAGCTGACGGCTTAGTCCACGGGACTAAGAAACAAGTAGAAGAAGCGGGCGATGCACTGCCAAGCGAAGATAAAGAGAAGATCGAAGCTGCTATGGCTGCTGTTGACACTGCCATCAAAGGCAATGACAAAGAAGCCATTGAAAAGGCAACTCAAAACTTAATCGAAGCGTCTGCTAAGCTGATGGAAATTGCTCAAGCTAAGTCTCAAGCTCAAGGCGGCGACAATGCCGACGCGGGCAAACAGGCTAACGCTGCTGCCGATGATGTTGTCGATGCTGAATTTGAAGAAGTGAAAGACGACAAGAAATAATGATTTGTTCTCAATCAAATCGATTGATTTCAAATAGTTAATTTCTAGGCGGGCGTTACGGGGCAACCCTAACGCCCGTTTGTTCAACTTAAGCCAGAAGCATGAGATTATGTCAAAGCGAGATTATTACGAAGTATTAGGTGTCAGTCGTGACACCAGCGAACGTGAAATTAAAAAGGCCTACAAACGTCTGGCCATGAAGTTTCACCCAGATCGCAACCCAGGTGACAAAACCGCAGAAGCTAGCTTTAAAGAAATTAAAGAAGCTTACGAGATCCTAACCGACGCCGACAAAAAAGCGGCTTATGACCAGTTTGGTCATGCAGGTGTCGATCCTAATCGCGGTGGCGGTGGTTACGGTGGTGGACAGGGCGATTTCGGTGATATCTTCGGTGATGTCTTTGGCGATATTTTCGGCGGTGGACGTCGTGGTGGCGGTCAACGTCAAGCGGCCCGAGGCTCAGATTTACGTTACAACCTCGAATTATCACTGGAAGAAGCGGTTAAAGGTTTCACCAAAGAATTACGTATTCCCACACTGGCAAGTTGTGATCTGTGTGACGGCAGCGGCGCTAAAAAAGGCACCTCTGCAACCACTTGTGGCACCTGTCATGGCCAAGGCCAAGTACAAATGCGTCAAGGATTCTTTGCCGTACAACAAGCTTGTCCAACCTGTCATGGTCGCGGCAAGATCATCAAAGATCCTTGTACCAAGTGCCATGGCGATGGCCGTGTTGAAAAGAGCAAGACCTTATCAGTTAAAATCCCAGCTGGCGTCGATACGGGTGACCGTATTCGTTTAGCCGGTGAAGGCGAAGCAGGTGAGTTTGGTGCGCCTCCAGGGGATTTATACGTTCAGGTCAGTGTGCGTGAGCATGCGATTTTCGTCCGTGATGGTAACAACCTCTACTGCGAAGTGCCGATATCTTTCAGTAAAGCGGCCCTAGGCGGTGAGATTGAAGTACCAACACTGGATGGTAAAGTGAGCCTTAAAATCCCAGCCGAAACGCAAACGGGTCGTATGTTCCGTTTACGTGGCAAAGGGGTTAAATCGGTTCGTAGCCATGCTGTTGGCGACTTGCTCTGCAAAGTGGTCATGGAAACGCCAGTTAGCTTAAACGAACGTCAAAAAGAACTGTTACGCGAATTTGAAGCCACCCTAACGGGTGAGTCAAGAAAGCACAGCCCAAAGGCTGAAGGTTTTTTTGATGGCGTGAAGAAGTTTTTTCAAGACTTGAATAGCTAACTTGGTCTAGTGGCGCAGCTGTTATGTTAGTAGCGCTAGATGAATAAAGCCCCGCAGTGTTTAACACCGCGGGGCTTTTTTATGTTCGATTGAATACTCAGATTTTCAGAGAGTAGTGCGCAGTAACCGATTAAGCACTGTCATTCCAGTGACTCGCCATTAACTCGTCCCTGAGGGCTCGACGACGGCATCCATGCCGCCAACGGTCACTTCCATGACAGTGCTTAACGCCTATTAAGTCCTTCGTATATTTGATAATCTGTAAGGTTGCCGATTTCATTCGCCTAGTGGCAACTAGGAAGTTTAGGCAAAAAGTTATGCCTGTCCGATCCTTTTCTTGTAGGTGGCTCAGGTGGCAGTGGTGGTATCACCTTTTCAGGTGATCCAAATTATCATAGAAATCAAAACTAAAAGTTTTTAGTATTAACTTCAGTCTGCTAGAGTAGACTGAAGTTAGCCTCTGTCGAGGTATAGGTTATGACAATATTAAAACATTGCCCGTGTTGTAAGAAGACAATTTCATTATTAAAATTAGTTCTTAGTAGAGAAGGAAAGTGTTATCACTGTGGAGAGTCATTTGATTTCTCATGTAATTATCAATTACTGGCATTTGCATCCTTCATGTATGCTGCCACATATAAGATATTGTTCATAAATCAAATGTCTAGCATTTTTATAAATATCTCTTTAATAGTATTGCCAATATTGTTACTTGTTTATTTATTTATACGAATTGATGAAATCAGGAATTAAATTACTTATTAAATTACTTATTAAATTTATATGTACTTAATGATTTATAAATCCAGATATGATAATTGGTTCACTTTTTTGAAATCTTTTATTTAAGTCTGATACTTTATGATGGTGCAACCATCTGAGTCAGCAAACGGGCATTCCGTTTCATTTTGCCGATTATCTTGAACTTATCGATTGGACGGGCCGAGCCATTCGCCTCGATAAAAAAGTTAAGCTTCCAAAACTCCTTAATGGCTAAATTTGCCCAACGCGGTTAAAACGTCAATTTAGCCGAATTTTATAAGGTTCAGAATGTATACAATTTAATAGAGTAATTTATCACCTATCAAAACTACTATTATAAGTCGGTTATCAAAATCTCTAAGGAGATTATGGCAAAATTTTAATGTTTAGGTTTAAGGTGTATTTGATATTGAAAACAAGTTGTTACCTCATGCATAAATCTAACTTTACACTTTTAGCGCGTTGGGCAAATTTAGCCATCTACGGCATTGAGTAACTTACTCACATTACTTTTTGAACCTAATTCAGGAAGATCTGCAACACCCAGACGATACTGAGACATAAGCGTTTTCAATACAGCTATACCACTGTCCATTTCGGCAATGGCAGCATTAAATTCAGCAAATTCATCAGCCTGTTCTTCCCATAGCTCAATACTAAGTGACAACATCTCAATCAAAAACTTGTTCGAGTCATAGTCATCAACTAGGTTGTCCATTAATGCCAATGCCTGCTCGTAGTCGTCCTGAGTTTCAATGTGAGCGAGGTATGGCACTTTGGCCAATGCTTCTCTAATTTCAATACTGTAGTGGCATAGTGATGAGGAATCTTCTGATTTGTAGTGGCATGACTCAATTAGCGCTCATTTTCTTGGCGAACCAATGCGTGGGAGTTTGCATTCTAAAGGTTTTAAGCCATAGATTTGCTGGAGCGGGTTTACCGAATAGATAGCCTTGAAACTGTTCGCATCCTAGTGCAGTGAGTTGCAATAACTGAGCTTCGGTTTCGATACCTTCGGCAATCACGTTGAGTTTTAAGCTCTTGGCTAACAGGATAGCCGCTTTGACAATTTGGGTGTGGCGTTCGCTAATGCCCATTTGACTGACAAATAAACGATCGATTTTAATCGTGTCGGCACTAATATCGATTAATTGACTTAATGATGCATGGCCAGTGCCAAAATCGTCAATGGCGATAGAAACCCCCATGCGAGCTAAGGTATTTAGGCGCCTTCCCGTTTCTTTATGGGTTGAAAATACTGAGGTTTCAGTAATTTCAATTTCTAATAATGGAATGAGTTCTGGATGATTCATATAGGTTTGGATCAACACTTTAAAGAAGCGATCCGACAGAATATCCTGCCCTGATAAGTTGAAGGCAATCCTGACTAGTGGCACGTTTTCCGGCCAAGAACGGATCAACTGAAGTAATTGCCTGAAGACTTTTATCGCAAAAATAGCCTGTAATTGAGATGACTCTATGATGGGGATAAACGTATTCGGCATAATCATAGTGCCGTTTTCATCGAACATTCTTGCCAGCGCTTCAAAGCTAATAATGTGGCCATCGGCCATCACTTTGGGCTGCAGCCACATTTCAAGGCGATTATGTTTCAGCGCATCCCGAACTCTGGCTTTCTGCGATGATGCTTCGAGAAGGTTATTAATCAAACTAATGTAGTACACCATGACTGGGTTAGCTTGGGTGGTTTGTTTAATGGCAATTAAGCATTGCTCTGCGGCTTGCTGTGGTGAGGCTTTATTACCCGAGCTGCAACCGACTCGGCACTCGAGATTAAATTCAATTTGCTGTTCTTGCTTAAGCTGCAGGTTTGTTGGAATACGCTTTCGTAATTGTAGCGCTAGGTTTTCGGGGGAAATCAGCGGCAGACTGGTAAACTCAAGTGCAAACGACGCGCCCCTAAACCGATATATTTTTGCTTGATGCCCAAAGCGATTTTTGAGTTCGACCGCAAAGGCTTTTAGGATAGCATCCCCGTAATTCATGCCAAAGGCAGCATTGATTTGACTCAGATTATCAATTTTGACTATGGCAACGCTCATGTCCAAATGGATCATACTTGGAGCTGGGTTATACCAGTGATTCTCGTTTGGTAATCCGGTCACTAAATCATAGAAATGTGTGCTGATATGGTGCTTTTTAAGTCGGCTCAGTTCAATCGCATGGTTTGCTTGTTCTGTGACATCGTGGCAGTGGAACAACAAAGTATCATGGTGCGATAAGGAGGCTTTCTGCAGTAGATATTTAATACTGTTATTGTTTTTTAAATGAGTCGGAAACGAGGCCGCCAGTAAATTTGTGCTGGTGTCTTCGGTAAGTTCAAAAATGTCACATAGGCGAGTGCGGTTGAGTGTGACCTCTCCGGCGATTTCTTTGGCCGCATTATTCAAGTTGATAATCACTCCGGCCTCATTGCAAAAGAAGGAAGCGGTACCATTGTTTTCAAATATTTCAGCATATTGTTCTAAGGTACGTTGCAGATCATTTTGATGCTGGATCATTTTCTGCGCATGGACTTTCTGGGTTTTTAGCAGGCGCATCGCCGATAAGGGAATGCAGATATTAAAAAAGACAAAAAGCAAGCCATTCAAATAAGCATGGGTCGCAGGCAGGCTGATATCAATATCAATAATAGGGGGAATATTTTGGTTACGCAGTAGCAGTAAAAAAGGCAATACATTAAAAAACATCATAATAACGGCCACTTTTCTGCCAAATAGAAAAAGTGCCATTAAGGGCAAGGTATATAAGAAAGTAATCCCTGCCTGCGATAAGTTAAAGTCAGGGATAAACAAGAGTATAGAAATGCAGGCGGCAATCACCATGGCCAGTAGGCTGATTGAGCTGACGAATAAATATTTGCGCGTAAACCATAAAGTTAATATCAGTACGGTTAAAAAACTGACCGTAATGCTGATAATAAAAACGAGGTTTAACTCATACGCAATTAAAGAGCTATGCAGCACTATGCTAGCGGTCAAAATCGCGCCACTGAGCAGAATAATCCGCAATAAGCTAGTTTTTAATATTGTTCTATCAGGATTTAAAATGTCTTGATCCCTGATAAGCAAAAAACTTTTCAGCCATTGAAGCAAAAAGAGTCCTTATTCCATACGGAAGTCATGCCTGTTACTTAGTGCATAACTTATATCATAATTCACTCAATCGTCATACTAATAGATAAATGCATCTATACATCAGTTGGTTATGGTTTTCAGTCTGTTTGAATTATTGGGAATATACTGCGAGTAATTGACTAAAGCTGCGAGTTGCTGGCAGATGTAGTTTGATAACGAGCATATTCATAATCCAGATTTTTAGGCACAATAACTTTCCTTTGTATTAGGGGGCTGACACTCAATGGAACAAAACTCACGGTAAGAGGTTTTTATGCCGGAAAAGCTTAATAAACTAGAGGAGTTACTCCCTAATATAGTGGCTAACTGAATTCAGCCACTATTAGAAAAATAATTGCATAGGTTAGTGTTCATCTAGATCAAAATTATTCATCATGAGATGAAGAGTTGAGACAGGCATAACTCTTTTTGGAGGCTAGATACCTCCGGTTACCCGATTAGCATATTAACTTGTACTACAAAATAAATGGGACAAACACATTAATAAAAGATAGGACAGGTTGAACTCTTTTGGGATTAACAGCCAACACTGCAACTTCAAGAGTTCACCTTCCCTGCAAAGTTGCTGAAGGGCGTTGAGGAAAATCGCGTTAGCGATTTTTGAATAAGCACGAAGCAAGTAGTCAATGCATGTAACTTTGCTAGGGCGTCTTGGATAATCCAAGGAGGATAGGGCGAGCGTCCTCCTTGGTCGATTCTCTAATAAAAATCAGGGGGCGAAGCGCCACGACCTTGATATGGATTTCGACTTTGATTTCGATTCAAAAATCCAAACGAAGTTTGGAAACCTAAGAGTTTTACTCTTCTGGAACTGTAAATGCCGCTTCTGCTTTCTCTAACTCTTGCTCGGTTTTAAGCTCAAATGCTTGCTGCTTTTTAAGCTTGGCTTCTTCTTCGAGTGCCGCTTCTCTTTGTTTAAATTCGTGTCTCTCTGGTTTAGTCAAAAACTTAAACGCGAGCTTGTTGCCCAGCACGTAGGCGACCACGTCTTCGCCTTTTACTCGGCGCTCATCAACACGTTGTGAAAAACGGGCGTTATCGCGGGCTTTACGTTCTGCGGCATTTAACTTACTCATAATCTTGTCTCTTCATTTAGTTAATCACGGTAGTGTTCCACTACGTTCAGTTAAACAAATGAGTTGTGTTGCACATTCATAAAGCTGATTGGAGGGGATTCTACCATAAGCTAGCCCGAAATCAGCGGAGTAAAAGCCGAAACAATATTGGTATTCCCATTCGACACTGAGTAAACTTTCGCTCCCATGTGTTGATCCGGTGCTGTAATGACCTTTCCCGAGCTTTCTTCTTCCCCTGAGTCGTTAACTTTTGCCAAGCTTGGCTTAAATTCGGCATTACTTAAGGCGTTGCCTGCAGAGTTGGTGCAACCCACTCGGGTGCAGCAGTTGGCTATTCCTGTGGTGCTAGCGGGGCAAGATGTATTGGCTTTAGCGCAAACAGGCAGCGGTAAGACGTTGGCCTTTGGTTTGCCACTGTTACAAAAACTGCAGCAATCATTACCATCGTTATCTCAATCACTGATATCGCCAAAATCCATAAATACCGCTAAGCATAACGCCAAAGGTGGCGGTGTTTATCAAGCCGAAGCTTTTGCATCTGTGCTGATATTAGTACCAACCCGCGAGTTGGCAATGCAAGTAACCGAGGCGTTGCAAACCTTGGCGAGTAATCTATTCGCGCAATATGCGACGTTACAGCCGATTACTATTCAAACCCTTTGCGGCGGCGTTGAGCTTGAAACGCAATTAGCAGAGTTAGCCGCCAAGCCGCAGGTGTTGGTGGCAACGCCGGGGCGATTACTCGATTTATGTCAGCAATCGCATATCGCCCTTAGCGTAATAAAGTATTTAGTGTTCGATGAAGCCGACCGTTTACTTGAGATGGGCTTTTGGCCTGATATACAAAAGCTATTAGCGTTAATGCCTAAAGCTCGCCAAACCTTGTTATTCTCAGCGACCTTTCCGCCAGCGTTAGAACAAGTCGCGAGCCAATTATTAAACCATAGCGCGCAGCGTATTGAAGCCCAACAACTTAACTCAGTGGTCGCTGAGATTGAAGAACAGCTGTATTTAGTCAACAAGGGCAGTAAGGCGCAGGTGTTAATTGCGTTATTAAAACAATATCAATGGCCGCAGGTGCTAGTGTTTATCAGTGCTCGTGATGATGCCGATGCGGTTGCCAAGCGCCTTGCTAAAGCGGGGATGAAAGTTGCTGCACTGCACGGTGAAAAAGATCAAACTATACGCAGCCAAACCTTAGCTGACTTTAAAGCCAATAAGCTGCAAGTATTAGTGGCCACAGATTTAATGGCGCGTGGCATTCATGTCGATGCTTTGCCTGTGGTGATTAATTTGGATTTGCCCATGAGCGCGCCAGTGTATGTGCACCGAATTGGCCGCACTGCCAGAGCAGGTGCCAAAGGGCTGGCGATTTCCCTTGTGTGCCATAGCGAAATGCCAACCCTAGCCGCAATCCGCACCTTGACCACACGGGAGTTGCCACTGGCATTATTGGCCGATTTTCCGGTAACGGATAAGCCAAGTGAAAAAGCTAGTGATGTTGTAGAGGGTGACAAGGTTGAACGTAAACGAGCGCCGCGGGATAAACAGGCAAACCGCCGTAGCATTAATAAGCACAGCGCCAAAGAGTTTAAAGGTAAGCGTTGATTGCTTGAAGCTGAAAGGAGTTAAGTGATGGCATCAACCTTAGGGTTAAGTAAAGCACTGCATAACATGGTGAATAACGGTTTAACGACTCAGCACTTTATGCTTCGACCATTTCAGCGAGCGGATCTTAAGGCTTTTGCCGCCTATCGCGCCGACCCTCAGGTTGCTAAATATCAAAGCTGGAGCAATTACAGCGATAGCGATGCTATAACCCTTTATGAAGGCATGGATTATACGCAATTTGGCGCCGCAGGAAATTGGTTTCAGTTAGTGATTGTCTCTACGGCGGGAGCCACTTTGACCAAGCTCGTTGGCGATCTGGCGCTACATTTTATCGATGAACAACAGGTTGAAATTGGCTTTACGATTGCGCCTGAGTATCAAGGTCAACATATCGCTTTTGAAGCCGTCAGCGCATTGCTGGATTACCTCTTTATTGAACTCGATAAACATCGGGTGATTGCCGTCACCGATACACAAAATCTAGCCTGCTGTCGTTTACTGGAAAAACTCCATTTTAGGCGCGAAGCCAATTATGTAAAAAACACCTTTTTTAAGGGCGCATGGGGCGATGAGTATCTTTATGCCATGTTAAAAAATGAGTATTAATAAACCAAGGCAAAAATAAAACCGCATAAAAGAATAACAGAACAAAGGTAGCTAATGCGTTTTTCATTTCGGGTAAATTGAGTCAGCCTTAAATCTTCTTGTGTAGAGAGAAAGCCATATTGTAGTGACTCGCGAATGTAGGCACTTCTGGCTGTACTGAGCCGGGCTTTCATCGGATTCGCCGAAGCTTTATGCCATTCTTCTGGATAATACTTTTCAACGTGACGCTGGATTTTAGCAAAGTTTTTAAATTGAACGACTAATAGAATAGTTATACATAGGTTCGCGATTACAATGAAATACATGATGGTGAAGAGTTTATTTAATAAAGACAGATAGCTAACTTAATCTAATACAGACTAAAAAATCTAGCCGTAACTGTTTAGGTCGTTAAAGTCCAACTAAAGACTGGTATACCAAACATGAAGTGCAAGAATGATAATTATTATCACCTAGTGTTTTTTGCAAGATATTTACATTTGTTAATTTTTATGGAGATTGTTTTTTTGTCATGGTGACGGTAAAAAAGGTGTTGAGTTACTTTAATCGTCTTGTATTGACTTACATTTGGCTTCTTGGCCTTATCTCAGTAAAATATCTTCATTAGCTGAGCCTCTGTTGGCTCAAGGATTTTCACGCCCGTTATGGGATTTAAGGAGTGCTACATGAAATCTATGCGTTTAGGCTTAGTGGCAGTGTCTGTCGTGCTCGGATTAACCGCTTGCATGAGTACCCAATCGCCAACGGGACGTGGGCAAACATTGCTCTATTCATCAGCACAAATGCAGCAGATGGGTGATGCTTCTTTTGAAGAAATGAAAAAGCAGCAAAAGGTGAGCAGTGATAAAAAGCTCACGCAATATGTAAATTGCGTGGCGAATCGCGTCACGGCAGTGCTGCCGGATCAAACTCAGCGCTGGGATGTGGTGTTGTTTGACTCAGAACAAGTTAACGCCTTTGCACTGCCTGGTGGACATATCGGCGTGTACACAGGATTGCTCAAGGTCGCTAATGGTCCCGATCAGCTTGCCACGGTATTAGGTCATGAAGTGGCGCACGTGTTGGCGCAACATGGTAACGAGCAGGTTTCTCGCGGGCAGTTAACGGGTGTGGGTATGCAAATTGCCGATGCAGCGCTTGGCGTGAGTGGGGTGGCAAATCGTGACTTATATATGTCAGCGTTAGGTCTTGGTGCTCAGGTTGGAGTGATTTTACCCTTTGGCCGTGCGCAAGAGAGCGAAGCTGATGTCATGGGCTTAGAGTTGATGGCGCGGGCAGGCTTTGATCCGGCTCAGAGTGTGCTGTTATGGCAAAATATGTCAAAGGTGGGCGGTAGCCAAGGGCCAGAATTATTATCGACTCATCCATCAAACAGCCATCGCATCGAGCAGTTGCAACAGTTACAAGCGCAAATGCAGCCGTTATATGCTACTGCTAAAGCGCAGGTAAAGAATCAGTGCGTTGCCCCCAAATAAATGGGTCGTACGCTAATAGCAGTAAAGCTCTAGTGTTTGCTATTCCTTTGGTCGCATTAAGATAAAGGGCGGATGAGTTAAGTTTTTGGATAAATACGCATTAAGGAGCTAAAAAAGCCTCTTTAATTAAATAAGCAGTCAGTTTAACGGCATAGACGGCAGAACTATGATAAACTGGCGCGCAAAATTCCACTGAGCAATTGAGAGTCGTTAATTATGTCTGATAAATTCAGTACTGTTGAACAACAAGCAAGTTACGGTGTAGGCCGTCAAATGGGTGAGCAACTGGCCGCCAATTCTTTTGATGGTGTCGATATTTCTGCCGTTCAAGCTGGTTTAGCCGATGCGTTTGCTGGTTTAGAAAGCGCAGTGTCTATGCAAGATCTGCAAGTGGCTTTCACTGAAATCAGTGGTCGTATTCAAGCGGCTCAAGAGCTATCTGCAGCTGCTGCCACTGAAGAAGGTGATGCGTTTTTAGCTGAGAATGCTAAGCGTGATGGCGTAACTGTAACTGACTCTGGTCTGCAGTTTGAAGTATTAGTCCAAGGCGATGGCGCTAAGCCAACTTACGAAGACACAGTACGTACTCATTACCATGGTTCTTTCATTAATGGTGATGTGTTCGACAGCTCTGTGGTTCGTGGCCAACCCGCTGAGTTTCCAGTATCTGGCGTTATCGCTGGCTGGACCGAAGCACTGCAACTGATGCCTGTCGGTACCAAGTTAAAATTATTTGTGCCACATCACTTAGCTTATGGTGAGCGCGGCGCGGGGGCATCGATTCCTCCTTATTCAACTTTGGTATTCGAAGTTGAATTATTAGATATCATCTAGTACTGATAAAACGCCTAAGCCTGTCTTAGGCGTTTTCTTATGTAAGTCAAAAAGATTGAGGAAGTTGAAATGAGTGGACAAGTGAGAGTGGCAATCGTCGGTGCCGGTGGGCGTATGGGACGCACTCTTATTGAAGCGGCTTACCATCACGACCATATTATGCTGGGCGCTGCCATTGCGCGCGCGGGCTCAAGTTTGGTGGGCGTGGATGCGGGTGAGTTTGCTGGTGTGGGCAAATTGCAGGTCATGATCATGGATTCGCTCGATGATGCGACCGATGATTTTGATGTGTTGATTGATTTCACTGCGCCAGAAGCCAGTATTGTCCATTTAGATTGGTGTGTGCGTCATCATAAAGCGATGGTGATCGGTACGACCGGTTTCAATCATGCTCAAAAAGAACAGATCAATGCCTTTGCCGAGCAAACGCCGGTAGTGATGGCGCCTAATATGTCAGTGGGTGTCAACCTGATGTGGAAGTTGCTCGAATTGGCTGCAGAAGTCATGGGCGATTACACCGATATCGAAATTATCGAGGGTCACCACAGATATAAAAAAGATGCGCCGTCGGGCACCGCCCTAAAAATGGGTGAAGTGATTGCTAATACCTTAGGTCGAGATCTTGAAAAATGTGCCGTATATGGTCGCGAAGGGATTACCGGTGAACGTGATCGCAATACTATAGGTTTTGCGACCATTCGTGCCGGAGATCTAGTCGGTGAACATACGGCGATGTTTGCCGATATCGGTGAGCGTTTAGAGATCACTCATAAGGCCTCGAGCCGGATGACCTTTGCTAACGGCGCGATACGCGCCGCCCACTGGTTAGTGGAGCAAAAGCCGGGCTTGTATGATATGCAGCAGGTTTTAGGTTTGCATTAACAAATATTAAAACGCCTATATGGCGTTTTTTTTTGCACCCAGTTACCAACGGGTAGACGATGAGATGTTTTTGCTGTAAACTCGTCTGAATTTGTCAAAATTTCGTAAAAACGCGGAAATTGGTATCTTAACATAACATAAAAACACTATATTTCAGTGGCTTGGCTCTTTATGGAGGTCGCGTTGACAAAGTCTGCCTTACTCGTACTCGAAGATGGAACTGTATTCTCTGGCACAGCAATTGGTGCCGATGGTCTCAGTGTTGGTGAAGTTGTTTTTAACACTTCAATGACAGGATACCAAGAAATTTTAACTGATCCCTCCTACTCACGCCAGATTGTAACCTTAACTTACCCACACATAGGCAACACTGGTACTAATAATGAAGATATTGAATCCGATGGGGTTCACGCTTGTGGCCTTATCATTCGCGATCTTCCGCTCATTGCAAGTAGTTTCCGTAATCAACAATCCCTCAGCGATTATCTCAAAGCGAACAATGTTGTTGGCATAGCAGATATCGATACCCGCAAGTTAACGCGTATCCTTCGTGAAAAAGGAGCTCAAGCCGGTTGTATTATGGCGGGTGCTGGCTTAGACGAAGCAAAAGCATTGGCTGCGGCGAAAGCCTTCCCAGGTTTAAAAGGTATGGATCTCGCTAAAGAAGTCACCACTAAAGCTGCCTATCCATGGCGCAAAGGTAGCTGGCGTTTAGTGGGCGGTTTACCAGAAGATACCCCAGCAAATGAGCTTAAATACAAAGTAGTGGCCTACGACTACGGCGTTAAACAAAACATTCTGCGTATGCTGGTTGATCGTGGTTGCGACGTCACCGTTGTGCCAGCTAAAACCTCAGCCGCCGACGTGCTGGCGATGAATCCCGATGGCGTGTTCTTATCGAACGGCCCAGGCGATCCAGAGCCATGCGATTATGCGATTGAAGCGATTCAACAAATACTCAAAACCGACATGCCGATTTTTGGTATTTGTTTAGGCCATCAACTGTTGGCTCTGGCCAGTGGCGCAAAAACCTTAAAGATGAAGTTTGGTCACCACGGTGCCAACCATCCAGTGAGTAATATTGAGCAAGGAACTGTGATGATCACTAGCCAAAACCACGGTTTTGCTGCTGATGAAACCACATTGCCTGCCAACATTAAGGTGACACATAAATCGTTATTTGATGGTTCACTGCAAGGTATCCATCTGACTGACAAACCTGCGTTTAGCTTCCAAGGTCATCCTGAAGCAAGTCCAGGCCCGAACGATGCCGCCCCGCTGTTTGATCACTTTATTGAGTTGATAGAGCACTATCGTCAGACTGCTAAGTAGTCCCTAGGAGAAGAGAAGAACAATGCCAAAACGTACCGATATAAAAAGTATTCTTATCCTAGGCGCCGGCCCAATTGTGATTGGTCAGGCATGTGAATTTGACTATTCTGGCGCGCAGGCGTGTAAAGCGCTGCGTGAAGAAGGTTACCGCGTTATTCTGGTGAACTCTAACCCAGCCACCATTATGACTGATCCAGAAATGGCCGATGCAACCTATATCGAGCCGATTCAATGGGAAGTGGTTCGCAATATTATTGCTAAAGAACGCCCCGATGCGATTTTGCCAACCATGGGCGGCCAGACTGCACTGAACTGTGCATTAGAGCTTGAAGCTAAAGGCGTACTCAAAGAATTTAACGTCGAGATGATTGGCGCAACAGCCGATGCTATCGATAAAGCTGAAGACCGGAGCCGCTTTGATAAAGCGATGAAAAGTATCGGTCTTGACTGTCCACGTGCGGGCATTGCCCACAACATGGAAGAAGCTTACGGCGTGCTCGATCAAGTCGGTTTTCCTTGTATTATCCGTCCCTCATTCACTATGGGTGGCTCGGGCGGCGGTATCGCCTACAACAAGGAGGAGTTCGAGGAGATTTGTTCACAGGGTTTAGATTTATCACCCACCAATGAACTCTTAATCGATGAAAGCTTAATCGGTTGGAAAGAGTATGAGATGGAAGTGGTACGTGACCGCAATGATAACTGCATTATCGTTTGCGCTATCGAAAACTTTGATCCTATGGGCGTGCACACCGGTGACTCAATTACTGTAGCGCCAGCGCAAACCCTGACGGATAAAGAATACCAAATCATGCGTAATGCCTCTATGGCCGTACTGCGTGAAATTGGAGTGGAAACGGGCGGCTCAAACGTACAGTTTGGTATCAATCCGCTAGATGGCCGTATGGTTATCATCGAGATGAATCCACGGGTATCGCGCTCATCTGCATTGGCATCAAAAGCAACCGGTTTCCCGATTGCGAAAATCGCGGCAAAATTAGCGATAGGTTACACCCTTGATGAGCTGATGAACGATATCACTGGTGGTCGCACACCAGCCTCATTCGAGCCTGCTATCGATTATGTTGTGACTAAAGTGCCACGTTTCAACTTTGAAAAGTTTGCTGGCGCTAATGATCGCTTAACCACACAGATGAAATCTGTCGGTGAAGTGATGGCAATTGGCCGTACTTTCCAAGAGTCACTGCAAAAAGCGCTGCGCGGCTTAGAAGTGAGCCGTAACGGATTAGACCCTATTACGGATATGTCTAAGCCTGAAGCGATGCAACTAATTCGCCATGAGCTGAAAGAGCCAGGTTGTGACCGTATTTGGTACATTGCCGATGCGATGCGTGCAGGCTTGAGCCTAGATGAAATCTTTAAGCTGACCAATATCGACCCTTGGTTCCTTGTGCAAATTGAAGAACTTATCCAGCTTGAAGGCGTCGTTGCCGATGCGGGTCTAGCAGGTTTAGATTACGATTTACTGCGTAAGCTTAAGCGTAAAGGCTTTGCTGATGCGCGTTTAGCCGATGTATTAGGCGTGAACGAAGCCGAGATACGTAAGCTGCGTGACAAGTTTGACCTGCACCCAGTGTACAAACGTGTCGACACCTGCGCGGCTGAATTTGCTACCGATACCGCTTACATGTACTCCACGTACGAAGAAGAATGTGAAGCCAACCCATCGACCCGTGACAAAATCATGGTGTTAGGTGGCGGGCCAAACCGTATCGGGCAAGGTATTGAGTTCGATTACTGTTGTGTACACGCGGCATTAGCGTTACGTGAAGACGGTTATGAAACCATTATGGTGAACTGTAACCCTGAAACCGTTTCGACTGACTACGATACGTCAGACCGCTTGTACTTTGAGCCTGTGACACTGGAAGACGTGTTAGCCATTGTGCGTATCGAGAAGCCAAAGGGCGTTATCGTGCAGTACGGCGGCCAAACGCCACTGAAACTGGCGCGTGCCTTAGAAGCGGCTGGCGTACCCATTATTGGTACTAGCCCTGACGCGATTGACCGCGCTGAAGACCGTGAGCGTTTCCAGCAAGCTATCCAGCGTTTAGAAATGAAGCAACCAGAGAATCAAACGGTGACTACCGTTGAAGGCGCTGTGATTGCCGCTGAACGTATTGGTTATCCATTAGTGGTGCGTCCGTCCTATGTATTGGGTGGCCGTGCGATGGAAATCGTTTACGATAAGCAAGATTTACTGCGTTATTTTAACGAAGCGGTGAGCGTGTCTAACGCATCTCCGGTGCTACTTGACCGTTTCTTAGATGATGCGATTGAAGTAGATATCGATGCCATTTGCGACGGTGAAACCGTGGTGATTGGCGCGATTATGGAGCATATCGAGCAAGCAGGGGTGCACTCTGGTGACTCAGGTTGTTCTTTACCTGCATACACCTTAAGCCAAGAAATCCAAGATCGTATGCGTGTTCAGGTCAGCAAGCTGGCAATGGAACTCGGTGTTATTGGCTTGATGAACGTGCAGTTTGCCGTGAAAGATAACGAAATCTATATGATTGAAGTTAACCCACGTGCTGCCCGTACCGTACCCTTTGTGTCGAAAGCCACCGGTGTACCGTTAGCTAAGATTGCTGCGCGAGTCATGGCTGGCCAGAGCTTGAAATCACAAAACTTCACTCAAGAAGTTATCCCACCTTTCTATTCAGTGAAAGAAGTGGTGTTGCCATTTAACAAGTTCCCCGGTGTTGACCCCCTATTAGGCCCAGAAATGCGCTCAACGGGTGAAGTGATGGGCGTGGGCGATACCTTTGCCGAAGCCTATGCTAAGGCGCAGTTAGGTGCGACGTCAGAGGTGCCGAAATCTGGCCGCGCATTATTATCTGTGCGTAATAGCGATAAGAAACGTGTTGCTGATTTAGCGGCGAAGTTAATTGAGCTCGGTTACCAAATCGATGCGACCCATGGTACTGCAATCATTCTAGGTGAAGCGGGTATTAATCCGCGCCTAGTGAACAAGGTACACGAAGGTCGCCCACACATTCTCGATCGCATCAAGAATGGTGAATATACTTATATCGTTAACACCACAGAAGGTCGCCAAGCAATTGAAGATTCTCGTCAATTACGCCGCGGAGCACTGCGTTACAAAGTAAATTACACTACGACAATTAACGGCGCGTTTGCCACCTGTATGGCCCATACAGCTGATGACCGTAGTAACGTTATTTCACTACAAGAATTACACCAGCGTATTTTGGCTAAATAAGCCAATGCTCTGATGTACAATGTTAAGGCCGCATAGCTTAGGTTATGCGGCCTTATTATTTAATCTGCAATCTGTTTTGTGTTTAGTCTATTCACTTATTTGTCTTACTTATTTTTTCGAGAGTTGTTATGCCTGCGCCAGCCGATAGCCTTGCCAAAGTTGATACCTTTATTGCACCGCCTTGTCTTGGTGAAATTCGTATACTTTATCAAGATAGCGATATTTTACTGATTGATAAGCCCAGTGGTCTATTAAGTTTGTCAGGTAAAAATCCGCTTAACATTGATTCAGTACATTATCGTTTAGTGCAGGATTTTCCGACGGCCACCTTGCTGCACAGACTTGATTTTGGCACTTCGGGCATCATGCTGGTTGCGCTGAATAAAGCCGTAAATGGCATGCTAACAAAGCAATTTCAGGCACGTACCATTGAGAAGCGCTATACCGCTTTGCTCCACGGGCATTTAGTCGATGACAGCGGGGTGATTAACCTGCCGATAGCTAAAGATGTGGAACATTTTCCGCTACAAAAAATTTGCCATAGTACTGGCAAGCCTGCCATCAGTCAGTATCGGGTATTAGAGCGCCTTAATGATCCCTTTGTGACGCGGGTAGAATTTACGCCTGTGTCGGGGCGCACCCATCAACTGCGTATTCATAGTCAGCAATTTGGACATTCGATTTTAGGTTGCGATCTGTATGGTGGCGTTGGCGCACTTGAAATCAATCGAGTCAATACATTGATATCTGACACACTTATACCAGATGCTCATGCTGAGCGTTTAATGTTGCATGCCACGCGTTTAGCTTTTTTGCATCCCATCACGGGCGAAGCCATCGATTGGTTGTGTGATGCTCCTTTTTAAGCTTGTACGAGTAATGTAAACGATTGGATTTTCGTTGCGATAGTTTACGATGGCAGTATTTTACTGATTGTTATTTGAGGAGCCGACTATGTCGACTAAAGTTACGGCAGAAGGCGTTACCGAGCGGCCGATTGAGCTCGCATCATCCCATGGCGCAATACTCGAGGCTCAGGCAAGCAGCGTGCTAAGCCACAGCACCGCCATCAATAGCACTTCAATCAGTAACATTAAGATTGCCAGCATTAACTTGTTTAACTTTATTGAGCCGCCTTTGGCGTACTACGATTTTGAAAATATCTATAGTCACGGTCAGTGGCAAAAAAAGTGCCAATGGCTGAGTGAGTTTTTAGCGCACCGTCAACCCGATATCATAGGGTTTCAAGAAGTCTTTAGCCCTGAACCACTAAAGCGTATCGCCAGTGAGCAAGGCCTAGTGCATTTTGTCGTAATCGATGAGCCAACGCAGGTCAGTGATTACATTTATCGCAGCCCTGTGGTCGCGCTGGCATCACGTTATCCCATTATTGAGGTGAGCAGTGTTGAGCCAGACTCGCGCTTAGTGGCGGCGATGGGATTGTCGAGTGAATTTGCTTTTAGTCGTAAGGTGCTGCGCGCAACGGTTGAAATGCCGTATATTGGTAAGTGTGACTATTATGTGGTGCACTTTAAGTCTAAGCGCGCAGGGCTTGCGCTCGAATCGAAACCTCTAGGGCAAGATGAGGGGGTAGGCAGCGCCTCTTGTATAAAACTGCATGCTGAAACCCAATTACTCACCGAGCAAGCCTTAGGTCGCTGGGCGTCAACGATGCAGCGCGGCGCAGAAGCGGCATTACTATTTAATGGCATATTAGTACGCAGGCAAACGTCCAAGTATCCCGTCATAGTGATGGGCGACTTTAATGATAGTCTCTCGATGGGCGCCTTAGATGCATTAACAATACAGGGCGATAGTATTCACAGCGGCGATGTGAAAGCTGCTGGATTAGGGCATTTGTCTGACGCCGCACTGGCCAGTGTATTCGCTCAATACCAGTTACAAGATGCTTACGAATTATTTGTTGAGGCGAATTTAAGGGATAATTTGCACAGTAATACGGCTTATTATAAAGAGCACAGGCCAGCGACGCATTACTATGGTCCTAAAGGCTCGGTGCTGGATTACATTTTATTATCGAGTGAGTTTGATGCCAGTCATGGCCGCAGCCTAGCTCAAGTCGTGGATTATCTAACCTGCGATAGACACTTAGTTAGACCTGAGTATGAGCGTGATGCTTACAGTACGGATCATGCACCTGTAGTCGTATCTCTCGCACTTCGTCGATAAATTATCCTAATACTGGGCATTATTATGGATATTTATCAAGTGGTTCACGCTTAGGTTGTGGCGCTAATTAGGCGCTAGCGCACGCAGTCGATGATATTGGCCAATTCTAACTTTTAAATCGAAATAGGCAGAATAATCGCGCTGGGGCGCGCTAGCTTCTCGCAATCAGGCTTTTTTGGGTATATTATCGCTGTCCTATTTTTTAGAAGGCGACATCATGGCTATCCGAATCAAACTTCACCCCGGGCGCGAAAAGTCGCTCGAACGCCGCCATCCTTGGGTATTTTCTAATGCTATTCATAATATTAAGGGAAAACCTCAAGCGGGTGAAACCGTCGATGTGGTTGCCCATGATGGTCATTGGTTAGGTCGTGGTGCTTGGTCGGGCGAATCACAAATTCAAGTACGGATTTGGACATTCGATCGCGAAGAAGAAATTGATCGCGATTTTTTTGCTAGACGTTTGCAACGTGCTCAAGCAGGACGTAATGATCTCATCCGTGAGCAAGGCTTAACCGGTTATCGTTTAGTGGCCGCTGAATCCGATGGTTTACCTGGAATTACCATTGATAGATATGACAATGTGTTCGTTTGTCAGCTATTAAGCACGGGTGCTGAGCTTTGGCGTGATACGTTAGTCGAGTTATTGGCCGAACAATACCCAGGTTGTGCCATTTACGAGCGCTCAGATGTAGATTCTCGCAAAAAAGAAGGCCTGCTGCCCGTTACTGGTTTATTGCACGGCACCCTGCCTGAAATGCCGGTAATCATTGAAGAAAATGGCATTAAGATTGCGGTTGATGTGATTAAAGGTCATAAAACAGGTTTCTATCTTGATCAACGAGATAACCGCGCTATTGCTGCCCGTTTTGTTAAGGGCAAATCGGTATTGAACTGTTTTTGCTACACAGGCACCTTTGGTGTTTATGCGGCTAAAGCCGGTGCTGCGAGTATTGAAAACGTCGATGTATCTTCTCTAGCGCTAGCAAATGCTCGCTATAATATGCAAATTAACGGCTTGAGCGATGACAATGTGCATTACAACGAAGCCGATGTGTTTAAGTTGCTGCGCCAATACCGTGATGAAGGCAAAACCTTTGATGTGATTGTGCTCGACCCACCTAAGTTTGCCGATAATAAAGCACAACTGAACGGAGCTTGCCGCGGTTATAAAGACATCAACATGATTGCATTGCAGTTGTTGAATCCGGGCGGGGTGTTATTGACCTTCTCTTGCTCAGGGTTAATGCCTGCGGATCTATTCCAAAAAATCGTGGCTGATGCCGCGTTGGATGCGAAACGTGAAATCCAGTTTATCGAACGCTTAAGTCAGGCAAGCGATCATCCTATTGGTAGCGCCTTCCCTGAAGGATTCTATTTAAAAGGTTTAGTCGCTAGAGCTTGGTAGCCTAAATTTTTATAGGTCTTAGATTTAAAAATAGAACCATAAAAAAATGCCAGCCTCTTGTATAAAGTGGCTGGCATTTTTATATCAATGCCTTATGGCTGTGATGCAATAATTAAGGCTGAACTTATTTGGCAGTAAAGGTTTTTACGCCATCAGGCGTACCCACTAACAACACATCGGCGCCACGATTGGCGAACAGACCGTTAGTTACTACACCAACTATCTGATTGATCTGCTTCTCTAATTCCTTAGGGTTAAGAATTTTCATGTTGTAAACGTCGAGGATAATGTTGCCGTTATCAGTCACCACACCTTCACGATACACAGGATCACCACCAAGCTTAACAAGCTGGCGCGCCACGTAAGAGCGAGCCATAGGAATGACTTCAATCGGCAGTGGGAACTCACCTAAAATGTCGACTTGCTTAGTGTTATCAACGATACAGATAAACTTTTCAGCCACAGCAGAAACAATTTTCTCGCGTGTTAATGCAGCGCCGCCGCCTTTGATCATATCCATATGGTCGTTGATTTCATCCGCACCATCCACATAGACAGATAAACGATCAACGCTGTTTAAGTCGTAAACAGGAATACCCAGCGCTTTCATTTTCTGTGTTGATGCCTCAGAACTTGAGACAGCACCTTCGATATCGGCTTTCATGGTCGCTAATGCATCAATAAAGTGATTCACGGTCGAACCCGTACCAACACCAACAATACTGTCTTTTTCAACGTACTTGAGTGCGGCCCAAGCGGCTGCTTTTTTCATTTCATCTTGAGTCATGTTGACATCCTGTAACGGCAAATGAGTAAAAAATTCTACGCATTAGTATACGCTTTTTCGACAACAATGCGCCGTAATTACATTGCTGATGTGATCTTGCTTACGCGCTTTTTGATAAGCGAAAGGAGTACCGATAATCTAAGTAACTTAGGCAGTTAAGTTAGAAAGCATTTCGCTATACGTCATTAATCTAACTAAGCTACTATGGCAAAAGTAGAATGATTTATCGATGATGCATAGAGGGATTTACTATGGCAGGCGCGAGTTTATTAACCTTACTTGACGATATCGCATCGATTTTAGATGACGTTGCATTAATGAGTAAAATGGCGGCAAAGAAAACTGCGGGAGTGCTTGGGGATGATTTAGCCCTTAATGCACAGCAAGTCACCGGCGTCAGCGCCGAGCGCGAATTGCCGGTAGTTTGGGCTGTGGCTAAGGGATCGTTTCGTAATAAATGTATTTTAGTACCCGCAGCCATGTTGATTAGTGCTTTTATTCCTTGGGCTGTCACGCCGCTATTAATGTTCGGCGGGCTGTTCTTGTGTTTCGAAGGATTTGAGAAACTGCATCACAGCTATAGCCATAAAAAAGGTCAGCAACACAGCGAAACACAACAAAGCAATGAGCTACCCGACATCAAAGATTTAGCTGCCTACGAGGCTGAAAAAGTCAAAGGTGCGATTCGTACCGACTTTGTATTATCCGCTGAGATTATCGCCATTACCTTAGGCATAGTGGCGGACAAATCTCTATCAACGCAGTTTTTTACCTTAGCGGTGATTGGCATCATTATGACTATTGGCGTGTATGGTTTAGTGGCAGCAATTGTCAAAATGGACGATGCAGGCTTGTATCTGAGCCAACGTCAAGGCGACTCAGCATTAACGCAAATAAACCGTAAACTGGGCTTAGGCCTATTGAGTGCAGCGCCTTTATTGATGAAAAGTTTAACTGTTATTGGCACTGCGGCCATGTTTATGGTGGGTGGCGGTATTTTAACCCACGGTTTGCACTCGGTGGCTGAGCAAATTCAGCACGCTGAGCAAGTAGTCGCAACGATTGATATTGTAGGGCCAGTGCTTGCCCTGCTGACACCCACTGTGCTCAATGGCTTGTTTGGTGTGCTTGCTGGCGCTGTAGCGCTCGCGGTGATGACTGGCTTACAGAAACTCCGCAGCAAGTGAGGTGCGCGTATTGGTAATTAGGGATTGGCTGAACAAGGAAGGGCGACGATGAAGTTAATGAGGCACTGTATTTCTTCAAGTAAGCTGGCATGGTTACGTAAAGAATTTGGTCAAGATACTGACGGGCTGATTGCGGCAATGGATGCGGCAGGCTCTGCTTATCTGGATAAGCTTAATACTTCGGCAGAATCAATAGAATATGAAGCGTTAGAAACTCAGAAGGGTATAGCAAAGACTAAAAGCAGTGTTAACGTTAACCCACAACTGCAAGCGCAGCGTAAGTTAGCCTATTTATGGTTGCAACAGCGTATTGCTTTAACCACTCGTATCGATGATGCAGAGCTTGTGGCATTAGCGGACTTTGAATTGCAACATATCCACATTGAAGTGGTGCAGCCATCGGGGTTCGATGTAGTTGTTGCGCGATTACAGGCTGAGCAAATCTTGGGTTTTGATACTGAAACCCGCGCTAGCTTTGAGCGTGGTGTGCAATATCCTTTAAGCCTTATCCAAATCGCCACAATGGATGCTTGTTATTTATTTCAACATGCCATTTTAGGTGAGCAATTCACTCAGTTAAAAACCGTATTGGAAGATGAAAACATACTCAAAGTCGGGATTGGTTTACGCAGTGATTCGCAAGCATTCAAGCAGCAATGGGGTATCAGTGTTGCTTCAACGTTAGATTTAAACTGGGCATTGGCGCAACTTGGTGCGGAGAAAGAAATGGGAACGCGCCAGCTGGTGGCGACTCTGCTTGGGAGGCGTATCGATAAGCCGAAAAAAATTACCCTATCGAATTGGCAGCATGTACCTTTATCTGGCGCGCAAATCGATTATGCCGCCGCCGATGCCTTAGCGGCACTCCTGTGTTTCAATGCATTAATCACTCAGCTGACACCCTTTTACCATGCCGCTAGCGGTACAAATACCGCGCCGTTAATTCCTTCAAACTTGATGATACTATTGGCGAAATATATTAAAAATGTGTAATCAGGTGCAGGCTAAAAGTACGATTAACGTTAAAATAACGCCTTAGCAATCAGATATTTGCACTTAGGTTTGTTTATCAGTTTGAACGCTGTGTTACTTGGTAAAATCGCTAAAAAGGAAAACGGGATGTTAGATGCTATTTGTGAGCTCGAAACCGAGGAACATTTAACAGCGAGAACCACTTACAGTGTTTTTAAGTTTCAACAATTGCCCGATGATGATATCGAACGTTTACGGCAATGGCTCATTTGCCCTGCGTGCGGTGGTAAAGCGTATTTTCGTAAAGCGTCAAAAGATGGCAAAGCCGCTTGTTTTGGCTCGCGCTATCACCAAGCCGACTGCATTGAATTTAAACCCTCGGCGCAAAAATCCCGCGAGGAGCAAGGTGCCATCGAAGTGCATCAGCAGTTGGTGGACGCCGATGCTTTAATGATTGATTTTAGTCGCAAGCCCCGCCGTCATTCTTTGGCAAACAAAGCCGCACCAACGTCTAAGTCATCTTCTATATCTAAGTCATCTTCTATATCTGAGTCATCACAAGTATCAGTTGCATTGCCAGCGGGCGCTCAAGTGCAAGAGTTGAGAACAGACTATCAAGTTAATGCTGCGGCACACACAACCGAAAAACGGTTGGCAAGCCAAGGGCTTGAAAAGTTACTGCACAGTTTATTACGAGGCACTGACTTGGCGAAATCTAACCTTTGGGTATACACCGATAGCGAACGTAAATATCGTTGGCGGGCGAAGAATTTATTCGTGAATTTTGCCGATGCTGATCCGCTCGATAACAAACCTCACCTATATTGGGGCACAATATCCCATACAGACAAGGCCATGGACTGGCTTAATCCTGCTGACAGTAAAGATATCGGTATTCCTATCGATGGGATAAAACAGCCTTTATGGGCACAATTTGAAATAGAAGATAAACGCTGCCTTGAAGGTGCGGGTTTGATTTTATTTGGAAAATGTTTTTGGAATAAAGACAAGACCCGCAAAATTATTCAGCTATGGAATAATGACTTGCAGCGAATTTTTATCTCGAAACTAGAAGATTAGCTTTGGGCTGGAACTAAAATTCGGGCGAAAAAGGGGCTATTCCCGACGTATAAAACGTCACAGTAAAAGTCCCTATCTATTTTATTACTCATAACGCTGATTAAAGTGTTTACTTGCCGCAGCACTTCTTGAATTTTTGACCGCTACCACAAGCGCAAGGCTCGTTACGGTTTGGTTTTTTCTCAACCGTCATCGCTTTAGGCTTATTCAGTAATCCTTCTAACTCAAGGATATCTTCAGCAACGTCGGCATTGACTTCGATATTAGCAAACAGTTGGTGCTCGGCAACCAGAGCGGCGACTTCGAGTTTACGCGCTTCATCGGCAACGATTAATTGCAGAGGTAAGGCTTCAGTACCCGGTTTAGCGGCACGCTTAGTGTTGTAGCCAAAGCTCTCGTGTTTTGGTTTAGGTGTTTTACGACCTTTGAAGAAAAATTTATCAGACATGATGGTTCCGTCGAGCAGTGTATGAAATTGATGATGCTTATACTATAAAACGTCGATGTTATAAATCGAACTCAGCATTTTTTTCGATAAATACGCATCTTTAGCCACTAAATAGACGAAGAAGACCTTATTTGAACAATCGATTGAGATAAAATACGATCGTTAACTGCCGCTACCACTGAGATATTACACACTTTAAGTGACGGCTTTTTAATCTCAATGGCAGTAAAATCAACAGTCATGGCCGGACTTGTTTGAAAAACCTGCAGTTAATGAGCTTTGTCTTAAAAAGTACTTTACCTTTGGAAGTGATTTTTGCATAATGCGTCTCGTCAACAGGGGTGTAGCTCCAATTGGTAGAGCGGCGGTCTCCAAAACCGCATGTTGTGAGTTCGAGTCTCCCCACCCCTGCCAAATAAAACAACGGCTTGCATAGAAATATGCGAGCCGTTTTATTTTATCTGCTATTTAGCTTTAATATATTCTGCACTATCCCTATTAATCGTAGTTATCAGCTTATCTCACAACCCATTGATACCTCTTGTAACATTTAAGCCCTACGGCTTAGGTAAATCGGTTTGCAACTTTAGTTGTGCTTAACATACAATCGCCTGCCAAATGAGTTGAGGAAGTATGGTTTGAATAGTGTGATGCAAACAAGACGCACCTTAGCGATATGGCTTGCCGCCATGTTGGTGCTATTGTCTGTGGCCATTGCTGTTCACAGTATTTCCCATGTTCATGAAGACCCTAAGTCCCATTGTTCACTGTGCTTACATCAGCACCAGTTGCAACATGCGATAACCAGTACTTCCTTTTATTTTCCACTGGCTCAGCAGAGTTATATCTCGGTTGAGTTCCAAGCTATTTCCTTTAAGCGACCTTTTAGTCGTTTCTTCAATAGTCGCGCTCCGCCCATAACAGCATAAGTTACTGTTTATTCAATTTATGTTAATTAACTTTGAGCGCCTTGGCTTAGCTAAGGCGTCGATGCTGTTTATTTTCGGAGTGAAAATGACCTCTTTTTATATTCCCAAGCGCGCTGCGCTGTTGTTGGGCGCTTTGTTTGCGCTCAATCCTATCTCAATGCTGCTAGCCTCAGAGAGCAGTCAATCGAGTGATCTAGCTCTTAATGCAGCTAGTGATACAGACATTGAACGTCTAAGTATCCACTACCGCCAAGCGTACCGTGGCAATGTATCCTCAACTGAGCTTCCCCAAGCGATAAGTGTGTTAGACGAGCAACTGATAAAAGATGCGGGGCTGACGCGGTTTCAGGATGTACTGGATTATTCCGCCAGTGTGGCGCGGCAAAACAATGGCGGCGGTTTATGGGATAGCTTTTCCCTGCGCGGTTTTCCGGGCAACGAAAACATGCCATCGGGCTATTTAATCAATGGCTTTAATGGTGGCCGAGGTTTTAGTGGACATAGGGATTTATCGAATGTGGCCTATGTTGAGATTTTAAAAGGCCCAGGTTCGGCGCTTTATGGCCGCTCTGAGCCCGGCGGTACAGTCAATATTGTGACTAAGAAACCTCAATATGAAACCAGCGGTTATTTAAAGGCATCGGCAGGAAGTTTCGATCAATATCGTTTAGAAGGGGATGTGACTTCAGGTTTGACCGACAACTTGGCATTTCGGATTAATGGCGCGTGGCAGGAATACGATAGTTTTCGCGATTATGTGTTCAGCGATAAAAAAATTATCACGCCGTCAGTGCGTTGGCAGATTTCAGATAAAGCTTCGTTACTTTATGAAATGGAATACCTCAAGCAAGAACAGTTATTCGATCGCGGCATTATTGTGCTCAACAACGATATCAATACTGTGCCACGCTCGCGTTATTTAGGTGAGCCCAATGATGGCGCAACTGTGGTCAATGCCACTGGGCACCAGCTGACCTATGACTATGCATTAAATGATGATTGGTCATTAACCGCGGGCTACAACTATCGCGATTCTAGCTTGAAGGGCTATTCGTCCGATGCTGAGTTGGCAAAGGGGCGGCAATCACTATTTGATGATGGTCGCACACTTACCAGACAGCACAGATATCGCGATTATGCCTCCGAGGATAATTCACTGCGTCTAGAGTTAAGTGGCCATGTGGATACTGGCTTTATTCGCCACAATTTGCTGCTCAGCGCCGATACCTATCACTACAGTTTAAAAACGGGATTGTATCGCTATCGCGGCCAAAAGGGCGAATACGCTATCGATATTTATGCGCCGCAATATGGCGGACCTCAGCCAGAGGTGAGTTTACTGTATGAGAATAATGAAACCCAAAAGGCGTGGGGTACATACCTGCAAGATCAAATGGATCTCACTGAAAAGTGGAAATTGCACTTAGGGTTAAGGTTTGATCGCTATCAGCAAGATATTAGTGAAGTTGTAAAAAATACCCTATCAGAGCAAGCCGATAGTAGGGTTAGTCCTAAAGTCGGTCTGGTGTATTTATGGTCCGATGCCTTAAGTTTCTATAGTTCTTACTCTGAAGGTTTTTCGCCGCTTTCGGGAACCGATTTTGCGGGGCAGCCCTTCGAAGCCGAAGAGAGCAAGTCGGTTGAACTAGGCATGAAGTTTCATCGTACTTGGCTAAATGATCTGGCTGTGAATGGCAGCTTGGCGGTGTTCGATGCGCAAAAGAGCAATATTTTGACCTCAGATCCGCTTAATGTTGGTTTTTCTGCCACTTTGGGTAAAGCAAAAAGCAGCGGCGTTGAACTCGATTTAGTCGCCGAGCTGACGGAGGCTTTGCAAGCCAAATTATCCTACGCCTACCTTAATACTCGCACCGCTAATGACAGCTTGAATCCCGACTGGGGCGTGCTTATTCCTGCGGGAAGTCCACTGGTTAATGTGCCAAAACATACTGCGAGTGTAATGCTGAAGCAGGATTTGAATGCATTTTCTATTGATGGGAATGCAGGGTTTAGCTGGCGTTATGTGGATTCACGCCTTGGTGATTCTGCCGATCCGAGTTTCCAATTACCGTCCTATCAGCTGCTTGGGGTGTTTATGAATACGCACCTGAGCGATAACTTCATCCTTGGTGTCAATCTGGACAACTTATTGGATGAGCATTATATCGCCAGCAGTTACTCGGCGCTTTGGGCGGTGCCAGGTGAGCCACGTAACATCAGAGTGAGTATCAGCTATGAGTTCTAATATTAGTCGTTCTAAAAACAGTTCAAATATTAATACGGATCAAGCGTTGTCAGCCAATAAAATGGACAAAGAATCGACTCCAGCGATTAGCCATTCTCGTATTAAGAGTCGTATCAATAGTATCGATATGATGCGTGGCGCCGTGATGCTTATTATGTTGCTCGACCATGTGCGGGAGCGATTTTTTCTGCATATGCAGGTGAGCGATCCTATGGATTTGACCACGACCTCTTGGGGACTTTTTCTAAGCCGTTTTGCTGCACACTTTTGTGCGCCAGTTTTTGTGTTTTTAACTGGGGTTTCTGCATGGCTTTATGCCAATAGGGGTCATGGACAGCCGCGTTCAGCGCGGGCGTTTTTGATTAAACGTGGCTTATTTTTAATCGCGCTTGAAATGTTAGTGATAAATATCTCTTGGATGGGCAACTACCACACGCTTTGGTTGCAGGTCATTTGGGTGATCGGCCTGAGCATGTTAACACTGGCGGCGCTGATAAATCTGCCTAGACCTTGGATGGCTGTTTTAGGGTTAGCGATTGTCTTTGGTCATAATCTATTGACGCCAATTGGTTTTCAGCCGAATGAGTGGGCTTACGGTCTGTGGACCATATTGCATGACCGCGGATATCTCGTTAGTGAAGGTGCGCTTAAGATCAAAGTGAGTTATCCGGCGCTGCCTTGGATGGGCGTGATTTTACTCGGCTATGTGGCAGGGCCCATTTTTAGTGACAAGCTTGATGCATCGGCGCGTCAGCAAAAGCTGTTACTCTTGGGGGTTAGCTGTTTTGCACTTTTTGTATTGCTTAGGGGGGTTAATATTTATGGCGAAACCTTACCTTGGCAGGCGGGAGCTCACTTAGGTGAAACCTTAATGTCGATATTTAACTTAACGAAGTATCCGCCATCATTAAGCTTTTTACTGGTGACATTAGGTGGCATGTTCTTCTGCTTGGTGGCGTTTGAGCGGCACTTTACATCAGCGGGAGAAACAGATGGCAGATTGGCACGAGTTGGTCATGGATTGTCTGTGTTTGGTTCTGTCCCTATGTTCTTTTATATCTTACATTTGTACGTGCTGTTGCTGCTTTATACCTTAGCTAAGCTCACCTTTGGTGCTAACCATGGCGAGTTATTTGGGGTGAATAGTATGGGATGGATTGGGTTAATAGCCGGCGTGTTAATTATCGTACTGTATTACCCCGTTAAGCAGTTTAGTGAGTACAAAAAACACAGCACTCAGGCTTGGATTAAGTATTTGTAACAAAGCGTAGTGTGGTGCTTTAAACCTAAAAAGTCGCCAAGCAGTTATGTTTGGCGACTTTTTGTAAGTTAAATAACTCTTTCCAAATTATTCAGATAGTAAGCTTCGCAGCATCCAAGCATTCTTTTCATGCTGTTGAATACGCTGGGTAAGTAAATCTGCTGTCGCCTCATCATTTGCTTGATTAGCTAGCGGGTATAAGGCTCTGGCATTACGAATAACTAACTCTTGATCGTTCAGTAATTCGCGGATCATATCTTCAGCTTTTACTACGCCGTTATCTTCTTTAATCTCAGTCAGTGCCGCATAGGCTGAATATGAACCGAGTGCTCTGGCACCTAATGCTCTAATGCGTTCTGCAATAACGTCAACCGCAAGGGCCAGTTCAGTATATTGCTGTTCAAACAATAAATGCAGACTCGTGAACATTGGGCCTGTTACGTTCCAATGAAAACTGTGGGTCTTAAGATACAGGCTATAGCTGTCAGCCAATAGTTGGTTTAGTCCCGCAGCGATTTCTTCTCTGTTAGCTTGATTGATACCTATATTAATCATGGCGTTCTCCTTCTATTGTTTAACTTAGTATATATAGTCTAGCGATCTGAGATTCAATGTAAAACGAGTAAAATAGATTCTAAAAATCTATAAATGCGATTGAACTTTAACCAACAAAGTTTAGTTGGTTTTTTTGTGATGAATTGTTTAGAGACGCTTTCCATATCCTAGATACAGTAACAATACCGTGGTTAAAATGCTATTCTAGTTGCATATTATGAGTCGATACTTGAGTTGAATAAAACTGACCCTAATGAATAAATCAGCCTATTTAGCCGCTATGAATGTGACAACTTGGCGAGTGCGCGACACTAAAGTGAAACCTTATTTAGTCATTTTGGACGAAAACGGTGAATTGGCTGAGGCTGAACCGCTGATCGATATGGTACTAAAGCTTATTGACGTCAAACGTGAAGAATGCGATTTCGATAGCGAGCCCCATACGGGTAAGCAGATAGTTTGGGATTTGCGCCGCCATAAAGTTAGACCCCGCACCGCATGGTTGGTGTCTGAACCGTTAGTGGATTTATTGACGGGTTTTGAGGCTAAAAGTGCACTGTGGCAACAAATTTATCAATGGCGTGAGCAGGCCAGCGGCCAAGCCTTTAATAAATCATAGCGCTTAACCGTAAATGTATTAATGATGAATATTGTGGGCACATGCTTTGAATACCTCAGTTAACGATAACTTATTTGTAGAACCTACGGGACAATTTACTGCCAATCCACCTGTAGAACTTGTGGCTCTTACTCTAGCCGATGTTCCTCAAATGGCGCTGCTTGAATCTATGGCCCATACGCATCCTATGAGCGAGGGTAATCTTGCCGACAGTTTTGGACATTTGTACAGCGTTTTGGGTTTAAAGCTAAGTACCGATTCTAATGCTAATGTTGACGCGGATACTGAGCTAGTCGAAGAGCTCTTAGGTTTTGCTATCGTTCAGCAGATTATCGATGAAGTGACGTTATTAGATATTTGCTTATTACCAAGCCTACAGGGTAAAGGTTACGGCAAGTTATTGCTTAATGCAGTGGTGACTTCTGCTAAAACATCTGGCGCTGTGGTATTGATGTTAGAAGTGCGAGAGTCCAATGTAGCGGCTCGCGGCTTGTATCAAAAATTTGGCTTTATTGAATCGGGTCGGCGCAAAGGTTACTACTTGATAGAGGGCGGTAAAGAAGATGCTATCTTGATGGATTTAGCGATAACGCCTGAATGAGTTTAGCCAAAACAGTAATAAATCTTGGTGAGGCTTGTTAATCATAGTAATAAAAAACAGCGCTTAAGCGCTGTTTTTTTAGTTAAATAACCCTGATGTTATATCAAGGATTATTGGACTCTCTACTACAAGGTTACTTAACTTCTTTACCTTGGGCCTGTAGATCCGCATGGTAACTTGAGCGCACTAACGGGCCACAGGCTGCATGGGTAAAGCCTAGCTCATCGGCTAAGGCTTTCAGCTCGTCAAACTCAGCTGGTGGCACATAACGTTCAACCGGTAAGTGGAATTTCGACGGTTGTAGATATTGGCCTAAGGTGAGCATTTCAACGTTGTGGGCGCGTAAGTCTCGTAATACCTGTGCGATTTCTTCATTGGTTTCACCTAAACCCATCATCAGGCCAGATTTAGTCGGCACATTTGGATGACGTTCTTTAAAGCGTTTGAGCAAATCGAGCGACCATTGGTAGTTAGCACCAGGGCGCGCTTTACGATAATGCATTGGCGCTGTTTCTAAGTTGTGGTTGAACACATCTGGTGGCTCAGTCGATAAGATATCTAACGCTGCATCGATACGACCACGGAAATCGGGTACTAAGGTTTCAATCTTGATCGTGGGATTGAGTTTACGAATTTCGCGGATACAATCGGCAAAATGTTGCGCGCCACCATCACGTAAGTCATCACGATCTACTGAGGTGATAACCACGTATTTCAGCTTCATATCGCGGATAGTTTGCGCCAATTTAACTGGCTCTTCAGCATCTGGTTTAAGTGGGCGGCCATGGGCAACGTCGCAAAATGGGCAACGACGAGTACAAATTGCGCCCAAAATCATAAAGGTAGCTGTGCCGTGGTTAAAGCATTCTGCTAGGTTAGGGCAAGAAGCCTCTTCACATACCGAGTGCAGACCATTGGAGCGCAGTGCTTGTTTGATTTCTAAAATACGTTGATTCGATGCTGGTAGTTTTACCCGTAACCAATCGGGTTTACGCAACATAGTATCGCGTTCAGAAGGAACGATTTTAATTGGAATACGAGATACTTTATCGGCATCTCTTAATTTTACACCGGGTTGTAAACGTTCAGGCCTATTCATGACGCGGCTAATCCTTGATGATGAACTAGATGTTGATAGCCCAGTAATTGGCTAAAAGTAAGGGTAAGTTGTTCGCCGGCTTCGGTCACCGTTTTGGGTCCATCAAGCTCTTTACATTGCACCATTTCAAGACCGGCATAACCACAAGGGTTGATACGGCGAAATGGCGCTAAATCCATGTCGACATTGAGGGCTAATCCATGGAATGAACAGCCTTTACGAATGCGCAATCCTAGGGAGGCGATTTTGCGTTCATTCACATACACGCCCGGCGCATCGGCCTTGGCATAAGCGTTAATATCGTACTTGGCTAGCATATTAACAATGCTTTGCTCTATGTGGGTGACGAGTTGACGTACGCCGACTTTACTACGTTTAATATCAATAAGAGGATATACCACTAGTTGGCCTGGGCCGTGATAGGTCACTTGACCCCCGCGGTCTACTTGGATAACCGGAATATCACCAGCATTTAAAATATGCTCGCTTTTACCAGCTTGGCCTTGGGTAAATACGGGAGGATGCTCGACAATCCATAGTTCATCATGGCTTTCGCTGCCCCGCGTATCAGTGTAATGCTGCATTGCATGCCACACTGATTCATAATCTTGTTTTCCAAGATGTCGAATATGCAAAGTCGTGTCTTGCAAGGGCAACCTCTCCCCTTAGAAATGAGTGCTACTATTATACGCCTCTTGACCATAAATGTAAGACAGATCACATTTCATGGCCTTGAGAAATAGCTATAGTACGCGGCGTACACCATCGATTGCGGCAAGTTCAGTGTACAAAACTTCGATATGATCTTTGCTGGTAACTGTCACGCGGATAGTGATGGAGTGATAGCTACCTTTGCTCGATATTCTGGTCGAGGGTGAGTAATCACCTGGAGCGTGTTTTTGAACTACTGCCACGACTCTGTCAGTTAACGTTTCATGGGCTTCACCGACAACCTTGAAAGGAAATGCACAGGGGAAATCCATCAGTTCATCAAATTTAGTGTCTAACATGCTCTGTACTCTTAGCGGCTATATTGGGATATATATGGTGACGATTATAACTGATTCAAGGGTGATACACTCCCCAAAAAATAAAGCCACCTAAAGGTGGCTTTATTTATGGGATTAGACTTAGCTAAACCAACCTGAAAACAGTTGTTTGAAGTAATCAACTAATTTGCTAAACCAGCTACCTTCGTTGACTTCTTGTAATGTCACTAACGGGAATTGAGCGATATCTTTACCGTCAAGTTGGAAGAATAAACGGCCTACAGTCTCACCTTTCTTTAATGGCGCATCTAATGGCTTAGTGAGCTCAAAATTCGCTTTTAAGTCTTTACCGCGGCCACGGTTGATGGTGATCGGTGTGTCAGTTGCCACGCCTAAATCAACAGTGCTCTTGTCACCGTACCAAATTGGTTGAGTGATAAAGCTGTCGCCCGCTTTATAAGGTGTCACAGTTTCAAAAAAGCGGAAACCGTAGGTTAATAATTTCTTGCTTTCAGCTTTACGAGCTGACTCACTTTGAGTGCCCATCACCACAGACACTAAGCGCATACCGTCTTTAGTCGCAGAGGCGACTAAGTTGTAACCTGCTCCTGAAGTATGGCCAGTTTTGATACCGTCTACGTTCATGCTGTTATCCCACAACAAACCATTACGGTTATATTGTTTGATACCATTGAATGTATAAAATTTTTCGCTGTAGACGCGATACTCTTCTGGTACGTCACGAATTAACGCAGCGCCCAATAATGCCATATCATAGGCGGTCGATTTGTGGTTTTCAGCGTCCAAACCGTGGGAATTTTCGAAGTAGCTATCACGCATACCAAGTTGTTTCGCCCATGAATTCATCATATCAACGAAAGCGCCCTCAGTACCGGCGATATGCTCTGCCATGGCTACACACGCATCGTTGCCTGACTGAATAATAATTCCACGGTTTAAATCACCCACTTTTACCGTTGTGCCGACTTCGATGAACATCTTAGATGAATCAGGGAAGTTTTTGGACCACGCATTTTTACTGATTGTTACATCATCTTCGGCAGACACATTGCCCGCTTTCATTTCTTGACCGATAACATAACTGGTCATCATCTTGGTTAAGCTGGCAGGATTTAGACTTTCGTATGCGTTACTTTCAGTAATTATCTGGCCCGAATTATAATCCATCAAGACGTAAGCCTTGGCGGCAACTGCAGGCGCATCAGGTGTAATAACAGGCTGCGCAGCATAAGCGGGGAGTGAAACACTGGAAATTAGCAGCAATGTTTTAATGGGACTTTTTACAAAATTCATCATTAACTGGGCACGTCTTTTGGTTATATTAAATGGAAAGGATTCGAGAAGATCTTCAACAGTGTACCACTTTCGGACAGTAGTTTTTAGTGAAGGTTCCTTCATCTCTATTTTAAATCTATTCTTGTCAGAGCAAATAATGATTACTCATGGACGATATAACTCTGAGGAAAACCATTTTGCTGAACTTTATTTAGCAACTTTTCGGCTAACTCAGGCTGCCCGATAGGGCCTAACTGTAGTCTAAACATGTTGTTTACGGCCTGTACACGGGTCTTAACTTGATATTTTTGTTCAAGACTTTTTGCCATGGCATTCAGTTTTGGCTTATCTTTTGAGGCGACTAATTGAACGTAATGATGGCCAGTATCCTGTGCACTCGCCATACCTGAATAGGTTGCGGCTTCACTACCAATATAGATCACATCTAATTTTATCCGTGCGGTGCCAGTACCCAACATACCAAGCTTATAGGCCGCGGCGTAGGATACATCGAGTATACGATCCGAATGGAATGGTCCTCGATCGTTAATACGAATGATGACCTGTCGATTGTTATCTAAATTGGTAACCCTAGCGTAACTGGGTAATGGCAGTGTTTTATGGGCGCCGGACATAGAATACATGTCGTAGGGTTCACCATTAGAAGTCTCGTAGCCGTGGAATTTTTCTCCATACCAAGAGGCGCGGCCCGTATCACTATAGCCTTGGCCTGTATTCATCACCGTATACGATTCGTCATACACGGTATAAGGTTTATTACCGCGGCGACTATAGGATTCAAATTTAGGTACTGCGTTTTGCACATGATCCACATTCGGTGGATTAAGCGGCAGTTTGTCGTTTTTCAGCGAATATCGACCCTTATTAGGATCCATATTTTTTTTGCTGGCTTTGGTACTGGTAGGGCTCGATTTATTCGTACCTGAGCTTGAAGAACACGCTGCAAGGGCAAAGCACATCATCACAGCCGCAAACGCGAAAAGACTATTTTTGAGTTGCATGCTGTTCCTTTAATTGTTGGCTAAATTGATAAACGGCCATTGAATACAAAGGACTGCGATTATAGCGAGTAATTACATAAAAGTTATTTAAGCCAAGCCAATAGTCACTGTGATCCGCTTGCTCAAGTTCAATCAGTAAAGCCTTTTGTGAGATATCGATATCTCTTGAATCTGCTAAAGCTAAAGTTGGCGTTAAAATATTGGCCACTTTATAGTTTAGCTTTTCACCTGCCCATACTTTGGCTTTGGGCGCAGTTTTGCTGTTATTGACCAAAGGCAGGGCAACCGGAGCATTGGCTTGCCAACCATGTTGATGGAAATAATTAGCCACACTACCAATGGCATCCTCTGGACTTTGTAATAAATTACGGTTACCACTATTATCGAAATCGACGGCGTAATGGCGGTAGCTTGAGGGTATAAATTGCCCGTAGCCCATAGCACCCGCATAGGAACCTTTAAGGTTATTAATATCTAAGTGTTCTTCTTTGACTAAGGCCATTAACTCACCAAATTCTTTACGGAAAAAGGTGGCTCGAGGTGGGTAGTGGAACCCTAAAGTATAGAGAGCATCAATAACAGGGTAATTACCCATGTATTGGCCGTAGAAGGTTTCAATTCCGATAATGGCAACAATAATTTGCGGGTCAACCTGGTACTTAGCCGCGGCTTTAGCAATGGTTTTCTCGTGTTTTTTCCAAAACGCGAGCCCAGCATCAAGACGCTTTTCAGTTAAGAATATGGGGTAGTAGACATGCCAAGGCTTGGCTTCCCAAGGTCGAGTCATCGCATCGATAACGCCTTGGTTATATTTTGCTTTGTTAAGGAAGGTGAGCACCTCTGTGCGCGTAAAACCTTGTTTAATTTGCGCTTGAACAAACTCTTCTTTTAGTAATTCAGGGATCATCGGAGCAGGAGTATTAACCGCCTCAATAACCGTTGGCGTACTTGTTAGTGCGGTTTTCGGCGGTGTTGGTTCATGTGCGGTTGTGCATGCGACTAGACATGAACTGACACAAAAAAGACCTAGTGGAGCCAAATAAGCTCGAAGAATAGGCATAAAAAAGTCCCTAAAATTATCTATCTACAAAACGTCTATGGGTATGAATGCTCATAAGAATGCCAAACCCTGTCATCAATGTCAGCATGGAAGTTCCACCATAACTCACAAGGGGCAGTGGTACACCCACCACAGGCAGGATACCTGAAACCATGCCAATATTCACAAAAACATAAACGAAGAAGGTCAATGTGATACTACCAGCGAGTAGACGTGCGAAACTGGTTTGCGCCTGAGAGGCGATGACTAAACCGCGACCTATGATGTACAGATACATAATGAGCAGCAAGATACTTCCGACTAAACCAAACTCTTCACCTATCACCGCAAAGATAAAATCAGTATGGCGCTCAGGAATAAACTCGAGTTGTGACTGAGTTCCATCAAGCCAGCCTTTACCCCAGAGTCCACCGGAACCAATAGCAATTTTTGACTGAATAATGTGATAACCCGCACCGAGAGGATCTTGCTCGGGATCAAGCAGAGTTAATACCCGTGTTCTTTGGTAATCGTGCATCAAGAAATACCAAAGAATGGGCAGAAACGCTAAGACTGCTACAGTAAAACTGCCTAGAATAGCCCAATTCATTCCGGATAAAAACAGCACAAAAATACCAGATGCTGCGACCAAAATCGAGGTGCCTAAATCGGGTTGTTTAGCAATTAGCAGTGTAGGGACGAGTAAGATCACTGCGGCGCCTGCAAGGTAGCGTTTTTTGGGTGGCAGAGGAAACTTACTGATATACCAAGCCATAGTAATGGGGAAGGCGAGTTTTATCAGCTCTGAGGGTTGAAATTCCATAAAACCTAAGTTCAACCAACGCTGGGCGCCTTTGTTTATTTCACCAAAGAAGTGCACCCCAAGGAGCAAAACGATCCCCGCTAGGTAAATAGGTAATGCCCAACGCTTCAGTGCTTCTGGGTTAATTTGCGCCATAGTGAACATGATGCCCAGCGACAACAGCATGCGAAGCAATTGTCGCTCCATCATCTCGAGATCTTCACCGCTGGCAGAATAAATAACGAACAAACCAAAGATCATTACGACGAGTAGACCAAGCAATAATGGCACATCGATATGCAGGCGTTGCCAGAGGGTTTGATGTTGACTGTGGCGACTCATGGTGTGGTTTTCCAAGTATCTCTAAGCATATATTCATCGAGTATGGCGCGGGCAACAGGGCCGGCATTTGCGCCGCCCCAACCTGCGTTTTCCATCACGACAGAAATAACAATTTTGGGGTCTTCGAAGGGCGCATAGGCCACAACTAAGGCATTATCGCGAAAGTGTTCAGCAATCTTGCTGGCATCGTATTTGGTATTTTCAGCTACGCCAATCACCTGCGCCGTACCGGTTTTCATCGCAGCCGTATAAGGCGCATCAGTAAAGCGTGATTTATGAGCTGTTTGACGCATGGCTTCGTTAATAATATTCCAGTTACGCGCATTTTTTAGCTCAATGGGCGGCAATTCATTAATCGGCGAATCTTCAGTCGTGGTATTGCTTTTAACCGCTCTTAGTAAATGGGGTGGAAAACGGCGGCCTTTGTTAGCCATAATACCTACCGCATTAGCCAGTTGTAATGGCGTTGCTGTCCAGTAACCTTGGCCAATTCCCACAGATATGGTGTCACCAATATACCAAGCTTGGTTGTATTTCAATCGTTTCCATTCTTTAGACGGCATATTACCGGCCGACTCTTCAAAAATATCAATACCGGTATTTTGACCAAAGCCAAATTGCTCCATAAATCGGGCAATATGATCGACGCCAACCTTATAAGCGAGTTCGTAGAAAAAGGTATCGCAGGATTCTGTAATGGCATTATAAACATTGACCCAACCGTGACCCCAACGTTTCCAGTCTCGGTATTTACGCTCAACGCCAGGAATTTGCCAGAAACCGGGATCCCATACACGAGTATTTTCCGTAATGGCTTTCTCATCTAAGCCAAGCAGTGCGAGGTGAGGTTTGATAGTCGATGCCGGTGCATATTGGCCTTGAGTCGCCCGGTTGATTAAAGGGCGTGACTTATCATTGAGTAACGCGCTGTAATCTTTATTATTAATCCCTTGTACAAACTGGTTTGGATCGTAACTTGGGCTCGATACCATGGCTAAAATACCGCCATCACGGGGATCAATAGCCACAATAGAACCGCGCAAACCACTGAGTAACTCAACGGCTTTTTGTTGTAGTTTGAGATCTAAAGTGAGGTAAATATCTTGGCCAGGTTCCGGTGGAACAATTTTTAAGGTACGAATTGCGCGGCCACGGTTATTAACTTCTTCTTCTAAATGCCCGGGTTTACCG
The DNA here is from genome assembly GCF_900156405.1 of Shewanella morhuae. Lineage (GTDB taxonomy): Bacteria > Pseudomonadota > Gammaproteobacteria > Enterobacterales > Shewanellaceae > Shewanella > Shewanella morhuae. The sequence continues at coordinate 131,023 of NZ_FTNN01000001.1, forward strand.
TGTAGTAATGCTTCATAAAATTTTTCAACGCCTTGTTTGCCCATATCCTTAGTCGCGGCATAGTTTTTCCATAAATCACTGCGCTCTAATTGGGCTCTGTCGCGGGTATTTATTTTGCCAACATAACCCAATACATGAGTGATCTGTGGACCGTAGGGATAATTCCGTTTCAGACCTGCTTCGACGGTAATGCCAGGAAATAAATGTTGGTTCACGCTAAAAATTGCGACTTGCTCTTCGGTGAGCTGATTTTTTAGTGTCAGTGGTTTGAAACGGCGATGAAATTTTAGCGCCTCGGTAAAGGTTTCGCGTTCATCCTCACTGATCTCTATTAATTTGCCTAATTCATCTAAGGTATTAGACATATTACTGATTTTTTCAGGCACGATATCGAGGGAGTAAAAAGGTAAATTCTCAGCTAAGAGCACACCGTTACGATCGTAAATAAGGCCACGACTTGGTGCAATCGGGACAACGCGGATACGGTTATCGTTAGAGCGAGTTGCATAATCTCTATAAGATTCAACCTGTAAGTGATAAAGGTTGGCCACTAATACGCTTAATAGAGCAAAAACGGAAAAAAAAGTGAATAGCGCTCGGCGCTTAAAAAGAGACGCCTCTGCGGCGTGATCATGCATTGTTATCCGCTTTTTTGGCGACACTTATGCTATCTCCGGCTGATCCCATGACGGGTGACTGACACTCGTTAACATCAAGATCCCGCTATTCTCTATGGTAGGGGTGATTCGTGTTCACGCTCCACGCGCGATACAAACTTTCGGCGACCACAACCCGCACAAGTGGATGGGGTAAGGTTAATGCAGACAGGCACCAACTTTGATTTGCCGCTTCTTTGCAGGCTGGCGCTAATCCTTCTGGTCCGCCAATGAGTAAACTAACGTCGCGACCATCGAGTTGCCATTTAGTCATTGCGGTTGCCAGCTCGGGAGTCGTCCAGTTTTTACCCGGAAGATCTAAACTAACAATATGATTACCTTTGGGAATAGTTGCCAACATTTGTTCGCCTTCCTTTTGCAGGATCCGGACAATGTCGGCATTTTTCCCCCGCTTTCCAGCGGGTATTTCGATGAGCTCCAGCGCCATATCACGGGGAAAGCGGCGCTGGTATTCTTCGAAACCACGGGTAACCCAATCGGGCATCCGTGTTCCTACTGCGATGAGCTGCAACTTCATCAGTCTTGCTTTTCTGACCAGAGTTTTTCAAGCTGGTAGTATTCACGGGTTTGATCTTGCATAACGTGCAGGATCACATCACCCATGTCCACAAGAACCCATTCACTGCTTTCACGGCCTTCAACACCTAAAGGTGGAATTCCAGCTTTTTTCGCTTCAACCACAAGGTTTTCGGCGATAGCTTTGACGTGAGTCTTTGACGTACCTGAACATATGACCATGTAGTCAGTGATGTTAGATTGCTTGCTGACATCCAGAACAATAACGTCTCTGGCTTTCAAGTCGTCGATCTTGTCGACAACAAATTGTTTTAATTCCGCGCTTTGCACGCTGGCGTACCTCATTAATTTTAAATAGCGCGGTAGTATACCAGTGTTGTGCCTCGGAATACATTGCCATTGATAGTTGAGTGAGCGATATCTACTTAAGGTTGGGGTTAAGGTAAGTAAAGTCGTTGATTTTGGATGTAATCTAGTGTGATGGGCATCAGTAAATTGGTAGGGATTACACCTTGTGTCAGTTGTTCACGTATTTGCGTCGAGGAAATATCCTGTGGCGTAACTGTGACGGGGAAAATTAGCCCACAATTTTTTTGTTTATAACTGGCAGGCCTTTCTAGCGAGCCTTGGCTGCGAGCTGTCAATATCTGCTGCATGGGGTGACTTACATCAAGCTGCCAACCGGGCCGCTGGCAAACCACAATATGCGCAAAGTCAAACAGGCGTTGCCACTGATACCAGCTTTGCAATTGGATAAACGAATCCATTCCCATGATAAAAAATAGCTCATCTGTAGGGTATAGGTTGTTGAGCTTTTCAAGCGTGATAACGGTATAGGAAGGAGTATTGCGTTTGGCTTCGATATCGCATAGCTCAAAGCCATCGAGCTGCTGACACACATCATCAACCATTTTAAGGCGCTGCGCTGTAGTGATATTAGGTTGTTGTTTGTGGGGCGGAATATGGTTAGGCATCAGTAAAACTTTATCTAACGCTAATGCCTGCTTAACCTCCATTGCAGGGCGAATATGTCCATAATGGATAGGGTCGAAAGTGCCACCTAAAATACCAATACGCATACAAACCCTCTGGTTAGCAGATGATTAGTCAACGGTTATATGTGCCAGATGCCGGTGGGCTCTAGGATCAAATAATAGACACAGATGGCTTAGGCCTGTCCAATCCTCTTTACCCTGTTGTTTTAAATTGAGCTCAAGTTTGGAAGCCAGAGCGAGCATATGCTCGAGCTGTTCAAGGCTAAGACGTTGTAACGCCGCTTGATACAGAGGTTTGCGCTTATCCCAAATCCGATGTTTGCCCCAAAGTGCGCTCAGCGCCGCGCCTTGAGCTTGTTCGCATTTTAAATTGAATAACAAACCAAGTTCTTTAAACAAGGCCCACAGCAGGATGGGTAAGGCAGTGCCTTCGCCATTGAGCTGGGTCAGCATATGCTGGGCGCTATTTTGTTTATTATTCAGTAGTGCATCGGTGAGCTGGAATACGGTGAAACGTGACTGGTCTTCAAAATAGTGGCTAAGTTCATCGGCACTGATAGATTGCGTCGGGCTTAGGAGTTGCAGTAACTGCATAGCTTGGTCGGCCGCCAGTAAATTACCTTCATACAAGGCATGCAGCATAGCGCGGGCATCAGCTTGTAGATTGAGCTTAAAGTGCTTAATACGGCCATCAAGCCAGCGCATAAACTGCTCGCCCTCGGGCGTAGCGCAGGGCAGATACATGCCATGGGCATCTAAGGTTTTAAACCATTTACTATTAGTTTGCTCAGTCGCGAGCTTTGGCCCTTCGATAATCAACAGCATATCGGGATTAGGCGTCTGCAATAGTGCTTGCAGTGTGCTAGAGCCTTCGGCGCCGGGTTTAGCTTGGGGAAGCGTCAGTTCAATCAGGCGCTTACTGGAAAACAGGCTCATAACCTGCCATTCCTGAGTCAAATCGTGCCAATTAAACCCAGTCTCTTGGATGAGCTGGACTTTTTCATCAAAACCTTGGCGCTTGGCTAATTGGCGAATTTGATCTTTGCTAGTTTCTATCAACCAAGGATCATCACCAAAAATCATATAGCAAGGCAATAGCTGGTTAAGATGACGGGAGAGTTGATCGGGATAGACTCTCATTTAATCGTAGTCCCGCATTTAATGATTGCCCTGCATTAATTCACCTCAGTGCCGGCCATTGCTTGCAGAATTTGATCAGCAGCTTGGATACGCATTTCCTTGGTCAGCAATTCCATTTCGCGGCTCTTTGCTAATGCGGTACGTGGATCGTCTAAATAGTCGCGGCGGATTTCAACCTTAAAAGGCTGTGCTTCTTTGCCCGGTAGTGCCACAGCAAACTCGACTAAATAAATTAACTCATACTCGGCAACGTTACCCGTGGGATACAAAGATAAGGTCGAGCGTGCTAAAGAATCGGTGATTAGCCTTAATACCGGAACATCATTGGTCTCCTCAACAACTTTAATATTGTTCAAGCGTAGGCGTTCACGCACTAAGCGGGTGAGTTCACTGTATTCATCCGCGCTACTCAAACTTAGCTGATTGAGGGCATCAGGGATCTGATAGCTACGTTGAAGCTTAAAACCGCAACCGGTACTGGTCATGATGACCAGTGCCATGATTGCGAAGCATATGCGTTTGATTAGCATAAGTTTTCGCGGTTTCCTATTAGTTTGCCACTATGCTGAGCAGTTTGCCCGGCACATAGATAACTTTACGCACAGTCAGGCCGTCTAGGTATTTGATCACGTGTTCATCACTCATGCCTAAGGCTTCTACTGATTCTTTATCAGCATCGGCGGCAACGGTGATTTTTGCGCGAACTTTGCCATTGACTTGCACAACGATAAGCTTGCTGTCTTCAACTAGCGCAGCTTCATCAACGATTGGCCATTGGCTATCTTCAATGTTGCTTGCATTGCCTAACTCGTTCCACAAGTTAAAGCTAACATGCGGAATGATAGGGTACAGCAAACGCACTATGGCCGATAAAGCTTCACCGATAATGGCGTTGTCTTGACCTGTGGTTTGTGGCGCTTTTTGCAGATGGTTCATCAGTTCCATCACGGCGGCAACCGCAGTGTTGAACATCTGACGGCGGCCGATATCGTCGGTCACTTTCGCAATCGTCTTGTGGACTTCACGGCGCAGCGCTTTTTGTTCAGTATTTAACTTGCTGACATCTAAGGCTTCGCTGTTGTCTTGGTTTACATGCTCGTTCGCCAATTTCCACAGACGTTTAATGAAGCGGTGTGCGCCTTCAACGCCTGATTCTTGCCATTCCAGAGTTAATTCTGGAGGCGAGGCAAACATCATAAATAGGCGAACCGTATCGGCGCCGTATTTTTCGACCATCACTTGCGGATCGATACCGTTATTTTTCGACTTAGACATCTTGCTCATGCCAGTATAAACCAGCTCGTTGCCGTCTTTGTCGATAGCTTTAGTAATACGGCCCTTGTCGTCTTTCTCTGTGGTCGCTACATCTAAAGGTGATACCCATACGCGGGCGCCTTTTGGATTGATGTAGTAAAACGCATCAGCCAACACCATACCTTGGGTTAGCAATTGCTTGGCTGGCTCGTTAGAGTTAACCAGACCCGCATCACGTAGCAACTTATGGAAGAAGCGGAAATACAACAAATGCATACAAGCGTGTTCGATGCCGCCAATGTACTGATCGACTGGTAGCCAGTAGTTAGCTTTAGCAGGATCGAGCATTTCGTCTGCATGCGGGCTGCAGTAACGGGCGTAATACCAAGAGGATTCCATAAAGGTATCAAAGGTATCGGTTTCGCGCAGCGCATCTTGACCGTTAACCTGGGTTTTTGCCCATTCTTTATCGGCTTTGATTGGGCTTTGAATACCGTCCATCACCACATCTTCTGGCAGTAATACTGGCAGTTGATCAGCAGGCGTTGGGATCACAGTGCCGTCGGCTAAGGTCACCATCGGAATAGGTGCACCCCAGTAACGCTGACGTGAAACGCCCCAATCGCGCAGACGATAGTTAACTTGGCGCTTGCCTTTACCTTCAGCGACTAACTTATTCGCGATGGCATTAAAGCCCGCTTCAAAGTCTAAACCGTCGAATTCACCCGAGTTAACTAGGATGCCTTTTTCGGTGTATGCGGCTTCGTCAATGGCGACTTCACCATCAACTGGCTTGATCACGGCTTCAATCGCTAGATCATATTTTTTCGCAAACTCGAAATCACGTTGATCGTGGCCAGGAACCGACATCACAGCACCAGTGCCATAGTTCATCAACACAAAGTTAGCTGCCCAAATAGGTACTTGCTTACCGGTTAATGGATGAATGGCGAAAAGACCTGTAGCGACACCGCGTTTTTCCATAGTCGCAAGTTCGGCTTCTGATGTTGTGCTGTTTTTGCACTCGTCAATGAAGGCTGCAAGCTCGGGATTGGTTTGCGCGGCAAGCTCAGCTAATGAGTGACCGGCAGCAATGGCTACATAGGTTACGCCCATTAAGGTATCTGGACGGGTGGTATAAATATCGAAAGTGTTGGCTGTGGCAGAGCCGTTGCTATCAGCCACGCCAAAGGTGACTTCAACTCCTTCACTACGACCAATCCAGTTACGTTGCATGGTCTTAACCTGTTCAGGCCAGCCATCTAAAGTATCCAGATCGTTTAATAATTCTTCGGCGTAATCAGTGATCTTAATAAACCACTGTGGAATTTCTTTCTGTTCGACAGGTGTATCACAGCGCCAGCAGCAGCCATCTTGTACTTGCTCGTTTGCCAGTACGGTTTCATCGTTTGGACACCAGTTGACCGAAGCCGTCTTTTTGTAGACTAGGCCTTTCTCGTACAACTTAGTGAAGAACCATTGTTCCCAGCGATAATATTCTGGGGTACAAGTGGCGATTTCACGGCTCCAATCGTAACCAAAACCTAATAGTTTCAGCTGATTCTTCATGTACTCTATGTTTTCATAGGTCCATGGCGCAGGCGCAGTCTTGTTGTTGATTGCGGCATTTTCTGCAGGCAAACCAAATGAGTCCCAACCAATAGGTTGGAGCACGTTTTTGCCTTGAAGACGTTGAAAGCGTGCAACTACGTCACCTATGGTATAGTTGCGTACGTGTCCCATGTGGAGTCTGCCAGAAGGGTACGGAAACATTGAAAGGCAATAAAACTTTTCTTTGCTTGCGTCTTCAGTGACTTCGAAGGTTTTGTTGTCATGCCAGTGCTTTTGCACTAAGGCTTCAATTTCTGAGGGATTATATTGCTCTTGCATCACTCTATTTCCGGCAGTGCCGCCTATTATTTGATCTAACGCCATATCAGCGCGAGTAAGATCTGCATAGAATAAACTAGAAGCGATGTATTAAAAAGGTTCGTATGAAGGAGTATTGGTTATGAATGATAGAAGTAACGTGTTATTAGGACTGTATCAATCCTTAATTGCCGAAGTGAAATCTCAGTTTGCAGAAGATAACACTATGACTGTAAAGAATTTATTTAATTCTGTCACTCAAGGGAAAGAATTTTTACGCCTTAAAGAACAGGCTGGGGAAGATGAGCTCGCTTTAGTGGAACAATTTTTAAAGCGTGATATAGCGAGCTTTCTGCGTGAACAAAACGCTGATAGCTTTAGTCATAGCCCAACAGTTATCACTTTAGAGAATACGCTTTGGCATTGGCTCAGCGAAATAACCGACCGCAGTCAAGTAGAATGGCATGAGTTAACGCAAGACTTTAAGCATCATGGTTATTACCAGAGTGGCGATATTGTGAACCAAGGCATCATGGTATGCACTAACTGTGGCAATGAAATGAGTATTGAATTCCCAAGTACGATTTCTGATTGCCCTGAATGTGATAATGGAGAATTTACCCGCGAACCCCTCACGCCTTAACGAGCTTATTGTGTAGCAATAAAAAACGACGCATTTGCGTCGTTTTTTATATAAGAACTCGACGCTAGGACTTATTAGCTACTTTATCTATAACTAATGAGTCAACCTTAGCGATTGATAACATATTGTGCCGCAGGCTTACATCACTGGCTTTGCTGGCTAGCTAATTGGGTGCTGTATAGGTTAGCGTGGTGGCTGTTTTAACGCTGGCTTGTAATTGGTTTTTGGGTTTGTACTCAAACCTATTAACTTCAATCGATAAATTTAGACGCGGCAATCCCCGCCAAAATCCCAAGTACAATAATCATCACGACGAACTCAATTAAGCTAAAGCCTGCCGTATATTTTTATTGACTTGGTCATACTTGGTTTAAATCCTATTACCTTTTAAAACGTCGACCAAGGCCCAGTAAAACCAGTAAACCGCAGACTATGAGTAATGGCGTTTGGCCTATTTTTGCAAACCAAGTTTGTCCTGTGACTAATGGAATCGTTGCGCTGAGTACGCCGGTTTCAAACTGGGGTAATGATGCGGTGATATTGCCATGTTCATCAACCACAGCCGTTACGCCATTATTGGTTGCCCGCAATAAAGGTCGTCCCAATTCGACTGCGCGCATTTGGGCGATTTCCATATGCTGTAATGGGCCGTTTGAGCTACCAAACCAAGCATCATTAGAGACAGTTAATAGGATATCGGTTCCTAGATTGACGCTGTCGCGTAATTGCTCAGGGAAGGCAATTTCATAACAAATGGCTGGCGCAATTTTATGGCCTAAGGCACTTAGATTTGGCTGTTGATATTCGCCTCTGGCAAAGGAGGACATAGGCAAATTAAAGAAAGGCGCAATCGGGCGCAACAGTGCTTCAAAAGGCACAAATTCGCCGATAGGCAATAGGTGATGTTTCTTAAATTGATTACTGCCATCGCCCTCATAATCTGGGCCTGTTTGTTGTTTTTGATTGTGATTACCAAGCACAATCAATGAATTATAAAACTTATTGTTTTGATGGCTAATAATGCCAGTAATGATTGATGTATGATTTAGATTGGCGACTTTATTGGCGTTATCTAAAAAGTCTTGCACCATAGACTCGGGCGCAGGGATAGCGGCTTCTGGCCAAATAATGATATCGGCATCCAGATGTTCGCGGGATAAATCCATATATTTTAACAGTGTTGGCCATAACGCGTCGGGTTCCCACTTCATGCTTTGGGGGATATTACCTTGCACCAGTGCCACTTTGACATTTTCACCAGTAGGATGAATGTTAGACAGTGTCGGTGTTATCCAAACGGCTAAAAAACAGGCTAGCAGTACAAACAGTAAACTTTTATAACGCTTAACAAAGCACAAAGCCAATGCGCCAGCGAGCATTGCCAGCACAAAACTTAAGCCTAGTGCACCTATAATACTCGCAAGGGGTTTTAGCGGCCCTTGAGTTTGCGAGTAACCGGCCCATAACCAGGGGAAACCGGTCATCACCCAGCCGCGAGCCCACTCGGTTAAGGTCCACAGCGCGGGGAAGAGGGCTAGATTACGCCAAAGACTTAACTTGGTTGCACTATCATCACTATCATCGTTGTTGAGCGTTTTGGTTAACCACGACAGTACTAAACCGGTTAGCGCGGGATATAAGGCTAAATACAAGGCTAGCAAGGCCATCAAGCCAACAGAGGCGATGAGTGGCATGCCACCAAAGACATCCATGCTTACATGTACCCAGCTGATTCCTATAGCAAAACAGCCAAATCCAAAGCTTAGCCAATAGTAAAAGCTCGCCTTCGTGCTAAGCATTCGGCTATGCCAGAGGGCAATGGCCATAGCAAACGGATAGATAATCCAAATGGAATAGGGCGCAAATGAAAGCGCCGTACTGGCGCCAAGGGCAAATGCCAGTATGAGTCTCAAAGCACAAGGTCGGGACTTTTGTTGGGCAAAAGCCCGAATTTGTTTAAGCACGAGTGATTAGTCTATGTCTTGGTTAGTATTAGTATCGGGGAGTTTAATTCTGAGTTGGATCAAACGTCTGGTATCAGCACTAATAACTTTAAATTCAATGCCTTCAATGTTGATGCTCTCGTTACGTTCAGGCAAATGACCAAAGGCATGTGAGACTAAACCACCGACGGTATCAAACTCTTCATCACTAAATTCAGTATTGAATTCTTCATTGAAATCTTCGATTGGCGTTAAGGCTTTGACCATATAAACCGTGTTGCTTATTTTACGGATCTCGGTTTCTTCGGTGCTATCGTGGTCAAACTCATCTTCAATCTCGCCGACAATTTCTTCTAAAATATCTTCGATAGTCACCAGTCCCGATACGCCGCCATATTCATCGACCACGATCGCCATATGGTAACGTTGCGAGCGGAATTCTTTGAGTAGCACATCAACACGTTTGCTTTCTGGCACCACAACGGCAGGACGGATAACGCGTGAGAGAGAGAAAGGCTCGTCACTGTTAGAAAAACCATAAGGGATTAAATCTTTGGCTAGTAAAATACCTTCGATGTGGTCTTTATCTTCGTTGACGACAGGGAAGCGCGAATGGCCAGAACCTATTACAGTAGCCAGTAACTCTTCGACCGAGTTATCTATCTGGAGGGCGACAATTTGAGCTCTTGGGATCATAATATCCCGAACACGCATATCAGAAACATCTAATACACCTTTTATCATTTCGCGAGTGTCTTGGGTGATCAAATCGCGCATTTCTGCACCATCAATCACATCGACTAGATCTTCGCGATTTTGAGGTTCGCCCTGAAATAGCTGACTTACTCTATCAAACCAACTTTTTTTGTGGGCGTTTGTACTAGGGGGGGTGTCGTCGCTCATAGTTTTCTCATTAGCGTTGATAGGATTATCTTGGCTAATTTACTGTTCCTTATATGGGTTGGTAAAACCTAACGTTTCAACGAGCTGGATCTCTAATGACTCCATCTCTTCAGCTTCTTCATCTTCAATGTGATCATAACCTAATAGATGCAAGCAGCCATGTATAACCATGTGTGCCCAGTGTGCCTCTAAGGTCTTTTGCTGTTCACGGGCTTCATTTTCAACGACAGCCGCACAAATAACAAGATCTCCGAGTAAAGGAAGATCAATTTCTGGCGGAGCCTCAAAGGGAAACGATAATACATTAGTCGGTTTATCTTTGCCGCGATAGGTATTATTGAGCATTTGGCTCTCGCGGTTATCAACGATTCGTATGGTGAGTTCAGCTTCATCCATACAATTGCCAATCGCAGTGCGAGCCCACAGCGTAAACTGCTCATCGGTGGGCAACCAGTCACTTGTGGCAGCATGTTGGATATCCAGTGCTAACTTAAGACTCATGTGCTGCGGTTTCCTGCTGTTGTTTTTGATACTGACTTTCTTTATGCGCTTTTAAGGTTTGTTCTTTTAAATCAAAGGCCTCATATGCCTCAACAATGCGCGCAACGATAGGGTGGCGTACCACATCTTGCGCGACAAAAAAGTTAAAGCTGATTTCTTCTACTTGGCTTAATACTTCAATAGCGTGGCGTAAGCCTGACTTTTGATGCTTAGGTAAGTCGGTTTGAGTAATGTCACCGGTGATCACTGCACGGGAATTAAAGCCTATGCGAGTTAAGAACATCTTCATTTGCTCTATGGTAGTGTTTTGACTTTCATCAAGGATAATAAAAGCATCATTTAAAGTACGACCACGCATGTAAGCCAGTGGTGCCACTTCGATGACATTTTTCTCGATTAAACGTTCTACTTTTTCAAAACCCAACATTTCAAATAACGCATCATAGAGTGGACGTAAATAAGGATCGACCTTTTGACTTAAATCACCGGGTAAGAAACCGAGTTTTTCACCGGCTTCTACCGCTGGACGAGTCAGTAGAATTCGGCGTACTTCTTGTCGCTCTAAGGCATCGACTGCCGCGGCTACCGCAAGGAAAGTTTTACCGGTTCCCGCGGGGCCTATACCAAAGGTAATGTCGTGGCGAGTGATATTAGCCACATATAAGCTTTGATTGGGGTTACGTGGCTTAATGACACCTCGGCGGGTTTTGATATTGATACTGCTATCATCACTGTCGTCAGCTTGCTCTAAGGCGATAGCTTCTTGAATGGCGATATGTACTTGCTCAGGTTCAATATCGGGCGTACTGCCTTTAACCGTTTGGGTTTCAATATAGAGTTCTTTGAGCAAGTTATTAGCGCTTAAACAATTACGTGGCAGGCCAGTGATCTGAAAATGATTATTCTTGCGGACAATCTCAACACCGACACGACGTTCTATTTGCTTAATATTGTCATCTAATGGGCCACATAAAGAGGCTAAGCGGCGAGTTTCTGCGGGTTCGAGATACAAGTTCATGGTGGTTAATTTACTGGACAAATAAGACTCCCAATCGCAAATAATAAAATGTAGGCACGATATTATTTCAGTATCGTTATGTATCCTCAAACCAGCTTAACATGCTGAAACCGCTATCTTGAGGACTTGAGTTATGTTGTCAGTTTACGAGCCATAATTGATAATTGCTAACGGAAAATCGCAATCGATAGCGTTAATAATATAAAGTACAACAAAACAGAAGGGCGACAATGTCGCCCTTTTAGATATAGGTACGGTTTACGCTAATTTAAAGCCTATGGCTTAAATTGTGTCACGCCTAGCTCATCATCTTGCTTATGCTTAGCCAAAATATCTGATGGGCGTAAGCTACGGCGTAGATCCATTTCATCTTCACCACGAACAAAAATACCGCGCAATGAGTTAGTGTAAACGTCAACAATTTCCACATCTACAAACGTGCCAATGTGCTTTGGCAGGCCTTCAAAGTTCACTACTCGGCTATTTTCGGTGCGTCCGCGCAGTTCCATTGGATTTTTTACCGACGGACCTTCAACCAGAATACGCTGTACTGTGCCCATCATATGGCGGCTGTAGCGCATAGCTTGCTGAGTAATACGGTCTTGCAAAATGGCGAGGCGCTGCTTTTTCTCTTCCATATCAACATTATCGGGTAAATCTGCTGCTGGCGTACCCGGACGTGCACTGTAGATAAAGCTAAAGCTGTGGTCGAAACCTATGTCTTCAATCAACTTCATGGTGTCGGCAAAGTCTTCTTTGGTTTCGCCAGGAAAACCAATGATGAAATCAGAGCTGATTTGAATGCCTTCGCGGGCTTTACGCAGACGGCGAATAATTGATTTATATTCAATCGCCATATGACCACGTTTCATTGCCGTTAGAATACGGTCAGAGCCCGATTGCACGGGTAAGTGTAAAAAGCTCACTAGCTCAGGGGTATCTTCGTAAACGTCGATAATATCCTGGGTAAATTCAATTGGGTGGCTAGTGGTAAAACGCAGTCGGTCAATGCCGTCAATTGCCGCGACATAACGCAGTAATTCTGCAAATGTACAGATAGCCCCATCATGGGTAGCGCCGCGATAAGCGTTCACGTTTTGGCCAAGCAGGTTCACTTCGCGCACACCTTGTTCCGCCAATTGGGCGATTTCAAGAATGATGTCGTCCGATGGACGGCTGACTTCTTCACCGCGCGTATATGGTACGACGCAGAATGAACAATATTTACTGCATCCTTCCATGATCGATACAAACGCAGTTGGGCCTTCGGCGCGAGGCTCTGGCAGGCGATCGAATTTTTCGATTTCAGGGAAGCTGATATCAATAACAACTTTGTCACCACGACGAACTTGATCGATCATCTCTGGTAAACGGTGCAAAGTCTGTGGGCCAAAAATAATGTCAACACACTGGGCTCTGTCTTTAATCGCTTTACCTTCTTGCGAGGCAACGCAGCCGCCCACACCAATAATCAAATTGGGATTTTTATCTTTAAGCGTTTTCCAGCGCCCTAGCTGATGGAACACTTTTTCCTGCGCTTTTTCGCGGATAGAACAAGTGTTAAGCAAAAGGATATCTGCTTCAGACGCTTCGTCCGTCAAGGTGTAACCTTGATATTCGTTTAATAGATCAGCCATCTTGGATGAGTCATACTCATTCATTTGACAGCCCCAAGTCTTGATATGGAGTTTCTTACTCATCAGTTGTGTCGCCTAAGATGACCAATAAAAATAGCGCGACATTTTACCTGCAGTTACGGCTGCTGACTAGCTTTGTCCGCAATATTAGCCGTTGGCTTTTATAGTGCGTAATCCCCCTATAAATACTAGGTTTGATATGCTGACTGCGACACTGTTGTTCTAACTTGCTGAGCATTAAGGCTTTCCGCTTAAATCGAGGCAAGAATAGCGATTGTCTCACGGATTTTTATACTAAAACCACTCAATATTTCCGTGAAATCTTGAACTAAGGCATAATCGAACGGGGGCGATCGAACATGGGTTTAGGCAGTGTGGGATAAATCGCTTGAGTACATATAAAGGAAGGGCATTAGAGTGGTAACTAAGATGAGCCAGATTAAAGAGACCCGTGCAGCGTTGGCATCCGATGCGCTGCATTCTGACATTATTCGTTTCGATGTGATTTTAGTCGGTGGCGGTATGGTCGGCGCAGCGACGGCAATTGGTTTAGCCCAGCAGGGCTTGCAAGTGGCAATAATCGAATCTTTCGCGCCAGAGGCTTACCATGCGGAGCAGCCGTTAGATGTGCGCGTATCGGCGATTAGTGTCGCCTCTGAAGCACTACTTGAACGTCTTGGCGCCTTAGAATCACTACTTAACATGCGTAATGTGCCTTATCTTGGCCTAGAAACCTGGGAACTTGATGGCTGTATTACCCAATTCCACAGCGCACAAATTGGCGCCAGTCACTTAGGCCATATAGTAGAAAACCGTTTAGTCCAACTTGCACTTTGGCAACAGATGACGCAACTGGATGGCATCGCCTTATATTGCCCAGATAAAGTAACAGCGTTTAGTCGCGATAGTGACAGCATCACTGTGCAGTTACAATCGGGGATCAAACTCGCGGCTAAGCTCCTAGTGGGCGCCGATGGTGCTAACTCGCAGGTGCGTCAATGGGCAGGAATTGGTATTTTAGGTTGGGACTATGCCCAGTCGGCCATGCTTATCAATATCAGCACAGCGCAAGGACAGCAGGATGTGACTTGGCAACAGTTTACACCCCAAGGGCCACGGTCCTTATTACCGCTGCCCGGCAATAATGCTTCGCTGGTGTGGTACGACGATGCCAATCGAATAAAACAGTTAATGCAGCTTAATCACAAACAGCTTGCTGAGCAGATAAGAGTGCATTTCCCAGCGCGTTTGGACGCTGACTTTACCGTTGAGAATAAAGGCAGCTTTGGCCTCACTCGTCGCCATGCTCAGCGCTACTACAGTGATAATATCGTCATTTTAGGCGATGCGGCTCACACCATCAATCCGTTAGCTGGCCAAGGAGTTAACCTAGGTTTTAAGGATGTAGAAGCATTTGTAGCGGTCATAAAAGACGCGTTAGCTCAAGACAAAATGTGGTGGTCAAACGAAGTGCTTGCCCAATATCAGCGCCAGCGTTATCGCGATAACCAACTGATGATGACAGCGATGGACTTGTTCTACGCTGGGTTTAGCAACGATATTCTGCCACTTAAACTACTGCGTAATGGCGCGTTAAAGCTGGCAAATATCAATTCACCGATTAAAAAGACTGTGCTCAAGTATGCAATGGGGCTTAATTAATTCTGAGTTGTGCGGTGTTCTTACCCTGTGGGTTGACGTGACATTTGTTGACTGGGGCTTTGAGTGCTAAAATGCCGCGTTTTTAGTAGCTATAGTCAGTTCAGTCGATACTTTGCGCGACGGGCTTTGACGAAATAACGATATTGAGTGCCATGAGCGAAATAAAATTAATCGTGGGTCTGGCTAACCCAGGCGCCGAATATGCACAGACTCGTCATAATGCCGGTGCTTGGTACGTACTTGAGTTGGCTCGAATTTGCGGTGCGACTTTGGTGGCCGACAGTAAGTACTTTGGGTTAACTGCTAGAGTCGTGTTACACGGTAAAGATGTCCGTTTATTGATCCCAACCACTTATATGAATCTAAGTGGTAAAGCGGTTGGCGCATTAGCGAATTTTTTTCGCATTTTGCCAGAAGAAATTCTAGTCGCACATGATGAGCTCGATTTACCGCCTGGCGTGGCTAAATTCAAACTCGGTGGTGGCCATGGCGGCCATAATGGTTTGAAAGATATTATTGCTAAATTGGCTAATGATAAAAACTTCTACCGTTTACGTTTGGGTATCGGCCATCCCGGTGATAAAAACCAAGTGAGTGGTTACGTACTGGGTAAAGCGCCTGCCAAAGAGCAAGAGCTTATCGAGGCGGCGATAGATGAAGCTGTGCGCGCCACTGAAATATTGTTCAAGCAAGACATGGTTAAAGCCATGAACAGATTACACGCTTTTAAAGCGGAATAGGTTTTGCGTTAAGTGAAACTTGCGTTAAGCAAATTAATCATTCAGTAATGTGCTGCCACAGGGCAGCACAACTAAAACTCGCTGATGAGTGTGACTTGTCAGCCAATAATTGAGAGAAAGGTAAGCATATGGGTTTTAAATGCGGCATTGTTGGTCTTCCTAACGTAGGCAAATCGACGCTTTTTAATGCGTTAACTCAGGCAGGTATCGAAGCGGCTAACTTCCCGTTTTGTACTATCGAACCTAACACGGGTGTTGTGCCTGTGCCAGATCCACGTCTAGATGCGTTAGCGGCGATTGTGAACCCACAACGAGTGCTGCCAACAACCATGGAGTTTGTCGATATTGCAGGTTTAGTGGCGGGCGCATCTAAAGGCGAAGGCTTAGGTAACAAATTCCTCGCTAACATCCGCGAAACTGACGCGATTGGTCATGTTGTACGTTGTTTTGATGATGACAATATTGTGCACGTTGCTAACAAGGTTGATCCCGCTGGTGATATCGAAGTGATTAACACTGAATTAGCTTTAGCAGACTTAGATAGCTTAGAGCGCGCGGTACAACGTCAGCAAAAGCGTGCTAAAGGTGGCGATAAAGACGCTAAATTTGAAGTAGACGTATTAGAAAAAATGCGTCCGATTTTAGATGAAGCGAAAATGCTGCGTTCAATGGATTTATCCAAAGAAGAACTGGATGCTGTAGCTTATCTGAACTTCTTAACCTTAAAACCAACTATGTATATCGCAAACGTGGCAGAAGACGGTTTTGAAAATAACCCACATCTTGATGCCGTGCGTGCGATTGCGGCGACTGAGAACGCGATTGTCGTTCCAGTATGCGCCGCGATTGAATCTGAACTTGCCGAAATGGAAAGTGAAGAACGCGAAGAGTTTATGGCGGATTTAGGTTTAGAAGAACCCGGTCTTGATCGCGTTATTCGTGCTGGTTATGAATTACTTAATCTGCAAACCTATTTTACCGCGGGCGTAAAAGAAGTACGTGCTTGGACTGTGCCCGTTGGTGCGAGTGCTCCGCAGGCCGCAGGTGTGATCCATACCGATTTCGAACGTGGTTTTATTCGTGCCCAAGTGATGTCATTTGATGACTTCATTGCCCATAAAGGCGAAGCAGGTGCGAAAGAAGCGGGTAAATTACGCGTAGAAGGTAAAACCTATATTGTTAAAGATGGCGATGTAATGCATTTCCTCTTTAACGTGTAACGACGACTGTATAAGCTATTAGTATTGAAAAGTTAAGCTAAGTACGAGTAATAGTGCGTTATTTAGCACATCTGTTGCTCAGTTTGGTGAAGTAATAGCCGAACAGCTTAGCCTAAGGGAAATAGCGGAAAAAAGCTGTTGACCTAGATACCTCGAATAAGCATAATACGCCCCGTTCCTCGCTGAGAGGGGCGCGTAATATTAAAGTGGCAATGTAGCTCAGTTGGTTAGAGCACAGCACTCATAATGCTGGGGTCGCAGGTTCAAATCCCGCCATTGCTACCATTATATGAATAGTGTTGTACAACATTCACTTAATGAAATACTACACATTGACGGTAACGTTCATCTTTCTAGATGTTAAACAGAGCAGTGCGGGAATGGTGAAATTGGTAGACACGCCAGATTTAGGTTCTGGTGCCGCAAGGTGTGAGAGTTCAAGTCTCTCTTCCCGTACCATTTAAAATGTAATTTAGAAATATCGGCAATAGCGGATGTTTGTAACAGAGTTAGTTGGGGTATCGCCAAGCGGTAAGGCACTGGGTTTTGATCTCAGCATACCTAGGTTCGAATCCTAGTACCCCAGCCATT
>NZ_FTNN01000001.1:148346-294153 GCF_900156405.1 Shewanella morhuae
TTGGGGTATCGCCAAGCGGTAAGGCACTGGGTTTTGATCTCAGCATACCTAGGTTCGAATCCTAGTACCCCAGCCATTGGCAATGTAGCTCAGTTGGTTAGAGCACAGCACTCATAATGCTGGGGTCGCAGGTTCAAATCCCGCCATTGCTACCATATTTAACTCTGTTAAAGTCATTTAACAGAGAAAAATCCAAAGTTGTTGAGTAAACAATTTTGGTACATTTTGATGCGGGAATGGTGAAATTGGTAGACACGCCAGATTTAGGTTCTGGTGCCGCGAGGTGTGAGAGTTCAAGTCTCTCTTCCCGTACCATCAAAATGCAATCTTCGATAGAAGATTAAAAACAGTTTATTGGGGTATCGCCAAGTGGTAAGGCACTGGGTTTTGATCTCAGCATTCCAAGGTTCGAATCCTTGTACCCCAGCCAAAGTTAAAAAGCCTGTCTTCGGACAGGCTTTTTGCTTTCTGGCTTTTCACTATTTACTACCATTTTATTCTACTATTTTGTTTTTGCGTTTTCATTTGTTTAACTGCCTCCTTTACCAACATTTATTAATAGATTATTCCTCTCTGTTGTTATGTTTATGCCACCTGTATTGGGTCGATAGATGCTTAGCTTAATAGAGAATATATTGAGTATGGCTGGAATTTCAATACAGGTTAGTGAAGAGGTAACCTGGGTTTGATGATCAAATAAGGATATTGAGCAGTGGGGTCGATGCATAGATAAAACAACAAACACCACAGTACCTTTTCTATTCGGTACTGTGGTTATTCGTTTTATGGCTTTTTAACTTCAACAACAGGTAGTGATTTTATTTCTGCTGGAACCGCTGGCATTGCAGGTGTCGTTACTTTTGCCGCTGCTTCAGTCATATTGGTTGGCATTGCTGCTCTCTCCATTACTGTCTCTTTTACATCAGCAACACCTTGAGCGGCGTTAACACCGCCGCTGGCGATGGCGCTAACCGCGTCAGGTATTGCTAACTGTTGCTGCACTTGGCTGGTGCCTGCCTCCAATGCTTTTGGTTGTAACTTCTGTGGATCGGTATAGTCGGCTAATTCTTTTGGCCAACTCGGAACCAATTTTTCAGTTTGATTACTCAATTGTTCTGAGATGATTAAAGGCGCGCCGCCTTTCATTAGCATCACGGCCATTTGATTAGTATCAGAGTTCCATACGAGGCCTGCTTTTTCTGCCATCTCGGGGATCGGAGTATAAGTCGATACTAAATAGATAAGTGGACCTTCTTGCTGAATTTTGTCGGCGGTTTTGAGTAAAGACAATGTAGTGTCGTAATTTTTACCCAGTAATTCTCGCATACGGTTTTTGATCAGCGGTTGTTCAAATAAGCCGACATCATTGGGGTCTAAACCAACCAGCGGTTTGAGTAAGGCCCACATTAGTTGACCTTGGGGTGACATTAATAATAACGGAGCAACACAGGCGTTGAGCATTAACGCTAACCACACAATGTGTAAGCAACGTATTTTTTTGAGTAAAGATGTACTCAAGATAATAATTCCTTGGGGGCACCAGCAAGTCGCCGGCGGCGGATTGTAGCCGATTGGCATGAGGTAAACGATAGGGGGTTAAAAGTAAATATTAAACCCGAAATGCTTCTTCAATGTTAATTTTTATCTATATGAATTTAATCAATATTTATAAATGTTACCTTAGATGATTTACGACTAATTTAATCAACTATGATAGATTTTGAATGCTAAATGTTGTTTTGCCTGTAAGCGCTTTATTTTTAATAATTATTTCTTAGCGGCTTTAGAAGTGTAAAGTTTGTAAAGATTGTTCTGTTTGATAATCGATCTCATTTAATCTCACAGTATTAAATTAGTTTAATGCGACTTATCTAAACCAGTAAGCAGCATAGATAAAAGCAATCAAGTCGGTATTATGCATGCCTTGTGGTTGCCTTTGAGATTGTGTCATTGAAATTAAGAGTTAGTAAGTCGTCTTTATCTTTTGCCCGCATTATCCATGTGTACGTGTCTATGGCCTTGCTGTTGCTGATGCTGTTTTTCGCAGTAACCGGTATCACGCTGAATCATCCTAATTGGTTTTCCCAATCTGATCAGGAGCCTGTGCGTGAGCAAGCCGTTATTCCTAGCTATTTACAACCCTATGCTACCGAAGATGCACAGTGGCGATTGGCTGCTGGGCATTGGTTAAAAAGCGAGTGGGCGATGGATATTAGCACTGCCGATATTGCTGAGGATGAAATTAGCTTAGTCAGTAAAGGACCCGGTACTTACCGCAGCGTGACACTGGACTTACTCGATGGTAAAGCTTATATCGAAACCTTAGATTACGGTGCTGTAGCCGTGCTCAATGATTTGCACAAAGGCCGTAATACTGGCATTGCCTGGGCTTGGATACTGGATCTCAGCGCTGTACTGATTATTCTATTTTCACTTACAGGCGCATATTTGTTGTTACCTCAAACTAAGCGCCTTAAAAAGTCATTGCTATACATGGTGTTGGTAAGCAGTGGCTGTGGGCTGGTATATGTTTATTTTGTTCCATAAGGAGTTTCAATCGAACATGCGTCATCTTATTCGTATCATTGCAGTGAGTGCTTTATTTGCCAGTTCTGCTGTATTGGCAGCCCCTAAACTGACCGTCGATTTGACGTTACCTGAGATTACTGAAGGCCAATATCATAGACCTTATGTGGCCGTTTGGATTGAGGACGCTAAAGGACAACCAGTTAAAACCTTGAGTCTTTGGGTGTGGGATGAAGGCCATAAATGGTTAAAGGATATCCGCCGTTGGTGGCGTAAAGCGGGTCGCGAAGATATGAGTTTTGTTGATGGCATAGCATCGGCTACCCGTCCTGCTGGTCACTACAAAATTGATTGGGATCTAAAAGATGAGTCAGGGAAATCAGTCACACTTGGCACTTACACAGTATTTATTGAAGTGGTGCGTGAGCATGGTGGCCGTGACTTAGTGCGTCAAAACATAGATTTAGCTGCGGGAGACTTTACTTCACAGTTACCCGCAACCACAGAAACGGGCGTTATCGACATACGCTTAAGCGGTATGGCTCACTGAGCCACTACAGTTGATTGTTTAACTTCTTTAATTTAAGGGAAAAAGATGAAATTACGTCTTGTGGCATTATTAGGTACGCTGTGTGTTAGTCCATTGGCTAGCAGCCATGATCGATGGATTTTACCTAGTCATTTTAACGTTTCTGCAGAAAGCCAAGAAACGGTGTGGATCACCTCTGATGTATCGGCCAGTAATCAAGTGTTTATGATGGATAAGCCTGTTACTGCCAGTGATGTGCGTATATCACTACCAAGTGGCGATTCAATTTCCCCTAGTTCAAGTTATACCGGTGGACGTAAATCGGTATTTGATGTGCAGCTGACTCAAGATGGGACTTATAAGTTTGAAAAAGAAGTAACACCGCGCTACTTCTCTCGCTATAAAGTGAAAGGAAAAGAAGGTTTTGTGCGTAGTCGTTTAGATAAAAAAGCAACGGCAGCCATAATGCCTAAAGATGCCTATGAGTTAGAAGGATCTTTAAACGTGTCACGAGTGGAAACCTACGTAACTCGAAATAAACCAACTGACAAAGTATTAGCTGCAAAGGGTGAATTTTTAGAATTAGTCCCCGTGACTCATCCAGCTGATATCGTTGAGAATGAACCCGCTACTTTGCAGTTTGTGTATGATGGTAAGCCAGTTGCTGGCGTCAGTGTTGCTATTATTAAAGACGATAGTGTGTATCGTAACAAACCTGAAGAGATGGAATTAACATCTGATAAAGATGGTAAAGTGTCAATGACCTTGCCTACTGCTGGGCGTTATCTTTTGCATGCTTCAATTGAACGCCCAAGTTCAGATAAAATCCTTGCCGATAAAACGGTCAGTGAAATATTTTTAACGTTTGAAGCTGGTTTAGAATAGTTATGTATTTGTTGCTATAACCAGACTCTGCTTTATATTTAATGCCCACAGAGCTTTGTAGCGAGTGGGCATTTTTGCATTTAATAGCACATATCAGTGATGATTAATTGACGAGCCATTTTTTATTTTATCTGGTTCGCGGATTTAGATTTCATTACTGGTAACTGGGTTTAAGGTTGGGTAAGCTGCTTAACTGCATTGTTGTTGATGCATCAAAAGCGCATAACGATTAGAATAGCGCAATTCCACCCCCATTTGACTGTGTTGACCTTAGCGTCGACACGGGTTGCTTTTGTTTTAAAGGAGACGAAAGAAGCTATGACTAAGGTTCCTATGACAGTTGTCGGTGCAGAGCAGCTGCGTAAAGAGTTAGATATTCTCAAGTTTGAGCGCCGCCCAAAAATCACAGAAGCGATTGCCTCAGCGCGAGAGCTTGGCGATTTAAAAGAAAATGCGGAATATCATGCTGCTCGCGAAGACCAAGGGATTTGTGAAGCTCGTATCCGTGATATTGAGGGTAAGTTATCTAACGCACAAATTATCGATGTCGCTAAAATGGTAAATAACGGCCGAGTGATTTTTGGTGCAACTGTGACGATTTTAAACCTTGATACTGATGTTGAAGTCACCTATCGCATAGTCGGTGATGACGAAGCGAATATTAAAGAAAATCTGATTTCGGTCAATTCACCGATTGCCCGTGGCTTAGTGGGCAAAAATGAAGGTGACGAAGTGTCTATTACTACCCCTGGTGGCGTGACAGATTACGAAATTATCTCAGTACAGTATTTATAATTTGCTGATGATATCGTGAGTGTGAGTCACGAATTATCCAAAACCGCCCTAGGGCGGTTTTTTTGTTATTGGCAAGCCTAACTTATCTTGTTGCTTAATACTTGAGTTGAAGGCTTACGCTTAGTGCTTTAATTTTAGGTTTTTAAAGATGGCGATCGCGTTTAGATAAGATGGACAAAGATTAATTTGTCTCTAGATGGACTTTTACCTAAGCTGCAATTCTAGCAAAATCAGCATAATTATTGTGTGTTGCTTGTACCTTAGTTGCGAATTGTTGATTTTACTTCAATTTAGCAGAGTCATTTATCTAGACCGGCGGTTGAGTACCAAACAATTAAGTTTTAACGAGTATTGTTCGTTTTATTAAGAGGCACGTTTTGGTTAAACATTGGCGTACGGGATTAATGTTAGTTTGCGTGGCGATCATGTTGATTGCGCACTCGGCTAGCTATTCGCCAAAAATCTATAGTCAAAAAACATATGTACAGCAAAGTGATTCTGCTAGCCATAGTGTTCAGCTGGATTCGGTTAGGCTTGATAACAAGACCAAAGCGCTAAACTCAGCTAATACAAGCGCGATAACCCAATCGGATGCACAGGTTGTTAAAAGCTGCGGTGCATTGAACAACAATGTCACTGATGCCAGCAGTGTCGATTCAGCAATGTCCTTGCCAACATCCTGCTCAAACTCCGATTATGTGAGCCACTCAGATGACTTAAATTTTGCTCCTATAAATTCGTCACGATTTATTAGCCTTGCACAGCATGATATGCGCGAGGTTAAACCTACTTATTTACTTGCAGTAGATTTTACTGTTGAGTCTACGCCTAATTTGATTGAGCCAATTAATGTGGATATCACATCTGATTGGACGCTTGCTGCTGCATCTTCCCCCGCCCGTATATCGGGTTGGAAAGTCTCAAACCTTCAATATCGATTTAGCCAACAAGCCGCTTAACTCGCCTATTTAGGTGTGCTGTCGACTGGAGTTTGCTCCCGTTGAGCTTGCATGCCATTGCATTTTTTGTTCTTACCGAAACGTTTTACGGCTTAATTCGCCGTAATGATTTGAGTTTATCAAGCTTAGCTTACTGGTACTCAATGGCTTGTTTCGTAATGATATCAATATGTTCGCCTAAAACTTTGATGAAAGTACTAGGCGATAAATAACGAGTTAATCCCATGGAAATAAAATCCAATAAACGACTGCTAAATCATTATTCAGCTTGGAAATACCTAGTCCTCATTGTCAGCCTTATAGTGATGTTATTCAGTGCCTTGCCTACATTGTATGGTGAGGATGCAGCGGTGCAAGTGGGGGCTAAGGCAGGGTTAACACTCGCGCCGGTAGCGCTTCGAGATAAGCTGCAAGCTGAAGGCGTGACGGTAAAGCGTATCGACCAGAAGGATGGCGAAACCCTGATTGTCCTTGATGAGGATAATCAACAAACCTTAGTCAAAACCTTGCTTTCGTCTATGGTTACAGAGCCAAAAGAGTTGACCTTATCCCTTGCCAGTGCCGCGCCAAGTTGGTTGCAAAACTTAGGTTTTCAGCCAATTAAACTCGGACTCGACTTACGCGGTGGCGTGCAGTTTTTACTTGATGTGGATATTGAGCCTGTATACCAAACACAGGCTGAGGCACTGGTCGATTCGCTACGCCAATTTATTCGTGAGCAAAAAATTCGTGGCGCGAGTGTTCATTTAGATCAAGACAACCAGTTAAACCTCACTTTGCCTGATAACGATGCCCGTGCCGCTGTGCGGCAGATGATGAAAGAATCATATCCTAATTGGCAATTATCTAACCTTGACGGCGCAAGCTTACAGATTAAGTTGAGCCAAGAAGAACAAATAAAACTGCGTAATTTAACCGTACAACAAAACTTGCAGGTGATGCGCAGCCGTATTGAAGAACTCGGTATTACTGAAGCATTAGTGCAGCGCCAGGGCGATCATAGAATTCGGATTGAGTTACCCGGCATACAAGATCCCGCAGCTGCAAAAAATGTGATTGGTGCAACGGCGAGTTTGGCCTTTTTCGAGGTGAAAGAGTCGGGCTCGGTAAATGCAATGGTGCTCAATGACCAGTCGGGTAAGCCTATTTATGTGAGCCGCACGCCCGTGCTTGGCGGCGATCATATTATTGATGCGAGGGCGAGTTTAGGTGAGATGGGCATGGCCGAGGTGAATATTAATCTTGACCGTGTCGGTGGGCAGAAAATGTCTGAGTTTTCCAGAATTAATATCGGCAAACCTATGGCGACGTCTTACAGCGAATACAGCCGTGATGAGCAAGGTAAGGCCAAGCAAACTCAAGAAATCATTAGTGTTGCGACCATTCAATCGCAGCTGGGCGATCGTTTCCGCATCACTGGCGCTGGCACCTATCAAGAAGCGCAGCAATTAGCCCTGTTACTGAGGGCGGGCTCAATGACAGCACCAGTAACGATTGTTGAAGAGCGCACTATTGGCCCAACACTGGGGGCTGAAAACATTGCAAATGGCTTTGCCGCGCTCGGTTTAGGAATGGGCATTACCTTGTTATTTATGGCGCTTTGGTATCGCCGTCTTGGTTGGGTGGCAAACATAGCGCTGATCTCTAACATGGTGATCCTGTTTGGCTTATTGGCGCTAATTCCTGGTGCAGTATTAACGTTACCCGGTATTGCCGGTTTGGTGCTAACTGTTGGTATGGCGGTCGATACCAATGTACTAATTTTCGAGCGGATAAAAGATAAGTTAAAGGAAGGCCGCAGTTTTGCACTGGCAATTGATACGGGCTTTGATAGCGCGTTTTCTACTATTTTTGATGCTAATTTCACCACGATGATCACCGCCGTAGTGCTGTATTCCATCGGTAATGGCCCAATCCAAGGTTTTGCCTTGACCCTAGGTCTAGGCCTATTAACCAGCATGTTTACCGGTATCTTTGCCTCAAGAGCGTTGATCAACTTAGTTTATGGACGTGATGCTAGCCGTCATGTGAGGGTATAAGTATGAAGAATATCAATTTAACGGGTCATTTAACTCTGTGGCGCTATGGCTGTAGCGCTATCTCGATTTTGCTGATGATAATGTCATTAACCATTATCGGTGTGAAAGGGTTTAACTGGGGGCTAGATTTTACCGGCGGCGTAGTCACTGAAATTCAGCTCGATAAAAAAATTACCAGTAGTGAGTTACAGCCTTTGCTTAACGCCGCCTATCAGCAAGATGTTACAGTGATTTCGGCCAGTGAGCCGGGGCGTTGGGTACTGCGTTACGCTGATATCATTAGTACAGATATGAATACAGCCGATGCTGAGCAAAGTCATGTCGATATTCAGCAAGTGTTAGCGCCGCTTCACACTGAAGTACAAGTACTTAATAGCAGCATTGTGGGGCCGCAGATTGGCCAAGAGTTGGCGGAGCAGGGGGGGGTGGCACTGCTAGTCGCTATGCTGTGTATTTTAGGTTATCTAAGTTATCGCTTTGAATGGCGGCTTGCATCTGGCGCTTTGTTTGCGCTATTGCATGACGTGGTCTTTGTATTGGCATTTTTTGCACTGACTCAAATGGAGTTTAATCTAACGATATTGGCAGCAGTGCTAGCTATTTTAGGTTATTCCTTAAATGATTCGATCATCATTGCCGACCGCATTCGTGAATTATTGATTGCTAAGCCAAAGCTTTCGATCCAAGAGATTAATAATCAAGCGATTGTGGCGACATTTTCTCGCACTATGGTGACATCAGGGACAACTTTAATGACAGTGGGTGCGCTGTGGATTATGGGCGGTGGGCCATTGGAAGGTTTTTCAATTGCGATGTTTATTGGCATCTTAACCGGTACGTTTTCTTCTATTTCTGTTGGCACCTCATTACCTGAATTTTTAGGCTTAACGCCTGAGCATTATAAAGCACAAATTATCTCTGACGCGCCTTAGCCATTATTGTTGGACGAAAGCCAAAAACGTAAATTAACCGCAAATACAAAGAAGCCACTCAAATGAGTGGCTTCTTTGTTGACACAATAAAAATCAAGAAAAATTACTTTGCCTTTGGCAAAGCAACTTTCATTTCTGGTGATTGACGATAAATCACCAGAATATGACCAATAAGTTGCACTTTTGCAGATTGAGTTTCACGTACTATGGCATCAACGATGGCATTTTTTAGCTCTCTGTCAGCAGAGGCTACTTTCACTTTAATCAATTCATGATAAGCGAGTGCGCTTTCAATTTCAGCGAGTACACCTTCAGTCAATCCATTGGCACCAAGCAGCACCACTGGCTTTAGCATGTGTGCTAAGCCTTTTAAATGCTGTTTTTGTTTGGTTGTTAAGTTCATTTCTACCAACTTTTGCTGAGTTACTGTTGAAAAGCGGCTATTCTACCCTTATATAACCCTTGTGTAACTCTCAATTGTTGCGGATTTTAAATGTCAGGTAAAAAACGTACGGCCAGTTCCAATCGCTGGATGCTAGAACACTTTGATGATCATTATGTTAAACTCGCACAGAAAATGGGGTTACGATCTCGCGCTGCGTTTAAGCTTGAGGAAATCCAACAAAAGGATCAACTTATTCGTCAAGGTATGACAGTCGTTGACCTCGGGGCCGCGCCAGGAGGCTGGTCTCAGGTGGCGGTTAAGTTAGCGGGAGATAAAGGTAAGGTCATCGCCTGTGACATTTTGCCAATGGATCCCATCGTTGGGGTAGACTTTTTGCAAGGGGATTTTCGTGAAGATAAAGTCCTTCAAGCATTGCTTACCCGTGTCGGTGACGCTAAGGTTGACGTTGTGTTATCTGACATGGCGCCTAATATGAGCGGTTCAGATGGCGTCGATCAGCCGCGCGCCATGTATTTGGTGGAATTAGCGTTAGATATGTGTCATCAAGTTTTGGCACCCAACGGCTGTTTTGCGGTGAAAGTCTTTCAGGGGGAGGGCTTTGACGAATACATGAAAGCGGTAAAAGAAGCGTTTAAAGTAGTTAAAACACGTAAACCGGACTCTTCGCGGGCGCGTTCCCGTGAAGTCTATCTTGTGGCGACTGGATACAAGTTGTAGTAATCTAGCGTTAGTAATCGCAAGACTTAATGAGGTCTAGTAATTTGAGTGACATGGCAAAAAATCTAATACTCTGGGTTGTCATCGCCGTTGTGCTGATGTCAGTGTTTCAGGGTTACTCCCCCTCTTCTTCGTCATCGCAGAAGATGGATTATTCTACCTTCTTAGATAATGTTCGTGATGGGCAGGTAGCATCGGTTGAAGTTAAAAGCGACTTACGCACTATTGAAGGTGCTAAACGTACTGGTGAAAAGTTCACTACTATCATGCCGTTATATGACCAAGATTTAATTAATGATCTTGATCGTAAGGGCATCACTATGAAGGGCCAAGAAGCCGAAGAGTCTGGGTTCCTAACTCAAATTTTTATCTCTTGGTTCCCGATGTTACTGCTTATCGGGGTATGGATTTTCTTCATGCGCCAGATGCAAGGTGGTGGCGGCAAAGGGGCTATGTCCTTTGGTAAGAGCAAAGCCAAGCTGATGAGCGAAGATCAGATTAAAACCACTTTTGCTGATGTTGCTGGTTGTGATGAAGCAAAAGAAGAAGTGAAAGAACTGGTTGATTATCTGCGTGACCCAACTAAATTTCAAAAATTGGGTGGCCGGATTCCAACGGGCGTACTGATGGTGGGACCACCAGGTACCGGTAAAACCTTACTGGCAAAAGCTATTGCGGGTGAATCTAAGGTACCTTTCTTCACTATTTCGGGTTCTGATTTCGTTGAAATGTTCGTTGGTGTTGGCGCATCTCGTGTGCGTGATATGTTCGAGCAAGCGAAAAAGTCTGCACCTTGTATTATCTTTATCGATGAAATCGATGCGGTCGGTCGTCAACGTGGCGCTGGTTTAGGTGGTGGTCATGATGAACGTGAGCAAACACTGAACCAAATGCTGGTTGAGATGGATGGCTTCGAAGGTAATGAAGGCGTTATTGTTATTGCGGCAACTAACCGTCCAGACGTACTCGATTCTGCGTTATTGCGTCCAGGTCGTTTTGACCGCCAAGTGGTGGTTGGTTTACCTGATGTACGTGGTCGCGAGCAAATTTTGAAAGTGCATATGCGTAAAGTACCACTTTCAGACGATGTGAAGGCGAGCGTGATTGCCCGTGGTACACCCGGTTTTTCTGGTGCTGACTTAGCTAACTTAGTCAACGAAGCGGCGCTGTTTGCGGCTCGTGGCAATCGTCGAGTTGTAGGTATGGAAGAATTTGAGCGTGCTAAAGATAAAATCATGATGGGTGCAGAGCGCCGTTCTATGGTGATGTCTGAAGCTGAAAAAGAAATGACGGCGTACCACGAAGCCGGCCATGCAATCGTAGGATGTTTAGTACCAGAGCACGATCCTGTGCATAAGGTCACTATTATTCCTCGCGGACGTGCGCTGGGTGTGACTTTCTTTTTACCGGAAGCTGACTCAGTGAGCCAGAGCCGTCGTAAATTAGAAAGCCAAATTTCGGTCGCTTACGGCGGTCGTTTAGCGGAAGAACTGATTTACGGTAGTGATAAAGTGTCGACTGGCGCATCACAGGACATCAAATACGCGACATCAATTGCGCGTAACATGGTGACTCAGTGGGGCTTCTCGGACAAATTAGGTCCATTATTGTATGCCGAAGAAGACGGTGAAGTCTTTTTAGGTCGCAGTATGGGTAAGGCCAAAGCCATGTCCGATGAAACTGCAACCCTAATTGATGCGGAAGTAAAAGTCTTTATCGACAAAAACTACGCAAGAGCTAGGCAGCTATTGACAGATAACATAGATATTCTGCACTCAATGAAAGAAGCTTTGATGAAGTATGAAACCATTGATTCACTTCAAATTGACGATTTAATGAAGCGTCAAGAAGTGCGTCAACCTGCCGATTGGCAAGTCGATGACAATGGTTCTAACGATAAAGGCAGCGGCCATGGTGAACCTACAGCGAAAGCTGAAGATAGTGTTACTGCTGCGCCCGTTGAGCCAGAACTGAAAGATGTTGATGAATCACCTGCTAAGTAATCGTTAGTGATACTAAAGAAAACCCCGAAAGGGGTTTTCTTGTTTTATCTTGCTCGGTATTTGACTACGCTGTCATTGAATGTATGCACCAATAGTGTTTAGTTTTTTGTCACTTTCATCTTGTCTTAAAATAGATGACGACAGCTCTGCCTATGGATAAAATCATCGATAGTGTTATTACTGGAGTACAAGTGTGTTTGAACTGATTGTTGGCACTAAACGCCTCGCGTTATCTTCGCCTATTGTGATGGGCATTCTTAATGTTACTCCCGATTCCTTTTCCGATGGAGGTCAATATTCCTCCTTTGAACTTGCCTGCCAGCATGCCGATGACATGGTGACTCAAGGCGCGGGAATGATAGATATTGGCGGCGAATCGACTAGGCCTGGCGCCGCTGAGGTGAGTCTTACTGAAGAACTTGCTCGGGTGATCCCATTAGTGAAATATGTGGCTACTCACCATGATGTGTGGATTTCAATCGACACCAGCAAAGCTGAGGTGATGCGTAAAGCTGTTGCTGCAGGCGCGCACCTGATTAACGATGTGCGTGCTTTGATGGAACCTGGTGCGCTCGACGCTGCCGCAGAGTTGCAAGTCCCTATTTGTTTGATGCACATGCAGGGCGAGCCCAAAAATATGCAATCTTCACCGACTTATTATGATGTAACTGAAGAGGTTTCTAATTTTTTAAGCGGGCGGATTGAGGCTTGTTTGCAAGCAGGGATCCCTCGGGAGTTAATATTACTCGATCCAGGGTTTGGCTTTGGCAAAAGCGTAAAACATAACTATGAACTACTGGCGAAGTTAGATCGTTTTGCCAAGTTTGACTTACCCGTATTGATAGGATTATCTCGTAAGAGCATGATAGGCGACCTCTTAGCAAAACCGACCTCAGAACGTCTTGCTGGGAGTCTTGCGGGTGCGATGATTGCGGCGCAAAAGGGAGCTCATATCATTCGCGTGCATGACGTTGCTGAAACTGTGGATATGCTCAAAGTGTTACAAGCCACACAAGTGTATTTTTAAGCACCGTTATGCTCTGGTTAAGCATTTAATTAATATTATGATCCCAAATAATTGGGACACATTTCAGTTTATGGGGCGATATGAAAGAACGTAAATTTTTTGGAACCGACGGTATTCGTGGCAAGGTCGGTTCAGGTCAAATGACACCCGAACTTACGCTGAAGTTAGGTTGGGCTGCGGGGCGCGTGTTATCCCGTAATGGCACTAAAAAAGTAATAATAGGTAAAGATACTCGCATCTCGGGCTATATGTTTGAATCGGCATTGGAAGCGGGTTTTTCAGCAGCAGGTCTAAATGTTTTATTAATGGGACCGATGCCAACACCAGCTGTAGCTTATTTAACACGAACCTTTCGTGCTGAAGCAGGGGTGGTGATTAGCGCATCACATAATCCTTATTATGATAATGGTATTAAATTTTTCTCCACTGATGGTAGTAAGTTAGATGATAACTTAGAGCTAGAAATCGAAGCAGAACTTGAAAAGCCCCTCGTGTGTGTTGAGTCGCATCTATTGGGCAAGGTATCTCGTATTGAAGATGCGCGTGGCCGTTATATCGAATATTGCAAAGGCAATTTTCCTGCTGAACACACGTTAATGGGTCTGAAAATTGTGGTTGATTGTGCCCATGGTGCCACTTACCACATTGCGCCGGCAGTATTTCGTGAATTAGGTGCAGAGGTCATTGCTATTGGTGATCAACCAAACGGCATGAACATTAACGATAAAGTGGGCGCTACGTCCATGGCCAAGATTTGTGAGGCTGTTCTTTCAGAAAATGCCGATCTTGGCATCGCACTCGATGGTGATGGCGACCGCATTATGATGGTCAACAGTAAAGGCGAAGTGATCGACGGTGACCAAATTCTATATATTTTAGCCTGTGATGCTAAATTACGCGGTGTATTACGCGGAGGTGTCGTTGGCACACTCATGTCAAATCTTGGCCTCGATTTAGCCTTACAAGCACTTGATGTTCCCTTTGCACGTTCAAAAGTGGGCGATCGTTATGTAATGGAACTGCTAAAAGAACTCGACTGGCGTATCGGTGGTGAGAACTCGGGGCATATTTTAAACCTCGATCACGGCACAACGGGTGATGGTATTGTTGCTGGGATTCTAGTATTAGCTGCTATGCGCCGACAGAATGCGACTTTAGATAAGCTTACCTCAGCGATGACAATGTTACCGCAGGTGCTTGTTAATGTGCGCTTTGAAGGTAGCCATAATCCACTTAATTCAGATGCGGTGAAACTTGCTCAAAAGCAAGTTGAGTCACAACTGGGTGCCCGTGGTCGTGTATTATTGCGTAAGTCTGGTACAGAACCTTTGATCCGAGTCATGGTAGAAGGGGACGATCATAGTGCAGTATTAGCCCATGCCAATTTGATTGCAGATGCCGTCAGATCCGCAAGCTAGTGCTGAAGTTTTTTGTAATGAGTGCAGTGGATACCGATTTAAAATGAAGGTGTTAGCTGCACAAATGTACAGATATCATTTTTTGAGTGTAAAAAGTAATCACTCCAACCTGATATCTGAAAATATTCGACTTTAGCTATTGTAACTTAATAAGTGGTTCGTTATTATTCACGCCGCTTTCAAAGGAGACAGTGATGGCACTCAGACGTCCTATGGTTGCTGGCAATTGGAAAATGAACGGCAGTTCGGCACTCGCCGAAGAGTTATTCAAAAAATTTGCCTCTAAGCTCCAAAATGATTCAGCTGAAGTGGTTTTATGCCCGCCTTCTATCTATCTAGAGAGCGTTAGGCAACTGCTAGAAGCAAACAAGGAAGCGTTAGACGGTTCACTTGTTAGGATGGGCGCGCAAAATTTAAGTCAACACGACTTTGGCGCTTATACCGGAGAAGTTTCAGGTCAGATGCTAAAAGATTCAGGATGTCGATATGTGATTATCGGGCATTCAGAACGTCGCCGTATGTACGGAGAGACGAGTAATATCGTAGCGGAGAAGTTCGCCGCTGCACAAAAGCATGGCTTAACTCCGATTTTATGTGTGGGTGAATCCGGTCCAGCACGTGAAGCAAGGCGCACCTTTGAGGTGATTGCGGAAGAGTTGGATATAGTGATCCAGAAAAATGGCACTATGGCTTTTGATAACGCTATTATCGCCTATGAGCCACTTTGGGCTGTAGGAACAGGTAAAAGTGCTACACCAGAGCAGGCACAAGAAGTACATGCGTTTATTCGCAAACGCCTCTCTGAAGTATCTCCATTTATTGGAGAAAATATCAGGATTCTCTACGGTGGTAGTGTAACACCTAGTAATGCTGCAGATTTATTTGCCCAGCCTGATGTTGATGGTGGACTGATTGGCGGTGCTAGCTTAAACTCTAGCGAGTTTTTAAGCCTATGTACCATAGCGATGAGCGCATAATATGTATGAAGTTCTAGTAGTTGTATACTTGTTGGTTGCATTAGGTCTAATCGGTCTAATATTAATTCAGCAAGGTAAGGGAGCTGATATGGGAGCCTCTTTTGGCGCCGGTGCATCAGGTACTCTGTTTGGTTCTAGCGGTTCAGGTAATTTCCTGACTCGTACTACGGCTGTTTTAGCCATTGGTTTTTTTACCTTGAGTTTGCTGATTGGCAATTTAAGTGCAAATCACACCAAAAGTGAAGATTCATGGAAAAATTTAGGTTCAGATACTGAACAGGTAACACAACCTGTTGAGCAAGCAACCGAAAAGTCAGAAACAAAAATTCCTGACTAGTAAAAGGTGTCGCCGAGGTGGCGAAATTGGTAGACGCGCAGCCTTGAGGTGGCTGTGACCTAACGGTCGTGCGGGTTCAAGTCCCGCTCTCGGCACCAAATATAACTAAGATAAAGTGATAAGTTTTTCTCTTAGTTATTGCAAGAAATGACGATAGTCAATATACTTGCACATAGTTGACGCGGGGTGGAGCAGCATGGTAGCTCGTCGGGCTCATAACCCGAAGGTCGTCGGTTCAAATCCGGCCCCCGCAACCAGCTCCTAGTAACGAATAGCATTTGGATTCGTTATGGTTTACAGGTTCTTGAAATTAATAACCTCGTCCTCACGGGGTTTTTTGTTATCTGGGACTTTTAAATTTGTCGCATACTCCGTATGTGGCGTTGTACTAGGGCTTTTAGCCCTTTTTTGTTTTTTCGGGGGTCAATCTTGGCAACATTAGAATTCAGACTGGCAGAAATGCTCAAAGTACCTGTGGAAGCATTAGGCTTTCAGCTATGGGGCATTGAATATGTTCAAGCGGGTAAGCATTCCACACTGCGAGTGTTCATTGATGGTGAAAATGGTATCAATATCGAAGATTGTGCCAGTGCAAGTCGCCAAGTCAGTGCTGTACTTGATGTTGAAGATCCTATTTCTACAGAATATACCCTAGAGGTTTCTTCGCCAGGCGTTGATAGACCCTTATTTACTGCTGAGCAGTATGCGGGTTATGTAGGCGAGGATGTAAAGCTTCAATTGACTATGCCGGTTGACGGCAGTCGTAATCTAAAAGGCGCCATCACTAAGGTTGACGGGCAAATGCTGTCACTGAAAGCGAATGGTAAAGAGTTGGTTGTCGCCCTGGATAATATCCGTAAAGGCAACTTAATCGCTAAGTTTTGAGTTTCAAGGTGAACGAGGCAAGAGATGAATAAAGAGATTCTGCTAGTCGCTGAGGCGGTTTCAAACGAAAAGGCCGTTCCTCGCGAGAAAATTTTTGAAGCGCTAGAGACTGCTCTGGCCACAGCAACCAAAAAAAAATACGAAGGTGATATTGACGTTCGTGTTGCTATCGACCGTAAAACCGGTGGCTATGAAACCTTCCGTCGTTGGATGGTGATTGATGATCATGGTGAAGCGTTGGAAAACCCTTACCGCGAAATCACATTAGAAGCGGCACGTTACGAAAACCCGGATATTCAGCCGGGTGAATTTATCGAAGATGATATTGAATCAGTGGTATTTGACCGTATTACTACTCAAACGGCTAAGCAAGTTATCGTACAAAAGGTACGTGAAGCTGAGCGCGCTCAGGTAGTGGAACAATTCCAAGACCAAGAAGGTGAGTTAATCACCGGTATCGTAAAAAAGGCGACACGTGAAAGCGTTGTAGTTGATTTAGGTAATAACGCTGATGGCGTATTATTCCGTGAAGATTT
Organism: Shewanella morhuae; assembly: GCF_900156405.1. Classification (GTDB taxonomy): domain Bacteria; phylum Pseudomonadota; class Gammaproteobacteria; order Enterobacterales; family Shewanellaceae; genus Shewanella; species Shewanella morhuae. The sequence goes on from NZ_FTNN01000001.1 coordinate 165,318, forward strand.
AATTTCGCGTGAATCTTTCCGTCCAGGCGATCGTGTGCGGGCATTATTGTACTCAGTACGCCCAGAAGCTCGCGGCGCACAGTTATTCTTAAGCCGTACTAAGCCTGAAATGCTGATTGAGCTTTTCCGTGTAGAAGTACCTGAAATAGCTGACGAATTGATTGAGATTATGGGCGCAGCACGTGATCCAGGTGCTCGCGCTAAAATTGCCGTTAAGTCAAATGATCGCCGTATCGATCCTATCGGTGCATGTGTGGGTATGCGCGGTGCGCGTGTTCAAGCAGTATCAAATGAACTGGGTGGCGAGCGTGTTGATATCGTATTGTGGGATGATAATCCAGCGCAATATGTCATCAATGCTATGGCGCCAGCCGATGTGGCTTCTATCATTGTCGACGAAGATAACCATTCTATGGATATCGCCGTTGAACCAGATAGTTTGGCACAAGCCATTGGACGTAATGGCCAGAACGTACGTTTAGCGACACAACTGACAGGTTGGGTGCTGAACGTAATGACAGTGGAAGACATGAATAAGAAACACCAGGCAGAAAGCGCCAAGGTAGTTAATTTATTTGTTAATTCACTGGATGTCGATGAAGATTTTGCACAAGTGCTAGCAGATGAGGGCTTTACGTCGCTCGAAGAAGTTGCTTATGTACCTGTGTCTGAATTATTGGCGATTGATGGTTTTGACGAAGATCTCGTTGAAGCCTTACGTGAACGTGCAAAAGCGGCGATCTCAACCCGAGCTCTCGCTACTGAAGAAGCACTGGATGGTGTGGAGCCGAGTGCTGAGTTACTTGCACTTGAAGGTATTGATAGACACTTAGCCTATGTTTTTGCTAGCAAAGGTATTGTGACTCTAGAAGACTTGGCTGAACAAGGCATTGATGATTTGATCGAAATTGAAGAATTGACAGAAGCAAAAGCAGGTGAGCTCATCATGGCAGCCCGCAATATCTGTTGGTTTGGCGAAGAAGCATAAGTCGATCAACAGAGGGGGATTTAACTGATGGCAGATACGACCGTAGAGAAATTGGCCACGGAAGTGGGTAAAAGTGTTGAACGTCTGATTGAGCAATTCTCTCAGGCTGGAATCAAGAAAGACCAAGCTGATAACGTAACTGAAACTGAAAAGCAGCAGTTATTGGATTATCTGAAAAAGCAGCACGGTGGCGAAAATGCGCCAACGAAAATGACGCTGCAGCGTAAAACCGTATCGACCCTAAGTGTGGCTGGTAGTGGTGGTCAATCTAAAGATGTTAAAGTTGAAGTTCGTAAAACACGAACTTTCGTTAAGCGTGATGCTAGTGAGGCTACTCTGAAGGCTGAAGAAGAAGCGAAAGTCGAAGCAGAAGCTTTGGCAAAAGCAAAGGTTGAAGCGGAAGCTGCTGCGGCAGTAAAAGCTAAAGCTGAAGCAGATGCAAAGGCAAAAGCCGACGCAGAAGCTAAGGCGAAAGCCAAAGCGGCAGCTGAAGTGAAAGTGGCTAAAGATATGTCACCAGAAGCAGAAGCAGCTCGTCTAGAAGCTGAACGTTTAAAAGCCGCTCAAGAAGCTGCAACTAAACGTAAGCAAGATGAAGATGCAGCAAAAGCGGCTGAAACAGCTCGTCTATTGGCTGAAGAACACTCTAAGCGTTGGGCCGAAGAAGAGCGCCAACGTCTAGAAGCTGAAAAGAACGGTGATCATCATATCACGACATCTAAAGTGGCTCGTGCCGCTGAGGATACTTCTGATTTAGATGAAGAAAAGCGCGGACGTCGTGCTCGTAACAAGACGAATGCCAAGAAGCGTGGCGGCAAAGATGCTCGTGACGGCCGTGAAAAGCACATGCGTAACCGCAGTACAGCACCTGAATCTATGGCGCACGGCTTTAATAAGCCTGTGGCAGCGGTAAGTCGTGATGTGCGTATCGGTGAGACTGTGACTGTAGCTGAACTGGCACATTTAATGGCAGTAAAAGCGACTGAAATCATCAAACAAATGATGAAAATGGGTACCATGGTCACGATCAACCAAGTGTTGGATCAAGAGACTGCCCAGATGGTTGCTGAAGAAATGGGCCATAAAGTTGTACTTATTCGCGAAAACGAACTAGAGCATCAAGTGATGCAAGATCGTGACGATGAAGACGGTATCAAATTAGAGTCTCGTGCACCGGTTGTCACTATCATGGGTCACGTTGACCATGGTAAAACGTCGTTACTTGATTATATTCGCCGCGCGAAAGTGGCTGCTGGCGAAGCCGGTGGTATCACACAGCATATCGGTGCATACCATGTTGAAACTGAAAACGGCATGATCACTTTCCTTGATACTCCTGGTCACGCCGCGTTTACCGCAATGCGTGCCCGTGGTGCCAAGGCAACGGATATCGTGGTGTTAGTTGTTGCTGCCGATGACGGTGTAATGCCGCAAACTATCGAAGCAATTCAACATGCTAAAGCCGGTAACGTGCCATTAATCGTGGCTGTGAACAAGATGGATAAGCCGGAAGCGGATATCGATCGCGTTAAGAGCGAATTGTCACAACACGGTGTTATGTCTGAAGATTGGGGTGGAGACAACATGTTTGCCTTCGTTTCAGCTAAGACAGGTGAAGGCGTTGACGAACTGTTAGAAGGTATCTTACTGCAGGCTGAAGTTCTCGAACTGAAAGCGGTACGTGATGGTATGGCTGCTGGTGTGGTCATTGAATCACAATTGGATAAAGGTCGTGGCCCAGTTGCTACGATTCTGGTTCAAGAAGGTACTCTGCGCCAAGGTGATATCGTTCTGTGTGGTCTTGAGTACGGTAAAATCCGTGCAATGAAAGATGAGAACGGTCGCTCAATTACTGAAGCGGGTCCATCTATTCCTGTTGAAATTCTGGGGCTGTCAGGCGTACCGTCTGCAGGTGATGAAGCAACAGTGGTCCGTGATGAGCGTAAAGCTCGTGAAGTTGCCCTGTATCGTCAAGGCAAGTTCCGTGATGTGAAATTAGCGCGTCAGCAAAAATCTAAGCTAGAAAACATGTTTGCGAACATGACTGAAGGCGAAGTGAAAGAACTCAATATCGTTCTTAAAGCAGACGTACAAGGTTCATTAGAAGCGATTACTGACTCGTTAACAGGTTTGTCTACTGACGAAGTGAAAGTCAACATCATCGCTCGCGGTGTGGGTGCTCTTACTGAAACTGATGCAACCTTAGCGGCAGCGTCTAACGCAATTCTGGTTGGCTTTAACGTGCGTGCTGATGCACAGGCCCGTAAGACAATCGACAGCGAAAGTGTAGATTTACGCTACTACAGCGTTATTTATCACTTGATTGATGAAGTTCGTGCTGCGATGACGGGCATGTTATCACCAGAGTTCAAGCAACAGATTATTGGTCTGGCTGAAGTACGTGATGTATTTAAGTCGCCTAAACTGGGTGCTATTGCTGGTTGTATGGTTACCGAAGGCCTTATCAAGCGTAGCGCACCAATTCGCGTACTACGTGATAACGTGGTGATCTACGAAGGTGAACTTGAATCGCTGCGTCGCTTTAAAGATGATGTTGCAGAAGTTCGCAATGGTATGGAATGTGGTATTGGCGTTAAGAACTACAACGATGTTCGCGTAGGCGACCAAATCGAAGTGTTCGAAACTGTCGAGATTGCTCGTACTCTGTAATGATAAAAAGGGCGGCATTAGCCGCCCTTATCAATTTAAGCTATGGTAAGAAATATTATGGCAAAAGAATTCAGTCGTACTCGTCGAATCGCTCAACAGCTTCAGCAAGAACTTGCTCAAGTGGTACAGCGTGACATGAAAGATCCGCGTGTTGGCTTTGTTACAGTCAATGATGTCGATGTTTCACGGGACTTAAGCTACGCCAAAGTTTTTGTCACTTTCTTTGAAGAAGACAAAGACGTTGTGCAAGAAAAACTTAACGCATTAATCAGTGCAGCCCCATATATCCGTACATTAGTCGCGGGTCGTATGAAGTTGCGTGTGATGCCTGAGCTACGTTTTATCTACGATAGCTCGCTGGTTGAAGGTATGCGCATGTCTAACTTAGTTAGCCAAGTGATTAACCAAGACAAAGCGAAGCAGCAGCAATTTGGCAGCGAAGATGCATCAGTTGAAGATGAAGTCCAAGCTGACGATGATGCAGATGAAACTAAAGGTAAAGATTAATGGCTCGTCGTCCAAAAGGTCGTTTTATTGATGGGATCGTACTGTTGGATAAATCCACAGGCATGAGTTCTAACTTTGCATTGCAAAGGGTAAAGCGCTTTTTTAATGCGAACAAAGCAGGGCATACGGGCGCACTCGATCCGTTAGCAACAGGCATGTTACCCGTGTGCTTAGGCGAAGGGACTAAGTTTTCTCAACATCTGTTAGATGCTGATAAACGCTATTTAGTTACTGCTAAGCTGGGTGAGCGTACTGATACCAGTGATTCCGATGGTGAAGTGGTGCAAAGCCGCGCTATTGATTTTACGCAGGAGCAGTTACTTACCGCGCTTGATTTCTTCCGTGGTGAGACTCAGCAAATCCCTTCTATGTATTCCGCGCTTAAATATCAGGGCCAGCCCCTGTATAAATATGCCCGTGAAGGCATTGAAGTGCCGCGTGAATCTCGTCCGATTACGGTATTTGAACTAAATTTTATCGGTCTTGAAGGCGATGAGTTAACCTTAGACATTCATTGTTCTAAGGGCACTTATATTCGCACTATCGTTGACGATTTAGGTGAAATGCTCGGCTGTGGTGCCCATGTGATCATGTTGCGCCGTACTCAAGTTGCACAATATCCGTATGCTAGAATGGTTACTTTAGATCAGCTTGAAGCACTTGTTGCTAAAGCACAAGAACAGCAGATAGATCCGAGTGTATTACTCGATCCACTGTTATTACCCATGGATACGGCAGTGGCCGATTTCCCTGAGGTGAATGTGCCTGATGCGATTGCTCCTTACTTAATGCAAGGCCAAGCTGTGAGAGTACCAGTTAATGCAGACTTGAAAATCGATGAGTTGGTGCGTATCACCTTAGGTGATATTCGTCGTTTTGTCGGTATTGGCACTTTGAACGAAGACGGGCTACTTGCGCCAAAACGACTCATAGTGATCCATGATGAGCCTGCAGAAACGAATTAACCCGTTATCCATGAATAAATTTATTAGTTCATGGATTAGTATCCACCTTTTATTGCGCTAACGTGGGTTTCTGGGTAGAATAGCGCGCCCTCTGGCTGAGTTAGTGATCGGCTAGAGATTCATATTATTTATTTGGAGATATACATGTCACTAAGTACTGAAGTAAAAGCAAAAATTTTGGCTGATTTTGGCCGTTGCGAAAATGACACTGGTTCAACTGAAGTTCAAGTTGCCTTGTTAACTGCACAAATCAACCATTTACAAGCTCACTTCAAAGAGCACATCCATGATCATCACTCACGTCGTGGTCTGTTACGTATGGTTAGCTCACGCCGTAAGTTAACTGCTTACCTGAAGCGTACTGATGTAGCACGTTACACTGCTCTGATCCAAAAATTAGGTCTACGTCGTTAATAGCGCGTTGATTAATATAAAAAAGGAGGCTTAGCCTCCTTTTTTATTGCCTAAAACTAACGCTCAATCTACGTAAGGTTGTCACACATAATTGCATAATCGATTTTATATTTAATGTTCACGCTGCTGTCCCTGAAATCATTATACCCGTAAGGTATTTAAAAAAGAGTGCGTTAGAACTCTAACTAGCTACGGTATAAGCCGCTGACGGTTACTGTTTGGGTTGCAATGTACAAAGCTTCAAATTCCGCTTGTGGCAATGGTTGGCTAAAATAGAATCCTTGACCAATTTGACACTGATTTTCCTTTAACCAATCCAACTGTTGCTCATTTTCAATCCCTTCAGCCACAATTTTTAAATTAAGCTGTTTACCTAACATTAAAATTGTTGAAGCAATTGCGCTATCTTCTGGCAAATCGGACACGAAACAGCGGTCGATTTTCATCGTCGTAATAGGCAAATGACGTAGGTAAGATAGTGATGAATAACCGGTGCCAAAATCATCAACAGCGATGCCAAAGCCGGCGGATTTAAGCTGTTCAAGCTTAACAATGGCTAACTCAATATCATTCATTAACGATGTTTCAGTAATCTCAATTTCCAGTAACTCAGGTTGAATTTGGTAACGCAGCGCCATCTGTTTAATATCCGGTACTAGGCTGGCATCAGCAAACTGTTGCGAGGCAACATTAATCGCAATTGGTATGGCATAGTTATATTTCTTTTGCCATTCTCGTAATACTTTACAGGTTTGTTCTATCACCCAGCGACCAATCGGAATAATGATCCCTGTTTCTTCGGCTACTGGAATAAAAGAAATTGGACTGATGAGCCGGCCGTCTTTTTGCCAGCGAATTAACGCTTCACAGCTGACAACTTTGCCAGTTTGCAAGTCAAGTTTGGGTTGGAAATATAGCAAAAACTCATTGTTTTTTAAGCCATCGTGTAATGAAGCCTCAGTGCGTAAACGTACCGCTGCACGTTCAGTCATTTGTTCTTTAAAGAAAGCCCATTGGTTAGAACCCGCGGCTTTAGCGCTATACATGGCAATATCAGCATGCCGAATAAGATCCTCTGCTGTGCTGCCATCTTCGGGGTAAATAGAGATACCAATAGAGGCTGCTGGATGAATTGCGTGTTCATTGAGTTGTATCGGAATATTAAGTTGTATCAGCAACTTCCTAACAAAATCAGCCGCTTCATCTGGGCTATGGATCGTGTCAGCTAAAATTACAAATTCATCTCCACCTAAACGTGAAACAGTACCTTTATCGCCCACAAAACGCTCCAGCATCCGAGCAATGCGCGCGAGAAACTGATCGCCTAAGGTATGTCCCAGTGAATCGTTGATATTTTTAAAACGATCTAAATCGATAAACATCAGTGCAAAACTGCGTTTTTGTAGGCGCGAGCGTTGAATCGTGACGGCGATAGTTTCGAGTAATAATGTGCGGTTAGGCAATCCAGTGAGAGGATCTCGAGTCGCCATTTTTCGAAGTTTAGATTGGGTTTGGCTAAATTGAATCAGAATTTGGTTAAATTTTGTGGTCACTAAACCTAGCTCATCGTCTTCATGGGCATTAGAGATCGGCAATAGATTTTCGTCTGGCGAGTCAGGATCAATTTTATCAATGGCTTCACTTATACGGGCAATCGGCTGGGTCAAGAAGCGATGGAATACTACAGAAAGAACTAAAGTGAGTAATAGTGCTCGGATGAGAGTGGCAAAAAAGCTAAATTGTAACTGAGAAAAAAGACTATTAGTGAGCTCTTGGGTATCGTAAAAAACCGTTAGAGTGCCTATTAATTGCTGTTTTTGAGTCCCTTCAAAATAAAAAGGGCGATAAAGAGGGCGAGAAATCTCTTTCAGGTTATTAAATAGTTTATTGCCGATACTGGTGAAGGTGAGAGAGTCATTTTTTTTGTTATTACTGACGGAAACAAACATCGACCCGTCATCAAGCTCAATTACTGCTGAGCTTACATGCTCAACTTTTATGGCTCCTTCTAGGGTTTGGCGCGCTAAATTATCATCCAAAGCCCAAACGGCATTCGCGGCGGGTTGTTCTACTGAATTTAAAAGCTCTTGCTGAGTCGTCGTGAGTTGTTGTTTAGTCGAAACGACGGCGAGGGCTATTTCAATAATAAAGATGACAATAGCAAAAAATAAGGCTGTAAAAACAACTAGATTAGTTTGTTTCCAGGTCAACGATTTAAAACGACTTGTCATTAAGCTAGCCCTTTATTATTTTCGCCGTAGGAGATAATTATTTTTTTATTTCAGCTTTAAACACAATTCTTTGTTGATTTATCCACTTTAGTTAAAAGATAAGCCTTTGTCACCATTATCTACTCTTTCTCTATTGCGGCGAATTGCAGTATACTTACGCGCGTAATTCAAGGTCATTAATTAAGGAATGGGTCACGTGAATCCTATTGTAAAGAGTTTTGAGTATGGTCAACATACAGTCACCCTGGAAACAGGTGTTATAGCGCGTCAAGCTGATGCAGCCGTTTTAGCAAGTATGGGTGACACGACAGTGTTAGTCACTGTTGTTGGTAAAAAAGAAGCAGATCTTGGTCGTGACTTTTTCCCTCTGACTGTTAACTATCAAGAAAAAACCTACGCAGCCGGTAAAATTCCTGGTGGTTTCTTTAAGCGTGAAGGCCGTCCTTCAGAAGATGAGACATTAATCGCTCGTCTGATTGACCGTCCAATTCGCCCTCTTTTCCCTAATGGTTTCAAAAACGAAGTCCAAGTCATCATTACGGTAGTATCTGTCGATCCACAAATCGAACCAGATATTATCTCTATGATTGGTACTTCTGCGGCACTGGCGATTTCTGGTATTCCATTTAGCGGACCTTTGGGTGCTGCACGTGTGGGTTACATTGATGGCGAATACGTGTTGAACCCAAGTGTTGAGCAACTTGCCACTAGCCAACTAAATTTAGTGGTTGCTGGTACTGCTGGCGCAGTATTAATGGTGGAATCAGAAGCCCAAGCATTACCAGAAGAAGTGATGTTAGGTTCTGTTGTTTACGGTCACGATCAACAACAAGTGGTTATCAAAGCGATTGCTGAATTTAAAGCAGAAGCTGGTAAACCAACTTGGGATTGGACTGCACCAGTACAAGATGCCGATTTAGTTGCCCAAATTAAAGCGCTTGCTGAAGCTGGTTTAGGTGATGCGTATAAAATCCAAGTTAAACAAGATCGTTATGCTCAAGTTTCTGTGGTTAAAGCCGCAGCAAAAGAAGCCTTGTTAGCGAGCAATCCTAATGTTGATTTACGTGAAGTAGACAACTTACTGGGTAGCCTAGAGAAGAAAGTTGTTCGTGGTCGTATCATCCGTGGCGAACCACGTATCGATGGTCGTGAACCTGATATGATCCGTGCTTTAAGTGTATTAGCTGGCGTATTGCCACGTACTCACGGTAGTGCATTGTTCACCCGTGGTGAAACTCAAGCGCTAGTGACTTGTACTTTAGGTACTGAGCGTGATGCACAGAAGATTGACAGCATCATGGGCGAGCGTACTAACCGTTTCATGCTGCACTATAACTTCCCTCCATACTCTGTCGGTGAAACTGGCATGGTGGGTTCGCCTAAGCGCCGTGAAATCGGTCATGGTAAGTTAGCTTGGCGCGGTATGAAAGCCGTTATGCCTTCAGCTGCAGAATTCCCATACAGCGTGCGCGTTGTATCTGAAATCACTGAATCTAACGGTTCAAGCTCTATGGCATCAGTTTGCGGTACTTCACTTGCACTGATGGATGCGGGCGTACCAATCAAGACGTCTGTAGCCGGTATTGCTATGGGTCTAGTAAAAGAGGGCGATGATTTTGTTGTTCTTTCTGACATTTTAGGTGATGAAGATCATTTAGGTGACATGGACTTTAAAGTAGCCGGTACTCGTGGTGGTATTACTGCACTGCAGATGGATATCAAGATTGAAGGTATCACTAAAGAAATCATGGAAATCGCACTGCAACAAGCCTATGGCGCACGTGTGCATATCCTGAATGTGATGGATCAAGCGATTGGCTCACACCGTGATGATATTTCTGATCATGCTCCACGTATTACTATTATCAAAATCAATCCAGAAAAAATCCGTGACGTTATCGGTAAAGGCGGCGCAGTTATCCGTGCTTTAACTGAAGAAACGGGTACTACGATTGAATTGGAAGATGATGGTACAGTGAAGATCGCATCTTCAAATGGCGAAGCAACGAAAGAAGCGATTCGTCGTATCGAAGAAATCACTTCAGAAGTTGAAGTCGGTCGTATCTACGCGGGTAAGGTTATCCGTATCGTTGATTTCGGTGCTTTCATTAACATTCTGCCAGGCAAAGACGGTTTAGTGCACATTTCACAAATCAGTGATGAGCGTGTAGCTAACGTGTCTGATCATCTTGTATTGAACCAAGATGTAGCTGTTAAGGTTATGGAAGTGGATCGTCAAGGTCGCGTACGTCTATCAATCAAAGAAGCACAAACTAAAGAAGCCGCTGAATAGTCATTCTTTGACTTATTATCAGCAGATACTTTTTAAGTGATTGCATAAAAAGGAGATCGAATGATCTCCTTTTTTGTTTTTGATATTCAGAAACTCAGTATTAATCTCAATTCCCCAATAGCAGTCCTGTGATGGGATTGCTATCATGAACATTCTTCTGCGTATGTTGGGAATCTAAAAAGGTAGAAATGGATGAGTCTTAAAATTAGAACCGCTGTCGTTGCTGTGCTGGCGGGCGCCAGTCTGTTGTTAGCCGGATGCGCTACCACCCAGTCTCCTTTAGATAACCAAAATGATGTTGAAGGTAAATTGGTTATAGCCCCCGTGATGCCAGATTATAAAGTAGAAGTCACGTTAGCTAAGCTAAATGAGATTTTGTCTGCTGTCGAATTAAGTAATGAACAAAGAGCAAGGTTTCACTACGATCGCGGAGTGATCTACGACAGTGTGGGTTTAAGGCTGCTTGCACGTATTGATTTTATTCAAGCGTTGAAATTACAACCGGATCTCGCAGATGCCTATAATTTTCTTGGAATTTATTACACCCAAGAAGGCGAGTTTGACAGTGCCTATGAAGCCTTTGATGGCGTATTAGAGCTCGCGCCTAATTATGATTATGCTTATTTAAATCGTGGTATTGCCTTGTACTATGGTGGGCGTAATGATTTAGCCACTAAAGATATGCAAGCATTTTACGCAGGCGATAATACCGACGGCTATCGCGCATTATGGTTGTATTTAGTTGAATCAAAAGACGATGTAGTTACAGCTAAAAAACAGCTCATGGAGAATCGTCAGCATTTAGATAACGATGCTTGGTCTAGCGTAATTGTTGATTATTATTTAGGTCAAAAAAGCCGTGAACAGGTGTTTACTGCGGCTAAAGAAGGGCTAACCCATCCTAAAGAATATGCTGAACGTTTATGTGAGGCTTATTTTTATCTCGCTAAAATGTCGATAGAGATGGAGCAGTATCAAGATGCTGCCAACTATTTCCGCCTGGCGTTGGCAACCAATATCCATGATTTTGTTGAACACCGATATGCACGAATTGAACTGGCTAAGGTAAAAGATTTACTCGAAGCCACAAAATAACCTCCTTTCGCCCGAGCTCATCTCGGGCTTTGCCTAGCCAAGCTTGAACTGAGGCGCTATAATTTGCGCCTTTTTAGCGATACTAGTGCATAGGTTAACATGTCAGGCAATAAAGTAGAGGTCGATAAACGTCGCACCTTCGCGATCATATCGCACCCCGACGCGGGTAAAACAACCATTACCGAGAAAGTGCTGTTATTCGGCAACGCTTTGCAAAAGGCGGGTACCGTTAAAGGTAAAAAATCGGGTCAGCATGCTAAGTCTGACTGGATGGAAATGGAGAAGGATCGTGGTATCTCTATTACTACATCCGTCATGCAATTTCCCTATGCTGGCGCCCTCATTAACCTACTCGACACGCCTGGCCACGAAGACTTCTCTGAAGACACTTATCGTACACTAACGGCTGTTGACTCCTGCCTTATGGTGATAGATTCGGCAAAAGGTGTTGAAGCTCGTACCATTAAGTTAATGGAAGTGACGCGTCTGCGTGATACGCCGATTGTGACTTTTATGAACAAACTAGACCGTGATATTCGTGATCCTATCGATTTGATGGATGAAGTCGAAGATGTGCTTAATATCGCCTGTGCACCTATTACCTGGCCTATTGGCAGCGGTAAAGAATTCAAAGGCATTTACCACATACTGCGTGATGAAGTGGTGTTGTATCAAGGCGGTATGGGTCATACCATTCAAGAGCGCCGAGCGATTGTAGGGATTAATAACCCTGAGCTAGATAAGGTTCTGGGGAGTTACGCTGTTGATCTGCGTAATGAAATGGAATTAGTGCGCGGCGCATCACATGCATTTGATCATGATGCTTTTCTTCAAGGCAAGCTGACACCGGTGTTTTTTGGTACCGCTTTGGGCAATTTTGGTGTGGATCATATCCTCGATGGAATTGTTGAGTGGGCGCCTAAGCCATTACCGCGTGACAGTGATGTGCGTAAAGTAATGCCAGATGAAGATAAATTCACCGGTTTCGTTTTCAAAATACAAGCAAACATGGATCCTAAGCACCGTGACCGAGTCGCATTTATGCGTGTGTGTTCTGGTCGTTATGAGCAGGGCATGAAAATGCACCATGTACGTATTGGTAAGGATGTCAGTATTAGTGACGCTTTAACCTTTATGGCGGGCGACCGTGAGCGTGCTGAAGAAGCTTATCCTGGTGATATTATTGGCCTGCATAACCATGGCACGATTCGTATTGGTGATACTTTTACTCAAGGCGAAAAGTTTCGCTTTACTGGTGTGCCTAACTTCGCCCCTGAAATGTTCCGCCGCATTCGTCTGAGCGATCCGCTTAAGCAAAAACAGTTGCTTAAAGGGTTAATGCAGTTATCAGAAGAAGGTGCGGTGCAGGTATTCCGTCCGCTCGATACCAACGATTTAATTGTAGGTGCCGTGGGTGTGCTGCAATTTGAAGTGGTCGTTGGACGTTTAAAAAGTGAATATAATGTTGAAGCGATTTACGAGGGAATTAGCGTGTCAACGGCACGTTGGGTTTACTGCAAAGATGAACGTAAACTTGAAGATTTCCGCCGTAAGTGTAGCCAAAACCTTGCACTCGATGGTGGCGATAACTTAACGTACATTGCGCCAACGATGGTGAATTTGAACCTCTCTATGGAGCGTTATCCAGATATAGAGTTCACTAAAACCCGCGAGCATTAATCGATTATATTTATTGTGATTAGCTAAATGGCGGTAATTTACCGCCATTTTTGTATCTCATTGACTGTACTGAGCACTCTTATGACCAATTGGGTAATTAAAGCATGGCGAGCTTATATTCAGTGGTGTGATCATATGGGACTCACGCCTGAAAATCGTCGTTGTTGTATGCCGCGTCTTGAAGATCCACCACTAGTGATTAAATCTTCTAAAATTACAGCACAGGCTCAAAGCACTCCGCTCAGCAAAGCGCATTCGAGCGACACTACGCCATCCGAGTGAGATAGTTTTATGATAGATACCCACGCGCATATCGATTTTGCTGAGTTTGATGCTGACCGCAGCGATGTAGTGCTACGAATGCACAGTGTCGGTATTGATAATTTAATCATCCCTGGTGTCTCCCCTAAACATTGGCAAAAACAACTCGCAGTCGCAGAACAATACCAATTTTATTATGCTCTGGGCATACATCCTTGGTTCTGCCCTGAAGATGTTGATGCGAGTATCTTTGCATTAACATCTCAAGTGTCAGCGTTACTCGAATGTCCTCGTTTTGTTGCTATTGGTGAATGTGGCTTAGATAAGCTTTATGCGTCAACTTGGCCAAGACAGTTGGCGGTTTTTGAGGCGCAGCTCAAGCTTGCTCAGTCGGTAAATTTGCCGATTATTATTCACAGCGTAAAAGCCCATGCAGAGATTTTAGCCTGTCTAAAAAAGCATCCATTACCTAGAGGTGGCGTGATACATGCTTTTTCTGGCAGTACAGACATTGCGCTTGAGTATCTTAAGCGAGGCTTTAAATTAGGTATCGGCGGTTTGATCATGAATCCTAATGCCAAAAAATTACTCAAAACCGTATGTGATCTACCTCTCGATAGCTTCATACTTGAGACTGATTCTCCCGCAATGGCACCTATAAATGTAATTGAAAAACGTAATCAACCCGCTAACCTTGTACTATTTATAGACAAAATTGCAACTTTGCAAAAAAAACAAGTGTTCTAGTATCAGAACACTTGATGTCAAATTCAGTGCAACTGTTTGACCTTTAATTGTTTTTAATTAAACAGGTGTAGGTCGCACTAGTGGGGAACACTAAGCAGTTGAAATTAAACTCCAAAAATATGATCAAAACGACGATTTTCGACTTTGCCTCGGGTATAATCTGACTCGGAAATAGGTTGATTAACAACATAATTAAAAAGTGTTAACAATAGGGTGATGGTTAATGAATATATTGATGAGTTTAGTAGGGGTGGTCACCCTGCTTGCGATAGGTTTCCTCCTATCGAATAACAAAAAAGCAATTAGCGTGCGTACAGTGGGTGGCGCGTTAGCCATTCAAGCTGCCTTTGGTGGTTTTGTTTTGTACGTTCCCATTGGTAAAGACATTCTGAAAGGTATGTCTGATGCTGTATCTAGCGTTATTGGTTATGCACAAAATGGTATTGGCTTCCTGTTCGGCGATTTAGCTAATTTCAAACTTGGCTTTATTTTCGCTGTTAACGTATTGCCTGTAATCGTGTTCTTCTCTTCTTTGATCGCGGTTTTATATTACCTAGGCATTATGCAGTGGATCATCCGTATTATTGGTGGTGGTTTACAAAAAGCATTAGGTACAAGCCGTACAGAATCAATGTCAGCAACAGCTAACATCTTCGTTGGTCAAACTGAAGCGCCATTAGTGGTTCGCCCATTCATTCCTACAATGACGCAATCTGAGCTATTTGCGATCATGGTCGGTGGTTTGGCATCAATCGCGGGTTCAGTATTGGCTGGTTACGCGCAGATGGGTGTACCTATCGAATACTTAGTTGCCGCTTCATTCATGGCAGCACCAGGTGGCCTGTTAATGGCGAAACTGATGCACCCTGAAACTGAAGTTGCTAAAAATGACATGAGCGATTTGCCAGAAGATCCTGACAAACCAGCCAACGTGTTAGACGCAGCAGCAGCAGGTGCTTCATCAGGTATGTACTTAGCACTTAACGTTGGTGCTATGTTGTTAGCTTTCGTTGGTTTAATTGCAATGGCAAACGGTATCATTGGTGGTATCGGTGGCTGGGTAGGTTACCCACAATTGACACTCGAATTGATCCTTGGTTATGTGTTTATGCCTTTAGCATTCCTTATTGGTGTGCCATGGAATGAAGCATTTATAGCAGGTTCTTTCATTGGTCAAGAAATCGTTATTAACGAATTTGTTGCCTATTTAAACTTTGCTCCTTACATTTCTGATGCTGCAACCGCTTGTACTGCTGTCGCTGCAGAAGTAACTAAAGGTTTGCCATTATGTGTTGCTGAAACACAAGCTGTGATGTCACACAGAACTCAAGCGATTATTTCGTTTGCACTGTGCGGCTTTGCTAACTTGTCTTCAATTGCAATTTTGCTTGGTGGTTTAGGTTCAATGGCACCAACTCGTCGTCATGATTTAGCAAGAATGGGTATCCGTGCGGTTATCGCCGGCTCTCTAGCTAACTTAATGAGTGCAACAATTGCTGGTCTGTTCTTAAGCTTAGTTTAAGGCTGACCTGGGGTAACACACCCCACTAACTAGGTCCTGACCATGCAGGGCAGGGCCTAAGTTAATTCAACCATTTTCCAGTAGTGATTCCTGTAGTGAATAGTTTATCCAATTGAAAAACACAGAATGCAACTGAAATGTCGCTGTCGTTCTGTCTTAAATGTCGTGTAACTACGGTTGAGTTAATTAATCGTAATGCCGAAGTCGCGACTTTGTTCACAATTAAGAATTTTGTGTTTGTGATTTTGCACTAGATTATTGAGGTTTTCTTTAATTTAGGTAAAATGCAAACGCCACAAAAAGAACGCTACCCTCGATGGTAGTAAATAAGATAAATGGGGTTGATGATGAAAAACGTTAAAACTTTAGCTTTAGCCGCTACTGCCGTAGCAGCAATCTCTGGTAACGCATTTGCCGCTGATCGTACTGATCTTCATGGTACTGATTACAAGTGGATGCAGTTCAACGCTATGTACTCTATTGGTGAAAAACCAGAGAACCCAGCGTCTGGCGATCAACATAACTATTTAGAAATGGAATTTGGCGGCCGTTCTGGTGTATTCGATTTATATGGCTATGTTGATATATTTAACCTTGCTAATGAAACATCAAGCCATGGTGATAAGAACCCTGGCTCTGGTTCAAGCAAAATTTTCATGAAGTTTGCACCACGTGTATCTATCGATGCGCTGACTGGCAAAGATTTATCTTTTGGTCCAATCCAAGAAGTTTACTTCTCAACTCTGTTTAACTGGGATGGCCTTGTCGGTGAAGGTGTTAACTCTACATTCTGGGGTGTAGGTGCTGACGTAAACGTGCCTTGGTTAGGCAAAACAGGTATGAACCTGTACGGCTACTACGACATGAACGCAAAAGAATGGAATGGTTACCAGTTCTCTGCTAACTGGTTCAAGCCTTTCTACTTCTTCGATAATAAGAGCTTCATAGCATTCCAAGGTTACGTTGATTATCAATTCGGTGCTGACGAAGACAAAACTGCTTTCGTACCAAAAACAACTAACGGTGGTAACGCATTCTTTGGCCTATACTGGCACTCTGATCGTTACGCTCTGGGCTATGGCTTGAAAGGCTTTAAAGACGTCTATCTGTTAGAAGATGGTGCTGGTGCACTAGCTCTAGAATCAACAGGTTGGTCACACTACCTGTCAGCTACTTACAAGTTCTAATCTCTTGTAATCCTTGCTTGTTGGAGCCGCATTATGCGGCTCCATTTTTGTTTTACTCTTGAGTCTTTATCTAAGCTTATTACGCGAAACAATGCGTTTATATAAAGGTTTACGTTTTTCTCGCGCTAAAATGGATTTTTCGCGGAAAAGTAGGAACAAGATTTTATTCGTCTCCTCTCTTCCGGTCTTCAAGGATTCAAGTCGTGGTCACTTATGCGTTATTTAAGTGTCAGGATGCCTATTGCGCTTTAGGGCTAGGCAAGATTGAATACCTACTACAAGATAGTTTGTAACAGCAAATTACTCGGCACCGCCTGAAGGCCCGGCCATATAACAATAATCAAATAATGCCACCTCTTAAGCGTTGCTTTTGTGCAACTCATTTCTATTCATTTCATTTCATTTTATTTTGGAGAGCAATTATGACTGATTTAAAAAAAACGGCACAACGCGCCATTGAGTTAATGGATTTAACCACGTTGAATGACGATGATACCGATCAAAAAGTCATCGATTTATGCCACAAAGCGAAAACACCTGCGGGCAATACTGCTGCTATTTGTATTTATCCTCGCTTCATCCCTATTGCACGTAAAACCTTAGATGAGCTCGGTGCTGAAGATATCCAAATCGCCACGGTAACTAATTTCCCCCATGGTAACGATGATATTGCTATTGCAGTGTTAGAAACCCGCGCTGCCGTTGCTTATGGCGCTGACGAAGTTGACGTGGTATTCCCTTATCGCGCGCTGATGGAAGGCAATGAAACCGTTGGATTTGAACTCGTTAAAGCCTGTAAAGAAGCCTGTGGTGAAGTGTTACTAAAAGTCATTATCGAATCTGGTGTATTAGCCGATGCCGCGCTTATCCGTCGTGCGTCTGAATTATCAATCGATGCGGGTGCTGACTTTATTAAAACCTCTACCGGCAAAGTGCCTGTAAATGCCACGCTTGAAGCGGCTGAAATCATGCTGACCGTGATCAGCGAGAAGAATACCCAAGTAGGCTTCAAGCCTGCCGGTGGTGTGCGTGATGCTGCCCAAGCTGCAGAGTTTTTGGGTGTTGCGGAACGTATTTTAGGTGCTGATTGGATTACTCCACGTACCTTTAGATTCGGCGCGTCAAGCTTACTTAATAGCTTGTTAAATACCTTAGAATTAGCTGATGCACCTAAGCCAACTCAAGGCTATTAATCGTTATATAGCGCTGATTAATACGACCAGCGTATAGCGAACTTAATTAAGTGTGACCTAAATCTATTTGGCGAACTCAAAACTTCGATAGTATGAATTTGTAATATTGCTACAGTTTTGATTTTTCATTGCAAAGGTAAGCACTAGTAATTCTATTGCTGGTGCCTATCTTGGAGGCAGTATCATGTTTCTAGCTCAAGAGATTATTCGTAAAAAGCGTAACGGTTTAGCGCTAAGTTCTGAAGAAATACAGTTTTTTGTTCAAGGTATCACCGCCAATACCGTGTCTGAAGGTCAGATTGCTGCATTGGGCATGGCCGTGTACTTTAATGACATGAATATGGATGAAAGAATCGCATTAACAACCGCAATGCGTGATTCTGGCACTGTGCTCAATTGGCAATCATTGGGACTCAACGGCCCTGTTATCGATAAGCACAGCACTGGCGGTGTGGGTGATGTGATTAGCCTCATGCTTGGCCCTATGGCTGCGGCTTGTGGTGGTTATGTACCAATGATTTCGGGGCGCGGCCTTGGCCACACTGGTGGAACTCTGGATAAGTTTGATGCTATTCCAGGCTATCAAACCGAGCCTTCAAGTGAGTTGTTCCGCAAAGTGGTTAAAGAGGTCGGTGTGGCCATTATTGGTCAAACGGGCGATCTGGTTCCTGCTGATAAACGTTTCTATTCTATCCGCGATAATACCGCGACTGTTGAATCTATCTCCCTTATCACAGCATCGATTCTGTCTAAGAAATTAGCTTGTAATTTAGACGCACTGGCGATGGATGTAAAAGTCGGCAGCGGGGCTTTCATGCCGACCTATGAGGCATCTGAAGAATTAGCTCGCAGTATTGCCGCCGTTGCTAATGGCGCGGGTACTAAAACTACAGCTTTGCTTACTGATATGAATCAAGTGCTTGCATCTTGTGCTGGTAATGCCGTTGAGGTGAAAGAAGCCATCGACTTTTTAACGGGGGTTTACCGTAATCCACGCTTGTATGAAGTCACTATGGGCCTTTGCGCTGAAATGTTGCTGCTTGGTGGTCTTGCAAGTAATGAAGCTGACGCTCGCGCTAAATTAAATCGTGTACTCGATAATGGCCGCGCAGCTGAAATTTTTGGCAAGATGATATCGGGTCTGGGTGGTCCGGTTGATTTTGTTGAAAACTACAGTAAATACCTGCCTCAGTCACAAATCATTCGTCCTGTTTTTGCTGATATGCAAGGTTATGCCTATAGCATGGATACTCGCGAGCTTGGTTTAGCTGTGGTGACTCTAGGTGGTGGCCGCCGTAAGCCTGGTGATGCACTCGATTATAGTGTTGGGTTAACCCAAGTGTGCGCCTTAGGCGATAAAGTGGATTCTTCGACTCCGATTGCCGTTATCCACGCACAGTCTGAAGCCGCCTTCGCTGAAGCAGAAGCCGCGGTGAAAAAAGCGATTCACATTGGTGAAACTGCTCCAGAAAAAACACCTGAGATCTATGCCTATATTCGTGCATCGGATCTTTAAGGAAAGATTATGAAACGTACCATTATTATGATGTTGGACTCCTTTGGAGTCGGTGCTTCTGCAGATGCAGCAAGCTTTGGTGATGTCGGTTCCGATACTTTTGGTCATATTGCCAAGGCCTGTGCTGAAGGCAAAGCTGATATTGGCCGCGAAGGTCCACTTAAATTACCTAATTTATCGCGCTTAGGCTTAGGCCATGCCGCGATGGAAAGTACGGGTGCCTTTGCCCCTGGGTTTAGCGATAATGTTGAACTGATTGGTGCTTATGGTCATGCACAGGAGTTAAGTTCAGGTAAAGATACTCCGAGCGGTCACTGGGAAATGGCGGGTGTACCCGTACTATTTGAGTGGGGTTATTTCAGCGAGCATCAAAATTCTTTCCCTAAAGAATTAACCGATAAAATTTTAGCCCGTGCTGGCCTAGAAGGTTTCTTAGGGAACTGCCATGCCTCAGGTACTACTATTTTAGAAGAGTTAGGCGAAGAGCATATGCGCTCTGGCATGCCTATCTTCTATACCTCAGCCGATTCAGTATTCCAAATCGCCTGTCATGAAGAAACCTTCGGTTTAGAAAACCTCTACCGTTTATGCGAAATTACCCGTGAAGAGTTAGAGCCTTATAATATAGGTCGCGTCATTGCCCGCCCATTTGATGGTACTGGCCCAAGTGACTTTGCTCGTACTGGTAACCGTAAAGATTATTCGCTTGAGCCACCAGCAAAAACCGTCTTAGATAAGCTAAAAGATGCGGGTGGTGAAGTGGTGAGTGTGGGCAAGATTGCCGATATCTATGCATATTGCGGTATCACTAAAAAAGTGAAGGCAAATGGCCTTGAAGCTCTTTTCGATGCGACGTTAGCCGAAGTTAAATCTGCTGGCGATAACACGATCGTGTTTACTAACTTTGTCGATTTTGACTCTCATTATGGCCATCGCCGCGATGTAGCGGGATATGCTAAGGGGTTGGAATATTTCGATGCCCGTTTACCTGAAATGCTGGCATTATTAGGTGAAGATGATTTACTGATTTTAACTGCGGATCACGGTTGCGATCCAACATGGCCGGGTAGCGACCACACCCGTGAATATGTGCCAGTATTAGCTTTTGGCGCTGGATTGAAAGCAGGCTCTTTGGGTCGTCGTAACAGCTTTGCCGATATTGGCCAATCTATTGCGAGTCACTTTAAGCTTGAGCCTATGGCCTACGGCGAATCGTTTTTATAGGCTAGATTAGTATTCAGTTCGATTTGGCGGCTAACATTTGCCGCCAGTAAACAAAGACTTAAGTCTTAATAATATAAACAGGGGTTATTTCGATGGCAACACCACACATTAATGCTGTAGAGGGCGCATTCGCTGAAACTATGTTGTTTCCAGGCGATCCATTACGTGCAAAATATATTGCTGAAACATTCTTAGAAAATGTTGAGCAAGTGACTGATGTTCGAAACATGCTTGGTTTTACAGGTACCTATAAAGGTAAACGTATTTCAGTAATGGGTTCAGGCATGGGCATTCCTTCATGCTCAATTTATGCAACTGAATTGATTCGTGATTATGGCGTTAAAAACCTGATCCGTGTAGGTACTTGTGGTGCCATTAGCACAGACGTTAAAGTACGTGACGTGATCATCGGTATGGGCGCTTGTACTGACTCAGCGGTTAACCGTTTACGTTTTAAAGGCCAAGACTTTGCTGCCATTGCTGACTATGAGCTGATGAATGCAGTTATTGAGTCTGCCAAAGCCAGAGGCACTAAAATTCGCGTAGGTAACATTTTCTCTGCGGATTTATTCTACACGCCTGATCCACAAATGTTCGACGTGATGGAAAAGATGGGCGTACTCGGCGTCGAAATGGAAGCGGCTGGTTTATACGGCGTAGCCCATGAATTTGGTGCTCGTGCTCTGTGTGTTGTGACTGTATCTGATCACATCCGCACTGGTGAAAAAACCTCTGCTGAAGAGCGTCAAACCACATTCAATGACATGATTATCATGACATTAGAAGCCGCTATTACGCTGTAATTATGCCGTAGTTAGTGACTATTAAAAAAAGGGTTCGCATTGCGAACCCTTTTTTATGTCAATTCTAGCGTGTTATCTATTTATCTGCGGTGACTTAGGTTTAGTGACTTAGGTTTAGTGATTTCCCGCTAGCCCGTTGGGTCGGTATCGCTGGGCTTTATTGAGGCTTGAGCTTCTGCGCTACCTTTCGCTACATGGCTTACGCGGCGGACTGTTTTCACTTTAGGTTTCACCTTAATGGGTGCTGTTTTCCTCGCGTCATCAGTGGCGCTTTCAACTTGGTCATTCGTTTGTGCCTTTACTGATGCTTTAGCCGCCTTTGTTTGCACGTTTGCTTGATTGGGCATCTCGGCGGCCTCTTTTACTATTTTTTGTGTCTCAGTGTGCGCAGCCACTTTTTCCGCTGCGGGCAAGCTCTCGATTGGCTGCACTATTTTATCAGGCTCTTTAATGGTGGATTCTTTCTTAGGGTGCTTAGGCGTTTGACGTAATTTAACGCGAGTACGACGGCGATCGAAGTCAGCACGTTTAAAAGATAAAGAGCGTGAAAGCAACATACCAATCAAGCCTGCAATGAGCAGCATAATTTGCTGCTGTTCCATATTTAAATTATGAACCTCTTTGATTTCGTTAAAAAATAATTTGGTGTCCAGCCTAACTTCGACATAGCCTAAGTTTTTACCCTCTTGCAGCACAGGCTCCACATAAGGAGGGTATTTGCTGAGCAGCAAATTCATTTCTTCGGAGTCAGGATCGATCACCTCGTTGGTAATGCTTTGGGCGAAGGATAACCGTATGCCTTGGTCGCTGAAGATAGCGGCGGACATCACCTTAGGATCTTCCACTAAAGCACTAGCAAGCCATTGGAGCTGCTCATCATTTTGCAACTGTAGCGCGGGGGCTGCACCGTAAGCGGCTTGTTGCACCAGTAATCTTGCCATCTTTTGAGTTTGGCTCTTTAGAAGCAGCTGACCTTGTAGTAGGCTTGTTTGCCACAGTTGCACTAGGCCGATGATGAGGGCGAATGCCACAGCTATTTGGATCAGCCTACTGATTTTATGGCTTTTCTTTAGCCCTTTAAGATATAACACTTTGACCCTTAACATGTAGAGCGCTTGCCTAATCATAATTGATTCTGAGTAAGCCCGATAGTTGGAGAATTTAAGTCAGATGGAAAGCTTGAATCAAGATACGCTTTTTTTGTGGTTAGCTGCTGATCATTCCCTAAGGTTTGAACGCCAAGGGCAAGTGTTTGAACGTTATCAGGAGTCAGCGATACCTGCTGATACCTCGCGTTTACGAATTATCTACCAAGATACATCAGCACAGGTGAGTTTATCGGCGTGGATAGCCCTGCTGGCTCAGTCCTCTCATGTTATCGGCATTAGCGATATTGAGCGCCAAGTTGGTTTACATTGTATCGAGTTGGCACTGGTTAGCCCTTTATCACAGGCGCAACTCGAGGCATTTCCCCTGTCTGTCGCTGAGCTACATGTGATCACGTTGGCTTTACCCCGTTTGAATCATCCCGGCCTTCTGGTCATGGACATGGATTCAACGGCAATTCAAATAGAGTGTATTGATGAATTAGCGGCAATGGCGGGCGTAGGTGAGCGCGTAGCGGCGATAACGGAGCGCGCCATGCAAGGCGAACTGGATTTTGAACAGAGCCTGCGTCAACGTGTGGCGCAGCTTAAAGGTGCCGATGCCAATATTATATCGACCTTGTGCGCTAACTTGCCTTTGATGTCAGGGCTTGAGCCTATGTTAGTGGAACTCAAATCCCATGGTTGGCGTTTAGTTGTTGCATCTGGTGGCTTTACACCGTTTGTTGGTCATTTAAAGCAGCTGCTAAGCCTCGATGCCGCCTTTGCGAATGAGTTAGTGATTACTAACGGAAAACTTGCTGGGGAAGTTACGGGCAAAGTGGTGGACGCGCAGTTTAAAGCAGATGTGGTTGAGCGTTGCAGCGAGCAGTGGAACATAGCCAAAGGCCAGAGAGTTGCTATTGGCGATGGCGCTAATGATATTCCTATGGTGATGGCCGCTGATTTTGGTATTGCTTTTCATGCAAAACCTAAGCTTGCGGCGGCCGCGGATGCGAATATTCGTCAGTTAGATTTGCGGGTTTTGCCGTACCTTTTACAAATGTAAACCGTTAGATATCAGTTGGAGTAAGACTTTGGCTATAAGGCTTTGGGCATAGACTTTGAATATAAGACTAAGGCAATAGTTAGAGTAATGGCTCTTGTCTTTTATTAATGAGCTGGTAGTTTAGATAAATTGATAAACTACCTGTGACTTATTTTGACTCCGCTGACTTCAAACGCTATTTCGACCATTTCACAATCCTCAATCTATCTGCCGTACCGCGATGGTCAGCTACATTTACGCCAGTTATTACCGGCAGCGGCTGATTTTTCTAAAACCCCTATCTTAATGCTCCATGGCGCTATGTCTAATGGCCGAGTTTTCTATAGCCAGAGTGGCCGCGGTCTTGGCTGTTTTCTCGCTAAAGCGGGATTTGTAGTATATGTACTCGATACCGCGGGAAGAGGGCTTAGCTTGCCTAAAATTAATCGAGATTTTACCCTTGGGCAAGGAGAGGTCATTCGCGAACAATTGCCTTTAGTACAGCAAGCCATTCTCGATTTGCATCAAACAGCCTGCCAGCAACAAACAATGATTCAAGCGAAAAAAATCGTCGCGCCCTCACAAGTGCATTGGTGCGCTCATTCTTGGGGCGGCGTGCTAATGGCGAGTAGTCTGGCGCGTTATCCTAGCTTGCAGCAAAGCGTTCGCTCGCTGTTGACATTTGGTAGCAAGCGTACGATTCGAGTGAAGTCATTTAAAAAATGGTTGATGGTCGATGTTTTTTGGAATCGCCTAGCACCAGGCCTAGCGATGGGGCAAGGTTATCTTGCTGCTGATAAGTTGCGTATCGGTATGGACAACGAGAGCCGAGCCTCGTTAGTGCAGAGCATTGATTGGGTGCGAGGTGATTGGCAAGATCACGATGATGGTTTTGATTATGCTAACGCTGCCAAGCGCGCGGATTGGCCCACTGCTTGGTTCATCTCAGGGCAAAATGATACCGTCCTTGGCCACCCAGAAGATGTCGCAGATATGGTTAGTGAGTGTGGCTTTAAGCGGATAAAATCGACTTTGTTATCTAAGGCGAATGGCTTTAAACATGATTATGGCCATGCGGATATGTTAACGCATTTAGATGCCACTACGGATCATTTTCCTAAAATCCGCGATTGGTACTTAAGCTTTGATCTTGCAGTATTAAACCGTTAATACCGTTATTGATATAGCGTTGGATATCTTAATTCAACTGCTTGGGTGATATCGAGCAGTTCTCCGACACCTATAATTCGCCATAGCTGATCTTCTAATTGTTTTGCTTTGTGGTTTGCATGAATATTAATGTATTCAAGCTCATGGCGTAGATAATTCATATCTGGTTTTTCTGTTGCACCGCGGAAAATACGTAGTGCAATGAAACGACCAGTAGCTTTACTTTGTTTAATAAAAGCAATTTGACTTTGCGTATCGCCGACGCTGGTTGCTAACACACACTTTAGGTGTATTTTTCCGCGAGACTGGCGCGTGAGTTGGATGAATACCTCAATAAAATCCATATCTTGCTGTGGTTTCATTTTACGAATGGGATCGAGTATATCTCGCTTGAATAGGCCATCCTTTAACAGCGGTGTTAAATCATATTGCAGCGTATCTGAAGTACCTGCTGCAAAAATATCGCATATATCATCTTGTTGAGTGCTGACGCCTAAGCAAGCAATTTGTGCAGACTTTGTCGTTCTCTCAATAAAATAGGGCACCGAATTTAACGTGCGCATCAAAATATTTTTTAAGCCCTCGGCGAGTTCTTTACTTTCGCCATTACTCTCCGTGAGTTGCTCTAATTTCGCTTTATTATGGCTAATGAGTTTATTTAAAAACTCAACCCCAACATGGGGGGTATGGCTCATTACGGCCGTTAAATGCAATGTTACACCATTTTTTCGGGTACGAACTAAACGATAGGGCAGGCGCTCTAGTTGAGTTTTACCTGCAATCGTTTGTAGCTTGGGAAAGCTGAGCATCAAGGGTTTATTGGATGAGAAATCAGTAGCATTATCTAATGTCAGCTGCATGCCTCGACTAGAAATATCTAACGTGATCCCTGTGCTGGTTAGCCCGCCTTGGGAAACATTGACTAAGGTTTTAAAAGCAAAGCGAGCCTCTTGGCGTCGCTCACTAAATTGCATTGCTATTGATTTAATTTGATGAGTCGTCGAACGTTGCTGGCCAAAGGTTTTTAGGGCGTTGGCATTGCTGTCATCTTGCCATGCTTTGTAATGGCCTCTGGTGTCTTCGTTACTGATATCAATAAGCTGAAGTAGGTGACTAAATTGCGATAATTGCTGTTCAACCAGTGGGCTAAATTTTGCCTCAGCCCCTGGTAATGTAGCGTGGCGATACCCTTTGCCGTGATAAATTTTATCGGCGGTTAATTTAAAAATTCGCCAGCTGGGCTTGGTGGAAGCAAAGCCTAAGAATAACGGCATCATGCCCTTAGCTTTTAACTCGGCTAAGGTGGCAGAATAGAAATACAGATTACCTTGGGCGTTATAGGTAAAGCTAAAAAATAACCCATGGTCGGGGTTTTGCGGATGATTAAATAATGCTGATAACCGCTCTGAAGTTAGCATTGACGGTATTTGGCTTATATCATTTTCATCTTGAAAGTAATGCATTATTTGCTGGTTATCTCGACTGAGCAGCATATGACTCAAAGCTTGGGTTTGAGTATTAAAATATAAGGGTAAGTGCGGTAGGTGTGGTAAAAAATGGCGTTCAAACCCGAGTCCCGATGCTGTGACTACCACATCATTGACATCGATTTTGTATCTTAACTTATAGCCACGAATAAGATTTCCTAACATCTCAGCTAACGCTTCAGATCCACTGATGCGCTGGAGTCTTAACCAAATATATTCACCATTGGTTTGGCTATCGACTATCCCATAGTCAACGCCGAGTTGCAGATCGGGAAAGTAAAATTCTTCACTGAGTTCTAGTAATTTTATTTTAAGCGGCAGGTCGAGATTAAAGGGATGATTTGCCGCAATACGAATTCGTGCCCCTCCAATGGATAAATCAGTGGTGATGCCGATAACTTCACTGCGACCTTGTGATGCGCTAATCCGAATGCTGTAGTTCATGCGTTCTTCTGCGCGGTTAAAATAGCTGCCTAATACTACGCCCGGTACTATAAAAGGTTCTGGCTCAACGATTTCAATCTGTGGTGCGCTTTGGCGTAACTTTTGCCGACGCTGTTGATGAGCCGCAAGGACATGCTCATACACTCCCAAGGTATACTGATTTCGAAACAAGGAGATAGCTTGATGCAGACTGTGTTTAGCGGGTTCATCTAAAAAGTGCCTTTGTTGACCTAGTTGTACTTCTGTACAAGGTAACTCAGATTTATCCCTAAAATCGATAATCCGCGTGCAAGGTGAAGCCAACCGATTTAGCTCCATTTTCAATAGAAAACGGGTCGAATTGGATTCATCAATCGTCAGCTGCTGAAAAATCTCTAGGAAGTTAGGTTCCATCACTAGAGGTTTGAGCTGTTCGATTATCGCGTTGTGGTTATCTAAACTCATTTAGGGTTCTTTTTAATGCTTATTTTGTATTGGACTGTTAGTCTTATGTCTGCAGTATTCGCAGTTACTTAAATTGATTTTATACAGATTTTAATGAGTTATGGCAAAGAATAAAACAGCATACGTGTGTAATGAGTGTGGGCAAGATTTCCCCCGCTGGCAGGGGCAATGTAGCGCGTGTCAAGAATGGAATACGATTACTGAGGTTAGACTCGGTGCGGCTTCACCTGGACAGAGCACTAAGTTTGTCGGTTATGCCGGTGCCGGTAGTAATGAAGTAAAGACATTAGATCAAATTGATCTCAATGCTTTGCCACGAATATTAAGCCATTTCGGCGAACTCGACCGTGTGCTTGGCGGCGGGATTGTGCCTGGCTCAGCCATTTTAATCGGTGGCCATCCAGGGGCGGGTAAAAGTACGCTGTTACTGCAAACGCTCTGTCATTTAGCCGAGCAAATGCCGGCGTTGTATGTTACGGGTGAAGAGTCTTTGCAACAGGTGGCCATGCGTGCCCATCGTCTTGGACTGCCGACTAATAAACTGCGGATGCTATCTGAAACCAGTGTCGAGCAAATTTGCCAAGTTGCCCTTAAAGAATTACCCAAAGTCATCGTTGTTGATTCGATTCAGGTTATGCACATGAGCGACGTGGCATCAAGCCCTGGCAGTGTGTCGCAGGTACGTGAGTCAGCCTCCTATTTAACGCGTTTCGCCAAAGAAAACGGCATTGCCGTGATCATGGTTGGCCATGTCACTAAAGATGGTAGCTTGGCTGGCCCTAAAGTATTGGAGCACTGCATCGATTGTTCGGTGATGTTTGAAGGCGATAGTGATAGTCGCTACCGTACTTTGCGCTCCCATAAAAACCGTTTTGGCGCTATTAATGAGTTAGGTGTATTTGCCATGACCGAGCGCGGCCTAAAGGAAGTTGCTAACCCATCGGCAATCTTTTTATCTCGCGGTGAAGAAGAGTCTTCGGGCTCTTTAGTTATGGTGGTGTGGGAAGGCACTCGGCCACTGCTGGTGGAGTTGCAAGTGCTGGTGGATAGCTCGGCCATGTCTAACCCGCGGCGCGTGGCGGTGGGGATGGACGCGAACCGTTTAGCTATGTTACTTGCGGTAATGCATCGCCATGGCGGGTTACAAATGTCGGATCAAGATGTATTTGTTAACGTGGTAGGCGGCGTTAAAGTTACCGAAACCAGTGCCGATTTAACGCTATTGCTGGCGATGGTATCGAGTTTTCGTGGTGATGTTTTACCGAGCGACTTAGTTGCTTTTGGTGAGGTGGGCTTATCTGGTGAAATTCGTCCAGTGCCTAATGGACAAGAGCGCTTAATTGAAGCTGCTAAACATGGCTTTAAACGGGCGATTGTGCCTAAGGCTAATGTGCCTAAAAAACCGTTAGCTGGGATGGAAGTGGTGGGTGTTTCTAAGTTGTCTGAAGCCCTAGAGGCCATTTAAATTGTATTAACGGATATGTATGCTTTAAATCAAAACAGCGCCATTGGGCGCTGTTTGAGTTTATGTGTTAATCAGTCGTATTATGTTTTTCGATAAATAACATCAGTTCACGATTAAGTAAGGAAGCATCACCAAGATTAAGTTCAACCATGCGCTTTAGATGGCTAATGCTGTCAACGTCGATAAAATTGCACTTAAGCCCGAGTTGGGTATTTTTTTGATGCACTAACTCAGTATCTATACTGATTTCAATATCAGATTCTGGCAGAGTGAAACTGAGTGTAATGGCCTCTCCCGAGTTGCTAAAGTGTGCTGGCTCTTCGACCAAAGCACCATTGAGGCTCAGATCAAGAATAGTTGTCTCCCATTTCGTTTCGCCTTGCGCCAGATGAGCATCAGTGGCAAATAGAATCCGCGAAAACATACGTCTTTCGTCCATACCCAATCCTTTTTCTTTCATAGTCAGCTAAAGAGTAGCCCCATCAGTATCCCTAAGCATAAGTCATATTGATGTGACTGTAAAAGCGCCGTTATTTTTGGGCGATAAGGTTAGCTAGATCGCATATTTCACCTATCACTGATATGCAAATGTGAAAAAGTATGAATAATTCACTAAAGCAAATAAGGGAAGTTTAAAATGACTTATAGCGTGTTGGTTGTCGACGATGAAGCGGTTATTCGTGCGAGATTAAAAGGATACTTTGAAAAAGAAGGTTATCGCGTTATTGAGGCCGCGGATGGCGAGCAAATGTGGTACGAGTTTAATCGTCAACATATCGATTTAATTATGCTGGATATTAACTTACCCGGTGTTGATGGTTTGAGTTTGACCCGTGAACTGCGCAGCCGCTCCCATGTAGGTATTATTTTGGTGTCGGGGCGAGATGAATCTATCGACAAAATTATTGGCCTTGAAATGGGCGCCGATGATTACGTAACAAAACCATTCGAACTGAGGGAGTTACTGGTTCGGGTGAAAAATCTCCTCTGGCGAATCTCACTGGTAAAACAAGCTGAACAAGCAGTCGTCGAGGCGTTATCTCAGCCAGATGATGTGATCAGTTTTGATGGTTTTCAATTAGAGTTAAATAGTCGTAAGTTACGCTACGGTGAGGTGTTAATTAAACTCACGAAGGCGGAGTTTGAGTTATTGGTCGCCTTTGCCTTACATCCACAACAGGTGTTATCCCGTGAGCGTTTGATGCAGCAAACCAGTCATCGCAATCAAGATGTCAATGACAGAACTATCGATGTGATTATTCGGCGCCTGCGTAATAAACTCAATGCAGACTTGTTTGTTACCATTCATGGTGAAGGTTATCTTTTTGCCGCTAAAGTGGATGATTAATGAACTATCGGCCTAACTTGATACAAGGGATAAAAGTCGGCCGCTGCTAGGCTGAAGGTTAATGTTGATAAAGCGTTAGACGGCGTTCGCGCTATAATCGCAGGGCCAATATCACCAAATTCCTTAGCGCCTTCAAGTTGTTTTACGGCAATATCGATAGCCAGTTTTCCCTGTAATACGACTAAATCATCATTACTGTAGAGGACTTTTTGCCGCTTGATTCCGCGTAAAATAGCAGGAGATAAGTAACTGCTCACTAGCTTAACTTGTTGGCTTAATCCTTTTTGCTTTAAAGTGCTGATGGCAGACTCAATCGCTACCGCGCTACCGAGAATATAATCTGGCTGCTGGGCTTTAAGCAGCATTTGCAGCTGATCGCGATAAAGATTGCGATTATTATCAGCATGCTGGATGGCGCTAATCGAGACTTGGCTGCCTTCAAGTGCTTGACGAATACCTTGTTCAACCCAATCAGTGCCACCTAGGTTTTCTGGCCCCGCAAGGAGCGCTAAGCTTGCTGTTTTATTGGGATGTGTTGCTTTGGCATCGGCTTTAATGAATTGACCTGCAGTTAGCCCCATTTGATACCAATTTACCCCAATATGGGTTTGCACTTGGTTGCTATTGAGCCGATTAACTAAGGCTATGACGGGTTTGCTGAGCGGTAGTGTAAATTGAGCTAATAAATCTGGGCTCACGGCGCCAAGCAGTATGGCGTCATAATTGCCTTGCATACAGGTTTTGAGCTGTTCGAGTTGTTTTTCTTGGTGGTAATAACTGCCCGCTTCGAAAAGATCAAGGGAGATACCGAGCATTTTAGCGTGGTGAATTAATCCATAATCGATGCCAATCCAGTAGGCATCTTTAAGGTGCGGTACTAGGGCGCAAAGATGCCAAGGCTTTTGTGCTGTTGTCAGGGGTAAGTAAGCTAACGCTTGAGCTTGCTGGATTTTAACATTGAATGGCGTACGCTGCTCTAATGGCCAAGTGATTGTTTGACTAGCCGTAATGCTTGAAAATATCAGGCTAAAGGTGGCGAGTGTGAGCGTGGCAAATAGGTGTAATCGCCGCCAATATTTTTGCATCATCCCGTAGTATCCATTTAGCGTTATTTGGGGTGATATTGTAACAGTTTAAGGAAGATGTGTGGCTCCTTTATCTTTATCGCGCACCAGTTTAACCGGTCGATTAATGCTCGCCTTTAGTGTGTTAGGCGTATTGTTGTTACTGCTTGTGAGCCTAGGTAGCTTGAGTTTGCATTGGCTAAAACAGGCCGATAGTTATTTATATAAAGAATCCTTGCCAGCATCCCAAGCCGCACGCCAACTCGTACAAGCCTCTAATGCGTTATCCGATGGTGTACAACAACTTGGGCGGGTTGAGAATGAACGACAACGTGAGTTTATTGGCCGTAAACTGAGTATTGAAAGTGCCAATATGCTAAGTGGAATTAACTCGTTAACGACTTTAGGCGTGAACGACGCACAACACTTATCGCAATTAGCTAAACAGATCATCAGTCAATTAACTTCGTTAGGGAACAGTGTTGGCCACCGTTTGGGCATGGGCAGTGAGCTACAACTGGCCGCGGGAAAATTGTCTGTTGCGGCTGGGCATACCTCTGAGTTACTGCAGTCTGAACTTGCAGTTGTCGACTCTGCTATCTTGGCTAAGTTAAGTCAGGCATATCCTGACATCGCTGGCACGAGTCGTAGTGGCCAGTTGCTCGACGATGTTATTGATCGCGAGTTAGACATTCAAGAGCAACTTAATCGCGCTCTGACGTTAGTTCATCAAATTGCTCTATTAGGCCAATTATTTGAATCCTCCGAATTACAGTCGCAATTGCAGTTAAGTGTGCCAAGTTTACTGGCGACCTTTGCAAGCACTAATTCTGTCTATCGTCCTAACATTGCTGAGCCCACATTGGCGAGCGCAATGGACAGGGCGTTAGTCCATAAAGTAGAGGGCACAGCGCCAAGTGGCACGAGTATCGATTTAATGGCGCTTGATAATGTGCCTGAGATTATTCGCGATCCGGGTCGTCTACAGGCCTTAAACACCGAATTGGCGGTACTGGCAGAAACCCCGCAAATCATTAAACAGCAAAGAAAATTGAGCTTAACGCTACAACAGCAACAGCGACAACAGCAAGAGTTAGCTGAAAAACTCTTTAGGCTTAATACCTTGGTAGATAGCGCACTTAATCAACAGCAACAGCAGGCTGAAGTGGCACGCAGCGATTATTTACAGCAGATGTCGCTTGCTCGGCTTGGGCTTTGGGGCACGGGTGCCTTGATGTTTATTGTAATGGGATTGGTGATTTATCGGGTGATTTATCGTGGTATCGCATTAAGGTTAAATCAGGCAACTAAAGCGATGTCGCGTTTGAGCTTAGGCGACACCGATGTGAGCTTAGATGCCCATGGCGATGATGAGCTGACTGCAATGGCGAATGCTATCGAAGCCTTCAAGCGGAAAACAGCCCATAATCTTAAATTACAGGCAGATTTACGTCAGGTTGCCGATGAATTGATTGAACACAAAAAGGCGTTAGAGCAAACCGTTGTCACTCGTACACAGCAACTTGCCGAGACGAATATCCGCCTTGACGCCGAAGCTAAAGGCCATGCTAAGGCACGACAGATAGCCGAAGATGCAAGTCAGGCAAAATCTCAGTTTCTTGCGACTATGAGCCATGAAATTCGTACACCGCTAAATGGTTTACTTGGCACCTTAACCTTACTCGGCCACAGTCACTTGCCTCCCGCGCAGCAGCAAATGTTAGCGTTATCGCAATATAGCGGTACGTTACTGCAAACTGTGTTGAATGATATTTTGGATTTTTCGCGTTTAGAGCAAGGAAACTTAACCCACGAGCCAAGGCCTACCGATATTAATAACTTACTTGATGAAGTGCTGGCGATCATGGTGGCGGGCGCCAATTTGGCAGGGCTTAGCCTAACAGTGAATAAGCCTAAATTACCCCGCTGTATCAATATTGATGGTCCTAAATTGCGTCAAGTGCTGTTTAACCTAATTGGTAATGGCATTAAATTTACTCAGAAAGGCGGCGTGACGCTAAATGTCAGCCTGCAAGGGGCTAAATTGTCTTTTGTCGTGCAGGACACTGGCGTAGGTATTACGCCTGCTGCACTAGAGACTCTGTTTGTGCCTTATGCCACCACACCTAACCCCGGGCGCAGCCGAGGTACGGGGTTAGGGCTCGCGATTTGTAAGCAATTGGTTGAGTTGATGGATAGCAGTGACCGTGGGGTTTGGGTTACAAGTCAGCCTGGAAAGGGCAGTGAGTTTGGCTTTGAACTGACCTTTAATGAATGCGATATAACGGATGCCCTAGAAGTAAAGAGTCATGCGTCTGTGCCTGCTCGTCAAGTGCTGGTGGTAGAGGATAATAACGTTAATGTTATGGTAGCGCAGGGGTTTTTAGCACATCTAGGCCATGAGTCAGTGCTTGCTATGAGCTGCCAACAAGCGCTTGAGTTTGCAAGTTCAAGTAGTTGGCGCTTTGATACTGTAATGCTCGATATTCAGCTCAGTGATGGGTCTGGTATCGATTTATTGCCGCAATTAAAAAAATTGATAACCACTCCTAATGTGAAGTTTGCTGCCTTCACTGCCCAGATACAAAGTGAGGACTTGCAGCTTTATCACAAAGTGGGATTTGATAGCGTACTCGCTAAACCACTGAGTCTACCAACTTTAACGCAATGGTTAGGTGTTGCCGTTGCTGCATCGCCCATAGCCACACCGCCCATTATCGCATCAGCAGCTAATGGCGCTGAGCCAGTGGTATTAGCCCCAGTTGCATTTGCCTCTAAAACGCAAGCGACCATGCTTGTGATTGATGATGAACCATTATTAGATGTAACACAGTTAGAGCAAGATAAAGAGGTGCTTGGTGTCAATGCGCTGATTTCTATGCTTGAGTTATTTAGTGAGTCCAGTAGTGAGCAAATTGCCAGCCTGTCACCCACAGCAACTAATTGTGATGCGGCAAAACTGCTACACGGACTTAAGGGCAGTAGCGCCAGCATGGGGTTGATAGCGTTAGCGCAATTAGCTAAGAGATTAGAAGTAGTGCAAAAAAACAGTGCTAGTAACCTGTTAGGATTTGCCCAGTATCAGCAACTTGAGTCTTGCCGGCAGGCATCGATCGCTGCTTTACAGCAATGGCTAGAACGGCAAAGTTAGTTCACTTATCGGTTTACTGGCTATTTATGGTCGATAGCTTGAATTGGAGTAGGTTTGATAAAGCAATCAAGCGAATGTCATCGGCATGATATTCGCTTGATTGATTAACTCAATACTAGCGGATTAATGCAAGCTTGAGCCTATTTATGCCATCTGTGGTTCAAACTGTAAGGTATCTTGCTTCACCCACTCGAGAGTCAGTATTGCCACCGCGCTATAAAAACCATTTTTGTCGCATTTGATCAGTTGTGCTGTAAACGTGGCTAACCAAGAATTGATGCAGGTTTCCAAAAAGCGCAATTGGGTGCTGTCATCACTGTGACAACATAAGTGCGCCATATAGGCGAGCATAACGGCCAAATGGTCTGCAGGCTCTGGAAAATGGCTTTGTACCTGTAATTTACTTTGGTGCAAAAACTCACTCATTTGTTGATGTTGCTGACCAAACAAGAGTGGCTCATCTTCGGTATTTAAATACAGGCTCGCATAGGGTGAAGCGCTGTACTTCGTGCCGACAAGGAAGATACCGCAGTAATCGGCTGCGAGTTCGAGCAGTGCCTCATTGTCTTGTATTTCATTGAGTCTACTGCGTATTTTATCTACGGATGGCGATAGCTGAGTGTCGCTACCAAGCTGGTTCCAGAATTGCTGCGCCGCTTTGCTAGTAAGCTCTTTAAGTCTTTTCTCATCAATTTCGCGGGCAAACAGTGACGATAATAGTTGATAAACCAAGGCTCTGGCATGGTTGATATCGACTTGACTCATTGTATATTCCTCAATGTTGATGCTTTAGTTTGGCGCTAAGATTGAATACTTAGATTTTGTGGATTAGATTTTTTACACGCAGGATACGCCATATTCGGCGCACCCAACGTGATGGTTTTAAGCTTATATTTCAACTTCCAGTGGGCCATCGAAGGAGCTGACCTTAGGCACTTTACCTTGGTATTTCTCAAACTCAACTAAGCAAGTATAAGCAGAGCAAGCTTGGGCAAGCTTTGATGTGCCTATGTCCAAGGTGAGGGTGTTAGGATCGCCATAGCTACATAACGCGCCCACTTCAGCGCCGCCCTCAACACTGCCATCTTTACCCACAGGGCCATACCAGGCGCCTTCGTGAATACGTACAACGCCTTTAGGGAAATTGTTTGATATCACAGCGCCTGCCAGTAATTGGCCACGGTCGTTGAACACTCGCACGATATCACCCTCTTTGATACTACGCGTTTTAGCGTCTATTGGGCTGATATACACAGGTTCGCGGCCATTAACTGTGTAGGTTTCGCGGTACTCTTGCGATTCACACATCTGTGAGTGCAAACGTTTATCAGGATGGCAAGATTGTAACCACACTGGGTGTTTGTCTGAGCCAGGCCCGCCATGGCTACGCTCGGCTTTTTCCATCCAGGTAGGGTGGCCTTTACAATCATCGTAACCAAACTGGTCTATTTTACGGCTAAATATTTCAATTAAGCCTGATGGCGTGCCTAGTGGATTGATTTCAGGATCGTTTCTAAAGTCGGCATGGCGCGTCCATACTTCTCCATCGCCAAAATGTACATAACCTTGTTTCCAGAAGGTGGCAAAGTCTGGCATAGCAAATTTGCCAGCATTAGCGGCTTTGCAATCGTTATAGAGGTTTTGGATCCATTCCATTTCGCTTAAGTTACGAGTGTATTCTTTTTCTTTGCCAAGCACGGCGGCAAAACGAGTAAAAATTTCAAAGTCAGACAAACTATCAAATAGCGGCTCCACCATTTTTTGCATAGCCAAAATACCGCGGTTGGCATAAGCACCATAAACATCAAGATCGTTGCGCTCATAGGTCGTACAAGCGGGTAGCACAATATCCGAGAAACGGCAGGTCGCGGTCCAGTTCACATCGATGCTGACCACACACTCTAATTTGTGGAAAGCCTGCTTCATGCGGTTTCTATCTTGATGGTGGTTCCATGGATTATTACCGGAGAACACCATCATTTTAATATCGGGATAGACTACTTTTGAACCGTTGGCGTCAATAGTTTTGCCAGGTTCGAGAATCGCATCAATCCAGCGGGCAACCGGAATAGTACTGCTGGCACCTTTAAAGTCAGTGCTATCGAAAAGCGGTTTTTGATTTTCGTCTAAGTTACGTGGAAAAGCCCCCGGTGCTGCGGCGCCCGATGCAGGAACACCAATACTCGAGTAGTGGTGACCATAGCTAATACCACCACCTGGCAAACCAATTTGACCCATCATGGTCGCTAACACCGCTGCCATCCAATAGGGTTGTTCGCCATGCTGTTGGCGCTGAATACACCAACCCATCATAAATTGGGTACGGCCTTTGACTAAGGTTTTGGTGAGGTCGCGAATAACATGGGCCTCAATACCGCAGATGGGCGCGGCCCATTCAGGGGTTTTAGCTATGCCATCTTTAGTGCCCATCACATAGGGAACAAACTCTTCAAAGCCTAGGCTGTAAGCTTGGATAAATTTATCATCATAGAGTTTCTGGCTGATCATCTCGTGGGCGATAGCCAACATTAACGTCACGTCGGTTTGTGGGTTGACGTAAAGTTGCTCGCAATCTAAATAGGTTTGGGTTTTTGATACCACGGGATCGATACTGATCACCCGAATCTTGCCTTGTTTGACCTTTTCTTTTAGTTGCGCAAGGTAGGCAAATGATTCGTGAGTTTCAGCATTCCAACCCACTTGTAGGTTTTTATACGGATCGTTTGACCACAGGATAATAGTATCGCTGTGCTCTAAAATCAGTGGCCAAGAAGTACCTTGGGCATAAACCTCAGTTGAGCCTAATACGTAAGGCATGATGGTTTGGCCTGCGCCAGTTGAATAATCGCCAATTTTCTTCACATAATTGCCGTGCATACCCACAGCGCGCTGCATATGGCTGGTGCAAGAATGCAGTTGACCCGTGGCGCGCCAACCCGTTTGCCCCGCATGTAGGCCCGATGGGCCATATTTGGTTTGCACTTCATCGAGTGAATGCTTAAACAGTTTTAATGCCTTGTCCCATGTGACCCGAACGAAGCGAAAATCACCCCGTTGCAAAGTATTGCTTTTATGGCCTTTGAGTAAAAAATCTAAACGCACCATAGGGTAACGCACGCGAGATGGGTTATAGACCATGCCGCGGATACCGTTAATCATGTCCGTTGGGTACTTGTCGAGGTCAAAGGGTTTTACCTCGGAAATTACGCCATTTTTGCGCTTAATTTTAAAGGCGCCAAAGTGTGAGCCTGTGGTTAACCATTCGTCTTCATTAATGCCCGTTTTGGCTAAGGCATTTAAGGGCGCTAACACTGAGCTGCCACCTAAGGCGACGAAAGAGGATGAGGCGATGCCCTTTAAAAAATCTCGTCTGTTCATAGTATTACTCCCGAATTAGTGCTCTTTTTTCACAAAAGTAGATGAATGTTCCTGCAGATACTTCTGCACTAACGCTTGGGTGTCTTGATCCATATTCACAAAGGCCAACATGCCTTGGAACATCCCCGGCCAAGTATTGGCATCAAAGTGCGCTTCATCTGGTTGGGTATGGCATACACTACAGCTTGAGCGGAAGGTCGTTTTGGCGTAACCCCAAAGCGGTTGCAGATCGGTCAGCAGGTAATCTTTCTCGGTCCAAATCTGCGCTTCAATCCGCTGCCATTTTAGGCCAGTCATAGGGTCTTCTTTTTCTTCAAAGGTTTGGATTACGCCTTCGGTTTCAGCGGCATCTTTGCTCAGCTGCGCGGACAAAATATTCACGCCAAAGTCCATGTAGATCACGCGGCCAGCACCAATCTTTTTACGCCAACCTTCGATAGCTATTTTGATGCGTTTACCTTGGGTATCAAGCACTTTTACTTTAGTCGCTACGTTGAGTGTGCCTGCTTCCACATCGCCTTTGTCTGTGAAGAATAAAGGTTTAGTTAGAGCACTGTAATAGCTTTGATTGGTTTCTACTGAGCTAACACCTGAGCCAACTTCGGCAATCAGTTCTGGCGCCCGAGCAGTGCCCATTTCTGGTAAATGGTGAGCAATACCTTTGTGGCAATCGATACAGCTTTGGTCGATTTCGGCGGCGCGTTTCATCTGTTTTTGGGCCAGTGTTGACATGGTTTCCCATTTCATCGAGTTGTAGTTGTGGCAGTTTTTACAGGCTAAGGAGTTATCTCTGTCAAAACGTTTCCATTCACGGCTCGCCATTTCTAAACGTTTAGCTTCGAATTTCTCAGGAGTATTAACCGTGTTAAATAACCAGCCCCAGACATCGTGCGAAGCTTCCATTTTTCGGGCGATTTTACGGCTCCAGTTATGCGGTACGTGACAATCGGGGCAAGTGGCGCGCACGCCAGAATGATTCGACCAATGTACGGTTTCTTGTAATTCTTGGTACGGCTTACTTTCCATACTATGACAGCTGATACAAAAAGCTTCGGTATTGGTGGCTTCAAGTGCGGTGTTAAATCCGCCCCAGAAAATGATGCCCATGATAAAAGCGCTAATACTTACCGCGCCTAAGGTGAGCGCTTTAGTAGGTTGGTTCAGTGTGCGCCAGAGGTTGGTTAACCACTTCATAATCGCGTCCTCAAAAAAGTAACTGCATGTTAAATAACGGTAGATTTAGTGGCCGGCAACGCCGCCGAAAGCTTGGATCATCCAGATGACGAGCCCATAAAAACCGATCCCGGCGATGGTGAGTGCGGGGAAGAGTAGAAATATGATGAATCCAAGCGCTTTAAATTCACGACTGCGCGTGGATGATTCTGGTGTTTGTACTTGCATATTGGACTTTGTCATTGGAATAGACTCCGATCGAAAGCGATGTTTGATAGGGTTACTATAAAGTGTAGGTGTGAATAGACTTGCGTGTAGGCATGAACGAGATTTGATAAAATATGAAAGATTATGAAAATTTGTAATGACGATTTATTGTTGGTGATGACTTTAATCTAGGTTATTTTTTTTCAAACAACAGAGTTCTATTTTTACTGCTAATTATTTGCCAAAGTCTTTGCTGTGCCTTAGCTTTTTTCGGGTTTTTCCCGTATTATCCGCGGCCAACAATGGCTGTGTTTATTGGTTTAACTACGGTTAACTCTCGAAAAGCATACAGCTTGCAGATCATGGATTTTCCCCATTGTAGGAAAATGATATGGATCTCTCACCTAAGTCTTACTGAGATTTAGGGCTCTAATCTGCCGCAGCCCGTGTCGCTAATTGCATTTTAAGCCAATTGGTATCGACCCTATTTTAAGAGATCACAAGGTATAACCCTATTATGTCTGAGCAATTGAGTTCAACAGCCGTACCCTCAGGTTCGTTTCTGGACCGTTATTTTTCTATCCAACAACGTGGCAGTACTGTTCGCCAAGAAGTGATTGCGGGATTGACAACTTTCCTCGCGATGGTTTACTCAGTAATTGTCGTACCAAACATGCTAGGCCAAGCGGGGTTTGATCCTGGCGCTGTATTTATTGCCACCTGTTTAATCGCCGCCTTTGGTTCTTTATTGATGGGGTTATGGGCTAATTTACCTATGGCCATTGGTTGCGCTATTTCGCTGACGGCCTTTACTGCTTTTAGCTTAGTGCTCGGCCAAGGCATGTCGATTCCGGTCACATTAGGCGCTATCTTCTTGATGGGGGTGACCTTCACATTCGTGAGTGTGACGGGAATTCGCCAATGGGTGCTGGCTAATTTGCCCAAGGGGATAGCCCATGGTACGGGTATCGGTATTGGCTTGTTTTTACTCTTGATTGCTACCAATAGCGTGCAGTTGATTGTGGCCAATAGCGCGGGTTTACCGGTGAAATTAGGTGATATTAATAGCTTGCCAGTTATCGCCACCGTTTTAGGTTTAGCGGCGACTATTGGTTTAGAGCGTCGCGGCGTGCCTGGCGGGATTTTGTTGGTGATTATCGTCTTATCGGTATTTGGCTTAGTGTTTGACCCGAGCGTTAAATACCAAGGTTTATTTGCCTTACCTGATTTAGCTTCTGAACATTCACTGATTGGTCGGCTTGATATTATGGGTGCTTTTAATCCTGTGGTATTGCCTATCGTACTCGCATTAGTCATGACGGCGATTTTTGATGCGACCGGGACTATCCGCGCTGTAGCAGGGCAAGCAAATCTACTTGATAAAGATGACAATATTGTTGGTGGTGGCAGAGCTTTAACTTCAGATTCTGTTAGCAGCATGGTGGCAGGCTTGGTTGGCGGCGCACCTGCAGCGGTATACATCGAGTCGGCAGCAGGTACTGCTGCTGGCGGTAAAACAGGGTTAACGGCGACGATTGTTGGCGTACTGTTTTTATTGATGATGTTTTTAGCACCGTTAAGCTATTTAGTCCCTGCGTATGCGACAGCGCCAGCGTTGATGTATGTTGGACTATTAATGCTGAGCAATGTGGCAAAACTCGACTTTAACGATAAAGTGGATGCCATGGCGGGCTTAACCTGCGCGGTGTTTATTATTTTAAGTTGTAATATCGTCACCGGCATTATGCTGGGTTTCGTCACGCTGGTGGTAGGTCGTATTTGTAGCGGTGAGTGGCGCAAACTAAAAGTAGGCGTGTTAGCAATTACCCTCGGTTTAGTTGTATTTTATATGGGCGGCTGGGCGATTTAAATACTCAAACGTGACACTAAAAAGCGAGTGCTAACTGACTTAGCACTCGCTTTCTGCCAATGAAAGATGTTCTGAATAAGCTCGAAGTAAGTCTTTCCAAGTTACGATACCCACTAAGCGGCCATTATCGAGTACCGGTAAGCACCCAACATGATGGTCTAAAATAAGATGGGCGGCGGTGTCTAAGCACACATTTGGGGCAACGGTGATAGGGTTTCGAGCCATGACCTGATGCACGCGTTTTTGTAAGGTTTCTAAGTCCTTAACTGTCTCGCCGATACTGCCAATGTGTGGGCTAATGGCACGTAATAGATCTCGCTCTGAAAGCACGCCTTCAAGTTTGTTATTATCAACCACTAATAAATGATGGAAATTTGCCTGTTCGAATATCTCTTTTACCACACTGAGACGATCGTCCATTTCAATTGTGACGATGCGGGTGCTCATAATATCGGCGACAACAATCGACATAATATTCCCCTTCATGCTTACCTACCCTGAGGCTGGTTGATTTAACACGCTTCATTACAGCTACTTATAACAGAGTGCCAATTAATTAGCTAACCTGATTACAAATTGTTAACGTAAATATTTGTTCTACCAAATTATGCATCTATTCAGCATCAGTGCGGCTTTCTGCGCTTAGCTCAATAAGGTCATGATAGTTTTTGTTAGAAATAATGGTGACGTAATGTGTTGGTGTCGGTTGATAGAAAAGTACGTGATGTACTTTTAAAACGATAGGCATTGGGCATGATAGTGTTGAAATATAAACAAAAAAAGGAGCCCAGTAGCATGGACTCCTTTTTTAATAGTTTTATTGCTGTTTACTAACCTTGATTAAATGTATCGAGCTTCTATTCAAAGAACATTAAAAGAGTAAATGCGCCACACCCGCGATAACAGGCAGTGTGACTAACGTCCGTAGAATAAACACCACAAATAGCTCAACAAAGTTCACTGGAATTTTACTGCCAATAAGCAGGGCGCCGACTTCACTCATGTAAATCAATTGGGTTACCGACAACGCTGCAATCACGAAGCGGGTCATATCCGATTCAATCGAGCTGGCAAGAATCGATGGAATAAACATATCTGCAAAACCGACGACGATGGTTTTAGAGGCTTCAGTGGCTTCTGGAATATGCAGCAATTCAAGTAAGGGAATAAACGGCATACCGAGATAGTTAAAAATAGGAGTGTACTCGGCAATAATCAGTGCGGTAGTACCAATGGCCATGACCACGGGAAGAATACCAAACACCATATCGAGAACGTTTTTAATCCCTTCATTTAAAACAGCTTTGATGCCACCAGCGTTGGCTGCTTTCTCTAAGGCTTTATCAAACCCCCAAGATAACGCGCTGTGTCCTGCGGGGATTAGCTCGTCATCAGGCGTACGTGGGGTATCGTCGATGTAGTGGTCTTTCTTCCACGACAATGGTGGCAATTTAGGCACAATCACTGCAGCGGCAAAACCGGCTAAACATACGGTTAAATAGAAGGGTACAAACATGTGCTCTAACTTAACCTGCGAGATCACCACTAAGCTGAAGGTAATCGATACCGCCGAGAACGTGGTGCCAATAACGGCGGCTTCTCTTTGGGTATAAAAGCGTGCTTCATACTGTTTGCTGGTCAGTAAAATCCCGACACTGCCATCACCTAGCCACGATGCCATACAGTCGATTGCGCTACGACCCGGTAGATTAAATACTGGACGCATGATTTTAGTTAGCAGTGTGCCAAATAGTTCAAGTAGACCAAAATTAAGTAGGAGTGGCAGTAACATGCCGGCAAAGATAAAGACTGAGAATAATACCGGTAGTAAATCGTTTAGAACTAAAGCTCCAGTACTTGATGAGTTAATGGCTTCAGGGCCTAAGCCTAAGTAAGTCAGTACGATAAACACTGCACCTACGATACGGGCCGTTAACCATAAAGGGCTGATATTTAATAAACCATTTAAAAAGTGGTTTTGAGTCACAAACTTAGGTTTAAGCACTTTTGATAGTAAAGATGCTAGCGCCATTGCTACCACAATAATGGTCACAATCAGAGTTAACACACCGCTTAATGCACTTTGTAATGCTTTAGAAATGATCGCGATAGGAATGGTAATCGCATCGTTATAGCTAATAGGTGTCATAAATAGCAACAGACCGATCAGCGAAGGGACGATAAAGGTGAGTATCGTCTTTATATTGCGGTTTTTATTTTTAGTAGCCAATTTTGTACACCTTAAAGTACGAGTCGTACATGATAAATTTGAAATTTTTAGGCGGATCTAACGAATTTTTTACTGCCCATTTAGATGCATTTAAATTCAACTCAAAAATGAGAAGGGGAAGGTTACTCGCTTAGCCTTGCTATGTAAACGATTCGCTAGTTAGTTTGGTATTAAGCAGCAAAACAGCATAGTTATTTTGCTTGAGTGATTGATGATATTTCTACCGCGCGATTAATATTTTAGGTATTTAACTTTTATAAACAGTTAGTTATCACAATTTGTTAAGAGTTGGTTTTGGTAGTGTTTTATTTTGTGAGTAAGTTTGCTCGCGGACCTTTTTTGAATGAAAAACCCCAAAAATGCGAGGCGCAAGCGGTATTGGTTCAGTTACCGTTCGATTAACGCCCGTTAAGCCCATGTCGAGTTGACTAAAGCTTACATTAGTAATTGTTAATGGGTATCGTCGTGGCATTAAATATATAGGTGTGCAGAAATACATGTTTATGCGTAAAATTTTTGAGTTTTAGTTTCTATCACAGTGTTTTAGCAAGTTATGTTGCCATTTAATAAAACCAAGTCAACTGACTAAAAAGTCGTTAATAACGATAAAAATAAAGTTTTACTCATAAACAGGACGTCGGCCGCTTTAAATGTTCTTATTTACATGTAAATTAGTCACATGGTTATCTCACTTCTGTATTCATGATTGTTAACGTAGAGCAGATTACGACAAAAGGCGCCTCAACATTAGCCGTTAAATTTGGTTTTTTGGGGATTTACGGGCTATTAGTCGGAATTATTATTGCAGTGTTGGGCTTTGATGGTCCTGGAGTGCGAGGCTTCAATTTTTTAAATCATACCTTAAGCGAATTAGGCACCTATGGTGATTCCTCGTTGGCTGTTGTCCTTAACGGTGGATTATTTTTTGGTAGTTTAAGTGTGGTTTTATACTGCTTATCTTCGTTAGCGCATTTGCGCTCTCCATGGGAATCTTGTTTCTTTATTTGTTTGGCATTAACGTTTTTAGCACTAGCAAGCATGGGATTATTTCCGCTAAACGTGTATCACTTACATGTTTTTGGCTTGAAATGTTTTTTTTACTTAGGGAGTTTAAGTGCGATTTTGCACTTATGTTTAATTGGTTTTGGTCAATCTCAATTTAGCCGTTGGACAGGATTACTGGCGTTAATTGTTTTGTGCAGTATGATGACATTTTTATACGCACCGCAATTACAGTTAGGCTTAACCGAGGGTGATAGACCATTTTATCAAGAGATGGTGATGCAGTTACCTCGTCCACGATTGTGGTGGCCAGCCCTACTAGAATGGATAGGGCTGGGGAGTTTATTAACTTGGACAAGCGTATTGTTGTTCAGTCAGTTAAGGACCAAGCTTAGATCGTAACCCTGCCTCTCTTTTCTATTTATACTCTATACGATCAGCAACTTTGTGCTAATAGCCTGTTTAGCGTATCCATTACTTCAATATTGTCCTTTGATAGCGGCATGATTTTTTACTG
Source organism: Shewanella morhuae (assembly GCF_900156405.1). GTDB lineage: Bacteria > Pseudomonadota > Gammaproteobacteria > Enterobacterales > Shewanellaceae > Shewanella > Shewanella morhuae. The sequence goes on from NZ_FTNN01000001.1 coordinate 209,697, forward strand.
GATACATGGTTTATTCACTGAGTTGCATCGTTAATCCCGCCTCTCCAAACCAATAGCCATTACATTGTTCTGCACTTAACGGCACTGTATTAGACTGAAGCGCTGATGGCGTGTTAATGCTATCGACTAAGGCGCTGGCGTTGGCAATACACTCCATGCTACTGGGCGATACTCGAAATACATCAACTCCCATTTGTTCCATGTCGGCGAGTTCACTGCGTAAATCTAAGCAGGCCGCCGATTGAGTTTGAATGCCATTTAAGCGTAATAGTGGCTGCTGTTCTTGGGTTTGCGCGAGTAGCCCTTTACTGTATTGACGGCAAATAGTCTCGCAACTGTCTTTGGTGAGTTGTTTATGACGCGCAGTAAAACAGCGCGCTGAATGGGCTAAGGGCAGATAGCCGTGTCCGAGGACTTCAACTTCAAACGCAGGTTTATCTTGGATCACTTGGCCAAGCCATGCCTTGGATAATTCAATCGGCATCACAAATCGTTGCATACCAAAACGCGCTAAAATATCTAAACTGGCGCGATTATAATTGTTGATACTTGCACCACACACAAAAGGTAGCTTATGTTCTTTGGCCAGATAAACCGCCGCCATGTCGTTGGCTTCAATAATAAACTCGCCATTATCGACTTGGCGTTTAAGCTCGGTATATTCCGATGGTGCTTCAATGAGTGCCAGCGTTGAAATAACCACATCTTTACCCGCTTGTTTAAGCATCTGCGCGAGCTCAAGATAATCGCCCCATTTGAGTTCACGTCTACGGCTACAAACCGCTTCACCCAGATAAACTAACGGAATGTTACTGGCTGCAACTTGCTGATAAAAATCTGATACCTGTTGCTTTTGCCAGCAATATAACAATGGGCCTAGGGAAATATTCATAGGTGTCCTTTTTTGTCTTAGGTGTTATTGCCAGTTGCGTTCGTACGCACCGAGTGTGGTGATTTGGCCTTCAGAGACCTTAGCGAGGGCTTGTTCCCAGTGCGATTGAGTTTGAAATTTATCGGGATGCTGCAAATAGGTATCTATTGCTTGGCGCCACACTTTAGTGACTTGCTCAACATAGGCTGGGCTGCGTTGGCGACCTTCAATTTTAAGCGACACAATGCCAGCTTTGGCGAGCTCAGGGATTAAGCTGAGTGTATTTAAGCTGGTGGGTGATTCAAGTAAATAGCTGGGAGAATCTTGCTCATCGGTCAAGTATCGTCCTTTGCAAACAACGGGATAGCCCATTTGCTCATCAAGGGTTGATTTGTCAATTAACACATCATTGAGGCGGGTTAATCTGTCTTGACCTTCCTCTTGCCAGCGTACATGTTTAGCCGGTGAGCATGAGCCGCCCGTATTGGGGGATTGCCCTGTTACATAGGAAGAAAGATGACAGCGACCCTCGGCCATAATGCACAGACTACCAAAGGCAAATACCTCAAGATCAACAGGGCTCACCTTAGCAAGATCGCGCACCTGCTTCATCGATAACACCCGTGGTAATACAACGCGGGCAATATTGAACGCTTCTTTATAAAAATTCAGCGCGCCAAGATTGGTGGCACTGGCCTGCACTGAAAGATGTAGCGGCAGTTGCGGATAATGTGTATGGGCATAATCGAGTAAGGAGATATCGGCGATAATTAGGGCATCCATACCGAGTTTTGCTGCTAAATCAATGGCCTGGTACCAGCGGTGTTCTTCTGTCGGCTTAGGAAAAGTATTGAGGGTTAAAAATATTTTCTTACCACGGGCCTGAGTAAACTCAGCGGCCTCTTGTAATTTGTCAGGGGTGAAGTTTAATCCCGCAAATGAACGCGCATTAGTATCGTCTTTTAATCCTAAATACACCGCGTCGGCTCCGGCTTGTATAGCCGATTTTAGCGAGGCGAGATTTCCTGCTGGACACAACAGTTCCATAATGATGCTCCCGATAAAAAGATAGTCGCAGAGTTTAGGGAAGATTGAATGACGGTGAATTGATTTAAAACAGGTTTAAGATCATAAAATCTCGTTAAACTGCGATATATGTATTTATTTTTACTAGGTAAGCGCACATGTCTGCTGTTTTTTCTGCAAATTTAGCCAAGCAACTTCTTGAATTTACACCTAAGGTTATAGGCTTTCCTCTTGCTAAGGTACCTTTTAGCCTTAAGGCAAAAGTCATTAGCCAATTACTTAGAGTATTATTAGCGCCGCAAACTCATCTCGATGAGCTCAATTTTTTGGAAGATAAGTGGGTGGCCATTTGCGTTGAAGACTTACAACTGGCATTTGAGGTCAGTTTTGATGGCCAGTGGCAAGTCAGACCGTTAACTGATGCGCAGGTCACTTTTAGTGCTAATTCGGCAGAGTTGATTTTAGTGGCAGCAGCGAAGGAAGATCCCGATAGTTTATTTTTTCAACGTAAAATGAGTATTCAAGGTGATACAGAATTAGGGCTCGAAGTCAAAAACCTATTATTAAGTATAGAGTTTGCCACTATGCCAGCGCCTATTCGCCTTAGTGTGGCAAAATTAGCCGCAGCCATTGAGCGGTTACAAATCGAAGCTAAACCAACGAGCATTCTGGCTAAATCAGCGAGTTTTTAATGTAAGTTATTGGTATTCACCATTGCGCTCAGCCACAGCCTTATCACTGATAGGGCTGTTTGTTTATGTTGTTATTCGGTTTTTTGCGTTAATACAGCAAATTTGACTAATAGCTCATCGTTGGATTCGACGTGGTTAGGATCAGGATCGATACAATCAATCGGGCAGACCGAAACACAAGTGGGCTTATCATAGTGGCCAACGCATTCAGTACAGCGGTCAGGATCGATTTCATAAATCTCCTCACCGAGCGCGATGGCCTGATTTGGGCATTCAGGCTCACACATATCGCAGTTAATACAGCTGTCGTCGATCAATAGTGCCATCTGGTTAACCTAGTTCATGTGGGTTACGGGTATCTTGGCCCTGTGGCAAGTTACGCAGTAAAATTCCGTGACTGACATCCACCTCTTTAGGTACAGGTAAATAAACGGTATGTCCAGAGCCGAGCCCAGCTTCAACTGATTCAGCCTTTCGGTTTTCAAGCTGTTTAATTGTCAAGCTGATATTACCTTGTGGTGTCATCAACTCGACGCTATCACCCACTAAAAATTTATTTTTGACTTCAATTTCAGCCAAGCCTGCAAGATTACGTTTACCCGTAAGTTCACCGACAAATTGTTGGGTGTCGCTGATAGAGTAGCCATAATCGTAATTTTGATATTCATCATGCACATGGCGACGCAAAAAGCCTTCGGTATAACCGCGATGGGCTAAGCCCTCTAATTGGTTCATCAGGCTGCGATCAAAATCTTTGCCCGATGAGGCATCTTCAATCGCTCGGCGATACAGTTGCGCGGTGCGTGCAACATAATAGAAAGATTTTGTTCGGCCTTCAATTTTGAGCGAGTCTATACCCATCTTAGTTAGGCGTTCTACGTGCTGAATCGCCCGTAAATCTTTGGAGTTCATAATATAAGTGCCATGCTCATCTTCAAAGGCGGGCATATATTCGCCCGGACGATTGGCTTCTTGTAGTAGGAATATTTGGTCCGTTGGTGCCCCAGCGCCTAAGGTTGTTGGGGTTTCAATTTGCACTGCACTAGGCATAGCGATGATGTCGCCACTGTCGTTTTGCTGTGCCTCGTGCACATCGTATTTCCAGCGGCAGGCATTAGTACAAGTGCCTTGATTTGGATCGCGTTTATTCATATAGCCCGAGAGTAAACAGCGGCCAGAATAAGCCATGCATAAGGCGCCGTGAACAAATACCTCAAGCTCGATATCTGGGCAACGTTGGCGAATCTCTTCAATTTCATCTAAAGATAATTCACGGGATAAAATCACCCGTTTAATCCCTTGGGTTTGCCAAAACTTGACCGAGGCCCAGTTAATGGCATTCGCCTGTACGGATAAATGCACCACTTGATCGGGAAAGGCTTCACGCACCATCATAATAAGACCGGGATCTGACATGATCAGCGCATCAGGCTTCATCGCCACTACGGGCTCCATGTCTTTGATGTAGGTTTTAAGTTTGGCATTGTGCGGCGCAATATTACTCACCACATAGAGTTTTTTACCAAGCGCATGGGCCTCTTCAATCCCTGTGGCAAGGTTTTCCATTTTAAAGTCATTGTTGCGTACCCTTAAACTATATCTCGGCTGACCGGCATACACAGCATCTGCACCATAGGCAAAGGCGTAGCGCATGTTTTTTAAGGTTCCAGCTGGAGACAACAGCTCAGGTTTAAACATAATAACTCTCAAATTGATTAATATTGACGCAGTGCGCGGGGGCAGAATTTTACATAATAGCGGTCAGCTTGTGCAAATTGCCTTAGTTAACTTTAGCGGTACTTCACACTTTATGAATATAGCCTGTTTGACTTTAGCTTAGAGGGCAGTATCTGATGGGCTTAGTGTTTGAGGCAAAATAATTAACGTCATCATACAAATTATTAATATCTGCTAGTTTTGTACGCATCTAATTACAAGCAACTGATATACTGCCATTATACTGTGTTCATGTTTACATATTGATGGGAGCCAAGATGTCTACCGAACATCTATTATTAGTCAGTTTATTAAAAAAACTAAAAGATGATGTCTTAGTTTTACCTACCTTGCCTGAAGTGGCAATGCGGGTACAAGAGGTTGTTGGGCGCTCCGATGCAAGCCTTAAGCAAGTTGCTGAAGTAATTGGTCAAGATGCGGCTATTTCAGCGCGTATCATTAAGGTCGCCAATAGTGCCTTATATAGCCGTGGTATCCCGGCTGAAAGTATTAACAGTGCCGTTTCACGTATTGGTTTATTCCAAATTAAAAGCATTGCGACTTCTGTCGCGATGGAACAATTATTTATTTCTACCAATGAAATGGTATGGGAAGTGATGGATGAAGTTTGGCGTACTTCAATTGATGTTACCGCAGCAGCTTGTGCGATGTTACAGATATATAACCAACGCCATTCAAGCAGTAAATTAAATATTGATACTTTGACTCTTGCAGGGTTGGTACACAATATTGGCGCCTTGCCAGTGTTGACTGAGGCCGAGGCGCAGCCGCACTTATTTACCAGTATTGATCAATTACGGGCACTGGTTAGAAAAATGCAGGGACCTTTGGGGCGTGCAGTGTTAAAAAGTTGGGATTTTTCTAGTGAAGTGATGGAAGTGGTTGAGCGTTGGGCTGATTTACCTTATTTACCCGATGAAGTTACTTATCTTGATTTTATTCGCGCAGCAGCATTTTACACGGGTGAGTTACGTGCAGGCTCTGAATTAGAGCAACGTCTTGGTGTATTTGTTGCTCGTGGATTGCCAGTGACAACAGATAATTTGGCAAGTGATGAATTTATAAAACAATTCCATTCGATTAGAGAAAGTTACCAATAATTAGTTGGCCTTTGTGGCATACAAGTGAGCTTGATATCACGACACAAAAAAGACCATGTTAAAACGTTACAGATAAGGTGAGGTTGAAATGCTTATAATAGGATTAGTTGTCGCCACCCTCACTTTATTGATTGTTTTACTGTACCTCCTACAAGAAAAATTCCGCACTTTACGATCACAACAACAATTCTTAGCCCAGCTCTGTTTCCAGTTAGAGCAACAAAATCTTGAACGCAAAGCGTTAAATATAACTATTGTCCCACAGGAGTTTGCCGCGCTTTATCATAGCCTTAATGAATTATTAAAGGCGTTACCAGCCAATGTCGGTAAAGACAAACTGACAGGTTTAGCCAACCGCGTGGGGCTGAAACGTGCACTCACTGCAATGATGCCGCTGACTCAAGGCACCATAGTGTTGATTGATATTTATCGATTTCGTTATGTGAGTGATCTGTTCGGGTTTGTGTTTGGAGATATGCTACTAAAGCAATTTGCTGAGCGTGTAAACACCTTAAATTTAGCGCCAAGATTAGTGGCAAGGCTTAATGGTGATGAGTTTTTTCTATATTACGAACAAACATTATCAGAAGAGCAACTTGTGCACTTACGCGGGCGTTTACAAGTACCGTTCAATATTAAAGGCAGGCCATTGAGCGTAAAACTTCAAATCGGCTGTGTGCATTTACAACAACATTATGCTGATACGAGCCAAATGTTACGTCGAGCCGATTTAGCACTCAAGAAAGCGCGAAACACCCGCAGTGCCATTGCATTCTATGCCAAGAATGATGATATTCGTCAGCTCAGAGAGTTAAAAATTGTTGATAGTTTGCCTAAATGCCTACTGCGTAATCAGCTTTATATGGTGTATCAAGCTAAACAAGATATTGCTACTGGACGATGTTTTCAGGTGGAAGCATTAATGCGCTGGGAGCATGATGAACTGGGCTTTATCTCCCCAAGCGAGTTTATTCCTTTGGCCGAATACGCAGGCATGATTGATTTAGTCAGCCAATGGGCACTCGAACAGGTGTTAGCACAGCAAGCCAAATGGCGCGCCGCAGGAATGCATCTTTGTGTTGCGGTCAATCTATCGACGCGTGATCTTGATAGCGACACACTCCCGCAAGACATAGCAGCAAGGCTGGCTCATTATCAGTTACCGCCTGAGTCCTTGATGATTGAGATTACTGAAAGTACCTTGATGACCGACTTAACCAAAGCGGTTAAAACTTTAACGCAGCTCCGAGCTATAGGCGTTAAGCTTGCGATTGATGATTTTGGCACAGGTCATTCATCTTTAGCTTATTTAAAGCATTTACCGGTTAATGAAGTCAAAATCGATAAGGCGTTTTTACAGGATCTTGGACAGGATAAACCATCGGAATATATTCTTGAGGCCAGCATTAATATCGCCAAAAAACTGGGTTATGAGGTGACAGTAGAGGGAATTGAAACGCTTGATATTAGAGATATGCTCGTAGCGATGGGGGTCGATACCTTACAAGGCATGTATTATGCCAAACCAATGCGTGCTGCAGAGCTAGAAACCAATTGGGAGCAGTTGCATAACCTCGCTTAAATCTTAAACAGGGCATAAATTTAGTTTAAAGCCTGCTGTTGAGCCTTTTATTCTTTTATTCACTTCATGCAGGTCGTCACAAGGTTACTCCTGTGCATTGATAACAAATCCACGACTTAATACCGTAATCAACTCTGCCGGCATAGGTGCTAATTGACGAGCTTGATTCATGCATACCATTTCAATTGTCGCTGTTACTGCAGGTTTTTTACCTTGAGGTCGCCAAATCTCCTGTTGCCATACCGTGCGGTACTTACTCTCGAAGTAAAACTGAGTACGGACATCGATAATATCGGCAAACTCCACTCCTTCATGGCACAGCATATCACTGCGATATACGGCAAAACCGAGCTGGTTTTGTTGCCATAAGGCACTTAGCCGTTCTGCACCAATCACATGTTCACGGGCACGCTCGAAATATTTTAAAAAATTAGGGTGATATACCACGCCAGAAAAATCGGTATCTTCGTAGTAAATTTGAACCGGAAAGGAAAACATAGGGCTAAATTGTGGCATGGAATTTACATCAGTTTGGGTGATTAGCGTAGCGCGCCAGTTTAGCGGTTTATCGGCTTGAACAACACCATAACAAGCAAAAAGCCATATTCACTTAAGCGAATATGGCTTTTATCGAATCATTGACGCTATGTTAGCGAATGATCATTTGATCGCGCTCAGGTCCAACAGATACCATGCTAACACGCACACCCATTAGGGCTTCGATACGTTCAACATATTGTTGGGCACCGATAGGCAGGCTTTCAAAGGTGCGACAACCGGTAATGTCTTCGCTCCAACCCTGCATTTGCTCATATACTGGTGTTAGTGCAGCGGTTTGTGGCCAAATCGGGTTCTCAGTGTGCTCGCCTGCATAGGCAACACAGATTTTGAGATCTTTCATGCCAGATAAGCAATCAATCTTGGTTAAGGCGATTTCAGTAGCCGCTTGTAACTCAACACCGTTACGAGTTGCCACAGCATCAAAATAACCCATATCACGTGGACGACCCGTGGTAGCACCAAACTCGTTAGCACTTTCACGGAATGCGTCTTGCTCTTCCATTGCGGTTACTAAAGTGCCTGTACCTACAGATGAGCTAAAGGCTTTTGCTACAGCAATTACGCGCTCAGGACGCAGTGCAGGTAAACCACTGCCGATACCAGCATAAGCTGCAGTGACGTTTGATGATGTGGTGTAAGGATATTCACCATAGACTAAATCGCGGCCAGCACCCAATTGAGCTTCAAACAGTAAGTGAGCATCTTGTTTTTGCAATGCTTTTAACGGTTCAGTGACGTTGCAAATAAATGGACGCCAAGGAGCGGTCACTTCTAATAACCATGCGGTCATTTCAGCGGCCGTTTGCTCAAAATCGCAGCTTGGATAAAGTGCCTTTAATTGTGGCATTTTCCAATCAAGCATAAATTGAATGCGCTCTTGTAGCACTTCAGGTTGGTTTAACCAGCCGACTAGAATGCCTTTTTTCATCACGCGGTCGCCATAGGCTGGTGCAATCCCTTGACGGGTTGAACCATAGGCTAAATCGCCCAGACGCTGTTCTTCTAAGGTGTCTTCTAATGCATGCAAAGGTAAGCACAGTGTTGCACGGTCTGAAACGCATAATTTAACGTCAACACCCGTTGCTTGTACTTCAGCAATTTCTTGGCTCAGTGCCGCAGGGCTTATCACCATGCCAGGGCCTAATACTGCAATGCAGTTAGGATTGAATATGCCACTGGGTAATTGGTGTAATTTAAAGGTACCATAATCATTGACTACAGTATGACCTGCGTTGTTACCGCCTTGGAAGCGGATACTCGCTGCAGCATTAGCGGCTAAATAATCTACGATGCGGCCTTTGCCTTCATCACCCCAATTTGCACCCACAACCACGATCGACGGCATAACAACATCTCCTCATTGGATTAAGAGGCTATGCTAGACCTGTCATTTGAATAAGAGAAATTAATTATAGTTATCATCTCAATAAGGATTTCATATATCATTGGTTATTATTAACTCTAGTTCTACTTTGGTGGTGAAAAATGCTCGATATTCATTGGTTAAAAACCTTTGTCACCTTAGCGCAGCACAAACACTTTGGTAAGGCTGCCATTGCGCTGCATATGACACAACCTAATGTCAGCTTGCATATTAAGCAGTTGGAGCAAACGACCCGGGTAAAGTTGATTGAGCGTAACCCTTTCAAGTTAACCCAGGCGGGATTTCGTTTATTGGAAAGTAGCGAAAGGACGTTAATGGAGCTACAAATCTGTCAAGCGGATCTCAATGCGATTAATAATCTTAGCCAAGGTACATTAACGATTGCCGCAAGTGATATTATCTCGCGGTTATTATTGATCCAGCCATTTCAGCTTTTTAAAGCGGAGTTCCCGGGGATTGATTTTTCATTGCTCAATACTACTTCATCGCAGGCTTCTGAATTAGTGACTAATGCCGAAGCTGATCTTGGTTTTGTGATTGCGCAAAAAGAGAGTCAACCATTGCACTTTACTGAGTTACAACAAATTAAATGGTGTGCATTAGGGGATAACTTGCAACAATGGCAGCAGGCAAAACGGTCTATCGATGCCTGTTTAAGCGAGCAACCCACCTTAATTTTACTTGGCCATGATACCCGTACCCGTGAGCTGTTAGATCCCGCATTACCCTCACTTAATTTATCGAATTATAGGATTATGGAAGTCGGCAGTGTCGATGCTCAAATCGATTGGGCTGAAGCCGGATTTGGCGTTGCAATAGTGCCTGAGTTTTCTGTTTATACTAAGTCGAATCTCACCACAAAAATTACTCCTCTCCCACAATTTCCGACAACGAGCTTAGGCTATATTGTGCGGCAGAATCAGGTCCTGTCTAAAGCTATCAAACAATTGTTATATTGGGTAAATCAAGAGATTATTCGCTCACAACGCTAGCTATTAGTGAGCTGCTGAGAGTAGCGTGTCATACTGTCCGGTTGTTTTTAGCAGCGATAAGCCTTCATCGAGCTGTTTGGCTAAGTTCTGTGCTTGCGGATTTTGCTTAGAAAATGCGAGATAAATATCGCTACTATGATTTGTAAATACGGGAGTAATATCATGGTCTACTCCCATTTTTTGCAAATTTTCCTTTGCGACTAAATCGAACATCAATGCTGTATCAATGCGGCCTATCAATAGTAGATTAATCAACTGATGTTGGGTGGCAACTGTGACAATATTAAGCTGTTGCTGCTGCACTAACTGAGAAAATTCATCCCCGTATTCATAGCTTTTAATTACGCCAATCACAGTCCCTTTTGGCAATGCCCACTTATTAATCGCATTCAGTGGTTTTTGATTTTTTTGATAAAAAGAGGCTGTCGCAACAAAAAGTGGAATTTTACCGAAGATGAAGCGTTGTTCAGTACTCGCTTCGCGAGTGACATTAAATACCCCGTCAACACTGCCTTTTTCAGCCATCATCAAAGCTCGTGTATAGGGTAAAACTAAGCTTTTTACTTCAATTCCTGAGGGTAAAAATGCAGCCTTAATGATCCGATGGGATATTCCTTGACCTAATTGATCGGCAAAAGGCGGCCAGCTATCTTCAGCTGCGAGGGTAATACTGCTCAGATGCTGTGCTACTTGTATAGGTTTATCGTCTTGCGCAATGCTATAAGATGTCGACAGCAATAATAAAATAGCGCCAAGCAAAAACGAGATCAATATATTCAATTGCTGTCGTCTTTTACCTATGGATCGTATTTCGTGGTGCATTTTATTGCCATTCAGTTACGCGGTGTAAGGCTTTTATAACACAGGTTTTATGTGCTAGACCAATGGTTTTATGGGGCTTGAGTCATTTCTGAAAGCATTACCGATTATAAAGCGTCTTCTTAATATTGTGATCTTAGGCGATGATTTTTATATAACCAACCATTAGAATAATCTGATTGAATAAAATCTAATGGAGTATTTATCAATGGCTGAAAAAGTAATTGAAGTAACAACACACATGGCTGGTGATTGGAAAGTCACGGCTCAGATCCGTGAGCATCTTTTAGTGATTGATCAGCCTACAGCAACAAATGAGGGTGCTAACCCTTTAGAGACGTTCTTATTTTCTTTGGGCGGTTGTATTTCTGCGATTGCTAGGATGGTTGCTCGCGAACAGAAGATTGAGTTGCGTCAGTTTGACGTACATGTTCGCGCTGTGATGAATAGTGCTGGTTTGCTTGGTCAGCCTTCGGATGATCCTGTGGGTTTTAAAGATATTGCCATTAACGCGAGTATAGATGCGGATCTTACTGAGGAGCAGAAGCGTATATTTTTAGATGCTGTGTGCCACCGTTGTCCAGTGCATGACAATTTATTGCATCCCACACTTGTGACCCATGCCGTTAAAAATTAAGTCATTAGCGTTAATATTTAGCATTTGCATATCCCCCCTGTTAGATCATTGTCTTATCGGGGGATATGATTAGGATTATATTCTTCTTAGCACCTATATAGGGAAATATAGGGTTAATTTTTAGAAAAAGCGTCCCGAAAATGTGTCAGAACCAGCTCAGCCACACTGCGCAGTTCTTTTGGACAAATGCCATTGGTTGCTTGAACGGCCATACCTTGCAACATAGTGCCTATGTAGCGTGCCAGCAGTAAAGGATCGGCATGTGCGGGTAAATCGCCTTCATCTTTAGCGCGTTGTAAGCGCTCACAAAGTGCTATTTCACCGTCGCGGCGACGATTGATCAAGGTTTGTTTGATGGCTTGTCCCGCTTCACTGCAGGTCAAGGCACCTTGAACAATCAAGCAGCCTTGCGGGTGGCTTTCATCAACTAAGGAGCTGGCAGCACCTAATAACATCGCTTCAACAACTTGATAGGCGGTTTCTTGTTCTAATGAAGGGTAGAAAAATGCACAGGGACGTTGTTCATATAATTCTATTGCTTTGATAAATAACTGCTCTTTATTACCAAACGCGGCATAAAGGCTAGGTTTATTAATGCCCATTGCTTGGGTTAAGTCCGTTAATGACGTACCTTCAAAACCTTTGCGCCAGAAAACTTCTAAAGCTTTTGCTAATGCATCCTCAGTGTCGAAAGCGCGTGGGCGACCTACACAGGGCGTCTGGGTGACGGTTGACATCATTAGGCTCCTCAATTCTCAATTGCCCCTAGGATAGACATGGGTTTAGCTGGTGTAAAGCCACTCTTGCTGACTAATCACAGATACAAGTGAATATGCCTACTTAGTCATCCTAGGTGGCAGTTAAGTTCATCGTTCAATGTATAACAGCCATTAAACCCCTTCAAATTCACTAATAAGCTATAAAAATCAATTGTTCTTCCTAAGACCTGCTCATGCAATACCTTGTAGTAATCCGTTCGCTAATTAAATTTGTACCGATTGGTATATAAAATTATTGACAACGTCATTTTACGCTATATATTACCGCTCAGTACAGAACATTCTTTACCAATCGGTATGTATTTTTTGAGTTCGAATAGCGTGAAATGCCCGCCACTTTAAGGATTGCAATATGATAACGAATAACTTTTTACGAATGATGACGTTAACGGCTATAGCCGCTTTCGTTCTTTCTGCTTGTGGTGAGCAAACCGCACCGCAGGCGCAGGCGCCCAGTGCACCTATGGTTGATGTTGCCCAAGTCTTACATGAGCGAGTTACCGAATGGGATGAGTTTACCGGCCGTTTACAAGCGCCAGAAAGCGTCACACTGATTCCGCGCGTGTCGGGTTATATCGACTCTGTCAATTTTAAAGAAGGCGCGATAGTGAAAAAGGGCGAGGTGTTATTTCGCATTGACCCAAGCGTGTTTGAGGTTGAAGTGGCCCGGTTAAAAGCAGATCTTGCTAGCGCTATCTCTGCTGAGCAACTGGCCACAAATGACTTTGAACGGGCACATAAATTGTTTGATCAAAAGGCGGTGTCGGCCGAGTTGCTCGATACCCGTAATTCCAATAAGCGCCAAACGGCCGCCGCTGTTGCCTCAGTAAAAGCCGCGTTGATGCGCGCCGAGCTTGATTTAGCTTATACCCAAGTACAAGCACCGATTGATGGCCGCGTGTCCTACGCCAATGTGACCGCGGGTAACTATGTGACCGCAGGGCAGAGCGTGCTGACCAGCTTAGTTTCTACCGCCAGCATGTATGCCTATTTCGATGTGGATGAACAAACTTACCTTAAATACGTCAAGTTAACCGCGCAGAATAAGCGTAATGACCCGCGCGCGGGTGATAATCCTGTGTATATGGCTTTAGCAAATGAGCGCGATTACCAACATATCGGCATGGTCGACTTTGTTGATAATGCGATGGATAAGCAAACCGGTACCATTCGAGTTAGAGCTATCTTTGATAATGAAGACAATAACTTGCTGCCAGGTTTGTTTGCTCGCCTTCGCACTGCAGGTAGCGGCGCCTACGAAGGTATTTTGATTGACGATAAAGCCATTGGTACAGATCTTAATAATAAGTTTGTATTAGTGGTTGGCGCCGATGGCACGCTTGAATATCGCGGCGTGACCTTGGGCGAAAAAGTACAAGGGCTACGCATAGTTACTCAAGGTTTAGTGGCGGAAGATCATATTGTTGTTAATGGCATGCAGCGCGTGCGACCTAAAATGCAAATTACTCCGCACATGGTTGAAATGGTCGACAGCGATAAGCTGGATGCAATACGTCAAGCTCAGTTAATGCTCGATAAAAATCAACATCATTTAACGGCGCAAGCGGTTGAAACGGCTAGTCGCGGTTAAGGAATAACACACCATGTTGTCGCAGTTTTTCATTAAAAGACCGATATTTGCAGCCGTATTGTCATTGCTGTTTTTTATCACAGGGGCGATTGCCGTTTGGCAGTTACCGATAACAGAATACCCAGAAGTCGTGCCGCCCACAGTCGTGGTGACCGCTAACTATCCTGGCGCGAACCCTAAAGTGATTGCCGAAACTGTGGCTTCGCCGCTGGAGCAGGAAATCAACGGCGTTGAAGACATGTTGTATATGTCATCGCAGGCAACGTCTGATGGACGCATGACGCTAACGGTTACCTTTGCCATTGGTACAGATGTCGACAGGGCACAAACCCAAGTGCAGAGCCGTGTTGATCGCGCTATGCCGCGTTTGCCGCAGGAAGTACAACGCTTAGGCATAGTGACTGAAAAGTCTTCACCCGATTTGACCATGGTGGTGCATATACTGTCACCGGATAACCGTTATGACATGTTGTATTTGTCTAACTACGCCGCACTAAATGTCAAAGATGAGTTAGCCCGCATTAAAGGCGTGGGCGGAGTGCGTTTATTTGGCGCTGGCGAATATAGTCTACGAATTTGGCTCGACCCGAATAAAGTCTCGGCGCTGGGTTTATCGCCCGCCGATATTATTGCTGCCGTACGTGAGCAAAATCAACAAGCGGCCGCAGGTAGCTTAGGTGCTCAGCCCAGTGGTAGTGCTGATTTTCAGTTATTGATTAATGTGAAGGGCCGTTTAACTGAGCTGTCTGAGTTTGAAGATATCATCATCAAAGTCGGCCAAAACGGTGAAGTAAATCGTCTGAAAGATGTGGCTCGGGTTGAGCTTGGCGCGACGAGCTATGCGCTACGTTCACTGCTAGACAACAAAGATGCGGTGGCGATTCCGGTATTCCAAGCATCGGGTTCAAATGCGATTCAGATTTCCGACGATGTGCGCGCCAAAATGGCAGAATTATCTCAGTCTTTCCCTGAAGGTTTAGAGTACGACATCGTTTATGACCCTACAGTGTTCGTGCGTGGCTCGATTGAGGCCGTGATCAAAACCTTGCTTGAAGCCGTGCTGTTAGTGGTATTAGTGGTAGTGCTATTTTTACAAACGTGGCGCGCCTCGATTATCCCGCTTGTGGCTGTGCCTGTGTCGTTAGTTGGTACCTTTGCCTTTATGCATCTGCTGGGTTTTTCACTCAACGCGCTGTCGCTGTTTGGACTGGTGCTCGCTATCGGTATTGTGGTCGATGATGCGATTGTGGTGGTCGAAAACGTTGAGCGTAATATCGCCGCTGGTTTAAGCCCAATTGCCGCAACGCAAAAGGCGATGAAGGAAGTTACAGGCCCTATTGTGGCAACCACCTTAGTGTTGGCTGCGGTATTTATTCCAACGGCGTTTATGAGCGGTTTAACTGGGCAATTCTATAAACAGTTTGCCTTAACGATTACTATCTCAACCTTTATTTCGGCGATTAACTCACTCACGTTGAGCCCAGCATTGTCCGCACTATTGCTCAAGAGCCATGATGCACCAAAGGATGGTTTAACTCGCTTGATGGATAAGTTACTCGGTGGCTGGTTGTTTGCGCCTTTTAACCGCTTATTTAGCCGTGCATCTGATGGTTATGGTTGGTTAGTGCGTAAAGTGATCCGTTTTGGTGGCATTATCGGCCTAGTGTATTTAGGTATGGTAGCGCTAACAGGCGTGCAATTTGCTCACACTCCAACGGGTTATGTACCAGGGCAAGATAAACAATATTTAGTCGCGTTTGCTCAGTTGCCGGATGCCGCATCCCTTGAGCGTACTGATGCAGTGATCAAAAAGATGTCTGAGATAGCCCTTAATCATCCTGGTGTGGCGCACTCGATTGCTTTTCCTGGTCTTAGCATCAACGGTTTTACCAATAGTCCTAACTCAGGCGTGGTGTTTGTTGCGCTTGATGATTTTGACGCGCGCAAGAGTCCACAGCTGTCGGCTAACGCCATCGCGGGGCAATTGAATCAAGAGTTTGCCGGTATTCAAGACGCGTTTATTGCCATCTTCCCGCCGCCACCTGTGCAAGGCCTTGGCACCATAGGAGGGTTCCGTCTGCAAATTCAAGACAGGGCCAACCTCGGTTATGAGGCCTTGTATCAGGTGACCCAACAAGTGATGTACAAGGCGTGGGCCGACCCTCAATTAGCCGGAGTGTTCTCTAGCTATCAGGTGAACGTACCACAACTTGAACTGGATATTGACAGAACTAAAGCGAAGCAGCAGGCCGTATCGCTTGATCAAATTTTCCAGACATTACAAACCTATATGGGCTCGACCTATGTCAACGATTTCAATCGTTTTGGTCGAACCTATCAGGTGAATATGCAAGCTGATGAGGCGTTCCGCCAAAGTCCGCAGCAAATAAGTCAGCTAAAGGTGCCCAATCTGAATGGCGATATGATTCCACTAGGGTCATTTATCAAGGTCAGCCAAAGCTCAGGTCCTGACAGAGTAATGCACTATAACGGTTTTACTACCGCTGAAATTAATGCGGGTCCAGCAGCAGGTGTCAGTACCGGCCAAGCACAAGCCGCAATTGAGAAAATTCTCGCTGAGACGCTGCCAAACGGCATGAGTTATGAGTGGACTGAGTTGACCTACCAGCAGATATTAGCGGGTGATACGGGCTTGTTAGTATTCCCTCTGGTGATCTTGCTGGTGTTTATGGTGCTCGCAGCCCAGTACGAGAGTTTAAGCTTGCCATTGGCGATTATCTTAATCATCCCAATGACCTTGCTCTCAGCCCTCAGTGGAGTGTTAATTTACGGAGGTGATAATAATATCTTCACTCAAATTGGCCTCATAGTGCTGGTGGGGCTGGCAACTAAGAATGCTATTTTGATTGTCGAGTTCGCAAAAGAGAAACAAGATCACGGTATGGCACCGATGGAGGCGATATTAGAGGCGGCAAGATTACGTTTACGTCCTATCTTGATGACATCTATCGCCTTTATTATGGGGGTGGTGCCTATGGTGTTCTCTACTGGCGCGGGTGCTGAGATGCGCCAAGCCATGGGCGTGGCGGTATTTGCCGGTATGATTGGGGTGACAGTGTTTGGCCTTATCTTAACGCCGCTGTTTTACTACGCATTGGCAAAGCGTGGCAACAAAAAAGTCGATAACGATAATGAGGCTAAAGCAACTTAGGTTGCGCCTCCTTATTGAATGATGAATTACATCAGGGCTTACATTACGTAAGCCCTTTTTATTTGCGGTACAACAGGATGAGATGCAGCGTTAAACTCTTTAGATTAGGATCGCGCCATTAACGCTTCTAGAATAGATTTTTTTGTTACTATTACTGGCAGTACATAATACGAAACGACTGTTATGATGTGCTGCTGCATGATTGGATTGAGTATCGCTCTCGCGCTCAATATAAGTGGCGAATGTTAAAACGAGATTAAAGTGAAACGGTTTACTTTACATGGCGTTTTTAATTAATACTGGTGGGCATAGTATTGTTAATCTTTGAGGTAACTGATGATTCTATTTCGTATTGTATTTTCTCTCGTGCTTGGCGCTTGGGTGACGTTTACTTATCCAGTTATGGCATCTGAGCTTAATATCAAGGTGGTTGATTTGCAGCAGTTGTCGATTGCCGATGCTGTGGTAGAACTTATTCCTGCGGTAACGCCAACTCAAGTCGCCGATGTTCAGCATTATCAAATGTCGCAAAAAGATCGAACCTTTGTGCCCTTTGTATTAGCAGTGCCTAAAGGCGCTAAAGTGGATTTTCCTAACTTAGATCGCACTCGCCACCATGTATATTCCTTTTCAGAAACAAAGCCATTTGAGCTTAAACTCTATGTTGGACAGGCTGAAGCCCCGATCTTATTCGATAAATCGGGTTTAGTCGCGCTGGGCTGTAATATTCACGATTATATGCAAGCTTTTATCTATGTTGCCGATAGCCCATTAGTGGCGGTTGCAAACGACAATGGTGAGATCCAATTTAATGGCCTAGCAGTGGGTCAATATAAAGTTAAGTTGTGGCACCCATGGCAAAAAATGGCCACGGAACCAGCTGATTTATTCATTACGCAAGGACATAATTCATTGAGTTTATCTTTAGATATTGTGCGTCAGGCTAAGCCGTCGGCGCCGCCAGCGGGATTTGGCCATTTTGATGCTGAGGGCAATTCATTACATGCTGAATAGTTTTCGCGCGCGGCTCATTTTAGTCTTTTTTATTGTGTTGACCTTAGTGCAGTTTGCTACTGCATTTTCTGTGTTGACGGCGACGCAAAGAGACAACTTTTTACAGCAACAGAAAAGCCTCGATATTGGCGCTAACGTATTCCTCGAAGTGTTATCTAATCGCGGTATACAACTAAGCCAGAGTCTCTCTGTGCTTAGTGCGGATTTTGGTTTTAAACGGGCGATTGCAACGGGTGAGCAAGAGACAATTGAGTCGGTATTATCTAATCATGGCTCGCGTATTGGCGCCGATGCCGTGGTGTTGTTATCACCTAAAGGGGCATTATTAACCTCGAGTATTCCTGGGCTTGACCAAGAGGATATTCAGTCTTTATTTGATATGACTACTAGCAGTAATAATGCCTTGGCGATATTAAACTTTGACCATGTAAGTTATCAGTTTGTACTGCAACCGGTTAAAGCCCCTACCTTAATTGCGTGGGTTGGCATGGGCTTTGTGTTAGATGAAAAAGTTGCCCAGCAAGCTAAAGCGATTACGGGTATTGATGTCAGTTTTGTCAATCAAGATACTGGCCGCACCGAAATAGCTTCCACTTTATCTGATGATGAAAAATTGAGTGTATTAACGCAGGCGAGCTTGTTACCTAACTTACTCACCATACCCAGTGAAACGATTCCGGTAGATCATCTGACCATGGCTCTCAAGTTGTACGACCGCAATGGTAGTCAGTTAGCGTTATTGCATCAATCGAACCTTAAATGGCAACAAAGTTACCAGCAGTTACGTAATAACATGCTGTTTATTTTTGCCTTAACCTTAGCGTTAGCCATCGCGATAGCCATCTGGTTATCGGGTAGCTTAATGGCACCCGTGCACCAATTGGTGACCTATGCGCGTAAAATAGGCCAAGGCGTAGTACCTAATAAAATCCAAGGTGCTCCCGCTGAGTTAGAAGTGTTAGCCAGCAGTTTATCGTTAATGCGTGAAGATATAGAGGCGCGTGAAAAGGATTTAGTGTATCAATCCCGCCACGATAGCTTAACGGGTTTACTTAATCGTTTTGCCGCGAAGCAGTGTTTGGCTGAGCTTGGGCAAGGTTTATCCGGTGCTATGGTATTACTGGATATTAAACATTTCCGTCATATTAACGACATTATTGGGTTTGCCAATGCGGATAACTTATTAATCTTATTTGCGCGCCGTTTAGAGCAATTAGCACCGACGCCCGATTTACTTGCGCGTTTAGATGGCGATTCGTTTTTACTGCTTTATAACCAAGGAATACGTCCCGAACACTTACTTAAATCACTGGATATGCTCGAGGCACCATTTCCTGTTCAAGGTTCGAATATATCTTTGACGGTAAGGGCTGGGTTACTAGTAATCGATGGCAATGGTACCGATGTTGATGTGTTAGTGCGCCGCGCCGAAATTGCCCTTAATCAAGCCTGTCTCGAAGAGCTGCGGGTGGTGAGCTATCGTCAGGGCGATGATGAGAAATACCAGCGCGAACTCACGCTTATTCGTGATTTACCGATAGGCTTGGCACAAAATCAACTCTATCTCGTGTTTCAACCAAAAGTGGATTTGCATTTAAATCAATGCACTGGCGCTGAAGCATTAATCCGCTGGCAACACCCAACATTAGGGTTTATTCCTCCCGATGAATTTATCCAACTCGCTGAAAACTCAGGCAACATTGATATCGTCAGTCAATGGGTGCTCACGCAGGCTATTAAACAATTAGTTATATGGCAACAACAGGGCTTAGTGCTTAAACTGGCCATTAACCTGTCGGCCCACGACTTAGTTGATACCCGCTTACCGAATCAAATCGCCAGTTTATTAAAGGATAATAATCTGCCGAGCGGGGCGCTATGCATTGAAGTCACCGAAGGCGCTGTGATGAAAGATGCACAAACAGTCGTGGGTGTATTGCAGCGTTTTCGTGACATTGGTGTATCAGTTGCCATTGATGACTTTGGTACCGGTCAATCATCGCTAGCCTATTTGAAAATTTTACCCGTCAACGAAGTGAAAATTGATCGTAGCTTTATTAAAGATATGTTAACCGACAGCCAAGATGTGATGATCGTCAATACCAGTATTCAATTGATCCACGGCTTAGGATTTACGGTTGTGGCTGAAGGTGTTGAGGAGGCTGAGGGTGTGGATATTTTACGTCATTTAGGTTGCGATATGGTTCAAGGCTATGTGTTTTCAAAACCGTTAAAAGTGGCTGATTTTGATCTGTGGTTTGAAGCGTTTAATCATCCAAAAACCACTGAAGCATAAGTTAGTTCGTTCAAATTAACGTTCAAATTAACCTTAAAAAAACATTAAACGAAGCTTTGTCTTCGCTCAACATAATCGCGGAGTATCTAGTGAACATTGCCATCAATTCATTCGTTTTGAATTATGTAAAGGCTTTACCTTGGCTATGTTTGCTACTGGGCTCAACGACTGCTTTAGCCGAAGGTAGCCGTGTAGTGGCAACGGGCGGCGCGACAACTATTGAGGGCAGTGCAGGCGGAGGCATAGTGCCATGGGCGGTGATCAACGGTTATGGCAGTAGCGGCGAATGGTCGGCAACAGCGATGGCAACGGGTGTTTATGTCGATGATTTTACGCTTAAGGTTATTGGCGCATCTTTGAGTTTTGATAATCGATTTGAGCTGAGTGTAGCTCGACAAACCTTTGATTTAGATACAATGGGCGGCGAGTTAGGCCAAGATATTGTTGGCGTTAAATACAAGGTGGTAGGAGAGCTACTTTATACTGCAATGCCACAAATCACCTTAGGCGCACAGTATAAAAAAGTCGATGACTTTACTCTCCCTCAGGCAGTTGGCGCGCGGGATGACAGTGGAATTGATTGGTATGTTGCTGCCAGTAAAATATTTTTTGATGCGCTGGCGGGGCGCAACTTATTACTCAATGGCACAGTGCGCGCGACTAAGGCGAATCAAACTGGACTATTGGGTTTCGGCACTCAAGCCAGTAATGATTACCGGTTTGTGCTCGAAGCGTCTGCAGCGGTGTTGTTAACGGATAATTTGGCGCTGGGTATTGAGTATCGGCAGAAACCCAATGAACTCGGCTTTGCCCGTGAGGACGATTGGCAGGATGTGTTTTTAGCGTGGTTTATCAATAAACATCTTTCCGTCGTTACCGCTTATAGCAAATTAGGCAGTATTGCAGGTTTTGATGATCAGCAAGGCTGGTATGTCTCGATTGAGGGCAGTTTATGAGCCGTTTATGGATAACAATGATGGCGTTAACCTTTGTGCTACTCAGTAGCGGATGCGCCGACAAATCGGTTCAACCCGCCCCTTTGCAAGCGGATACTACAAGCCTATATCAAGCTTTAGGGAATGATGTGGGCGTCAGTGCGATCATTGATGGATTATTAAAACGTATCTCAACAGACACGCGTATCGTACATCACTTTGATGCAACCGATATTGCGTTATTTCGTGAGCGATTAATTGAGCATATTTGTTGGGTTGCCGGTGGTGATTGTGAATATCACGGTGAAAGCATGGAAAAAACACACCAAGGTTTAAATATTACCCAAGCGGATTTTGATGCCTTAGTTGGGCATTTGATAGCATCGATGAAAGAGCAACACATACCATTAGCGACCCGTAATGCACTACTAAAAAGGCTTGCGCCTATGTATTCAGACATTACCTATCATTAGGCATGTTGTAACGCACAAAAATCGCCGCTCAAAATAGTGAACTTCATATGCTGCTGTCACGATTGATAGCAGCATTTTTTATGGGCACTAGAGCAATAGTGCTGCATCAATAGGATGAAATTGAGATGCGGAATCCCTTAAGGATTTAGCCGTTAGGGCAGGTACGCCATAGACTTGGGTTTCAACGCCATATTTTTGATGAATTTTTTGCAGTAATAAATCGAAATCGCCATCACCAGACAGCAAGATCACTGAATCCACTTCACCCGCGCCTTCCATTATATCTATGGTGATCCCTACATCCCAGTCGCCTTTGGCCGAACCATCGCTGCGCTGAATAAACGGTTTTAGCTTTACCTCAAAACCGATGTGCTTTAACGCGTCTTGAAATTTTAATTGACCATCGTCGCCCTTGTGGATGGCATAAGCCACGGCCAATACAATATCGCCCTCATAACCTAAGTGTTGCCACAATTTACGATAGTTAAACTGGCGGCCATAGGCTTCACGGCAGGTGTAATAGATGTTCTGCACATCGACAAATAAAGCTATTCTTTTCAATACAGTGTCCCACCTTGGTTGAGAAAATCACTATAACATACAAACATAATTACAAAGGCTAAGGGAGCATTTATCACTTGGATCCGTTTGCAGATATAAACTAAGCATATGCGCTTGGCATTGTTTACTCAAAAATTTGCAGGGTGTTAGGATTTGAAGGTCAAAAATAAAAAGCCAAGGCATCAACACCTTGGCTTTATGACATCATAGCGGTTTACACTTTAGGCATGAGTTCCTGCTGTTTCGCTGCTTCTTGCGCCGCTAATTCTTGGGCTTTAATTGCCGCTTCTAGTTTAGCTTCAACATAGCCTGGGGAATGGGTCGCTGCTGAAATTAATCGATACATAGCTGGGATAACGAGTAGGGTTACGAAGGTGGCAAATGCCATACCAAAGAACACCACAGTACCCACTGCAATACGGCTTTCTGAACCTGCACCGGTTGAAAATATTAACGGTACCGCGCCAATTAATGTCGTAAAGGCGGTCATCAGAATAGGTCGTAATCGGCGTGATGAGGCGTCGATAATGGCTTTATCGAGTTCAAAACCGCGGTCACGCAATTGGTTCGCAAACTCGACAATTAAAATACCGTTTTTGGTCACCATGCCAATTAACATGATCATGCCTATCTGGCTATAGATGTTAATCCCTTGACTGGTAATTAGCAGACCTAAAAAACCACCGAATATGCCCATTGGTACAGTAAACATCACTACTAGTGGGTTGATAAAACTCTCAAATTGCGCGGCTAAGACTAAATAAGCCACCAACAAAGCTAAACCAAATACAATAAAGATACTGCTCTGGTTTTCTTTAAAGTCTTTAGACTCACCGGTATAACCAATCGAAATGTCTTTAGGTAACAACTCGATAGATTTATTTTCGAGAAACGTTAAGGATTCCCCTAAGGTGTAGCCTTCACTGATATTGGCTTTAAGGGTAATGGATTTTTGTTTATTGGTGTGGCTTAGCCTTTGCGCCGAGGCGATTTCTTCAATATGGGTGACGGTATCAAGGGTGATAAGTTCGCCTTTGCCTGAGCGCATATAGATCTGGCTCAAGTCGCCGACGTTATTGAAACTGTTTTCATCACCGCGCAAATACACATCATACTCTTCACCGCGATCGACATAGGTGGTTTCTGTACGACCGCCCAGCATGACTTCTAAGGTTTGTGATACATCATCAACACTGATCCCAAGCTCTGCTGCGCGCTCCTTATCGACAGTCACAATCAATTCAGGTGTGGTCTCGGCGTAGTCTAGGTCAGCGCCTTCCATCATGGGGCTGGCGTTGGCTTCTTCTTTTAATACCTGTGCCCACTTAAACAGCTCGGCGTAATCAGAGCCGCCGAGTACAAACTGTACCGGTTCACTCGATTGGCCTCTAAAGCCCGGCATCATAGGGCGAACCATCACATCGGGAATATCTTTTAAGGCATTACTCACAATGCCGAGGGCTTGCGGAGCCGTAACATCACGATTCTCCCAATCTTCTAACTGCATGATGACAAAGCCGGTTTGATCGCCTGCACGGCCACCAAACGCGGGGGCTTGTACGCTAAAAGAGCGTAGTACGCCTTGGCCTAATAATGGCATGAGTCTGTCTTCGACAATGTCCATATTGGCGGTCATACGATTATAACTGGTGCCTTCAGCGCCTTTAACAAAAGCATACAATACGCCGCGATCTTCCTGCGGTGCGAGTTGCGCTGGTACTTGTTGCATTAACCAAGCACTACCACCGATACAGGCGAGGATCACTAAAGGGGCGAGTAAACGTAGTTTAATCGCCCGAGTCACCGCGACGCGATAGACTCTTTCCATGCGGGCGAAACCACTATCAACCCAGCGGTTAAAACGATTAGGTTTGACGTTGGCCTTGAGTAACTTGCTACTCAACACAGGTGTAAGCGTTAGAGCAACGAGGGATGAAAACAGCACTGAGACGGCCAACATCACCGAAAACTCGGTAAATAGCAGACCGACCATGCCATCCATAAAAGAAATCGGTAGAAACACCATGACCAATACGGCCGTGGTTGCAACAACGGCAAAGCCAACTTCACGGGTACCTTTGTAGGCGGCGAGTAACGGTTCTTCGCCTTTTTCGATATGGTGGAAAATGTTCTCAACTACCACAATCGCATCATCGACCACCAGTCCGATAGAGAGGATTAATGCCATTAATGTGAGTAAGTTAATCGAATAACCTAACATGTTAGCAGCGATAAACGCCGAAATTAATGAGACGGGTACTGTCACCGCAGGGATTAAGGTCGCCCGTGCTTGCCCGATAAAGATATACAGCACCAGTACAACCAAAGCCCCTGTCACATAGAGCGTGTTATAAACCTCATTAATAGAACGGTCGATGAATACGGTTGAATCAAAGTCGACAATCAGGCTGGTGCCTTCAGGTAAAAAGTCTTGCACCCGATCGACTTCTTTATGTACTTCTTGGGCGACAAGTAGCGGGTTAGCATCTGATTGGGAAATAATCCCTAAGCTGATATTAACGATACCGTCACTTTTAAAAGTAGAGTTTTCGTTTTGTGCGCCTACGGCAACATCAGCGACATCTTTTAAATAAATCGGGGTGCCGTCACTTGCCGTGCGAACAACCAGATAGTCAAAATCCTTTGCTGTGTAATATAAGCGTTTAGTGCGAACCGACATCACCGTGGTGTCGTTACGTACTTGCCCGCCAGGCGTCTCGATATTTTCTTTACGCAGAGCGTTGGTGATATCAGTGACGGTAACATTGCGCCCAGCCATTTGTTCAGGCCTGAGCTTGACGTACATCACCTTATACAAACCGCCAGAAATACTAATAGAACTTACGCCACTGATAAGGCTAAATCTGTCTTCTAATACACGCTGTGCGTAGTCGGTTAACTGCGTGCGATCCATCACGCTGGAGCTTAAGTTTACATAAACCGAGGGTTCTCCAGAGCCGTTGTCCTTAGAAACAATAGGATCTTTCGCATCCTCAGGTAGTCGGCGCTGGGCACGGGCTACCGCATCACGTACGTCACTGACCCCTTCGGTTAAGTTCCAACCGAGGAGAAATTGAACTGTGATACGTGAGCTACCATTACGGGTGGTTGAAGTGATTTCGTCGATACCACTGATCCCTGTCAATTCATCTTCTAGGGTTTTAGTGATCTGGCTTTCCATAATGGCAGCCGATGCACCGGAATAACTGGTGCTGATAGTGACCACAGGGCTTTCAACATCGGGCATTTCCCGTATCGACAGTTTAGTGAATGATACAATACCAAATACACACAGTAGTAAGCTTAAAACGATAGCAACGACAGGGCGTTTAACTGAAACATCGGACAGCCACATTATTTAGTCTCCGCGGCTTTAGTGCCTGAAAGTTCAGTAGTATTTGAGACTTCAGCGGTATTAGCCGATGCTTTCTTATCAAGCGCCACTTCATTAATAAGTAAGCCATCGCGCATATTCACAAGACCTTGTACCACCACCTTGTCGCCTACGTTTAAGCCGTGCTCAATCAAAACTTGGTTATCGATACGTGCGCCGAGTGTCACTTCGGTGCGGTGAGCAATATGGTCGGCAGTCACTACGTATACATAGCGTTTAGTTCCTGAGTATTCAAGCGCTTGTACTGGCACCATTGGAGCTGAAATAGCAGGGAAAGTAATCGTTGAGGACATCATCATGCCTGGCTTTAAACGACCTTTTTGATTATTGAATTGCACCCGTACTTTAAGGTTTAAGGTTTCTTCATTGACGCGCGGATCGATTGCAACCACTTTGCCGTTAAAGGTTTCGCCAGGCCAAGCACGGCTGGTCGCGGATACTTGCATACCAATACTTAACTGCGACAAAAAATGTTCGGGCACGTGTAGGTCAAGGCGCATGCTGGATAAGTCATCTAATGACATTAGCTCAGTCCCCACACTAACCATTTTGCCTTCGCTGAAATTGATAAGCCCCGTATTGCCTGCAAACGGGGCAGTAAGATAGTGATAATGTAAATCAGCTTGCGTTGAGGCTAAACGAGCTTGCGCCACATCAACACTGGCTTTTTGGGCATCAATCTCGGTTTGAGTTATGGCATTGCGGCTAATGAGTTTTTGAAATTCTTTGAGTTTACGTTTTTCATCATTAAGAAAGGCATTGGCTTCAGCGACTGCAGCTTGGGCTTTCATATCATCGAGTTCGATGAGTATCTGGCCTTTTTTTACTGCTTGGTTTGAGGTCACAGCGATTTGTTTAATTTTACCTGTGACCTGCGGCGCGATGATCACTGCGCGTTCGGCTGCAAGTTTGGCTATTAATGCAACGGATTGTGCTAGCGGATATTCAACCACTTCCCCAGTCACTACAGGAACCGTTCGCATCAAGTGGGGAGCGCTTTCTGGTTTAGCCGCTTGCAGGACATCACTGAAACTTACCGCAGTGGCGATAACTGCAAGCAGGGCAATGGCAATAATGGTTTTTTTCATTGTAATTATTATCTCGTGCAAAGGCAGTTAAAAAAGACGATCGCTCTAATGCCGCTATTCTAGTGAATAACGTCTGCGAGTTGGGTAAAAGTTTGTAAATTTTAGCGAACGAAAATGAAAGAAATTGTGTTTTTTGGCATAGATTGCCATTAGATGCTCATTTTTGTCGCTTTTGGGCTGTGGATTGTTAGTGTCATGATAGGCGATGTTAAGGATGTATTTTAATCGTGGGCGGATATAGACCTTTTTTCGATAGGAGTTTGGGTTGTCTCAACTTGAGAATATTGGTTTAATATTTCAGCCAAACGGCCATCGCTACGCATACTGTCTAGACCTTTATTGAAAGCATCGACTAATTGCGCGTGGTCGTTTACCGCTAAAGAAATACCTAAGTGGAACACTTCATTTGCAATAGGTTGACCCACTTGTTCAAAGACATTGGTGTATTCAGTTGGGCCTTCTTCGATTAAATATCTGGCAATGTTATGTGCTATCAAGACTAAATCAATGCGTTTTGATAAGAGTCTTTTAAAATTCATCTCATCTGAGTTGGCTGCTTCAGTCATCAATCCCGCGGCAAAAATTTCGGGTGGATTAGCATAACCGCGACCAATCCCAATAGTATAAGGTTTGAGATCGGCAAGTTTACTGAAGCTTAACGCGTTATCTTTACGTTTATAAAATACAATCTGCACGGGTTGAATTGGCGCTGAAAAATCGACCCATTGTTCACGCTCTTTGCGATACCACAGCCCAATCATTCCATCAGCTTTACCATTTTTAACTAGCAATGTACCCCGAGCAAAAGGGTAAAACTTGATGGTGGCATGATAACCTTGGCGCTTAAATGCCTCTTTCACAACCTGAGACACTCCCCCCTGTTCAGGCAAGCCTTCGGCATAAAATGGCGGATAATTGGTGGCGACTAAATTGATTTCTCTGCCCGCAAATGCGGGTTGGTAAAAACCAACCATTAACAAACATAAGCTTGATAAGATGAATAACCTTTTTCCCATTTCTACTCCAACCAGTTTCACATCAATATTCAACTCAAAATACTTAACCGGAACCTAGGATTGTTTCTGTAGTAACTGATTTATTTTATTACCTTTTTAATAAAAACAATCAGTAATAGCTGCAGAGCTTGTTCCGAATTTAGGTGACTGAGCTTTAGGTGACTTAGCTTTAGGAGAGTAAATGCCTATTAATATTGACATTTACTCTTAACCGACATGTTTAATTCAAGCTTAGCATACCATTATATGAGAGCGAGTCTTTTGGCGTGTTACAAAGTAACCAACTCACCATGGTAAAGATCGCGGCTGAGCTTATTCGGCTTAATGAGTAATAACTCACCGGATTTTCCTTCTTTAATACTGCTATCTATCGCAATGATTTTATTGTGGTATAACCCAAGCACTTGTTCCTGTGATGTGTGTCCAACGACGATATGTTCGACCTTGAAATAGTCCAGTATGTTATCGATATCCGACTCTTTTAGCTCATTTTTAAAGTAACCGCGATACCAAGTTGGACCATTGGTGAAAAATAGGAAATTGAGTAAATCATCTTTCTTTAAATCGGCTTTTTTATCATCTAAATGCTGACGAAATAGTTGGTTAGCATCGCTGATATGTAATTTACGCTCGACCCATTCAGGACTGATGCCGCCATGCATAAACAAGATATTATTGATTTTGACTAAGGTGTGTTTGCTGCGAAGCCACTGGCCTATTTCAGTGTCTTTATTATAGAGTGCATCGTAGCTACGAGTGAGTAAGTCTGCCGAAACTTGATAACGTTCATTGACGTAACGTAAATCACCGCGAAACACCATTTGCTCATGGTTGCCCATGAGTAGATGTAAACGTCCACCTGCAGCTTGAGCTTCTTGATCTAAGGCATATAAAAACCACAATACTTCATTGACCTGATGGCCACGGTCAAACATGTCTCCCGTCATCACCATATGACCGTCACCAAAGGCCCAGTGGTTATTTTTGTCGATAATCTTATGGGCTTTTAGCAAGTTAATCATCACATCAAATTGGCCATGCACATCGCTAAGGGCGACAATTTTGCTGACATGAGTAAAGGTATCGGGCTCAACGGTGGCTACTTGTGTGTGAAGATGGGGCTCTGGTAATTCACCGCAACTGGCAGGGCGAGTTAACTGCGCCTTTGTAATCGGCGTTTGTTTTAGTTCACTCTGGCAAATCCAATAGGCAGTATCTTTTTGAGTTTTGTCTAAAAACACATAAGGGCCATCGGTGACGCTGTTTTCTTGAGTTTTGAGCGCTGGCTCGGCTTCGCTTGCATTGGCCGCTAATGAGTTAAAAGAGAGTGAGGACAAAGGGAGTACGGTGATTATCCATAACAGGGGCGTGATTTTTTTCTGTTGCGTCAGCACCCATTGGCTGGCTCGGCTCAGTCGCGTGATAGAGAGCATGATTGGGTGAAACCCGACTGGCATCGAATTGATTAGCATTAGACTGCATCCTTGTTCTTATTTTAGTTATTCATTCTGTCATTTTAGACACTTGCTCTGATGAGCCATCGAATATGTAACTTTGCGAAGTTAATCTCAGGTGTTTAATTTCAAACGCTCAGACTCAAGCGCTTAATCTTAAGTACTTAATATCAAGTGCTCAACATATTGCAAACACTAAATCATACGGGTAAGGCTTAGGGGCGACAAGTCACAAGGCGGGCCAAATTAAACTTGCCACCTCTTTAATCAGTTATTTCATGCTTGTATGCCTATAGCTGATGATTGTAGTTGCGTAGCATTCACCGTTGTACGTATTGCACTTACATGGCATTGACAACGGTACGGCTATCGACAAACTGCTCGAAACTGACGATTTTTCCGCTGTGTATCTTCCATAAATGGGCGACTCGGGCGCTAAAATATTTGTCTGTCTTGACATAGGTTCCTGAATAAGTGCCAAAGGCAAAAAACCTTATCGCCTTGGGCTACATAGTCTTCGATATCGACGCGATAGTTATCCCATTTAGTTTCGAGGCGGGCGAACACGTTGGCGGCTATTGCGCTAAAACCTACATAAGTGCCCGCATAAGGAAACCCCGCCGCTTCCGACCAGCGCGCGTCACTCGCTAAGGCATGCTGAAGACTTTTGGCGTTCTCGGCTGAGCTACTTCCCTCATAGGTGCGTTTTACTAGTGCAAGATTCGCATCAGTCTGCCTTGCTGGTTTGATAAGGCTTGATTGTGTAATGGTCTAATGAAACTGTAGAGTGCGCACTTTAGCCGCTGGTGTGCTGCAGGCAGTCCTAGCAGAATGAGTTGTTGAGTGAGTCATAGCATTAAACCTTCAGGCTTAAGTTCGTCGCGACATTAGCGACTTAAGTCCTTTGAGATCATTGATTAAAATAGTTAGGTTGGTACGGTTATTGGGGGACAGTTATTTAGGTAAAGACAGGCATACAATCGCTTATGTGCTTGTCTTTAATTGTTTGCACTTAAATGCCTATATTTCATCGCCAGTATATTAAGTGTCGAGATAGGTATGGCAGGGCTTACATAGGCCAGGTCATTTCGCCCATGTAAACTTTGGCGCTGATCTCAAGTCCTGCATCGACTGGCATTTGTGGATATAGCGCCCGCATCTTTTGGATTAATTCGGCTGAATTTTTCGAAGCTTTTGCCGCGACGTCAAAGGCTTTTACATAGTCACGGGTAAAATTGATGGCGCGGATATCAAATCGCGCTTTGCCTAAGTAGTGCCCCGGGATCACTGTGGTCGGCAGCAGTTTTTCCATTGCATCTAAATGAATTAACCATTCTTGACGCTCAGAGGTAGTTTGGGTGTCTGCCATCCAAACATGGGTGTTATCAAATACTTCTACGCCACCTACAATAGTTTTTATCGATGGTACCCACAGGAAAGTGTGTTTAGGATGTTTGTCATTAAAACCTTCGATAATCACTTGCTCACCGTCGATAGTAAACGTATCACTATGAACCGCTTTGGGTAGCACTAATTCGCTTGGCGCATTGTCTTTTAAAATCGGCCCCCAGTAGGCGAGCTTGCCATCCATTGAAGCTTTAATGGCATCGACAGTGGTTTGAGTGGCGACGATTTGTGCATCGGGGAAATTCTTTTTAATCACGGCTAAGCCGAAATAAAAGTCAGGATCGCTATGGCTGATATACACCTGAGTCAGTTTTTTACCGCTTGCCTTGATGGTATCGACCAAGGTTTGGGCATCGTTATTTTGAAATTGTGCATCGACTAACATCATTTCGTGTTCGCCGCTGATAAAACTCGATGACACGGCAAAGATACTGTTCTCGCCCGGATTAAAATGGCTCACTTGTAATGGCGCAGCATTGACCGTGCCGAGTCCCGCTAGCAGTAAGGTAGCGGCTAAGCTGATTTTAGATGAGGCTTTGAATGTGGCGTTAACTGTGGCGTTAACTATGTTGCGTATTGCATAGGTCGATGTGTTCATTTTGGGCTCACTTATAGTCACAGGATAAAAGAGTAAAAGCTTCGGTTTAGCATTTGTTTATTTGCAGCTGCTGCAAAAGTGAGCTCAGTATAGGTTGCAGAAATTAATAGATAAATGCCATCATCTGCCCATGATTGTTGCATTAATCGGACTAATGGCTGGATGTAATCTTGCTCTCTTAGTCATGTTAGGACGCAAATCTGTAAGCGAGCCGTTGGTTGAAAGTGATCATTGATTGAAAGTGATTATTGGTTGAACGTGAGTGGAGATAAGTAATGGATAGACTCGAAGCGGCTAAAGTGTTTGTGACTATTGTCGAGCGCGGCAGCATGATTGGCGCCGCCAATGCCTTAGATATGTCGCGGTCTATGGTGACCCGTTACTTGAGCGAAATGGAAGAATGGTCCGGTGCTAGGTTACTACATCGTTCGACACGTAGCCTCAGCTTAACGCCAGCGGGTGAGCAAGTGCTGGATTATTGTTATCGCTTACTTGAATTGGCTAATGAAGTGCCAGCGGTTAATCATGCCGCTGTGGCGATTCCGCGCGGATTATTGCGTATTAGCTGCTCCCAGTTTTTAGCGCATCAGATTTTAACGCCCGTGGTGCGCCAATACTTAGCCAGTTATCCGCAGGCGAGTGTGAACCTTCACGTGAGTAGCCAAACCGTCGATCTGGTCGCTGAG
Source organism: Shewanella morhuae (assembly GCF_900156405.1). Taxonomy (GTDB): domain Bacteria; phylum Pseudomonadota; class Gammaproteobacteria; order Enterobacterales; family Shewanellaceae; genus Shewanella; species Shewanella morhuae. Next base: position 241,562 of record NZ_FTNN01000001.1, read on the forward strand.
CGGATTGATCTGGCGATTCGCATCACCAATGAACTCGACCCCAATCTTATCGCAAGGCGCTTGGGGGAATGTGAATCTGTGGTGTGCGCCGCACCGAGTTATCTTGCCGCGCGCGCCGCCGTGCTGCATCCCGAAGATTTGACTCAACATAACTGCTTAAACTATTCCTACTTTGGCGATGTGATGTGGCGCTTTTATCAAACTGCTGTGGCTGTAAAACAGCATCAGGCGCTGAAATCCGATCCTAAGTTAAACCAAGGTCAGGCGTTTAACGTGCCTGTGAATGGGAATTTTAGCGCCAATGATTCTATGGTGGTGCTCAATGCTACGCTGGCAGGTGAGGGGATTGCTATGCAACCGCTGTGGGCAGCGAAACCCTATTTAGATTCGGGTCAGTTAGTGCCTTTATTAACGAAGTTTACGCCGCAATCCCTTGGTGTGTATGGTGTGTATCAATCCCGCAAACACATGCAGCCTGCACTCAGGGTGATGATGGACATGCTGGTGGCCTATTTTGCCAGTTTGAAATAGCATTAAGTCTTTTGAGTAATCAATGCCGTTAGACTTGAAACATAAAAGCCATGGCCAATGTGTATAGAGTAAAGTACGCGAATAAAAAAGGCTCAGTTCTATTGAACGGAGCCCTTTTTTCACGCATTTTGAGATAAAACCTATTTAACCATGCGCTTGTATTTTAAGCGGTGCGGCTCAACGACATCGGCGCCATAGGTATTTTTCAACCATGCCGAGTATTCGGTGTAGTTACCTTCATAGAAGTTCACTTGGCCTTCATCGCGGTAATCTAAAATGTGGGTCGCAATACGATCTAAGAACCAACGGTCATGCGAAATCACCATAGCGCAACCTGGGAATTCTAGAATTGCTTCTTCCAATGCGCGCAGAGTTTCAATGTCTAAGTCGTTGGTCGGTTCATCGAGCAGCAATACGTTACCACCGGCTTGCAGCAGTTTAGCTAAATGTACGCGGTTACGTTCACCACCAGACAGCGTGCCGATAATTTTTTGCTGATCGCCACCACGGAAGTTAAAACGGCCAACATAGGCACGGCTTGGGATTTCCATGTTATTGATGCGCATGATGTCTTGACCACCGGAGATCTCTTCCCAAATGGTGTTCTTATCATTCATCGAATTGCGGAACTGCTCAACGGATGCCAGTTGCACGGTTTCGCCCAGTTCAATGCTGCCGCTATCTGGCGTTTCTGCGCCGGATAACATGCGGAATAGGGTCGATTTACCTGCGCCGTTAGCACCGATAATGCCGACGATAGCGCCTTTAGGTACTGAGAATGACAGGTTGTCAATCAATATACGGTCACCGTAAGACTTAGTCAGGTTATTCACTTCAATAACCTTGTCGCCTAAACGTGGTCCGGGTGGAATAAACAGCTCGTTGGTTTCGTTACGCTTTTGGTAATCGTTAGTGTTCAGCTCTTCAAAGCGCGCCATACGGGCTTTGCCTTTTGACTGACGGCCTTTGGCACCTTGACGCACCCATTCTAATTCTTTGGCAATGGTTTTTTGACGGGCGCTTTCGGTAGCAGATTCTTGCTTTAAACGGGCATCTTTCTGCTCAAGCCATGAAGAATAGTTACCTTCCCACGGAATACCTTCACCGCGGTCGAGCTCTAAAATCCAGCCAGCGGCATTGTCGAGGAAGTAACGGTCGTGGGTAATCGCCACCACAGTACCGGCGTATTCCTGCAAGAAATGCTCAAGCCAAGCTACAGATTCGGCATCCAAATGGTTGGTCGGTTCGTCCAGTAATAGCATTTCTGGCTTTTCAAGTAGCAAACGACAAATCGCCACACGGCGACGCTCACCACCCGATAACACTGCAATTTTTTCATCCCAATCTGGCAGACGCAGGGCGTTAGCGGCGCGCTCAAGGATATGCTCTAAGTTATGCGCATCTTGGGCTTGGATAATCGCTTCAAGCTCGCCTTGCTCTTTTGCTAAGGCGTCGAAATCCGCATCTGGCTCAGCATAGGCGGCATAAACAGCATCAAGGCGAGTCAGGGCATTTTTTGCCTCCGATACGGCTTCTTCAATCGCTTCACGCACGGTCTGAGTCGGATCGAGTTTAGGTTCCTGCGGTAGATAACCTATTTTCAATCCCGGCATTGGGCGCGCTTCGCCTTCAATCTCGGTATCGATACCCGCCATAATGCGCAGTAGCGTCGATTTACCTGAACCGTTAAGGCCTAATACACCAATTTTGGCACCGGGGAAAAAGCTTAAAGAAATGTCTTTAAGGATCTGCTTCTTAGGCGGAACAATCTTACCCACCCGTAGCATGCTATAAACAAACTGAGCCATTTTTCTCTATCTTAAGTGACTAATGATGCGGCTGATTCTACTTGATTGTGCGCCGAACTCAACTCGACAATGAGCTAAGTTCAAGCTAAAACGCTAGGAATTTCATGTTGCAAATACTGGGATTGTGGCCGTGTTCCGAGTAGAATACCGCGCAACCCTACCTATAAGAATGAGCCGTTGGAGTAAGCAATGCTGAAAAAAGATATGAATATCGCAGATTATGATCCAGAACTGTTTAAGGCAATTCAGAACGAAACCCTGCGCCAAGAAGAGCATATTGAACTAATTGCTTCTGAAAACTACACCAGCCCACGCGTGATGGAAGCGCAAGGTTCACAACTCACCAACAAGTACGCTGAAGGCTATCCAGGCAAGCGTTACTACGGTGGTTGTGAGTATGTGGACGTGGTTGAAACCTTAGCGATTGAACGTGCAAAAGAACTTTTTGGCGCAACTTACGCTAACGTACAACCTCATTCAGGTTCTCAGGCAAACAGCGCTGTTTACATGGCATTGTTAAAACCTGGCGATACCGTACTGGGCATGAACTTAGCCCATGGTGGTCACTTGACCCACGGTTCACCAGTTAACTTTTCTGGCAAACTGTACAATATTATTCCTTACGGTATCGATGAGTCGGGTCAAATTGACTATGACGAAATGGAACGTATTGCGATTGAACATAAGCCTAAAATGATGATCGGCGGTTTCTCTGCTTATTCTGGTATCGTTGATTGGGCAAGAATGCGTGAAATCGCCGACAAAATCGGTGCTTATTTATTTGTGGATATGGCACACGTTGCAGGCCTTATTGCTGCGGGTGTTTATCCAAACCCAGTACCGCACGCACACGTAGTGACCTCAACGACCCACAAAACCTTAGCCGGTCCCCGTGGTGGCGTGATTTTGTCTGCAGCTGATGATGAAGACTTATACAAGAAGTTGAATTCAGCGGTATTCCCTGGTGGTCAAGGTGGCCCATTAATGCACGTTATCGCTGGTAAAGCGGTAGCGTTCAAAGAAGCGCTAGAGCCAGAATTTAAAGTTTACCAGCAGCAAGTGGTTAATAACGCTAAAGCGATGGTTGAAGTGTTCCTTGAACGCGGTTACAAAATCGTCTCTGGCGGAACTGAAAATCACCTAATGCTAGTTGACCTAATTGGTCGCGACTTAACCGGCAAAGAAGCCGATGCCGCTTTAGGTAGTGCTAACATTACGGTGAACAAAAACTCAGTGCCAAACGATCCACGTTCACCTTTTGTTACATCAGGTGTGCGTATCGGTACGCCAGCGATTACACGTCGCGGCTTTAAAGAAGTGGAATCAAAAGAATTGACGGGCTGGATTTGTGACATCCTCGATGATGCCCATAATCCTGCCGTGATTGAGCGTGTGAAAGGCCAAGTGTTGGCACTGTGCGCACGTTTCCCTGTTTACGGCTAATTTGCCTGTCATCTAAGCTTAATTAGATGACAGGCTGAGATCGACTACTGAGACTTATATTTAGCATCAGGTACTTAACATTAGGTACTTAGCGCTAGGTACTTACATCAGGTAGTTAACCTCAGCCCATAAATAGGATAAAATCCCATGGCCGCATCTAGCGGCCATTTTTATTGGTAAAATCTTAGGCCTAAATCAATTGAGTTTGGCTGAAACTTAGCAAACAAGGCTATTTACGGCTTTATCTTTATCTACAGGCAGGAGGTTCAATGTATTGTCCATTTTGCAGCGCGACAGATACTAAAGTTATCGATTCCCGTTTAGTGGCAGAAGGCCATCAAGTGCGCCGTCGCCGAGAATGCACCGAATGCCATGAAAGATTTACCACTTTTGAAGGCGCTGAGTTAGTGATGCCGCGGGTGATAAAGCGCGATGGTTCACGCCAACCCTTCGATGAAGAAAAACTCCAAGGTGGCATGCTGCGCGCCGTTGAAAAACGCCCCGTGTCTATGGATGAAATTGAACAAGCGCTCAGTAAAATCAAATCGACCCTGCGCGCGACAGGTGAGCGAGAAGTGCCGTCAGAAATGGTTGGTAACTTGATGATGGAGCAATTAATGACGCTCGATAAAGTAGCATATATACGCTTTGCTTCTGTGTATCGCGCCTTTGAAGATGTATCCGAGTTTGGCGAAGCGATAGCCAAACTGCAAAAGTAGTTATTCAGCTTTGCAGCCTTTAGGTTAGGCGTTTGGTCACATAGATTTGAAAGGTGGCTTTTATTAAATAGCTTTAACAGACTGATTTTATTAGCAAGGTGAAAGACGAAACCTTTAACAATAGGGTTAAACATGAGCTTGAACATAAGTTGGTCGGTGCTGGATATTCAAATGATGAGCCGCGCGATTCAATTGGCGCGTAAAGGCTTTTACACCACAAGGCCTAATCCTAGTGTTGGCTGCGTTATTGTTAAAGATAACCACATTGTCGGCGAAGGTTATCATCAAAAAGCGGGAGAGCCCCACGCTGAAGTCCATGCGCTGCGTATGGCGGGTGAAGAAGCTCGCGGCGCAACGGCTTATGTGACTTTAGAGCCCTGTAGCCATTATGGCCGCACGCCGCCCTGCGCCTTAGCGCTGATCAATATTGGCGTTAAGCGTGTGGTGGTAGCGGTGGAAGATGCTAATCCACAAGTCGGTGGGCGCGGTATTCGAATGCTACGCGATGCTGGCATCGAGGTTGATGTCGGCTTACAGCGCCATGAAGCTTATGCCTTAAATGCGGGCTTTATGAAACGTATGGAATTAGGACTGCCAAGAGTTACAGTCAAATTAGCGGCAAGTCTTGATGGTAAAACAGCACTGTCTAACGGTGTATCTAAATGGATTACTGGCCCTGAATCACGCCGCGACGTGCAGCGCTTACGCTTACGTGCTTGCGCGCTGGTAACGGGGATTGAAACCATACTGGCGGACGACCCTTCGCTCAATGTGCGTTATCAAGAGCTGGGCAGTTTAAAAGACAGGGTAACTGAGGCGCAATTACTACAGCCATTAAGAGTGATACTCGACAGTCGTGCCCGTTTGCCGTCAACAGCCGCTTTTTTGTCTATCGCATCGCCAATATTGTTGGTGTCGACCGTGGCATATCCCGCAGCGTTTCAAACACAATTGCCCTCCCATGTGAGTTGCCTTGTGTTACCCGCAATGGCAGGTCGCGTGTCATTACCTGATCTATTACGCTATTTAGGCCAAAGTTGTAATCAAGTGCTGGTGGAAGCGGGCGCAACCTTAGCGGGCGCGTTTTTAGCGCAGGGGCTGGCCGATGAGTTAGTGTTATACCAAGCGATGAAAATCCTCGGTGGGCAAGGGCGTAATTTATTACAATTGCCCGATTATCAAACCATGGCGCAAATTCCGGCATTAACCGTGGTCGATGAGCGTAAATTAGGGCCAGATACCCGTTTGACCTTGAGCCTTAAGCCAGATCCCTCTTTATCTAACTAAGTGAGTTAACCATGTTTACTGGGATTATTGAAGCCGTTGGCACACTGCGCAAACTGGAGCGTAAAGGCGATGATATTCGTCTTACTGTGGCGAGCGGCAAATTGGATTTAAACGATGTACGCTTAGGCGACAGTATTGCTACTAATGGCGTGTGCCTAACAGTGGTGCAGCAATTAGCTGACGGTTATGTGGCTGATGTCTCAGCCGAAACTGTAAGCCTAACGGGTTTTGCGAACTATAAAATAGGCACTAAGGTTAATCTAGAAAAAGCCGTCACCCCAACTACGCGTTTAGGGGGACACATGGTCAGTGGCCATGTGGACGGTATTGCTACGGTTGAGCAGCGTCTTGTTCGTGGTCAAGCCATTGAGTTTTGGTTAGCGGCACCCGCAGAGTTAGGGCGCTATATTGCCCATAAAGGTTCTATCACCATTGATGGCGTAAGCCTAACGGTGAATGAAGTCGACGGCAGTCGTTTTCGCTTAACCATAGTGCCGCATACTGCAGGAGAAACTACCTTAATTAACCTGCAAGCGGGCGATAAGGTGAATATCGAAGTAGATTTAATTGCCCGTTATCTTGAGCGCTTGATGAATTACGATGGTAAAGACAACAAGAGCGGTGGCGTAACGATGGACATGTTAGCCCGTGCCGGCTTTGTGCGTTAGTGCACTGGCAATCGCACTGCTAAGGTGTAAAATTTCATAACAACAGCAAAATCATAAGGTCCTACAATGGCGCTGCACAGTATAGAAGAGATCATCGAAGATATTCGTCAAGGTAAAATGGTTATTTTGATGGATGACGAAGACAGAGAAAACGAAGGTGATTTAATCATGGCTGCCGAATTGGTAACGCCAGAAGCGATTAATTTCATGGCGAAATATGGCCGTGGATTGATTTGCCAGACAATGACCAAAGCACGTTGTCAGCAATTGAATCTGCCTTTAATGGTAACAAATAATAACGCCCAGTTCTCGACTAACTTTACAGTGTCTATTGAAGCAGCTACAGGCGTCACTACTGGTATCTCGGCTCACGATCGTGCCGTTACGGTAAAGGCGGCAGTGGCTAAAGATGCCAAAGCGTCTGATTTAGTGCAACCTGGGCATATCTTCCCGTTAATGGCACAGGATGGCGGCGTGTTAATTCGTGCTGGCCACACAGAAGCGGGTTGTGATTTAGCGCGTTTAGCTGGGCTTGAGCCTTCTGGTGTGATTGTTGAAATTCTCAATGAAGATGGCACCATGGCACGCCGCCCTGATTTAGAGGTTTTCTCAGAATTACATGGTATTAAAATTGGCACTATCGCGGCATTAATTGAATATCGCAATACCCAAGAAACCACGGTTGTGCGTGAGGCTAAGTGTAAGTTACCTACTCGTTTCGGCGAGTTCGATATGGTGACCTTTAGAGACACTATCGACAATCAACTGCATTTCGCTTTAATTAAAGGCGAAGTGAAGAGCGATTGCTTAGTGCGAGTGCATTTACAAAATACCTTTAATGACTTACTACATTCTGAGCGCGATCAGCAACGTAGCTGGCCACTTGAGAAAGCAATGCAGCGTATTGCAACCGAAGGTGGAGTCCTCGTTTTATTGGGTAGCCAAGAACCCGCCAGCGAAATACTTGCTAGGGTAAAAGCTTTTGAAGCTGAAGATCAAGGTCAAGCGCCTGCTTCTGCCAAATGGCAGGGTACTTCGCGCCGCGTTGGCGTGGGCTCACAAATCTTAGCTAGCCTTGGCGTGACTAAAATGCGCTTACTTAGCTCGCCTAAACGTTACCATTCGCTTTCTGGCTTTGGCCTTGAAGTGACCGAGTATGTGGCGGACTAAAAACCAAAGTTACACTGAAGTAAAATTAACAATTTCTGATAATTTGCATAGGGCTCTGGGCAATGGGCTGTGATATCATGTCGCCACTTTTCGCCCCGAGCTGGGTGCTTTAGCTAAATTAGGTAAGATAATGAACGTAGTTCAAGGTAATATCGAAGCGAAAAATGCCAAAGTTGCGATTGTAATTTCGCGTTTCAACAGCTTTTTAGTTGAGAGCTTGCTTGAAGGTGCACTTGACACGCTGAAGCGTTTTGGCCAAGTCAGCGACGACAATATCACTGTTGTCCGTGTACCAGGTGCTGTTGAGTTGCCGCTAGCTGCGCGTCGCGTAGCTGCCAGTGGTAAATTCGACGGTATTATCGCATTAGGTGCGGTGATCCGTGGTGGTACTCCTCATTTTGATTTTGTTGCAGGCGAATGTAATAAAGGACTAGCTCAAATTGCTTTAGAATTTGATCTACCTGTTGCTTTCGGTGTGTTGACCACAGATACCATAGAACAAGCTATTGAACGTTCAGGTACCAAAGCGGGTAACAAAGGCGGCGAAGCTGCTTTAAGCCTGTTAGAAATGGTCAATGTTCTGCAAGAACTTGAACAACAGTTATTATAGTAGGAAAAATAATGAAGCCTTCTGAGCGCCGCAAGGCCCGCCGTTTAGCCGTTCAAGCCATCTATTCATGGCAACTAAGCGGGAATAATATTGCCGATGTCGAGCATGAGTTTTTAACTGAACAAAGTCTCGATGGTGTTGATGTAGCTTATTTTCGTGAGCTATTTTCAGGCGTTGCAACGAAGAAAACCCAATTGGATGATTTAATCATCCCGCATCTGGAGCGCCCGATTGATGAAGTGTCTCCAGTTGAGAAAGCCATTGTTCGTTTAGCGACCTATGAGCTGACTTTCCGCAAAGATGTGCCGTATAAGGTCGCGATTAATGAAGCGATCGAATTGGCGAAATCTTTCGGTGCGGACGAGAGTCATAAGTTTGTAAACGGACTGCTCGACAAACTGGTTGCACGTAAGTAACAAAGACAAACGGTATCTTAGGATACCGTTTTTCATTGCTAACAAAGGTGGCCGATGTGAGTCGTGCCAAACTGTACAGTGAAAGAATTCCAATTAATTGAATGTTATTTTAGCAATCGCGGCCCCACTCGCCGTGATGTCAAGCTAGGCATCGGCGACGATTGCGCTTTAGTGCAACCGGCAGAAAATAAGTCGATTGCTATCTCCTGTGACACCTTAGTCGAAAATGTTCACTTCTTCCCCGATATGCCTCCAGCTGCTTTAGGCTACAAAGCCTTAGCGGTAAATTTATCTGATTTGGCTGCCATGGGCGCAGAACCCGCGTGGATGACGCTTGCTTTAACCCTGCCTGACGTCGATGAAACTTGGCTCAGTGGTTTTAGCGAGGGGTTGTTTGAAGCCGCCAATTACTATGGCATCGCTTTAATTGGTGGTGATACCACTCGCGGTCCGCGGGCGATTAATATTACCGTGCATGGCCAAGTTCCACAGGGTAAAGCCCTCACGCGACACGGTGCTAAAGCGGGTGACTGGATTTATGTTACCGGCACGCTTGGCGATTCCGCTTTAGGTCTGGATATTATCCGCGGTGCTCAGCAAGCCAAAGCCGAAAACAAAGAATTCCTTATCAATCGTCATTATCGTCCAACGCCAAGAGTGTTAGCAGGCCAAGCGCTACGATCATTAGCCTCTAGTGCGATTGATCTTTCTGACGGTTTTATTTCAGATATTAGCCATATTCTTAAAGCTGCAGAGGTGGGTGCAATTGTTGATGTTAATTGCATTCCGTTATCATTGGCGATGAAAGATACTGTGAGTGAGGAGCATGCATTAGGTTATGCACTTACGGGTGGCGAAGATTATGAACTGTTGTTCACGGTTCCAGAGTCCCAAAAAGGTGCCCTTGAAACAACATTGAACCATACGGGGACTAAATTTGTCCGTGTTGGGCAAATTTGTGCTGGCAGCAAACTAAAATTACAACTCAATGGTGAGCCTTTTATTCCACCGTATTACGGTTTTGAGCACTTTTAAGCGAAGAGCGTGTTAATGAAATGGTTGTCAAAGGATGAGGCGTTAACTCGCCTGTCATTAAAGAACCCTGTGCATTTTTTAGCACTCGGTTTTGGTAGTGGACTTGCCACTAAAGCGCCCGGTACTTTCGGTACTTTGGCAGCTATTCCCTTGTATTTGCTTATGGCGCCATTACCGCTGGCTTGGTATCTCGGTTTAACCTTAATCAGTGTTTTGGCGGGTTTTTATATTTGTGGTAAAGCTGCAAATGATATGGGCGTACACGATCACGGCGCCATTGTGTGGGATGAAGTGGCTGGGCTACTAATCACTATGATAGCAGCGCCAGCAGGCTGGGTTTGGCTATTAGTCGGATTTGGTCTATTTCGCTTTTTCGATATCATTAAGCCTTGGCCGATTCGTTGGCTTGACGCCAAAGTTGAAGGTGGTTTTGGCATAATGATCGATGATGTTTTAGCTGGCGTGTTCGCCTTTATTTGTTTACAAGGGCTAGTGTGGTGTTTTAGCTAACAGCTAGTCCTTTGTTTTAACTATAGTTATATATCAATTTGGTTCTCTCATCGTGTTGTCCTTGACTCTCTTTTTTCCTCCTATTGCAGCAGTTCTCTAGCGTTTGCTAGCGTATTGCTGGTGATAGTGTCGCCGCCTAATAGTCTGGCGAGTTCTTGTATACGTTGCTCACGATCGAGTGATTTCATGGTTGTTTCAGTGCTGCCCGCTTTATTAAACTTATCGACAAACATATGTTGGTGCCCATTGCCCGCAACTTGGGGTAAGTGAGTTACGCACAATACTTGAGTCGACTCGCCTAAGCTGCGTAACATACGGCCGACCACTGCGGCGGTTGGGCCAGAGATACCCACATCTACCTCATCAAAAATCAACGTTGGGGTGGCGACTTTTTTCGCCGTAATGACTTGAATACCTAAGCCTATTCGTGAAAGTTCACCGCCTGAAGCCACTTTAGAAATGGGTTGTAAAGGCTGGCCTGGGTTAGTGGTCACCATAAATTCAATATTGTCACTGCCATTGATGGACATCTGCTCTGGGTGGAAATTGACTTCGATAGTAAATTTCCCCTTGGGCATATTCAGTTCGTGAATTGACTGAGTAACGAGTTTATCAAGCTCTTTAGCATATCTTGCGCGGCTTTGACTGAGCTTTTGTGCATTGCTAAGATAAGCGCTTCTGCTGGCATCAACTTGTAACTGAATTTCTTCGAGTTTGCTTTCATCGCTGTCTAAGGTGCTCAGTTCAGTCTTTAAGGCTAAGTGATGGTCGGCTAATTTATTCGGGCTAACATGGTGCTTACGCGCCAGTTGCATGGCTTTTGATAGCCGTTCTTCTAAATAGGCAAAATGGGTTGGATCGAGTTCAAGTTTACTTAAATAATGCTGTAATTCACCGGCACTTTCTTGTACTTGGATTAGTGCATCATTCAGCATAGTGCTGATATTACTTAATGCGGGATCGTAACTTTGCAGATCTTCTGCCAGAGAAACAACTCGATTGAGTAGTGATTCTATATTACTTTCTTCGCCTTCAGTGAGTATGTCTAAGCTTGCCTGACAGGTATCAATGAGCTCAGTGCCGTTAGCCAGTCGTTTGTGCTCTTGTTCAATTTCATCAAACTCATCGACTTTAAGATCAAACTCATCAAGTTCTTCTACTTGATATTGCACTAGTTGTTTACGAGCAATCCGTTCATGCTGAGAGGCTTCTAGCTGTTTTAGATCGGCTTCAATTTGCTTACAACACTGAAAACTCGCACTTACAGTATCAATCAGTAATCTATGGTTTGCATAGCTGTCGAGCAGGGTGAGTTGATGCTCACTTTTTAGCATTGCATGGTGTGCATGTTGGCCGTGAATACCAATGAGTAACTGACCTAGTAATTTGAGTTGTGTCAGTGGTACTGGATTACCGTTGATATAGGCCCGTGAGCGGCCATCACTGCCAATGGTCCGGCGTAGGATACACTCATTGTCGAGCTCAAGATCGTTATCCTCTAACCAACGTTTGGCCAGTGGAATATCATCCAAAGAAAAGCGCGCACTAACCTCTGTTTTACTGGCTCCAGGGCGAATGCTGCTGGCATCGGCTCTATTACCTAGACATAGGCCTAAAGCGTCGATAGCGATCGATTTACCAGCTCCCGTCTCACCTGTAATGCTGGTCATACCGGGACGAAAATCTAATTCTAAAAATCGGACGATAGCAAAGTTATTAATGCTGAGTTGGCAAAGCATAGCGAATCCCTGTCGAAAACACACCAAACCACTGTATTGATAAACAGTATATACTGATTTTATATACAGTAAAGCGGCTTGAGTAAATAATCAACAAAATTGCTAGTTAATATTTTTAATCTATTGATTATGAGTGAGTTCTTACTAGAGATTCTAATATGGGTAAACTGAAAAAAGTCACTATTGTACCGAATAAAATACCCTGAGCACTGCTTGATGCCTGAGTATTGTAGCGCTGAGCGAGTAAGTAGGCGCTAGCCGCAGTAGGCAATGCACTTAAGATCACGGCCATAATTAAATAGTCCCCAGTTACAGCAAAACTTTTAAGCATAAAATAAATAAGCAAAGGTTGAATCACCAGTTTGAACAGGTTGATAAGGCTAAGTTCTATGACGTTTTTAAGGCTAAATACCTTGCTATCTTTTTGATAGCGCATCGCTTTGGCTAGCACCATGCCGATTGCAAATAGTGCGCAAGGGCTTGAGGTATTGCCTATCTGCTGGATCATCAGTGCGAGTCCAGCAGGTAATTTTATCTCGAGTGCCGAAATACCCACACCAATTAAGCTGCCAATAACAATAGGATTTTTGCCTATCGCCATTGTTATTATAACGAAGGCGTGATGTTGTCTTTGTGTATTTATCGCTAGTTCCATTGATACTAAAGCTACAGCAAACATCAGCACTGATAATAAGCTGGCAATCGCTGCTGCAATTAAAGCGCTTTGTTGTTGCGGGAACAGGATGATAAGTAACGGGATACCAATAAAAGCTGTATTGCCGAAGGTGGCATTGAGTGCTCGAATGGCGGCAATGGCATGTTGCTGAGGATCCACCAGCAGGGAAAGCCCAAGACAAATAAGATAAGTGATGATCATAGCCGTGCTGTAGCCGGCAATAAAACCCCATTGCAAAATCTCATCAATTGGTTGCTGTGCAAGGGCAATAAGCATGATTGCTGGGAAGGCAATATAATAGACATACTGGTTAAGTACTTGATCCGTATCAACGGGTAAGATTTTTAGTTTTTGTACTAGCGTGCCGAGCAACATAATCCCGAATACGGCAAACAGAGGGGTTAAAATAGTCATTCCCTCACTCATCCTTACAATTAAATGGTTATAAACTCACTGCGGTTATTTTTCACTGGCGCATTAACTCTTAATGATCGTGTTGTAGTATTTATTGAGTTTATGTAGTTAAAGGCATCAGAGCTATTTTATATACTTTAAGGGCTGCAGATAGAAAACGTTATCAGCGTTTTTTGGCTATAACGGTATTTTTAGGCATCATATTTTGTACTTGTTTCACATCTTGAAGGCTTGTACGTGTCTCAGGTAATACGCCTAATTCTAAATAATATGCGACTAAACGGCGTAACTCAAACAATGAACCAATACGATGTTGATCTTTAATTGTGAGTTTCCAACTATCGGTATGGCCTTCGCTATTAGTTAAGATAAATCCTTGATAAATAAGTTTTCTCATAGGGATAACTCCAAATTAACAAAGGATCATAGTTAACGATAGCACTTATTTATTATGGAATTTACCTCACCACAAGATATTTTAGTGAAGAGCATTGGCGATTATTTTTCTTAATGAGTGCTTGAGTTGCCCCAAGCACTTGGCCAATTAAGCTATGCTAATACCGATATTTGATACGCCTGCTTCAATAATATCTTTGCGTAAACCCTTTACCAGTTCTGCAGTAATTTTTGGGTTTTCTTCGATAATTTCGAGTAGCGAATTTTGTAGCTCTTTTTCTTCTTCCATGACTTCATGGGCGAAAACAAAATCATCTAATGCTTCGTCGACTAAATCGACATCGCTGATAGCTTCAATATAGTGAGCAACAGTGCTTGAAGAAAGTTTACTGATATTGATGATATCTTCTTCTATTTTATCTTGGATAGCACTCAATAATGTCGAAATGGCAACTACGGTATCCATAGCAGGATGAACACCATAGGCTTCAAAATTAGCAGGATCTGGGGTGTTATCCTCTAGGCGTTGCAAATGCACATCAATGTTGAATTTAAGCTTAGAGTCGTACTGGGACTGCCACAGTAACTCTAATACCGTACTTAATACGCTAGGATCACCAAACTCACACACCTCAGAAAATAGCTGATAGTTCGGCAGCATACGTTGGCAAAGTGCAGTAGCAAAGAGTTGTTTTTGTGGCAGTGTTAACGCCTTTAGACGTTTAAAAAAGCCCGTTTTTTTGGTCATCTGTTATTTCCGCTGATAGCTGTGATATCACTTGATTTGCTGCCGATTCTACCTTAGTTAACTCATCAAGTAACTCTAGTATTTCTGGGTCAAGATCTTCAACAGCACTTCCTCGCTTTAGTGCTGATTCAATTTCTTGGCGTAATCTTTGTGTGGTAGGCACACCGCAGTAGCAGCTCGCACCATGCAACTTATGGATCGTGCTGAGCATAACGGCATGATCGTTTTGATTTAACGCTGTTTGGATTGTCTCCACCGTTTCGGGTAGAGAGTCGAGTAACATTCTTAGCATGTCTAAGGCGAGGCTAGCCTTATGATTAGCTTGGGTTAAGCATAAATCCCAATTCAAAGTATGCAGATCAAAATGGGTAAACTTAGGCCTTGTGATCCAGCGATGAATTACATCTTTAAGCGCCGCTTCATCAATCGGTTTGGGTAAGTATCCATCCATACCACTGCCTAAAATCAACTCGCGTTCTTCAGCTATTGCATGGGCCGTTACCGCAATAATCGGTGTGTTGCGGTTCATTGAGCCTTGGCGAATGAGTTTTGTCGCACTGATACCATCGGTACCCGGCATCTGAATATCCATAAAAATCAGATCGAAAGTACGAGTTTTGGCTTGCTTAACCGCCTCATTACCATTGTTAACGGCAACGACGGTCGTCACCAGTTCGCTCAATAAGGTATCAATCAGTTTTAAATTGGCAAAGTTATCATCCACCGCTAATACGCTTAAGGATTGGCGAGCTGCCGGCGTCGTTATCGTAACGGGAGCGATAATATTGTATTCCATTGGTGGGTAAATTAAGTTGTGGGCGAGTTGGTGCTCACTTATTGGTAGCGATAACACCACATCGGCATTAGGGCGAATAAACTGGGTTAAAATATCTTGTTCTTGGCAATCGAATAACACCACGAGACAATCTGTTTTAGTTTTTGCAAACGTTAAAGTGTCTACTAATTGCGCTGGATTACTGAACCCATGACAACTTAGCAGCACATAATCATACTTGCCTTCAGCAGTGTTGAGCGTAGCTAATAGGCTTGGAATATGTTGTTGATGGGTGACACTGGTTCCCCACTGATGGAGTTGGCGACTTAATACCGTATGAGTCAGAACACGGGGTTCGTAAAATAATACCGTTTTATTTTTGAGTTTTTCAAGCGGCAGAGAATCACTCATTTGGAACTGGCCTAAGCCGAGTGGCAAACTAAACCAGAAGTTAGAACCTTTCTCTGGCGATGATGTAAAGCCAATATGGCCACCCATTTGATTAACTAGGCGTTTAGTGATGATAAGGCCAAGTCCTGTACCGCCAAAGCGGCGTGAAATGGAGGAGTCAGCTTGACCAAAGGCTTGAAATAAAAAGTCTTGCTGGCTCTCATCGATACCGATACCCGTGTCTACTACATCACAGCGCAATATCACTTGTTCATCTGACTGGCTTTGCAGCTCAATTTTGACCATTACACTGCCAGAGTCAGTAAATTTAATGGCGTTACCGACTAAGTTATTAATAATTTGGCACACCCGCATGGCGTCGCCATGGACACTATCGGGAACATCGGCTGCAATATCAACGACCAGTTCTAGACCTTTAGCTTGAGCGCTTGTTGAGATCAAGGTTATGGCATCAGCGATGGTTTCTCTAAGGCCGAATGGCATGTTTTCTAACACCATTTTACCGGCTTCTAACTTAGAAAAATCGAGGATATCATTGATGATACCTAAAAGATTAGTGGCGCTGCGTTCAATAGTTTTGATGTAATCGACTTGGCTTGAATGCAGAGGTGTTTTAACCAATTGCCTTGCAAAACCAATCACGCCATTAAGCGGAGTACGTAATTCGTGTGACATATTAGCTAAAAACTCAGATTTAATCCGGCTGCCTTCTAAGGCACGTTTTTTGGCTAAATCCAACTCGACGTTTTGGATTTCAATCTGCTCTAGGGTTTCGCGTAAATCTGAGGTGGCTTGGTCGATGTTTTGCTGCATTTCATCATGGTATTCCGAGAGCGAACCCGCCATGGCATTGATACCACGCTTGAGCAAATCGAGTTCACCAATCAAATTACCGTTTAAGCGCGCATCCAATTTACCCTCACGGATTTTAGCGACAACGCGCACCATTTCAGTTATAGGCCGAGTCACGTTTTTTACGAGACGGAAAGTAAACAACAGGTTTAATTGCACGCCAATTAACACAATAATAAAGGCAGCAACCGCGGCTCTGTGCTGTTCGAGTAAGGCACGTTCTTTATTGATAATAATAGAAATGTAGCCCAATAATGGTCCATTATTAGTCACAACATCAAAACTGGCTGGAGCGATTGCTGACGGCGTAATCGCAAAAATTGGCGTCCGTAAAATAAGGCTGTCGCCTACATGTTCAACCTCTGTTTTACGTAGGGTATTAAGGGCTTCTTTGTAGCGCATGGTTTCAAAATCTTTGTGGTAGTGTGAGGTCACAAAGAGTTGGTTATTGATATCAAAAATGGCGATAGATTTTACTAACGTTGACTTATTGAGTTGCGCCGCAGCGAGTAAGCGCTTGGTTGCTTCGCGATCCTTTGCCGCTAAGCCCATTTCACTGACAATTGACAGTGGTTCAATAATATTGCTGCCTTGTTCGACGAGCGTATCTTCGAGCTCATAAAATCGGTTTATGGTAAAGTAGCTTCCTAGAAGGATACCGACCAAGATTGTTGGCGCCAACGCCAGCATAAGAACCCAAGAACGTAGGCTGTATTTGGTCATGTTATTGACAGGCTTCATAGCAGCGGCGGTTTTTCCCGTGACATAGACGAAGATAATTTTATAAGACTGCCAGAAACAGGGCGGTCTTTGCCAGTATTTTATTGATTCAGAGGCCTAAATGGCACAATTTTTTAAAGCAAAACCCAATAGTTCCAAACAGTTGTCAGCCAAGTTGTCGCTGAGCGTGAATCAACTTGATCACCTAGGCGCAGGTATAGCACAACATCAGGGCAAAGTCGTGTTTATCCCCGGCGCGTTGCCTAATGAAGTGGTGACTGTGCAGCTGACGGAGCAAAAGAAAAATTATGCTCGCGCTAAGCTTATCAACATAGATACAGCCAGCGCTGAGCGAGTAACGCCCGAGTGCCCACACTATCACACCTGTGGTGGTTGTGACTTGCAACATATGTCATTAGCGGGTCAGCGTGAGCATAAAGAAGCTGCGCTGCTAGATATTATGGCAAAGTTTGCTGGCGCTGAAGATGGCGCTTTATCGCCGGCATTAACGGGTGAAGGTTGGCATTATCGCCGCCGCGCCCGTCTTGCGACATTATTTGATAAAAATACCAAGCATTTAAGTTTAGGTTTTCGTGCCGCTAGCAGTAGCAATGTAGTGCCTATTAGCCAGTGTCAGGTATTAGCTAAGCCATTATCCGATTTAATAGTGCCGTTTGCTAAGCTGCTGAATCAATTATCAGCTAAAGCGAGTTTAGGCCATCTTGAGCTGATTGCCGCCGACAATGGTCATTTTGCCGTGCTGCGCGTGACTAAGGCTTTAAACGATAAAGATATCGCTAAGTTGTCAGCTTTTGCTGAGTTACATCAAATTTATATTTGTCTGCAGGACAATGAAGGTCAGTTCCAAGCTATTGGCGCTGAGTTAGTGTTACCGGTTTATCAATTGTTAGATGAAAATGCACCGTCCAATGCGGTGAATTTAAGTTTTACACCCGGTAACTTCGTGCAAGTGAACGGACAAATAAATAAGGCGATGGTCGCTCAGGCGATGGATTGGTTAGCCCCTGTAGCGGATGAGCGCATTTTAGATTTATTTTGCGGTATGGGAAATTTCAGTTTGCCCTTAGCAAAAATGGGCAGCGATGTGATTGGCGTTGAAGGGGTTGCTGAAATGGTGACGCAGGCTCGCGTCAACGCAAAAGCCAATAATTTAGATAACTTAACCTTTTATCATGGTGATTTAAGTGCGGATTTATCCCTTGAACCTTGGATGGGTAAAATCGATAAATTACTGCTCGACCCCGCCCGTGCTGGCGCTTTTGAAAGCTTGCAATGGCTGAAGAAAATGAAGCCGCGCAAAGTGGTATATGTGTCTTGCAATCCAGCCAGTTTGGCCCGCGACAGTGCAGTGTTGTTAGAGCGTGGCTATAAACTACAACAGTTGGGACTTATTGATATGTTCCCACAGACGCATCATATTGAAGCGATGGCATTGTTTGAATTAACCAAGTAAATTGCAGCGTTTGGGTAAATAGAACGTTGAATAAAATATAAAATGAAGTATTTATCCCCGTTAGGTTTGACAAGTTCACGCTAATGCTGAAGATAGAAGAGCTGAAGTGGTGCCCACTTTCTCTGAGCACAGATAAGGAAATAAAGTAGATGGTCTCTGTTCGCGAAGCGCATTTTAATGATCCTGACTTTCAATTAGAAGATTGGGTGGCTCGCTATGTTGGTCATGCCGATGAAGCGCAGATGCTGCTCTCCTTAATTGGGCAGATTGATGCCTTGCCCGCTCAAAGCCCTGCTGCGAAGAGAGGACTACTCGAACGTGCCCGCGAGATGGTCGAAATCCTGGCGCCAATGAATATGGATATCGAAACCTTACAGGCAGCGATTCTGTTTTTAGTGTTAGACGCAGGCTTATTGACCGAAGAAGCGATTCAAGAGAAATTTGGTGAGCCTCTGGCCCGTCTGGTCGCAAGTGTCGTGACCATGAATGCCATTGGCGCGCTGAAAATTAATCCAAATAGTCGCTCAACCGAACCGCAAATCGACAATATCCGCCGCATGTTACTGGCTATGGTCGAAGATGTGCGCGCTGTGGTGATTAAACTGGCTGAGCGTGTGTGTTTGCTACGCGCAGTAAAAAATGCCGATGAAGAAACAAGGGTGTTACTGGCCCGCGAAATTGCCGATATTTATGCGCCACTGGCCAATCGTTTAGGTATTGGTCAATTAAAGTGGGAGCTAGAAGATATTTCGTTTCGCTATCTGCACCCAGATATTTATAAAGATATTGCCAAGCAGTTAGATGGCAAACGGCTCGATCGCGAAGTCTTTATCGACAAGTTTGTTAGTCAGCTACAACAACGCCTCGATGAAGATCAAATTCGCGCTAAGGTCTATGGTCGGCCAAAACATATCTACAGTATCTGGCGAAAAATGAAGGGCAAGCACCTTAAATTTGACGAGCTGTTTGACGTGCGCGCGGTGCGTATTGTGACTGAACGCCTACAGGATTGTTATGGCGCATTAGGTGTTGTACATACCCTTTGGCATCATATTCCGCGCGAATTTGATGACTATGTGGCTAACCCTAAGCCTAACGGTTACCAATCAATTCACACCGTAGTGGTGGGGCCTGAGGGTAAAACCGTTGAGATTCAAATCCGTACCCAAGACATGCATGAAGATGCAGAGCTCGGCGTTGCGGCGCATTGGAAATATAAAGAAGGCCATCATTCTGGTAAGCAAAGTGGCTATGAAGAGAAAATTAATTGGCTGCGTAAAATTTTGCAATGGCAAGAGGACGTAGTCGAAAGTGGCAACTTGGTTGAAGAGATTCGCAGCCAAGTGTTTGAAGACCGAGTTTATGTGTTCACCCCAAGCGGTGAGGTAGTTGACTTGCCTCTAGGCTCAACCGTACTCGACTTTGCCTATTACATTCACTCCCAAGTAGGGCATAAGTGTATTGGCGCTAAGGTCGATGGCCGTATTGTGCCGTTCACCTATCAGGTTGAAACTGGCGAGCGTATCGAGATCATTACCTCGAAACAGCCTAACCCTAAGCGCGACTGGCTCAACCCCAATTTAGGTTATATCCGTACTTCGCGAGCGCGCTCGAAAATTCAGCATTGGTTTAAGCAGCAAGACAGAGATAAAAATATTATCGCTGGTAAAGAAATGCTGGAAACTGAGTTAGCTCGGGTTTGCCTTAAAATTAAAGACGCCGCCATTGCAGTTGAGCGCTTTAATATGGCGAGTATGGAAGACTTACTGGCGGCCATTGGTGGTGGTGATGTGCGTCTGCATCAAGTGGTTAACCATATTCAAAGCCGATTGCGACTCGATGAAGTATCGGAAGAAGATGCCGTCGAAGAGCTCGTTAAGAAAAGTCAAAACAAACCTATTTCAAACAGCCGTGGTCAAGGCCAAGTAGAGGTCAATGGTGTGGGTAATTTGCTTAACCATATCGCCCGTTGTTGTCAGCCCGTTCCCGGTGATGAAATTTTCGGCTTTATCACCAAGGGGCGGGGTATTTCGGTGCATCGCGCTGATTGCGAACAAGTTAAAGAGTTAATGCGAGTTCACCCTGAGCGCGGTGTTGAAGTGGTTTGGGGCGAAAATTACTCTGGTGGCTACCGCATGCGTCTGCGGGTACTGGCCCACGATCGCAGCGGATTATTGCGCGACTTAACCTCAGTGCTAGCTGCTGAGAAATCCAATGTATTGGCTATGAGCTCATCATCGGACACTAAAAACCAGACAGCAGCGATTGAGTTGGAGCTTGAGCTTTATAACCTCGACGGTTTATCGCGGGTGCTATCGAAACTGACACAAGTCGATAGTGTGATAGAGGCAAGACGGCTTTAAGTATCATTCACTACAGTCAAAAAAGCGGCAGGGCGAATTTCACCTGCCGCTTTTTATTTTATGGGGAATTGTGCGGCATGGCCGTACGCCATTTCAGCTATTGAGAGCTTAGCTTGTTCTTATACCATGGATACAGGGGCGCCATGGCATCCACTCACCGACACGGTAAATAGAAACCTAGGGTTTCAGAACTTATGAACGAGAGCCATGGATGGCGAACTGGCAATTAAACAGAGATGTTGTTCAAGTCAGTCCTTGGATGCTCGACCGCCCCGTCCGTGGGGCGATCATCTCGTTAATTTCTTGATTGGCAGCCTATTCCCATTCGATGTCTTGCAATAAAAAGTGTTACGGGTGTTCCAACTTTTTTCTAATTGATATTTTATCTTTTTTCAGGGCAACGAAGGCTTGGCTATTGATATTTTCAACCGCTCATTGTCACAAACCAGCACATTTTTATCACACTGAATCTGTGCCAACTTGCTCATTCGCTCAGCTGCCTGAGCTGTTGCCCGTTGAAAGCCTAATAGGCCCAGAGCTGCAGAAGCTGCATCCGTCACGCTAATGGCATGGGCGTCTTGTACTGTCAGCAATAAGGCGTTGGTGAGCTCGGCATCACAGACGTTTTCCAGCTTACGGGTCGCGGTGTCGACGCTGTTCCAGTTTCTTAACTTGACTGTACTGCGGCCATGCGGCCATAACACTTCATCGCTATCTAGCTGGATTAATCCTTTGGCAACAGCGCCTGTAATGGCCTGGTCTACAGTGCGTTTAATTTTGGCGCCAACCCGTGTCAAGCCAGCAGCATTAGCTAAACGAGTAGCAACTAGGCTGGCGAATATTGGGTATTCGGTTTCAACAATACGCTCCACTGCATACACCAACATACTTAAAGGGATGGCGCTGAAATCATCGACATGCGGAATATTGAGCTTAGACACATCAGCTTTTTTATAGGGCGTAGTGCAGGCTTCAAATTCTGGTTGTTCTTCTTCAACCCGCATTATTGGCGTTGCAATGGTCTCTGGCGCAGCAACTTTGTGTTTCACTTGTCTGGTACAAGTGGCTTGTGCTGCCATTGTTACCATCAGCTCGTCATGTTGGGTTATGGCTTTGTCTATGAGTACTTTCAGGCGATGTAATTCTGCCTCTGGATCTCGAAACCAGTCAGTGGACCAAATGCGTTTAAAGCTCCAGCCAAGGCCTTCCAGTACACTTTGCCGCAACCTTTCGCGGTCGCGTGCCGAAGTTGCTCCATAATAGTCAGCGCCGTCATATTCCAGCGCCAATACAAATTTACTGGGGTCTTCAGGATGCTTGATGGCTAAGTCGATGTAGTAACCTTGACTGCCGACTCGGGTGGCTACCTGATACCCTAAACGTTGGATTGCCTGATGCAGTAGGGCGCCAAAAGCAAAGTTTTGTTCCTGCTGTTTTTCATAGGCTTTGTTCAATTGGCCTGATTCGGCAAACTGCAAAAAGATTTGCAGTGAACGCACACCAAAAGGGCTGTCTGCGCCAACTTTCAGTTCATCACCTTTGAAGTTGGCAAACACTTCCATTGCCAATCGCGCACGTGAAATCAGTACGTTTAACCGCCGTTCGCCGCCTGGTTTGTTCAGAAGGCCAAAATTCTGGCTCAGCTGGCCTGTGCTGGTTTTGCCGTAACAAATACTGATTAAAATAACGTCGCGTTCGTCACCCTGCACGTTCTCCAGGTTCTTTACAAAAAACTCATCACCACCTGCATGTTGCGCAAAGAATTCGTCAGTTTCTGGCTGTAAGCGGCGCTCTTTTTCCAGCTCAAGCAAGATAGCATCTCGCTGCGAAAGGCTAAACGCAACCACGCCTAACGATAGGTGAGATTTAGTTAAAGCGTGATTCAGTACTGCTGCAACAACAGCTTTTACTTCGCCAGTATTAGTGCGAGAGCTGCCTTTGTCGTAATGCGTTTCAGGTAAATAATGAAACTTCAGCCCTGTTGCATCGGGGTGAAAGCCTGGGCTTGGAAAGGCCACTAACTTGTTTTTATAAAACTGGTCGTTGGACACTGCGATCAGTGAATCGTGGCGAGAGCGGTAGTGCCAGCGCAGCATTTTGCTTGCCGCACCACGGGCTTCCATTAATGCCAGAATACTTTCCATTTCTGCGGTGGCGCTGCTTTCCAGTTCCTCATCTTCCAGTTCAACGGCTTTACCAAACAGGTTGCTTGGTGGCATTTGCTTACTGTCACCTACCACAATTACTTGCTGCCCGCGCAGCATTGCGCCTAAGGCATCGGGTGCTGGAATTTGACTCGCTTCGTCAAAAATCACCAGGTCAAAATCTAACGTACCTTGTTTTAGGTAGGTGGCGATGGACATAGGGCTCATCATAAAAATAGGTTTTACTTGCTGGATCACGTTACCTGCTTCAGCCAGCAATTTCCTAATAGGAATATGACGTTTTTTCTTACCTAGCTCACGCAGTACCAATTCTATTTCACCTTTAGCTGTTTTCTTCGGCAAGCGCTCGTACAGACTATTTACTAAAAACTCTTGGGCGAAAAATAAACTGTTACCATCAATACGTTTAAAGTCGCGTAGGCTTTGTTCATGTTTATTGCGGTCAAATTGCCGTATTGCTTCTGAGCTGTCATAGGCATTGTTAACCAGACCAGAATAATAGCTAAGTTCGAATACCGTCATTAGCAAGTCTGAGGCTGCATGCCATGAGTACGCCAGTTTAGTGAAGTCCTTAATGTTATAAGGCTCAAACGCCTTAATAATCTGGTTGTAGCGCGCAAAATCGTAAAATAAGGCTGAGTTTTTCCAGCCCTCTAACAAAGTATTGAGCTGCGCAAATTGCATTGCTGCTAAATCATGGTTTGGATGGCTGTCGGGGATTTGTATCAGCTCTTGCAGCGTTTGTGCTTGCACTGCAATAGCGTTACAAAGCGCAGTCAGTGAGTTTGTCTGGTCACGCAGCAGCTTTTTATCAACGCCTTTATCAATCAGTTCAGCCAATGACTGCGACAATTCAACACGGTTTACCTTTGCATAAAAGGTGTTTATCCAGCTGTGAATTTGCGTTAATTCATTGTGCTCCGAGAATTCGCCTTGCCACAGCGGGCCAAAAGCTTCAGATAACAGGGGGTGGTAGCTAGTTAGCTCTTTTTTCGTGCTTTGGTAAGTTAAAGCAGTATCTAATGCAGTAAGCCAGTCGGTAGACGAAGTGGGCAGAGCGCCAAGCCAAAGCCCTGCTAGCTGTGCTTTGGCTTGGCGATAGCTGGACGACAGGAGACGCCACCATTTATCTGTTTTGCAAATCAAGCCTTGGCGAATACTCAGCAAATCGGCATCCAGCGCCTGCGTGATAAAGTGCTGTTCGCAGCTGGCTTTGAGTGATAAGAAATTGGCCAGACAAGACAGGCCGTTATCGATCCGCTTTTTTTCTAAAGCCCATATGGGGATATTTACTTTAACGCTTTTAAGATCCGGTACTTCGGATAGCCAGCTCGTTGTTGAAATCAGCGGTGCGACTTGTTGCAAGCTTTGTGGTTTATCAAGCTGCAGAAAAACACTGACGGTTTGAGTTTGCGTATCAAGTTGGCTAAGCAACTGGCATATTTCTGCCAAGGTAGAGGTTAATGCCTGCTGCAATGCAGGTGAAAAGTCAGTGCGACCAGACCTCGCAAATGGATGCGCTGCAGGTATGCCAATGCGTGCTAGGTGCTGTACTAATTCCGTAACCAGTTTCCTCGCATTACTGTATTCCTCAGCTGTCCATTGTTCGAAGTAGCTAAAGGGGAGTGCTGGTAAGGAGTTGTCTGGAGCCTTTGTTTTCAATTGCAGCAATGAGCCCAACGCTTCAATGTAATTGATACCGCTACGCAGAATAGGGGCTCGGATGGCATGCACATAAGCATCCAGCGAGGCTTTTGATTCCGCTAAATCTGAAAACTCTTGCTCCCGGTTTGCTGTTTGTGGCCGACCTTGCTCAAGTGACTCAGCAATAGAACCAAGCACAGATTTCTTGGTACTTTTGTGACTATGTAGTTCGAGTACGGCGTAGCCCATATGAGTTTCATCAAGGCGTTTTTTCACCACATCAAGTGCTGCCATTTTTTGTGCAACAAACAGCACCTTTTTACCCAGCGCAAGCGCTTCGGCAATAATGTTGGTGATAGTTTGGGATTTACCTGTACCTGGCGGCCCTTGAATGATCAGGTCCGCGCCAGATTTCATCGCCAAGATTGCTTCAATCTGGCTGGAATCGGCGTCTTTTACCAAGTGGAGTTTTTCTGGATGATTCAGATCTGCTGGATTGATCTCTGCATCGTGGGGAAAGCCATCACGAAATAAGCGGCCAATCAAAGATAACTGTGATGGTTTTTTTCCTTCCGGCCAGCCTGTAGGGTCCAAGTCCATGTACATTTGAAACTTGCCAAAAGAGAACAGCCCTAAACCAATTTTATCTTGATGCACCCGCCATGAAGGTTGCGCTGTAATCGCATCAGCTACCGCCTGATAATAATCTGTGATGACCATCTCATCAGAATAGGCGGGAAGCATTAACTTAAACTCAGTCCTTAGTTTTGCTGCTAAGGTCAGGTTTGAACCCAGATCTTCGCCTGTGTAGCGTAATTTGAAGCTATCTCTGGCTGATGAGCGCATTAGTTGAACAGGGATCAGAATTAAAGGCGCATATCTTGAAACCGATGAGTTTGTTGGCTCATTCCACTGTAAAAAACCAAGTGCTAAATACAGAACCTCGACACCTTGCTCTTGCAGCATGGTATGGGCTTCGGTTTCCAGTTTCAGCAGGGCTTTATCCAGCTTAGCGGGCACTAATCCGGTTTGTAGGTATTTGTCGGTGAAGCGGGCCGCTCCCTTTTTCTGTTCGAGGTATAAATCAAGAGGTGGCAATTCCGAATCATCGTCGGTCTGAAAGAATGATCCTTCATCTTCGCTGTCGGCAATTTTTTGTTGATAAGCTTCTGGCAATGGTAAAAAGCTGAGTGTGTTTTCTTGCTCAACCAGCATTTCAAATATCTTGGCAGATTGCTCATCAATAATGTCGAGGGCTTTACTACCACTGCGGTAATTCAGCTGAGGGTTGGATCGAAGACCCATATCAAGTAATTCCAGACGCGCACGTTCCAGTTGCTGCTCAACAACCATAAAAATCCATCTCCGAGATATGCTGAACAGCAATAGTTTTCACTAGGTTTTTGCTGGTGGCGTTGGTTAAAAATCTACCATATCAATGGTTGTTTCTAAAAGCAATCTTGCGGATTATTAGAATGATAAGAACAAGTCGTGCAGGAAGTGAGTGGCTGGATATTAGTGTTAGGGGCCGTTAATAAATTTAACGATATTAGCTAAAGTTGATGGTGCTATTCGCATGAGATTCCTGCTCACCTAATGACTCATCAAGAAAAATGTGTCCCAGCATTTCTGGGTATACTCTTTTGCCAGCAAATTGCCTAATCGGCCAGCCTTCTTGGAGCTATTAAGCTCTAAGGAATGATTTAAGCAGCAACGCCATGCTAATTGATCATGAATATGGCTCATGTTCTAGGTGAAATAAAACCGTTTTTGTTCATGTGCCGAACCACGTATAAATGACTCCAAGCGAAATATTAGACAAGCTTGAAGTTGCGCCCTGGCTAACCCATCAGGATTTAAGTCATCGGCACTTAAGTTAAAAGCAAATAGCCCCAAAAGACTGTGAGACAACTGAGTGAGAATCTCAGGACAGAATCTCAGACAGAACACGAATAATGTCTATCAGAGTCAGGTCTAGAAGCTAAAAGAGCAGGGTATAAACTCAGGTTTGAAATCAGACAATTGGATACTGGATCACTATGAATAACCATTTTACATTTACGATTAACAGCATTTGTCTTGATGAAAATTATCATCCGTCAGATAAGACGCGTATCACCACCAATTTTGCTAATTTGGCCAGAGGTAGTCATCGCCAAGCGAATTTACGTAATGCGTTAAAGATGATTGATAATAGTTTTAATGCCTTAGCGCATTGGGATAACCCTAAGGCTGATCGTTATACTGTCGAACTCGAAATCATCTCCGTTCATATGGATGTTGATGGTAGTGGCCAAACTTTCCCATCGATTGAAATTTTAAAAACTAATATTGTTGATAGTAAAACCAATAAGCGCATTGAAGGCATTGTCGGCAATAACTTTTCTTCTTATGTCCGTGATTATGACTTTAGTGTCTTGCTGGCAGAGCATAATAAGGGCCAAGCCAAATTTAGTATTCCAGATAATTTTGGTGAACTGCACGGCAAGCTTTTTCAGTACTTTGTTAATTCAGATGCTTATAAACAGAACTTTAATAAGCCACCGGTTATCTGTCTCAGTGTGTCGGACAACAAAACCTACCATAGAACTGAAAATCAGCATCCTGTATTAGGGGCTGAATACCAACCAAATGAGTCGTCTCTAACTGAGCAATATTTCCAAAAAATGGGCTTGCAGGTACGCTATTTTATGCCACCAAATAGCGTGGCGCCATTAGCCTTCTATTTTTTTGGTGACTTACTCAATGATTACACTCACCTTGAGTTGATAAGCACCATCAGCACTATGGGCACCTTTCAAAAAATCTATCGTCCTGAGATTTATAATGCCAATGCTGCTGCCGGAAAATGCTATCAACCTAATTTGAAAAACCTGGATCATTCGCTCACTCAAATTGTTTATGACCGAGCAGAACGTAGCCAGTTAGCGAATGAGCAAGGTAAATTTGCTGCGGAGCATTTTATCAAGCCATACCAAACGGTGCTTGAGCAATGGTCAGCTAATCATTTGTAATCGCTCAGCTTAATCGCATCGTTTAACTGCTCTGTTTACGGTGCCATTTAATCGCTTGATTAGATTGTTATATTCAATCATTACGTTAAAAGCTAATCCCAATTTACGGTATCAATATTATGACTAAATCAGTTAACAAAACACTTAGCAAAACACTGTTACCGACTTCAACTGCTGGCAGTTTGCCTAAACCTTTATGGCTTGCAGAGCCTCAAACACTCTGGTCGCCTTGGAAATTACAAGGCGAAGAGTTAGTTGCCGGTAAACACGATGCACTGCGTTTGTCATTACAAGATCAACAGCAAGCAGGCATTTATATTGTTAGTGATGGCGAGCAAACGCGGCAACATTTTGTCACTACCTTTATTGAGCATCTCAATGGCGTTGATTTTTCCAAACGTAAAACCGTAAAAATTCGTGACCGCTATGATGCGAGCGTACCCACGGTTGTTGGCCCAGTGAGTCGCCAAAAGTCTGTTTTTGTTGAAGATGCCAAATTTTTACGTCAGCAAACCACGCAACCAATTAAATGGGCGCTACCTGGTCCTATGACCATGATAGATACGCTTTATGATGACCATTATAAAAGTCGCGAAAAGCTCGCGTGGGAATTTGCCAAAATTCTGAATGAGGAAGCTAAAGAATTAGAAGCGGCGGGTGTTGATATTATTCAATTTGATGAACCTGCTTTTAATGTGTTTTTTGATGAGGTCAATGATTGGGGCATAGCGTGTTTAGAGAGAGCGATTGAAGGGCTTAAATGCGAAACTGCGGTACACATTTGTTATGGTTATGGCATTAAAGCCAATACCGATTGGAAAAAAACCTTAGGCTCAGAATGGCGCCAATATGAAGAGGCTTTTCCTAAACTGCAAAAATCGAATATTGATATTATCTCGCTAGAATGTCATAACTCCCATGTGCCAATGGAGCTACTTGAGCTCATTCGCGGTAAAAAAGTCATGGTCGGCGCGATTGATGTTGCCACAGACACGATTGAAACCGCAGAGGAAGTCGCTGACACGCTGCGAAAAGCCCTTAAATTTGTTGATGCCGACAAACTCTATCCTTGCACTAACTGCGGCATGACGCCTTTATCCCATCACGTCGCAAGAGGTAAACTCAATGCCTTAAGTGCAGGCGCTGAGATAGTAAGAAAAGAACTCTTGGCACTAAAATAAGACGCGTTAAGTGCTGCTGTATGTTTTACCGCAGCATGAGTCCAGCTTTGTTGAAGGGATATCGACGTTGGTGTTAAAAAAACGGGATTGGCATTTTGATACCAATCCCGTTGTTCATTTCTAAACTCTTACATTTAGTGCTTAGGCTTAGTCGTTTGCCTTAGCGCTTATTCACCAAGTTCTGGTGTGCGCGCTGGGATCATGCGTTTACTGCCAGTTGCTTCAAATGCGGCTGCAAACTTAAGCAGGTTATTGTCATCATAAGCACGGCCTGCGAAAGTTAAACCGACTGGCATGCCAATATCAGCCATCACGCCCATAGGCACTGTCACCGTTGGTACACCTAAGTGACGAATCGCTAGGTTGCCATTAGCGACCCAAATACCGTTGCTCCACGCAATATCAGCAGAAGCAGGATTAATGTGTGCATCTGCAGGGCCAACATCTGCCATGGTTGGAAACAGCACAGCATCGAGTTTGAGTGCATCCATCCAGTCTTCGAGATCTAGTTTGCGGGTTTTCTCTAAGCCACGCAGACCATCGGGTATGCTGTCAATCTGATCATAGGACTTAAGGCCTCGTTTGGCCATGTTGACGTACTCATCCATACCAGCAGCGAGATCGCCTTCACGGTTTGGCAAGGTGCCTAAGTCATGCGGGAAAATCAAATGTCCCACCACATCTTCAAGCTTGTTGAGTTTAGGGTCATTATTGGCACGCAAGAATTCATCAAACGCCCAGCCGGAGAGTTCCCACAGCTCATCATTGAGGAACTCAGGCGTGACTATGCCGCGATTAAACACGGTTGGCGTACCTGGTCGGTCACCTTCGCAATTTGATACCAGCGGAAAATCAACTTCAATGACTTCAGCTCCCGCAGCTTCTAGCGCTTGGCGCGCCGCTTCCCAGAGGTCGATTACTGATGAGCGCGTATTGATGCGCTGACCAGTCGGGCCACCGATACCGGGGTTTTCGCTGGTGCCTGCCAATTCATCCTTATTGATGTACATGCGCGGCACACCAAAACGCTTACCTTTAAGCGTGTCGGTTTGAGCGGCAAGGGAGAGATAAGATGCTGGACGAACAGCTGATGCTTTGGGGATCTCAACCCAAGGTTGCAGACGCCATAGGTCGCCACGGGTGATAGGGTCATCCGCCACAATAACGTCAAGCACTTCGAGCATGTCTGCCATAGTACGAGTGTAAGGCACCACCACATCCATGGTCGGTGTTAACGGCCAGTTGCCACGTACCGAAATCACGCCGCGTGACGGGGTATAGGCGCACAGCCCATTGTTTGATGCCGGCCCACGCCCGCTCGACCATGTTTCTTCGGCAAGGCCGAAAGCTGAATAACTGGCAGCGGTACCTGTTCCTGCGCCGTTAGAAGATCCCGAGGCAAAAGGTGCAGTAAGATACTCAGCATTGTATGGACTTTCGGCGCGGCCGTAATGACCGCGCTGCATGCCGCCATTGGCCATTGGTGGCATGTTGGTTTTACCTAAACAGATAGCGCCCGCAGCGCGTAGGCGCTCGACGGCAAAGGCATCGTATTGGGCAACTAAATTCTTAAACGCAGGGCTACCAGAGGCCGCAGTCAGCCCCTTAACCAGATAGCTATCCTTGGCGGTGTAAGGAATGCCATCAAGTGGGCTAAGTAGTTCACCACGCGCTCGGCGTGCATCGGAAGCTTCTGCTTCTTTTAACGCATCGGGATTGCGCACTACCAGCGCATTGAGCTTAGTCTGTGTCGCAGGGCCATCATAAGCCTCAACCCGCGCAAGGTACGATTGCACCAATTCAACCGCAGTAGTGCGGCCCGATTCAAGTGCCGCCCGCAGCTCGGCAATAGAAACTTCTGTTACTTCAAACATTTTACTGCCTCCCGCTGAAAACCAATGGTGTTGCAACAACAGTGACATCAATCGTCATTCTGTGCTCCTTGAGATTACTTTCCAGAGGGGATCTGCTGGGTAATACAATGGATGTTGCCGCCACCTAATAAAATCTCGCGGGCAGGCACACCGACAATCTCATACTCAGGAAAAATTTCTTGCAGTTTTTGGGCGGCGATATCGTCGGTTGCAGGATCCAGTAGCGGGAAAACGATACGATTATTGGTGATTAAAAAGTTCACATAAGAACCCGCTAAACGTTCACCCGCTGTGCGTGGTACGCCAGTGCCTTCTGCTACGCCTTGTGATTCTTCTTCGGTACAATACAGAGGACCCGGTTGTGGCAATAGATGGATTTTTAACTTACGACCCTGTGCATCCACGGTGTTTTGCAACACATTGAGTGCAGCTTTTGAGCGAGGATACTGGGGATCGGTTTGATCATCTGTCCAGTGTAAAACCACTTCGCCTGGGCGAGCAAAACAGCACATATTGTCAATATGTCCGTCGGTTTCATCCATGTAGACGCCTTCTTCCAACCAGATAAACTGCTTAACATTTAAATAATCACGCAGTAATGCTTCAATCTGTTCTTTGGTTAGATCTGGGTTTCGGTTGGCGTTGAGTAAGCACTCAGCACTTGTCATACAGGTGCCTTCACCATCGACATGAATGGATCCCCCTTCAAGGATCAACGGTGCGCTGTAACGGGCAAAACTATGCTGCTTAAGCATCTGCTCTGCGACTTGCTCATCCTTGTCCCATGGCGAGTACAAACCACCGTTATCACCACCCCAAGCATTAAAGCCCCAGTCAACACCACGGCATTCGCCTGTGGCATTCACCACTATGGTCGGTCCGGTATCGCGAGCCCAGCAATCGTTGCTATTCATTTCGACTAAAGTGACGTGAGCAGGCATAACCGTTTTTGCCTCTGCCAAAAACGCCTTGGGTGCGCCCATATAAACAGGTGTCGCCGCACCAATGGCATCGGCCACCTTAGCAAAGGTTGCCTGAGCATAAGCCCCAGCTGCGCGCCAGTTGTCGGGGCGATATGGCCAAATCATCCACACCGCTTGCTGCGCCGCCCATTCTGCGGGCATGTGGAAACCATCTTGAGATGGCTTAGTTACTAACTGCGTGGCATTCACTGTCACGTTTGTCATGAGTTTTGTCTCCAGTAATGCTGAAAAACTATCAGGGTGCGTCCTACCTAGGACGACAGAATAGAAATACACCTAACATCAATCAAATGAATAAATTGAATAACCGCATTCATTATGTAAAGAGTTAGGTCGACATTGCCACGTATGCACTTGGTGAGTTGTAGCTTCGTTGACATATTGCTGTATATCTTATCATTTAAGACGGCTTGCGCTAAAGACTTGTATGCAGGGCATGGATGAGAATTTGTAGGGCAAGTTTATTGCTTATTTAGATGAGTGCCATCACGACATGGGGTAAATACGCTTTAGTTAAAATAAGTCACTCAGAGCTGATCTTTGGATCAAAATAGCGCTTTTATGTTACCTAACTTATCATTAGCCCTTTATTTTAGTGTTCAGCTAAAGCTGCTGAGGCGTATTCTGGTTGTTTTTCTCAATATTCGCCCGTTGCAGTATTTATCTTTAAAGGATATCAGCATGACTTCCCATACTGCGCCATCAACCTCATTTTCGACTACCGAACCTTTTACTACCAAGCTTTCAACAACGGATGTTGAGCCGTTACTGAAAATGATGGAAACATTGCGCGACCCACAAACAGGTTGTCCGTGGGATAAGGCGCAAACCTTCCAAACGATAGTGCCCTTTACCTTAGAGGAAACCTATGAGGTCGCCGACACCATAGAGCGTTTAGCGTGGGATGAGTTACCCGATGAGCTAGGGGATTTATTATTTCAAATCGTATTCTATTGTCAGCTAGGTAAAGAGCAGGGGCTGTTCGATTTTGCCACTGTGATAGAGAAAATCAGCGACAAGCTCACTCGCCGTCATCCCCATGTATTTGGTGATAAAAATTTACAAATAGGCGATAGTGCCCAAACGATGAAAGCCAATTGGGAGGCGATTAAAGTCCTTGAACGTGAACAAAAGGCGCTACAAGCGGCTGATGGAGCTAAAACGGATATCATTGTTTCTGCATTAGACAATATTCCCCGCAGCCAACCTGCATTGTCTCGCGCCATCAAAATTCAGCAAAGAGTCGCGCGAGTCGGATTTGATTGGGCTGAGCTTGAGCCTGTGGTCGCTAAAATCCACGAAGAAATCGATGAAGTGTTGCATGAAGTCAATCAACCCGAGCAAGACCAAGCAAAAGTGCAGTCCGAAATGGGCGATTTATTATTTGCTGTGGTGAATTTAGCTCGTCACCTTAAGGTCGACCCAGAGCAAGCATTACGTCAAGCCAACCTTAAATTTGAACTCCGTTTTCGTGGTGTTGAACAGTTGGCGAGTGACAGCGGTAAAAGCATGCAAGAGCACACATTAATGGAGCTAGATACCTATTGGGACCAAGTAAAAGCAACTGAGCCAAGATAAACGGCAAATTATCCCGATTGGTGTTTGTCGAATCGACTCGTCTTTGGTATACTACTGCCCCGTCCTAGTGCTTTCTTACAAGCACGTATTTTCAAACTCATTTTCTCAGGTTCAGCATGACTACAAGGTATATCTTCGTTACTGGTGGCGTGGTTTCATCACTAGGTAAAGGCATTGCAGCAGCGTCATTAGCGGCAATTTTAGAGGCCCGCGGTCTCAATGTAACCATCATGAAACTGGACCCTTACATTAACGTTGATCCGGGTACCATGAGCCCAACCCAACATGGCGAAGTATTTGTTGCTGAAGACGGTGCAGAAACAGATCTCGACTTGGGTCACTACGAGCGTTTCATCCGTACTAAGATGAATCGTCGTAACAACTTCACTACCGGTCGTATTTACGAAGAAGTATTGCGTAAAGAACGTCGTGGCGATTATTTGGGCGCAACCATTCAGGTTATCCCACACATCACTAATGCGATTAAAGAAAAAGTATTAGCAGGTGGCGAAGGCCATGATGTAGCTATCGTCGAAATCGGTGGCACTGTGGGTGATATCGAATCCTTGCCATTCCTTGAGGCTATTCGTCAGCTTGGTGTTGAGCTGGGTCGCGATCGTACTCTATTCATGCATTTAACCTTAGTGCCTTTCTTAGGTGCTGCTGGCGAAGTGAAAACTAAGCCAACGCAACATTCTGTGAAAGAACTGCGTTCAATCGGTATTGCCCCAGACGTGTTAGTTTGTCGTGGCGACCGAGCGGTACCAGCTAATGAAAAAGCCAAGATTTCGCTATTCTGTAACGTTGAAGAACGTGCGGTTATTTCATTAAAAGATGTTGATAGTATTTATAAAATCCCAGCCTTGTTACGTTCACAAGGTTTAGATGATTTAGTGGTTAAGCGTTTCGGTTTAGAATGCCGTGAAGCCGACTTGTCTGAGTGGGAAAATGTTATTTATCAAGAAGCTAATCCAAACGGCGAAGTCGTGATTGGTATGGTGGGTAAATACATTGAACTGCCAGATGCCTATAAGTCAGTCAACGAAGCATTAAAACATGCGGGCCTTAAAAACCGTGTGTCTGTGACGATTAAGTACATTGATTCACAAACCGTAGAAGCCAAAGGCGATGAAGTTTTACAAGGCTTAGACGGTATCTTAGTACCAGGCGGTTTTGGTGAGCGTGGTGTTGAAGGTAAGATACTTGCGGCAAAATTTGCCCGTGAAAACAAGTTACCTTATTTTGGTATTTGTTTAGGTATGCAAGTGGCTCTAATTGAATTTGCGCGTAATGTTGCTGGCATGGCCGATGCACATTCAACTGAATTTAATAAAGAAACACCATTCCCTGTGGTCGGTTTGATTACTGAATGGATTGACGAAGAAGGTAACCTAGAGCAACGTCATGAGACGTCTGACTTAGGTGGCACTATGCGTTTAGGCGCTCAGTTGTGTCATTTACTTGATGGTTCTAAAGCCGCGCAAGCCTATAAAAGCAATAGCTGCGTAGAACGTCATCGTCACCGTTATGAAGTGAACAACAAATATAGAGAACGTTTAGAGCAAGCTGGCATGATTTTCAGTGGCTTGTCTTCTGATCGTAAACTGGTGGAAATGATCGAATTAAAAGATCATCCATGGTTTGTTGCGGGTCAATTCCACCCTGAGTTCACCTCAACTCCGCGCGATGGTCATCCATTGTTCGAAGGGTTTATTGCTGCGGCAAGTGTGCATCAAAAACGTGATTTAAAATAAGAATATTTGAGGCCGGACCCGCGACAGTGGGGCCGGCCTTTTGCTACACTCATCTGCTCATTAACGATAAAACTTAATACCTCTGGGTATAACTCTGTGTATCAACGTCATCCGTATTGAAAGTAAGTTACAAATAGTATGTTGATGATTCAGTGCTATGTGGGAGATTTATTCCTATAGGTATTAATTTTTTCTTTTATTTTTAAACTTAAATCGAGGGTATTATGGCTAAGATTATTAATGTGATTGGTCGCGAGATTATGGATTCTCGTGGTAACCCAACTGTTGAAGCTGAAGTGCATTTAGAAGGCGGCTTTGTTGGTATGGCAGCAGCGCCTTCTGGCGCATCAACCGGTAGCCGCGAAGCGTTAGAATTACGTGATGGCGATAAAAGCCGTTATTTAGGTAAAGGCGTATTAACCGCCGTTGCTAACGTAAATGGCCCAATCCGTGCTGCATTACTGGGTAAAGATGCTACAGCTCAAGCCGAGCTTGATCAAATCATGATTGATTTAGATGGCACAGAAAACAAAGACAAGTTAGGCGCAAACGCGATTTTAGCTGTGTCTTTAGCGGCGGCAAAAGCGGCTGCAGCATTTAAAGGTATTCCTTTGTATGCCCACATCGCAGAATTAAACGGTACACCAGGCCAGTATTCAATGCCTGTGCCTATGATGAACATCTTAAACGGTGGCGAGCACGCTGATAACAACGTTGATATCCAAGAGTTCATGGTACAACCTGTTGGCGCAAAAACCTTCCGTGAAGCACTGCGCATGGGTTCTGAAATTTTTCACACACTGAAAAAAGTATTACACGACAAAGGTCTAAGCACTTCTGTTGGTGACGAAGGTGGTTTTGCACCTAACCTAGCGTCAAATGCTGATGCGTTAGCCATTATCAAAGAAGCGGTTGAATTAGCTGGCTACAAGTTAGGAACCGATGTGACATTAGCGCTTGATTGCGCCGCATCTGAATTCTATAAAGACGGCAAATACGATTTAGCGGGCGAGGGTAAGGTATTTGACTCGAACGGTTTCTCTGATTTCTTAAAATCATTGGCAGACCAATACCCAATTGTTTCTATTGAAGATGGTTTAGATGAATCAGATTGGGATGGTTGGGCTTATCAAACTCAAATTATGGGCGATAAGCTGCAATTAGTGGGCGATGATTTATTCGTCACTAACACTAAAATCTTAACCCGTGGTATTGAAAACGGTATTGCTAACTCAATCCTCATCAAGTTCAACCAAATCGGTTCACTGACTGAAACCTTAGCCGCTATTCGTATGGCGAAAGATGCAGGTTATACCGTGGTTATTTCACACCGTAGTGGTGAAACTGAAGATTCAACTATTGCTGATTTAGCTGTAGGTACTGCAGCAGGTCAAATCAAAACCGGTTCACTGTGCCGTTCTGATCGCGTGGCTAAATACAACCAATTGCTGCGTATCGAAGAGCAATTAGGTGAAAAAGCCCCATACCGTGGTTTGAAAGAGATCAAAGGTCAGGCGTAATTTAACGTTTGATTTAAAAAGGCCACCACTTGGTGGCCTTTTTTGTTGTACTATCTGCAGTATATTTTTTTAATCCAAGATACTGACGCTAATTCCTCCATGAAATTTTTTGTCATTGCACTCATAGTGCTACTCGCTTTACTGCAATTTCGACTTTGGACGGGAAACAATAGCCTGCCCGAATACTTCGTCCTGGAAAAGCAAATTGCCGCCCAGCAGGATGGTAACGCCAAGCTTAATGAGCGTAACCAAGTGCTAAAGGAAGAGATTATCGACTTGAAAAGCGGCACTGAAGCTATTGAAGAACGTGCGCGCAACGAACTCGGTATGGTGAAAGAAGGTGAAACCTTTTATCGCGTCGTGGGTGGCGATCGCTCAGTATCGAATCCATCTCAGTAATATGGAGTTAGGATGACAGCGTTAGAATGTGTGGAGCATGGATTAATTACCTCAGCTAATCTTGAAAACCAATCTGAACCCGCTATTCAAATTGAGCATGTGACTCAGGCTGTGGTGGCCATTGTTCCTGCGGCGGGTATTGGCAGCCGTATGGGCGCTGATAGGCCTAAACAATACCTTGAAGTTTGTGGCCAGAGCATTCTTGCTCATACCTTAGATAGACTGCTTTCCCACCCGCAAATTTCTCAAGTGATTGTGGCTTTACATCCTGATGATGATATTTTCGACTCCTTGCCTCAGGCTATCCATCCTAAGTTAATCAAAGTATTAGGGGGAGGAGAGCGCGCTGATTCTGTATTGGCGGCCTTGCAGCTTGCACCGCAAAACAGTTGGGCCTTAGTGCATGATGCAGCAAGGCCGTGTTTAACTGCAGCTGATATTGATAAGTTACTCGCATCCCGAAGGCAATTCCCCCAAGGTGCTATTTTAGCTATGCCAGTACGAGATACGATGAAGCGTGCGAATCAGCTGGGTGAAATAGGCACGACAGTATGTCGTGATGATTTATGGCATGCACTGACGCCGCAGTTGTTTCCGACAGGGCAACTAAAAGGTTATCTCAATGCTGCTATGGCCGCCGGCGCGGTCGTGACAGATGAAGCATCGGCAATGGAATGGGCAGGAATATCACCTGGGCTCGTTTCTGGCCGTGCCGACAATATTAAAGTGACTCACCCTGATGATTTTGGGTTAGCTGAACTATTTTTAATGCGCGCGTTATCGTCGCGGTAAACAAAACTAAACAATAAATTAGGAGCAATAAATGAAAATCCGTATTGGTCATGGTTTCGATGTTCATAAGTTTGGCGCGGCACAACCCCTTATTCTCTGTGGTGTTAACGTGCCCTATGAGACAGGCCTAATGGCGCATTCCGATGGTGACGTAGTGCTGCATGCTATTTCTGATGCGATTCTAGGCGCATTAGCATTGGGTGACATTGGTAAACATTTTCCTGACACAGATGCTGCCTATAAAGGTGCTGATAGCCGTGTATTGCTACGTCATTGCTATGCTTTAGCCCAAGCGAAAGGGTTTGAATTAGGTAATCTCGATGTCACTATTATCGCCCAAGCTCCTAAAATGGCGCCACACATTGAAGCAATGCGGAAAGTATTAGTTACTGATTTAACAGCAAAACTTGACGATATTAATGTCAAGGCGACCACAACTGAACAGCTAGGATTTACCGGACGTAAAGAAGGTATAGCGGTAGAAGCCGTGGTACTGATGGTCCGTAAACACGATTAACTTGAGAGTAAAAGAGTCCCATGAGCGAATTACATTATCTGTATGGCAAACCTTTAGGTACAGCAGATCTAAGAACCCAAAATAGCGATTTTATCGTGAAAGAGATTTTACCTTTTAGCCCAACGGGTGAAGGTGAACATCATATGCTGCATGTACGTAAAGAGGGTTTTAATACAGTACAAGTGGCTGAAATGATCGCTAAGTTCGCTAAAGTGCATCCCAAAGAAGTCACTTACGCGGGGCAAAAAGACAAAAATGCCATCACAGAACAATGGTTTGGTGTACGTATTCCGGGTAAAGAAACGCCGCTTTGGAATGATCTCAATAGCGAGCGTTTAACCATTTTATCAAGCAGTCGTCACAGTAAAAAACTGCGTATTGGCGCTTTGCTGGGTAACCGCTTTATTTTAACGCTGCGAAATGTCACCCACGTTGAAGACATTATTAGTCGTATCGAAAAAGTCGCTCAGATTGGAGTACCTAATTATTTTGGTGAGCAGCGGTTTGGTCATGATGGCAAAAACTTAGTCTTTGGCCGCCAAATGATGGCGGGTAAGAAAGTTAAAGATAGAAATAAACGCAGCATGTATTTGTCTGCCGTGCGCTCAAATCTATTTAATACCGTTGTGTCATACCGTTTAGCCAACCATGGCACTAAGCCTCTCGCGGGTGATTGTGTGATGTTAGCGGGGAGTAAAAGCTTTTTCGTGACGCCAGAGTGGGATTTGGTCGTATTAAAACGCCTTATTGAAAAAGACATTCAATTATCTGCACCGTTATGGGGCCGTGGCATGATGCTGCCTCAAGGCGAAGCTGCTGCAGTAGAAACCTTAGCTTTGACTGAACTGGCTGACGATTGTTATGGTCTTGAACATGCAGGATTAGAGCAGGAGCGCCGGCCATTACTCCTTGAGCCACAAGCGCTTAAGTATGAGCAAACCGCTGAGGGCTTAGTGCTGGAGTTTGTATTGCCTGCTGGCAGTTTCGCGACCTCGTTATTGAGAGAATTAGTCAATTATCAAGATGTGAAAGAGCAGCAATGGCAAGCGACACTGGTGCAGGAGCCCGTATCTGAGACAACAACTGTCAACATAGCAGCTAATACAACTGCAACTAAGATTGAAAATACTGAAGCTGCATCTAGCATTGAAGCCAAATTATGATCCGTATCCTTGTAAGCAACGATGATGGAATTAATGCGCCGGGCATCAAAGCACTATCTGAGGCGATGGCTGAAATTGCCACAGTGTTAACCGTGGGGCCCGATCGTAATTGTTCTGGGGCAAGTAACTCATTAACCTTGACTAATCCATTAAGAATTAATAGGTTAGATAATGGTTACATTTCAGTCCACGGTACACCGACCGATTGCGTTCATTTAGCAATTCGTGAATTGTATGACGGCGAGCCCGACATGGTGGTTTCAGGCATCAATGCGGGCGCGAACATGGGTGATGATACCTTATATTCTGGGACGGTAGCTGCTGCGATGGAAGGGCGTTTTTTAGGTTTCCCTGCGGTTGCGATTTCGCTTGATGGTCGAAAATTTGAACATTATCAGACTGCGGCTGTATATGCGCGGCGGATAGTGCAAGGATTACTCGCTCAACCTTTGGCAAAGGATCAGATTTTAAATGTGAATGTACCAGATTTACCTCTTGATCAAATTAAAGGCATAAGAGTGACTCGCCTTGGCGCTCGAGATAAGGCTGAAGGTGTTGTACGAACCCAAGATCCTGCCGGACGAGAGATATTTTGGCTTGGCCCACCAGGACCAGAGCAGGATGCAAGTGAAGGCACTGATTTTCATGCCATCGCCAATGGTTACGTTTCTATTACACCTTTGACGGTAGATTTGACCGCTTATGGACAATTATCGGCATTGCAAAATTGGGTAGATAAAATATGACTCGAGTTGCCTTAACATCGGCGGTGAATTTAGCTAAAAAGCTTCATGATGCGGGTATTCGCAATCAAGCCGTGTTAAAGGCGATATCGTGTACGCCACGGGAAATGTTTCTCGACAATGCCTTAGCCCACAAAGCCTATGAAAATACTGCTTTGCCTATTGGCCAAGGCCAAACTATTTCACAGCCTTACATAGTGGCTCGCATGACTGAGCTCCTATTACATAAGATGCCACAGCGGGTCTTAGAGGTCGGTACGGGATCGGGCTATCAGGCGGCAATTTTAGCGCAGTTAGTCCCGCAACTGTGTACCGTTGAGCGGATAAAAGGGCTACAAATTCAAGCTCGGCAGCGCTTAAAACGCTTAGATTTACATAATGTATCGTTTAAATATGGTGATGGTTGGCTAGGCTGGTCTAATCGTGGTCCATTCGATGCCATTATGGTGACTGCGGCAGCGGCGACCATCCCAGAGGCTTTATTGTCGCAACTCACCGAAGGTGGAGTGTTAGTTTTACCTGTGGGAGAGGATACCCAGCAATTGATGAGAATAACTCGAACTGCAGACCGCTTTAGTTCTGAAGTTATTGAAACGGTAAAATTTGTGCCGCTGATTAATGGGGAGCTAGCTTAATGGCATTATGCCCCTGTCCTGTATAAATATCTTTGTGGTCGCACTTTTCTCATCATAAACAGTAATGCAACCCGACCAAGGAGTTTTTATTGTTCAATGCAGGTTTACTCCTAAACCTATGTTTTATATTTCTGCTTGTAGGCTGTAGCTTTCAGGCCAGCCGGCCTGCACCTGTCGAAAATGCCTCTCACAGTTATGCTAAAAATGGCAGAGGCCACATTAAATCGAATTCATATAAGGTTAAAAAAGGTGACACGCTTTACTCTATTTCTTGGGCGGCAGGAAAAGATTTCTCTGAAATAGCCAAATTAAACCAATTAGATAACGCTTATACAATCTATCCCGGACAGGTGTTATCTCTCACAACGGCTAAGAACAGCGTTAAATCAAAACCACCCACTATAGATGGCAGAACCACGACGCCTAAGAGTCGAGCTGGAGGTAAAGCCATTGAAAATCAGTCTGTTAAATCAGTTTCAAAAACTGATATCCAGTTAAAGCAAGAACAAAAAATAACACTTGATCAGAAAGTAAAGCCTGCGTACTCTGTAACAAGTTCAAAACAAAGTGTTAACGATATTCGGGTCGCACCTACTTCAACACTGCCAACGAGCGTGAGTCGGTGGGAGTGGCCAGTAAAAGGAGCGTTAATCGGAACTTACTCTGCCAATGAGCAGGGAAATAAAGGAATTAAGATTGCAGGAAATCGGGGAGATATCATCAAAGCTGCTGCAGATGGGCGGGTGGTATATGCGGGAAATGCTCTTAGGGGTTACGGTAATTTGGTCATTATTAAGCATAGTGACGATTACTTGAGCGCTTATGCTCATACGGATACGATCTTAGTCAAAGAGAAACAACATGTCCTCGCTGGGCAAACTGTTGCGAAAATGGGTAATACGGGTGCGAATCGGGTAATGTTACATTTTGAAATTCGTTACCATGGAAAATCTGTAAACCCACTTACTTATTTACCTAAACAATGATGGTTTAGGGCCTTGTTGGCAAATGGAGGATATAAAATTGTAATTATTCAGCTAGTTAATTAGGTTTGGGAGATTTAATTATGAGTCGCACAAATAGCACTGCCGCAGAAGCACTAGTCGATTTTTCCATTGAAACCGTAGACATTGATCTTGAAAAAGACGTCAACCCTGATTTAGTCCAAGAATTAGGTATAGAACAACAAGTCCAAGAAGACCTTCAAAAAAATCTTGATGCCACTCAACTTTATTTAGGTGAGATCGGTTTTTCCCCATTGCTTAGCGCAGAAGAAGAAGTTTACTTTTCCCGTAAAGCCTTAAAAGGCTGTGCCAAATCCCGTAATCGCATGATTGAAAGTAATTTACGTCTGGTCGTTAAGATTGCACGCCGTTACAACAATCGTGGTTTAGCTCTGCTTGATCTTATTGAAGAAGGCAATTTAGGCTTAATTCGCGCCGTCGAGAAGTTTGATCCCGAAAGAGGTTTCCGTTTTTCAACCTATGCGACTTGGTGGATTAGACAAACCATTGAACGTGCAATTATGAACCAAACTCGCACTATTCGTTTGCCCATCCATGTTGTTAAAGAGTTGAACGTGTACTTGCGTACAGCCCGCGAGTTAGCGCAAAAACTCGATCACGAGCCTACAGCAGAAGAAATCGCTGAAAAATTACAGGTTTCTAGTTCAGATGTTAGTCGTATGCTTAAATTGAATGAAAAAATTACCTCTGTGGATACCCCATTAGGCGGTGATAGCGAGAAGGCATTACTGGATATTTTAGCCGATGATGATAGTGTTGGTCCTGATTATAAAGTGCAAGATGAAGACATTTCTAACTCAATTGTTAAGTGGCTTAATGAGCTCAATACTAAACAAAGAGAAGTATTAGCTCGTCGTTTTGGTTTGTTAGGTTATGAACCTTCTACGCTTGAAGATGTGGGGGCTGAAATTGGGTTAACTCGTGAACGCGTACGCCAAATCCAAGTGGAAGCGCTAAAACGTCTACGTGACTTATTAGGATCGCAAGGCTTATCGGTTGAAGCTTTATTTCGAGACTAACGGTAGTTTTCTGCAGCTCTTTGGAGAGTGCCAGATAATCCCATTAGTGTTTGATGCGGGAGATAAAGTAAAACGCCCACATTGTGGGCGTTATTGTTTTCATTATTTTTTAGATATTTATTCTAAACAGATTCAATAAAAACCGTTATATCAACTCGCTCAATCCACTCATTCAATCAAATCAGTTAGCTCAAACGTTTCAGTTCATAGAGTAAATCAAGTGCCTGTTTTGGAGTTAGATTATCTGGGTTAATACTGCTTAACTTCGTTAACGCTGGGTTTTCAAGAGGCTCAGGTAATGCGAGTAAGCTTTGGATTGGCGTTTTTGTACCTTCTGATTGATGATCACGACTCTCTAATTGTTGTAACTTATGTTTAGCCGCTTTAATCACTTTACTGGGCACGCCAGCTAGTGCTGCAACTTGTAAACCGTAACTTTTACTGGCCGCGCCTTCCTGTACTGCATGCATAAAAGCAATGGTGTCTTCGTGCTCAATAGCATCAAGGTGCACATTATAAACACCGGCAATGAGTTCAGGTAACTGAGTAAGCTCAAAATAATGTGTTGCGAATAAGGTCATGGCTCCGACCTGCTGGGCTAAATATTCTGCTGCTGACCAAGCGAGCGATAAGCCATCATATGTCGATGTCCCGCGGCCAATTTCATCCATTAATACTAGGCTGCTAGCCGTGGCGTTGTGCAAAATATTAGCCGTTTCAGTCATTTCTACCATAAAGGTTGAGCGGCCAGATGCTAAATCATCTGATGCACCAATACGCGTAAATATGCGATCAATAGGGCCTATAAGGGCATATTCGGCAGGGACAAAACAGCCAATATGTGCCATAAGCGTAATCAAGGCCACTTGGCGCATGTACGTTGATTTACCACCCATATTAGGGCCCGTAACAATCAACATACGTCTTTGAGGGTGCAAGGTGACTGGGTTAGCGATAAAAGGCGTTTGGCTGACGCGCTCAACCACAGGGTGACGACCTGCATTAATTTTCACACCAATATCTAGGCTTAATTCAGGGCAGGTGTAGCCTAAAGTTTCTGCGCGCTCGGCAAAGTTACTTAACACATCAAGCTCAGCTGCTGCTCGTGCAAAAGCTTGTAATTCATGTAATTTTGGTAAGATTAGATCGAATAACTGTTCCCATAACTGTTTTTCGAGTGCCAGTGCTTTACCTTGGCTCGACAACACTTTTTCTTCGTATACCTTAAGTTCGGGCGTGATATAACGCTCCATATTTTTAAGAGTCTGGCGACGTTGGTAATCAAGCGGTACTTGTGCTGATTGTAGGCGGCTTACTTCAATGTAATAACCGTGTACGCGGTTATAACCTACTTTAAGTGTATTGATACCAGTACGTTCCTTCTCTCTGGCTTCGAGTTGTACTAAATAGTCACTCGCACCTTCACTTAGTGCCCGCCATTCATCTAATTCGCTGTTGTAACCTTCACGGATCACGCCGCCATCGCGGATGAGCATCGGCGGGTTATCTACTATTGCGCGCTCGAGTAGCATTTGTTGCTCAGGAAATTCGCCCAAGTATTGACATAATTTGACTGTATGTGGTGCGCTTAGTGTGCTTAAACTCTGTTGCAATTCAGGTAATAAACTCAGAGCTTGGCGCAAACGGGCAAAATCCCTTGGACGCGCGGTGCGCAGGGCAAGTCTTGCCATGATACGTTCGATATCACCAAGTGCTTTTAACTGTTCATGCAGGCTCACGTGAGCTGTGTTATCGAGCAGTTCTGTTATGGCCTGTTGGCGTGCGCGAATTTGATTTGGATCGCGCAGCGGTTGATGGATCCAGCGCTGCAACATGCGGCTGCCCATAGGCGTTGCCGTGTTATCCAAAACGGCGGCTAAGGTATTATCGCGACCACCAGCAAGATTTTGGGTGAGCTCTAAGTTACGACGAGTTGCGGCATCCAACACGATGCTATCGCTTTGAT
Organism: Shewanella morhuae; assembly: GCF_900156405.1. Lineage (GTDB taxonomy): Bacteria > Pseudomonadota > Gammaproteobacteria > Enterobacterales > Shewanellaceae > Shewanella > Shewanella morhuae. The sequence continues at coordinate 286,299 of NZ_FTNN01000001.1, forward strand.
TAAAGCGAGTAATAGCATTGATATGGGGTAGTGCTGTGCGCTGGGTATCTTTGACATATTGCATCAAACAACCCGCCGCCTGTAAGGATAGACGTGCATCAGCGACCCCAAAACCATGCAAATCTTTCGTGCCAAACTGGTTCAGCAATAGTTTAAGGCTAGTGTCGTAATCAAACTCCCATTCTGGGCGACGGCGTTTACCTTTAAAACCGCTGAGCAACCCAAGTGCACTAAAATCTTCACTGTAGAGAATTTCTACTGGGTTTGTGCGTTGTAACTCAGCTTCTAATGATTCTATGGTATCAAGCTCGGCAATGACAAAACGTCCAGATGACACATCTAACGTCGCATAACCAAAGCCAATCTTACCTTGATAAACCGCCGCTAACAGGTTGTCTTGGCGTTCTTGCAGCAGTGCTTCGTCGGTTAATGTTCCTGGCGTGACGATACGTACTACTTTACGTTCAACCGGCCCTTTAGAGGTTGCCGGATCGCCAATTTGTTCGCATATGGCCACCGATTGGCCAATTTGAACTAATTTTGCAAGATAGCCTTCTACAGCATGGTAAGGGAGCCCAGCCATGGGAATTGGGTCGCCACCACTTTTACCCCGTGCCGTGAGTGAAATGCCCAATAGTTCAGACGCCCGTTTAGTATCATCATAAAATAACTCGTAAAAGTCACCCATTCGGTAGAACAGCAACATGTCGTGATGTTCTGCTTTCATCGCCAAGTATTGACGCATCATAGGGGTATGTTTTTCTAAATCATTGGTATCAATTGCATTCATTAAATCGTTATCGTCCGTTGTGACTGCCTAAAGGCGATATCAGTTTGCTAGTGTGATTCGGCGCTATACCCAGCAGGAGACTGCTTTGTAAATTTAACCTAAAAAATCACTCAAAATTAGTTATGCCAATCTTAGCAATAATTTATCTAAAATTGCGCTCTTAAGTATGTATATTCGGTAAAGTGATAGCTTATCTGATTTTATTTTTGCTAAAACCTTAGCCAGATTGAAAAATGTCCTAAGCTAAAAATAATTCAGTCACAGGTCTTGATACTGTATGATTGTACAGTATACTAAGCAGCAGAATTAAGGCAAAAAGCCCTGCTTTTTGAATTACCCGTTTTTAAATTGAATATCACTTTTGACAGCTTATGGCTTGTCTTAATGAGGGAACTGGAATGAAGGTCGATCCAAATAAAGAGAAAGCACTTGCTGCGGTATTGAGCCAGATTGAAAAACAATTTGGTAAAGGCTCCATCATGAAGCTGGGCGAAGATCGCTCAATGGATGTTGAGACCATTTCTACCGGTTCTCTGTCTCTGGACGTTGCTTTAGGTGCTGGTGGTTTGCCAATGGGGCGTATTGTTGAAATTTACGGCCCTGAATCATCAGGTAAAACGACATTAACCTTAGAAGTGATTGCCGCCGCGCAACGTCAAGGTAAAACCTGTGCGTTTATTGATGCTGAGCACGCTCTAGATCCTATTTATGCTAAAAAATTAGGCGTAGATATTGATAATTTACTTTGTTCACAACCTGATACGGGTGAGCAAGCACTGGAAATTTGTGATGCATTAACTCGTTCTGGCGCTGTTGATGTGATTGTTGTTGACTCAGTGGCGGCTCTAACACCTAAAGCTGAAATTGAAGGCGAAATTGGTGATTCTCATATGGGCTTAGCGGCGCGTATGATGAGCCAAGCAATGCGTAAGCTTGCGGGTAACTTAAAGCAATCTAATACGTTACTTATTTTTATCAACCAAATCCGTATGAAGATTGGTGTGATGTTTGGTAACCCAGAAACGACCACTGGCGGTAACGCACTGAAGTTCTATGCTTCTGTACGCTTAGATATTCGCCGTACTGGCGCGATCAAAGACGGCGATGAAGTTGTTGGTAACGAAACACGCGTTAAAGTCGTTAAAAACAAAATTGCTGCCCCCTTTAAGCAAGCCGAATTCCAAATTCTCTATGGCCAAGGTATTAACCGTACCGGCGAGTTAGTCGATTTAGGTGTAGCGCATAAATTGGTTGAGAAAGCGGGTGCTTGGTATAGCTATAAAGGCGAGAAAATTGGTCAAGGCCGTGCCAATGCAGGACGTTTCTTAACTGAAAACCCGGCAATTGCTGCTGAGATTGATACGACATTACGTGAATTGTTGCTTAGCAAAGGTGGCATACCTGCTACTGATAACACATCACCTAGCGATGATAATGTTGATTTAGAGACAGGCGAAGTATTCTGAGCCAGTCTGCCCGTCAAATCGCGGTCGCGCTGTTAGCGCGCCGCGATTATTCCCGTCTACAAATCCGCGACAAACTGCTCGAAAAGGGATTCGAACTTAACGATATCGAACCTGTGCTCGATGCTTGTGAATCCTCCGGTTTTATCAATGACAATCGTTATGCCGAGCTATTAGTGCGTAGCCACATTAGTCGAGGCCACGGTACAATTCGAATCCGCCAAGCTATGGCACAGAAAGGCCTGTCTAAAGATTGCATTGAAGTGGCAATAACGAATAGTGATTGTGATTGGTTTGAGCTTGCAAAAGACAAAGCGATAAAAAAATACGGTATTCCACGCGTCACAGAGGTTAAGGGCTCAACGGCTCGCGATCTTATTGCCAAAGAGAAAGCAAAACGGGTACGTTTTTTAATGGGCCAAGGTTTTAGCTATGATCAAATTAGTTATGCGTTAGCTGTAGATCCTAATGATCTTGACGAGAATGATTAATAGCCCAGTTTAAAAAATAACGGTACAAAATAGCAGTATAAAAAGCTCATCCTCAAATATTCACATTTTTAGACTTTCTTACCTCATCCCGTTGTATATCTATTCGCTTAAATATTGCCGTTATTACTCAAATGACAGAGTCTGCGATTAGCATTTTGGGGATGTTTTACTTCTCGCCACTCTATCCTAATTGCTGGCATTTACTCGCAGATAAAGTATTGCGTGCTGCATTGGCGATGGTTTACTTTGCCCGTTAGTTTTGTAAATGGCCGTAATCTAGATATATAGCGTGGATCCCATTTGTGCAGGGCGATTAATAACCTTAACTAGAGTGTGTTAAATAGTGGGTTAAATTCCCGTTAAATCGGTACTTTTGAGCCAGTTTGGCGAGATATATCCCTAATCAACACTGGTCGTCCCTTCTCAGTCTGCTTATAATGCTGGGCAAATAGAAATACGGCTAGCCTAAGGCGTAGCTGGTAATGCTTACCCAATTCAGGACGATTTCATGTATCAAACTACAGCAGAGCTAAGAAGCGCTTTCCTCGAATTTTTCCGCAGCAATGGCCATCAAGTTGTGGACAGCAGTTCATTAGTGCCAAGCAACGATCCGACACTTTTATTTACCAATGCGGGCATGAACCAATTTAAGGACGTGTTTCTTGGCATGGACAAACGCAATTATACGCGTGCGACCACTGCTCAACGTTGTGTACGCGCGGGTGGTAAGCATAACGATTTAGATAACGTAGGCTACACCGCACGTCATCACACCTTTTTTGAAATGCTGGGTAACTTCAGTTTTGGTGATTATTTTAAAGAAGAAGCGATTCGTTTTGGCTGGACGTTTTTGACCGAAACACTAAAGCTGCCGAAAGAACGTCTGTGCGTTACTATTTATCAAACAGATGATGAAGCCTTTGAAATCTGGAATAAAAAGATTGGTGTTGCTGCCGAGAACATTATCCGTATCGGCGATAACAAAGGCGCAGCTTATGCGTCAGATAACTTCTGGCAAATGGGTGATACTGGCCCTTGCGGTCCATGTTCTGAAATTTTTTATGACCATGGTGACCATATTTGGGGTGGCCGTCCTGGCAGTCCTGAAGAAGATGGCGATCGTTTCATCGAAATCTGGAACATCGTTTTCATGCAGTACAACCGCCAAGCATCTGGTGAGATGCTGCCTTTACCTAAGCCATCAGTTGATACTGGCATGGGAATTGAGCGTATTGCCGCGATTATGCAAGGCGTTCATTCTAACTACGAAATAGATATTTTCCGTACTCTGATCGCTAAAACGGCAGAAATCATCGGCGTCAGCGATTTATCTGAAAAGTCGCTACGAGTGATTGCCGATCATATTCGTTCATGTGCCTTTTTAATTGCTGATGGCGTTATGCCATCGAACGAAGGCCGTGGCTATGTACTGCGCCGCATTATTCGCCGCGCTGTTCGCCACGGCAACAAGTTAGGCGCGACCGAAGCATTCTTCTACAAGCTAGTGCCATCTTTAATCGCGGTGATGGGTGATGCTGCAAAAGGGCTAGCTGAAACTCAAGCCATTGTTGAAAAAGCATTAAAAGCAGAGGAAGAGCAGTTTGCTCGTACGCTTGAGCGTGGTTTAGGTATTTTAGATACCGCCTTAAACGAGTTAAAAGGTACAACGTTAGATGGCGAAACCGTATTTAAGTTGTATGACACCTATGGTTTCCCAATGGATTTAACCGCCGACGTATGTCGTGAACGTAACATCATTGTCGATGAAGCCGGTTTTGAAGTCGCTATGGCAGAGCAACGTAGCCGCGCACAAGCTGCCGGTAACTTTGGTGCAGATTATAACGCGGCGCTGAAAATTGATGCGCAAACTGAGTTTTGTGGTTACACCGAATTAACCGGCCAAGCTAAAGTGACAGCGATTTATCAAAACGGTGAGTCAGTGCCGGCTATCAAGGCGGGTGACGAAGCAGTTGTGGTACTCGATGTGACACCATTCTACGCTGAATCTGGCGGACAAGTGGGCGATAAGGGCCAATTGGTTGCTAACGGTATTGAGTTTACGGTTAACGACACGCAAAAATACGGTCAAGCCACGGGTCATCAAGGTATTTTATCTACGGGCAGCTTAAGCGTTGGCCAAGTGGTCGAAGCTAAAGTCGACAAAAATCTGCGTCACCGCACTCAACTCAATCATTCAGTTACCCATTTGCTACATGCTGCGCTGCGCCAAGTGCTTGGTACACACGTCACGCAAAAAGGTTCTTTGGTGGACCCTGAGCGTTTACGTTTTGACTTCTCTCATTTTGAAGGCGTTAAAGCTGCTGAATTAAAACAGGTCGAAGAATTAGTTAATACTCAAATTCGCCGTAACCATAAGCTGAAAACTGCTGAAATGGGCATCGACGAAGCCAAAGAAAAAGGTGCTATGGCACTCTTTGGTGAGAAATATGACTCGCAAGTGCGTGTTGTGACTATGGGGGATTTCTCCATCGAATTGTGCGGTGGTACCCATGTTGGCCGCACTGGTGATATCGGCTTGTTCAAGATTACCTCAGAAGCGGGTATTGCTGCGGGTGTGCGTCGTATCGAAGCCGTTACCGGTGCAGCAGCAATAGCTTATGTCGCGCAGCAGCAAGCGCAGCTTGAAGAAGCGGCTGCCTTATTAAAGGGTGATGCTAGCTCTGTGGTGGCTAAGTTAAAAGCTCAGCTCGATAAGATGAAGCAACTTGAAAAAGAAATGGCGCAGCTGAAAGATAAGTTAGCGGCAGCGGCGAGTGCTGACTTAGTCGGTGATGCTGTAGTGATCAATGGCGTTAACGTACTCATTAAAAAGTTAGATGGCGTTGAAGCAAGCTCGTTACGCGGTTTGCAAGATGAATTAAAGCAGAAATTGAAGTCGGCCATTATCGTTCTTGGCACTGCGCAGGAAGGTAAAGTAAACCTGATTGCTGGCGTGAGTAATGATCTAATCAACAAAGTGAAAGCTGGTGAGTTGGTTGCTATGGTCGCTGCACAAGTCGGTGGTAAAGGCGGCGGTCGTCCTGATATGGCTCAAGCGGGCGGTAGCCAACCAGAAAATCTGGATGCGGCATTGGCTCAAGTATTACCTTGGATTACTGAGCGTCTAGCTTAAGAGGTTGCTGTGCCCCAAAAACGAAAGCTTAGTGGTAGCAAGCTTTTTGTGAAAAAGTTTGGTGGCACTTCGGTGGGTTCTATTGAACGTATCGAAGCGGTCGCTGAGCAAATTACAAAGTCAGCTCACAGTGGCGAACAACAAGTATTAGTCTTATCTGCTATGGCAGGAGAGACCAATCGCCTGTTTGCCCTCGCTGCACAAATTAATCCACGCGCCAGTGCGCGCGAATTAGATATGTTAGTGTCAACCGGTGAGCAAGTGAGTATTGCCCTGATGTCGATGGCGCTGCAGCGCCGCGGTATTAAGGCTAAATCTTTGACCGGCGATCAAGTGCAAATTCATACTAATAGCCAATTTGGACGCGCCAGCATTGAGCGAGTCGATACTGAGTATCTGCAATCTCTGCTTGATGAGGGTGTGGTGCCAATCGTCGCTGGGTTCCAAGGGATAGATCCTCACGGTGATGTTACAACATTAGGGCGTGGCGGTTCAGATACCACAGCCGTTGCATTAGCGGCCGCTTTAGGCGCCGATGAGTGTCAAATCTTTACCGATGTTGCTGGGGTATTTACCACTGATCCTAATATCGATAGCAGTGCCCGCCGCCTCGATGTGATTGGGTTTGATGTCATGCTTGAAATGGCCAGACTTGGTGCTAAAGTGCTGCATCCCGATTCGGTTGAATACGCTGAACGTTTTCGGGTGCCACTGCGGGTTTTATCAAGCTTTGAAGCTGGGCAGGGCACGTTAATTCAATTTGGCGATGAGTCAGAATTAAGTATGGCCTCGTTAGTCCAAGGCATTGCAGTGAATAAAGCATTGGCGACACTGACGATAGAAGGATTATTTACTACAAGTGAGCGCTATCAAGCCTTATTAGGGTGCTTAACTCGGTTAGAAATCGATGTAGAGTTTATTACTCCATTACGTATACATGAAGACTCACCCTCCGATCGAGTAAGTTTTATGCTCGCTGAAGCAAAGGTGGAGACTTTGCTTAATGAACTTGAAGGATTAAGCGAAAGCCTTGCTCTTGGACCATTGATTATTGAACGGCAACGTGCAAAAGTATCTTTAGTTGGCAAAGGTTTACAGGCAAAAATAGGATTGTTAACTAAGATGCTAGAAGTCTTGGGTAATGAAACTATTCATGCTAAGTTACTCTCGATGTCAGAGAGTAAATTGTCAACCGTTATCGATGAAAGGGACTTACAGAAGGCGGTAAGAGCGTTACATCACGCTTTCGAGCTAAATAAGGTCTAATTAAATAACCGTTTGCGTATTGAATACTATTAATTTGTACTAAGCTGACCTTATAATAAGCCCATCTACCGGATGAGTGCCGTGTGTAAGCTGAATTAAGAAATAAAGGAGCTATCGAATGCTGATTTTGACTCGTCGTGTTGGCGAAACATTGATGATTGGTGATGAAGTCACCGTTACAGTGCTAGGTGTAAAAGGCAATCAAGTGCGTATCGGTGTTAACGCACCTAAAGAGGTTTCAGTTCATCGTGAAGAAATCTACCAACGCATCCAATCTGAAAAGTCAGGTACACCGTCGGAAGATGGAAACTTTTAATACTTTGTTTAGGCAAGAGTATAGCGGTAACAGAAGAGTCAGTTTTTTAGCTGGCTTTTTTATTTTTAAGTTTAAAAGATTGGCGCAAATCAATACATTGGCTTGATATAACAGCAATGTGATTAAAAACAGTTCAAATGGAATCTGTTTCAGAAAAAGGGTTTGACTTATTTTCGTCAAACAGTAATATGTGCGCCAAGAAAACGGAGAGGTGGCCGAGTGGCCGAAGGCGCTCCCCTGCTAAGGGAGTATGGGCTTTAACTCCCATCGAGGGTTCGAATCCCTCCTTCTCCGCCATTTCTTACCGATAGAAAATAATGCGCGTGTAGCTCAGCTGGATAGAGTACCTGGCTACGAACCAGGCGGTCGGAGGTTCGACTCCTTCCACGCGCACCA
>NZ_FTNN01000001.1:294223-354150 GCF_900156405.1 Shewanella morhuae
TTTAACATGCGCGTGTAGCTCAGCTGGATAGAGTACCTGGCTACGAACCAGGCGGTCGGAGGTTCGACTCCTTCCACGCGCACCAATATCGTTAATGAGATAATTCTTGTTAATGTACAGCGTTAAATGCGGAGAGGTGGCCGAGTGGCCGAAGGCGCTCCCCTGCTAAGGGAGTATGGGCTTTAACTCCCATCGAGGGTTCGAATCCCTCCTTCTCCGCCATTCTATTCTTTTAGTCGAGATGAATAGAATGATTTTACAGGGTAAAGTGCTAGTTTTAGTCTTTACCTTGAAAACTACTTTAGCAAGTAGAACACGATTTTGCGCGTGTAGCTCAGCTGGATAGAGTACCTGGCTACGAACCAGGCGGTCGGAGGTTCGACTCCTTCCACGCGCACCATCTCTGCATTAGTTAATTTTTAACTCATCAGTTTTGAATTTCAATTAGAAATTTTGTAAATAGTTGCTTAAAGCGAAGTGTTAAAATGCGCGTGTAGCTCAGCTGGATAGAGTACCTGGCTACGAACCAGGCGGTCGGAGGTTCGACTCCTTCCACGCGCACCATATAGATAAGCCCTGCAAGCAATTGCAGGGCTTTTTTATTGGCATTTAATTCAGTTCGGTTTATGCAGCTGATTAACAATGACATGCAGTTGCTTGGTAATACCAATCGTATTAACTATCTGTTCATTCAGCGGGAGTTCAACGCGCTTTAGACAAGGCGAAGGCTTGAAGGCATAGTGGTGCTATGTCGAAAGCCTTAAACGCAGTATAAAGCGCGTTGAAACCCGCCCTTCTGGAGCCTCACAGGCATTCCACTCCTGTGTTGCATTGACTTAAAAGGGAATAACCATTTCTGCGTCAATGCGCCTCGGATTGAAATGCCTGTGAGACTCTGAACTGATTAGATAGTTAATGTGATTGGTATAATAGCCCTGTTGATTGCTCAGGGTTAGTTATAGGCATGCTAGTTGCTAGCATAAGCTTGAGACTTAATATTGCGCAGAGCACTCTTTGATAGGCTCTAAGTGGATTATCTAGTCACAGCAAGACGTTAATGGAGTTATTAACGTGGCAGATAGCGATCTTATATGAAGGAGCGATTTTATGGTGCTATTGGCGATGTGTATTCATTGAACCGTGACTACAAAAAAGCAGCCTAATGGCTGCTCTTCATTTAACACTGAACTAAAGCAAGTGAGTAAATTAAGCTTCTAGCTTAGCGAACTCAGTTTTTTGCTCGTTGAGCTTGTCCATATCGCGTTTTAGCTCGCCCATTTTAGCGCGTTCTTTATCGATAACCGCTGGCGGTGCTTTAGCCACAAAGCCTTCGTTAGATAACTTGCCTTCGATACGAGCAATCTCTTGACCTAGCTTTTCAAGCTGTTTATCGATACGCGCCATTTCGGCGGCCACATCAATTAAACCAGCCATAGGGATAAGTAGCTCCATTTCGCCAATCAAGCCTGTAGTTGACATAGGCGCTATTTCGCCGTCAGCCAGAATCGTCATGCTTTCTAAGCGAGCAAGGGTGGTGAAGAAGGTTTGATTCGCTTCAATACGGGCCTTATCCTGCGCACTAACACCACGTAATAGGGCATTTAGCGGCTTAGAAGGAGCAATGTTGAGCTCAGCGCGAATGTTACGTACCGCGGTAATCACTTGCTTAACCCACTCTAAGTCGGCCATCGCTGCGCTATCTACTTTTGCAGCATCAAATGCAGGGAACGGCGCCAGCATAATGGTATCGCCACCTTTAGGTGCTGATACGCCTGCTAACGGTTTAACGCGCTGCCAAATGGTCTCAGTGATATAAGGCATCATAGGGTGCATTAAACGCTGCAGGGCTTCAAGCACTGTCACTAAGGTGTTGCGAGTGCCGCGCATTTGCGCTTCGCTGCCATTTTGCAATACCGGCTTTGTCAGCTCTAAGTACCAGTCACAGAATTGGTTCCATGTGAACTCATACAGGGTATTGGCCGCTAAGTCGAAACGGTAGGCTGTCATGTGGTCGTCAAAGGTCTTAACGGTTTGATTAAATAAACCGATAATCCAGCGATCGGCCAGCGATAATTCCATCTCGCCGCCTTTGTGCTCTGGTGAGCCAGGGCCGCAATCTTGATCTTCTGTGTTCATCAGCACGTAGCGTGAGGCGTTCCATAACTTGTTACAGAAGCTACGGTAACCGTCTAAGCGCTTCATATCCCAGTTGATGTCACGACCCGTTGATGCCATTGCTGCAAGCGTAAAGCGCAGTGCATCTGTGCCATGGGCTTCGATACCTTCGGCAAATTCTTTGCGGGTGCTCTTTTCAATCTTGGCGGCCAGTTGTGGCTGCATCATATTGCCGGTACGTTTCTCAACTAACGCTTCAAGTTCGATACCGTCAATCATATCGAGTGGGTCGAGCACGTTACCCTTAGATTTTGACATCTTGTTACCCGCTTCATCGCGGATAAGGCCGGTCACGTACACCGTTTTGAACGGTACTTGTGGCTTGCCGTCTTCATCTTTGATGAAGTGCATGGTCATCATGATCATGCGGGCTACCCAGAAGAAGATGATGTCAAAACCTGTCACCAACACGTCGGTTGGGTGGAAGGTTTTTAAATCTTCTAAATTATCAGGCCAACCTAAGGTGGAAAATGTCCACAGGGCTGAGCTGAACCAAGTGTCCAGTACGTCTTCGTCTTGGCGCAGTGCCATTGAGTCACTGATATTGTGCTTAGCACGTACATCGGCTTCGTTGCGGCCGACATAGACTTTACCATTTTCGTCGTACCAAGCTGGGATGCGGTGACCCCACCATAATTGACGCGAAATACACCAGTCTTGAATGTCACGCATCCACGAGAAGTACATGTTCTCGTATTGCTGCGGCACAAATTTAATGCTGCCATTTTCAACCGCTTCGATAGCGGTTTTCGCCATTGGCGCCACAGCGACATACCATTGGTCGGTCAGCATTGGCTCGATAACTACACCTGAGCGATCGCCGTAAGGCACTTTCAAGGCGTGTGGCGCAATTTTTTCGAGTAGACCTAAAGTGTCAAATTCAGCGACGATAGCATCGCGCGCTTTAAAACGGTCAAGTCCGGCAAAACGTTCAGGCAGACTGCCATCAAGCGTTTTGTTAAAGGTACCGTCAGAGTTCACCACTTCGGCGCTTGCACGAATGGCGGCATCTAAGGTCAGTACGTTGAACATAGGCAGGTTGTGACGTTTACCGACTTCATAATCGTTAAAATCATGGGCTGGGGTAATTTTCACACAACCCGTACCAAAGGCCATATCAACATAATCGTCAGCGACGATAGGAATGCGGCGGTTAACAATCGGTAATAAAATAAACTTGCCGATAAGCGATTGATAACGCTCATCGTCAGGGTGCACGGCAACGGCACTGTCGCCAAGCATGGTTTCAGGGCGCGTGGTGGCGACTTCTAAATAGTCTTTACCCTCGGCGGTCAGTTCACCGTCAGCCAGTGGATAACGCAGATGCCACATGTGACCCTGCTTTTCTTTACTTTCCACTTCCAAATCAGAGATAGCCGTGTGCAGCTTTGGATCCCAGTTGACCAAACGCTTACCGCGATAAATCAAATCGTCTTCATACAGGCGCACAAACACTTCTTGCACGGCCTTGGATAAGCCTTCGTCCATAGTGAAACGCTCGCGATCCCAATCAACTGAAGCGCCCATACGACGTAGTTGCTTAGTGATCGTGCCGCCCGATTGCGCTTTCCATTCCCACACTTTATCCATAAAGGCATCGCGACCTAGGTCATGGCGATTTTTGCCTTCTTCGGCTTCAAGCTTACGCTCAACCAACATTTGGGTAGCAATACCCGCATGATCAGTACCGACTTGCCATAGGGTATTTTTGCCTTTCATCCGTTGGTAACGGGTTAAGGTATCCATGATGGTGTCTTGGAAGGCGTGGCCCATGTGCAAGCTGCCCGTCACGTTGGGTGGCGGGATCATGATGCAATAATTGCCTTGGGATTCATCGCCGTGTGGCTTGAAGTAACCTTGCTCTTCCCAGTTTTGGTAAAGAGTTTGCTCGATGGACTGCGGATCGTATGTTTTTTCCATGGGAACGTGTCTGTCTCAAACTAATTAAGTGGATGTGTTGCTAAGTCTTGGGTCTGTAAATTGACCCCTAAGCCGCGATACTGTCGATAACGTTCGCGAGCGACCGCTTTATGCTGGTCGTCATTGGCAACAAAATCGATGATGTGGCCAAAGTTTACCGCAAATGGAGGCGCTTGGTCTGCAAGATTAATCAGAACTTGTCGACTTTTGTTGGCGCCGATGCGATCAAACCCAATTTCAACTGGCGATCCAGTCATCGGGCCTTCACCTTTGAGATTGTGAGGCACAAACGCACTGGGTTCAAACTGCCATAAAAGTTCATCAATTGCATGGGCTTGCTGCTTGTCTTGGCAATGAATATACACCCATTGTTGTTTCACAAAAGCCTGCTGCGCTAGCTGGCAAGCTAAAAGATGCATTGCGTAAAGTGCAGGGTTGGTGTTTGCCGTTACAACGGGCGAATTTGTCGTAGCCTCAGCAGACGATACCACCGGCGGCATGAGATAAAACAGCACTTGAGTCATGATTTCAATGCCTTGCTTCATTTGTTTTTGTGGCGAACCAGAGTAGCAGTTTACACTAAAAGCCTGTATGGGTTAATGCTTGGGTGAAGCTTGGGTTTAGGTTTGATTAATCATTGTCTTTCAACGTTTTGTTGGCGGCTTTAAAATCGCTTGAGATGACTTTAGTAACGTAATTATTCATTGAAAATATTCGATGTATTACTGTTTTTAGCTTTATTAACTCAAGTCATAAATTGATTATTAACATGAAATAGATAATAAAAAAGGCGAAGATTTTTATCTTCGCCTTTAATTCATCGAGTCGTTAACAAGCTAAGACCGGATAGTCGGTTATTCGCCTGCTTCAACGCCAGCACGATTGATCAAGAACTGAGTCAATATTGGCACAGGACGACCTGTTGAACCTTTATTAGCTCCGCTATTCCATGCTGTGCCAGCTACATCTAGGTGCGCCCAGTTGTATTTTTTAGTAAAGCGCGAAAGGAAACATGCTGCCGTAATTGCACCCGCTGGACGGCCACCTAAGTTGGTCATGTCAGCAAATGGGCTGTCGAGCATATCTTGATACTCATCCCATAATGGCATACGCCATGCGCGGTCACCACTTTGCTCACCGGCGCTTAATAGCTCGTGTGCCAGTGGATTATGCGATGAGAACAGACCTGAAGCATGTTTACCAAGGGCAATCACACAGGCGCCTGTTAGCGTTGCTGTGTCAATAACCAATTCAGGATTGAAACGCTCAACATAGGTTAAAACGTCACACAGCACTAAACGACCTTCAGCATCGGTATTTAACACTTCAACGGTTTGGCCTGACATAGTAGTCAGAATATCACCTGGACGGTAAGCGTTACCCGATGGCATATTTTCACAGCCCGCCAGAATACCGACAACGTTGATAGGTAACTTCATTTCACAAATGGCTTTCATGGTGCCAATAACGCCGGCTGCGCCGCCCATGTCATACTTCATTTCATCCATGGCTTCGCCAGGCTTTAATGAAATACCACCTGAGTCAAAGGTTAACCCTTTACCGACTAATACAATGGGTTTTTCTGTGCTATCGACAGCACCCTTGTATTCCATCACCGTCATAATAGATTCGTTGGCACTGGCGCGGCCTACTGCGAGGTATGAGTTCATGCCCAATTTGGCCATTTGCTCTTCACCAATAGTGGTTACATGCAGTGTGTTGTGTATTTCTGCCATTTGGCGCGCTTGCGAGGCTAAATAGGCAGGATTACAGATATTAGGTGGCATGTTGGCGACATCGCGACATAAATGCATGCCGGCAGAGACTGCCATACCATGCTCAATGGCACGTTCACCTGGGGTTAATTCACGGCGAGTTGGTACATTGAAGACTAATTTACGCAGTGGACGACGAGTTTCACCTTTACGTGTCTTTAGGGCATCAAAGCTATAAAGACTGCTATTAGTGGTTTCAACCGCCTGACGTACTTTCCAATAGGTATCGCGTCCTTTGACGTGCAGTTCAGTTAAAAAGCACACGGCTTCCATTGAACCCGTTTCATTAAGGGTGTTGATTGTTTTTGTGATAATTTGTTTGTATTGGCGCTCGTCTAGTTCTCGTTCTTTGCCACAACCCACTAATAATACGCGTTCACTCAATACATTAGGAACGTGGTGCAGCAATAACATCTGGCCAGGTTTACCTTCCAGATCGCCGCGGCGCAACAAGTTACTGATGTAACCTTCGCTAATTTTATCTAATTGCTCTGCGATGCCTGACAGGCGGCGGGGTTCATAAACACCGACCACGATACAGGCTGAGCGTTGTTTTTCGGGGCTACCGCTTTTTACGCTAAACTCCATGAGCACTCCTAGATTCTTAAAGACAAATTTTTATATTTATTAGATAATGTCTGCTTGCCCTGAAAAGGGCCTAAGTTACTACTCCAAAGGTGATTTATTCTCGGCGCTTAAGTCATACATTTAATGACGTTAAGTTTACCTATAACCCCTGAAGTTGGTCAGAAAACTATCAAAAGTAGTCAGTTTACATGAAAGTTACGCTGTTACCAGCAAAAAGATAAGTTTAGAGACCGGAACCTGCCTGTGATTGTATTTAAATACCTAATTCGAGAAGTTTTAAAGGCACAAGTTGCAGTGCTTTTAGTGCTGTTAACTATTTTTATTAGCCAACATTTTGTACGCATTTTGGCCGATGCCTCCGATGGTGATTTCCCTGCCTCCTTAATCATGACTTTGATCGGGCTTAACTTGCCTTATCTGGTCATTTTAGTCCTACCTTTAAGTTTATTTTTGGGGATTTTACTGGCCCATGGCCGTATGTATTCTGAAAATGAGATGGTCATTCTCCACGGCGTTGGCGTTAGCGAGTGGTATGTCGCCCGAGTGACTTTAATTCTTGCTGTAATCAATATGTTACTTACTGGGTATTTATCGCTTTATGTCGCGCCTTGGGCTGAAGAACGGCAAAACCAAGTGCTCGAAAAAGCCCAATCTGAAGCAGGGCTTGCGGCCTTGGTGCAAGGGCGTTTTCAAGCGAGTCCTAATGGCCGCGCAGTATTGTTTGTTGAACGTATTGGCAAGGATAACGAATTAGAGAAAGTATTTGTTGCACAATTACCCGATCCTGATGACGAAACAGGTGTCGCTAACGTAGTTGTAGCTAAGGGTGGACGTGTTCAAGAAGACAGTTTCGGTGCACAACAATTGAATTTGAACGATGGCGTGCGTTATCAGGGCAGCCCTCGATTGAAGGACTACCAAGTGCTTGAATTTGCTGGCTACAACATGCAAATCAAAGAGCAGCAAATCGATGAGCGTCGGCGTAAATTATCGGCACTGCCCGTTGATGAACTGGTTAAAGTTGAAGGTGCGGAAGCGGTTGCAGAGTTTCACTGGCGTTTAGCTATTCCGCTAGCGATTCCGATAATGACGTTAATTGCAGTGCCGCTAGCTAGGGTGAATGTACGCCAAGGTAAATTTGCTAAAATGTTCCCCGCGATACTATTGTACCTTGGCTATTTTGGTTTGATGGTCGCGGGACGTAAGGCATTACAAGATGGCATTATTCCACTGTATTTAGGAATGTGGTGGATCCATGTTTCGGCGCTCTTTATGGGGGTTTTTCTGCTGGGGAAAGATCGACCTATCTTTAGCCATCTATCGGGATTATTTACCCATAAGAAGGTGGCGGCATGAAGATTTTAGACCTTTATATCGCGCGGATATTGTTAAGCACTTCAGCGCTTTGTTTGCTGGTATTGACGGGTTTGTCGGGCATTATTAAATGGGTTGACCAACTGCGTTTAGTGGGGCGCGGCACCTATAGCATGATGGATGCGGGGATTTATGTGCTGTTTTTAGTGCCACGTGATATTGAAATGTTTTTCCCGATGGCTGTGTTGCTGGGCGCGTTGATTGGCATGGGAATGTTGGCATCGAACTCGGAACTTGTGGTGATGCAAGCATCGGGTATGTCCCGTTTGCAGATTACTATGTCGGCGATGAAAACCGCAGTGCCGTTAATGTTATTAGTTATGGCATTAGGTGAATGGGGCGCTCCCATTGCGGAACAAAAGGCCAATGAACTACAGGCGATTAAACTTTCTGGCGGGAGTTTAATTAAATCTCATCGTGGGATTTGGGCCAAAGATGGCGATTTTTTCGTTAATATTGGTGAAGTTGAAAAGATAGACAAACTCAATAATATTACACTCTATAAGTTTAATAGTGAGTTAAAACTCACTAACGTAGTGCATGCTGAACGCGCGGTTTTTGTTGAGAATAGTTGGCGTCTATTTGATGTGAAACGTACCGATTTAAGCTATGACAGAGTCATTCTAGAACACCACGACGAAGAACAATGGCAATCGAGTTTAACCCCAGATAAGCTCAGTGTGGTATCGGTTAAACCTGAAGCGTTATCGATTCGTGGTCTGGTCGGTTATCTTGAGTATCTAAAAACGAACAGCCAAGATCCTAGCCGTTATGAGCTCGCGTTATGGCGCAAGATGATGCAGCCAATGACTGTTGCCGTAATGATGTTAGTGGCGTTGTCGTTTGTGTTTGGCCCGCTACGAACTGTAACTATGGGGGCGCGGGTATTACTTGGGGTTGTGGCAGGTTTTAGCTTTTATATCAGTAACGAAATTTTTGGTCCCATGAGCATGGTGTGTGAGTTACCCGCTTACGTAGGGGCTGTTGCGCCGAGCTTATTGTTTACTGGGATTGCCTTTTACTTTATCCGGCGATGATGTTTCTATTACTTTGAATTTAACCCATAAAAAGCGACGCAAATGCGTCGTTTTTTATGGGCTAATTTTCTAACTTCACTTACGCGCCGTGCCAGTTACGCATTTGGTTGGCTTCTTTAGACAACACAACCACTTCTGAGCGAGTCATACTATCTTGCAGGGCAAGCTTGTTACCACTGATGAGGATCCACAGATTACCAATGCCGAGCAATGACCAAATAATACGCGCATAGGCGGTGATCAGGCTTAAATTTTGCCCGTTAGGATGCTGCACTTTAAGGCGCCAAGCGCGCATACCTAAGGTTTGGCCACCTTTGCTCCAGAATAAGGCGTAAAAAGTGCCAACACACAAGACCAGCCAGAGTTGATAAATACCGTGATAAATTGGCGTACCATTTAGGGCGTCTGAGACATGTTCAAAACCGTTCATACCCACTAACCCTAAAGTGGTTAAACCGTAGAAAATCCCAAAGCCTGCTGCGCCAGCAACCATATAGACCGCTATGGCTAACATTGAATCGTAAACAGCGGCGCCTAAGCGGCGTAAGAACCCCGCGCGGGGAAAGTTAGCATGTTCGGTATTGAGCATCACAGTGTCCTGTTTTAAAGTGCTTAAAGCGAATTCAAAAATCAATAACCTGCTTAGGCTTCGGGTTCTTCATCTCTAACAAAGTGGATATTGCTAAAGCCAAAGCGGGCAAATTCTACTTTTCTGAATTCTTTTTCTGCCTTTGCACCTTTGCGAGATGTCATGGCGACCTGTTGTTCCATCGCTAAAAATTGGGTTAAATCGATGCCTTCAGCTTCGGCAACCGCTTCATATAAATCGTGGTGTTTATCGTAGCTAAAGGCGATAGTTTTAATCTTACCTTTAAAGGTATAAGTGACTTGACGGGCCATGGGGGAGCTCTCCTGAAATAAGTCTGAAATTAATTAAATTCACTTCTAAAAATAAAATATACAGCACCTAATATGCACAATCCTGCCCATAGATAATCGAGCTTCAAGGGCTCTTTCATGTAGAAATAGGCAAAGGGGACGAACAGACTTAAGGTGATGACTTCTTGTAAAACTTTTAACTGGCCGAGATTCATAACCGTATAACCGATACGGTTAGCGGGCACTTGCAGCAAGTATTCAAATAGGGCGATGCCCCAACTCACTAAGGCGGCGATAATCCAAGGTTTTGAGCCTAAGGTTTTCAAATGTCCGTACCAAGCAAAGGTCATAAAGATATTGCTTAGGCAGAGTAAGCCAATAGTGGTCAGGGTTGGATTCATCTTTCATCTCTATGATTAAATTTATAAATCATATACATAGCATCGTCAGTGTAACTGCCAAGACATTTATCTATGCTCTGAGGTTTAAAGCCCATTTTAAGCCAATAACTGTCGGCGCCTTGTACAGCAACGAGAGATAAGGAATTAAGATTAAAGCGATCCGCCAGTAATGTTAAACGGGTGAGTGCTTTAGCACCAGCACCCAACCCTTGGGCTTTTGCTGAAATCGCAATATCGTGCAGATACAAAGTATCAGCCTTAGGTAAATGGGTAATGGGCTGATAAAGCGCTGGTGGCATATTGACGGTCCAAGGATGCGCCAAACAATAACCCACAACCGCTTTATCGACTTCAAACACAAAACAGGACTGAGGCGATACCTGCCATTTACTCTGCAGCACATGCAATGGCTCAGGATCCAGTTGTGAGTAACACTCATCTTGGATGTTTAAAATAGCATCCCAATCCTGTGGGGTGATTGCTCGCAGTAACATGGCCGATATTTATCCCGCTCAATATATCTCTCTTAAAATAAGCTCGGCATTATAACCTCAAGCGGCTTTAAAATGCAGGTTTGAGCGGCAATATATAGCGCTTAAAACCCCATTAAAACTGAGCTTTCAGTGCTTTTTTCACGCATAACGGCTAAATACCTAGATATCGTTGGCGCAGGTGACGCTCAAGATATTGACTATTTAAGGTTTCACCCGTTGCTTGCTGAATTAGTTCATCTGTTGTGAGCAAGGATCCCTTTGACCAAATGTGTTTGCTCAGCCACTGAAATACCGATTCCAGCTTGCCAGCATCGATTAAAGCCTCAATCGGCCCTAAGGCTTTTTCCATCGCAAAACGACACTGGGCAGCATACATGGCGCCTAAGGTGTAACTAGGGAAATATCCAAGTTCACCTACAGCCCAATGGATATCTTGCATACAACCGTCGCGATAATTGCCATCGGTATTGATCCCCAGTAATTGTTGCATCTGCGCCGACCAAAAATCAGGTAAGTCATCAACCGTTAAGCTGCCGTCGATAAAGGCTTTTTCCGCCTCAAAACGCAGTAAAATGTGGCAGGGGTAGGTGACTTCATCTGCGTCGACGCGAATAAGCCCGGGATTTACGCGGGTGTAATGCTGGGCTAATTCTTGGGCGCTAAAATCACAATTAAGATGCTGCGCGATTTTAGGCTGCAACTGACGTAAAAATGCCGAGTTTGCCCCGAGCTGCATTTCACAAAATAGACTTTGGCTTTCGTGTACGCCCATAGAACGTGCAAGCCCAGCGGGTTGACCGCGCCATGCTTGAGGTAAACCTTGTTCGTATCTGGCATGGCCAGTTTCATGAACTATGCCCATAATCGCGCTACTGAAATCGGCCTCGTTGTAGCGAGTCGTTATGCGTACATCGCTTGGCACGCCGCCGCAGAATGGGTGGCTACTCATATCTAGCCTGCCATGATTAAAGTCAAACCCCAAAAATGTCATTACGTCACGGCCAAGGGCTTGCTGCGCGCTAATATCGAAGGGACCATTGAGCACAAGCTTAGGCTCGTTTGCCTGCTTAGTCAGCACTTCTTGGATGAGTGTCGGTAGCCAACCTTTAAGACCGCCAAAGGTTTGTTCTAGCTTTGCCGTGGTCATCCCCGGTTCAAATTTATTGAGCAGGGCATCATAGGGCGCGATATTTTGGGCTTCACCGCGGATCTGCGCTTCTTCCTTAGCAAGCGCAATGATCGCTTTTAGATTGGGCTTAAAGCCTTGCCAGTCATTATTTTTACGTTGCTCGCGCCACGCATTCTCACATTGATAGGCCATCTTAGTTTTGGCTTGCACTAGGCTGCCGGGTACTAAGTTTGCCTGTTGATACTGGTACAGCATTTCCCGTAGGTTGGCTTGTTGCTCTGTTGAGAGTGATTCGTCCGCCGCGCCATGTAAATGCTCGGCTAAGGTGTCAGAGGTTTTGAGTGCGTGGATATGCAGCGCCAGTTCTGCCATTGCATTACCGCGATCATTACCGCCACCAATGGGCATCATGGCTGCTTGATCCCAGTCACCCAAAGCGCTGAAATGTTCAAAGTGAGAAATTTTCTGAAAGTGTGCTGTCAGTTTGTCGTAACGTGGTGTTGGTACTTGAGGCTTAAGCTGTGTGCCCATTTGATTTTCCTTCTGGCGCATAAAACCTGCGCGAATAAATAACAATAACAGGATGATAATACAATGAAGTCAAAATTCTATAGCACTAAAACGCTAGAGGTTGCGTAGTGCCTGACCCTCGCCGCTATCGTTTTGATGGTACACACCGACTGATAAATTTATAGATTGTTTGGTGTTAATCAGGCTTAAACCTTGAGAGAAGGGGAGGTTAAGGCTTACCTAACCGTTAAACCGACTTACCAAACACCACATGAAACTTTAGCCATGACTGTTTATGAGGCTTAAAGAGTCGTTGTTTGGCGCGATAAATAGGACATGATCCATCAGATTTGTTAATTAAAAACGCTCGCCTTATAACTTAGCCTTTTTTAGGCTAAGTAGAAATCTAACCGCTTATTGGTGTACCTTATCGCCGCCCGATGAGTGACCTTACTGCATGACAGATAGCGCATGACTCTTGTCCCGATTGATAAATTCGACCACCACTGGCATCGCTTTGATACACCCCGCCAAAGCTACGCGCATGGGTCACTAAGCTATCTTGTTGGGCGTGACAAGCTGTGCAGGTTGCCAAGGTTGGGGAATACTCAGCAATTTGACCATGGCTAGTTGCATCGGATGCGGAAATTATAAAAATATGGACAAGTGGCCTGTTCATGAGGCCGCCACAAAGGAAAAGATTGAATTAAGCCTAAGCCTAAGCCTAAGCTTAAGTTGTTGCAGTTATCTTAATAATGGGCGTACTAGAGCATTGGCTCAGCTTGCCAGAGTTTGGGTGTACTTTTTGACTATCTCATCAATCTTACCATTGGCTCTTAGGGTCGCTATTGCTTGATTGATGGCTGGTAGCAAATTGACGTGCTCCTTACGTAATCTAAACACTAGGTCCCCATCAGAATGTACCGCGGCAAGTGCCACTGGGATCCCTAGCTGAGTCGACCAATACAGAACAGGATAATTACCCGCAATAATCGCATCGACTCTGTGTTTGTCTAAGGCTTTGACTAACTCCTGCTCAGAGGTAAAGTCGGCACGGATAAAGTCCTTATCATCGTGGTATAAGTAACCGCGCACAGTGCCTATGTGTTTGCCTTTTATCTGGTTGATATCATTATATTGACTCACGTTTTCGGGCAGGGTAACTACATATTCAATGATTTTAATGATGGGTGTAGATTTAACAAACAACGGCCCTAAATCTTGTTTTACAAACCAGCTTGGACTGACGATATCAAAGTCGAGTTGACCCGTTTCGAGAGCATTATTGGTGCGCTTAGGTGGCAAGTCGAGGATTTCAGCTTCAATTTTAGCTAAAGATAAAATCATCGGGATCAGTTCTGTGATCATTCCAGGCGCCTCTGCTTGATGATCAATAAAGTAAGGATACCAAGAGTAAGAGCCAGTAATATTGTATTTAAGCGACTGTGCGAAGGCCGGTTGCTGAGTAAAAAAAATGATAAATAAAGCGAATTTAATTAAATGTTTATACTCTAAGCCCCGCTTAATCATCTTGTCCTCATCCCTGTTATCTTGATGTACTTCAGCACAATGTTGTGGCTATCTTACCTGACCTGTGTGAATAAAATGTTTCTTAAATCACACAAGTCATATTCAAGCAGTTCAACAGGTTAGGCAATTGTACTTTACGCTAATAGTTGGCACAGGGCGGGTTGTTGATTATGGGGATAAATTCGATAGGTTTTATGATGTTTAATTAAGCTAGTTTTCTTATTGCTTTGGCTAAGCAATAAGCCATGGGATAACGCAATTCGCGTCAGTTGTTGCTCATCGGCACGGACATATAAGTTAATTGGCTTTATGAGCTGATCATCTTTGATATGTTGGCTAAATTCTTTCGCGTCAATCACTAAGCTGGATTGACCATCGCCATCGAGCTTAAGTTTTGCAGTAATGTCAGTATCCGTAAAGACTAGCCATTGTGCCTGTTTCAGTTCCTCAAGCATGGCATTTAAACCTATTCCTAAGGCCGGCTCAGTTTTTTCAATAGCTTGATATTGATACACAATCCTTTCTAATAAATGTTTGAGTTCAGCGCCAGCACCTTGGCTGCGGGCTAAGCGGATCCATGCTGTTAGGTCGTCAGCAACCAGTTTAGAAAAACGTTTTTCTTTTAAGGATTCGACCATCCAGTTACACAAAAAATGGCTTTCCTGCGCCGGTGTACGCTGGGCTTTTTTCGTTTGTGCTGAGGCGGTTAAATCGGCAAGACCCGCAATGGCGAGTTCCAGCACAACTTGGTTATAGGTTTGAGAATTCATTATGGCTCCGCCGCGGGCTGAAGTGATGTTATCTGTTTGAACTATCGGCATAAATGATGCTGAGCTCGAACGCTTGGATTGCGGCGGGGCTAGTTTATCAAAGTGCCACTTAAATCGATATTGATTATTCTGTGGTGGCTCAGCCCTTGTGGTATTACATGCTTAGTATTAACAGCGTTGATTAAAGATCCCTCCTGCCAAAAATAGCGTATAGGCAGTCAGATAGGATAAGTCCAGCATATTAACTCAACTGTGTTACGGAGTTTTAATGAATAAAATCAATCCCAAAAAATTACTCAACAGTAAATGGACTGCGGTAAAACCGGCCGATAAAGAAAAACATTTTTTAATCACAGAAATTGAATTTGATGAGGAAGGTTTAGTTGTCTTATGTTCAATTGAAGCAGTGATGTCTAAACGAGTGATACCGATAAACTGGCTTGATTTAAAAGATGAAACCCATTGGCTACAAGGCTGGAAATAGTGGGAATCAATTAGATCATGCCATTATTCTTTCTTGTTTTAGAGTGGATCCTCCGCGCTTTCCCTCGCTACTCTCGTAATGTCTTCTTTTAAAATATCCCATTATTACTCAACACTGATTGATCCAAATTTGAGAGTAATAACGATTTAGTGACTGATATTTATTGCGGCCAAATCGATATTCCGTTATTTTGCATTGGCCATCTATACGTCTGGATGGTTTGTGGTTATTTAAGGTGCTCACTGAAGCCGTGCATTGTAATCAACACAGCAAGGTGCTGTGTCGCAGGATTCTCATTAATTATGAGTGCCTTAATAAAACGAAGTCGCATAAAAGATTGAGGTAAGCAAGATGGATAAGCAGCAACTGTGGGTGTTGGATGGTGGTATGGGGCGTGAGTTGGCTAGGCGTGGCGCGCCTTTTCGCCAGCCTGAGTGGTCGGCGTTGGCCCTGATAGAAGCGCCACAAACTGTGACTGAGGTACATCAAGCCTATATCGCTAGCGGAGCCAAAGTTATCACCACTAACAGTTACGCACTCGTGCCATTTCATATCGGTGACGAGCGTTTTGCCGCCGAGGGTGAAGCGCTGGCTGCATTGGCGGGCAAACTGGCACGGGATGTCGCGGATGAACACGCAAATGCGGTTCGTGTCGCGGGCTCATTGCCACCCTTGTTTGGCTCTTACCGTGCCGATTTATTTGAAGCCACGAGGGTGAGTGAGTTGGCGCTTCCACTCATTCGAGCGTTGTCACCCAGTGTCGATCTCTGGTTAGCCGAAACCATGAGTTTGATTGCCGAGCCTTTAGCAATCAAGGCCTTGCTGCCAGAAGATGGCAAACCATTTTGGGTTTCTTTCACCTTAGAGGACGAGACGTTAGGCAGCGAACCGACACTTCGCTCCGGTGAGCGGGTGGCAGATGCTATCGACGCGTTAGTGGCAGTCGGTGTGGATGCGATTCTGTTCAACTGTTGTCAGCCTGAGGTGATTGAGGCGGCATTACAGGTAGCCAGCGACAGATTAAGTGCTCAGGGGCGTGCCGATATTCGACTCGGTGCCTATGCCAATGCGTTTCCTCCCCAACCAAAAGAGGCGACCGCTAACGATGGTCTGGATGAGATCCGTGCCGATCTTGGGCCGCTCGATTATCTCAGTTGGGCTGAGCGTTGGCGCGCGGCAGGGGCTTCGCTTATCGGTGGTTGCTGCGGCATTGGTCCCGAACACATTCAGGCTCTTTCTACTCGTTTGCGCTAAGGATTTTGTATGAAAGAGAACAGGATTGGTCTCTGGTCACTCACAGCCCTAGTGTTCAGTTCTATGGTAGGTGCGGGAATTTTCAGCCTGCCGCAAAACATGGCCGAAGTAGCAGGTGTTCGAGCTGTGCTGATTGGTTGGGGGATCACTGGTGTGGGCATCTTGGCATTGGCTGCGAGTTTCCTCTATCTGTCGCGCTTGAAGCCTGAGCTTGATGGCGGCATTTATACCTACGCCAGAGCTGGTTTTGGTGAGCTGGTGGGCTTTTTTTCTGCTTGGGGCTATTGGCTTTGCGCCACCATAGGCGTGGTGGGATATTTAGTCATTGCGTTTGCTGCACTTGGCAGCTTTGTCGATACTCCGCAGCAAGTTTGGTTTGGCGAGGGCAATACGCTGACCGCTTTTATCGGTGAGTCGTGCATTTTGTGGGCGGTGCATTGGTTGGTCTCACGCGGCGTACAGCAGGCCGCGATGTTCAATCTGGTGGCGACATTGGCCAAGAGTTTGCCGTTATTGCTGTTTGTACTGTTTGCTTGCTATTACTTTGACCCTGTGACTTTTGCTCAGGACCAAGCGGCCAGCACTTTAGCTGTGCCAGTGTCGGAGCAAGTGCGTAACACTATGCTGATCACGCTTTGGGTGTTCACCGGTATCGAAGGTGCGACTGTGTTATCGGCGCGCGCTAAGAATAAACGGGATGTAGGCACGGCGACTGTCCTTGGCGTCGTGCTGGCGCTACTACTTTATGTGCTTATCTCTGTGTTAGCGCTGGGGGTTTTAGCTCGTCCTGAACTTGCTGCACTGCCTAATCCCTCTATGGCGGGGCTGATGGGGCACATGAGCGGCTCCTGGGGTAAGGCGCTGATCAGCGTCGGGCTTATTGTTTCTGTGCTGGCCTCCTATGTGAGTTGGACCCTGTTCTCGGCTGAGGTGCCTTTTAGCGCAGCCCGTCACGGTGCTTTTCCTGCCATTTTTTTGCGGCAGAATCGTAATGGCACGCCGATAGCGTCCCTGTGGCTATCTAGCTTAACGGTGCAGTTTTGTTTGTTACTGGTGTGGCTGCTCGGTAAGGGGTATACCAATTTATTACTCATTTCTACATCGATGATTTTAGTGCCTTATTTACTGATTGGTCTGTACCTGCTAAAGCTTTCTTTGGGTGGGCAGGGCAATGGAATGATGAGAATTGTGGCGCTAGTGTCGAGCGGTTACGGACTTTGGCTACTCTATGCCGCAGGCGTCAAGTATCTGTTGCTATCCTTGTTACTTTACGGCCCAGGGTTACTGTTATTTCTCTATAGTCGCCGCCAACTTGTTGATGGTAAAAAGCTTAACATTCGCGAGCGATGGCTAGCTGGAACGACACTGCTGAGTTTATTTCCCGCGTTATGGTCGTTTTATTATCAGTAGATTAAGGATCATAGCAGGGTAAAGTGGACTGTGTTATATCGAAGTAGGCATAAAAAATCGGCCACAACAATTGTTGTGGCCGATTTGATTAAAATACGTGGAAAGGGGTTAAGCGCTATGCGTTTTACACCACCCGTTTTAGCGATTACTTAAGCTTTTTTGCTTTGCTCGGTGCTTGACCCACTTTCATTTTTACGCGGCGGCCTTGCATGTTTTTCTCAGCAGTAACTTGAGCGCCGACGTTGTCAGTTCTTTGTTGGTTTTTAGCAAAGCTGCGACGAGTTTGCAGTTGTTTTAACAGTAATTCGCGGCTACCGACTTCATAACCTGGCACTGTGACGCGGCGAATCTGTTGACCGATAAGCTTTTCGATATCAGCTAAAGTGCGTTCTTCTTCACGACTTACAAATGAAATCGCCACACCTGTTTTGCCCGCGCGGCCTGTACGACCGATACGGTGTACATAGTCTTCTGCGAGGAAAGGTAAGTCGTAGTTGACTACGTATTCAAGGCTTGGGATATCCAGACCACGGGCGGCAACTTCGGTGGCAACCAGTACGCGTACATCACCAGCCACAAATTCACGCAGGGCACGGCGACGACTACCTTGGCCTTTTTCACCGTGGACCACTTCTGATGGAATACCATCTAAATTCAATTCTTTGACTAAGGTATCGGCGGCATCACGGGTTGCGGTAAATACCAATACCTGTTGCCAGTTTTTCTTACCGATAAGCTCAGATAATAATTCGCGTTTACGGCGCTGCTCGACCGGATAAACCACTTGGCTGACGGTATCAGCTGTGGTGTTTTGCTTATCGACGCTGATGACTAATGGTTTGACCATCATATCGTTGGCGAGTTTTTTCACCGCGCTTGAGAAGGTGGCCGAGAACAGCAGGTTTTGGCGTTTTTTGTTTACCGCTTGTAGAATTTTTTGAATATCGGCGCTAAAGCCCATATCTAACATACGGTCAGCTTCATCGAGGACTAAAAAGTCGACGTTTGATAAGCTTAAGTTACAGGCGGTAAGGTGCTCAAGTAAGCGACCTGGCGTGGCAACAATTACATCGGCGCCGCGTTTTAGCTTTTGCGCTTGAGTCTCTATTTTTACGCCGCCATAAATGGTTAATACGCTGAAGTTTAGGTATTTACAGTAAGCTACAACGTTGTCGGCTACTTGCGCAGCAAGCTCACGGGTCGGCGTAAGGATTAATACGCGGGTATTCGACTTTAATGTTTCACTTGGCTTTTCAACCATCTTTTGTAAAATCGGCAAGGCAAAGGCGGCGGTTTTACCTGTACCTGTTTGCGCACTGGCTAAGACATCTTGGCCGCGGCGGATAGCAGGTATCGCTTGCTGCTGAATAGGCGTCATTTGTTGATAACCGCAATCTGAGATAGCGCGCAAAATCTCGGGGGAAAAACTAAAAGATTCAAATCTCATTTTGGATTCCTGTCATTTACTTATTCAAACATTCAAGCACCTAAAGCCGATTTTTTTACTGTTCTGCCGACTGACATTTATTGATATCAGTACCACTTAGGCTCCACAGTAGACGCTAGGCTAGCTCATTCTTCCACACAGATTTTAAGAAAAATGGCGGGCGCGGAGTATAGCAAAAATTTTGGTTAAAACCTGAACTTTTTAGTGTTTTGGCGTTTTATCTGAATGATTTAGTCAAGAAGGGATAAAAGTCTGAGTACGAGTCAGCCGTAGTGAGGTTAATTCTGCAATATTTAGGTCGAGAAGTCCCATTGATAAAGAACAGAAAAAAATACCGCAGCCTTAACTGCGGTATTTTACTGTTCTAAATACGTCTGTTTATCCGAAGGTTTGCCGCAGACCGAGAGCTTTTTCAGCATTATGTTTTAGTAAGTTAGCAGCATCACCAATCAGATGGGTTGCAGCTAGGTTTTCATGACTGACATGGGCGATAGAATGGATATTACTGGTAATCTCATTAACTACTTGCCGTTGTTGAGCGGCGGCAACGGCATTTTGTTGGGCAAAGTTATGTATGTCGCTGACTTCTTGATAAATGGTATTCACATTCTCGGCCGACAGTTGAATATCGCTCGCGCAACGCTCGGCGTGTTCGCGGCTTTGTTCCATTTCTTTTGCCCAAGCGTTAAGCATGGTAAACATCTTATCGACACTTTTCGAAATGCTGTTGGTTGACAGCTGGGTTCTGCTCGATAGCGCGCGAACCTCATCGGCCACCACGGCAAATCCGCGACCTTGCTCGCCCGCCCTTGCCGCTTCAATCGCCGCATTGAGTGCGAGTAGGTTAGTTTGCTCAGCAATCGAGTCAATTTCTCCCATCGCATTAGCGACTTGCTCGGCTTCTTTATTTAATTGCTGCGCATTAGTGGCAGCGTCGGCAACAGACTTTGCCAATTGTTCTACTTTTTGAGTATTGGCTTGCATGTTAGCACTGCTTTTGAGGCAAAGCTCATGGGCAGTATTAATGCTGCTCGAGGTTAATTGGGTATTTTGAGCCACCTCTGCAACGGTTGAACTCATTTCTTCCATTGCGCTTGCAAGCTGTTCTAGTTGGTTTTTCTCTTGATCTAAACTGACATAAGTTTGCCCTGTTGCAACGACCAATTGATCGGCGATACCGTGCAGTTGATTGGCTTGATCTTGAGTGCGTCCAAGCACGCCATTCATTTTTGCCTGCAGCATAATTAACTGAAAGTCGAGAATCGATGAGGTATCAGCGCCAGAATAAATATAGCGACTAATCGAATCGTATTTAGTTTGCATATCAATTAATTTGGCGGGGATCAAAAATGCCTCATCATAGAAAATGGCTAAGTTGATACCCATCAGTACCGCCCCCGCAATAATCACTCCCCAACCCCAAAAATAGCCTGCAAGCAGTAAACCTATTGAAGCTACTATTGCTGAAACAATGCGTTTTTGCATTAAGCTCAGTGGTTTAGGGATTGATTTGTTTTGCTTAATCTTCTGATAAATTTCATTCGCTTTACTAATGTAGTTAGCCTGAGGATAAATGCGAACCGATTGATAACCTACTATGGTGCCGTTTTCAAATAAGGGCGAGACGAAAGCATCAACCCAGTAAAATCCACCATTCTTACAGCGGTTTTTAACAATTCCGCGCCAAGACTGACCTGATTTTAATTTTTCCCACATTTCTTTGAAGGCTTCACGGGGCATGTCGGTGTGGCGCACAATATTGTGGGCACTACCAATTAATTCTTGGGCGCTATAGCCAGACACTTCGGCAAAACGGGTATTAACGTAAGTGATAGTACCGCGAGTGTCTGTGGTTGAAATGAGTTCATCATTTGGGTGCAAACGAACTTCTTGCTCTACACGATTCATATTTATAGGCTTATTGAACTTAGGGTTACTCGGGCTCATTTAGTGTGTCCATTCCTGGCCGATACGATGATTTAGGATATAAATAGGTAGTTTAATCTGCGCTAGCGCTCATTGGTGCTAACTTGTTATGTGATAAGGTTATCATTTTGTTTGGGTGTAGGAGAGACATATTTACTTGGTTTTAATGATAATCAATCGATTGTTGTATTTACAACCTATTGCAAAATATCATTTTTTCACTTAAAAGTAACAAGATTAAAACAAGCGTTTATATCAATCTGCGGTTATTCCCTTTGTTTTTATAGGGTTAATCATGCTGGGGGATTTATTGCACCCTATAAATTCAACACAAAAGAGTAATATATAGAAATAGGTATTATTAATTGAGGCGTACAGAAATACAGCTTGGGTGGTACAGAAATCAGGATGTGAGCAATGCGTACGTTATCGGTTGTTTATTGTGCAAAATGGTGTGGTTATATTTTGCTTATCTATTAAGGTGTTTAGCTCAAGACCTTCAAAAGAAAGTGAATATATTGTGACAGTAAAAAACCGCTCAAATGTGCCGACTTGAGCGGTTCTGTGTAAGGGAGCGATGATAAAGCAGCAATGCTTTAATACTCCTGCTTGCTTGTTTTATACTTAAATCGCCCGAGTCGCTTGGGTTAGCCAGGCTAACTCATCACCCGACATCAATGGGGCTAAGGTATCGTACACTTGCTGGTGGTAGGCATTGAACCAACTGATTTCCCCTTGCGTTAACATGTGTTTATCGATAAGGCGCTTATCCATAGGGATCATCGTTAGTGCGTCAAATTCATACATTTCACGCTCAGCGCCTTTAAGTGCCTCGCAGTGTTGCACTACCACTAAGTTTTCTAAGCGAATACCAAAATTGTCTGCACGGTAGTAACCTGGCTCGTTAGAAAGCACCATGCCGGGCAGCAGTGCAATACCGTTGACATTTTTACCTATGCGCTGCGGGCCTTCGTGCACACTTAAAAAGTGACCGACGCCATGGCCAGTGCCGTGGTCGTAATCAAAGCCATATTGCCATAGATATTGGCGCGCGAACGCATCTAGCTGCTGGCCTGAAGTGCCTTTAGGAAAGCGGGCTTGGTCCAGTGCAATATGACCTTTTAGCACTAAGGTCACCATTTTTTTATGTTCATCGGTAACATTGCCAATGGCAATGGTGCGGGTTACATCGGTAGTACCGTCAATATATTGCGCGCCAGAATCCACTAGGTAGATGCTATTCATCGCCATCATGGCGGGCGTGCCATTGTTGTGATTGTAATGGCACATGGCGGCATTAGCGCCAGCAGCAGAAATGGTATCAAAGCTTGGCTCGCGATAATGTTCATCCTGCAGGCGAAAGCTTTCTAATTTATCTGCAAGTGTGGCTTCATTATGCAGATGATTTGAAGCAACTTCGGCATCTAACCAAGCCAGAAAGCGCGTCACGGCAACGCCATCACGGATATGACAAGCGCGTATTCCGGCAAGTTCTGCACTGTTTTTCTGCGCTTTGGGTAATGCAACAGGGTCGATGCCAGCAATTAATTTAGCTCCGGCTTCACGGGCAATATTTTGTGCCCAAGCGTTAGCTGAATTAGGATCGGCTAACAGTTTTACACCCTGCAAGCTGGCAAGTGTGTCGGCGAGTGTGGCCTCGGCTTTAAAGCTCACGCCTTTACCGACATGGGCCTCAATACCTTTAGGTAATTTTGCTAAGTCGGTATAAAGCACCATATCACCATTGGCGTACAATAGGGCACAACCGAGCACTACAGGCAAGCGTGGTATATCGTTGCCGCGAATATTTAACAGCCAACAGAAAGAATCTAAAGCGGCAATTAAAGCTACATCGGCACCGGCTTTTTTCACTAATGTACCAATTTCGGTACGTTTTTGTAGGCTGGTTTTACCGGCACTCTCGTTACTGAATAAAGTGATGGGCGCGCTTGATGGCGCGGGGCGATGTTGCCAATGTAAATCAATCGGGTTTTGCGCAACAGACACTAATTCAATTTGCGCTTTGTCTAAGATGGCTTTGGCGTTTTCGAACCAAGCTAAAGTATGCAATCTTGCATCAAATCCCACGCGAGAACCCGCTGGCAGTGCATCACATAACCACTCAATTTGTGGTGTGTCGGTAAGGCTCTCGTAGCTGAAAAGTGCAGCATCAACTTGTAGGCGAACTTGCACGGTATAACGGCCATCGGTAAAGATAGCCGCCCTATCTTTTAATACGATCGCCAACCCTGCCGAGCCAGTAAAATGAGTCGCCCAGTACAAACGCTCGTTATGCTCAGGTACGTATTCGCCCAGATATTCGTCGGCGCGTGGAATAATGAATGCATCGAGATTGGCAGCAGTTAATTCGCTACGAATAGCGCCGAGGCGGCTAGCGATAGAATGTGGCATATAGGCTCCAAGTGAGACCGGCACGTAATGCGAGTCGGTCGATAAAGGTTTTATATTGATTTGAGTTTTAACCCGTTTAGATTATCGCAAGTCTAAGGTTACAGATGCAAGGAAGTGAATAAAGGATTTTGTATACAATCGTAAGTGTGTGCTGGAATGAACGTTAACCGTGGCTTTTATGCCTGATTAAATGGAGTCAGTTTGAGCAAGGTAAAAAGCTAGCTGTATAAAATATCATCTATAGCTAATTGATAGTTTGCCCCTTATAAATTAGCAGCTTAATACTTATTTTATCGCGAGTACTTTGCCAACATGCTAATATTTTGTACCTTCGCTCGGGGTCAGAGCGGGGGACATGTATCAGTGGAGCTGGCGATGCAAGTATTAACCATAGATGTAGGCGGGACTAAGGCCCTGTTTAAGCTTCAACTGGCGGAACATACAGAACAATATAAAATTCCTACCGGTGAAGGCTTTAAGATTGAAGAGTTAAATAACCAGATTGCCGCATTAGAGCGTGATTACGATTTACAAGATTACCAACTCGCGATTGCAGTGCCTGGACTGGTGCAAAATAATCGTTTGGTGTCGTGTAAATCATTACCTGGACTCAATGGTTTGAGTTTTGACACAGTAAAAACTCAAGGTGAGCTTAAGTTTATCTGCAATGATATCGAGGCGGGTATGCAGGCCATTTGCGATACAAAATATGCCTGTGAGCTGTTGGTGATGTGCGGCACCGGAATTGGCATGTCGATTGCCTTTAATGGGCAAGTCTTTACTGGCGCAACAGGTGTAGCTGGTGAATTAGGCCATTGCCGAGTGATGACAGAATCAGGTGAATTTAGTTTAGAGCAGTTGGCCAGTGGCGATTCAATACGAAGTCGTCATATTGCCACGGCAGATGAACTGTATCGGGCGGGGAGTTATCTAGGAATGGGGCTTGCTTGGGCGGTTAACTTATTGAATCCTAATCGAGTATGGTTAGCGGGAAGGATGATAAATAATGCGCCGTACTATAAAGGTTGCCTTGATAGTTTAAAGCTAATGGCACTGAGCACTCCCTTAGCTGGGGTGCAAATTAATCGTGTCGAGGATATGGAAACCTTAGTTTGCCGCGGGTTATCTGTGATGCTCGCAAGGGATTATCCTCGTTCGTAATACTCCACGGTGTAGATGGCTAAGTCGATAATCATTAGTTTGCTGCCACGCGGCTTTAAAATATAAATGCTTGAATATAAAGCAGGACTTGTAATGCCTTTGGCTTATTGAGTGCTGCTTTTTTATGTTGAAAGTCATCAGTAACCTCCTGATTACCCAGTTAATATTAGTAATAATTAAACTGAATTTAATTCCTTTCTTATCAGTCTACTATCTCTCTTGATGATATCTTGTTGCATTTATGTGTTGCTTATGTTTATGCTTGTTGCGGCATTGACAGCGTTGTCATTGCGTGTAAAAGGCAAACCAGTTGAAAAACTGGGACGCAAAGCCTCCGGTCTAAAGGTTTGTCTGTACCTATGATAGCGGGGATACCACAGGTTTTTCTTCATGCAGTTGTCAGTCGTTTTGCATGGTCTTAAGAGCGCAGTTTCCTGTCTAAGCTTTGTTTGCTTTATTGATGCATAAAAAATTCAATAGGGATATTTCATGTTTAAGACTCAAATTTCTACATCAGCTTTATTAGTCGCATCGGCGTTAGCATCTACTATGAGCATTAGTGCATTTGCCGCTGCGCCCGGTAAACCAACGTTAGGTTGGGGTGAAACTAAGTTTGCGATTATTGACGTTAATCAAGCTGCTACGGCCTATAATCAATTAGTTACGGTAAAAGATGCCGCTGATGTTTCTGTCAGTTGGAATCTTTGGAGTGGTGATGTGGGCAATAAAGCCCAAGTGCTGCTCAACGGCAATATAGTTTGGGAAGGGCCATCTGGTGCTTCCGGAACCGCTAATTTTAAAGTGAAAAAAGGTGGCCGTTATCAGATGCTGGTGCAGTTATGTAATAGCGAAGGTTGCACTGCCAGTGATGTTCAAGAAATTCTTGTGGCCGACACCGATGGCAGCCATTTAGTGCCACTTAATGCGCCACTTAAAGAGAATAATCGTCCCTATGTGAATAAATCCGGCAAAGTGGTTGGCAGTTACTTTGTTGAATGGGGAGTATACGGCCGTAAATTCCCCGTCGATAAGATCCCCGCGCAAAACTTAACTCATATTTTATATGGCTTTACCCCTATTTGTGGCGGTGATGGCATTAACGACAGTTTGAAAGAAATCGAAGGCAGCTTCCAAGCATTGCAACGTGCCTGTAGTGGCCGTGAAGATTTTAAAGTTGCGATCCACGATCCTTGGGCGGCGATTCAAATGCCGCAGGCGGGCGTGAGTGATTACTCCGACCCATATAAAGGTAATTTTGGTCAATTGATGGCGCTCAAGCAAGCACACCCTGATTTGAAGATTTTGCCTTCGGTCGGAGGCTGGACACTGTCAGATCCTTTCTTCTTCTTTAACGATAAAACGAAGCGCGCTACTTTTGTTGCGTCAGTAAAAGAGTTTTTGCAAACATGGAAATTCTTTGACGGTGTGGATATCGACTGGGAATTCCCTGGTGGTAAGGGCGCTAACCCCAATTTAGGTAATGCTAACGATGGTGAAACCTACGTTACTTTGATGCGTGAACTACGTGCCATGCTTGATGAGCTAAGTGCTGAAACGGGTCGTACCTATGAGCTAACGTCGGCCATTAGTGCAGGTGATGACAAAATTGAGAAAGTGGATTATCAAGCTGCCCAGCAGTACATGGATTACATCTTCTTGATGAGCTACGACTTCAATGGCGGTTGGACTAACACTGAACTTGGTCATCAAACCAATCTTTATGAAGCAGGTTGGGATCCTGATACTCGTTATACTACGGATAATGGCGTTAAGGCCCTGTTAGGCCAAGGCGTGACGCCAGGTAAAATTGTCGTTGGTGCGGCTATGTATGGTCGTGGCTGGACTGGGGTCAGTGGCTACAGTGGCAATAATCCGTTCACGGGCACGGCCACGGGTAAAGTGAAGGGCACATGGGAAGATGGCGTAGTGGATTATCGCCAGATAGTAAACGACTACATGGGTAGCGGTTGGGCCTACAGTTATGATGAAGTGGCCGAGGCGCCATCATTGTTCAAAGCATCGACTGGTGACTTAATCACCTTTGATGATGCGCGTTCTGTTAAAGCTAAGGGTCAATACGTGCTGGCCAATCAGCTCGGAGGTCTGTTTGCATGGGAAATCGATTCCGATAACGGCGATATTCTTAATGCAATGCACGAAGGCTTAGGTAATGGCGAAGGGGCAACATCACCGGTGAATAAAGCGCCCATTGCTAATGCTGGGGCAGATATCAATGTCACAGGCCCAAGCGATGTGGTGCTAAATGGTAGTGGTTCGCGCGATCCTGAAAATGGCGTGCTGACGTATCTTTGGACTCAATTATCTGGACCTGAAACGGTTATTACGAATGCCGATATGGCCAGTGCAATAATTCAACTGGAAGCCACACAAACCGATATCGCCTATGGATTTAGCCTTAAAGTGACAGATCCTGAAGGGTTATCTGCCACAGATTTAGTGACAGTAACCAACAAGGCCGACACACCAAACCAAGCTCCCGTGGTAAGTGTGGCTGCAATAGCAACAGTGGAAGCGGGTAAAACGGTCAGTATCGTGGCGAGTGCATCCGATGCCGACGGCGATGCCTTAACCTACGCTTGGACTGTGCCTGTTGGCGTGTCAGCTACGGGGCAAAATAGTGCCACGCTAGTGGTCACTGGCCCCAATGTTACCCAAGCGAGCAGTTATGGTTTAAGCGTGCTGGTTTCCGATGGCGCTTTAGACGCGAGCGCATCGACAACCTTAACTGTCACGCCTAAAGCTGCGGATGGTTGCAATGTGAACGATGCTAATGTGGGTAATTATCCAGCTTGGCAAGCCAGTGTAATTTACAACTCGGGTGATACTGTGAACCATAGTGAACTGGTATGGAAAGCTAAGTATTGGACTCAAGGTAATGCGCCATCTCGCACAGCAGATCAATGGCAGCTACTTAGCCAAGTTGATCTTGGTTGGGATGCCGCAGTAGCTTATAACGGCGGTGCAACCACTCGTTATAACAACCGTCAATGGAAGGCTAATTATTGGACTAAGGGTGATGTGCCTGGCGTCGCGGCTGTATGGGTTGATGTTGGCGCAGTAACTTGCCCATAATGGTTCAACTTACTAATACAATTTGATTAAAAAAGCCCTGCGAAAATGCAGGGCTTTTTATTGATTTCGGTCTTTATGTCGCGTTAAGGACAATGCTGTGGATACAGATTAATACCTTGATACGGGTTCATTAAAGATAGTTTTAATTAATCTTCAGTAATTCCACATCAAAAATTAACATTGAACCACCGCTAATCTTGCCTGCATTACTGTTACCGTAGGCGAGTTCACTGGGAATAAAGAAACGTACTTTATCGCCAACAACCATCAGTTGTACGCCTTCGGTCCAGCCTTTAATCACTCGATTAAGCGGAAAGGCGATAGGCTCGCCGCGATCAACTGAACTGTCAAACACGCTTCCGTCGAGTAAAGTGCCATGATAATGCACGGTCACAGTATCACTGGCTTTTGGATGAATCGTGCCATCGCCCTTGGTTAATACTTCATATTGCAAACCTGAAGCCGTGGTGATCACGCCTTCTTTCGCTTTGTTTTGGGTTAAAAATTCATTACCTAAACGGATATTCTCTTGGGCGGCTTTTTGGCCGTTCATCGAGGTAAAGAAGTAAAAAATCACCCCAGCTATCACCACAATGGCGAGTAATATTTTCATACAAAGAGCACCTTAAGTTAATTTCGGCCATGTTATCAGTTTTCTAACGATAGATGCTATCGCTACTCGTACAGGCTTTGAACTCGAACGCTGGTCATCTGCTACGACCAGTTCAAGCCATTAAAACTCCCTTCAAGGCTTTATCCTGCTTTAGATATCGCTTAACCTGTGGGCTTAAGACTTCACAAAAATCCAATAAAAACAGATAACAACTAGAATTAAAATAATAAATAAGGAAAGTCCATGCTAAACAAAGCGGCAAAACCTCTGGTCAAGCTAGTCGACCGATATCTACCCGATCCCTATATTTTTGTACTTTTACTCACCTTAGTGGTGTTAATTGCTGCCGTTGTTTCTGAGAACAAAACTCCGCTGGAAGTCATTAATTATTGGGGTGATGGTTTTTGGACGCTGTTAAGTTTTTCGATGCAGATGCTATTAGTGCTGGTGGCGGGGTTTATGTTGGCAAGCTCACCGCCGATTAAAAAGTTGCTCGATGCGATTGCGGGTTTGGCTAAATCGGCACCGCAAGCCATTATTTTAGTTACGCTTGTATCACTCGCCGCGAGTTGGATCAACTGGGGATTCGGATTGGTAGTAGGTGCTTTGTTTGCTAAAGCCTTAGCCCGTAAAGTGAAAGTGGATTACCGGCTGCTGGTTGCCAGCGCCTACTCAGGTTTTGTGGTTTGGCATGGCGGGCTCGCAGGGTCTATCCCGTTAACCATAGCCACAGCGGGGCATTTCGCCGAATCACAAATTGGTATTATCCCCACTAGTGAAACCATTTTCGCAAGTTTTAATTTATTACTGGTTGTGGTGCTGTTCGTGGTGATGCCTTTAGTGAATCGCTTTATGTTGCCTGACGAAAAAGACAGCGTTTATGTTGATTCTAGTGTCCTTGATGACAAAGGTGGCGAAACGGTTTCTTCAGTGCTAGAGGTTAACCGTGCAGGTGAGAGCCCGAGCAAACATAAGCCTGCAATGCGTCCTGCGGATATATTGGAGAATAGCCGTTTACTCGGTTGGAGTGTCGGTGGTGCAGGGCTTGTATATTTAGGTTATTACTTTTGGGTACAGGGCGGCAGTTTAAACCTTAACGTAGTGAACTTTTTATTCTTATTTCTCGCCATCGTGTTACATCAAACGCCACGCAGTTTACTCACCAGTTTAAATGAAGCTATTAAGGGCGGTGCTGGGATCGTGATCCAGTTTCCTTTTTATGCAGGCATTATGGCCGTGATGGTGCAATCGGGTTTAGCCCAGAGTATTTCACAAGGCTTTGTGGCGATAGCCAGCGCCGAAAGCTTGCCATTTTGGAGCTTTATTAGTGCAGGGATTGTGAATATTTTTGTACCATCTGGAGGTGGTCAATGGGCTGTGCAGGCACCGATTATGTTACCTGCCGCGCAGGCTTTAGGCGCCGATGTCGCTCGGGTTGCTATGGCTGTTGCTTGGGGGGATGCGTGGACTAACCTTATTCAACCTTTCTGGGCATTACCTGTGCTAGCCATTGCGGGTTTAAAAGCGCGAGATATTATGGGGTTTTGTTTAATGCAACTAATGATTACTGGCGTGATTATCAGTATCGCCTTGAGCTGGTTTTAAAAATAACTAAGCGGCTAAACGACATTATTTTCCATAGCTAAATAAATAAAAAGGGCAATCTTAGATTGCCCTTTTTATTCGGTTTTAGTCACAGATGAACTTAGCTATAGCCGACTAACCTCACGCGGATAGTTAGGTTTAAATAAACATATTTACGGCGCCAGTTTGGATGCCATAAGCCAGTACGGCTAAATTGGCGATAACGGTGAGCCAAAAAACGTTTCTAAATGAGGCCTTAACTGACTTGTGCCTTAATACGTTTTGGGCAAACAGGGCGCCGGGCCAACCGCCCATGAGCGCCAGCAGATGCAAAGTGCTTTCTTTAGTGCGCCATTTACCGCGTTTTGCGGCGGATTTATCGATGGCGTAGGCGATAAAACTGAGCAAACTGAGCGTGAGGTACATGCCTACAATACCAATGGGCAACATATGTTGCTGCGCGGCGCCAATTAAACCAGCAAGAAAAATAACCACTAACAACAATGGCATAATGCTTAATTCTGAACCGGTTGATTTAGGCTTTTGGCTGCGGTTGTTTGTGGCCTTTTTACTGCTGGTTGTTTTGGTTGGTTTTTTATTCGTCATGGTTTGGTATCAATCTCGTATCGTGGTTCTAAATGTGATTTTTTACGGGTGGTGTCGCGTACTTTTTAAACGCGAGGTAGCGCCAAAACTTTTCCAGTGGCCCTTGCTTGAAATAGCGTAAGTAAAGGCTGGCTAATAACAGTTGCACGATTGAATAAACAATTGCCATGACCATATATTGCCATCTATCTAACTGTAAGAGTAATTCAGGGGCGAGGTGTCTAAACACTAACACGCCAACGATGGATTGCAGAATATAGAGGCTAAAGGCGAGTTTACCTACATTTTGTAATGAGGTCAGTATCTTAGGGCTGTTTTTACAAATTTTAACGATAATATGGATATAAATTTGCGCCATTGGGATCGCACTTAACATGGCTAAGGTATCTGAAAGCGCGACTAAAATTGGACGTTGTGTTAAGCCTAAAAGTATCGCTATTAGTGATAGCGATACACTGGCTATCACCAATTGTATGAGCGTAGTTTTGCTAAATCCCTGCTCAAAAGTTCCTTGTTGATATAACGCCATACCGAGCAACATCAAGCCTGCGGTTAACCACATTAAAGTAAAAGGGATCACTAACGCCATGTAACCCACCTGCATTAACTGCAACACGAGTTGGTCTGCATAGCTTGAGGTCCAAGCACTGTACTGCTGTGCAAATAGGCTTGATTCGCGGATAAAAGATTTATCTGCGCTGCTAACAGTGATGAGGGTAATGATCACTAAGGCGCCGAAAATAAAGATATTGGCTTTACGTTTAAGGGCATCAATACTTAAATCTTTGTAACATAGCGCTAAAAACCCACTGATCCCGTAGGTGAGTAAGATATCGCCAGACCAAATCAAAATTCCATGGATTAAACCCAATGCCATCAACCATTTTAGGCGTGAACGTAAGCGCGGATACGCATTGAGCCCTTGGGCATTAAAACGTTGATACTGAATAAAAAGCCCAACACCAAATAAAATGGAAAACAGACTAATAAAGCGCACTTTGATAAACAAGAGATTAAATGCTTCGATAACTTGATCAGATAACAGCGGTGTTTCGTGAGGGGCATAGCCATAAAAGGTCATCCCCATAAAATAGATATTCATGAAAAATATCCCCAACACAGCTAAGCCACGAATAGCATCAATATTGGCATTGCGCTGTGTGGATATGATAGTAGCGCTGGCTGGTAGTGTGGCTCCTGAAGGGGGCGTTGACCACTCGTCAATAGGCTGGTTGGCTGACACGTGAGCTGAGTTCCTTTCGCTAGTAAGCATGTTTGACTTTTTGAGCTGATTTAAGAAGACTAGCCTAGCAGGCGCTTGCCTCCAATCAAATATAGAAAGCCTAGAAAGTGGAATATAGAAAGTGAAATATCGGCGTAAAACCTAATGAAAAATATTGCCGATTAACGATTCGGCAATATTTTCGTTCACTGTTTAGCATAGTTAACGCTAACGTCATGTATCTGTTGTCATTGTAAGCTCGTATTAGGCCAATGCCTGTCACTTTAGCCTATTGAATGCGGCAGCCTCGTTTCGCGATGGGGTCATACTATTTTTGCGGCTTTTCAGATATCCACAACTTGATATGTCCCTTCACAACGACCACACCTTCGGTATCGTATGCCGTAACGGGGACCAGCATATCACCGGGAGTCCATTGCTCTGGCGTCACTTCTGCAATGCATAAAATATCGCTACCAGCCTTAGCGGTATAATCCAAACTCATGCCCTTAGGGATCCAACGTAAATGGGTTGGAATAGAGGCTTCGGCCATCACACCCATCGCCATTTCTAAACCATTACAAATCGCAATCACATGCACCGTTTTAATGTGGTTGTGCACTGCATGGCGTTTTTTTATTAAACAGGCACAATGATTAAGGCGTAATTCAGTGATCAGTGGTTTGATGGTGCCAAAATAGGGTGCCATGCGTGAAACCATGATTGAAAACAGTTTTTGGCCGAAGGGATATCGGCGAGTTTTGTGGTAGAGCGCGAGCACTTTATTGGTTTTTTGTTTAGCAGTGCTGACGGAATCGGTCTGGCGCATGGTCATCCTTAGTAATATGCAAAGGGATATTGTTATCTTAAGACTATTCCAAGTTATGCTTGGGTAGTTCTGGTCGGATGAGTTTAACATTAGGGTAACAACAAATACCAGTCAGCTTAATCAAGCAAACTTCATTTCGTAGTTTTTAGCGTAACACCGTATAATTGCGGCCAATTTGTCGTTTAGCGGCAATGGCATTTTTATTTAGCAATAAGGACTCACAGTGAAATATTTGCTGACGTATTTTAAGGGCATGGCCATGGGTGCTGCCGACGTTGTGCCTGGCGTTTCAGGCGGCACCATAGCGTTTATTACCGGTATTCTTGATACCTTGCTCGACAGTGTAAAGCGCATCAATCCTTCGTTATGGGGCGTGATTAAGTCAAAAGGGGTAAAAGGGGCCTTTGTCCATATTAATGGCGGTTTTTTAGTGAGCCTGCTGGCGGGGATCCTAACCAGTATTTTTACCTTTGCTAAGCTGATTTCTTGGTTGCTCGCAACGCACCCAATCCCAATTTGGTCGTTCTTTTTTGGGCTTATCATCATCTCTGTCGTGCATATGCTCAAGCAAGTGAGTGGTTTTACGGTGGCACGTTTTGCTTTATTTGCCTTAGGCGTGCTGGCGGCGTGGGCGATTACTGTGCTAAATCCCGTGGCAATAGAAGCCAGTTATATCAACATATTCTTCGGTGGCGCGATTGCCATTTGCGCTATGGTATTACCGGGGATTTCAGGTAGCTTCATCTTATTATTGTTAGGCTTATATCCTGTAGTGCTCACAGCGGCTAAAGATTTTCAGCTCGATATTTTGGCCTGTTTTGCCGTTGGCGCAGTGACGGGATTATTGACTTTTAGCCATTTATTGTCGGCACTACTGCGGAAATATCACGATGCGACTATCGTGTTTTTAACCGGTTTAATGTTAGGCACCTTAGGTAAAATTTGGCCGTGGAAAGAAACCTTAACCTGGCGAACAAATTCACATGGCGAACAAGTACCTTTATTAGAGCAAAATATTTCGCCACTTAATTTTGAGCACATTACAGGTCAGCCTGCACAACTCGCTTTTGCCATCGTGTGTATGTTGGCGGCAATAGCACTGGTTTGGGGCTTAGAGAAAGTGGGTAAGAGGAGCTGAACCTTACTTATTTTGAGGTGATTAAGTTATCAAATAAAAAGCAGCGATAAATCGCTGCTTTTTATTGTTATCGAGATTATGC
The DNA here is from genome assembly GCF_900156405.1 of Shewanella morhuae. Taxonomy (GTDB): domain Bacteria; phylum Pseudomonadota; class Gammaproteobacteria; order Enterobacterales; family Shewanellaceae; genus Shewanella; species Shewanella morhuae. Next base: position 328,067 of record NZ_FTNN01000001.1, read on the forward strand.
CTGATTGGCTTTAATTTCCCGTAGATAACGGTAAATTGAATGGACTGAAATCCCTAATCGAGTCGCCGCGACTTGGGCACTGTCTTTGAGTTCAAAAATACCTAACTCATGTAGTTGATTGACAATTTCGCGGCTTTTTTGTGAGGTCGAAATAGCAGGGTTGGAGCGCACTTCATGATTAATACTGTCAATGGTGCTGTGCAATGCTTCATCAATATTACGGGCAAACGTTTCGGGTGAACTGGTGACTTCAATATTTAGTAAATTATCTGGCATCATAGTGCGTAGCACTGATTGCAGCGGCGCATCCATATCGCTATTAATACACAGTAAGGCTATTGGCTGATTTTTACGGTTACGGATCACCGTAGTAATCGATCTTAGCGTTTTTCCATTAGTGCATTTGGTGAGATAAGAATTAGAAATATCCTGACCGGTCTTAAGCTTAAGCAAGGCAAGGTTAGTTATTGGTGCGCCCACTTCTCTGCCTGTCACATGGCCATTGGCTATTTTGACTACCGACGGATGTTTAGCATCTAAGCTGTGTAATACCACTTCAGTATGTTGACCATACATGGCTGCGATACCATCGACGATATTTTCGATGGATTTAAGAATATCCAGATCACTTTGCGTTAAATCTTGCAGTTTCAAAGTTTCAACCTTGGGTTGTTAACCCGCTAATGATCAGCGGGTCAAAATCACTATGCCGACATAATATCGATAATAGTAACATCTGTGGATGACATACCATTGAGGATCATTTTACCAATATTTTTAATGGTTTTCTCTACATCGGTGGCGATAATACCTTGGCCGGAGACATTGTGACTACTGAGAGCCATCAAAAATGAGCGTACGGCCGCACTAGATGAAGTGCTGACCTTCATGGCGCAGGAGGCTTTTGCTCCATCACACACCATGCCAGAGCTATCGCTGATCACATTTTGAATTGCGAAACAAGATTGCTCGAATGAGCCACCGGCCAGATACACCATCGCCATAGAAGCTGCAGCACTGGTGACTGTATTACCACAAAATGCCGACAATGGTGGGTAATGGGATTTGATATAAATTGCCCCAAGGTGGCTCATAATCAAAGCTCGGGCGAGTTTTTCTTCCGAAGCGTTATAGCATTGTGCCGTTAATACCACTGGAATGGTTGCGGCAATGCCTTGGTTACCACTACCAAAATTACTCATGGCAGGTAAGTTAGCGCCGCCCATACGTGCATCGGACGCCGCAGCAGTTAACATAACGATTTTATTGAGTAAGTCTTCACCAATAATACCCGCCGCGATACCGCTTTTCATAGTACGGCCGACTTCTAGACCATAGGGATTAGCCATGCCTTCATCGGATAATTTGCCATTTAATTCAGAAGCCTCAAGGATAAACTTGATATCCTCGAAGGGGACTTCATTCGCAAAGTGATAAATGGATTCGATAGTGATGTCCACGCCAGCACAAATTGAACCCGTTGCCGTTGCCGCTGTATTATCAAGACTGAAGACTAACTCGCCATTGAGGCGTTTTTCGGCAATCAGCGTATGGCCGCCACAAATTTTAACTAGAGCTTCACGACTGCCTTTTTTAGCAATCACGCAGCAATAAATAAACTCTGCAGTTTGTGTGCGTTCAACGGTTACTTTTCCTGCATCGATCAGTGCCTGTGCCTTTGCGACTTGCTCTGGTGTTATTACCGCCAACACTTCTAAACCAGCATCAGGGTTACCTGCAATCGCGCCAGCGGCAGCGGCAATTGCAAGGCCAATTTTACCGGTGCCAGGTACAAATACACCCATAGAATTCTTATAAAGATTGTCAGACACTTGTACTGCAATTGAATCGGGTTCAACGCCCAGTAAAGCGCGGGCTACAGCTGCGGCGTAAGCGGCAGCGATAGGCTCGGTACAACCTAATGCGGGCTTAACGACTTGTTTGATAATTTTAATATACTGTTGCCATTGAGGTTTCATGAGCTTTATAACCTTATATTAATACTTACATTTTAGCGTGTGCTATTGCTTCGACTTCCACTTTTGCGCCCAGCGGAAGATCTTTCACCGCAAAACAGCTACGTGCAGGGCAGTCGGTTTTGAAATAGCTTTTATATACTTCATTAAAGGCGGCAAAGTCACTGATCTCAGCAAGATAGCAAGTGGTTTTGAGGACGGTTTCGAGACTGCCTCCACCTGCTTCTAGCACGTATTTGAGGTTTTCTAATGATTGAATCGATTGTTCCGTGATCCCACCGTTAACGATACTGCCCTTTTTCTTACATACAGGGAGCTGGCCTGAGGTGAAAATCAGATTGCCATAAGTTGTGCCATGGGAGTATGGGCCAATGGCTGCGGGAGCATATTCTGCGTTAATAATCGTTTTCATTGTTTCTCCATCTTGCAAATAAAATTGAATGTCGTAGTCGGACTATGTGCAACATTATTTGTATTTTTACATTTTATTGCAATTATTTTTTAATGGATTTCATTTGTCTCTGCAATTTGTGCGTTATTAATCCCAATTTTAGCCAAGTTGTGAGCGTTAACGCTTTGTTCAATAAAAGTTGAACGTATTGGTTGCTGAGTTCATTTTGTTCAAATATATTTGCAACAAATAATAGTAACAAGGTAAAGGTGAAATGATGGATGCAACAATGACGGCGGCTAATGCTGCCCAATGGAAAATAGATACCCGCTTCGATAGTACGGATTGGGGCTGGATTATTATGAGTATCGGCATGGCAATTGGCGCGGGGATCGTATTTTTGCCCGTACAGGTCGGTTTAATGGGCCTATGGGTGTTCTTACTGTCTGGCGTAATTGGCTACCCTGCTATGTATATGTTTCAGCGTTTGTTTATCAACACCTTAGCAGAATCACCAGAATGTAAGGATTATCCGAGTGTGATATCGGGTTACTTAGGTAAAAACTGGGGCATGTTATTGGGCGGTTTGTACTTCACTATGTTGGTTATTTGGGTATTCGTTTATTCAACGGCCATTACTAACGATAGCGCCTCATTCTTACAAAGCTTTGGCGTGACAAAAGAATTACTGTCGAATAATCCCTTCTACGGTTTATTGCTGATTTGTGGTTTAGTCGCTTTAGCATCACGTGGTGAAAATCTATTATTCAAAATATCTACTTTTATGGTGCTGACTAAGTTGGGCGTGGTTGCTGTATTAGGGTTATTAATGGTGGATAAGTGGGATATCAATAATATTGGCGCGATCCCAGCAACAGGAGATTGGTTAAAAGATGCCATCGTTATGTTGCCCTTCACACTAACATCGATTCTTTTCATTCAAAGCTTAAGCCCGATGGTGATTTCATACCGCTCGCGAGAAAAATCCTTAGCAGTTGCGCGTTTTAAAGCCATGCGGGCGATGAACATTGCCTTTGGTATCTTGTTTGTTGTGGTGTTCTTTTATGCGGTGTCATTTACGCTAGCGATGGGACATGATCAAGCGGTGCGCGCATCAGAAGAAAATATCTCGGCCTTAGCTATGGTCGCCCAAGGTATGCAGGGACAAACGCTTAAACTACTCAGCCTGACCTTAAATATTTTTGCGGTAATGACGGCTTACTTTGGGGTGTATTTAGGTTTTAGGGAGGCTTGTCAAGGTTTGACCATGAACATGCTACGCCGCTATATGCCTGAAGATCGCATCAACAAAAAGCTGGTTGGTTACGGCATCATGATTTTCACCATTTTACTATCTTGGGGGGCGATTGTATTAAATGCCCCAGTGTTAAGTTTTACCTCAATTTGTAGTCCTATTTTTGGTTTGGTTGGATGCCTTATTCCAGCTTATTTAGTATATCAAGTGCCAGCGCTGCATAAGTACAAGGGCGCATCTTTATACATTATTATTATTACCGGTTTATTACTGTGTATATCCCCGTTCTTAGCGTTTAGTTAACATTAAAGCGCTTGAGGTTAGCTAAATAACCTCAAGTCGAAGTTAAATTTAACTATAAAAAACAGGTGTTGAATTGATCAACACCTGTTTTTTTATGTGAGATTTAACACTCTAGTAGTTATTTTGTTTAAAGGTTATGGGAAGTTGTCGGCTTAATGTGCTCTTTCGCGTGTTTTTTACGACTGAGATAACGGCGTTATTGTGCTGACAGTGAGAGCCCTTATAATGGCGCGTAGTCACTCTAGTCATATCTTTTTTCTCGTGCTCAATAATGTTAAGGAATGTCATCATGCAAAGACGCAATTTTCTAAAAAGTGCGGCTATTTTGTCGACCGCGGGATTTATCACACCGGTACTGGCATCTTCTCAACCGAGTGTTGTTGAGCATAGTTCAGCGGATGGACGTCGTCGTTTTACCTTAATCAACACTTACCATCTTGTTGCCCCAGAAGGCTCTGAAGGCGTGGTTAAGTTGTGGATCCCGCTACCTGAAGATACGCAATTTCAATGGGTGCGTAAGCTGAGTTTTACTGGCAGTTTTAAAGATGCCTACATAACTTCAAACAACCGTTACGGTGCTAAAACTCTGTTTGCAACGTGGCCAGATGCTAAATCAAGCATGACCATGACGGTTGAGCTAGATATTGAAACGTTAGATTGGGAACCCATTAAAAGCGGCACCTTGGCCCATTACCGTACGCCAACAGAAATTAGTTATCCTGCAGATGTTGAACACTATTTATTACCCACTAAACATATGCCAATTAATGGTATTGTGAAGTTAACAGCAGATAAAATTGTGGGCAGCGAAACAGAACCATTAAAACAAGCGCGGCTAATTTATCTTTGGGTCAGCGCCAATATGTTCCGCGATAATAGCGTAATTGGCTGTGGTACAGGCGATGTGGCCAGTATTTTAGCCAGTGGTATATTGGGCGGTAAATGTACCGATATTAACTCCGTATTTGTGGCGCTAATGCGCGCCGTGGGTATTCCTGCCCGCGAAATGTTCGGTATTCGCTTGGGACAGGCGATCAAGATGGGTCAATATTCTAAAAAGGCGTTCGGCAGTGCCGATGACAAAGGCGTTGCCGATGTCAGTGGTGGCCAACATTGCCGCGCTATGTTTTATTTAGCGGGTTATGGTTGGTTGCCTGCCGATCCTGCTGATGTAACCAGAATGCGTTTAACCGAGAAAAAAGAGCATAGCGATCCTGCTGTTCAGGCGGTGAATGATTACCTCTTTGGTAATTGGGAAATGAACTGGATTGGCTTTAACTATGGCCGAGACTTTGATTTATTCCCCGAAGCTGAGCAAACACCATTGAATAACTTTGGTTATCCCTATGCAGAAGTCGATGGCGATCCCGTGAATTATTATGAACCTAAAGTATTTGCCTATGACTACCAGTCAACTGAACAACGCTAAGGGACTTTTTGCGACTATGGCCGCTGCTGTTATTGCTGCAGTGGCTTCGAGTCTGTGCTGCATTGCGCCACTTATTTATTTGGTGTTCGGTGTGTCGGCCGCGAGCCTGTCGGGGATAGAGCAACTAAGCTGGTTGCAAGTACCTATGTTGATATTGTCGACTGGGCTTATCTTAATGGGATTTTGGCGGCTCTATTTTGCGAAAAAGCCATTGTGCACCGCGACGTTAAGCCGTACTCAGATGGTATGGCTCTACTGGTTAACTGTGCCTGTTGTGCTGGCGTTTCAGTTATATCCCTTTGTATTACCTTGGTTATTAGAGGTTTTTGAATGAAGTTAGTGTTATTTCTTGCCTTGATTTTTTGTTCAGTATCGAGCTGGGCGGAAAATAGGCAAGTCACCTTAGATGTTAAGGGCATGACCTGCCCGCTATGTGTCACTGTCGTCAATAAAGCCCTGCGACAAACCGATGGTGTGATAAAGGCTAAGGCTTCGCTAAAAACTGAGCAAGCTATCGTGACTGTGCCTGAGGATTTTAATCTAGACATCTTACTCAAGGCGGTCGATAAAACTGGGTATAAGGGCAGTATTAATAAAATAGAGAACTAACTAAAAAGCTATAAGGCTGGTTTATCGGAACATATCTCATCGTTAAGCGCGGCCAAATATCGGTCTTATCCTGCTCGTACATACCATATGAGTAAGACATTTTACGCCGCTTTAAATTGAGCATAAAACCGCTTATTGGCAAACGTCAGTCAGTAATTGTTCGGCAAGATGTTGTAAGGTTTCCGCTTCAGGGTGAGTGTGGGCGAAAGTTCTTAAACCATAAATTCCCATCATTAAATATTGTGCTCTTTGCTCGCTGCTGCGATGACCTTGCAACAAACCTTGCAGTTTCGCGGCGGCGAATTGTTGCATCAACGCCAACTGCATGGCTTGCAGATACTGGTTGATGATGTTTTGGATTTCAACATCTTGTTCTGCAATTTCATTGAGCGCCTTAGTCAATAGACAGGCTTGGCCACTATCGCAACTTAAGCACTCAATAACCAGATAATCTAAGTAGGTTTTCAAATTGGCGATTACATTATCGCTATTGGCAAACAAACGGTTAAATTGCTCGCTCCTATCTAGTTGATACTGTTCAATGGCTGCGATTAATAATCCGCGTTTATTGGTGAAAGCACAGTAAATCGACCCTGGATGTAACCCCGTGGCTTGAGTGAGATCTTGCATGCTCGTTTTGGTGTAACCCTTGTGCATGAAGGCGGCCATAGCGCCGCGAAGTACCTGTTCTCGATCGAACTCTGCATTACGCATCGAATTTAATTCACCTAGTTGACATACTTAGGCGAAATTCTACCTAAATTTGAACGGACATTCAAAAATAAACTTGAATGATCATTCAAATAATAATATCTTGAACGCATATTCAAGAATGGGACCAGAAAAATGACCACACAAACTGCGCCAAATCTATTGGCTAATCTGTTCGAAACCTACTCGCTTAACGACACTATTAGCTTAAAAAATCGTATTCTTATGGCTCCATTAACCCGCTGTATGGCGGATGCTAATTTGGTGCCAACCGACGATATGGTTGCTTATTATGAACGCCGCGCCGAAGCAGGTTTGATTATCACTGAGGCGACGATTATTCGTCCTGATGGCCAAGGTTACCCCAATACTCCGGGTATTTTTACTCAAGCGCAAATAGCCGGCTGGCGCAAAGTGACCGATGCAGTACATGCTAAAGACGGTAAGATCTTTGTACAGTTATGGCATACGGGCCGTGTATCTCATCCACACTTTTTCGGTGGTGGCGATGTACTTGCTGCATCAGCACAAAAGATTGAAGGCAGCGTACCCAGAATGCGCGAACTGACTTATGTCACGCCAAAAGCTGCCACGCTCGAAGATATTCAAGGTTTAGTGCGTGATTACGCCAAAGCGGCAGAAAATGCCATTGAAGCGGGCTTTGATGGCGTTGAAATCCACGGTGCTAATGGTTATTTAATTGATACCTTTTTACACCATGACAGCAATCGCCGCACCGATGAATACGGTGGCACTCCGGCCAATATGTCCCGCTTTGCACTGGAAGTGGTTGATGCTGTCGCGGCGCGTATTGGTAAAGACAGAACCGGTTTACGGATTTCTCCGGGCGCCTATTTCAACATGGCAGCCGATAGCCGTGACCGTGCAGTGTTTGATTATTTTTTACCTGAGCTTGAGTCGCGCGATATCGCCTTTTTGCATATTGGTATTTTTGATGACAGCATGCAGTTCGACTATCTTGACGGCAATGCTTCAAGTTATGTGCGCGCCCACTATGGTAAAACCTTAGTCGGAGTCGGAAGCTACAGCGCCCAATCTGCGAGCGAAGCGATTGCAACGGATAAGTTCGACTTGATTGCTATCGGTCGTCCATTTATTGCCAATCCTGATTATGTTGCCCGCGTGCGTGATGGCGTTGAACTCGTACCGTACAGCGACGAAATGTTAACAAGCTTAGTGTGATTGTGCTTAATAGCTGAATAACTTAATAAAGAAAGGGTTAGCATTTGCTAACCCTTTTTATTTGCGTGGTTTACGCTGTTTTGATTAGTGCGATGGTTTAATCTGTTTTAGCCAATGCTCTTAGTGTCGTGAGTTTTTGTTGGGCGATGCCAAAAATACTCTCTGGAGCATATTGCTCAGAGTTCGGTAATGCCGTTGGCGACAAACCTCCCGCACTTTTACCCAGTAGTAGCTCCATTGCCTGAGTTACATGGGTGATAGCCCAAATGTGAAACTCCCCAAGTGCAACCGCATCGACAATATCTTTACGCAGCATTAGGTTGGCGACGTTCGAGGCGGGAATAATCACCCCTTGCTCTGCTGAGCGGCCCTTGATTTTGCAAACATCAAAAAAGCCTTCAATCTTTTCATTCACGCCACCAATAGGCTGTGCCTCACCAAACTGGTTCATCGAACCGGTTATGGCAATATCTTGCCTGAGTGCTTGCTCACTAATGGCTGAGATAATAGCGCAGCATTCGGCCATTGAGGCGCTGTCGCCGTCTACACCGCTGTAAGATTGCTCAAAGGTGAGATAAGTGGTGAGCGGGATGTGCGCCGTTTTACCTAAAACCGAGGCTAAATAAGCAGTTAAAATCAGTACGCCCTTAGAGTGAATTTGCCCTCCAAGTTTGACTCTATGTTCGATATCCATCACTTCGCCTTTACCAAAGGCCGTGGTTGCAGTGATTCGATTAGGCATACCAAACTGGTGATCTGAGGTCGATATCACAGATAACGCATTAATTTGTCCGATCACCTTACCTTGAGTACTGATCAAGGTTGTGCCGTTACTGAAGCTTTGCATTATGTTGTCGTGTAGGCGTGAGACTCGTTGCTCTTGATTACGTAGCGCTTGCTCAACGTGTAGCACTGAAATTTGTTCACTGCTTGCTAATTTTGCGCAGTAGTTAGACTCTCGCAGCAGGTTAGCCACATTAGCAGAGTGCAGTGACAGCTTTTGCTGATCCTCAGCTTCACGTGAGCTGTATTCGATGATACGGGCTATAGCGGCGCGGTCGCAGTGCAGCATGTTGTTATCGTGCACTATGCTAGAAATAAAACGAGCATAGTGCGCCTCAGAGGTTGGAGTTCTGTCCATCAGATCTTCAAAGTCAGCGGTAACACGAAATAACTCACTAAAATCAGGATCATAATGCTGTAACAGCTGATAGGTTTCATGATCGCCAAAAAGAATAATTTTCACATCTAACGGGATAGGTTCAGGTGCCAGAGAAATCGTACCTGATAGTGAAACTTCCCGTTCGAGTGAGCTTAAATCTAGTTTACGTGAACGCAGGGCACGCTTGAGCCCGTCCCACACATAAGGGCGCTCTAATACTTTAACCGCGTCCATCAACAGTACGCCGCCGTTAGCTTTGTGCAGGCTACCTGAGCGAATAAGCGAAAAGTCGGTGAACACAGTGCCCCTAAATGTAGCATTTTCTACATAGCCAAATAGACTGTGATAACTAGGGCTTTCTTCGACAACGATGGGGAATTTTTGCGTCCCTTGGCTGACTAAAACATTAACTTGATAGCGGCGGGGCATTTTCTTTTCAAGTGAGGCGTAGGCTAAACCGAGTTGTTCTTCGCTTTCCTCTAAAAAAATATCCAGATTATCTAAGATATCAGCCTGCATACCGGTTAAAAAGGTGCGCGCCTCAGGCTGATGTTTAAACTTATCTTTGAGTGGCTTAATAAAATGAATTAACACTTCTTTGGCAACTTGCTCGTCATGCTCTTGCTGTTTATCGCTGAACTCTTCTTCCCATTCGGTTATCTGGCGAATAATGCCGCGCAGCTTAACTTCAAGTCCATTTATATTACTTTCAAATTGGTTACGCTCAGCCTCTGTCAGCGCTTCAAATGAGCTTTCATCATGGGGTTCTTCACCATTGAGCGCCACCATTTGATAGTCGCCCTGTAGGGTTAAGCTAAGCTCTATGCCTTTTTGCTTCGCTTCTTCGGTTAATTCTGATAATGCCGCTTCTTGTTTTCGTGCGAGTTGGCTTTTGAGCTTTTCGGTGCGGGCATAATACATTTCGTTATCAAAGGCTAAGGGCATAGCTTTGACCAGTTTTAACATTAACTTTTCAATGAACTTTTTAAACTCAAGCCCAGTACCTGCATTGAGTTTGAGCACTTTTGGGCTACGAGTATCATCAAAATTAACCACATAACACCAATCGTACAGAGTATGATCGCTAGGCTCGTGGCGGCTTAAATAGCGCAGCATCATAGTGCGTTTTCCTAAGCCGTTTTGACCGATGGCATAAATATTATAGCCCTTCTCTTTAATCCCCATCGCAAACTCTACCGCTTGCTGGGCGCGTTCTTGGCCCACAATATCGTCAAGTGGCGTGAGTTCAGCCGTAGACTGACAATCTTTGCTTAATTGTTCGAGTTCGCAAATGCGATATAGTTGTTTGCTGTCCAGTAGGGTGGCTTGGCGTGATACGACGTCAGTTGGCATAAGTATCCTTGTTTTTAGCCTTATTATTTCCATTGTAGACAATAAGATAGCATTTTTGTCAAACATAAATTCGTAATTGACCATTTATGTTGTTAGGGCGAGGTGCTCTAGCGCGAAAAGAACTGCATGGCACTGTATCTATACTTAACTCATTAGCGATAAGCCATTGTTAGTTATTCAACTTGTTGAAATGGCATGTTCATTTTTTGTGCTAAAGTTATAAAGGTAATATTGACCGAATTGAACTTGATTGGTGTCGCTCATTACACAAGGAACACGGCAGTGAATGGTTTGACCTCTAAAGCGGGTAAAGGCCGATATGATGCCGTTGTGTAGGAGCTGAAATTAGCATTGATTGATGTATTGAATTGAGATACAGAATGTATTTTTTGGTTGATTAACGCTTATCTGTAGAATTCTATTGAGTATATGTTTGGCTCTATAGCGTTCTAACCTCAAGTGTATTAAGTTGTAACTAGGTGTTAGACAAGATGATAAATATGCCCATTTCGCAGCAACAACTTGACCTCTGGTTAGCAGATTTAAATTTAATTGCTGATATATCAAGCTGTAAAGCCACGCTATTAACGTGGAGTGCTGTGGATGAGCTGAGTTGTTTGTTATGTTCAGACGCCGTTGTTGAAAACGAAATACAGGCAATTCTTACTCAGTTGAGTGGCGGGAAAGTCATCAACGCTAACTCTACGACTGCCTCACCTGCATTTACCGCTGACCGTTATAGTAAAGATCACGCCGCTCAAAACACCACCATTCTGGATAAGCGGGTTAGCTTGAGTGAGCCCATTTCGCAATCGCTGCCGCTAGGGGTTAGTCAGCACTGCACATTTTTATCACCCTCGCAATTATCAACACTGGTAGGTAAGGCTGAATTGATTACCGATACTCAGCTTCATCCTGCTTGGTGCACATGTACTCCCGTCGGTAGTGTCATTTTTATCTCACTGGCTTGGCCATCCGAAACTAATTTTGGCTTCTTATGTTTTTACCATAATGATCCACAGGGTATTGATGGCAAAACATTTCAGCTGGCTAAGCTTGTTGGTGAGAGTATTCAACGGCAGCTAGCTGACATATTACGCCAGTACAATGCGGCTGAATCGCTCAATCGTGGCACGCCCAATCATATTGATGTGATTGATTTACAATCATTCATCGATAGTTTTGACGAACATATTTGGATGAAAAATACCGATGGTATATACACTTTGTGTAATCGAAGCGTTGAACAAGCCTGGGCAAAGTCGCGCAGCGAGATCATTGGCCGAACCGATGTCGAGCTTTTTGGTGCCGATGCGGCTGATATCTATCTTGAAGGTGACCGGTTTGCGATTGAATCGGGTACACCTATTATCGTCGCTGAGTGTTTAGAAGGTGCAGAGCCTAAACAACATCTTTGGCTAGAAACGCTAAAACTGCCCACATTCAATGCAACTGGTGATTTTGCAGGTGTTATTGGGATGACGCGTAATATTTCAAAGCATAAAGCCGTTGAAGATCAGCTTACGTTAGCGACCAATGTATTTAAACACTCCTTTGAAGGCGTTGTAGTCACTGACAGACACGGCAATATTACCGATGTTAACGGTGCGTATTTTGAAATAACAGGCTATACGAGGGAGGAGTTACTCGGTCAAAATCCACGTATTTTGAGTTCAGGTCGCCATGATAAAACGTTTTTCGATACCCTTTGGAATACCTTACTGATTAACGGTAAATGGAATGGGGAAATCTGGAATCGGCGTAAAAATGGTGCTATTTTCCCGCAAAATATCAGTATCAGTACCATCTATGATGAAGTCGGTGATATTCGTTATTTTGTGGCGGTGTTTGCCGATATTTCTGCACAGAAACAGAATGAAGCACAACTTACACACTTGGCGTATTACGATCCGTTAACGCAATTACCTAATCGTATGAAGTTTATGATGCAGCTCAAACAAGAGGTGCGACGCGCTAAGCAGCTCAATTTACAATTAGCGACGGTAATGATAGATGTCGATTTGTTTAAGCATATCAACGACAGCTTTGGCCATAGCATAGGCGATGAAATGTTAGTCGAACTTGCTAAACGATTACGCAGTCAAGTCGAGGAGCAGGATGTATTATCGCGCATTGGCGGTGATGAATTTGTAGTGTTAATTACGGATATTAATAATGGTGAAGAGGCCACGCTTGCCATTAATCAGCTGCGCCAAGTATTTGATCAACCTTTTATAGTGAGCACTGGCGATCATTTACGTTTAACCGCGAGTATGGGGGTGTCTTTGTACCCGAATGATGGGCAAGATGCAGACACTTTATTGCGTAACGCCGATGCAGCTATGTATTGCGCCAAAAATGATGGCCGTAATAATTATGCTTTTTATACTGAATCTTTAACTCAACTGTCGCTTGAACACCTTAAACTGCAAAGTGCCCTCTATGGTGCAATTGAACAAAATGCTTTGTATTTGATGTACCAGCCGAAACTTGATTTAGTGACCCGTAAAACCGTTGGGTTTGAAGCGCTATTGCGTTGGCATGATCCCCAGCTTGGTTTAATTTCTCCGGCGGTATTTATCCCCATAGCTGAAAAAATTGGTCTTATCCATGACATTGGTTTATGGGTGTTAGAAACCGCCTGTCGTCAGGGAATGCGCTGGCTTCGCGATGGTAAATATTTTGGCCGTATTGCGGTCAATGTTGCTGGGCAGCAGTTGCAACGTAGCTCGTTTGTTGATGATGTAAAACGTGTTTTAGCTGAAACGGGTTTACCAGCCAAACACTTAGAACTTGAAGTGACCGAAAGTGTGATGATGCAAAATCCAGAGGTCGCCATTCGTGATTTAAAACGACTTGGCGATCTGGGAATCGAATTATCGGTAGATGATTTTGGCACGGGTTACTCATCATTAAATTATTTAAAAAAACTGCCTATCCATAAACTCAAGATCGATCAATCTTTCGTGCGTGATATTCCCTTTGACACTAATAACACCGCCATCGCAAAAGCTGTGATTGCGCTTGGACATGCGTTGAAGCTCGATATTGTGGCCGAAGGCGTTGAAACCCAAGAGCAAGCTGATTTTCTGCTGCAAAATCACTGCGATCAAGCTCAAGGTTATCTCTTTAGTCGTCCACAACTCCCGCAGGATCTTGACGGGTTTTTATCGTGAAGTTCCTAATGGCATAGCAGGCTAGTGTCATGCTGCTAGTCGCTTAGGTTTGTGTCTGTTAACATTCTGCCATTATTTTCTGCGGCGATTTACAATGTCCTTTAGTGTTTTGTCCTTAAATTCCACGTTAGTGAGCACTTTAGCCAATCTGGGTTATGAGGCGCCTACACCTATTCAATTAGAAGCCATTCCCGTTATTTTAGCGAAACGCGATGTCATGGCGGGCGCCCAAACGGGTACCGGTAAAACCGCAGCATTTGCATTACCCATTTTGCATCATTTATTAGCACTTTGCCCTTCACCAGATTTAGCCGCAGTTAGGCCGATACGCGCGTTAGTGTTAGTGCCAACGCGGGAGTTGGCGGTGCAGGTACAACAGAGCTTTGTTAAGTATGCTAAAGGAAGCGATATTCGTGTCGGTATCGCCTACGGCGGCGTGAGTATTGATGCACAGGTGGCCGTTTTTAATACTGGGATTGATGTATTAGTGGCAACGCCAGGCCGCTTACTCGACCACCTCAGACAAGGTGCGCTAAGCCTTAAGCAACTGACTATGCTAGTGTTTGATGAGGCAGACCGTATGCTCGATATGGGTTTTATGAATGAAATCCAAGCCGTGCTCAAGCAAGTACCCAGTGACAGGCAAACGCTATTATTTTCTGCCACTTTAGATGCCGCTATTTTTAGCTTAAGCAAAACCTTACTGCGCGATCCTAAGTTGATTGAAGTCGCCAAGCGCAATACTACCGCCGCAGAGATTGAGCAAGTTGTTTACGCCGTTGATGCCGACCGTAAAACTGAACTGGTTAGCCACTTAGTGCGCAGTAAACATTGGCAACAAGTGCTAATTTTTAGCCGCACTAAACAAGGCGTCGATAAGCTCGCTTTGCAGCTTAATAAAGCCAATATCATCACCCAGGCTTTTCATGGCGACTTATCCCAAGGTGCGCGCGAAAAAGTATTGCAGGAGTTTAAACAAGGTAAAATTCAAGTGTTGGTGGCAACAGATGTTGCCGCCCGTGGCTTAGATATTGTTGAACTCAAATACGTGATTAACTTTGAGCTGCCGTTTATTGCGCAGGATTATATCCACCGAATTGGCCGCACAGGCCGTGCCGGCAGTGCAGGGCTGGCTATCACGCTCTTTAGTCAAGATGATGCTCTACTACTGGAGGAGGTCGAGGTGGTTCTCGACAAACGCTTACCGCAACAATGGTTCCCCTGCTTTGAGCCCGACTTTAATAAGATGGAAGCTGAACCAAGACGCAACGGTAAAGCGGCTCAAAAACAGCGTGCTAAGAAGCGTGCATTAGGCACAAAGGGCAGCAGATAGCTGAAATTGTAATGAGCATTAGATGCTCATCTATCGCGTTAATATTAGTAAAGCTGTTTGCATATCATGGATGATACATGGGGTAGTAAGCGGCTGATTTAACTGTATGGCAACGCGCTTTATACTGCTGTTTAAGGCTTTTGACAGAGCACCACTATGCCTTCAATCCTTCGCCTTGTCTAAAACTCCCGCTGAATGAACAAATAGATAATACGATTGTTAGCATATGCTTATCCTGAGTTTAGGTTACTTATCTTGTAACTCCATTCTTTACTATTAAGTGTGCCAATACGCAGTGTTTTACGCGTTTCAGGAGATAATCCAGCAATATTAAAAAATATCTATACAAAAACTTGATCCTTGTACAAGTATGAGCCGTAATGAAAGCTATAGTTATACAAGGAGCTTACTTATGTACAAGTTTAACCCGCAGCGAATTCAGATAGGGATCAGTGCTTGCCTTTTAGGCGAGAAGGTTCGTTTTGATGGTGGACATAAAAATTCGACCTATTGTAATAAAGAAATTAAGCAATTTTTCGATTATGTTCCCGTCTGTCCTGAAATGGCGATTGGTCTAGGTGCGCCGCGTAAAAGCATCCGCTTAGTCCGTGATGGTGAAACCGTATTAGTGCAAAGCGGTGACGGCAGCTTAGATGTAACCGATAAGCTTAACCAGTACAGCGAGAGTAAGGTGCAAGAGCTAGATTTTCTCGGCGGATACTTGCTTTGCGCTAAATCGCCGACTTGCGGGATGGAACGTGTAACAGAGTACAAAATTGGCACCAATAATGGTTCTAAATCTGGTATTGGTGTATTTGCCCGTAAGCTAATGGAACGTTATCCGCTATTGCCGGTGGAAGAAGAAGGGCGTTTACATGACATGGTACTACGGGAAAACTTTTTTACTCGGGTTTACGCCTACCACGATTGGCACCTGATGAAGCATGAAGGGTTAACTAAGCATAAATTGGTTAAGTTTCACTCCCGTTATAAATATTTGCTGATGGCACACAGCCCTACATGGTATCGCGATCTTGGGCCGATAGTGGCGCATATTGACGATCTGGAACACAGTGCGACCCGTTATTTCGAAGGTTTTATGACCGCCTTAAAAATCAACGCAACTCGTAAAAATCACACCAGTACATTGCAACATATTCAGGGTTACTTTAAAAAACATCTGAGTAAAGAGCAAAAAAATGAACTGTCTGAAGCAATAATGAAATATCGCGAAGGTTTATTGCCGTTATTAGTGCCAATCACGCTGATTAATCATTATTTACGCGAATTTCCAACGCCTTACATTGAAGAACAAGTGTATTTGCACCCCCATCCTGAGGCATTAAAGCTGCGTTATGCCTACTAGCCAAGCTTTGTTAGGCAGTCTTTTTTGCTTTGTTCGAGTGGGTGATATTGAAATATGAAACAGATTATAACGTCCGCTAGCGACATTGAATCTAACGGCGATGCATTATTGCCCATAGGTGAAGTGTCGGCGCTAACTGGGGTTAACGCGGTAACCTTAAGGGCATGGCAGCGCCGTTTTGGCTTAGTGATCCCTGCTCGCACGCCCAAGGGCCATAGATTGTATACCAGCGATAATATTGAAGAAATTCATGAGATCAATGCATGGCTAGCTAAAGGCGTCGCGATCAGTAAGGTTAAACCTTTGCTGAATCGTTCAGCTAAATCATCAAATGAAATGCTTCAAAGCCAAGCTGCTGATAGCTGGGGGGAGCAAATCATTGCTTTGACAACAGCATTATTCGACTTCAATCAGCATAAGTTACAGCAGATTCTAGATGATGCCATTGGCCTGTATCCATTTGTACTTGTGAAAGAGAAGTTACTGCAACCATGGCTGAATCAGTTAGAAGATTTAGTTGCCGAGCGACTCGACGCTGACTTAATTATTGCTTGGTTAAAGAGTGAGCTGCTCAGCCGTATCGGTGGTCGCCCAGCTTTTGCTGGGCAAACGGTGTCAGCAAGAGTCGCTGTGATTAATTTAACCCATGGCGCACTGACCCCGCCTAATTCTACACGCAGCAAAACACTTTATTCACTGTTGTTGTTATTAGAGCTTGCGGCGCTGCGAGCCTCAGTTATCGACCTTGGCAACCAAACCATTGCTAGCGTGTCACTGTTGAGTAATCGGCTTAACCTTGATGCGCTTTTACTGCTGCCTGAACCGAATCACTCGGGCACTGAACAAGCAGAAATGCAGGCCGTGTTAGCGCAAATGACGTTTCCATGTCGGTTTGTTGGCCCCTTTGCCCCGACGTTAACGTCCTTATCTGCTTTTTACACATCTTCAATTGCAGACTTAATTGGGCAAGTGCCGGCTCGCTCGACGAGCAAGGCTCGTAAAAGTATCAAACACACTGAAAAAATCGCCGCAGTAAGTCACAGTGAACATCACAACGCTAGGAAAAATCATGACATCAGCTAAACATCATTCAATCACTTTGCCGGATCAAAATGTGTTGATGTGGTTTCGCCAGGATTTACGTCTTGCTGATAATCAGGCGTTAACCGCTGCTTGTGATTGGGCGAGGGAGAATGGTACGGCATTGAAAGCGATTTACATCGCTACGCCAACCCAGTGGCAACAGCATGATGTTGCGCCCGTTCAGCTCGACTTTATTGAGCGGCATATTAATTTGCTTGCCCAAGGGTTAGCTAGCTTAGGCATCGCATTTGAGCTTATTCAGCTAGACACCTTTGCCGATGTGCCAAAATTTATGCTCGATTATTGCCAGCAACACAGTGTTACTCGAGTGTTTGCAGGCAAAGAGCCAGAAATTAACGAGCAACTACGCGACCAAGCCTGTATTGAATCAGGCATACCCTTGGTATTAACTGACGAGCATTGTTTACTGGCACCGGGTAGCGTACTTAATTTATCCGGCGGCATGTATAAGGTTTTCACGCCTTTTAGCCGTAAGTGGCGAGAAATCGCCGCCCGTAAAGCCATTTTACCTCTTGCTGTTCCCGCGCCGCTGGGGCCAGTCATCAATGAGCCACAACAGCTGACCTTTATCAATACGCTTAAACTATCGAGCGCACTATGGGCCGCGGGCGAAGGGCAGGCTAAGCGCTTACTATCAGAATTTATTCAACAGAAAGTTCAGGATTATAAGCAAGATAGAGATTTCCCGGCCATCGATGGTACCAGTTCAATATCACCTTATTTGGCGATTGGCGTGCTCAGTTCAAGGCAATGCGTGGCTGCGCTACTGCACCATTTCCCCGAGGTGATTGTTGATGATACTAGCCCAGCTCGAACTTGGTTAAATGAGCTTACTTGGCGTGAGTTTTATCGTCACTTGCTGGTGGCATTTCCTGATTTATCTAAGAATCATAATTTTAATCGTCAAGCAGATAAAGTGCAGTGGCGCAATAATCCCGATGAGTTCACGGCATGGTGTGAGGGGCAAACGGGCTATCCAATTGTGGACGCCGCGATGCGACAGCTTAATCAAACCGGTTGGATGCACAATCGCCTGCGTATGGTCGTTGCCAGCTTTTTAACAAAGCATTTGTTGATTGATTGGCGTTGGGGTGAGCGTTATTTTCGTCAAAAGCTGATTGACGGTGATTTAGCCGCTAACAATGGCGGTTGGCAATGGTCTGCAGGTTGTGGCTGTGATGCCCAGCCTTATTTCCGTATTTTTAATCCCATAAGCCAGAGCGAAAAGTTTGATCCAGATGGCAGCTTCATCCGTAAGTACCTACCAGAGCTCGCATCTTGGGGAATTAAGCAATTACATCAACCTAGTGCAGCCAAAACACCGTCTTTGTTTGAAGCGCCGTTATTTAATACTCAAACGGCTTATCCAAGTGCGATTGTTGACCACAGCACCGCAAGAGTCAGGGCGTTAACCGTGTTGGGCGTATTAAAAAAAGCCGCGATTACCTAGATTAGGATTGGAGCAATAACCAGATGATAAATAGTGCCGTGATTAAGCCTAATCCACTCGTGGATAATTTTATTGAACTGTATCAGGCGTTAAATAAAAATAATCTGCATCTGCTGGGGCAAGTGTATGGCGACGACATTATCTTCACTGATCCAATGCATCAAATCAGCGGTCTTGAGTCATTAACCCAGTACTTCGCTAAGTTATATGAGAACGTCCAACACATTCAATTTGAAATCAAAGAAGTGCAGCAGAGTGACAGCCAAGCTTCACTCTTTTGGCAAATGCAGTACCGCCATCCTAAATTAAATAAGGGTCAGTTGATTCGTGTTGACGGTATGAGTCAGCTCAAATTTAACGACAAGATTTATTTCCATAGGGATTATTTTGACCTTGGACAAATGCTATATGAGCAGGTGCCTTGTGTTGGTGGGCTTATTCGGTTGCTTAAAATGAGGGCGGCAAAGTGATCAACGCCATTAACCCGATGGCACTCAAAACTGTGCTTATTACAGGTGCTAGCTCAGGTATTGGGCTGCAACTGGCAAAGGATTATTTAGCACTGGGGTGGCATGTGATTGCCTGTGGCCGCTCCCTACAAAAACTCGAAGCGTTAGCACTTAAAGAGCTTGGAATTGTCACACTGCTAAACTTTGATATTACCCAGCGCAGCCAAGTGCAGCAGGCTGGCCAAGATTTAGCCGAGTCATTAACACAAACCGACCGTCAGCTTGATTTAGTTATTCTAAATGCCGGCAGTTGTGAATACATCGATGATGCTAAAGCCTTTGATGATGCGTTATTTGAGCGTGTTGTTCATACCAATTTAATTGCAATGGGATATTGCCTTGGGGCATTTTTACCATTAATGCCAAGGGGCTCGCGCATTGGATTGATGAGTTCTAGCGCTATTTATTTGCCCTTTCCACGTGCAGAAGCCTATGGCGCCTCAAAAGCTGGCGTGCAGTATTTAGCATCAAGTTTGGCGCTTGATCTTGTTAACAGTGATATTGGTGTCAGTCTAATTTGTCCTGGTTTTGTGGCGACGCCACTGACGGCTAAAAACGATTTTTCTATGCCGATGCAAGTGAGTGTACAAGCGGCCTCTAAAGCCATCCGTAACGGACTAGAACACAATAAACGCGAGATCCACTTCCCGCGCCGCTTTACCTATTTATTAAAATTGATGTCGTTTTTGCCGGCTTTTGTGTGGCAAAAAATGATAGCTAACGACACCCAATCCAAGTCGCTTAAGGACAAGAACTGATGAAAAACATCGCTATCGTCGGCACCGGTATTTCTGGATTAACCTGCGGGCATTTACTCAGCGAATCGCATCAAGTGACCGTATTTGAGGCCAATGATTATATTGGTGGGCATACTGCAACCGTCGATATAGAGCATCAAGGCCAAACCTATGCCATAGATACAGGTTTTATCGTATTTAACGACAGAACTTATCCGCGGTTTGAGCGTTTATTAAAGCGTCTTAAAGTCACGACATTACCGACTGAGATGAGCTTTAGCGTACATAATGCGCTCACTGGGCTTGAGTATAATGGCAACAATTTAGGCAGTTTGTTTGCCCAAAAGCGTAATCTACTCAATCCGCGTTTTTGGGCTTTTTTAAGGGAAATTCTACGTTTTAACAAAGGCTGTAAAGCTCTATATCAACAAGATATTTATCCTGATGGCAACTTAGGTGATTACTTAGATAGTGAGAACTTTTCGTCCTTTTTTGCTGAGCATTATATTTTACCTATGGGCGCGGCTATTTGGTCTTCCAGCATCGAAGATATGCGCTCCTTTTCATTAAAGTTTTTTATCCGCTTTTTCGAGCACCACGGATTATTAAATGTCAGTGATAGGCCGCAATGGTATGTACTACAGGGCGGATCTCGTAGTTATATTCCTGATTTAATTGCCCCCTTTAAAGACAATATCCGCCTCAATTCTCCGGTCTCGGCTATAGAACGCCATGGCAATGGCGTTAAATTACAGGTTAACGGGCAGTGGCTAGAATTTGATGAGGTGATCCTCGCCTGTCATAGCGACCAAGCGCTGCGGATGTTAAAGGATCCGACGGCCGCGGAACAGGCCATTCTGGGTGATTTAAGTTACCAAGATAATGATGTTGTATTGCACATGGATACTACCATTTTGCCAAAGCGCAAAGCCGCGTGGGCGAGTTGGAATTATCGTTTAGACGGCGATACAAAGCGTCCGGCTTCAGTGACTTACAACATGAATATTCTGCAGCAGTTACCAGCCAATGCGCCGACTTTTTGTGTCACTTTAAATCAGTCAGAATTGATTGATACGTCCAAAGTGCTGCGCCGTTTTAACTATGCTCATCCAGTATTTAACGAGGCCAGCCTTAAAGCCCAAAGCCGTCGTGAAGAGATTTCGGGGCAAAACCATACTCATTTTGCCGGCGCTTATTGGCACAACGGTTTCCATGAAGATGGCGTACGCAGTGCACTTGATGTGTGCGCACATTTTGGGGTCAGCCTATGACACTTCTTAATATGCCAGAGCACAATGTGGCAGAGCTTAATAGCGGTATTTATTATGGCACTGTGTCTCACAGCCGTTTTACGCCGGTTAAACATAGTTTTGACTACGAAATGGCGCTGATGGCCATTGATTTAGATGAAGTCGATAAAATTAGCGCTATGGGACGAGTTTTTGCGAGCCAGCATCGCGCTTTACTGCGATTTAATCCTCAAGACTATTTAAGGTCTTTTACGAAGAAAACCAATGAAAGCAATGCCGTGGCTGTGGCAGATCCGAGCGTGGCAGCGCTCAAGAGTCGAGTATTGGCGCAAGTGAGCGAGTTAGGTGGGGCTAGGCCATGTGACCGCGTACTGTTTGTTGGTCAGATGCGTCATTTTGGTATTTATTTCAGCCCAGTTAACTTCTATTTTTGTTATCAAAATCAAACACCGTTATACATGCTCGCAGAAGTGAGCAATACCCCTTGGGATCAACGTCATTGTTATTTGGTGGATTTAACAACGCCAAAAGCCTCTGACAAGGTTTTTCACGTATCACCTTTTATGTCATTGGACATGCGTTATCTCTGGCACGTGTCTGCCCCAAGTGAGCGCTTGAATATTGGTATCGAAAACCAGTCGGCGCAAGAGGGCAGTAAAAAACTGTTTAACGCCAATTTAGTGATGAAGCGCCAAGCTATCAACGCTAAGAATTTACGCACACTTTTGTTTCGCTTCCCTTTTATGACGCTTAAGATCTTTTTCGGGATTTATTGGCAAGCGTTAAAACTCTTTTTCAAACGTGTGCCTTTTGTGCCGCATCCAGCTCAGGTGGAGAAATAACATGGAAAATACTGCTTCGCAAACCTCAATCACCACAGAGAAACTGCCCGACAGTATTGCGCGTAAGGTGTTACTTAAGGCGCTTGAAAGCTTACCTCATGGCTGTTTGACTTTAGTTGAAGGCGATAAGAGTTATCGTTTTGGTGAGGCTCAAACTGATTTGCATGCCACCTTGGTGGTTAAGCATCCGAGTTTTTATCGCCAAGTGATGCTTGCCGGTTCTATTGGCGCGGGTGAGGGCTATATCCAAGGCCATTGGACCAGCCCAGATTTAACTAAAGTGGTGCAATTGTTTGCCCGTAATTTAGCTTTGCTTGATAGGATTGAGGCCAAATTCTCTTGGTTAACAGGCACGATAAACCGAGTTAAGCATGTACTTAATCGTAATTCACAAGAGGGTTCAAAGCGTAATATTCTTGCCCATTATGATTTAGGTAATGCTATGTATGAGCAATTTCTCGACCGAGAAATGCTGTATTCCAGTGCGCTTTATCCCCATGAAGAAGCCAGTTTACAAGAGGCGCAGCAGTTTAAGTTAATGACTATCTGTGAGCGACTCGATTTACAACCGGGGCAAACTCTATTGGAAATCGGTACCGGTTGGGGAGCTTTGGCAATTTATGCGGCCAAACATTATGGCGTACATGTGACGACGACAACGATTTCTGATGCTCAATATGCCTACGCCAAAGCGCGTGTCGAACAGGAAGGGTTAAGCGATAAAGTTACCCTGTTAACGGAGGATTATCGCAATCTTACGGGCGAATATGACAGAGTTGTTTCCATCGAAATGATTGAAGCGGTAGGGCATGAATATTTACCCGGTTTCTTTAAAAAGCTGGAATCACTGTTAAAACCCCATGGGCGCATGTTGCTGCAAGCCATTACGATTGCTGACCAACGTTACGATAGCTATCGCAAAGGCGTTGATTTTATTCAACGGTATATTTTCCCGGGTGGCTGCTTACCTTCGGTTAGCCAAATGGCCGGTCATATTGCCAAGCAAACGGATATGGTGGTGTGGTCGCTCAATGATATGGGGCTTGATTACGCTAAAACCTTAAAGCATTGGCATGAGAATTTTGATCATGCCATAGATGAAATCCGCACATTAGGCTATGGCGAAGACTTTATCCGCATGTGGAAATTCTACTTAAGTTATTGTGAAGGTGGATTTTTAGAGCGTACGACTAGCACTGTACATTTGGTTGCAGTGCGTCCTGATTATCGTCTGCCCGCAGCACAATCACTGTAGTGGGAGGAGACCACCACATCAGGTTACTTAGGCATCAGTGAGGAAAAAATGAAATCGATGTTAGCTAACTCTCGCCACCTTCCGAAACATCAGGGTTTTGTTCTTTACAATGCCCTGAGTTTTCAAGTTGTATGGTGGTCTAGTGTGCTTTGGCTTAATTTGTCGCTTGTACTGACAATACCGCTGCTATTCGTGCATTTTATTTTATTGTCTTCATCGGGAAAGGCGCAATATCGCAAAATAGATTTGAGTTTGATGTTGAAGATTGCTGCTTTGGGAATAGGCATAGACACAGTGCTGTCAGTTTTAGGCGTGTTTGAGTTTGCGTTTTTTCCTTGGTGGCTTGGCTGTCTGTGGTTGCACTTTTCGTTGAGCTTGAATCATAGTTTGGCTTTCATACGGCCTTTATCTCTGATATGTCAGGCGCTCATCGGTGGCATATTTGGCACATTAAGTTATTTGGCTGGGGCGCAGTTCCATGCTGTGAATTTACCCTATGGCACTGTGGTTTCGGCGTTAATTCTATTTGTTGTTTGGTCTATTTTACTACCATTTGCGGTTCAATGTGCTAATCCATATGGTTTCAATCGTCGCTCTAAAGCTCGCTCTTTTACGATATTTTGATATTAATTAAATGGGTTAGCGCATGCTAGATGTGAGTAATATTTGGCAGTAAAGGAGAATTTCTATGGCAGTGATTTTAAACCGTTATTACAACTTAAAGCTTAGTTTATCTTTTCTTAACTCAAGCGGGTTAGGTTTACTGCTGCTTACTCTATTCACTGCGCCTTTAGCCGCACGAGAGGGGGATGCTTTAGCGTCAACAACTGCCGTTGTTGAAAGTTCAGAGGTTAGCGAGCCTACGCAGAATTTCCTCGAAGTGGGCCGTGGAGAAATGGATTGGCTGTGGTTTAGTTTATATAAAGCCAAACTGATGACGCTAACGGGTCGTTATCAACAGGGACAATATCCTCTACTACTGGACATTGAATATTACCGAGATATTGCAGCCGAAGATCTGTTACAAGCAACGCGGGAACAATGGCAGCATTTACAGTTTTCTGCCGATGATATTGAACGTTGGCAAAGTTTATTAACTGCGACTTGGCCCGATGTGAAACCGGGCGATCATTTAAGCTTTAAGGCTATCGATGAGCAAACCAGTCAGTTTTTCTTTAATCAACAACCATTAGGTGTTATGCACGATGCGAATTTCGCTGCAGCATTTTTAGCCATTTGGCTATCTAAAGACACCAGCCGTCCGAGTTTGCGGGCGCAATTACTCGGAGAAAAATCATGCGATTGTTAAGCACCTTGATGGATAAAAAATTGATGGGTAGAAAGTTATTTTTAAGCTGCTTAATGATAGGTTGGCTATCGAGTTGCTCCTCAGTGGAAGTCACTGATTATAAAGATACTACCCCGACATTGGTGTTGGAATCATTTTTTAACGGTCCTTTAAAAGCTTCTGGAGTCGTGCATGATTTTAGTGGCAAAGTGATCCGAAAATTTAATGTCACAATGGAAGCCAACTGGCAGGGGAATGAAGGCGTTATTAATGAGTGGTTTGTCTACGATGATGGCGAAACTCAAACTCGAGTATGGAAAATTAAGGCCTTAGGCAATGGACAATACACAGGAACCGCTGGCGATATCTTAGGCACGGCATTGGGGCAATCGAGTGGGAGTGCATTACGTTGGAAATACGATATGTTGTTGCCTGTAGATGGTGATGAGTATCAGGTGCATTTCGATGATTGGATGTTCTTAGTGAATGATAATACCATTATCAATCAGAGTGATATTATTAAGTTTGGTATCACAGTTGCTCAGGTTACTTTAGTTATTCAAAAATAAGATTAATTAATGGCGTTAAGTTGAGCGTTGACTCATCAATTCCGCCATCATTTTGAAATACCTAACTGAAATCACCGTTCCAGTTAGGTATTTAAACCCACGGCTATTAAGCCGCTAATTTAATCAACGTCTTTTGAGTATATGTTTCGCTATTTTACTGTGCACTGACCAGGTCTATTTTAAACTTGTTTAAATTACCAATGATGCCAAATAGTAACTGCTTGATTTTTTTTATGCCAATATAGCATTAACCCGCCTGACGACTATTATCTATTGATTTTTTATCGTAATACTCAAACGGAAATAAATTACGAATTCTTTGTTTCACATTGTCACTCACGTTGGCAGAAATGTGTAAGCGTACCTCTCCCGATTTTTCAGCTCTAACAGTGCACGTGAGTTTTTCGGTTTTGGCTATTTGGCGACATTCGCGCTCGAACCGTTCGGGGATCTTGCCTTTATGTTGAGTCATACGGCCATCTTTAAAACGTATTTCAAAAAGAGTCAGCCCTTTTTTGCCACCAAATATCAGCTTATAGATCAAAAATATTCCAATAGCGACAAAAATGAGTTTAAAAATATTGGCTGTCATAACGCCTCCTAGTTATGTTTATTAAGCCAAGATACCTTGTCGTGGCTTGTTTTAACAGTGCGCTAACGCGCAAATTTGACTAGATAATAAAATGCACAACTAAACTCAAGCGCATGAGAGATAAACTGTTTAGGCTAATTTAGGATTTAGATAATAGATAGAATGTAACATTTTAGTCTAAACAGTTTGTGCCCACAGTTGAAAGCGAGAGTAAATCAGTT
>NZ_FTNN01000001.1:355650-524476 GCF_900156405.1 Shewanella morhuae
ATTACTTTAAAAGTGGTGCCCGAACCCGGAATCGAACCAGGGACACGAGGATTTTCAATCCTCTGCTCTACCGACTGAGCTATTCGGGCAACTAAACTAAGTGTTAGTTTACTACTTTGAACTCGCGGTCTAAGCCATCTCGTTCGAAGTGCGGCTATATTAGCGAGGGAGTTTGACCTCTGCAAGTGCTTTTTCCCAATTAATAACTCGTTCGGCGGTTTAATGTGCATCTTGGCTGTTTTTTATCTCTTATTTCTGTTAATTCAGGTCAATTTCATTCGTTGACTGTACTTTTTAAGGCAGAGGGATGGTGATGTTTACTATAAATTTATGCTCATAAATCCTAATTATTGGCTATCTTTCTAAAATTTAGAAAGATATGGGCGATTTTTACTGATTTTAGTTTTCAAATTTAGACCTATGATAATGAATATTATTTCATGGATGGCATGAAGAAAGTGCGAGTACGGAGTCGCAGTATGTTTCGAAATAATCAGTTTGCTTATGGGGTAACCGCAATTGTGACTCATTGGCTGAGCGCAATCGTCGTGATTGGGTTGTTTGCCCTAGGAGTGTGGATGGTGGAGTTAACCTACTACAGCACTTGGTACAAAACAGCGCCGCATCTACATAAGAGTATCGGTATTTTACTCTTGGCAGTGACGTTATTCCGCTTATTGTGGCGCTTAGTTAACCCTAAACCCGTATCAGAGGCGAATCATCAGCTTTGGGAGAAAAAGGCGGCTCACATTGCGCATTTAGCCATTTATGTCTTACTGCTGGTTATTATGTTTGCTGGGATTCTTATTTCAACGGCAGAAGGGCGTGGAATTATGTTGTTTGACTGGTTTGAACTACCAGGATTTGGCCCTTTTTTTGAAAACCAAGCTGATATAGCAGGCGATATCCATCAATACGCTGCTTATAGCTTAATCGCACTAATCGTGATCCACGCTGCTGGTGCGTTAAAGCATCACTTTATCGATAAAGACGCAACTTTACTCAAAATGATTAAATTTAATCGAGGATAATACAATGAAAAAGCAACTGTTAAGCGCACTGATTGGTGCATCTCTATTGGCTCCGATGGCGGCTTCTGCGGCAGACTATGTCATTGACCGTGAAGGAGCACATGCCTCTATTACCTTCAAAGTAAGTCACTTAGGTTATAGCTATGTCGTTGGTCGCTTTAATGATTTTAGCGGTGACTTTAGCTATGACGCAGCTAAACCCACTGCGGCTAAAGTGAATGTGACAGTCAATACGCTCAGTGTGGATTCAAACCACGCCGAGCGTGACAAGCATATTCGTAGCGCTGATTTCCTTAACACGAGTCAATTTGCGCAAGCGACGTTTACCTCAACCACAGTTGAAGATAAAGGTAATGGCGATTTAGTGATTAACGGTAACTTAACCTTAAACGGTGTCACTAAGCCATTAGCGATCAATGCCCATGCAGTGGGCGAAGGTCAAGACCCTTGGGGGGGTTATCGTGCAGGCTTTACTGGCACCACTACGTTTGCGATGAAAGATTTCGGTATCAAAATGGATTTAGGTCCAGCATCAAGCCATGTTGAGTTAGACCTTGTGGTTGAAGGCGTGCGTAAGTAACGTTCAGTTATTCTTCATTAGATGAATAAAAAAAGCGCCGAAAGGCGCTTTTTTTGGGGCTTTATCGTTAAGTTAACGACAATAATTAATCTTGGTCTTTTTCAGGCACAAAACCTTCAATTTCTACTTCTTTACCTTCAAATAGGAAAGCGGTCATTTGTTCTTCAAGAAACTTGCGATCTTCAACATTCATCATGTTGAGTTTTTTCTCGTTGATCAGCATGGTTTGCTTTTTTTGCCATAGGCCCCAAGCTTCTTTGCTGATGTTATCAAAAATGCGTTTACCTAATTCACCTGGATACAGTTGAAAGTCTAGGCCGTCGGCTTCTTTATCTAAATATACGCAATTGACTGTACGCGCCATGATTATTCCTTACTGACTGCGGATTGAATGAGTGATCCAAAATTGGCTAGCACGCGCTCAGTGGCAGCGGCGAGTCCCACTTTGGAAGGATGACTTATGTTATACCAGAGTGACTGGTTTTGTTCCATGACAGCGTCCACGCTCTCTATATTGCCGTGGATATTATCTAAATTAAGCATCATGGGCTGAATATCTAAATGAAAGTGGCTAAATATATGCCTAAAGCCGGTTAACCATTCAAGCTGCTGCGTTGCAAACCCTTGCTCTTCGAGGTGAGTTTCTAGGGCGGCTTGGGTGGCAAACTCAGGGAAACACCAAAGTCCACCCCAGACCCCCGCTGGCGGACGTTTAGCTAAAAACACTTCATTGTTTTTGACCAGCACTAACATCCACGCTGCTTTGGTTGGTATGGTTTTTTTAGGCTTTTTGCCAGGGAAATCAGTTTGTCTGCCAATAAGCTGTGCTTTGCAATCAATTGCCACAGGGCAAGCGGCACAGCTAGGTTTGCTACGAGTGCAAATACTGGCACCGATATCCATCATAGCTTGATTATATTTCTGAATATCTTGCTTTGGCGTATAGGTATCGGTCAGTTGCCACAGTTGCGCTTCAACTATTTTTTGGCCTGGCCAACCAGCAATGGCGCCGTGTCTTGCCAGCACACGTTTCACGTTGCCGTCGAGAATAGGGTGATGTTGTCCCAGTGATAATAATAATACTGCACCTGCGGTCGAGCGCCCTATGCCCGGCAGGGCGAGCACTTGTTCAAAATTTGTTGGAAATAATCCCTGATAATCGTTGCGGATGATCTTGGCTGCCTTATGCAAATTACGCGCTCTCGCGTAATAACCAAGACCAGTCCAATGATGCAGCACTTCATCATCTGGTGCGTTAGCGAGTGCTAACACATCGGGGAAACGCGCCATAAATTTAAGATAATAGGGAATAACCGTCGCAACCTGAGTTTGTTGCAGCATGATCTCAGAAACCCATACGCGATATGAGGTTTTATCTTGCTGCCAAGGGAGGGTTTTACGACCGTGATTGTCGTACCAAGAGACGATACGTGTAGCAAAGGAGGCTGTAGATTTCATCGGCGCAGTGTAGCGGCAGTTCCCTTCCTAGACAAGCGCCAAAGACATGTCATATAGAGGTTAATAAACCGAAAGTCATACTAAATTCGCACTCTCAAATAATCTTGGTATACTTTCGCCCCATTAGTGCTTGCACTGTATGTTGAACTTTGGATAATGCCCTTCTTTTATGAGTGTGTTGTCCACTAGACGAGGCAAAAATGAGCGAAGTTACTACCGCTGAATTTAATGAAGAAGGCAAGTATCTGCGTAAGATCAGAAGCTTTGTCCTAAGAGAAGGTCGCTTAACTAAAGGTCAAGCACACGCTATTGACAGTCAGTGGCCAGCCATGGGTTTAGATTACAGCCCAACGCCATTGGTACTGAGTGACGTTTTTGGCCGTGAAGCTGATACAGTGCTAGAAATTGGTTTTGGCATGGGCGCCTCTTTAGTGCAAATGGCTAAAGACGCACCAGAGCAAAATTTCATTGGTATTGAAGTGCATAAACCGGGTGTCGGTTCTTGCTTAAGCGATGCAGCCATTGCAGAGGTGACTAATTTACGAGTGTATCACCACGATGCCATGGAAGTATTAGAGCATGCGATTGCTGACAGTTCATTAGCTCGAGTGCAATTGTTTTTTCCAGATCCTTGGCATAAGAAACGTCACCATAAGCGCCGTATCGTGCAAGCTGAATTTGCAGAGCTTATCCGCGGTAAGCTAAAAATAGGTGGCGTGTTCCATATGGCAACCGATTGGGAAGAATATAGCGAACATATGCTGGAAGTGATGCAAGCAGCGCCTGGTTATAAAAACCAGTCGAGTGACGGCACTGTGGTGCCACGCCCTGATCATCGTCCACTGACAAAGTTTGAAGCCCGCGGCCATAGACTTGGCCACGGTGTATGGGATCTCATGTTTGAGCGTATCGCTTAAATTAAATCTTTCAATTAATTAGTTTTTTTAACAAAACGGGGAAAATCTTTATGGCAACTAATCGTAGCCGTCGTTTACGTAAGAAAATGCGCGTTGATGAATTCCAAGAGTTAGGTTTTGATATGGCTTGGTCTTTTGATGCATCAATATCTGAAGCTGATATCGATGCAACGGTAGATAAATTCATCGAAGAAGTGATTGAAGTCCGTAAGTTAGGTTTCCACGGTGGTGGTCACATTGAATGGGAAGGCATTATTGCAACCCAAACTATCGGCAAATGTACTGAAGAAGACGTCGCGGCTGTTAAGGCTTTCTGGGCTAAGCAAAACGTGTCTCAGCTTGAAGTTAGCGAACTGTACGACATCTGGTGGGGATAATGCCCGAGTTGGCATTACTTGAGGAAGTGGTCGACAAAGTTCGACCCTTGCTCGGCCAAGGAAAGGTTGCAAATTATATCCCCGCACTCGCCAGTGTTGATGCTGGCAAATTAGGTATTGCCGTCACAACCGTTGATGGCAATACCTTAGGTGCGGGTGATTATCTTGAGCCATTCTCGGTTCAAAGTATCTCCAAAGTTTTCAGCTTAACCTTAGCGTTAACGTTATATGAAGAAACCGAAATCTGGAGTCGTGTAGGCAAAGAGCCTTCGGGTCATTCATTCAACTCGTTAGTCCAAGTCGAATTAGAACGTGGCAAACCACGAAACCCATTTATCAATGCTGGCGCGTTAGTGATTGCTGACTTATTACAGAGCCGTTTAGGAGCGCCTAAACACAGAATGCTCGAGTTAGTTAGGCAGCTTAGCCAAAATGATAAAGTGAGTTTTGATAAACTAGTGGCCGATTCAGAATATCAACACAGCGCGCGCAATGCGGCGATTGCTTATTTAATGAAGTCGTTTGGAAATTTTCAAGGTGATGTTGATACAGTGCTGCGCACCTATTTTCATTATTGCGCTCTAAAGATGAATTGTGCTGACTTGTCCAAAGCCATGTTGTATTTGGCTAATCGCGGTAAAAGCATTACAGGGACTGAACTGATTTCTCCGGTACAAACTCGGCAGCTTAATGCTCTGTTGGCGACCTCTGGTTTATATGACGGTGCGGGTGAGTTTGCCTATCGTGTCGGTATGCCGGGTAAAAGTGGCGTCGGTGGCGGTATCATTGCCGTTATTCCTGGGGAACTGTCGATTTGCGTTTGGTCGCCAGAGCTTGATAACCATGGTAATTCACTTGCTGGCACGGCCATGCTTGAGCATTTAAGCCAACGTCTTGGCCGATCTATTTTCTAATAATCACCGCATTGTTACCATATTAGTACCTTAGTTTATCTAGTTGTAAAATAAGGTACTATTTTAGCGAAATAGTGTGGAAAATAGTGCTTTTGATAAAACCTTGTAGCGTTATAATGCTCGATTTTTTATTTAAAGTACTTTAAATCAATTCATTACGATTCTGGCATGTATTCTGCTAAAGATTGCCTAGTTATAGTTAATACCATTAGTTGGGCACTCATTTCGTTTATTGGGCCATTTAATTCAAAGGCCACTTCATTTACAGGAATCGTCAATATGAACATAAATATCGTTAGTGGATTGGTGTTATCAGCCGTGTTATTTGGCATGGGTAGCGGGCAATCGACCTTTGCTATGTCGTTTACCGCAGACAAGCGCTGCGACGTGGCGCTTAATTATGATATTAACATTGAACCTAAAAAAGTTATTGTGAGCGATAACGGGGCTGAGCAATATCGTATCGATAGCAATAAATTATTTGTGCAAGGTAAGCTGGTTAAGTTAAATGATAAACAACAACAACAGTTAGTTAGCCAATATGCCGCAGATGTGTCAACACAGGTCCCTGAAGTGGTGAGCTTAGTGAATGATGGCGTGACACTCGCAACGCAAGCGGTGAGTATGGCGCTCACCCCGCTATTGGGTGATGCCTCAGGTGTACAGATTGATAAGATGATGGATGGCGTACAGAAAAGAGTCGATGGCATAGCCCATCAAGATGGCAATAACTTTTATTTAAGTGCCACAGAAGGTTCAATTCAGGATTCTTTTAACAATGAATTTGAGGCTGAAATGGGCCAGATAGTACAAGGCTCATTAGGTACGATTATGATGACTATGGGTGGACAGTTAATGTCTGCTGATGGCGGCTCTTTTGAGGCGAAAATGAATGCTTTTTCTAAAAAAATGGATGGTTTAGGTAAGGGGATTGAAAAGCAAATTGAATCACAATCTGACGCCTTAAAATTACGCGCAGATAAAGTGTGCGCTAATATGGAATCACTATTGGTACTAGAAAAGCAAGTGCGCCAAGAGGTGCCAGAACTTGCACCGTTTCCCTTAACAAAAGCCACTTCGCCAACGGTATTAAAATAAAGTATTTTACGCAATTAGCGATGTGTTTTAAGTAGAAGTCATTCGTTATGCCTTATCATTCAAGCCCCTGCACTTACTCGTACCAGGGGCTTTATTTTAATATGATTGAATATGAGGTTAAATCGCCTGTAATACGAATGACTGAGTGGGTTAAGCACTTAACATGACATCACTTACGCTAATTTGGCGTTGAATGTTACATTTTGCAGAGTAATGTTTGGTATACTCTTAAAATATAATTAAAAGCTGGCATATCAGTCAGATATTACTCCTACTTTAGTGGATGTTTTTGGTGTAAATCTTCGCCTTTTGTTCGTTAAATGCGAGATTTCAATGCTGTGGTTATTTTTAAGCAAAGATTGCGCTAAATCATTGTCAATGAACCAAAAATTAATATTATTGTCGTAAACAGCTTAAGGCGACTTCCATGTTAGAACTATTAGAACCTATTGCGATTTTTACCCATGTGGCCAGAGCTGGTAGTTTTAGTGCCGCCGCAAGAAGGCTTGGAATTTCTAAGTCAAAGGTTAGTACACAAGTCGCCGATCTTGAGCATAAACTTGGTGTTCAATTAATCCAACGTACAACGCGCAGTTTAAGTTTGACTGAAGCAGGGCATTTATTGTACCTACAGGGTGAAGAGCTTCTACGTGATGCAGAACAAGCCATTGCTAGCGTACATAACTTAAATGATGCGACTCGCGGCGTGCTTAAAGTGGGTATTTCGCAATCATTTGGGGTGATGCATATCATTCCCGCTTTGCCATCCTTTATGGCAAAGCATCCCGAACTAGAGCTACAAGTGAGTTTACTTGACCATAAAGTTGATGTGGTGAGTGAAGGCTTAGATTTACTGTTAACTATGTCGGAACAATTACCGCTAGGTATGGTTGCAAGACCACTGATGAAGTGCCAGTTTTTATTAGTCGCCTCTCCTGGCTACATTGCTCAACATGGCGAACCTTCTCGACCAGAACAATTGGTTGACCATAATTGTTTGGTTTATCAAGGTGAGTGGCATGAGCACAGTATGTGGCAATTTAAGAAAGGTGATGATTATTGTGAAATTGGCGTATCAGGCAATTTCAGGGTCGATAATGCGCCCGCATTAAAATCTGCCGCTATCAGCGGCCTTGGCGTCGTGTATCTGGCGAGTTATCTGATGGAAGATGAAATTCAGAAAGGTACATTAGTCCCGTTACTCAAAGATTGGCAATTGACCCATCATTTACCTTTACAGGCGGTTTATCCCCGTCGTAAACACTTAGCCCCTAAGGTCAGTTCCTTTATAGAATTTATTAAAGAACACATAGGAACGCCGCCTTATTGGGATGCACCCTATGTCGAATTATTCAGTAAACGTCAGTAAAATAGAAAACATTGTTCACAAAATCGACCCTGTTGAATTATTTAAAAATTAATCCATTTACTTTTTCTTTATAATCAGATGGTTGCGTTTTGTTTTTGCGTGTATTTATTAATGGTTTTTTAGTGGATTCTAAAGCTTAAAACGCTAACATTATTGAAGTCTGTTTTGATTTGAGTACAATGGCAATGGTTGATTCAGAGTGACCTGAGTCCTATACATTTATTGGAAATGACCCCTTTTAATTTTTGTATGCAGGTCAGCATTAATGCAATTCTGGAGCACCGCCAACAGAAGTTTGAGAACTAAAACCATGTTGGCTTTAAACCATCATCCTAGTTTTTGGTTTACCTCAGCTTTATTGCTGAGGTAATTTTTTATGGATGATCTGGATCTTATAAAAAATTTACTCCTTATTTTTAGTCCCGCTAAAGCCACTATTCTGTTTTAAGTGATGTGAAGACCTGTGTCAGTCCACACATAAAGCAATAGTCTAAATAAGTGGCATACCGTGAGATGGGTTGTGTTATCTAGCTTGGTAATAAACCCAATAAAAAAGCCACTAAAAGTGGCTTTTTTATTGAACGTTGTTTAACGCTTCACTGGTATTTCTAACTATAAGACATTGGTAAAAGCGCTTTATAATTCAATACTATTAAGCTTTTTTCTGCTTGGCTATCCAAATATCGACTTGTTGCTCTAATACATCCAGTGGTAATGCGCCATTAGCAAGCACTAACGTATGGAAGTCGCGGATATCAAATTGACTGCCAAGCTGTTGCTCTGCTTTATGTCTGAGTTCCAGCAGCTTAATCATACCCACTTTATAGGCTGTCGCTTGCGATGGCATAACGATATGGCGTTCAACCATTTTCACCGCATCCGATTTAGCATTGGGCGTATTATCCACGTAATAGGCAATGCCTTGCTCGCGGGTCCACTTCTTGGCATGAATACCGGTATCAACGACTAAGCGACATGCACGCCATAGCTCCATTGCTAGGCGACCAAAGTCAGAATAAGGATCGGCATAGAGTCCCATTTCTTTCGGGAAAGATTCACTATATAAACCCCAGCCCTCAATATATGCGGTATAGCCACCAAACTTGCGAAACTTAGGGATGTTTTGCAGTTCTTGGGAAATCGCGATTTGCATATGATGCCCCGGAATACCCTCGTGGTAAGCCAATGCCTCCAGCTGATATTTTGGCATGGCTTGCATGTCATATAGGTTTGCGTAATAGCTGCCTGGGCGCGAACCATCCGGTGCCGGTTGTTCATAGAAGGCTTTACCAGCCGATTTTTCTCTAAAGGCTTCAACCTGTTTCACTATCATGGCAGCCTTAGGTTTTACTTTGAACACTTCATCCAAGCGTGATTTCATATTGTCGATGAGCTTAGTCGCCTGTGCTAAATAGGCGGCTTTGCCTTCGGTGGTATTGGGGTAGTAGAACTGGGGATCATCACGCATGAAGCTAAAAAATTGCTGTAAATCGCCTTTAAAGTTGACCTTCTTCATAATGGCGCGCATTTCATTGTGGATACGTTCCACTTCCGAAAGACCTAAGTCGTGGATTTGATCGGCAGTCATATTTGTCGTTGTAGTACGAGCCAAAGCATTATTATAAAAGGCGGCGCCATTAGGGAGCTTCCAGACACCATCACGGTCATCAGCTTTGGTCGCTAAAGTTTTGACGTAAGTGATGAGCTTGTTATAGGCGGGCTCGACTTGGGTCAGTAATGCTTGCTCAGCTTGTTGAAGTAGTGCTTGCTTCTCAGTTTCTTGAATCGCTAATGCGTTCACTTTACGGCGAAAATCTGCGAGTAGCGCGCTGTCGTCGCCCTTATCAAAAGGCGCACCTTTGATGATGTTTTGGCTGTCTGAAATCACATAAGCGAACACAAATTTAGGCGCGATAATACCTTTATCTGCGCGAACGGTTAATACTGTCTGTAATTGACTTAAGCGTTTGGGAACGCCATTTAAGCGGCTGATATAGGCCTTGGCATCGTTGATATCAGTGATTTGATGTTGGTTAATCAAGAAGGAGGCGATCATAGAGTGACCGCCATACATCTGATTTACAGGGTAATTATGATAGCGCCATTGGTCATCTTCGATGTCATTTTGCAGATTTTGTTTCAGTAAGCTGAGGCTAAGATGCGTTTGTGGATCGAGTTTGGCTGCATCAATCTGATTGATTTGCACCAGTTGTTTTTTGGTGCGCTCTAGGGTTTTATCATCGGCGGCATCACCCAGTTCATCCCATTTATCATAGTCTTGCTTAATCCCCATATAAGTTTGCGAAATGGGGCTCGCCATGATGTTTTCCATGAAGATGGTTTCGAACAGAGCATTGGCTTTGTCTGATTCGGTTTGTATTACCACATTCACAGGTTCATTTGCATTGTGTAAGGTTGGCGAGGTTGATGCTGCATATGTGGGAATGGTCAGTAGAGCTGAAAGGGTCAGTGCGACTAAGCTGATTTTAGTTTTTATTGGCATGATCGGGCTTCCTAGATTGAGTTGCATCAATTCTAAAGAAGCTGAACAAGAATGTATGGATATTAATGTTAGAAAATGTGTTAGTGGTAATGCAGTTAAACTGCAATATTGACGACTAACACATTATTTACATAGCTATTTTAACGTTTAAACTCAGCAGAACTGTGTCAGTAAATCATTAACAAACATATGACCTTTACTGGTTAATTGCCAATATTCTGCTGATTCTGTGAGTAAACCGCGCTGTTTGGCTTTTTCCATGCCGGCGATCAATGTCTCTCTGTGCTGTCCGGTGCGCAGTTCAAATTCTTGCTTAGGGATAGGTGTCATTAAGCGCAGGCGATTCATTAAATATTCAAGCGCACGATCTTCCTCTGCAACTTCAATCGATTCGAAGGTGTAGTTGCTGGCACTGAGGTACCCCTTAGGATGTTTAATTTTTACCGTGCGTATGATGCGGTTTTCTTCTGGCAGCGTCACTTTGCCGTGGGCGCCACAGCCTATGCCTAGATAATCACCAAACTGCCAGTAGTTGAGATTGTGCCTACATTGGTAACCGGGTTTTGCATAGGCGGATATTTCGTATTGCTCATACCCTAATGCCGCCAGCTTTTGCTGACCTTGCTCATAGATATGCCACAGCGCTTCGTCATCGGGCAGCTGCGGCGGTTTTGAGTGGAATAGGGTGTTGGGCTCAATCGTTAACTGATACCAAGATAGGTGCGGCGGGTTCAGTGCTGCTGCCGTGTCGATATCGGCCATGGCTTCGGTAAAACTTTGGTTGGGTAATCCATGCATTAAATCGAGGTTAAAACTCAAGTATGCCGCTTGGCTGGCTTTTTGAGCGGCGACTTGTGCCTCGTTTTGATCGTGAATACGTCCAAGTAAGTTGAGCTTATCCTTAGAAAAACTTTGTACACCGATAGATAAACGAGTCACGCCCGCTGCACGATAGGCACTAAAGTCATCGTGCTCTAAGGTGCCAGGGTTGGCTTCCATAGTGATTTCAATATTATCACTAAAGGGAATTAGCGCATTGGCACCATCTAGTATGCGTTTGATTTGCAGAGCATCGAAGAGGGATGGTGTGCCGCCACCGATAAAGATGGTATGAACTTGCCGCCCTTGGACGAGATGTAAATCTTGGCGTAAGTCTTCTAATAGTGCATCAACATAAGCTTCTTGCGGCAGCTCACCATTTTGGCCATGGGAATTAAAGTCACAATAAGGACACTTTTGTACGCACCAAGGAATATGGATGTACAGACTCAGTGGTGGCAGTTCAAGCTTTATCGCAGTAGTCACAGCAGTTGATGACATTATTGTGCATTCCCGCCAGTTAACACGCCTTGGGCTTGCATGGCCGCAATGAGTTGCACTAGAGCTTTACCGCGATGGCTTAAGGTATTTTTCTCGTTGCTGCTCAGTTCAGCCGCGCTACATTGGAAGTTTTCAGGGATAAAAATCGGATCGTAGCCGTGGCCATTTTCGCCACGCTGACTAACGTCAATTTGGCCTTCCCATGACGCTTGGCAAATAATTGGGGTTGGATCTTTCGCGTGGCGCATATACACCAGCACGCATTGAAATCTCGCACTGCGAGGTGCAGGCTTATCTTTTAATGTCTCAAGTAGTTTTAAGACGTTATCTTGATCTTTCGCATTTTCGCCCGCGTAACGCGCTGAATAAATGCCGGGAGCGCCTTGGAGTAAATCGACTTCTAAACCTGAATCATCGGCAATGGCTGCAAGTCCGGTGATTTCGGCGGCATGCCTAGCTTTGATAATGGCGTTTTCGACAAAGGTAGTGCCGGTTTCGGCCACTTCACTGACATTAAATTTGCTCTGTGGCAGCACTGTAACACCGTAGCTTGCGAGCATTTGATCGAATTCAGCGAGTTTGCCTTTATTACCACTGGCGAGGACGATTTGTTGCATGTAACACCTATATCATTGGGGCGATTTATACTGCGGCAATGATACCCAAGCTGAGGGCTAAAGGACAGAAAAAGGGAGGGACGGTACTGGCTTGTGCCGTCCAAAAGTGACTTATTATTTGCGATAACCGCAACCTAGCTTATTCGACGTAGAATTTTTGCTTAAACTGCAAATTGGTATTTAACTGGTTACCGTGCTTTATCGCGATATTGAAATTGATCTCCTGATCATCGCGGTAAGGGATTTCTGCAATATAGTAAATCGCATCACCTTCGCGGATCTCTTTGAAAGTTAAGTTGATTCGTGCATCTAATAAATTATTAGCGACACCGGTGATTTCAACAGGCACCGCGGGTTTATTGGTTTCGCTATTATCTAGTACGGCAATATTAATAATACCTCTATAGCTACTGCGCTGAATACCATAGGATTTAGCTATGCTAGGTGTTAGGAATGTACTACCAAGAGCCATATAGTGAATATCGAAATTACCAATAGTTTCTTTTTGTTCAGCATTTGCAACGCCGCAAAGGCTCGCAGTGAGAGCGAATATAGCGAGAAGATGACGCAGCATAATGGGGTACCTTTCTGTTATGGGGTGAGTTACATTTTTCAATAAATTATTGGTATTTAATGTGGCTGTTTTTCAACTGTATCAACCTTAGTTACTGTTGCTCATCAGTTCAGTAATGACACTTGGGATGAGTTTGGGGTCAATAACTCGAATTTGCTTATGCCTGCCAAGTTCACCTTTTACTATATGAATATTACTCTTTGGCACTTTAAAGGCTTTGGCTAAGTATTTGCTTAAATGGGCATTGGCTTTGCCATCTATGGGCGGAGCGGTGATGGCCACTTTTAGCTCATCACCGTGTAATCCTACAATTTGATCACGACTAGCTTTCGGCTGAATATACAGATTAAGCAGCAAGTCACCTTGCTGCAAAGTCACTGCACACATTAGATCACAGCCCAATATGGAATATATTGAGCGAGTAGCATATTGAGGAAATTCATTCCAATGATAACCAGCATTACCGATAAATCTAAGCCACCTATAGGCGGTATTATACGGCGGATTGGTGCAAGTACAGGTTCAGTGAGTTGACCCATGACCATCACAATCGGGTTATAGCCTTGGTTAAACCAACTTAAAATCGCACGTATGATGAGCATCCAGAATAATAAAACACCGGCTTTTTTGATCACAGATACGACAGCAAACATCAAAAACAACAGTATATCTATACCACCGCCAGCGATAAGACTGATCAGCAATACTTTTACAATAACAACCAGTAATGCCAGCACGAAAGATGCGGTATCAAATCGCCCTAGTGAAGGCAGAATACGGCGCATTGGCGCAATAATGGGCTGAGTCGCTTTAACAATAAACTGGCTAAATGGATTATAAAAGTCGGCTCTTGCCATTTGGAGCCAGATCCGCAAAATCACTACCATCAAGTAGAGATCGAATAGAGTGGTGATTAAAAAGGTCAATGCATTCATCGATATTTTTACCTATTTAAGTTCGATACAAAACGCGTTAAGGGTATAAGTTAAAATGTCTTCGCCATTTCTTCTGCACGCTTAATGCAATTATCCATGGCCTTTTTGACTAAGCCTCGCATATCCGCAGCTTCAAAGGTCGCAAGTGCTTGCGCGGTTGTACCACCCTTTGAGGTTACATTTTCTCTTAGATTACCTAAAGTAAGCTGCGGATTTTGCTTTGCCATCATAGCAGCACCGAGTGCGGCTTGCTGCACTAAACTTCTGGCTTTAGCTTCATCCATACCCATTTCTTTGCCCGCATCTATCATAGATTCCATCAGCAAAAAGAAATAAGCTGGTGAGCTGCCTGATAATGCAATCACTTGGTCTAATTCTGATTCTTCATTCACCCACACGATTTCGCCGCCGCTTGACATCAAACGATCGCAAATAGTTTTTTGAGTGCTTGAGATAGCTTGAGGCGCATAAAGGCCCGTCATACCCACACCTATTTGCATCGGTGTGTTTGGCATCGCGCGGATAAGTGTAATATTTTGTGCTAAATAGTCGGTATAACGTTGTGCTTTAATGCCTGCTGCGATAGTAATGACTAACTTTGTTGACATATCAACAGTTTGTAATGCTTCACAAACCTGCTGCATTAATTGTGGCTTTACCGACAGCACTATGACATCGGCAGTTTGCGCTGCAGCTAAATTATCTTGAGAAACCAAAATGCCTAAATCCGCTTGGAGTGCATCGAGTTTACCTTGGCTAGGATTGGTCGCTTGAATAAGTTGAGCAGGGTAGCCACTGTTCACTAGGCCACTGATGATACTGCGCGTCATGTTGCCGGCACCGATAAAGCAGATTTTTTGTTGACTCATTTGATTCTCTTCAGTGTGTTAACCGTTATCTTGTAACAAATTCACCTTAAATTAAGATGATAAAACGGTTAGTCATTTGAATGTTAAAGCCTGATTGAACGGCTTAAGCTCGTTGATCTTATAATCGTTAAAACTTATGGAACGTAAATAAAGTATTTGGGCGAAATCCATTAAAAACAAGGCTAAAGTAACACGCTATCATTACATTTTATGCCAATGAGTCATTTTTATGCTGGATAATTGCGCTCACCAAAAATAGCACTGCCAATGCGTACCATAGTTGAACCGCAGCGAATGGCTGCATCTAAGTCATTACTCATACCCATTGAAAGCGTATCTATAGAGGGGTAATGCAATTGAAGTTCTTGGAATAATTTATGTAATGTTGAAAACTCTTTCAGCTGTAACTCGGTATCGGCGGTTGCTGTGGGGATCGCCATTAAGCCTCTCAGTGTTAAGTTAGGTAACTGAGTTATCAGTTTAGCCAGTGGTAGCATTTGGTCTGTATCTATACCCGATTTTGTATCTTCAGCGCTGATATTAATTTGAATACAGACATTTAATGGTGTTAATTCGTTTGGGCGTTGATCATTAAGACGTTGTGCAATTTTATCGCGAGACACGGTATGCATCCAATCGAAATGTTGCGCGACTATGTTGGTTTTATTGGATTGAAGTGGGCCAATAAAATGCCATTCAATATCAGGATAAGTCGCTTTAAGTGCAGTAATTTTTTCAGCGCCTTCTTGCACATAGTTTTCACCAAAGCAGCGCTGTCCGGCTTGGTAGGCTGCTATAATGTCTTCAACAGGTTTAGTCTTGCTAACGGCAAGTAAGCGAATACTGCTAGGCTGGCGATCACATTTTTGTGCGGCTTGTGCAATCCTGCTATGGGCGATTGCGAGTCTGTCTGCTATTGTTGTCATGATGTAATTATCTAGTTGCAAGGATATCCCAAACGATGGAAATCACTGAGTTATTGGCCTTTAGTGTAAAACACAAAGCTTCAGATCTACACCTTTCTGCAGGGGTATCTCCTATGATCCGTGTCGACGGTGAAGTGAGAAAAATTAACCTGCCGGCGCTCGATCATCAAGGCGTACACAGTCTAGTGTATGACATCATGAATGATAAGCAGCGTAAGGACTATGAAGAACATTTAGAAATCGATTTCTCGTTCGAAGTCCCTAATTTAGCGCGTTTTCGTGTTAACGCATTTAATCAGTCCCGCGGTGCTGCCGCTGTTTTTCGTACTATCCCGAGTGATATTTTGTCACTCGAGCAGTTAGGTGCACCGGAAATTTTTAAAAAAATTGCCAGTTTCCCCAGAGGATTAGTGCTAGTGACTGGGCCAACGGGTTCAGGCAAGAGTACCACACTTGCTGCTATGGTGGATTACGTGAATGAAAATCGACACGACCACATATTAACTATCGAAGACCCCATTGAATTTGTCCACCAAAATAAACAATGTTTGATAAACCAGCGTGAAGTTCATCGCCATACTCACAGCTTTAATGCCGCTCTTAGAAGCGCACTACGTGAAGATCCTGATGTGATCTTAGTCGGTGAGATGCGCGATCTTGAAACCATACGTTTGGCGATGACGGCCGCAGAAACAGGCCACTTAGTGTTTGGCACCTTGCATACTACTTCCGCAGCGAAAACCATTGACCGTGTGGTTGACGTGTTTCCTGCTGGTGAAAAAAGTATGGTGCGCACTATGTTGTCGGAATCACTGCAAGCGGTAATATCGCAAACCCTGATTAAAAAGGTAGGGGGAGGCCGTGTGGCTGCACATGAAATCATGATGGGCACACCGGCTATTCGTAACCTCATTCGCGAAGACAAAGTGGCACAGATGTATTCAGCAATTCAAACCGGTATGGCACACGGCATGCAGACCTTAGAGCAATGTTTGCAGAACCTAGTCAATCGCGGTCTTATTACCCGTGAAGATGCAATGGCGAAGAGTTCAAATAAGCAAGCGACATTTTAAGGATTTATGATGGATGTTCGTCCGTATTTAAAGGT
Source organism: Shewanella morhuae (assembly GCF_900156405.1). Classification (GTDB taxonomy): domain Bacteria; phylum Pseudomonadota; class Gammaproteobacteria; order Enterobacterales; family Shewanellaceae; genus Shewanella; species Shewanella morhuae. The sequence continues at coordinate 372,247 of NZ_FTNN01000001.1, forward strand.
GATCGTTGAGCGCAAAGCCTCTGATTTATTTATCACAGCGGGTTTTCCGCCAAGCGCCAAAATTGACGGTGAATTGCGTCCCTTGGCCGAAAGTGCTTTTACGCCAGCTCAATCATTAGATTTTGTCGAGTCGTTGATGACTGAGGCTCAGAAAGCAGAGTTTCATACGAGTCGTGAGTGTAACTTTGCTTTTGCCGTAAAGGATTTAGGCCGTTTTAGGGTTAGTGCTTTTTGGCAGCGAGAATCTCCAGGCTGCGTTATGCGCCGCATTGAAACAAAAATTCCTGATGTAGATGAGCTTAAGTTACCGCCAATCTTAAAAGATTTAGTGATGAGTAAACGTGGTCTTATCATTATGGTGGGTGGAACGGGTACGGGTAAATCGACCTCTTTGGCGGCATTGGTCGGTTACCGCAATGGCCATGCGCGTGGACATATTTTAACAATTGAAGATCCAGTTGAATTTGTTCACGACCATAGAAAGAGCATTATTACCCAGCGTGAAGTCGGTATTGATACTGAATCTTTTGACGCTGCATTAAAAAGCTCTTTGCGCCAAGCGCCGGATGTGATTTTAATTGGTGAAATACGTACCCAAGAGACGATGGAGTTTGCCCTGTCATTTGCCGAAACGGGTCACCTTTGTATGGCAACGTTACATGCAAACAACGCTAACCAAGCTTTAGATCGTATTATGCATCTCGTGCCACAGAATAAACATCAACAATTATTATTCGATTTGTCATTGAATTTACGCGGGATTGTCGCACAACAATTAATTCCTCGACTCGATGGTAATGGTCGCCGCGCAGCGATTGAAGTGTTAATTAACACCCCAAGAGTGGCGAGTTTAATCGCGAAGAACGAACTGCATTTACTGAAAGAAACTATGGCGAAATCGAATGAGCAAGGTATGCAAACATTCGATCAAGCCTTGTTGAAACTCTATGTAGATGGTGAAATTAGTTATGCTGATGCACTACATCATGCTGATTCGCCAAATGATTTACGTCTAATGATCAAACTGCAAAGTAAAGATTCTACCGGTTCAGGTTTTATGGAAGGCGTCACCTTAGACATGGATTAACAAGAGTTGATTTCGACGTTAAACGGCCTCTTTATGGGCTGTTTTTTGTTTATGTAGATAAATTTTCATCAACTAAGTGGTTTCATTTCATCGCTATGCTGCGTCAAACATAGCTTTTATTTTTTAATTCAATATGATCTTTACCTTGCATGCTGACGTAATGTAAAGGTAAAGGAGAAAGCAATGAACAAATTACCCACAATATTGGCCTTAAGCGCGAGCTTGATAAGTGTTGGCGCTATGGCGGCAACTTGCCCCGATTATCTGAACCTTGAAGTGCGAAAACTACATTCTGAAGAAACGGTTAATCTGTGTGAGTTAACGCAAGGGAAACCGGTGTTGATTGTAAACACAGCCAGTAACTGTGGTTATACGCCACAGTTTAAAGCACTCGAAGCCTTGCATGAAAACTATAAAGACAAGGGTTTGGTTGTTATTGGTTTTCCGTCGGATGATTTTTTCCAAGAAGAAAACGACGAAAAAGATACCGCTAAGGTGTGTTACATCAATTACGGTGTCACCTTTACTATGCTGGCCACATCGCCAGTACGTGGCAGCGATGCCAATAGTGTATTTAAATACTTAGCCGAAAAAACAGCGGCGCCAAAGTGGAATTTTTATAAGTATGTTGTTAGCGGCGACGGCACAGTTGTGCAGCAATTTAATTCTAAAGTGAAGCCCGATAGCGAAGAGCTTAAACAAGCGATAGAATCGGTACTGTAATCTTATTGTTATAGACTTAATTAAGAGGCTGTTTTGGCTAAATTTTCAGGCTTATCCAAAGATGTTGGACACGGGCAACGCGGCAAAGTAGGCGTGTTATTATTGAATCTAGGCACCCCAGATGAACCTACTGCATCTGCAGTGAGGCGTTATCTTGCTGAGTTTTTAGCGGATACTCGCGTAGTAGAAATTCCTAAATTAGTTTGGATGCTGATTTTACATGGGATTATTTTGCGTATACGTCCGGCTAAATCGGCGGCGTTATACCAGAAAGTCTGGAGCGCTGCAGGCTCACCGTTAATGGACATTAGTTTACGCCAAACGGCAAAATTGGCCGAAAAGTTAAAAACGGATAACCATGACGTTTCGGTGCATTTAGCCATGCGTTACGGTAATCCTTCGGTAGCCAGTACGTTGCAGACAATGCATCAAAATGGCGTTGATAACATCATTGTGTTACCTCTGTATCCTCAATATGCGGCGCCAACAACTGGGTCTGCTTTTGATGCGATTGCGGCTGAGTTATCTAAATGGCGTTATATACCATCATTGCATTTTATTAATACTTATCACGATAATGCTGATTTTATTAATGCATTAGTAAGCTCGATAAAGACAGATTTTGAGGCTCATGGTAAACCACAAAAGCTGGTATTGTCTTACCACGGTATGCCCGAGCGTAATTTGCATTTAGGCGATCCTTATTACTGTTTTTGCATGAAAACAACTCGGCTTGTCACCGAAAAACTGGGTCTAGGTAAAGACGAGTTTGTGATGACTTTTCAATCGCGTTTTGGTAAAGCAAAATGGTTACAACCTTACACCGATGCGACAATGAAAGCGTTACCTCAAGAAGGTGTGCGTGATGTTGCTATTATTTGCCCAGCTTTTAGTGCCGATTGTTTAGAAACGCTGGAGGAGATTGTCGGTGAAAATGGTCACATATTTACTGAGGCCGGCGGTGAGAAGTTCCGTTATATTGCTGCGCTGAACGATAATGATGACCATATCACTATGATGGCAAACTTAGTTAAACCCTATTTTTGATTCGATAAATCATAGCGTAACCGTTATATAAAAAAAGGATAAGCCCACTTATCCTTTTTGTTTTTACGGTGGTTTTATTTGCCGAAATTATTTTCAAAATAGCTTTCAATAATCAGCACCGCCGACACGGCATCGATTTGGCCTTTCGTCAGCGCCTTAAAGCCACCTAATTCAAACAATCTGGCTTTAGCATCAGCAGTGGTTAATCGCTCATCTTGAGTGGCTATTTTTACTTTAAATTTAGCATTAATACGATTAGCAAATTTACGCGCCCTATGGGTCATGTCTTGTTCTGTGCCATCCATATTTAAAGGGAGACCTACGACGACTAAGTCGGGTTGCCATTCTTTGATTAAATCCCCAATGTGATCCCAATTTGGGATGCCATCGACGGCTTTAATTGACAATAATGGTGTGGCACTGGCGGTAATTTCTTGGCCAATGGCTACGCCAATACTTTTGGTGCCAAAATCAAAGCCTAATACAGTTTTCGAGTTCATAGTGTGCAGACTTATATTAATAAATTAGGTTTAAGCGTGGCCCGCTTGAGCTGAAACTTGCCAAGCATCAAACCCAAGAGTTCGGCTAGCTTGCGGCCAACGGTCTTGGTGTTTAATGTCAAATAAGAGTGCATGTGTTGCAGGGATCGTTAGCCAAGAGTTATCGGCAAGTTCTTGTTCGAGCTGTCCTTTACTCCAGCCTGCAAAGCCTAAAGCTACAAGGAACTTATCTGGCGATCTATTACTCCCTATAGCCGTTAATACATCGCGGGAGGTAGTCAACATTAAACCGCAGTTAAGATCAGTGCTATTGGCCCAATAAGGTTGAGAAGTATGCAGTACGAAGCCACGGTCTTGAGAAACGGGTCCACCCATCATAACATTGGAGTTAAATATAAAATCTGAGGGAATTTGCTCAGCGGGCAATTCCATTTGTTCTAATAAGGAATTGACTTCGATATCAAGTGGTTTATTGATAACTAGCCCCATAGCGCCTTTAGCATCATGTTCACAGAGATAGATAACCGAACGTTCAAAAAACGTATCATGCAGTGAAGGCATGGCAATTAAGAAATGGTTCTGCAAACTCTCCATTAAACGACTCCGTTTGATATGGCTAAATTGTGTTAGCACATAGGGTTATATTGCTGTGTTGAGTGAGGTTAACCGCCTGCTAATTTTACTTTGTAATTCAGCTTCTCTAGTAATAGCTTGAGTTGTTCACGATTGTCTGTTTGGACTTCAATGGTAAAATCTTTAACAGTTCCACCACAGCCACATTGTTTTTTAAGGGTTTGAGCCAGTATTTTTAACGCGCTGTCATCAAGACCCAAGCCGGAAATAATAGAAACACCTTTGCCTTTTCTGCCTTTACTGTCCCTGTAGATCCTGACGACACCATCAGATTCAGGAATAAGCGCAGCGACAGGCTCTGCATTAATACGGCCTTTATCGGTACTGTATACTAAAGATACATTAGGATCTGTTTTCATAGATTTTATTCATTAGTAATAGAAGTGGTTGGTACTCTTTGAGTTTACCAAATTCGAGGGAGTTCTGGGAGGTAAAAAAAAGACCACTTAAGAATTATTACTAAGTGGTCCGAACAAAATGCTAACTCTTTGCAGGGAGGTAAGCATATTTTTTAAAAAACTAAATTAACTAATGCGTAGGACTAGCATGATAATCAACGCTGCAGCAGTGAGTAAGGCACTGGGCATGATAAATTTATGCAATTTAGGTAATGCAATTAAGCAGGCTGTGATGACAAAGCCAAAAGCCGCGACGGTCGTAAGATTGGCGCCGTTAGCAAGAGCATTAATCACTAGCCAGCCTAATACTATGACAGGTAAAACAAGCAAGCTTGCGGGTAAGTGCCTTTTTAGCTTAGCGTTATTGGCTTCAAGTGAAATCTTTTCTGGTGCAAGAAAAAAAATAATAGACGCTACAATAAATGCGCTCGCAAACCAATACATGTACGCCACCTGCTATCCTTAATCTAATTGATAACTATTATCATCTAATTTTATTTTATTTAAGTCAAGTAAAATGAAATGCGAGTTTACACATCAATTTAGTTGTAGATAAGACTATTGCTATGTAAGCTAAATTCATATTTCTAGCACCTACCTATTTTTGTTCGGTTTGAACTTCTGAGGATATTAAGATGAAAAACATTTTTGTCGCGTTAGCCGTATTGGCACTCAGTGCTTGTAGCACAATGAAGTCAGGTTGGGACTACGATCCTAGCGCCAACTTTACGCAATATAAAACCTATGCTTGGGTTGCTCAGAAATCAGATTCCACAAGTTATCATCTCGATGGTTTAATGGACCAAAGAGTAAGAGAAGCCGTTAATGCACAATTGGCCGCCAAGGGCATGACGTTAGTCGATGCCAAAGATGCTGATGTGTTAGTTAACTACTTTACGAAGGTTGATAAAAAAATAAATGTCGACACCTTTAACAGCAATTTCGGTTATAGCCCTTACTATGGTCCTGGTTGGGGATGGGGTGGCAATATGCAAACTCAGACTACGGTTAGAGAATATGAAGTGGGTACTCTGATAATTGATTTTGTTGATAATAAAACATCTAAACTTATCTGGCGTGGATCCGTTGTTGATACTATTCGTGATAAAAACACCCCTGAAGAGAGGGTCAAAATTATCAATGAAGCCGTGGGTAGTGTGATGGAAAATTATCCTCCGAAACCTGATGCTAAGTAGTAATCGCCTATTTAATCCTCAGTTTGAATAGCGTTTTAGTAAAAATTAGCAGCCTCATGGCTGCTTTTTTTTGGCTGATTTTTATGCGCTTGCACATTAAAATAGAACTTTGACTACTATTTACAATTTAGTTAAATTTGCTTTATTAATACTTATCATTAATTTCTGTGAAATAAAGGGCCGTTAATGTACTACTTTTATAACTAACTATTATTAAAGTGCTTTGTATGATGTGGTTTGATGATGAATCGTAGGCGCTTGAGTTGCTATTTAATTAGTGCATTAAATTTACTAATGATTAATTAGAAAATAAATCATTATAGAACCTCCGTTTTTTCAGGCAGAATCGGCTCCTTTGAATTGTCGGTCGTAGTTAATATGCATGAGACAGAGATTATTGGGTTACTTTGGCTAATAGGTATTCTTGCCGAGGCTATGACGGGCGCTTTAGCGGCGGGTCGCAAACAGATGGATTTATTTGGTGTGGTGATTATTGGTTGCGCCACTGCAATTGGCGGCGGCACGCTAAGGGACATGATGCTAGGCAATTATCCGTTAATTTGGGTTGAGAACGTGCATTACCTCATTGCGATAGCCTTTGCTTCGTTACTTACTGTGGTTATCGCGCCTGTGATGCGCTACTTGTCTAAGTTGTTTTTAGCTATTGATGCGTTGGGCTTAGCGGTATTTTCTATCGTGGGCGCGCAGAAGACCTTAATGCTGGGATTTAGCCCGACGATTGCCGTCGTAATGGGATTAGTGACCGGCGTATTTGGCGGTGTGATCCGTGATATTCTGTGTAATCAAGTACCTCTGATTTTTAAGAAAGAGCTTTATGCGGTAATTTCATTACTAACGGCAAGTTTGTATATCGTCTTAAAAGACTATCAATTAACGGAATGGATTAATTTGCTTCTTTGTATCAGCGTTGGTTTTAGTCTGCGGATGTTAGCATTACGGTATCATTGGTCTATGCCAACCTTTGATTATCAGGCCAATGGCGATCAACACACGCACTAATTTTTATAGTGGTTGTTATAAGATAGGGCAGCTAAGGCTGCCCTGTTTGATCTGATAGTGGCTACTGAGTTTGAATAGTCTTCAGCGCTTCAAGTGCGGCATCATAGTTAGGATGCTCCGCGATGTTAGGAACTAACTCTTGGTATTGCAGTTTACCTTCAGCATCAATGATAAAAATAGCTCTAGCCAGCAAGCCATAATCTTGAATTAACAAACCATATTTTTCGCCAAAATCACGCCATACAGAATCAGACAGCACTTTAATTTTATCGACGTTTTCAACTTTACAGAAACGCTTTTGTGCGAAGGGTAAATCGGCACTAATTGTTAATATAACCACATCATCAGAAAAATGGCTCACTTCGCTATTGAAACGCTTGGTTTGTAATGCACAAACACCTGTATCTAAGCTTGGGACTGCACTGATGAGTACAGTTTTACCTTTAAAATCACTTAGCATTACAGGCGTAAAATGTTCATCAACGACTTTAAATCCTGGTGCCATTTGAGCTAACTTTGGTAATTTACCTTCTAAGGTGACCGTTTTTTCGCCCATGAGAACCTGTGTTTTATCATTGGCGATAGCATTTGGACTTATTAGAACTAAGCCATAAATGCAGCTTGCGGCTAAAAATGAAACGTATTTTTGCATGAATTCCCCTCGCAAATGAATGTCAGTATCTTGGCAGCTATCTATCGCTTACGGTACGCTAAAATGGCACTCAGAACCATAAAAAAGGCCTTATCGCATAGCGATAAGGCCTTCGAGAAATATAGATGAGCCTAACTGCACACTATTACATCTATGATTAAGTTTTTGTTGCAAAACCGTTATTGGTTCAAAGGCAATGCTTTAACGTGAATATCCATTTGAGGATATGGGATACTGATATTAGCCGCATCTAAATCACGCTTTATTTCCTCAAGAAGTTGGAAACGGGCAGTCCAATAATCCGCCTTTTTGACCCAAGGACGCACCACAAAATTAACGGTAGAGCTGGCTAATTCAGATAGTCCAATCGTATAGGCCGGATCTTTTAGCACATATTGGTTATTGTCTAAGATATCTTGAAAAATCTTTTTAGTGAGCGCCATATCGGCAGAATAAGAGACGCCAATAACGAGGTCAATACGGCGGGTATCCATCGTCGAATAGTTAGTGATGGTGCCATTCATAATAGATGAATTAGGCGCGGTAATAACCTTGTTATCTGGCGTACGCAGCTTGGTTGAGAAAATAGTAATTTCATCAACAGTACCCGCCACGCCAGCGGCTTCAATATAGTCGCCTACGCGGCAAGGGCGGAATAAAACCATCAATACCCCTGAGGCAAAGTTAGATAAAGAGCCTTGCAAAGCTAAACCTATCGCTAGACCTGCCGCACCGATAACGGCGACCAGAGATGCCGTTTGTACGCCAATTTGCCCTAATGTAGCAATCACCGCAAATACAAACACCACTGCCCAAGCGAGGTTTGCAACAAATGAAACCACAGTAGGGTCTACTTTCCGGCTATTGAGTAACTTACGCGTTAATCTTTGTGCGACACCTGCAAAGTATTTACCAACAAAAAAAATAATAAGTGCAAATAATATTTGCAAACCATAAGTGACTAGTAGTTCAGGCGCTTGGTTTAATAAACCTTCTAGGTTCTCCATTGACTCACTCCCTAAATTGATGAAAAAAATGACTTAGTGATTGACGATAAATTGTACTCGTCGATTTAAACTGCGCCCTTCGCTAGAGCGATTGTCTGCGACGGGTTCAGATATTCCTTTACCAATTACGGTAAATCTATTTGGATTAAAGCCATAATCTTCAACCAAAATCCGTTTTACGTTTTGAGCTCTTTGCAGGGACAGTTGATAATTAAACTCTGGAGTCCCGACCACATCAGTGTGTCCAACTAAGGTTAATGCAACATCATTTTGTTCTAAAAATGCTTTCACAAAAGCGAGTGTTTTCCATTGAGCAAAGTTAACTTCAGCGATCGCAAAGTCAAAATACACTACCGCTGAGGAAATATCATAACAATCAGCGCTGGTGTGATTAAGATTGCCAGAATCACAATCGAGTGATGAACCTGTGGCTTCAGCTGTTTTAACCATTGTTTCAACGGGCGTTGCAGGGCAACCATTAGCCATCACTATGGTATATAGCGGCGTATTCGGACAGGCATCTTTGATATCAGGCACGCCATCTAGGTCGCTATCCGTCCAAGCGAATACGGGGGATATTAGGCTTAAACATAGGATTAAAAACCACACTTTAATCCAACTGTACTGGGAATAATTCACCACAAACCCCTTTATATATGATAAGCCTTAGCCAAAATCACTAAGATTTATGCCTTGTTGTGACGCAAATATCTTAGCGAGTAATTCTATCGAGTTAGACGCATATGGCCAAGTTAAACTGCTTATAGTAACGAATGGAGCGATAGCGACAATCTATTGAGTATATTCAGGTTTACACTATTTTGTATGATAAAGAGATATCGTAAGCTTACATTTATTATCAGTTAACGTGCCTCTGGAGTATACCGCAAACTATACAACATGGTTTTTTGGCGCTAGAGTCCTGTGCCTATAAAGTGCCAAGCAGACCTTAAATCGAGGACAAGATGATAGATTTACGCAGTGATACCGTTACCCAGCCAACCGCCGCGATGCGTTTGGCCATGTCCAGGGCAGAAGTCGGCGATGATGTTTATGGTGATGATCCTAGCGTCAATCACTTGCAGGAGATGGCCGCCGACATGTTTGGCTTTGAAAGTGCATTATTTACCTGCTCAGGAACCCAGGCTAATTTGTTGGCGTTAATGGCCCATTGCGAACGTGGTGATGAGTACCTGTGCGGCCAGCAAGCACACAATTATAAATTTGAAGGCGGTGGCGCGGCGGTTTTAGGCAGCATTCAACCCCAACCTCTTATTAATCAAATTGATGGCAGTATTGCTTTAACTGATATTGAAGCGGCAATTAAGCCTGATGATATCCATTTTGCTCGCACGCGTTTGCTGAGTTTAGAAAATACGATTGGCGGTAAGGTATTGCCACAGCACTATTTAGCCAGCGCACAGGCGCTGGCTTTTAATCGTGGTTTAAAAATTCACTTAGATGGTGCTCGAGTAGCTAATGCTGCCATAGCGCAAAATATTGCGATAAGTGACATTACCGCGCATTTTGATTCGGTATCGATTTGTTTATCGAAGGGTTTATGTGCGCCCGTAGGCTCATTACTGTTAGGTGATGAGCGTTTAATTAACAAAGCCATACGCTGGCGCAAGATGCTTGGTGGCGGTATGCGCCAAGCCGGAGTGCTTGCTGCTGCTGGTACACTTGCATTAACGGAGCAAGTACAAAGGTTAAGTGAAGATCATGACAATGCGGCTTATTTAGCACAACAGTTAAGTCAGCTTAGCGAATTTACGGTTGATCTCACAGCGGTGCAAACCAATATGCTATTTGTCACCTTAACGCCAGAGGTCGATATTGAGTTATTAGTCGCACGATGCCGTAGCGAAGGGATATTGATAAGCCCAGGACGCACGATGCGCTTAGTCACCCATAAGGATATTAGTCGACAGGATATCGATAAGGTGATCCGTATTATTAAGCTGCATTTGCAGTCTTAGTGCTATCGCCTCTTAACTGTATCCACTTTTAATGGGAGATCTGAGCGGTTAAATGCCTGAGTTTTTACTCGGGCATTATTGTTTTACTCAGTCGGGGTTGTATTATTGAGGCGCTGAATCACTGGGCGTTGCGGCTGCGACTTTTATTTCAGCCATTATCTGTTTGGCAATTGCATTAGGAATCGGAAAGCTCAAGTGGTATTGAGCGATTTTCCATTTGCCATCCGTTTTGATTAACGTCCCTGTGCCGCGACTCACTCCGTAGGCGGGGCTGGTGAGTAACTCGTCAAATAACATCACATCGCCATATTGAAGCAAAGCGCGTTTGGTTAAATCATAACGCCAACCTGTTGTCGGTCTTGAATAACGTTCGAACTCTTCCATCCCCCAACGTTCATTGGCATCGGTACCGATAAAAATTGCATCTGCACGATAAAGCGCAAAATAGCGATCCCAGTCAGCATGGCTCGAATACTCGTTGAGTAGATCGAGAACCTTAGCTGCGGCTTGCTGATCGCTGTTAGCCTGATCCTGTGTCATAGCATTTGTTGCTGACAACTGTTTTGTTTGATCTTTTGCATAGGTCTGATGGCAGACTAATATGCTGAGTAACATCATTAACGTATAAAAAATCTTCAGGTTACGATGGCGCTGATTTGAGCTTGTGTATGTCATCATATTGGTCTCATTGTCAGGTTCAGGTTATTTAGTGCCAGTTAATGGGGTCGAGCTGATAAAAATGGCTCAGCTCTCGATACAAGGCGGGGTGCTGCTGGTGGAAATCCTCTGGTCGTTCAAAAAAGGTTTCGGTTATTACCGCAAAAAACTCAGCCGGATTAGTTGCACCATAATAATTAAATATAGAGGGGGCACCTACTTTGGCGCAATGCTGCAATTGGGTAAAAGCATGGCTTAGTACGTCAGACCAAGTGCTGTAGTCAGCAAAGTGCTGCAAGATAGGAGCGCCATTGGCTTGGCCATCTTCTTGATCAAGCTGGTGGGCAAACTCATGGATGACGACGTTATTACCATCATGGGGATCGGCGGCGCCAGCTAAGGTATTTCTCCACGAAAGCACCACTTTGCCATATTGCCATGATTCACCCGCCAGTACATTGCGCTGTTCCCACACAATACCACTCGCATCTTGATGCTGATTATTAACGATAAAGGCATCAGGGTAGACCAAGATTTGTGTCAGTTTGGGGTAGAAATCTGTTTTACGATTTAGTAATAAAAGACAAGCTTGGGCAGCGATGGTAACTTTAACTTCATCGGTGATTTCAAAACCATCGCAGCCGACAAACGTCTTTTCATCGATAAAGATCTGAATATGCCGCTTGAGTTGCAGTTGTAAATCTGTTGGTAGCGCATGAAAGTAAGGTAGCCTTTGTTTAAGAATTACTCGCCAGCTTTTAGGGAACGGTCTTGCCGCTATACGACGTCGATGCAATGTTTTACGCCAGCGGGTTGAGATTAACCAAGCTATTGTGGCCACACTAAGTAGCACTGTGAGTGAGATCGCAAACATAATGTGCCTTTAGCGAAATGAAATGTCATTACCTATATCAGTTAATGAGGACAAAGTCGGATGAAGTCAACCTTTGCGGCATTGTTTTAACATTTATAGCCCTTGGCGTGGTAAGTCGCTGCTTATTTTTTGCGTAACAATTTATTTGTGGCGTCATAACGGTGATGATTTACAGTCGCGGTTAAATTGATTTACCCTAAAGTCTAAATTTCGTGTATTTACTCGTTTAGCAACAGCCTAAGTAAAGTGCGGTTAAATGCATTAAGGAAACCATGAGAATACTCATATCAACTGATATTTTTGGTGTGACAGCGGATATTATAAGGCTAGTCGGTAGTATAAATAACGAACACGTTATAGTGGAGATTGTTGATCCATACGATGGGGAAATAAAATGCTTTATCAATGAGCACTCTGCTTATGAGGCCTTTCTGAAAGAATGTGGCCATGAGCGCTATTTTGACAAAATTCACCATGCTGTTTCATCTTCAGTAGAAGATTTAGTCATTATTGGTTTTAGTGCGGGTGCGTCTGCTGCATGGAGAGTTATGGATTGCTGCTTTAAAGCAGCACCTCTGCATTTTATTGGATTTTATCCTGGGCAAATCAGAAATCATCTTAATGTAATACCCCAATATCCGTGTACATTGATATTTCCAAACCATGAAGAACACTTTAATGTGAGTCAAGTGAGCGATGTGTTGTCCAAAGTCGATAAGGTTTATTGTATTAATACAGAATTTGGACATGGTTTTATGAATCCTTTATCTGCACATTATTCCAGTCGTGGTGCAGATGCATTTAACGCGGTCATTAACCAAATCAGTCAGCTGACAGACGTCACTATGCTTCGTCGGTTATTACAGCGTTAATCTCAATTCACAATAGTGTTAAAATTATTTTTTCTATTGATATTTAAGCCTTTTTAATTATTACATTAAACAATAGTAGGGTATTTTTATAGCATCTTTCAGCTATTTGTTGCGACTTGAACACATAAGAAAATGACTTGGTTTTGCGGTAATATATAGTGCTGGATTGCGTGGAGAATAATGAAGTGGATCAACAGTTACTGATTGATGCGGTTAACCAGACTATGCCGTTTGGTAAATACGCAGGGCGTAAATTATTAACATTACCCGAGCCTTACCTTGTGTGGTTCCATAAGCAAGGGTTTCCTCAGGGGAAGTTGGGTGAGCAATTAGCCTTAATGTATGAAGTTAAGCTAAATGGCTTAGAAGGCATGCTAAAACCGTTATTGAAATGAGTTCCCTGCCTTGGCATAAAAATATTGCTTTTGCGATAAGTGTTGTATTTCGTGATAGAGATTAGCGATTTATTGTTGTTGGCGTGCTTTAATGCGGCATATTAGTAAAACAAAAGGAACATAGGCATGATAGCGAAATTAGTAAAATTAGCAGCGGTAGCAACGTTAGCATTAGGCATGTCAAGTGCTTGGGCGCAGGGCGTAACCCACGAAGGTACTGTTGTTGATACTATGAATGGTGGCGGTTACACCTACGTACAGATTAAAGAAGCTGACACGACTTTTTGGGCAGCGGGTCCTGAAACTCAAGTGAGTAAAGGCGATAAAGTATCTGTAGTTGAACAAATGTGGATGAACGAATTCACTAGCAAAACCTTGGATCGCACCTTTGATAAACTATTATTTGTGGGTCAAATCGAGAAAAAATAGTCAGTAGCATTGAGTGCGCCCTCTTGTGCGCCATACCGATTAAGCGGCTTCGATATTTTCGAGGCCGTTTTTGTTTCTATTGCTTGATGGTGTTAAATGTCAGTTTTTGGCTATCTCGATGGGGCTAAACGCGGCAAAATGTCACTATTTTTAGCTATGCTTTAATCGAAGGAGCAATTAAGTGGCGGCGTTTGAACAGTTTGAAATTCAGCCTTATCAATCATGTTATGCCCGTGAGGTGAGTGAATTATTTCATCTTTGTGTGCATAGCATCAATCATGCCCGTTATTCATCGGCGCAGCTTGCGGCTTGGTCAGCGGCGCCCAGATCAGCTAAGCATTGGGATTTACGCTTAAGCCGCTCAAAAGCGTGGGTGGTATTGGCCAAAGGTGCCCTAGCAACATCGGCAATGTGTATCGGTTTTATTAATATTGAAACCCATTTTAGCCAGCAAGGTTACCTTGATAGTTTATATATACATCCGGATTATCAGCGCAAGGGATTAGGCGAGCGTGCTTACCTTGTTGTAGAGGATTGGGCTAAGGCACAGGGTTATTCTCGTGTGAGCCTAGATGCATCCTATTTATCGAAAGGGTTATTTAATCAAATGGGCTTTACGCAGGTACAGGCCAGTTACCAGCAAAAACGAGGGCAAATTATTCGCGGTTTTTATATGATTAAAGAGATTTAAACATTGTTCAATTTTGGTTTTAGCTAGCTTTTAGTTTGATTAACTTTTGATTCTAAAAAGTGGTGTAAAGAATTGTGTAGTAAAGCATGGGCGTAAAGCAGTTGAAGCTGACTATTTTATTTGTAGCAAAATACCGTTAATCTCAATCTGTTAATCATTTAAGATAAGGGCTGAGAATGAAGATTCGACTATTTACGCCAGCGGACGTTTCGCAGCTCGCGCTAATCTTTGAGGCGAGTGTGATGCAAGGCTCAGGCGAGTATTACTCCTTTGCTGAACGTTCAGCTTGGGCTTATATCGAAGGCGAGAGCCGCAGCGACAGTTATTGGCTTGAGCGTCTTAAAGGAACCACTATTTGGGTGGCTGAGACAGAAAACATGCTAGTAGGCTTTATTAATCTTAAGCTGGGGGATGACACTGAGGTTGAGGCTTCTGCCGAAATCGAATGTTTATTTGTTCATCCTGAATATGCACGCTCAGGTGTGGCAACCACTTTGTATTTTGCGTTATTTGAACAAGTAAAAGGCTTAGCTCTTAAACGATTAACGGTAGAGGCATCCTATTTAGCGCGGCCTTTTTTTGAGAAGCAGGGTTTTCGTAATACGCGCCGAAATGAGCATAAACGCTTTTTAAATACGCTAGATAAGAGTAAAGGGCAGGCCGCTCAAGTTCTGGTTAACTTTAGCATGACTCTTGCCCTCTAATATTTAACTACCGCCGTCAGCTTACGTCAGCTAGCTATTAAACCTTATGTACCAAACTTTAGGCATTAGCCGATAAATCAAATACTAACGCCATGGCTTGACCAGAAGTCGCGCTAAAGTCGACACCGCTAAGCTGAGTTAAATGCGCGCCATCTCCTGGCGTCAATGTCGTACCATTGATATCCAGTGTGCCTTCAATCAATTGAACATACAGATGACGACTCGCTTGAGCAGGTGTTCTGTTCATTGTTACGCTTTCACCTTCGTTCAGCACTAAACGATAAACGGTGGCATCTTGTTGTACTTTAAGCGTGCCATTGTCACCAGTGGGAGTCACCACGGCCGTCAGCGCTGAGCTTTGCTCGAAGGCTTTTTGCTGATAACCCGCATCGATACTTAAGGTATCTGGGCGGATCCAAATTTGTAAAAAGTGCAGTGGCTCAGTAGTTGAGGCATTGAACTCACTGTGGTAAATACCTTTACCCGCCGACATCAATTGAAACTCGCCTGCAGGTAAGGTTTTGATATTACCGAAACTATCTTTGTGGGCGATAGTGCCGGATATCACGTAACTGATGATCTCCATATCTTTATGGCCATGGGTATCGAAACCTGCGCCGGGTGCCACTGTGTCATCATTAATCACTCTTAAGGATGAAATTCCCATGTGGGCTGGATCGTAGTAGCTAGAAAAAGAGAAAGTGTGTTGACTCTTAAGCCAGCCTAAATCTGCCTGACCGCGATCCTGTGCTTTGCGTAGTGTGATCATCTTGATTCCCCTTATTTGATGCGGCTAGCTAAAAGATTGTCGAGTGATAATTTACCGGCACCTGAAACAGCCAGTGACGCTGTGGCTGCCAGTAGCGCTAAACCAAATTCATAACCGTTGTTAGCAAGGAACAGCCCATTACCTATATGCACTGAGAAAATCGCCACTATCATAGTAAATGACAGTACCAAAGCTGTTGGGCGAGTCAGTAGACCCAATAACAACAACAGTCCACCAAAAAACTCACTTGAACCTGCCATTAAAGCCATTAAGTAACCGGGCGTTAGGCCAATTGACGCCATCCATTGGCCTGTTCCCTCTAAACCGTAGCCACCAAACCAGCCAAAAAGTTTTTGTGAACCATGGGCGATTAAAATAATCCCGATAGGAATACGCAGTGCCAGAGGGGCAAAACTTGGTGCCGATTTCAGTATTTTTGTAATGAGTGTTTTCATGGTATGTTCCTTGTTTCAAATTATTTAAATTATGTTTAAGTAATATTTAAGCGTGTTATTAACGGGTTCCTCATTGTCTTTAGTCGTGCATCTGAAAGAACACCTCTATTGCTAAGCAGTGTAGACTTGATCTTTATTGAAGAAAATCGGAACATTTTCAATTTGTATTTCAAATAATTTGAACAAGAGGTGTGTATGTTGCCATCTATTAGTCTTGATGGATTAATCGTGCTCGATGCGATTGATAAAAAGGGCAGTTTCTCTGCTGCGGCAGAGTCTTTGTTTCGAGTACCGTCGGCGTTGACTTACACAGTGCAAAAACTAGAAAGTGATTTAGGGACTAAATTATTCGAACGTAAAGGGCAGCGCGCTGAGCTGACTTTAGTTGGTCAACTGGTATTGCGCCAAGGTCGAGAAATCCTCGCCGCAACATCAAGGCTTGAAGAGGCAGTACGTCAATTGGAGACGGGCTGGGAGTCTTCGCTAACCTTAGCCATAGATACCGTGGTGCCAGATTTACCCCTGTTGCAGTTGATTGGTGAATTTACTGAGTTAGGCAAGCAAGTGACTGTGAATATTAGTGAAGAGTCTTTAGGTGGCGGCTGGGATGCACTTTATTCTGGCCGTGCCGATATCGCGATTGGCGTGACAGGTGATCGGCCCAAAGGCCAATATCATGTGGTTGAAATGGGTGAATTAGAGTTTGTGTTTGCCTTAAATCCTGCCCACCCATTAGCGCAATATAGGGATCCTATTCCGACTGAGGCCTTATTGCAGTTTCCCTCGATTGTGGTGGCCGACAGTTCAACCGCACTGGCGCAACGTTCAAGTGGTTTATTTGATAGTCGTCAAGTGATTAGAGTGCCGAACATGCAGACCAAAATTAAGGCGCAGCAATTAGGGTTAGGTGTGGGTTATATTCCAAAACACCTGATCTTGGATGCATTGGCTACGGGGGCGTTAGTTGCTTGCCACGTAGACATTCCGCGCCCAGCCCAAAGTGTATTTATGGCTTGGCGTAAAGATAAAGAGGGTAAAGCGCAGGCATGGTTTACTGAGCGCTTACTCCAATGTATTTGGCCATTTTAGATGTTTGAGTTTGCCATTTAGGAACAATATGCAGATACAAGATGCCGCGTTTATTTTCCACGCGGCCTGTGACTGGTGTAATGCACATGTTGTGACCACAAATCCGATAAATTAGGTGAGCGCTTTAAAAAACGAATAAATGCCTGTGGCAACGTTAATGATTCCATCGACTCCTGCCAGCGAGCTTGCAGCAGTGGATGATAACCTTCTTTCCCTGCAGCGGTGTAAGAGGTTGAAACCCCCATGTACAATGATTCGTACTCTACAGTCTGCCAAAGAGATTGGCTGCCCTGTTGCATCATTTCTAACCTAAATAAACGTTCGCCCAATGGACGTCTGCCATCGTAGTAATAACGCAAACCATAGGTATACGGGAAACTACCCGCGCCTGTACCTAACACACTATTGTTAGTGGCGGAGTTAATCGCAGATTCTAGTGCCTGGTACAAAAACTGGCCTTGGATTTCATACTTTACTAGCGGCAATTCGAAGGGCAGTAATTGCCCCATGACATCAGCAAGCGTCAATTGCCCTTGGGAAACAGACTGGCGCACACCGCCAGCGTTATGTAGGGCAAAGTTTATCCGTGGGTCAACAAGTTTAGCCTCTTGAAACATGCTGCGACTCACCCAAGGCGCAATTTGACTGCCGTGGGGCAAACTTTTTGAGGGCAAACGAGTATGCACTAAATTTTTAGGAACTTGTGCGATGACATAATTTTCCATCTCGGCAATAGCGGGTTTGTAGATATCCCTAATCACACCAGCGATATCAGCATCGGCTTCGTCCCACAAAATATGTGGATGATGGTTGAGTTGCTGACGTACAGCTCGATAGTCGGTATCGTTGACAGCGACGTTAGCACTTAGCACAAAGTGTTGATCGAGCATAAAGTAGTTGCCGCCGTTTAAGGTTAGCATTTTCCCTTCAGCATCAAAGGTTATCTGGGCTAAACCGAGCACTTCAGCATATTTGCCCGCATGCACTATTGGCGTGTTATTGATAACTTCACCGTAGGGCATATTGCTCAAACCCAGCGCACGAAAATCGCCCTGTAACGTATGAGTGTGTCCCCCTACGATAAGGCTAATGCCATCGATTTCGGCCGCAAGACGTTTATCCTGATCTAAGCCTAAATGACTGAGCACAATAATATGCTTAATACCTTGTTGTTTAAGATGCTCAACAGTGCGCGCCGTGGTGGCAATGGCATCAACAAAATGGGTATCGGGATCGGGACGTGCTATTTCTTTCATCTGATCTAAGGTAATACCGATTATGGCCAGCGTTTTATCGTGAAAAGGCTTAACGAGGTATTTAGCTAATTTTAGCTCATGGTCATAATCCAAAAGATTAGGCAAACCCCGTAGGCAACCCGGCTTATTAATATCCTCTTGGCTTAAATCCATATTGCCCGCAAGCAATGGAAAATCAATCTGCTTAGCAAACTCGGCAAGTGTTGCGTTACCTTCATCGATATCATGATTGCCAATGACCATCGCATCGGGCGCTAACAGGTTGAGTAAGTGAGCATTAGCTTTACCTTTAAAGTGGCTGAAATAAAGCGTGCCTTGAAAGCTATCGCCGCCGTGCAAAAAGATAAAAGGTGTATTGGCTTCAGTCGCCGCTTGGCGCGCCTTGGCAATATGATGGCCAATACGGGCATAACCACCGCTATGGCTAGTCATATCAAGCTTAAGATGACCTACTATTAGATTAAATTGCACGCGGCTAGGTTCAAAATTGGAATGGGTATCATTAATGTGCGCGAGTGAGAGTGTGTAACTCTGTTTCATAACTGACCTCTATTACGGCGGGAGATGATAGCTGTCTCCCCTAAAACAAGTAAGGGAGCTAGGCTCCCTTACTTCATTAATTGCTGAATTATACGCGTTTTAGCCAGATTTGGCTTCATCGTCATCGGATGCGGCTTCAAAATCACCATCATCGGATAGACGAATGCCTTTTTGTTTCATGCGCTTAGTCCACAGTTTTCGGGCTAATTGTTGCATATCGGTGGCAGGATCGTTCAAGTCAACAATCTCCAGTCCTAACATAGACTCGATAATATCTTCTTGAGTAACGATTCCTTGGCTGCTGCCGTATTCATCAACGACCATAGCAATTTGGGTATTACGCTTAATCATTCTCTCAAATAATGGCAGGATTTTTGCCGTTTCAGGCACGACAAATAGACTGCGTTTGAGTTCACCAATCGGGGCGTCTGGTGTATAGCGCTCAGCCAGTAATACATCGGTGCGAGTGATATAGCCAATCACATCATCATGATCTTGGTCATACACAGGAATACGGCTAAAAGGCTTGTCGCGATACTGGCGCACAAACTCATTTTGGGTTAAATCAATCGGTAACGAGAACATCACTGTCCGCGGTGTCATAATTGCTGTGACTGGCATATCTCGAACTTTAAGCATTTGAGTTAAAATTTTTGACTCTTGCTCATCGAGTTCACCTGATTCATGGCCGATTTTTGCCATTGCGCTCATTTCTTGACGGATATATTGGCCTTCATCGCCTTTACCCATCAAACGAGTCACTTGTTGTGACATCCAAATCAACGGTTTGGTTACGCGCTTCATCCATGTCACGGCAATAGAAACACTCGGAGCAAGACGACGCCAATGGTTAGCACCCAGTGATTTAGGAATAATTTCTGAGAAGAACAGGATAATAAAAGTTAACACGCCTGAAAACACACCCAGCATGTCATCCCCAAAGATTTTTGCTGCCTGAGCACCCGCAACGGCAGCGCCAACGGTATGGGCAATCGTATTTAGAGTGAGAATTGACACTAAAGGAGCCTCGACATTCTCTTTCAATTTACGCAAACGCGTAGCTGCCGCTTTGTCAGTTTGTTCGAGTGAAGCGATATAACTAGGGGTAACAGAAAGAAGAACAGCTTCGAACACACTGCACAGAAAAGATACTGCGACAGCGACAAGCACTATAATGATGAGGGTTAACATATAGGTGGAATTACAACTCCGTATTTTAGGTCAACATTGGCCCAGAAGTATTCTACCATAGGTTAATTGAGTTACTGGCTAAAATTTATTTGCGTCTGTATAATTCGCCGCCCTGTTGCAGGATTCGGTTTTTGATGTTGAGGTTAGTTATATGAGTGAAAAGAAGATCAATTTGTTAGACCTTGATCGTAAGGCAATGCGCGCATTATTTGCGGATATGGGGGAGAAACCCTTTCGTGCCGACCAACTCATGAAATGGCTTTATCATTTCGGTGTCAGTGACTTCGAAGAGATGACCAACATCAACAAAGTGTTACGTCAAAAGTTGGCGGCGCGCTGTGAAATCGTTGCACCAGAAATCGCCAGTTTTCAAAAATCGACTGACGGTACCATCAAATTTGCAATCAACGTTGGTCAAGGTCAAGAAGTCGAAACGGTATATATTCCTGAAGAGGAACGTGCCACTTTATGTGTATCATCACAGGTGGGATGTGCCCTTGAATGTACTTTCTGCTCTACCGGCCAGCAAGGTTTTAACCGTAACTTAACCGTTTCTGAAATCGTCGGCCAAATCTGGCGTGTATCGCACTTTTTAGGTTTTGCTAAAGACACCGGCGAGCGTCCTATCACTAACGTGGTGATGATGGGTATGGGCGAACCATTACTGAATTTAGCCAACGTAATCCCAGCAATGGATATTATGCTCGATGATTTTGGTTTTAGTTTATCAAAACGCCGCGTGACCCTATCAACATCAGGCGTGGTTCCAGCGTTAGATAAATTAGGTGATGCGATTGATGTGGCTCTTGCGGTCAGTATTCATGCACCAAATGATGAGCTGCGTGATATTTTAGTCCCCGTTAATAAAAAATATCCGCTGAATGAGTTTTTAGCGGGTATTCGTCGTTATATTGCCAAGTCCAATGCTAACCGTGGCCGCGTCACAGTTGAGTATGTGATGCTCGATCATATTAACGACAGCACAGACCAAGCCCATGAGTTAGCTAAATTGATGGCAGATACACCTTGTAAGATAAATTTAATTCCATTTAACCCTTACCCTGGTTCACCTTACGGCCGTTCGTCTAATTCTCGAATTGATCGTTTTTCTAAGGTGTTAATGGAATACGGTTTTACTGTGATAGTGCGTAAAACCCGTGGCGATGATATTGATGCGGCCTGTGGTCAGTTAGCAGGAGATATTCGCGATAGAACCAAGCGTTTAGCAAAAAAACGCATGCAAGAAAATCAGATATCAGTCACAATAGATTAACTCTTTGTTTGCACAGATTTATAGGCTTGCCAATGAAGCATGGATTGCCAAAGTTTTCGTTAGTGTTAACCCTGTCTTTATTAATAACAGGGTGCGTTACTGAGCGTACTTATACCGGAACCGATATTCCTGTTTCGGAGCGAAAGTTAGACAAGGTCGCCGCTGCGCGCGAGCGGATGCAACTGGGATTAACCTATTTAAATCGAGGCAATTCAGAACAAGCTAAATATAATCTCGATAAAGCATTAGAATATGCTCCAGAGCTTGAAGATGTCCATATTGCTTTGGCTTATTACTACCAAACCGTGGGCGATTTAGTACGTACCGAAGAGTCGTACATGAATGCCATTAGTACTAAGGACGCCTCTGGCGATTCCATGAATAATTTCGGGGTGTTTTTGTGTCAACAAAAGCAATACAACAAAGCTGAAAAAATGTTTTTGGCCGCAATTGAAATGCCCAAATATACGCGTACTGCTTCAAGTTATGAAAACTTAGGCCTTTGTAGCCGAGAAGCTAGACAAGCAGAAAAGGCAAGACAGTATTTTCAGATGGCGTTAAAGTATGACCCGAGACGTTCGGTGTCGTTGCTGGAGTTAGCTGAGTTAGAAGCCGAACAGGGTGATTATATACAGGCGCGAAATCAATTAGCGCGTTATCACCAAGTTGCAGAACAAACTCCAGAAAGTTTAGCGCTCGGAATTCAAATAGAGCAGGCAGTGAATGATGATGCCGCTGTGAAAAGATTTGGTATTTTATTGCTTGCCAAATTCCCAGCATCACCTCAGGCCAAGCAATACAGAGCTAATTTGCATCAATGAAAGATCATGAAACCCATGCACCAGTTGAATCCTTAGTAACAGAGTCAATTGCGCCAGATGTAACGCTTGGAACTTTATTAAGACATGGCCGTGAAAAAATGGGCCTCAGTCTTCAAGAAGCTGCAGTAAAACTGCACTTACGTCCTAGTGTTTTAGAGGATATTGAAGCTGATAACTTCACCAACATTGCTTCGCCAACCTATACCCGTGGTTATGTTAAAAACTATGCCCGTATGGTTCATGCAGACACATCTTTAATTGAAGCAGGCTTATTACGGCAGGTGCCGGTAGCAACCGAGCCTTCAATGCAAAGCTTTTCACGTAAGACAACCTATCAAGCCAGCGACAAGCGTTTAACTTGGTTGAGTATTTTTATTGTCATCGTGTTGCTCGGTTTATTGGTGGTCTGGTGGATGCAAAAATCAACCCTACTGACAACCGTTGATTTGTCACAACCTACAGCAGAAGAGGTCGCGGCGGTTAATCAAACTTTGCCCGGTGACGTACTTTTGACCGAAACCGATGCGAGCCAACAGTTAACGGAAATAGCCGCCAATGGCTCTATGTCAATCGATGGCCCCATTAAAGATACTGATGCTAGTACTATCGATATCAGCACAGGGCCAACTGACAATAATTATGCACGAGCAGCTGACACAAATAATGAAGATGGTGGTTCAGTCATTGCAGCCACGACAACAACCTCACAAACGGCTCCAATAGTTCAACAGCCTCTTGTCGCGTCAACTCCTGCACCGATTCCGGTATCTCCAGCCACTAACACCAATACCGTGGCAGTAATTGAAGGCCAATCTACAATAGATCTTCAGCTGAGTGGTGATTGCTGGATAAACATTGTCGATGCTAAAGGCAAAGCCTTAGTCGATGGCGTTAAGGGGGCTGGCGCTGTCGTACAAGTGAGCGGTATGCCGCCGTTTAAAATTATTTTAGGGGCGCCCCATGTGGCAACCTTAAGCTTAGATGGTCAAATCGTTAATTTAGCGGATTTCCCCAAGGGGCGTGTTGCACGTCTAACCTTGCCTAAAGTCTGATGACCACGTAATGATCTGCAGCACGAACTGAAATAGAGCGTATTAAGCATGTATAATGAAACTCCCATAAAAAGACGTCCTTCCACCCGCATTTATGTGGGTAATGTACCGATTGGTGATGGGGCGCCGATTGCTGTTCAGTCAATGACCAATACTAAGACTACCGATGTTGAAGCAACCGTTGCTCAAATTCGTGCCTTAGAAAAAGTCGGTGCCGACATAGTACGTGTCTCTGTGCCGACTATGGATGCGGCAGAAGCCTTTAAGCTCATCAAACAAGCGGTTAATGTGCCTTTAGTCGCTGACATTCATTTTGATTACCGTATTGCCTTAAAAGTGGCCGAATACGGTGTTGATTGCCTGCGTATTAATCCAGGTAATATCGGTAATGAAGAACGTATTCGTAGCGTGGTTGAATGTGCCCGTGACCACAATATTCCTATTCGCATTGGTGTGAATGGCGGTTCATTAGAAAAAGATCTGATGGACAAGTACAAAGAGCCAACACCACAAGCCCTGCTTGAATCAGCCATGCGTCACGTAGATATCCTAGACAGATTAAACTTCGACCAATTTAAGGTCAGCGTTAAAGCGTCTGATGTTTTTTTAGCGGTTGAATCCTATCGTTTATTGGCTAAACAAATTCGCCAGCCTTTGCATTTGGGGATTACTGAAGCGGGCGGTGCGCGCGCCGGTTCAGTCAAATCTGCGGTAGGTTTAGGCATGCTATTGGCCGAAGGTATTGGCGATACATTACGTATTTCGCTTGCCGCCGATCCCATCGAAGAAATCAAAGTCGGTTTTGATATTCTAAAATCGCTGCGTATTCGTAGCCGCGGTATTAACTTCATTGCCTGCCCATCGTGTTCTCGGCAAGAGTTTGATGTGATAAGTACGGTTAATGAGTTAGAACGTCGTCTCGAAGACATTACTACCGCGATGGATGTGTCTATTATCGGCTGCGTCGTTAACGGTCCAGGTGAAGCCTTAGTGTCACATATTGGCTTAACAGGCGGATATAATAAGAGCGGATATTACGATGAGGGCGAACGCCAGAAAGAGCGTTTTGATAACGACAACATAGTCGATTCCCTCGAAGCGAAAATACGTGCAAAAGCCAGCTTAATGGCCAACCGCATTCAAGTAAAAGATACTACTGAGTAATTATGCACTTGCATTTAGGCATCGATTGTTCTCAATAAATGTTGAGCCAGCCCTCGGAACCGATGGGGGCGTTTTACGTTTAGCCTTGAAAAGCCTATAATGCGTGACATTTTTTATTAATTTAGCGAAATCAAACGAGTCGATACAGTGGCAAAACAGATCCAAGCGATTCGCGGAATGAATGACATTCTGCCAACTCAAAGTCCTCTATGGCAAAAAGTGGAAGCAGTACTACGTTCAAGCGTCAGTGCTTACGGTTACAGCGAGATCCGCACTCCAATAGTCGAAAATACTGATCTTTTTAAACGCTCTATTGGTGAAGTAACTGATATTGTTGAAAAAGAAATGTATACCTTCGCTGACAACAATGGTGACAGCCTAACGTTGCGCCCAGAAGGTACGGCATCAACCGTGCGTGCGGGTAACGAAAATGGCCTACTGTATAACCAAGAGCAACGTCTCTGGTATATGGGCCCTATGTTCCGTCATGAACGCCCACAGAAAGGCCGTTATCGCCAATTTAACCAATTCGGTGTTGAAGTCTATGGCATAGGTACGCCTGACATTGATGCTGAAGTCTTAATGTTATCTGCCCGCTTGTGGGACAAGCTCGCAATTAGTGAGCATGTTTCATTAGAGCTAAACACCCTTGGCGATCCAGCCGAACGCGCGGTTTACCGTGATGCTTTGATTGCGTTTTTAGAGCAGCATAAAGATGCGCTCGATGAAGAAAGCAAGCGCCGCATGTACACTAATCCGCTGCGGGTTTTAGATTCAAAAGATGCCAATGTACAAGCTATTTTAGCCGATGCGCCTGAGTTGATGGATTTCCTCGGTGAAGAATCAAAGACACATTTTTCGCAATTGCGTGAACTACTTGATGCTGTTGGTATCAAATACACCATTAATCCGCGCCTAGTTCGTGGTTTAGATTATTATAATCGCACGGTATTTGAATGGGTTACATCTAGTTTAGGCTCGCAAGGGACTGTACTTGCTGGTGGTCGCTACGATGGTTTAGTTGCTCAGTTAGGCGGTAAAGATACCCCTGCAGTCGGTTTTGCGATGGGGCTAGAGCGCATTGTATTGCTGCTTGAAACCTTAGAGCTGACAAAAGATATTCCTGCAGCTGTCGATGTCTATGTTATCGCTCTGGGTGATAGTTGCCTTGTCGAAGCGATTAAAGCGGCGCAGGAATTACGTGATGCACTGCCAAGTCTTAAAGTGATGAGTCACTGTGGCGGTGGCAACGTGAAAAAACAAATGAAACGTGCCGATAAAAGCGGCGCGAGTGTAGCGTTACTGTTAGGTGAGGATGAACTCGCTGACGGCATGGTTACAGTGAAACATTTACGCAATAACAACGAACAACAACGGATAGCTCGACATGCCTTAAGTGCATATTTAGCTGAACTGGCCATTAAGTAACAGATTACATAAGAGGACGTGCGCGTGGAAATTTATAGCACAGAAGAACAACAAGTTGATGCTATCAAGCAGTTCTGGAAAGATTACGGCAGTTCAATTTTAATTGGTGCAGTAGTGGGATTAGGTGGTTTATATGCGTGGAATTACTATTCCGACGCAAAAGTGGCGCAGGCGGAAGAAGCCTCAAAAGCGTTTCACGAATTGACCACAAAATCAAGCGACGAAGCCGCAATGCTTGCTGGCGTTGCAGAGTTTGCTAAAAGTCATGATCAAAAGGGTTATCAAGCTTTATTAGAACTTATCGTGGCAAAAACAGCGGTAGAAGCGAAAGATTACCCTAAAGCTATTGATGCTTTAAATAAAGTAATAGCAGCTAAACCGGGGGCAAGTCTTGATGTGATTGCAACCTTGCGTTTAGCACGCATTCAGGCAGAACAAGATCAAATGGATGCAGCGCTTGCAACATTAGAGCAAGTGACTGACAAAGCGTTTATCGCCCAGCGCGAAGAATTGAAAGGTGACTTTTTAGTTCGTCAAGGTGAACATGAAAAAGCCAAAGTGGCTTATCAAGCTGCCATGGATAATGGTGGTGTGGTGACAAGCCCTGCGCTTAAAATCAAACTTGATAGCCTAAATCAGGCATAAGGGATCCTTTGATGAAGTCTTGGTGCAAAAACCTGCTGGCCGCTGGATTAAGTCTGGCGATGTTATCTGCCTGTTCGTCCAGCGATGTTGAAGACGAGCCAGTGAGTGCGCTAACAGAAATTCAGGCAACAGTATTTCCTGAAGTGAGTTGGAGCACCTCTGTCGGGAGTGGCGTGGGCGATTATTATTCTCGCCTAGCTCCGGCTGTAAATTACGGAAAAATCTTTGCTGCCGATCGCTATGGACAAGTTATCGCCTTTGATCAAACGACAGGCGATCGCGTGTGGACTAAAGATTTCAGTGAAGAATTTCGCGACAATGTCTTAGCTAAAAACAAAGGCGCCCGTATTGCCGCGGGCTTAACTGTAGCGCGCAACAAAGTTTTTGTTGGTGGTGAAAGTGGGTTATTAGCCGCACTCAACGCCGAAGATGGCCAAGTATTATGGTATGTAGTTGCAGGCGGTGAGTTACTGTCAGCACCTACGGTTGCCGATGATGTGGTGGTGGTTAGCACGAGTTCTGGTTCACTTGAAGCATTTAACGTCGATACAGGCGCTAAGCTATGGGTGTATGAAATGCAATTACCGAACCTGACCCTGCGTGGTACTGGTTCAGCAGCTTACGAAGCCGGTGGTTTCTTCATTGGCACCGCCGATGGCAAAGTGGCCGTAGTGATCAAAAATAATGGTCAAGCTGCATGGGAACAAGCGATTTATAACCCAACCGGTGGTAACGAGTTTACTCGTATGGCCGATGTAGATATGACGCCGTTGATCCTTGGCGACAATTTATATGCAGTAAGTTACAACGGTAACTTAGTGTCGATGGAATTACGCACGGGTCGTGTGGTGTGGACGCGTAAGTATTCTAGCTTTAACGAGTTAGCCTCAGCGGGCTTAAGCTTGTTTTTAGTTGATGATCACAGCCGTATTTACTCGGTTGATAAACGTAACGGTTTAGAGTTATGGAGTAATTCAGAGCTCGCCAACCGCACGTTGACATCGCCCGCTGTGTATCAAGACTATTTAGTAGTAGGTGATTTTGAAGGTTACCTACATTTTATCGATCGCAGTACAGGGACGATTGTTGGTCGTGTCCAAGTGGACAGTTCTGGGTTATACAGCCAACCATTAGTGGTGGATGATAAAATCTATGTTCAAGGTCGCAGCGGAAAGTTAGCTGTTGTAACACTTCCATAGTTAACAGTGTTATCCTTGTAGAGCCCCTGGAAGTGTGTTCCGGGGGCTTTTTATTGAAAAGTTTTTTAGAGGCAAAATCATGATCCCTGTAGTGGCCCTTGTTGGTCGGCCGAACGTCGGTAAATCCACCCTATTTAATCGCCTTACGCGCACGCGTGATGCGTTGGTTGCTGACTTTCCTGGCCTAACACGTGACCGTAAATATGGTCGCGCATTTTTATCTGGCTATGAGTTCATTGTGGTGGATACCGGTGGTATCGACGGCACTGAAGAGGGGATCGAGACTAAAATGGCCGAGCAATCCCTTGCCGCCATTGAAGAGGCCGATGTCGTTTTATTTATGACTGATGCGCGCGCGGGTTTGACTGCTGCGGATCTGTCGATTGCTCAGCATTTACGTAGCCGTCAAAAAACTACTTTTGTGGTTGCTAACAAGGTTGACGGTATTGATGCTGACTCAGCCTGTGGTGAGTTTTGGTCATTAGGTTTAGGTGAAGTTTACCAAATGGCAGCGTCTCAAGGACGCGGCGTCACCAACATGATTGAATATGCGTTAACGCCTTACGCCGAAGCTATGGGTATTGTGCGCCAAGAAGACGGTGAAGTGACCGAAGAGCGCGAATACAGCGAAGAAGAAGCTGAAGCTGAGCAAAAGCGTCTACAAGATTTGCCTATTAAGCTGGCGATTATCGGTAAGCCTAACGTCGGTAAATCAACGCTTACTAACCGGATTTTAGGTGAAGAGCGCGTCGTGGTATTTGACGAGCCTGGTACAACTCGTGACAGTATTTACATTCCAATGGAACGTGAAGGCCGCGAATACGTGCTTATCGATACTGCGGGTGTACGTCGTCGCAGTAAAGTACATCAAGTCATTGAGAAATTCTCGGTGATCAAAACCTTGAAAGCAGTTGAAGATGCCAACGTGGTGTTGCTTATTATCGATGCCCGTGAAGGTGTTGCCGAGCAAGATTTAGGTCTATTAGGTTTCGCACTTAATGCGGGCCGCGCGTTGGTGATTGCTGTTAACAAGTGGGATGGTATAGATCAAGGCATTAAAGACAGAGTGAAGAGCGAGCTTGACCGTCGCCTTGGCTTTATTGACTTTGCCCGTATTCACTTTATTTCGGCGCTGCACGGTACTGGTGTTGGCCATTTATTTGAATCGATTGAAGAAGCTTATGATAGTGCCACGCGCCGTGTCAGTACTTCTATGCTGACTCGTATCATGCAAATGTCACAGGATGATCACCAACCTCCATTGGTCAATGGTCGTCGTGTTAAGCTTAAATATGCTCACGCGGGGGGGTATAATCCTCCAATCGTGGTCATTCACGGTAACCAAGTGAGTCGCTTACCTGATTCTTATAAGCGTTACATGATGAACTACTTCCGTCGTTCACTCAAAGTGGTTGGTACGCCGATTCAACTGCGTTTCCACGAGGGTGATAACCCATTTGAAAACAAGATTGAAAAATTGACCATGAGCCAAGAGCGTCGTCGCAAGCGCGCGCAAAGCCATATCAAAGACAGAAAAACCAAATAGTGTTATTTACCATGCACATTTGAAACAAAAGGAACCCTAGGGTTCCTTTTGTATTTTAAGCGCGTTTAACCTTTGTGTGATGGCGTTCTTTTACTTATTCGAGCGAAGTTATCTGCGTAACCGTTGAGATTAACTGCCCGTGGCGCAAGCGGGTTTGCACACTATCACCGATTGCTAGGTTATCGGTACAATCTATGACTTGGTTATGCACATCGGTGGTAATGCTGTAGCCGCGGCTTAAAGTGGCAAGCGGACTGACGGTTTCAAGCTGATGGGCCGCGTATTTTATCCGCTGCTCACTTTGGCTCAGTTTGTCCTGTAATGCATCCTGTAAGCGACTGGTAAGGTAACTTAGCCTGTTAGCCTCAATCGCGAGCCTATGCTTGGGAGATTGCTGTTCAAGGCGACTGGTGAGCAATTGCTGGCAGCGGCCAAGCTGGTGTAATCGATTCGATAGCGCCGACTCTAGCCTTAATTGCATCTCATCGAATCGTTGTTCGAACTGCTGCAAGCTACGTTTAGGATCTTGGCGCTGCAGTCGGTGTTCAAGCAAACTTAAGCGCCGTTCCTGCTTGAGCTGATAATGCTTCGCACTTTGAGCTAGGCGCGATAATGCCATTGCCAGTTTCTGTGTTTTATTGTCGCTATCTTGGGATAACAACTCGGCGCCAGCAGAGGGCGTTGGTGCGCGAATATCGGCCACATAATCACTGATGGTGGTGTCGACTTCGTGACCTACTGCGCTAACAATGGGCAGGGCGCTGTTATAAATGGTCTGCGCGAGAGCTTCGCTGTTAAAACACCACAAATCTTCAAGCGAGCCGCCGCCACGGGTGAGCAGTAACACGTCAACTTCTAGCCTTTGATTGGCGATATTAATCGCTTGGCAAATGTTGATGTCAGCATTAGCGCCTTGCACTTGAGTCGGGTAAATAATGACTTCAATCGAAGGGTCGCGCCTTGCTAATACGTGCAGCACATCACGAATGGCCGCGCCCGTTGGCGAAGTAATCACACCAATACGTTGGATATTTTTCGGCAAAGATCTTTTAGTATCTGCGGCAAATAGCCCCTCGGCGGCGAGTTTCATTTTGAGTGCATCAAACTGCTGCGCCAGTAGCCCATCGCCAGCGGGTAACATGGACTCAATCAATAATTGATAGTCGCCTCTGGGCTCATATACGCTGATCGCGCCTTTGACTAATACTTGCTGACCATTGATAGGCTTAAAACTGACGCTCTGATTACGCCCTTTAAACATAGCGCAACGAATTTGTGACGAGTGGTCTTTTAAGGTTAAATACCAATGACCTGAGCTGGGTGATGAAAAGTTAGAGATTTCACCATTGAGCCAAATTTTACCCAGTTGCCCCTCGAGAATTTGTCTGACTTCACCGTTGAGCCGCGAGACAGTGTAAATATTATTTTTGGTGCCTTGCATCGTTTTACTCAAAAAATGGGTGATATTTACTATTTTCCATTTACCAGTGGTGATATGCAAGGTATAATCCCGCCGCAATATTTCACCTCTAAAATCCTACTCAAATTGGGAGATGTTGCAAATGCTACGTTTAATTAAAGAAGCGCTTACTTTTGACGATGTGTTACTTGTTCCTGCGCATTCGACTGTACTCCCAAATACCGCCATCCTAAAAACTCGCCTGACCAAAACCATTGAATTGAATATCCCACTTGTGTCTGCTGCTATGGACACAGTAACCGAAGCTCGTCTTGCCATTGCTATCGCGCAAGAAGGCGGTTTAGGTTTTATTCATAAAAATATGAGTATTGAACAGCAAGCTGAAGAAGTTCGTAAAGTGAAAATTTACGAAGCAGGCGTGGTCCAACAACCTGTTACTGTTACCCCATCAACGACCTTAGCTGACCTCAAAATATTAACCTTGAAGAATGGTTTTGCGGGTTACCCCGTCGTTAACGATGCCAATGAACTCGTCGGAATCATTACCGGACGTGACGTGCGCTTTGTGACTGATTGGAGCCGAACGGTAGAAGAAGTGATGACGCCAAAATCGCGTTTAGTCACGGTTGCCGAAGGCACTAAATTAGATGAAGTGCAAAAGCTAATGCATTCGCATCGCATTGAAAAAGTCCTTGTTGTTGATGATAATTTCAAACTAAAAGGTTTGATCACGGTTAAAGACTTCGAGAAAGCCGAACGTAAACCTAACGCTTGTAAAGATGAGTTAGGCCGCTTACGTGTTGGTGCAGCCGTGGGTGCTGGTGCGGGTAATGAAGAGCGTGTTGACGCACTCGTTAAAGCCGGTGTTGACGTACTACTTATCGATTCTTCCCACGGACATTCAGAAGGCGTTTTACAACGTATTCGTGAAACCCGTGCTAAGCACCCCGATTTACAAATCATTGGCGGTAACGTTGCCACGGCGGAAGGTGCATTAGCACTCGTTGAAGCCGGCGTTAACGCAGTTAAAGTGGGTATCGGCCCTGGCTCTATTTGTACCACGCGTATCGTAACTGGTGTGGGCGTACCGCAAATTACTGCTGTTTCTGATGCGGCTGAAGCATTAAAAGGCCTAGGTATTCCGGTTATTGCTGATGGCGGTGTGCGTTTTTCTGGCGATTTAGCTAAGGCTTTAGCAGCGGGCGCATCGTGCATTATGGCGGGTTCTATGTTCGCAGGAACAGAAGAAGCCCCAGGCGAAACAGAACTATTCCAAGGTCGTACTTATAAGTCATACCGCGGTATGGGCTCATTAGGTGCTATGTCTCAAGGTTCTTCAGATCGCTATTTCCAATCTGACAATGCTGCCGACAAACTGGTGCCTGAGGGCATTGAAGGCCGCGTACCTTACAAAGGTAAGTTGAAAGAAATCATTCATCAACACATGGGTGGCCTGCGTTCATGCATGGGCTTAACCGGTTGTGCCACGATTACCGAACTGAATGAAAAAGCGCAATTTGTGAAAGTGACCTCTGCGGGCATGGGTGAATCCCATGTGCACGATGTCATGATTACTAAAGAAGCACCAAATTACCGTTCAGGTTCTTAAGCGTTTGATGAGAGGGCGCTAAGGCGCCTCTTTAATACTTATGATCCAATACTCAAGGTTGGCCATGGCCGCGTTGAGCAATGTTAAAACAATAGATGAGATAAAGGTTCCCCATGAGCGATATTCATGAGCACAAGATACTGATCCTCGATTTTGGATCTCAGTACACTCAATTGATTGCCCGTCGTATCCGTGAAATCGGTGTGTACTGTGAATTATGGGCGTGGGATGTAACAGAAGCCCAAATCCGCGAGTTTGCCCCGAACGGTATTATTCTTGCTGGCGGCCCTGAAAGTGTGACGGCTGAAAACTCGCCACGTGCACCTGAATACGTATTTACTGCTGGCGTGCCTGTGCTTGGCATTTGCTACGGCATGCAAACCATGTCTGAGCAGCTGGGCGGTAAAGTCATTCAAGGTGTGGGTGAGGGCGAGTTTGGCTACGCGCAAATAGAAATGCTGACAGATTCTTTGTTATTTAAAGGCATTGAAGATGCAGTCAGCGGCGAAGGCAAGCCACTACTAGATGTATGGATGAGCCACGGTGACAAAGTCTCGGCGATTCCCCAAGGATTTGTTGCGGTTGCTAAAACCGACACTTGCCCGTTTGCAGCTATGGCCAATGAAGAAAAGCGTTTCTATGGCGTACAATTCCACCCAGAAGTGACCCACACTCGCCAAGGGCTGCGCATGTTATCGCACTTTGCCTTAGACATTTGTGGCTGCGCGGCAAATTGGAAACCTTCATCAATTATCGAAGATGCGATTGAGCGCTTGAAAAAGCAAATTGGTGATGATGAAGTGATCCTCGGTTTATCAGGCGGTGTTGATTCATCGGTGGTGGCTATGCTGCTGCACCGTGCTATCGGTAAAAATCTGACCTGCGTATTTGTTGATAACGGTCTACTGCGTTTGAACGAAGCTGAGCAAGTGATGGACATGTTTGGCGATCATTTTGGCCTGAATATTATTCATGTTGCTGCAGAAAGCCGCTTCCTTGACGCGCTGAAAGGCGAGGCCGAACCAGAAGCTAAGCGTAAGATCATCGGTCGTGTATTTGTAGAAATTTTTGATGAAGAATCAAAAAAATGCGCCAATGCAAAATGGTTAGCCCAAGGCACGATTTATCCTGATGTGATTGAATCTGCTGGCAGCGCCACAGGCAAAGCCCATGTGATTAAATCTCACCATAACGTGGGTGGTCTGCCTGCTGATATGGCTTTAGGTTTAGTTGAGCCACTGCGCGAACTGTTTAAAGATGAAGTGCGCAAAATTGGTCTTGAGTTAGGCCTACCTTACAATATGCTTTATCGCCATCCGTTCCCAGGACCAGGTCTTGGTGTGCGCGTATTAGGTGAAGTGAAGAAAGAATATTGTGACTTGCTGCGCCGCGCCGATGCTATCTTTATCGAAGAACTGCATAAAGCCGACTTATACAACAAAGTCAGCCAAGCCTTTACGGTGTTTTTACCTGTACGCTCAGTTGGCGTAATGGGTGATGGCCGTAAATATGATTGGGTTGTATCACTGCGCGCCGTAGAAACAATCGATTTTATGACCGCCCATTGGGCGCATCTACCGTATGATTTCTTAGGCCGCGTATCAAACCGCATCATCAATGAAGTCGATGGCATTTCCCGTGTGGTTTACGATATCTCTGGCAAACCGCCAGCGACGATCGAGTGGGAATAAGTTAATTACGGCTCATCGATTCGATGAGGGAACCCCGCCAAAAGGCGGGGTTCTTGTTTATGGAGGTAATGCTTAAAACATTTTTTCTACAGAAGTGACAAAGATTGGATCAGGTATTTCTTGCCCAATAAGTCTCTTCTTTCGTTCCTTGTTTCTTTCTTTGATTGCTTTCTCCCTTGCTTGGTTAAACACAGGGGAATAATGTGACCATTTACAAGCTATCGGAGGTTGTGTACTAATGCGTGCATCCATGCAGGTTTTGGCAATGATTAGATACCGCCAGAACTCCTCTGGTGTTGGTGCGTCCCACATATTTTGAACCCATGTTTGTGCCCATAGAGCATTCTCATACTCTGTAAATGCATGTTTAGCTGCTTTGGCACACATACCTTTACCATTGATGTGTTTATCAATTATGCCAACGAGTTTATCAGACTGAGTCGAGTATCCTGCAATCGTTATGGCGTATGCTTGATCTAAACTATCTTCGCTGGAAGCAAATTGTTGAATCAATGATGTAATAAAGTCAGCCGCACCAAAACGCTCTGCTGCGAGTATTTCTCGGGCAAGAACTGCGTCATTTTCGGCACCTAAAAGTCTTTGATACCGCAACTTTTGTATTGGTTTAGATACTTCGCTTCCCCAAATGGCTTGATGTTCAAGGGTCAGATCGTCTCCTAAAGCCAGTGTCACGAAACCTTGTGACGTTGCTGCTCGGTTTAGCAGTGCCACAGCTTTTTCTGGATATTTCGAGGAAAGTAGATTTGCCACAGCAAAGGCCAAGTTCTTGAGCCAAAGGAATTTAGCCGTGTCCGTCTGTTCTAAAATGTTGACCAGTTCATCGATCAGCGAGGGTACTTGAAAAACTAGGCGTTGGAGATTGTCTATAGTAATTTCTTTAACTAAGAGTTCTGCATCTGTGCCTTTCAGCTTTGTGAAAAAAGCTTCCGCTACTGCATTTAGTCTGCTTTGCTTTTCGTCGAAATAATCATCGTTATCTAGAATTTCCTCTAAGCTCTTTTGCTTAGGGAAGCGTTCGTTTGTTCGATTTGACTCTTCGATAGATATGAAAGCGTATGGGGCTAATTCAGTCCTAGATAGTTCCAAGTCTGCAAGTGGAGGTTGTATTTTGCTGGCAGCAGTAATCCCGCTAGTAAGTCGTTGTATAAAGCAGTCTACCATTGGTTTAGCAAATGACTTTCCTAATCTATTGGCTGATGCGAACCAAGTCTTATGGTTTATTCGATTTAGTAGCTCTTCGCTCGATAATTCGTTTCGAAAGCACGCCTCTACCAATAGCATAGAGCCGAACCACTCCTCATAGGTTTTTTCGTCTGCAGAGGTTGCGTTCCAACTATCTAGCGTATGAACCTGTCGAACAAGATCCAAATCATTGAACACTGCTAATTCATAGATAACTGAGCGAAGCATAGAAGAATCATAAATAAAACACTTTAATATCAGCTCTTCGAGTTCACTATTTATCTGGGTTTTGCCATATAACGCAGCCGCAAGAGCTCCATAAACAGCTTCTTCATCGTTAGTTTCGAGTGATTTTTGAAGTGCTGCGACGATTGCTTCTGTTGGTTGGCGTTTAAGGCTTGGGATGGCTTTTAGTAAATATTTTGTCCCGACGATTTTGTTCGTCATGCATTTGAGTTGTTCTTCTGCTGAAATTTGTGCGGCGGCATAGTAAAACACAAACATCTGACAAATATCCCGATCATTTTCTGTCAGAACCTCAAAGGCATCGCTTTCCACCATTCTATTGAGCAAGTTCTTCGCTAAGTCAGGGGTAACTAATGGGATGTCATTTTCACTGTTTAGAATTAGCTGCCGCAGAGGAAGTCCTGTTCTTGTTAACAACCCTGCAAGGATACTTTGAGTTTTTTCAATAGCGACTGCGGGTTCAAATCGGCATGCAACTGGCAGAAATTGTATGAAGCTGTGGTCTTCGCTGCTTTGCCCCATCATTGTCTGTAACATCATATCGGGAGCAAGAGCTGTGAATTGTTGGATCCCTTGCTCTATATCTGTTGGTCGAGCAGCATCAGGATTTGCCACTTTAACCTGACGCCATTTGTCGGGTGATGGCGGTTCAAAGTTATATCCCCCCTTTCGTAGCTCTTCAGCAATCGCATCGGCCTCTGTCGCGTCAACTTCTTCACCGCTCGAATTAAGCATTCGTACAATCGTCCACTGGGCTCCTTTCGAAGTAGTATTGTTGCGTAGTGGCTCAATCGCTTTGAGGAAGGAATATCTGGTTGCGGCGCGCTCCACCCGATTAAATGTTGTAAGTTGATTAAATGCCTTCCGTGCAAAAGAGATATCTTTATTCAATGAAAAAGCTAAGCCCATTGCAACAAAGCTTTCGGCGAAGCCAACGAGGGAGCGTCCCGCCAGTAGCCGAAGTGCTATCGTAAACAATTCGTCAGGTTCGCTCGATACCTCGGTCATCTGCGTCAGTAGTTGCTTTTCAAAAGAGGATAGAGAAGACAAGGTCTCTTCGATTTCAGATTTTTTTCTCTCAAGCTGTTTTTCGTACTCTGAGTCATTTCGCCTGTGATAACGATTAGTCTGTTCAACGGGATCCTTGTTGTAGCAGTGAAGCCATTGACGTA
This sequence comes from Shewanella morhuae, assembly GCF_900156405.1. Taxonomy (GTDB): domain Bacteria; phylum Pseudomonadota; class Gammaproteobacteria; order Enterobacterales; family Shewanellaceae; genus Shewanella; species Shewanella morhuae. The sequence goes on from NZ_FTNN01000001.1 coordinate 408,880, forward strand.
TGGCTGCTTCAGCCGCTTGCCATCCTATTTCAGATTGCGTGACTTCAAACGTGGCGTGGATGAACCAGTCTTGATTGATTCTTCTTCCATTTTCGAGACACAGAATCTTTAAAACGTCGAAATGTGTTTCTGGTTGAAGCTTGACGATCCCAACGAATGTTTCAAAGCGACGGTTATCCACATTTTGTAGATTGGCAAACTCATTTAGCAGACCAGATAAGATTTTATTATCAAATCTAATGCCGTCGAGTGCGCAGATCATTAAAGATGCAAAGAGCACATCAGCGGTTCGGTCCATGGCCTGTATCGGCTCGACAAGCTGGCATATCCGAGCGGCTAAATCCTGTTTTGCCCGAAGCGTTTGCCAAAGTTGGTCAACCAGCGTGAAGCCGAGGGCGAGAGTCAAACCCTCTTCACGTAGTTCGTACTGATCACCTGGCCCTGGGAGAGTTCGGAAGAAACGTGTCTCAATGACGGCGCTGGAATCTGCCTGAAAGTTCTGAGGCGGTTCGTTTATAGATGCCTGCACTCGCTTTAACACCTCTGTTGCGTGCTGACTGAGGCGGCTGGTCAAGTCCGTGAAGATCTCGTCTTCGAAGTTCTCACGCTGCGACGCTCGAAGGTGCTCCAGCAGCAACCTATCGGTTGTTAACCCTTTCCAAGCCATCGCCTTCTGATGTGGAAGGGTGGTGATAGCAACGTTAAGCAATCTTGGATTTTGGAGTGTTAACAGAGTTTGTTGATCGAGCCAATCAAGATAAATTCCATGGTATGTAAGCAGCATATTGCGTTCAGCAGATGACCACTCCGGAACCGTGATGACTTTAGGCTTGAATTCTAATCCTGGGGCGACTGTCTTCTTCCAAAATGTTGGCCTAACTGTCACGATCAACCGACCGCCAATTTTTGATAATCGGTATTGAAATCCGTTAAGTAACTTATCCCATGGGATTGTTTGACGTTGATTTAAGCCGTCAATAACTACTAACAGGGAAGCTTGTGGTGGTGTAATCCTCCAAGCCTGAAGGCGATGTCTCCATCGACTCTTAAGTGCTTTAGTTGTAATTTCATTGGTTTGCTTAATCAAAATATCAATGAGGAAGTCATCAAGTTCTTCTACCGATGTTCCCTCAAGTTGCTCTGCACTGACGAATAACGCCAAGCCCTTAGTCTCAGAACACAATTGCGCTGAAAGCCATGACTTGCCGTGGCCTTCATCACCCAACAGAATGAGTTCTTTTCCAGCTTGAATTTCTCCTGCGATCTGATCTCGCAGTTCATTGCGCACCGATGGGAAGTGCTTATCTTTTAAGACTGCTAGCCCTTGCCCTAAACGTTCCTTCGCTAAGCGCGTGTCGCAAAATGTTTTAATTCGCCATTCATGGTTCAACTCAATCGCTCGTTGTAATGCCAGCTTCGAAACATTGAGGTTCGACTTGAGTCTTTGAAGGAGATTTTCGAATTCTGGATGATGCAAGATATCTCGGAATGATGCCTTAAGGTCACCATCAGTTATCTTTGTTTGGCACGTTTTCAATGAGTAATTTTTGACGATGAAATCGATGGCAGGATCGCCAGCTGCAACCACGGCTATGGCTAGAAGCGGCAGTGGGGCAGAGGTCCAATCCAAAATAAAGGTAGAAATAGCATTTCGGTCACCATCTTCCTGGATATCCCTTGCAATCTGTGAACTTACCTCGGTTGTCGCACCAAGAATCCACAAACGATCCGCGGCATTGTTGTCGCGTGCCAAATCCGCTATTTTTGTCAAGACTTCATTTCTGGGAATATCACCTGAGTATCGCTTGGCTTCGAAACAAATTGAATCGCTAGGCATTGCAGCATCTCCATCCATGCCACCCTGTAGCCCACTTGCAGAAAGACGAAATGGGATACCAGTCAAGTTCGTCAGCACAATGCGAAGGAGACCTTCAAATCCATCTGCGCCTGTTGCCTTTAGTGATAAAATACCGGTTCTGATTATTTCAAGGCTTTTTGAGTATCGACAAACAGATTCGCTCATGTGTTTTCTCGTTTAATTTGGATGGAGCGTTGTCCCTATTAATAATGCTATTCCTTTCAAAATTAAATTACTGATAATGGGAACTGCTTAATTGAAAGGGATATCTATAGTGCGCATTTTTCTCAACATAGTAATTCCTCTAGATGTTACTTACCACACCAGTTTTTTTAACTGATTTTTTTAAAAGGTATTTTTACTAGTTATATACTTCAGTGGGAATAGTTTAAGAGTGATAAGTCTTTTAGGCTAAAGGCGCCAAGTGCGTCTTTTTATTAGTTATAGGTATAATTGCCGTATTTTTACAGATGAGTGACAGCCTAGTGGACCAAATGAAGTTAGACGAATATTGGATGCAAGTAGCAATGCAGATGGCCGAAAAAGCCGAGGCCGCAGGCGAAGTGCCCGTGGGCGCCGTATTGGTAAAGGACGGTCAGCAAATTGCCACTGGTTACAATTTATCGATTAGCCAACACGATCCTAGTGCCCATGCAGAAATTTTATGTTTGCGGGAAGCGGGGCGCTTAGTCGAAAACTATCGTTTGTTAGATGCAACTTTGTATATCACGCTTGAGCCTTGCGCTATGTGTGCTGGTGCTATGGTGCATAGTCGTATCGCAAGGGTGGTGTTTGGCGCGCGGGATGAAAAAACGGGTGCAGCAGGCTCAGTGATCAACTTACTGCAACACCCTGTATTTAATCACCAAGTTGAAGTTACTTCTGGAGTATTAGCCGAGGCTTGTAGCGCACAATTGAGTCGTTTTTTTAAACGTCGCAGGGATGAGAAAAAAGCCCTGAAACAGGCTAAAAAGGCGCAGCAATCAATTGAGTAAACATTGATTTAAGCGGCAGGATTAATCTTGAGATTGGATAAAAGTGAAGAACAGTTTTTGACGATTTAGAATACGTCTATGACGGATTTTGAGTAAAGTGCGACGACGCGCAGCTGTGTTGCTGATGGCTTTTCTTTTCATATAGACCCCATTTATTGTTATTTTGCTGTCGGTTAACGCATTATCCTCGCCGTTAAGCCACGACAGTAGCAGTTGCATTAGAATGCGGCAATAGCACGGGTTAGATAAGCTTAATTCAGCATGCGTTTAGCCTACAGATGTGTTTTAGCCTGAGTCTTGGATAAGCTTACGTCTTTAAAGGTGAGTGAGGTTATTTAGGCTGATCTGGGCTTAATGTTCCTGCTGGGAGTGTGGGCTGTTCTTCCTCTAAATCGCTACTATCATCATCGGGATGGGGCTTGGATTGATTATCCATCCACACCAGCGTGTCATAATAGCGGCGAATACTATCGACATAATGTACCGCTTCACTGCCGCGAGCATAGCCATAGCGAGTCTTTTGATAGTATTTACGCTTTTGCAGTAGCGGTAACACCTTCTTTAAATCTCGCCATGCATTCGGGTTTAACTCCATTGATTCAGCGAGTTTACGCGCATCTTCAACGTGGGCATAACCTATATTGTATGACGCCAGTGCAAACCACATGCGCTGACTTTCAGGGATCGATTCTGGCAAACGGTTAATCATATCATTGAGATAAGCCGCGCCGCCGCGAATGCTTTCTTCCGCATCCAAACGATTAGTAATACCAATTTCTTTAGCCGTGGGTTGGGTCAGCATCATCATGCCACGTACCCCCGTTGCTGAACGAGCATTTGGGTTCCAGTGCGATTCTTGATAGCTTGTCGCCGCCAGTTTACGCCAATCTAAATTGCCAGCGTATTTTTCAAATAAGTGACGATAACGGGGTAATACGGTTTCGATGGCGCGGATAAATGCGCGAGTATCGACATAATCGAAACGTTTCACATGACCAAAGTATTTTTCATTTAAGTGGTCGAGTGTACCAGCGCGTTTTTCTTGATGCCAAAAGGCCAGCAATTGGCTCATAAGCTGGTCGCTATGATTGGGAGGTAATAACCAGACAACATCGAGCTTCTCTTCTAACACTGGGCCTGAACGTAAGTCGGGTAAATAACGGCGGTTGATTTGTACACTGCTTGAATCGGCGATGGTGTAGTCAATTTCCTTATTGGCGATCATTGCCAATAATTCTTCGCTGTCCTTGTCGGCAATTTGATCCCATACCAATGTTGGATAATGTTTTTGCAACTGGGTTAAGGTTTCGACGAAGGCCGAATCGGCTATCACAGTAATCTTACCTTTTAAGTCACTGATATCTTTTGGGACAGGCATACCTTCACGATAAACTAAGACTTGATTAACACGGTATAGCGGTGGACCAAGACGAAACTGCTCTCGTCTGGCGGGCGTTTCAGTCATGCCTGCGGCAATAATATCAATGTGATTTTTTTTAAGGGCTTCGTACAGTTCTGCATGATTAGTATAGGGCACCATTTTTAACGGCACGTTTAAGTATTCAGCAAACAACACCGCCATATCGTAATCGAAACCGCTATCACCTTGGCCAGAGGTCATATAAATCTGTGGTCCGTACAAGGTGCCCACTCTTAATTCTGTTAATTTTTTCGGCACAAATTCTGTTTCGTCCACGGTAGTAGGCTGACAGGCAGTCAGTAAAAAACCTAGGGAAAAAACTATCAAGAATCGAATCATCAAATGCGCTTATATTAAGTAAAATCAATGGTGTAAATAAAGAGTTAACAGTAGGGTATACGTGGTGAGCTGAGCAACAGTGGTGGGATTATATCCGTTTGTCGGGAATAACGTAAAAAAATCGTTCGTAGAGGTAAATGATGACTTAAAAATACGTCGCTTTTTATATTACAGGAAACACTGTTTTGCGTAATGACACAGGTGATTTGTGCTAGACATTTCCCTATAATAGCGCCAATTCTGACCCCTGCAATAATAAATAATAAGGTGAATAGACGTGATGGAAATCATCCGCGGAGCCCCTGCACTCTCGACGTTTAGAATGCAAAAGCTGATGGAGGCCTGCGAAAATGCGGCGCTTCCGGTACGCCAAATCTATGCTGAATATGTTCATTTAGCGGATTTGAGCGAGTTGCTCGACACTAACGAACGCCAGCAACTTGAAACAATTCTCACCTATGGACCCGCGATAGAAACTCATATCCCCCAAGGTTCACTTCTGTTTGTCACGCCTCGTCCCGGTACTATTTCTCCTTGGTCTTCAAAAGCCACTGACATTGCCCATAATTGTGGTCTTGGTAAAATGAAGCGTTTGGAGCGAGGCGTTGCGTATTATGTTGAATCAGATGCACTGACTGCAATGCAGCAACATGCCTTAAATGCACTGCTGCATGACCGCATGGTTGACATCATTCTCGATGATTTTGCTAAAGCTGATGTGTTATTTAAACGCACCGAGCCAGCACCATTTAAGAGTGTAAATATTCTTGCCGAAGGCCGCCGTGCGTTAGAGGTAGCCAATACTGAACTGGGCCTCGCCTTAGCCGAAGATGAAATTGACTATTTAGTCGAAAACTTCGTCCGTTTAGGCCGTAATCCCCACGATATTGAATTGATGATGTTTGCTCAGGCGAACTCAGAGCATTGTCGTCACAAAATTTTTAACGCAGATTGGACGATTGATGGCGAAGTACAGCCCAAATCATTGTTCAAAATGATTAAGAACACCTTTGAAACCACGCCAGATCATGTGTTGTCGGCCTACAAAGATAACGCTGCTGTGATGGAAGGTTCAGTTGCGGGTCGTTTTTTCCCAGATCCTGATGGGGTGTACAACTACCACACTGAACCTATGCACATTTTGATGAAAGTGGAAACCCACAACCATCCAACAGCTATCAGCCCATATCCAGGCGCTGCAACGGGTTCAGGCGGCGAAATTCGTGATGAAGGCGCAACGGGCCGCGGCTCTAAACCTAAAGCGGGTTTAACCGGTTTTAGCGTATCAAATTTGAATATTCCCGGTTTTGAACAGCCGTGGGAAACCCATTACGGTAAACCCGATCGTATTGTGAGTGCGCTAGATATTATGACCGAAGGCCCATTGGGCGGCGCGGCATTTAACAACGAGTTTGGCCGTCCTGCGCTGGTGGGCTATTTCCGTACCTATGAGCAAGAAGTTAGTAGCCATAACGGTGTTGAAGTACGCGGTTACCACAAGCCCATTATGTTAGCCGGTGGTTTAGGTAATATTCGCGAAGAACATGTGCAAAAGGGTGAAATCACCGTTGGCGCTAAGCTGATTGTGCTCGGTGGTCCTGCAATGAACATTGGTCTGGGCGGCGGCGCGGCTTCATCTATGGCATCGGGTCAATCGAGCGAAAATCTTGATTTTGCTTCTGTACAACGTGAAAACCCAGAAATGGAGCGACGTTGTCAGGAAGTGATTGACCGTTGCTGGCAGCTTGGCGATAAAAATCCGATCCAATTTATCCACGATGTGGGTGCGGGCGGCTTATCAAATGCTTTCCCTGAGTTAGTCAATGACGCAGAGCGTGGTGGTCTGTTTAATCTGCGTAATGTGCCATCGGACGAACCGGGAATGAGCCCGCTAGAAATCTGGTGTAACGAGTCACAAGAGCGTTATGTGATGTCAGTTGCCCCTGAAAATCTCGCATTATTCACGGCAATCTGTGAGCGTGAACGTGCGCCATTTGCCGTAGTGGGTGAAGCGACAGCTGAAAAGCATTTAACGCTTAGCGACAGCCATTTTGACAATAACCCTATCGATTTACCGCTTGAAGTTTTATTAGGCAAAGCACCTAAGATGAGCCGTGATGTGGTATCAGCTAAAGCGGTATCTCCGGCGCTAAAGCAAGATAACATTGATGTAAAAGAAGCGGTTAAACGTGTATTAAGCCTACCTACCGTGGCGGATAAAAGCTTCCTTATCACCATTGGCGACCGCACAGTTACAGGTTTAGTTAACCGTGACCAAATGGTGGGGCCATGGCAAGTGCCAGTTGCCGATTGCGCGGTCACTGCGGCTAGTTTTGATACCTACACAGGTGAAGCTATGTCACTGGGTGAACGTACACCTTTAGCGCTGCTTGATTTTGGCGCCTCTGCCCGTATGGCAGTTGCTGAGTCAATCATGAATATTGCTGGCGTTGATATTGGTTCGTTCAAACGGATTAAATTATCTGCTAACTGGATGTCTGCGGCAGGTCACCCAGGTGAAGATGCCGGTCTTTATGAAGCGGTTAAAGCCGTAGGTGAAGAATTGTGCCCAGAGCTGAGCCTGACCATTCCGGTCGGTAAAGACTCAATGTCGATGAAGACCGCATGGCAACAAGATGGCGCAGATAAAACTGTCACCTCACCAATGTCCTTAGTCATCACCGCCTTTGGTGTGGTGCAAGATATTCGTAATACCGTGACACCAGAACTACGCACAGATAAAGGCGAGACGTCTTTATTGTTAGTGGATTTAGGCGCGGGTAAAAATCGTTTAGGTGGTTCTTGTTTAGCGCAGGTGTTTGGTGAGTTGGGTGATATCGCGCCAGATCTTGATGACGCTGCACTACTGCGCGGTTTCTTTGAAACCATGCAAAATTTAGTCGCTAAAAAGTCTGTTATCGCTTACCACGATCGCAGTGACGGCGGTTTATTTACCACGTTAGTAGAAATGGCCTTTGCAGGTAATACTGGTTTAGACATCGATATAGACGATTTGCATGGCACTGATTTAGAAAGGCTCTTTAATGAAGAACTCGGCGCTGTGCTGCAAGTGAGCCGCGACAACGCCGCAAAAATTGCTGCTCAGTTTGCTATCGCTGGCGTACCTTGTCATGTGATCGGGACTTTAGCCGATGATCAACGCATCACTATTAACGATGGCGCGCGTGAAGTTTTCAGCGATACCCGTGTAGCGCTGCGTACTGTGTGGTCAGAAACCACTTATCGTATGCAAGCACTGCGTGATAACCCAGAGTGCGCGCTTGAAGAGTTTAAGCTCAAACAAGACGAAACCGATTTAGGCTTAACGGTTAATTTAAGTTTTGACCCAAGTGTTGATGTCGCTGCGCCTTATATCCTTAAAGGTATCGCCCCTAAGATGGCTATTTTGCGTGAGCAGGGCGTTAACTCTCAGGTAGAAATGGCTGCTGCCTTTGACCGTGCTGGATTTGAAAGCCACGATGTGCACATGTCGGATATTTTATCGGGCCGTATCAGCTTAGATGAGTTCGAAGGCCTAGTGGCTTGCGGCGGTTTCTCCTACGGTGACGTATTAGGTGCGGGTGAAGGTTGGGCTAAGTCGATTTTGTTTAACGAGCGTGCCCGCGATGAGTTTTCACGTTTCTTTGAGCGTGATTCAAGTTTTGCCCTTGGCGTGTGTAACGGCTGCCAAATGCTGTCGAACCTGAAAGAAATTATCCCAGGAAGTGAGCATTGGCCACGTTTTGTGCGTAACCGCTCAGAGCGTTTCGAAGCACGCTTCAGTTTAGTTGAGGTGCAACAGAGCCCGTCGTTATTCTTCCAAGGTATGGCAGGCTCACGTATGCCTATTGCCGTATCCCACGGTGAAGGTTTGGCTGAGTTTGCCAGTGCACAATCGCAGGCAAAGGCCGAAGCGTCAGGCACGATTGCACTGCGTTTTGTCAATGGTATGGGTGATATCGCGACTCAGTATCCACAAAACCCGAATGGCTCGCCAAACGGCTTAACGGGTATTTGTACAACAGATGGCCGCGTAACGCTGATGATGCCGCACCCAGAACGTGTGTTTAGAACTGTAGCTAACTCTTGGCATCCCGATGCTTGGGGTGAGGATAGCCCGTGGATGCGTATGTTCCGAAATGCACGAGTGACCCTAGGTTAAGTGATTAAAACACACTACTTTTACCTATGTTGAAGCGTAAAAGCCGGTTTATGTCATCATAAAAAAAGGAGCGATAATTTCGCTCCTTTTTTCATATTTAAAATGCACTTTTACAAAACTCGATGTATTTCAGGCTATTAATTTTTATTGTAAATATTCTAATCGATCAAAGTGATGAAACGGTCGTTTCAACTATTAAGTACCCATTACTAAGTAGGTCGTAGCCAAGTTGATAAACGATAGCATGATTTACTTCACTCTATTACTCAGGAAAACCATCTTGAGTGATAAGTAAAAAAAAGCCCCCATCTCAATGAGATGGGGGCTTTTTTATTAATAAAACGTCAAATTAATCCAATGAACTTTTCGAGTCATTCGGAGTGTTATTTCAGCTCGTTAGCGGTATAAAGTTCAACAAAAACACGCTTATAACTGTTAACCAGACGTTCAAATAATTTAGTCATATCAATATCTCCACACCAAAAGTTAATACCAATGTGCGCGAAGTAGGTTTGGGCTGGGCGACGACACCGTGTTACCCAATTGTCTCCTTAACACAGGCTATATATTAGACAAACCAAATGCGCTTATCAAACGAGAAAAAATACAATTAAGCATTAGATAAATTAATGAATGTTTTTTAGTTTTTATGGGTTTCAATTTGGTTAACGTATTAAGTTGTTGTTATTTATTATTAATTTTATAAGTTGTTTATTTTGTTCTTTATTTGTTATTAGCCTAATTGTTGTAGTTTTTTAAATTTGTTTTTGTTTTGACCGTTAGCGTGCCATTTTTGTGGCTAAGGTGTAAAAACATGGTTTTGTATAGAATGATGCGTGTTTGCTACTCTCATTGATTGGTGTTGTCAATACCGCTGGGTAGGGAAGTGTGTGCCTTGCCGCAAAAACCATCTAAACCACTGAGTTTGATTGATTTGAATCAAACTCAGGTGTATAAAATACCGGTAGATGAGCGTAAATAAATATCTTAACTTGCTGATATTTATATTGATGACTCATTTGACCTATTAAGTAGTAAAGTATTGCTCCCAATGTTATGTAATAGTGTGACCCATGTCTCGATATGTTGTGAGGCTGAGGGCTTTTTACACCGTACAGCTTGGATGTAATGCGAAAGATTAAATTTAACGGTTTATACTGATGACAGATATAAGCACAAAATGAAACTCACTATCCTACCAAGGCACTTGTTGCGAATAATTGTGTATGTTCACAGCAATTGGACGCACCACGTAAGGAGTCACCGATGATTGTTGCAGAGGTTGTTGAGCTGTCACGGTTGCAGTTTGCGCTGACAGCCATGTATCACTTCCTATTTGTTCCCTTAACTTTGGGGCTAGCATTTTTGCTGGCTATCATGGAATCACTGTATGTGATGACCGATAAACAAATTTATAAAGATATGACGAAGTTCTGGGGTAAGTTATTTGGAATTAACTTTGCCTTAGGTGTGACGACGGGTTTGGCAATGGAGTTCCAATTCGGAACAAACTGGTCTTACTATTCGCACTATGTAGGCGATATTTTTGGCGCGCCATTAGCGATTGAAGGCCTGATGGCATTCTTCTTAGAATCGACCTTTGTGGGAATGTTCTTCTTTGGTTGGGATCGCTTCTCTAAACGCCAACATTTAATGGTGACTTGGTTAGTTGCTTTTGGTTCTAACATGTCGGCGCTGTGGATTTTAATCGCAAACGGTTGGATGCAAAACCCAGTCGGTTCTGTGTTTAACTACGAAACGATGCGTATGGAGATGGTCAGCTTCGCTGAGGTGGTATTTAACCCCGTCGCGCAGGTGAAATTTGTCCATACCGTAGCATCTGGTTATGTCGCTGGTGCCATGTTTGTATTGGCGATCAGTGCTTACTATATCCTCAAAAAACGTGATTTACCTTTTGCTCGTCGCTCATTTGCGATTGCGGCCAGTTTTGGTATGGCGTCGATTTTGTCGGTTATCGTATTAGGCGATGAGTCTGGTTATAAAGTGGGTGAAGCACAGCGTGTTAAATTAGCGGCGATTGAAGCTGAGTGGCACACTGAACCTGCTCCAGCGGCTTTCACTGCGGTTGGTTTCCCTAATCAGGAAACGATGCATACTGATTATGCAATTAAAATACCCTATGCAATGGGCATTATTGCTACTCGCTCACTTGATGAGGAAGTCACGGGTATTCACGATTTAATTGCTGAGCATGAAGTGCGTATTCGTAACGGTATGAAAGCGTATGCCATGTTAGTCAAATTGCGTGCGGGTGATGTCACTCCTGAACTGCGTGCCGCTTTTGACGCTGCAAAAGTGGATTTAGGCTACGGTTTCTTACTCAAACGCTATACCGATAATATTGTCGATGCGACCGAAGAACAAATTAAAGCCGCTGCTAAAGATTCAATTCCAAATGTAGCACCTATTTTCTGGAGCTTCCGTTTAATGGTGGCTGCAGGCTTTATTATGTTGTTTGTTTTTGCTGCTGCATTCTGGCAAAGCACTCGTCATCAAATTCAAGAAAAAAAATGGGTACTTAGAGCTGCGGTTTATAGTTTGCCATTGCCTTGGATTGGTATCGAGTGTGGTTGGTTTGTCGCTGAGTATGGTCGCCAACCTTGGGCCATTTCAGAGATATTACCGACCTTTATGTCGGCCTCGAGCTTAACGACTAGCGACTTATGGTTCAGTATTTTATCTATCACCTTGTTTTACACTGTGCTGTTGGTGATTGAGGTATTCTTGATGCTTAAGTTTATCCGTATTGGTCCGAGTAGTTTAAAAACGGGTCGTTATCATTTCGAGACTAATGCTTCACAAAATTAGAAGCCTAAGCAGAGGATTTCATTATGTTTGATTATGAAACGTTGAGAGTTATCTGGTGGGCTCTGATCGGCGTACTGTTCATCGGATTTGCGTTAACGGACGGTTTTGATATGGGTGTGGGTGCGTTGCTACCGATTATTGGTAAGGACGACACCGAACGCCGCATTATGATCAATACCATTGCTCCCCATTGGGATGGTAACCAAGTATGGTTAATCACAGCGGGCGGCGCGTTATTTGCCGCTTGGCCTATGGTGTATGCAGTGTCTTTCTCTGGCTTTTATATCGCCATGATGTTGGTACTGTTTGCGCTTTATATGCGTCCAGTTGGCTTTGATTACCGTTCAAAAATTGAAAATCCACAGTGGCGCAAGTCATGGGATTGGGCCTTGTTTATCGGTGGTTTTGTGCCTCCGCTGATCATCGGCGTCGCTTTTGGTAACTTGTTACAAGGCGTTCCGTTTGAATTTGACGAGTTCCTACGTGCTAAATACCACGGTGGTCTATTTGGTCTGTTGAATCCTTTTGGTTTACTCGCAGGTCTAGTGAGCGTAAGCATGTTTATGATGCAGGGTGCTTCTTGGCTACAAATGAAGACAGATAGTGAGCTGCGCGTTCGTGCTGCAAAAGCTACGCAATTTTTTGCGCTATTAGTAGCGGTGTTATTTGCAGCAGCAGGCGTGTGGCTAGCCAATGGGATTGATGGTTATGTAGTGACATCGACACTCGATCATTATGCGGTTTCTAACCCTGCATTAAAAACGGTTGCGATTGAAGCCGGTGCTTGGCTTACTAACTATGATAAATACCCCATTACTATGTTATTCCCAATCTTAGGTGTGGTGTTACCGCTGTTAGTGATTATAGTGAGTCGCTTTAACCGTTCCGGTTTTGCCTTCCTATTTAGTTCACTTACTGTGGCTATGGTAATTTTGACTTGTGGTGCAGCAATGTTCCCATTCGTCATGCCATCGTCATTAGATCCGAATGTGAGTTTGACTATGTGGGATGCAACAGCCAGTGAAACAAGCTTAGGTGTGATGACGGTTGCCGCTGCGATTTTTGTACCCTTAGTATTAAGTTACACAGTGTGGACTTACTTCAAAATGTTTGGTCGTATTAGCCGTAAACATATTGAAGATAATAAAGTCTCACTCTACTGATACTGACAATTTAAGGAGCATATACTATGTGGTATTTCACGTGGCTATTAGGGGTTTTGTTAGCCTGTTCTTTCGGTATCATCAACGCTTTATGGCTTGAAAATACTGAGAATATGGACAGAGCGGCAGATGACGCTGACTAACGTCTAAACTCGAATTGAAAACCTCGCGCATGCGGGGTTTTTTATTGGGCTATTTTTAATAATTTGAGATGTGTAAAGAAGGAACAGTCCAATATGCAGGGCGTGATGATGGTTCGTTAGCGTTGACTTTATATGAGTTATTCCGCTCTCGCCTCTAACCTACCTTTATCTTAATTCTACCCAGTCTTATTTTATACCAATCACATTAACGATCTAATCAGTTTAGAGCCTCACAGGGCGGCTGATTTAACTGCATGGCAACGCGCTTTATACAGCGTTTAAGGCTTTTGGCAGAGCACCACTATGCTTTCAAGCCTTCGCCTTGTCTAAAGCGCGTTGAACTCCAGCTGAATGAGCAGATAGTTAATGCGATTGGTGTTAAATATTGTTTTACATACTTATTTTTAATCAGTAGAACATTTAAAAATGCCGCCTATTTAGGCGGCATTGATACGTCATTAACACCCTGCAAGATTATTTCTAGGCTTTAAACTGGCTTATTTGGCGCTTTAAAGTTGCAGCCAAAGAGGACAGTTCGTTCGCTGAATGGACTGTCTGCGAGGCACGCAGCTCACCTTCACTCGCAAGCTCGCTGATCTGATGCAGGTTATGAGTAATTTCTTGGGCCACACTGCTCTGTTGTTCTGTCGCCGAGGCAATGTTACATGAGCTAATTGCCAGTTCACCAATTCGCAGAGTGATTTCCTTAAGTTGTTCACCGGTAGCTTCACCTTGGGCGGCCGATGTTATACCTAACTGACGGCTTTGACTCATTTGCTCCATCGTATTTTTGACTTGAGTTTGTAGCTTTCCAATAGTCTGGCCAATTTCTAAAATAGATGACTGTGTTCGATGGGCTAAAACTCGGACCTCATCGGCAACCACAGCAAAACCTCTACCTTGATCGCCCGCTCGCGCAGCCTCAATGGCCGCATTGAGTGCGAGTAAGTTAGTCTGCTCAGCAATGCTATTAATGACTTCAGTTACTTTGCTAATCGCTTCACTTTCTTGGCTAACTTTTTCGACTGACTGATGGCTGCTATTGAGCTGCTGGCTTAGCTTGAGCAAGTCTTGTACAACTTGAACTTGCTGTTTTTGACCTTCTTTAGCCGCAAGATCCACCTGTTGGCTCTGGTCTGCGCCGGCTTGAGCATGATTGGCAACATCACGAATTGACGTTGACATCTCTTCAATTGCCGTGGCTATTTGATCGGTTTGTAGCATTAAAGCTTGCGCTTCTTCGCCATTTTGTTGTGCCACGTTTTGCGCTTGTATTGCTTGTTGCTCTAAGCTGGTGACCGAGGTTTGCAGTGCGATGATGAGTTGCCTGAGCTCTGCGGACATTATTGATACACTCGAGGTAATTTTATCAACTTCGTTTTGGCTTTGCGGTTCAGATGCCGTTAATTGGCGACTAAAATCACCGTGGCCTAAGGTTTCCATATGATTTTGTAATACATGTAATGGTTTAAGCGTTCTGATTAACACCATTGACAGTAATGCGGTGATTAATGCGATTCCAGTCATTGCCACAATCGCGTTGATTTTAAGTAAATACATGCTCTCTTCACTGAGCTCACTGATTTTTACTTGGCCGATGAGCACCCAGTTCCAGCCATTCACCGTTTGACTGTGGGCAAACATAGCTTCATCTTTGCTATTAGCATAACGCCAGTCGGTATTATCTTGTGTTGCTTGGCTTAGGCTCAAGCCATCTAACATGGAATCGGTGACTCTTTCGTCAGCAGCAAATTGAGGGTGTGCGACCAGTAAATTGTCGACTTTGTGCATTAATAGGAAATGGCCTGTTTCTTCTAAGACTAAATTATTCACGGCTTGTTGGAGTTGTTGTAATACGGCGCTTATTTCAAAACCAATGTACAAAATACCAATGACTTGTCCCTGAGTGTCTTTCACCGGACGATAAACAGTCATGTAATCTTTGCCAAACAGCTTGGCATAACCTTCATAGTCTTTGCCGCTGATCAGAGTTTGATAGCCAGGATGACTTTTGCCTAGATAGGTACCAAGTGCTCTATTGCCATCGGCTTTTTTGAGTGATGTAGCAATACGCACAAAATCGTCACCGTCGCGCACAAATATGGTGGCATTACCGCCCGTTAAGTTCGCAAAGCGGTCGACCTTACTTTTTGAGGTATTAATTTGTTCTTGTTCGTGTAATAGCGCAGGAGTGCTTACGCCAATAACGTTAATGGTTTTATTCGGTTTGCTAAATTGCCCTGGATACATTTCTTTAAAAACATCAGCATTGCGCCTAGCAAGTTGTAACAGACTGTCATATTGCAGTTCTAGCATGCTTGATAAGGCACTAATTTCAGCATTCATCGCACTAATGCCTTTATCTTCAAGTACATTTGATGCCGCTTTATAGGAAAGGGTACTGAGTATACTAAAAATAATAAGGGTAAGAAAAAAGGCGAGGGCCCCAATCTGTTTTGCAATAGGCCAATGTTTATAATTCATTATGTGTTCCTATAGGTAAAGGTGCCGCAATGTACCTGAAAATTTAGCTAGAGGTCTTGATGTGAGTCTAAGATTTATTATTTGTTATCGATTTTGGGTTAAGTTATGGCCAAAAAAGTGGTTTATTTAGGCTGTTGTGGTGTGTAATTGAATGCAGGGGGGATTAAAAATGATTATCAAGTGATTGTTTACCCTTTAGATTAATACATCACCACTTTTTTGAAATGATGATGTATTAAGCTGTTTTTAGTTATTACTTTTTGTTGTGTTCTTTTTAGATTTTTTTACTTTATCCTTACTTTGTTTGCGCCATTATTGAAACTTAGCGTTTTCAGGTTGCGCCGTTTCATCAATAGTAAGTACATAGTCGGTACCCATACGAGTGAGAGTAACGTGGTAAGTAATGTTCCGCCCGCTATCGCAATGGCAAAGGGCGGCCAAAAGCCACCGCCAGCGATGATGAGCGGGATAAAACCGCCAACAGTCGTAATGGTTGTCGAACTGATATGGCGGCCACAACGACTGACTGTGGTAATGATGGTTTCTCTATCGCCAAGTCGAGCGCTCGGCGTACTTTCTAATTCTGCTAAGATCACAATAGCTGCGTTAATGGCCAGTCCCATTAGTCCTAGTAATCCTATGATTACCGGAAATCCAAAGGGATAGCCAAATACAAATACCGCGAGCAGCCCAAGCCCAGCCGATTGTATGGCACTTAGAAGGATAATCGCAGTCAGTCTAAAGGAGTTAAAAGACAGCACTACAGTGGCTAATAGCAGGGTTACTACTAACATGACATTTGATAATAAATTCCCTACCGCTTCGTTGCGTTTAGCGCTTTCGCCCCCGATTTCAATTCGATAGCCAGATGGTAGCTGTAGTTGAGCTATTTTATCATTAACATCATTTAGCACTTGGGCAGGGAGCACTCCGCTGACGATATAGGCTTCAATGGTATTAACTCGTTGGCCATTTCGCCTTGGGATCGCGCCGCGGCTTACAAGCACATCACTGTGAGATAAAGCAGATAATGCAATTGCCTCACCCGAAGGCGCCACGAGTTGAATTTCTGCCAGACGGCTGGTTTCTTCGCGGCTGCTATCACCTAACCGAACCCGAATAGGTAAGGACTCTGTTTGCTCTAGTACGCTGCCACCGATAACGCCAGTAGTCGACATTTGGATTTGCTTAGCAATATCCGTAAGGCTCAAACCACTCATTAAGCTGGCATCTTCATTCACTTGTAGCCACAGCTTAGGCGCACCTGCGCTGAGTGTTGCGCGTGTATGCAGTACGTCCGGTGTTTTAGCGAGAATATTTCGCACTTCGTCGCCAATCGATCGCAAGGTGTCCAGATTTGGACCAAAGATCATTAACTCTACTGGGGCGTTAAAAGGTGGGCCTTGCTCTAATTTGCGTACCAGCACTTGCGCCTCGGGGAAACTGCGATCAAATTGCTGTTGTAATTCAGGAATGAGTTGATTGGCGCGCTGAAAGTCAGTCACTTTAATCATAGCTTGGGCGTAATTGCTGGCGCCTTGTTGGCGCTGGGTTAAATTATAATAAAATGAAGGCGTATTACCGCCAACCACCCAATCGACCTGGCTAATACCTGTAATGGTATGAAGTTGTTTATCCATCAGTTGCACTTGGTGCAGAGTATTTTCTAAGCTCACATGGGGCGCAAGATAGATTTCAATCTGAAACATATCCCTGTCCGATGGCGGAAAAAACTGCTCCGTCATTTTACCGGATGCGTAAAAACCTAAGGCGGGAGTAATACCAATAATTAATGCGCTGAGAATAGGGCGCTTGAGAGCGATTCTAAGGCTTGTTTGAAAATACTGGCTTAGCCGCGGCAGGTTGACCCCATGTTGATACCAAACATCGTTTTTGCCCTCATGGCTAAAGCGTCCAGCAAGCCCTGCAATCAAAGTATGGGAGATTAAGTAAGAGCCCAGCAGCGCAAACATCACTGATATGGCGATTCCACTAACAAACTCTCCCGCTGCGCCGGGCATAAGTACTATGGGCGCAAAAGCAAGAATGGTGGTGAGTGTTGAGCCCGCAAGCGGCAACCAAAGGTGATGTAAGGTTTCACTCACTGCGCTTAGACGACTCATCCCTTGTTGGCGTCTTTGTGATATAGCATCGACAATCACGATGGCATTATCCACCATGATCCCAAGGGCGACAACAAGCCCCGTTACCGACATTTGGTGTATCGGTAAACCAATATATTTCATACAAGCTAAGGTAAATAGAGCCGTAAGTGGTAAGGATATAGCCACGATAACGGCATTTCTTAGCCCAAGCGTGAGTAACAGTACCAATAAAATAATGACAAACCCTTGCAGGAGATTGATAACTAATCCACCGAGGCGTTCGCTGGTATAACTGTTTTGCTCGAATAACCATTGGATACGAACATTGGCCGGCAGGTCGTGATTAAGCTCATTAACCACTTGTTCAACCTGTGCTTGCCAGAGATCGACGCGGCTATTATTGAGCATACGCGCGGCGACAAAAACGCCCTGTTCACCATCGATTAACGCTATGCTGTCTGCCGGGGTTTTGACTTGGCGCGTCACAGTGGCAATGTCACCGAGTCGAATAATCTGGCCTTGGGTATCGATTTTTAGTGGCACTTGGCGAATACGTGTTTGTGAGTCGAGTTCGCCTGATACTTCGACCAAGGCGCGAAAGTGATCATTATTAATTTCACCCGCGGCAATTTTGCTGTCGGCGCTGCTGAGGATATGGGCAATAGTGGCAGGGGTGAGTTGTAATTGGCTCATCTTATTACCGTCAAGCTGTACAAGCATTTCTTCGGCCGGTGCGCCGTAGAGCCTCACAAAATCAGTGCCCGATAATAGCCGAAGTCGACTCTGTAATTCTTTGGAGTAGCGGTTGAGTATATCAACTCGAAGCGGTGTTTTTGCATCCCACACTAAGCTTAAAATGACCGTATAGGCATAACCAATTTGATCATCCAAAGTTGGAGATGGTATAGCCTCCGGTAGGCTTACTTTTGCGTCCGCCAATAAATCCCGCGCCCGAGACCATACGGGATCTGTCTCTGTGACCGTGTCTTTCAATTCTAATTGTATGACTGAAATCCCAGGCCGTGAAATCGACTGTATCAACTTGATTTCTTCAAGGCGTCTGAGTTGATTTTCAAGCACTTCAGTCACTAAAGCTTCGACCCGCTCGGCCGATGCGCCAGGATAAGGCGTGATCACTGAGGCAAAACGATTAGTAATATTTGGGTCTTCAGTACGCGGCAGACTCGATATGGCGCCAAAGCCAGCCACAATTAATAGCGCGATAATGAGGCTAACTAGGCGACCATTTTCAACAAAGGCTTTAATCATAACGGGCTCGGCGCATTAGAGTTTGGAGATATGACTTGACCCACAACCAGTTTATGCAGCCCTTGGGTGACATAGGTTTCTTTGGGCTCAATTGCGCCTTGAATGTAAGCCATGTCTTGGGTGGTGTAGAGAATTTCCACATCCCGCCGCTCAATGACAGATTGCTGCTCCTGGTTTTTGATGACATATAGATTCCATAATCCGCGAATACCATCCGTCAGCGCCGAAATCGGCACCCAATAGCCTGCTTGCGTGACTTGCTGTTGTTGATGCAGATACGCAATTTCACCGTTAATCACACGGGCATCTTTAGGCAGACTTATTCTGAGTTGTAGGGTGCGACTGACGGGATTTACTTCAGCGCTGATACCGGCAATGTTGGCGGTAAATATCTGATCTTGCACACTCACTTGTACTTGCTGACCGGCGTAGAATTGATCCGCTAATGCGACAGGAATGCCAATATAGGCTTCAGGATTGATATCTCCCACCAAGGTAAAGATAGGGCTACCTGCGGCAACCACTTCACCTAGATTATGTAGTCTCTGACTTATGGTGCCGTCAAAGGGCGCTATTAAGATGGATTTATCGAGCTTAAGTTGGTTGGCATACTGTGAGGCGAGTAGACGGTTTTTCACTGCGGCTAAGCTACTTAATTGCCCGTGGTTTTCATCTAATAATTGCTCAGAGACATAACCCGACTTTTTCAATTGTTGATTACGTTTTAAGGTGCTGGTGGCGAGGTTAATATCGGCTTGGGTTTGTGCCAGACTGGCTTGGATCTCCTGACGTTCCGCTTCGAGTAGGCGGGTATCGAGCACTGCAAGTATTTGCCCTTGTTTCACTTTAATGCCTGAATCGGCCTGTAGTTCGTTTAACTTGCCGGCTAATTCAAAACCGACCCCCGTCGTATTACCAGCGCGGATTGTGCCTGTATAGGTTTGAATACGCTGATAACTAGGCGTTAGGATTAACGTTTGACTTGTTACTGTGGGCAGCGTGACTGTAGTGGCGTGTTCGGTCACTTCCTTTTGACAGGCCGTTAATGATGCAAACGCAAACACGCAAATGTGAGTCGTGCGCCAAAAGCGCCTTGCTGTGAGATCCATAATCAGTATTTCCACTGTAGGTTAAACGTTAATGCAATGTAAATGGACTTGCTAGTCTAATTGTGCGGAACTGGACTGTCTAGTCTATTTCGTGCTTAACTCATGCAAACTTATTTTCTGTTTAACGAGTGGGTAGTTGATATGACGCATTCCTCTGAATCACAGTTACCGCTGAGCCGTAGCGGTCAAAAACGTCAGCAAGTGCTTGTGGCTGCGATTGATTTATTTTGTCGTCAAGGTTTTCCCCATACCAGCATGGATGAAGTTGCAAAACTCGCGGGAGTGTCAAAACAAACCGTGTATTCCTATTTCGGCAGTAAAGATGAGCTATTTGTTGCGGCAATCGAGTCTAAATGCGTTAGCCATAACCTTAATGATGGTTTGTTAAGTGACCCAACAGAGCCAGAATTAGCCTTGACCCAATTTGCGCTGCAGTTTGGTAAGATGATAGTCAGCCCAGAGACCATCACTGTGTTTAAAACTTGTGTTGCCCAATCCGAGAGCCATCCCGAAGTGTCACGGTTATTTTTTGAGGCTGGGCCCCAGCATATCGTGGGTATATTGGCTGATTATCTGGCAGCTATAGATTTACTTGGCAAATATTGTTTTGGTAATCCCCAGCATAGTGCAGTGCGTTTTTGTTTAATGTTATTTGGTGAACTTAAATTAAAGTTGGAGCTGGGATTGGCCGTCGATGAACTCCTTGGTGACAGAGAAAAATATATTTTAGGGTGTGCTGACATGTTTTTAAAGGCGCATCGACTATAGTCATAAAGTTCAGTCAAGAAGTATCATTTTGTATCTAAACATTGGATGTATGAACTTTTCTGTTTGATAGCGCGTATCATATGCGCAAAATATATTTCGACATTTACATGTAAGGATTAAGCGTGGCTAATCAACTACACCCACAACCACAACTGAGTACAAAATACCTCACACTAAAATATGGTTTATTGTTGCTGCCATTAATGAGTGGCGCGGTGATCGCGGCAGATAAACCTTCGCAGGAAAGTAAGCCTTTCAGATTAAATATCTCCCAGGTGAGCACTCAAAGTGCAGAGGTTGCCAATGGCAATACCGAGCTGCAAAGAGACAGTTTATTGCTCAGTGCTGGCATGAATATGCCGCTAGATCAGCAATGGTCAGTGGGTTTTAATGTCGGTTACGATCGACTTAATTATGACTGGCGCAATATTAGTCTTACTGGACCCAATAATGTTTCATCATTATTTGGCTCTGACGGACAAAGTTGGGATCACATTAATCGTTATCGTGCTGGAGTTTCTTTAAACTACCGCATGGATGAACGCTGGTCTTTTTCGTTAGCACCGCAGATCCAATATGCTTACGCTGATACTGCATCGGCTGACCAAGCACAGAGTTATGGTGTTGTGGCATCGGTAATGTATGCATTAAAATCGGGCAATATGATTGGTTTTGGGGTTGCATACCTCAACGATATTGATGAGGTACGGACAGTGCCTTATCTCGCCATGCGTTGGCAGATAGATGAACATTGGGCGCTGGCTAACCCTTTCCAAGCCGGTTTTAGTGGCCCAGCTGGATTAGAATTAAGCTATAAATTTAATCCTACTTGGAATATGGGTTTTGGTAGTTCGCGCCGTACCGAGCGTTTCCTCATCGAAGATGATGATACCGTAGTAGAAACTAACGAATGGGTCAGTTATCTGCGCGGTGGTTGGCAAGCGACTTCCGCACTTTCTGTTAACCTGTACGCGGGTTACTACTTTGATAGTGAAGTAGAAGTGACTAACCAAACGGCTCTTGAAATCGATAACCAAGGTGCTGTTGCCTTGGATATCGGCTTCAAATTCTAAGGTCAAGTTAAGTTATTTGCCCAGCATGGCCTCTTTTAGGCTGCTCTGGGCAGGTTTATCACCTAGCCAAATTTTTAACAGTGCTTGACGGAACATCTCACCTTCGATAGTCGCTTGTTCTTGACCATTTTTGTAAGCCGTTACGCCGCGGGTTTTATTGGCGACTAAGGTAAATTGGTCGCCAGCTTTAATTTGTTCATTAAATAGCGCCATAAAAGCATCTATCTGCGGTTGGATATCGACGGTGTTATCCGCTGTGGCGTGCTCAAAACCTTCGATGATCGCATCGCGCATTTTTTCGGAGGTGATCATGCTTGAAGTAATATTGAGCCGAATGACTGCAATCGGAGCATTGATGACTGCTGCTGTATTATTTAAGGCTGTCGGTACATAAAGGCTTCCCACATATAAATCCATAAAGAATTTACTACGAACGCCTGTGCCATTCAGTGGTAAAATCTGGCTATCTAACGTCACACTATCAGCAACTTTCACACCTGAAACTTCTTTTGCAATGACTGCGTTAGGTAATAACAGCGCGGTTGCGAGAGTAAGCGTGGAGAGTAACTTCATAATACACCTCATTTTTAGATTCTAATTATTGGGTTTAAAGCTGATTTTGATGAGTATTTTTTTAAAACCTTGGTATCGATTTGGCAAACACTCAACACTGCAAACGGATGTTAATCTAAAGAGAGGGGAGAGTGATAGATTAATGATGTTTAAGCATGATGTGGTGATGGGGGAATTCGGCATACTCGCGTTAAGCATTAGTACGCCATTTGAGTGTAAACAAGATTAAATTAACCGCGAGTACCTAGCTTGTACTGTCCATTTTGTTCGAACATGACTGCTTGTTTTTGTTTTGAAGAGATCAGAATTGGACCGTCATCGAAGAACAAAAAACATTTCCAATTGCGGACAAATACATCCCAACGAGTTTCAATTACTTGATACTTTTCATAGCAAAAATACACCGGCGTATCATCTGGCCATTGAATGAAATCGGCTAACGTAGCAGGTAAACTGCTATCTTCACTGTCCCAAATACTTTGCCAGTCATCAGTTTCAGTCCAAGCATCAGCCTTCGCTGCCCAATCTCCCTTAGTAAATTGCTCCGCTCGACTACTTTTATTGCTGAGCCATTGGTTCCAAACCTCCATAGCACTTTTGTCCGTTAACGGTAGGATATGCGCCTTATCCTCATCGGTAACAGGTAAGTCTTTGTGGTTGAAAATCCACTTACGGCGGTAAATATCTAAAGGTATATAGGTATGAGCCAAACAAAATCTCCTTGGGTATGCGAGTGAGCAATGCTGAAATGCGGTTAATTATACGATCTAGTGAGGTAATAGTGAAATTACCGAACACGAATATTAGTGTTCGGTGCGGCTTTATAACATTATTGCGAAGAAGCCATTAATCGCGTGAGCTCTGCTAAATATTCTTGTGCGACTTGATTGTGAGGATCGGCGTCAGTCGCATTAGTAAATGCAGTGTGGGATGCTTCTACTTGATTGATTTCAATCATAAATAACCCTAGTTTTATCCATGTTTGCGTATCCGATGGATATTTTTCTAAGTAATCTAAGTAGACATTAACAGATTGTTGTATTTTGCCTTGAAGCTTTAAAATATGTGCATACTGCGGCATGTATTCATCAATTTTTTCAGCTAACCTAGCTATTGTATATTCAGCAACATTTATATTTCCAAGTTTTAATGAGAGTAGAGAAATTTGTTTTAACTCTATTTCAGATTGTAAATTTTTATCTAGCTCGAGTAAAACAAGAAGTGCTTCATTTTCTTTTTGTTCTAAGAGTAACTGATGACTATATGCAAGATGATAGAGGCGTTTAGCAGTTTCATCTTTTTTTGCGAGTTTTTTTAGATTTAATGCCATTTTAACTAAGCCCGTATGATCATTGTCTCTAATAAGCACAATAATTTTTTCAAAGACATTTTCCATCGAGGCCGATTTTTTGACGTTTTCTATGTACTCCTCAGGCATAATGGTAAGCTGTTCCTGGTATTCATCGGTAATAGATTGTATAAGGAGTTTGTATTCTTCCAATAATTGAGCATTCTGCTTAAATTTCTTATACTCTTGCCAACGAGGATGGTTTCCTTGCCATATATTGATACGACCATGTTGCTTTTCCTTACGCCAAAATTGTACAAGAGGTTCTAGAGAGGCATCTTGAGACAATTCGTTAAATCGTTGACTTAATCTTGTTAGACTATCTTGCGTAAGTTTTGTTAATTGCTCCGAGATACTGATAAATGCTTTATAGTAGTTTTCGGTCATATCTAATACATGTAAATTATCCCATTCCTCGGTCTTTTTGGTGGTTAGAAAGGCTGCAAATTCTGAAAAGCCATAGGTTTTGATTAATTTGACTACACCAGAATGGCTTTTATTTATTTTTTTATCAATAAAATCAATTTTTTTGAGTATTTTCTGTACATCACAAAGTGGTGTTTTTTTATTTTTAAGTTGTTGGTTTAAATTTAAAATATCATTAGAAAACTTGATGATATTACGAAGTATATTTATTTTTCCATGAATTTCATTTTTAGATATAAGATTATCTTGCTTTTTATCTTCCAAACTAAAATCAGGAATCCAGCTAAGTAACTCTGATGGAGAGGGCTCTTCAGTATGTAGAATTATATGCTCTGTATTTTTATATTCTATGCCTTTGACTTTAGCTGCATTGAGTGACAGATTAATAAACTCAATTTCAGTATATGTCTTCGCTTCTGCTGCTAAAGCTTCAATAGCCAATTTTAATTGGGTAACAGTTTCAGCTTTTTCCTCTCCGTAGGTATCTATCCATTCACCCATGATTCCCAAATTAGGTCCAAGGGCTGATTCAACTGAATCTTTAGTATGTGTAAAGCCTGTATTTGTGAAGCATAAATCAACTCCAGTGAGTAGAATTCTTGAAAAACCCATCTTAGTTGCTAAATGAACTGCTGCATTAGTTACTGTAGGTCCTATGGTTTCGATATTTTTTTTGTCATCCAGTTGCCAAGGATATTTATTATCCATAAAAAGATTTTTTCCTGACCATTGTCCTAAGAGTCTGGAATTAACATGAAAAGAGTTTACAAATAAACTAGAATTTGCAAGAGACATCATATCTCTATTGACTTCAAAACTAAAATCATAGGGATCTACCGATACGATAATATGTGGTATTATCCCAGCTTTATATAATTTACCTGCAATACGTGATACCGCAATGATAAAGAGATTCTTAAAGTGAGATTGTATCCAGTCTATTTTGTTATCTAGTGAAGGACCACCTGCAACAACAAGGCAAGTATGTCCGATGAATCTATTTGCTAATAAGGATGCAGGGAGCCTATTTTCAGAAATATTTTTAAATTGTTCTTCAAAATATTTTTTTTGTGATGAGTTTACTCTTTGTTCAAAGTAACCAGCTTCTAATATTTTGAGTATTTGAGTATTAAGGATGCTGTATTCTTGAATATGGCTTGATGTCGCACCTAAGCTTCGATAATGTTTGAAGTGATTTTTAAGTATATATATTCCATATGCATCTGAAAAAAAATGATCTTGGAAGTCTTCATAGTTATAAATAAATAATTGGTTTTCGATTTCTTTTGGAATATCGATATTAAGAAGATTAAGTACCTCATCTAATTCAACAAAAATAAAGATGCTGCCCTTAGGTATGCCTTGTTCAAGAAGGTAGTTTACCAGCAGGCCAGAGTCTAATCCGGTAACGACTTGTAACATATCTTCTTTGGCGAAGTCATTTTTGAATTTTTTATCGTATTGAGTTTTTGAATCAATCGATTCAAACATACTCCGGTTAACACTTGGGAGATAATACTCATTAAATCGACTGATAGAGAAAATGTTTTGTATATTGGATTTATGTAAACTCATAGTTCCTCGTTAAAATCGATTTTTCTATGAAAATTAATAAAGTGATAAAACAATGTGCTATAATTTTTAGTTATTTAAACTGCCAAGTAAATCACTATATTTAGCTAATTATTTAATATGCTTAATTATTTTCGCTGGTTGTCCAGCTACAACGACATAGGGCGGCACGTCCTTGGTTACCACAGAGCCCGCTCCTACTATACTATTTGCACCGATTGTTACCCCCGGTAAAATAATAGCATTGGCCCCAATCCATGAGCCTCGACAGATAAGTACGGGCTCTACAGGCTTATGTCCCTGAAAGAAAATGGCTTGATTCGGCTCGGCAAATTCATGATTAGAGGTGTAAATATGTACACCAGAACCAATCAGGACAAAATCTTCGATAGCGATGTTGACCGAGTTACCGCCGTGTTCGGAGCCAAAAAGCATAGTTCCTGGCCTAAGTACGACTTCATCGCCAATACTAATATGATCACAGCAGATGGCATAACTGCCAGGTCTCATTACACTATTATGGCCAAATTTTGCAAATTTATTTTGGCACAACCATCTACCAAGGCGCTTAGAGTGCAAAAGAAAATGAGTCAGAGGTATGTCTGGCCCAATACGTTTCACTTTTAACCAATAGTAAAGTTTTTTTAGCATAATTTATAATGTAAACCCATCATCAATAGTGATGTTTTGCCCAGTAACATATTGAGATTGTTGTGACAGTAAAAATGTTATTGAACCAACAATATCACTCGGGGTTAACATTCCATGGCCATTTGTCGAGTCTTGATATGCCTTTAGAAATGAAGCCGGTTGGCTATCAAAAATGCCTCCAGGGCTGATACTGTTGATCCTAAAGCGACTGTCTTTAATAAATGCCACTACGTATTTACTTAGGTGAAGCAGGGCTGATTTGATAGCGGCATATTCAACTGGCATGGTCATTGGAGTGCCTTCATATAACGAAAATTTTGGTGCTACAACACCATAAATTGATGAAATATTGACTACAGACATGGGCGATTGTTGTCTGATAAATAGAGTTGCACATTGCTGCATAAACAGAAATGAAGAACCTAAATGTAGTGATAAATTCTCATTAAAGCTATCTAGGCTGACCTCTAAAAATGAAGTGCCATACTGCGTATTTCGAGGATAGGCACAATTAACCGCGCCAGAAAGTTCATTAAGACTTGAAAAAAACCGTTTCACCGCGACTTCATCAGTAATGTCTAGTTCAACTAAGGTTAACGAATTTCCATAATCCTGAATGAGATCTTGAAATTTAAGTCTCATTGCTGAATTTACACGATCTATCGCTATTACTTTTGCGCCTTGGGCGAGTATAGATGCCGTTACTTGGGAGCCGAGCAAACCTGTTGCGCCTGTTATAAGTATTGTTTTTCCCGTTAGCATAACTGTCCTTTGCTGCTTAAAATGGCTTCAGCCAGCTTAAAATCATAAATATCATCGATATCTACCGCTCTCTCTTTAGGCACGATAATATGCGCGACATTGCCAGCGAAAAGATTGTTGACTCTCTGAATGTAGCTTGGTTTTGCCACATAAACAACAGTAGTAATATCATAAATTTGTGGGGCATCCTGTCGCCGATATACTTCAGTTGAAGGCGTATTGACCAATTCAACATTACCGGATGTAGTTTCTTTGACCATATTAAAGTATGGGCTACGATTTGCCGGAGTGGTGGAGATACAAATATCAGCCTTACTACTAATAAGCTTATTCATCGCAGATTCAACATCTGCCACACTTCGTAATGGACTTGTTGCGGGTAAACTAATGAATTGCTCAAATTCGCCATATTTATGGGTTACCCAGTCGATGGCGTGCTGCCAAGAAAGCCATTCTGGCGACTTATCTGTGGCTAAATGTGCCGGTCTGGGTATGAGCTCTGCACCTGCGGCTAAACCAATGGTGGCAATTTTATCATCGTCGGTTGAGACGAAGACTCTATCAATTTTCGCTGTTTGCAGCGCGATTTCAATGGAATAAACAATAAGGGGTTTACCGAGTAAGTCTTTAATGTTTTTTCCTGGAAGTCCTTTTGAGCCACCTCGAGCGAAAATAAAGGCGTATCGTGTCATTGCGTGACTCCCCATTCTGCCTGCTGCTTAATTTTTGCGATTAGGCGCACTGTTTGATGTGCGTCTATTAGAGAAGTATTTGTATGTTGTTTATGTTGAATATGGGATACAAAGTCTGTCACCATATTGAAGTACATTTGATTTTTGTTCCATTCAGGTTGTGAATATAGAACCTGAGTACCCTCTGAATTGTAGTGGCGGATTGTATTGGTTATTAAATCCCAATGTAATCTGCCTTTAGAGCCGATAAAAGTGCACTCTCGTTGAGCTTGTTTCTGAATGAAATCCATATGGATGTAACAAACAGTGCCCTGTTGGCTGGTTAAAATGAGATCTGCAATTTCTTCCACTTCCAGTGCTAACTCATTTGTCGTTCTTAGCTGTGCGTAGCTGAGTTTTAATGGACCTAATAACCAATGCAAATAATCCAACTCATGACTTAATTCTAATAGGGCACCACCACCAAGGGATTTTTGGGCAGATACTGACTCAGAATAATGTTTATTGGGCCGCCAGTCGGGTAAATATTGTCCTACAACTGCGGAGCAGTTATATATTTTGCCAATAAGATCTTCTAATAATAGTTGTTTGATAACGATTGCAGAACTGAGGTATCGCAGACAATACCCCACCATGACTGGACTGTTGTGACTTTGAGCAAGGGTCAAAATACGATCCGCACTCTCAGGTTCTGCGGCTAATGGCTTTTCTATCAATAGGGGAATATTGTGCTTCATTAACGTCGTGGCATGGGTTTCATGCAACGAAGCAGGGGAGGCGACAATCACCAGTTCTGGTTTGTAGTCGATTAGCTCGTTTATATTAGAGAGTACAAGATCAGCAAATTCTATTGGCTGATTTGCGACTCTTCCACTTGCAGAAAGCGCAATAATATTCGCTTGTGGGTAAAGTGCTTTTAGGTTTTGTCGATGACGTTTGGCAATGTTACCCAGTCCAATCACAGCGAGTGTATTCATTGTTCAAAACCGATGGCACAAATATCAATTTGGGCTTGTTTAAAGTCATCCATACGCCCTATATCGAGCCAATACTCATGGATAGGAAACATAAGAACTTGTCCGCCATCTGCAATTTTTTTTTCTAGCAGTGTTGGCATATCAATATGAGTGTTAGCGGGAACAATTTTTATAATATCTTGGTTTATAACATAAATGCCGGCATTAACAAAAAATCGTTGCACGGGTTTCTCGACCATTTCCGTGATACGATTTCCTGTGCCGCTAATCACACCATAGGGAATTTGGTAGTCATACTCTCGAACACATATAGTTGCATCGGCATTATTGTCTTCATGAAATTTAAGTAAGTGTTGAAAATCCACTTTAGTTAAAATATCACCGTTCATCACAATTGTGGGCAATGGTGAAAGGTCTTTTGGGAGCAGGCCGACGGCTCCACCTGTTCCTAAGGGTATCGTTTCATGCACGTAGTTAATATTGACATTCCACCGACTACCATCTCCAAAGTGCGATGCAATTTGTTCCGGCATATAGTGGGTAGAAATATAAAAATTAGTAAAACCAGCTTGAATAAAATTAAAGAGTGCAATCTCTAGCAAGGGGCGATTGCCAACCTTAAGCATAGGTTTGGGGCATTTATCTGTTAAGGGCTTTAGACGTGTTCCAAAGCCTCCCGCCATGATAAGCACTGGATTCTCATAATGCGCTTTTTGTTGTGCACTTTTTAAGGTCTCTAATCCTACAAGAATATGATCTTTAACCAGCGGGATAGATAAAACACTGTACTGTTGCATTAATTGCAGCAGTTTCTTTTTTGAGGTGTTAGGGGAAGCTGTCTTAGGATTGGTGTTCATCACTGCAGTCACAAGGGCGTCAAGTGATAGGTTATTGAGTAAACCTCTACGAATATCACCGTCGGTGATGATGCCTAATAAACGTTCATTTTCATCAGTCACTAATGCAACTTGAAGCGCTTGTGAGTTAATCAGTTGTAAAGCATCACGAAGTGTTTGTTTAGGTGATATTGTCACTTTACTCAATATTGGGTTCATATTATGACCTTTCCTTTATATTACTGCGGTAACCATAAGTTATCGAATTATCGGGCATATCTTTAGTCACTGTGGCTCCCGCCGCGATAATGCAATTTTTACCTATTGAGATACCTTGTATTACATTGGCACCCGTAGCAATATGGGTGCGTTCGCCTATATGAACTCCGCCACAAATAATAGCACCAGGTGCGATATGACAGCCACTGCCTATATCACAATCGTGTTCAATGATTGCGCCTGAATTAATTATTGTACCTCTGCCAATGGTTACACCTGTTTGTATAATAGATCCCGTTAAAATTTGTGAGCCAGCGCCAATAGTTGCATATGACGATAACATCGCATGCTTAGAGACAACGGATTCAAATTCATAATTCAGCTGAGTAAAGTGAGCAAATAGTTTATGGCGTAAATGTTGCCCTGGTAAGGAGCCTAAACCATTGACTAATCTAACCTCATTATAAGGGAATTTCAAAATATCATCATCAGAATCAAAGTGTTGTATATTGCTAAAGAGTGGGCTGCGCCCTTTACTCGGGCTAACCACAGCTAACAAAGTGTAACCTTGATGCAGTAAGATTTCTGTTAAGACACTGGCATGTCCGCCAGAGCCAACCATTATGATAGGTTTAGTCATAGATCACCTCGCCTGACTGGTAATCTCGCTCTGCACATGTATTGAGTTTTTGCCAATATTTGTATGGACTTGTGCCCGTTCCTGGGCGTTTTACCGCAAGATTGTTGACTGAAAATAGCTCGCCCTTTTTTATGCTTGTCGTAGTCACTAAGCTTTTTCTTGCAAGGGGTAGATTTGTCAGTTCGGCGGGTTGAGGCGTTTTTATACCATTTCCCATCGCACGCTCAACGGTGCGAATTGCTGTCACCATCTCCTTAAGCTCATGGGGCTCTAGTGAGGCCTTATGATCTGGACCTGGTAATGCCTTATCCAAGGTAAAGTGTTTTTCAATAATGCACGCGCCCCGTGCTGCGGCCGCAATAGGAATAGTGATCCCTTGACTATGGTCTGAATATCCGACGGGTAAAGAGAAAGCCGAAGCTAAGGTATCCATTACCTTAAGATTGATTTGATCAAAGGGAGCCGGATACTCAGTTGTGCAATGCAGTAAGGTTAACTTTGCTTGTAATGCCTGTTGGCCTTGGGTAGAGGCATAGGCGGCTTGGAAAGCTTGGAGATCAGGGAGCGTGTTGAGTGGGGATGTTAGGCCAAAGGCAATGACCCCCAATGCCGCTTCAACTTCAGCTAAGGTTGACATACCCGTGGATAAAATAAGATCACAGCCAGTCCGTGCATGCTCAAGTAAAAAGGGGGCATTAGTGATTTCTCCCGAGGCTATTTTGAGCGTCTTGAGTTGCAGAGTGTTGACAAGAAATGCCAAGCTTTCAGAATCAAATGCGGTAGATAAAAACTGGATCCCCAGTTTTTGACAATAGCGGATCAAATTCTGATGAGTTTCAAAACTCAGCTCTAAGCGACTTAGCATCGCAAGTTGCGGCTCTATTTTTTGGGTATTCGCTACCTGATAAGCTGCTTGTTGTGCGCTTTCGGTAACTAATCTTTTTGCATTAAAAGTTTGAAACTTAACCGCGTCAGCACCAGCATCAACAGCAGCATCAATTAGCTTAAAAGCCATGTCAAATGAGCCATTATGGTTAACACCAGCTTCTGCTATGACTAAAGTTTGCTTCATTTTATAATCTCTTTTAACAGCATAAACGCTTCTGCAGAATCACATCCAGCTTGCGCCCCTCTCACATGTCCTAAAGACCTGATGGCTTTTATACTTCTTGGAAATGGAAACTCACCTAGCTCAGATGTATATAGCTTTAAAATTAATATTTTCTTTTCCATAAACTCAGAAATATCCACAAATACATTAGGACTAAAAGTTGTATTACCAGGCTTTATATTAAAGTCAGTTTCAGACAAAGTCTCGTAGGCCAGTATTTTTTCAATGAATGGATATCTAAAAGATTTTGTTGTTGAAGCAACAACATCAAATACAACTTCATGATCACTATGAACATCGTTTCGAAATGGGGTATAGACGATTTGAGGTTTTATTTGGTTTATTATAATAGAAAAAGCATCAACCAAATTGCTTTTTGATTGGGTGTCTAACAATGCGGGTGAATATGCTAATTGATGGACCGATTTAAAACCATATTGCTCAGTAACCGCCAACACTTCATTTTGCCTATTTAGTACCGCCTCATCTGAATAGCCTGAATTAGATGATATTTGAGTAACGATTAACCAATGGACTTCATCACCATTTTTTTTATGTTTCAACAGGCTGCCACCACAGCCAAGCGATTCATCATCCGCATGAGGAGCGACTACTAGCACGATTTTTTTAAACATATAAAGGGTCCTCAGGCTTATTTAGAAGTGATTTGAAATTTAGCGATTTAATAAGCTTATGTGCTTTTTCTGCTGAATGACTATCACCATAAATATTAATAACACGACTCATTTTTAAAGCGAAATCTGTTGAAGAAATTTCATTCAAACCAGCTTGAATTGCCTCTGCAGATGAGTCTACAAACAAAACATTATCCGAACAATCTCGACCTTTCTGTCGTAATCCGACATTTAAACAAGGTATTGGAATGCTTGCGGCTTCAAGTAAACCTGCAGATGAATTACCAACAATGATATCGCACGCACTAAATAGATTTAGAAATTCATCACGGGGTAAATTTCCATAAAGCGTTATTTCAGAATATTGCGCAGCTAAACGTGATAGCGTAGAAACAATTAAAGCATTACCGGGGTCGCTATTTGGTGAACCTATAAAGCAATGATAGCCATTTTTTATCAAGGTCATAAGAATGTCATTGACAATATCAGGCGCTTTCATTACTTCATCTTTTATCGGATGGAAAATCACAAGCGCTGCAGGTTTATCTATAATTTTACCGGCAATTATATATTTTATATCTGCTATTGGCACAATATTTTTAAACTTATCTAGTGCAATGCTACCTATATCAAAAATTCGATTTTCAGGCTCTTTTAACGCTAATAAACGTGCTTTGTGAATAGCCGTGCTAACGAAATGTACTGTTGATAATTTACTAACAGCATGACGGATCGAATTGTCAATATAACTATCACTCGCATGGTCTCCACCATAAAAGTGCAAAGTTGGGATAGATAAGTAACCACCAAGTAATGCACCAATCATTACATCTTCTCTATCACCAGCATAAATAATTAAATCTGGCGAAAAAGCTGAAACTGAGTCGACCGCTGATAACAATAAAATTGATGCACTTTTGAGTCTAGATTTAGGTGTGTCACTATTAATTAGGCTATCAATTTCAAGAAGAACATCAAAACCATCACGGTGAATATCTTTTATAGTATAGTCGTGAATGGCCGAATTATGTGTGCCACCAACTAATAATTTCAATTCAATATCGATATCATTATGCAGCCGAGTATATAAAGGACTTAACAAATCATAATCAGATCGAATAGAGGTTAGCGCTAAAATTCTCATCAAAATATATCCGACATAGACATTTGTACAAATATTTTTGGAGCTGTTGACATATTAAAAGTGCGATATCCAAAACGGTACGGGAACGCGGTAATGACGCCTTCAGGTAAAATGTCATTTTCTTGAATCGGTAAAATAATATTGTAGCTTTGTTCTAAGGCTAAATTGTGCAAATTGCCTCTCTCACCTAAGTGCATTATATCAGCAATACCATCCAGAGGCTTAACTCCTAATCCATTGATATAATTCCATTGTTGATTAGGTTTATTAGTTCTCCAATATTTAATGTTAGTTTTTTCCATGTTCAGCGTTAAAGAATCAACGGTTTTTATTCGAGTGATTTTTTCTGCTACAAAATAAACCGATGATTTAGATATCTGTATTACTCGGTACTTATCTGAAACAATCCACTGTAGTCGTTTAATAAATCCAGGAGTAGAGCTTTCATTTGGAAAACCAAACACTATTGCTGGTTGATTAAATGCATTAATTAAGTTGTACACTCGTTCAGCTAATTTTTGAAAAAGCCCGTGTTTTCGATAGTTAATTCCTACCATTGTTGTCATTGATAAAAAGCCTAAAACAGATTCGTTTTCAGACTCTAAATTCATAGGAACAACTGCATAATGGCCAATCAACTTTTTACCATCAAAAGCCATCGATACTAAAGGTTCACCAAATGGGTTATCTAAATATGCCCATTGCCATAGCTCTTTTGATAAATTTTTATCGAAAGACTCTAAAAATAATTCAGCAATAGCATCATAATAATTGATCAATTCATCTTTATGCATGACATCAATAATTTTAAAATTATGGCTCATCATTTTCTTCCCTCTTCTGATTTAACATTAGTAACAACATTGTTCGTTTTTATTAAATTTTATTTATCTAGGGTTAAAGCACTACTAGGAATGTTAACAAGCCTGTGTGAAATCCACTCTGAATAGCTCAGATTACCTCTTAATGCATTTTTAAACATTGGCAGTTTATGCATTAATTTCCATACCGGTCGGGTCATCACACCCGCATCATTAGTTGCTTTTAATATTTCATCACGACGGCGTAAATCTGGGCAAATAATTGCGTTAAGCCAATAATTAGACTTGGCATAATCGGGTTCATTCACAAATTGCCATTCGGTGTTGCTAAAGAAATCTTGGTAGTGGTGTGCCAGTGCACGTTTTTGCCCAATAAAGAGAGGTAAGCTTTCCATTTGAGCGCAGCCAAGGGCCGCATTTAGATTGGGCATTCGATAATTGAAACCCGCCTCATTATGGTAAAACTCATAAGGGTGGGGCACCTTCGCGGTTGTTGTAATGTGTTTTGCTCGCTCGCCACTGACTTTATTGCGGGCTAATAACATACCGCCGCCGCCAGTGGTGATGATTTTATTGCCATTAAAACTCAGTGCTCCAAAATCACCCATAGTACCTGTGTGTGTTCCCTTATAGTAAGAACCTAAACTTTCTGCCGCATCTTCAATTAAGACCAGATTCCATTGTTTACAAATCTGAAGTAATTCATCCAGTTGTGCTGGATGGCCGAAAGTATGCATCGGCAATAGTGCTTTTATTGTTTGGCCGGTTTTTTTATGAATGCATTTCCCGTGTTCATCGATAATTCCATAATCAGTTAAATAAACGGCGACAGCTTGAGGGCATAGACTGAGACTAGTTGTCGAAATATCAATAAAAATAGGTTCAGCACCTAGGTGGTATAAGGTATTACAGGTCGCCACAAAAGTGAGTGCTTGTGTGATAACCAGATCGCCGCGCTTAACATTAGCCATGTACAGAGCGGTATGCAAAGCACTCGTGCCACTAGAGGTCGCAACCGCTTTAGGTGATTTGGTAAAGGTTTCAATTTTGTGTTCGAAATCGTTTACGAATCGGCCAACGCTAGATACATAAGTGCTAGCAATAGTCTCTGCCACATAAGTTTGCTCATTCCCTGGAAAAGTTGGCGCATGTAAGGGAATAAACTCATTGGTTTGATAAGTGTCGCGAATAAACTCAATTAATGACCACATTATGTTGCTACCTTTAAAATCTAGCGAATTTACATTTTTTCATCGAGAGACTTCCCTGTTTCCCGATGGGCGAAATCGGGTAACATTAACAAAAAAAGATCCAATAATTGTTTTTTAGTCCATGATTTTTCTAAAAGCATAGCTTGAATGCTCTGCTCGAAAAAAACGATTAACTTGGCATTGTATTGGAGCTCATTTTTAATAATGCCCAATTCAGCAAAGCTATCCATGTCCAGAGTCTCTTTTTTCGTGAAAAACTCCTCAAAATCCTTTTCACCTGAGGTATCACTAATACTGAAGTAGCAGGGCCATAACCCTTCGGCAGGTAAAGTAAATGAGAGTTCTCTAGCCTCATCTTCACTGTTACAAATATAGGCTTTATAACCACGAGTTAACAGGTAGCGGGTTGCGATATCTGCAAAGGAGATAAGGTGTTGTGACTCATCGAGCTTGGGAAAGTAAATGTCTCTATTTTCACCGAAAATACACGACATCAAACAAAGCTCCCCAGATTCCTGAGGCGTCAAAAAATAGCGTTTTATATCAGTTGGTGCAACTATGGGTTGTTGTTTCAACATTCGTTGGTTAAAGCTATGTAGTAAAGAGCCATCTGAAAAGGCAACATTGGCAAACCGGGCTGTGGAAATAGCCAGTTGTTCGCTGCCGCGCATCAAAAACATTTCCATGATACGTTTTGATGCTCCCATCATATTCACTGGGTTCGCCGCTTTATCGGTAGAGACACAAAAATATTTTTTAACCCCGTAGGCAATTGATTGCTTAATCGTTTTGTCAGTATTAAGAATATTGACGTTAATCATGCGCATTAAGGTGAAGGGATCTTTCTCGCTTCTTACATGCTTAAGTGCTGAGAGATTAAGGACATAATCATACTGGCCATCTCTAGCGATGAAAGCATCATATTCAATGGAGTCGACATCAAGGGCAAACGTTTGAAAGTCACCAGCAATATAGCCAAAGGAGCTGCGTATATCCCTAACCAGCTCGGCTAAGTTATTCTCACTGAGATCGACAACATGCAACTTGAGCGGAGTGCGTTTAAAGATTTCTTTAACAACCGCTTGACCAATAGAGCCTGC
Organism: Shewanella morhuae; assembly: GCF_900156405.1. Lineage (GTDB taxonomy): Bacteria > Pseudomonadota > Gammaproteobacteria > Enterobacterales > Shewanellaceae > Shewanella > Shewanella morhuae. The sequence continues at coordinate 445,315 of NZ_FTNN01000001.1, forward strand.
GCCACCGATAACGAGAAAACGTGAATGGTTGACCTCTTGATTTAACGAGGAATTATGATGGCTGATATCTGATACAAAAAGTGCGCTCTCCCTTCCTATTAATTTCAATATGTCCGTCATTGGGGATCCTATTGGTGTTGGATATGCTTATGCCAAATTGAGCCAGAAAATCTAAGTCTCTATACAGAGAGTTAAATTTTATCTTATTTTTGCATTTAACATGATGAATCTAGTTCTATTTACTGCATAAAATAAATGCAAAAAATGAACCAGATTGCTATAAATGTGGTGTGATTATGGTTTAAAAGACGCTTTTAACAGCAGAGGTAAGTCATATTCAAGACTGTCAGCCAAAGAAAGCCAGTCGTGACGTTCTTGCGCTGCAAGCATCTCTCTAAATAATAGTGCAACAGTCTTGACATTTGTTAGTTCAGGCAGCACAGGTTTGAGCAGGTCTATACAATGAGCAAAGTCATGTGAACCATCGGCTTCATAGCCTAATCGAAACTTACTAGCAGTAGATATCAATTTCATCATGAGTACGTCAATTGGTTTATTGTTCAAGACTTACACTCCTGATATGGAGCGCCATCAATGGCGGCGCCATCTAAACTTGCGTTATAAAATGTTACATATGGTTTAGAATAAATGTAATGTTCTAATGCAAGTAGATATCCACGAAAACTAAGATCCGTCGCAACTTTTTCCCCATAACCATTCATTACCCAATGTTTTTTCTCATGGGCTATAGATATTCCCAACTCGCCGTCTTGCCAGAAAGCATGCGTCTTATTATGTGGATAACTAAAATCGCAACCAAATAAGATAATAGTTTGACTTTTTAGGTGTACCGCTAAATCTATGGTTGGGTGGATGACGCTGCCATTAGTAAATAAGCGTAATTTAGGAGCGAGTTGGTATAACTCATCATAGACTTGACTCAGCGAATAAGCTGCAAAACGTTGTCCTGGCCACCATTGTAATAAATCCTGTTGTGACTTGGGAAAATAGACTAGTTTCACACTGGCGGGGATATTATCTGGTAATAGCTGTTGTGACATATGTTGATCTAGACTAACAACGATATCAGGAATAATATTTTCATTGAGTAATGCTTTTAATGCGGTGTCGACACTAATCATTAATGGTCGAGTGGACTTTGGTAATGCCCGCTGTACTCTGAGATATGCGTAATGTAGCTCTAGTGTTGGACCTGTGGCTATGACTAATGTCTTAGTCGGTTGGTAGTGGGAGCTTAAGTCTGCGGCATCACTGTCTTTTTTTATAGTGGCAAGATTTTCCATCATCCGTTGCTTGAGCTTAGCATCAACATTGTTATGTTTTTTATTTGCATAGGTCAGGTTATTATTAAATACCAATAAGTCACGCAGTCTAGCATTATCATCACTACTCAATGATAGTTCTGGGGTAATAGCAATATATTGTTGTGCTAACCTGTGATGTTGAAGCTGAAATTCCAGCTCTAGGCGTTGATCGCTTAACCATTGTCGTTGATCGGTATAAGTCAATAATAAGGCAAATAGATTTACGTTGAGTAGGCAGATACGAATATGTTTTATGGCTGAATTTTGCACGAGAATTGTAGGAACATCCCCCATGCCGACGCCATAAATAGTTGCTTCATTACAGTTGCTTGGCAGTTGACTAATTAAAAGCTGTGCTTCTGCAATACGATTGTGACGGCTGCTTAACTGGATACCATTTACGCTAATGGTTTGCTCAGTACCTTGCACTAAATGGGCATTTAAATCTAAGACTGAAGCTGTATTTAGCATTTGACTTAGTAATGGCCAGCGTTGCTTTATAATTTCTAAGTTGGAGTCAAAAAGTACAGTCATTAACCGTATCCTTGAAAGTCATTGTAATTTATCAAGATAAGTTTGTTAACTGGTCTCTCCACAGGGACTCGAACCCCGATCGGCCGCTTAGGAGGCGGCTGCTCTATCCTGTTGAGCTATAGAGAGACGAGCATAATTATACTGGTTTTATCCTTGATTAAAAGGCTTAAAATTTAGTTGCTTAAATCTTAATCGCTATGTCGTTTATCTGCACATTATAGGTGGCATTTTGATCTTCAAGTACTGCAGTTGAGCTTTCTTCGCTCACTTGTTCAATTTTTACAGTAGCTCGACTCTTAGTGGCGATAGCGCGCATTTCGTTAAGTCGATCGGGTAAATTTTGTTGTAGTACGACTTGGAATTTATCACCAACACGAATGCCATGTTTACGACCTAGATTTAAAATAATTCTGTCTGCTTGGCGGCTCACTACTTGGCCCAGTAATGGTCTGCAATTGAGCGTGCTGTCTAAGTCTTGAGTAGCTTGTTGTATTAATTGGGTGATACTTTTACCGTAGAACGAACGCCAGAATCTATCGCTATTAGGTGTCACTATGGCTTGTTCTTCAAATTCCCAAGGTGCTGATGTACTGTAGCTTTTGCTCCAAACTTCTTCTCCACTTATCCCATGGTAGAGACTTAGTTTAAAATGAAATTGTCTTGTCGGAGCCTCATCCCATAATCCAAGAAAGGTCGCTTGCACAGGGTCTACTGAAATATCGATAATTTGGGGCTGCAATATATACTGGCTGTCGGTGATTTCACTGAGCCAACTTGGGAGCCGATAACCACGAACATCGACAAGCGCTGGTGTAATATCGAGTCGCTCTTTAGCATGGAGATGGCTAAAACTTGTGGATGAGTAATCTTCTATTGTATTACCTAGTTTTTCGGCGATAGCTTCTTCAAAACCTGAAAGCTGTCCGTATCTTAGTTGAGTACGATCTTTAATTTGCGATTGTGGAATTAATATAGCGGCTTTTAAATGCGCGTTAGGGCATTGTGGTGTCTGATCATCATTTAGATCGATTCTTAGGGAAACATTTATTTTATTTCCTTGAATTCTCTCATTAATGAGTTGAATGCTACTTGCCTGAGCATAACGGTTTAATGCAAATTTATTCTGCGTGAGATTACCATTGGTTGTTTGTTGCTCACTGGATATTCTAATACCAGCGTTTAAAGTCGCATAACTCACAGCTTGATTAATCGCTTCTTCTCTTGCTTGAGCTATGTTGCCATTTACTATAGCGGCTTCCCCACTGGCCTCTATCCATTCGGCTTGAGTCGGTAACGACAATAGTGCAAAGCTCAGCATAATGAGCGAAGCTGAACGTGATATACGCATCAATTCAATCCTTATCGCTAAGCTAATGGCGATACAGTTTATTAAGCCAGTTTTCTGGCACCCTATCTAATATTGTGGAAAGCAATTTCCATGCCTAATTAGCTAAGTGTTTTGATAAAGGTTTATCTGTAACGGCCGATAAAGTCGATATGAAAAATAATATTTTTGGTTCGGACGTAACCTTGGTCTAAAGTTTGCTTTATTAGTTTATCACAATAGGGTGAGCCACTTTATTGTCAACAAACCCATACCATCAATGAGGTACATTCAATGCTAAAGCGCGTAATAATTCCCTTAACATTGTTAATGTTAGGTGGATGCGTTGTTAAACCAGTTACACCGCTAAAGCCCAGTTTAGTGGATGGCAATGGTTTGCCGCCAACAGCCATGATTAACCATCTGGCGCAGCGAATAGTCACTGAATTAGTTAAGCAAAATGATGCTCTACGCTCTGATCAGCCTATTGTCGTCACGACACCCGTACTGGTTGGCGATATGCATAGCTCTAATGCGCTGGCGCAGCAATTACAACAGGGGTTAATGACCTCGCTGCATAGTTTTCAATTTAATGTCGTGGATTTAAATCTAGCGGATGGCTTACAAGTCACTACTGATGGTGATTTTATTTTGACGCGGGATTGGCAAAAACTCTCGAAAGACTTACCCGTAGAGCATCTTTTGGTATCGACAATGAGCGCTGTTACCAATGGCATGGCAATTAATACGCGTATTGTGAGTTTGAGTAACAATCGTGTGGTGTCGGCTTCGCAAACGTTTGTGACTCAAAAAGAATTGGCTAACTATATGCAGCCTTCGGAGCAAATCGTGTCACAAAACGGCATCCTTTACCGACAGGCCAGCTCAGGTATGAATGAAGTACGAGTCTTAGGAGATGGAAAATGAAACGTTATTTGGTACTCATTACTGCGCTTTTATTGAGTGGCTGCGCCGCAAAGGATAAATATGTTCAGTGGGAGGACGTGCCACCGCCTAATTTTCCAAAGTTAACCGCTATTGGTTATGCACCGTTAGCCACTCAGCCAGCCAAAGAGCAATCGCAGCGGGTATTAATGGCGATGCAAGCCTCAAAAATTGTGGCGTATCGAGAGTTAGCTGAACAGGTTTATGGCCAAAAAATCACCGCCAATAGCAGTGTAAGTGATTGGATGTTGACCGACGATAATGTTAAAGCCTCTGTTTCTGGGGTGATACGCGGTGCGCGAGTGGTTAAGAGCTATCCGGCGGGTGAACATTATGTCACAGAGTTAGAGCTTGATTTTTCTCAGGTTTGGGCACTTTACCAACAACAGAGTCGTCCACAAAAGGTGAAAGAAGTGACTTACTTTTAGCTGTTTAGAGTGTTCCTAACATGAACGATTGAGCCGCGTATTTACGCGGCTTTTCTTTAATACACAAATCGCGAGGGTTATAATCTGAGCGTAAGATAAGGAATAGTAAAGGGAATACGCTTGCTAGGCTTTTAAATCATTGCCTAAGCTCGAAATAGTTGAGGTTTTACCTTTGTCGTTATAAGTGAGACTAGTCGCATTTCTACTTGCTTGTAAAGCTTGTGCAAAACGATTTAGACTGGCTAAATTCATCTCAATTAAACTGGCATTTTGTTCGTTAAGCTCTTTGCATTCAGTCAATGCTGCTTTAATAATATCCATTTTATGGATAAGTTCTGCCTGCTGAGTGAGCTGTGTTTTATCACTGTGTGCGGCTAAAATGTCATCATTAGCTTTTAGAACTTTCAAGCATTGTGATTTTTCACTAGCGAGTGACAGCAGTAAATCGGCGTTTTGGTCAGCCAAAGCGCCTTTTTCCTTGAGTATGATGTGCTTAAGTACAGCCAAATGGGCGTGTTGTTGATCTACCAGTTTAGCTATTGCTGTCATAGTTACTCTTTATTTAAGTCATTAAGTTCGGCTTCAAAACTTGCAATATTAGCAGCCAACTTTTCAGGATCAATCTTGTAACGACCTTCGGCAATAGCCTGTTTAATTTCAGCGACTTTCTTTTGGTCAACTTCAGGAAGGCTCGCCATTTTAGACTGAGCTTTTTGTAGTTGTTGTGCTTGGGCCGTAATAACCACAGAATCACTTTTTTGTGGTGTTGTCGATTTTGTCGCAACTTGAGCAGGTTGTTCATTGCTGGCTTTAGTTGCCCCAGCTCGAACTTGTGCAGTGTTTGCAGTATTGAGTTTGCTAATGTCTATGGCCATTTTCAGCTCCAGCGTGTGTATTCGGGATTTCTTAACTGGGTATCGGCAGCTTATAAAAAAGCTTTAGACTATTTTACATTCTTACTTCAACTTCGCCAATGCCCGTGACTATAGCATCGAGTTCTTTGTTTGAACTGCTATTTTTGATTCTTATCCGATCGCCCCTATTCCCATCTTGCAGAGCTTCTCCCGCTGTTTTAAGTTCGAAAGAGTTAGAACGCACATGGATAGATACTGAGTCATTCTTACAAACGAAGCATAAGTTGTTGCTCAATATAGGAGAATTTTTTGCTACTCGTCGCTTTACGCGTACTCCAGCTAATTTATTAGGGTCATCAAATTCAGCCCCTCTTAAACTATTTTGCTCGATGTAACGTACTTCGACCTGGCTGGGTGAGATGAGTTCGCCGGGAGCTAAGGTTTCTGTTGAAACAACAACGGGAAATAATATATCGACACGTACCGATATATATATTTGCCATGGGTAGGCTAAGTCTTGCGTGTCACAGCTCACTTTGAGAGTGTTATTACGACTAATTTCTCTATCGCTCGCCATTTCAATATTAATAGGCGACGAACATTGTGACGGTAACATTCTTGCGTCAACTATTTGCGGTGTAATACTGACCCTAGCATTGTCTGGCGCTGATACTTTTTCAACAATAAGCGCTTTAGCTAATTCTGATATGGCCGATATGGTGGGGACAATAGATTCTGCGCTCGCAGAGGCGGGCGTTAATATGGCAAAAATACACAAAAAATAGACTAAATTTACTTTCATAATGAAGAGACTAGCGTGTAACGCTAGAATACACCTATACTTTTATAAAGTTCGAAGCTGGTCATTGTTTGAGTTATTTAGACAACTGCCAGAAGATTGACTCAACTTCGACTAGGTTTATCGATAGATAAGACGTAAGCAATTAATATGCCTATACTCACCTGAGTCATAGGGCCGTACATAAACAGAACAACAAGGCAGAGTTATGTCGAGTATTCTTGATTCAGTCAACAAGCGAACTCAGCTCGTTGGTCAAAACCGTTTAGAACTACTGCTTTTTAAGTTAAATGGTCGTCAGCGTTTTGGGATTAACGTTTTTAAGGTTAAAGAGGTACTGCAGTGTCCACCACTGACCACTTTGCCTAAACTTAACCCGAATGTAAAAGGTGTCGCTCATATTCGCGGTACGACTATTTCTGTTATCGATTTGAGTGCAGCAACTGGCGGTCGGCCATTAACCAGCACTGAAAACTGTTTTATTATTATTTCGGAATATAACCGTAGCGTTCAAGGTTTTTTAGTCAGTTCAGTTGAGCGTATTATCAACATGAATTGGGAAGCCATTATGCCGCCACCACAAGGCGCAGGCCGCAATTCTTACCTGACAGCCGTGACTGAAATTGAAGGTGAATTAGTTGAAATTCTTGATGTGGAAAAAATACTATATGAGATATCACCCGTAAAAACGGCTATCAGTGAAGAGGTAAATGAGAAGCTAACCCTAGATAGAAATCGACATTACCATATTATGGTAATCGATGATTCTGCCGTGGCACGTAAACAAATTATTCGCTCACTTGAATCATTAAATTTACAAATTGATACAGCAAAAGATGGTCGAGAAGCATTAAATAAGCTTAAAGAAATCGCCAAAGAGATGGATAATGTTGCTGATGAAATTCCACTTATTATCTCAGATATTGAGATGCCAGAGATGGATGGCTATACCTTGACCGCTGAAATTAGAGATGATCCAAAATTAAAGCATATCAAAGTAGTGCTACATACTTCATTAAGTGGGGTGTTCAATCAGGCAATGGTTCAAAAAGTCGGCGCAAATGACTTTATTGCTAAGTTTAACCCCGACGAGCTCGCGGCTGCGGTGAATAAGCATTTGAGCTTATAAATTTGTGGGTTAGTACCTCGGTAAGCTTTACGCTATAATCTCGATTCATAACATAATAGTTTCGCACTGATTTTAGTGCATGCTATAAGATTTAGGATGTGAATGTGCCAAATAAATCACTCGCTGAAGCTGAATATAATCAATTTAGGTTGTTCTTAGAGTAACATAGCGGCATCGTACTGGGTGAGAATAAACAATATCTTGTGCGCAGCCGTTTAGCTCCTTTGATGGGGAAATATAACCTGCCATCCTTGTCTGACGTGGTTAAACACTCGATGAAGCCGACAGAGCGAGCACTGCGAGCCGAAGTGATCGATGCTATGACGACGAATGAAACTCTCTGGTTCCGTGATCGTTATCCGTTTGAATTATTAAACAACGTATTATTACCCGAGTATAGCCGTTTGGGGCGTCCTCTTAAAATTTGGTCGGCCGCGTGTTCGTCTGGGCAAGAGCCTTATTCTTTAGCTATGACGATACTCGAATATCAACAGAAGAAGCCTGGTGCGCTTGCGGGGAGTGCCTCTATTCAAGCGACAGATTTATCGCCCTCGATGCTTGAGCGTTGTAAAAATGCAGAATACGACGGTTTGGCATTAGCACGTGGTTTGTCTGAAGAACGAAAACGCCAGTTTTTTGATGCATTACCTTCTGGAAATATGAAGTTAAAGGATAATGTGAAGCGTCTAGTCAATTTCAGAGCACATAATCTGCTTGAGAGTTATAGCCTGCTTGGTAAGTTTGATATTATCTTTTGTCGTAATGTGCTTATTTATTTTGCACCGGAGGCAAAGGCAAAGATTTTGCGGCAATTCGCTGCCGCTCTTAACCCTAAAGGGATTTTATTCCTTGGGGCTTCTGAATCAATTGCTGGATTAACTGACGAATTTGATATGGTGCGTTGTAATCCAGGGATTTATTACCAGAAAAAGACTTAAATTAACTGCTTAAATAAGGATTGCTGACAGTAGAGTCGGCAATCCTTTATCTTTTATCCGTTTATTCTATTGTTTTTCTGCTTTTCATCTATGTTGGCACATCAATTGCTTTGTTTCCATTAGTGATACAAGGAGGCAATTTTATGGCGATCAATTTTGATAATGCACTCGGTGTGCATCAATATACACTTGGTATTAGAGCGCAACGAGCCGAAGTGCTGTCGAGCAATATTGCCAATGCTGATACGCCACATTATAAAGCCCGCGATGTCGACTTTTCTGCGGCAATGCAATCCGCTCGCGGTCAACAGCAGCAGCGTCGCAGCCTTGATTTGCAAGAATCTGACAAACATTTTGGACTGGCAGAATTAACTGGCCAGCATGTTAAGTTCCGTGTACCTAATCAACCCGATACAGGTGATGGTAATACCGTTGATATTCAGCAAGAGCAATCAGCATTCATGCAGAATGCGCTTGAATATCAAATGTCACTTGGATTTTTAGATAGTAAATTCAGTGGTATGAAGAAAGCGCTGAGAGGGGATTAATCATGAGTTTATTTAGCATTTTTGATGTTGCTGGCTCGGGAATGTCGGCCCAATCGGTGAGATTAAATACTACTGCGAGTAACATCGCTAACGCTGATTCAGTCTCTAGCAGCATAGATAAAACATATCGTGCCCGCCATCCTATTTTTGAAGCTGAAATGGCTAAAGCTAAAAGCCAACAACAAACCACTCAAGGTGTAGCCGTCAAAGGTATTGTTGAGAGTGATAAACCATTGCTTAAAGAATATTCGCCCGATCATCCGATGGCGGATGCGGACGGTTTTATTTATAAACCCAATGTTAATGTCATGGAAGAAATGGCAGATATGATTTCTGCTTCGCGATCATACCAAATGAACGTTCAGGTCTCTGAAGCAGCTAAGTCTATGCTGCAACAAACACTTGGGATGGGTAAATAGCATGCGTAATGTAGGAGGTAAGTTGTGAGCCTCATTAATCAAATAAATCAAGCGGCAGTGCCAACTTCTCAGAATACCAGTTCAACAGGAAACCCGTTTCTTGATGGCATACGCTTGCCAAAAGACTCGATAGTGCCTGAGGCAAAAAGTCAGAACTTAACACAAGAGGATTTTTTCTCTTTATTAAGTCAACAGCTGTCGATGCAAGATCCTTTTAAGCCTGTTGATAATGATCAAATGATTGCGCAAATGGCGTCGTTCTCTACGGTTGATGGTATTTCTAATCTAAACAAAGAAATCGTCAATTTAAATAGTGTAATGACATCGAGCCAAGCGCTGCAAGCATCAGGACTTGTTGGCCGTAAGGTATTAATACCAACAGATACGGGCAATATCTCTGCTGAAAGTCCTACGATAAAAGGTGTGATCAGTACACCGAGTAAAATACCTGAGTTGACGGTGCGCGTTGAAGATGAAAAAGGCCAAGTGATTACGACTTTTAAAGTCGATGGTAGCGAAGGTGGTAACGTCGATGTCACTTGGGATGGTTTAGATAAAAACGGTCTGCCGGTTGCCGCGGGTAATTATTCTATTAAAGCCAATGGTGTAGTTGATGGAAAGGCTCAAGAATTACCTGTGTCGACCTACGCCCATGTAAGTAGTGTGTCTTTAGGTACGGCAAGCACCGGGGCGATTCTCAATTTAAGAGGCGGAATGGGCATTAAGTTAACCGATGTATTAGCGGTATCTGAAACTTAAGTTCGCATAAAAAGGTTGAGTGATCGCAGGATCCGAATTGGGCGTTAATCGTCCGTAATTAAATTGAGTAAAATGTAGAGGTATTTATGTCGTTTAACATTGCATTGAGTGGCATTGCCGCCGCACAAAAAGATTTAAACACTACCGCAAATAACATTGCTAATGCGAACACCATTGGCTTTAAAGAGTCTCGTGCTGAATTTGCCGATGTTTATGCTAATTCTATCTTCTCAAATGCGAAAACAGCTGTTGGGGGAGGGGTTGCGACGAGTCAGGTGGCTCAGCAATTTCATCAAGGTAGTTTACAGCTAACCAATAACTCCCTCGATATGGCGATTAAAGGCGGTGGATTTTTTGTCACATCCTCTGATTTGGGTACGGCAGACCATGCATTTACTCGTGCGGGAGCCTTTAAAGTTGATTCCAATAATTACATGGTGGATTCAGCCGGTAATTATTTGCAAACTTTTCCAGTAGATAAAGATGGCAACTCAACATCAGTGAGTTTAACGACGGCTAAGCCAGTGCAAATTCCTGATACTGCAGGTAGCCCAGTAAAAACGGAAAATGTCACTCTGCAAATGAATTTGGATGCTAAGGCTGCCGCACTTGATCCCGCGGCATTTGACCCAGCAGACCCAAAAACCTATAACAACGTCACTTCAATGACTATTTACGACTCTCTCGGCGAGTCGCATATCATGACGACCTATTTTGTGAAGCCTAAAGACGGCGCATATAACGGTGAGAATAACTGGGTTGCTTATTATGCGGTTGATAATAAGCCGGTTAATTTGAGTGGTCCAGCAGGGAAATACGATGTTGATGCCGATGGTGATGGCTCTCCAGATGTACCACTTGTCTCTGGCGGTGGTGGTGTTTCAGCGCAAACTGCGGCAGGTTGGACAGGCGCAGTTTTGAAGTTCAATTCTGTCGGAGCATATATTGAGAGTAATCCTGCGGTGATTACTACTGAGCCACTGGGTAATACGGGGGCTAATGTCATCGGCCCTGGAGCTGACGGCACTCAATCTTTAACCGTCAAGTTTAATGCCCCTACACAATATGCGGATCCTTTCTCAGCAACAGAGTTGAAGCAAGATGGAACGACGGTTGGGCGTTTAACTAACGTTGAAATTGGCACCGATGGTCTTATCACTGCTAGCTACAGTAATGGCTCGACGGTCAACCTGGCTCGGGTGGCATTAGTTCGTTTTGCTAATGAACAAGGGCTAACACAAGTCGGTAATACTTCGTGGAAAGCCAGTTTAGCCTCCGGCCCTGCGCTAGCGGGTGAGGCAAATAGTGGCACGTTTGGTGGCATTAGCTCTTCAGCATTAGAGCAATCGAATATTGATTTAACGACTGAGCTAGTTGATTTGATTTCGGCGCAGCGTAACTTCCAGGCGAACTCTCGAACTCTTGAGGTGAATAACACTCTGCAACAAACCATTTTACAAATCCGCTAATTACTATGCTATTCAACTAAGTGTTGCCGCCTATGGCAACACTTAGCCTTTCTACTGAGTTATCTCCATTCCCTTTATATATTTCTTATTTCTATCAATAGATTAAACGCTAAGTTTATTGGCATGATGCTTGCTTTGCTATTGTCATGTAGAAAATTTGACGGGGGTCGTCTTGTGGACAAATTCCTTTATATCGCGATGAGCGGCGCTAAGCAAAATATGAACGAGCTGGCGTTGCGTGCGAACAACTTAGCCAATGCGAATACCGAGGGTTTTAAATCCGATATGGCACAAGCCAGATCGATGCAAGCCTTTGGTGAAGGGTTGCCTACAAGGGTATTTGCTATGACAGAGTCTCCGTCAGCAAATTTTAAGTCTGGTCCAATAAAAACTACTGGACGGGATCTTGACGTTGCGATCAAAGGTGATGGCTGGTTTGCCGTACAGACAAAAGACGGCACAGAAGCTTATACCCGTGCCGGTAGCTTAAGTTTTGATTCTACCGGTTTGCTACATAATGACAGAGGTAATCCTGTGATGGGTGATGCGGGTCCTATCGTATTACCACTTCCTATCGAAAAGGTTTCTATTTCTCAAGACGGGATAATTTCAGTGCGTCCCCAAGGTGCAACTGCCGAAGTAGTTGAGGAAGTGGGTAGATTGAAATTGGTTAATCCAGGTAATGCCCAAATGATGCGCGGTGAAGATGGGTTATTTCGGCTTATGTCAGGTAATGATGCCCCAGCCGACCCAAGTGTTGGCCTTGAAAGTGGCGCTGTGGAAGGTAGTAACGTTAATCCTGTCGATGAAATGGTGTCGTTAATTAGCCTACAGCGTCAGTTTGAATTACAAGTCAAGATGATGAAAACCGCGGAAGAAAACGATCGCGCTTCATCTTCATTAATGCGTATTAGTTAGGAGATAGACTATGCATCCGGCGTTATGGATTAGTAAAACTGGCTTAGACGCACAGCAAACTGATATTTCGGTAATCTCAAACAACGTGGCCAACGCCAGTACTGTGGGTTACAAGAAAAGTCGCGCAGTATTTGAAGATTTACTCTACCAAACCGTTAACCAAGCTGGCGGTGTTAGCGCTTCTAACACTAAATTGCCCAATGGTTTAAATATAGGCGCCGGTACTAAAGTTGTCGCCACGCAAAAAATGTTTACGCAAGGCAACATGCTAACAACGGATAACTCTTTAGATTTAATGATAGAAGGTCCGGGATTTTTTGAGATCCAATTACCCGATGGCACTGCTGCCTATACCAGAAATGGTCAGTTTACCTTAGATGATACAGGCCAAATTGTGACGCCAGGTTCTGGTTATGTGCTGCAGCCGTCGATAACAGTGCCCGATAATGCGACCAGCATTACGGTCTCTGCTGAAGGTGAGGTGTCTGTGAAAATACCAGGAACCGCTGAAAACCAAGTCGTTGGCCAGTTGACTATGACGGATTTTATTAATCCATCAGGTTTGGATCCGATGGGACAAAACTTATATACAGAAACGGGGGCGAGTGGCACACCCATCCAAGGGACTGCTTCATTAGATGGCATGGGAGCAATCCGTCAAGGTGCTTTAGAAACCTCTAACGTAAACGTGACCGAAGAGTTAGTTAACCTTATTGAAAGTCAGCGTATTTACGAGATGAACTCCAAAGTGATTTCGGCGGTAGATCAGATGCTGTCTTATGTGACACAGAATTTATAGAGGCAAATATCATGGCTAGATATCTTGTGTTGGCCGTCGCGCTATTACTTGCAGCCTGTAGCTCGACGCAAAAGAAACCGATTGCAGATGATCCTTTTTATGCGCCTGTTTATCCAGAAGCACCGCCGACAAAAGTTGCAGCTACGGGGTCAATTTATCAAGAAAGTCAATCAGCTAGTCTATATTCAGATATTCGCGCTCACAAAGTCGGCGATATCATCACTATCGTATTGAAAGAATCGACTCAAGCGAAAAAAAGTGCCGGTAATGAGATTAAAAAAGGCTCCGACCTGAGCATAGATCCGCTCTTCGCCGGTGGTAGCAATGTGTCTGTTGGCGGAGTCCCCATCGATCTACGCTACAAAGATAGTATTAATACGAAACGAGAATCAGATGCGGATCAAAGTAACAGTTTAAATGGCAGTATCTCGGCCAACGTTATGCAAGTACTAAATAATGGCAGTTTGGTGATCCGTGGAGAAAAATGGATCTCTATTAATAATGGTGACGAATTTATTCGTGTTACAGGACTGATCCGCTCGCAAGATATAAATACCGATAACACAATTGATTCAACGCGAATGGCCAACGCCCGTATTCAATACAGCGGCACCGGCACCTTCGCAGATGCTCAAAAAGTAGGCTGGTTAAGCCAGTTCTTTATGAGCGACTGGTGGCCTTTCTAAGGATTATTATCATGAAATATAAATACGTGTTAGCGGTTGCCATGCTAGTGCTTTCCTTACCTAGTCAGGCAGAACGAATTAAAGATATTGCCAATGTACAGGGCGTGCGTAGTAACCAATTAATTGGTTACGGTTTAGTGGTTGGTTTACCTGGAACGGGTGAGAAAACCAGTTATACCGAACAAACCTTTATGACTATGCTAAAAAACTTTGGCATTAATCTGCCTGATAATGTCAAACCTAAAATTAAAAACGTTGCTGTTGTTGCTGTGCATGCCGATATGCCAGCCTTTATCAAACCAGGTCAAGATCTTGACGTTACGGTATCGAGTTTAGGCGAAGCTAAAAGTTTACGCGGTGGCACTTTATTACAAACCTTTTTAAAAGGGGTTGACGGTAATGTGTATGCTATTGCTCAAGGTAGTTTAGTTGTTAGTGGCTTTAGTGCCGACGGTTTAGATGGCTCAAAAGTGATCCAAAATACGCCTACGGTAGGCCGTATACCCAATGGTGCGATTGTGGAACGCAGTGTGACAAGTCCATTTTCGTCTGGCGATTATTTGACGTTTAACCTTCGTCGCTCTGACTTTTCTACCGCGCAGCGAATGGCTGATGCGATTAATGATTTACTAGGCCCTGATATGGCTCGCCCGTTAGATGCGACATCTGTACAGGTCAACGCGCCGCGCGATGTATCGCAGAGAGTCTCATTTTTAGCGACGCTAGAAAATCTTGACGTTATCCCCGCAGAGGAATCTGCCAAAGTGATCGTTAACTCACGTACCGGCACCATTGTTGTGGGACAAAACGTACGTTTACTGCCTGCGGCAGTAACTCACGGCGGTATGACAGTCACTATTGCTGAAGCCACGCAAGTTTCACAGCCAAATGCTTTAGCAAATGGTCAAACAACCGTCACCAGTAATAGTACGATTACGGCAACAGAAAGTGACCGCCGCATGTTTATGTTTAACCCTGGAACCACGCTAGATGAGCTGGTTAGAGCGGTAAACTTAGTCGGTGCAGCTCCCTCAGATGTGTTAGCAATATTAGAAGCGTTAAAAGTGGCAGGAGCTTTGCATGGTGAGCTTATCATCATCTAATTTCTGTCGGGAAAATCATGGAAAAGCTTTCAAGTTCATCACATTTTCTTGACTTGGGCGGGTTAGACTCTCTACGCGCCCAAGCGCAGAAAGATGAAAAGGGCACCTTGAAAAAAGTTGCCCAACAATTTGAAGGTATTTTCGTGCAAATGCTGATGAAAAGTATGCGCGATGCCAACGCCGTTTTTAAGTCCGATAGTCCTTTAAATAGCCAATACACACAGTTTTACGAGCAGATGCGCGATCAGCAGTTGTCGGTCGATTTATCTGACAAAGGTGTATTGGGTCTTGCCGATATGATGGTGCAGCAACTCTCCCCTGAAACCAGTAATTTTACGCCAGCCTCGGTATTACGCGACGATGGCGGCATGAAAATGCTCCATGATAAAGCGCTTAATTTACCAGTGCAAAGCACTACAGCTCCCACACTCAATATTGAACCCACGTCAGTGGTTAATGATGGCGTGCCTGCTGCTATCGCGCGTCCTGTATTTGAACCTGATAGAGCCGTCGATGCCAATTCATCAATGGATATTGATACTCCCCATCGGTTATTGGCTATCGATACGCCAAAGCCAAATTGGAGCGAGCAGGCACTTTCTGTCGTAGAACCTGTGATTAGTGGCCAAGTGTTGCCGACCACTGCGTTTAGAGAAACTCAAAAAATTGTCAGGTTTAGCAGTCGAGAAGAGTTTTTAGCAACTTTATATCCCCACGCTGAAAAAGCCGCCAAAGCATTAGGCACTCAGCCAGAAGTATTGTTAGCTCAATCAGCACTAGAAACCGGTTGGGGGCAAAAAATTGTTCGCGGCAATAACGGCGCGCCAAGTCATAACCTCTTTAACATTAAAGCCGATCGCCGCTGGTTGGGTGATAAAGCTAACGTTAAGACCTTAGAGTTTGAACACGGTGTGGCTGTTCAACAAAAGGCGGACTTTCGAGTTTACAGTGATTTTGAACATAGCTTTAACGATTTTGTATCGTTTATTGCTGAAGGCGATCGTTATCAAGGCGCGAAAAAAGTTGCCGCTTCACCAACCCAATTTATTCGTGCTCTGCAAGATGCAGGTTATGCCACAGACCCTAAATATGCTGAAAAAGTCATAAAAGTGATGCAGTCCATCAGCGAAGAGCTGAAATCAATTTTGCCAGGAGAAGACAAATGATGAAGCTTACAACCCTGTTTGTTCATAGGAGTATCAACTAATGGCCGTTGATTTACTTAATATTGCGCGAACTGGTGTGCTTGCCTCCCAGTCACAACTTGGCGTCACCAGTAATAATATTACCAATGCCAATACGGCTGGTTATCACAGACAGGTGGCAACTCAATCGACGTTAGAATCGCAGCGTTTGGGCGGTAGCTTTTACGGTACTGGCACTTACGTTAATGACGTTAAACGTATTTATAACGACTACGCCGCGCGCGAGTTGCGTATTGGTCAAACCACCTTAAGTGCGGCAGAAGCCAGCTACGGTAAATTAAGTGAACTAGATCAGCTATTCTCACAGATTGGTAAAATTGTGCCGCAAAGCTTAAATGATTTGTTCGCTGGGCTAAATAGTATTGCTGATTTACCTGCTGATATAGGCATTCGTAACTCGGCTTTAACTAATGCACAGCAACTCGCTAGTAGCCTTAACCAAATGCAATCACATTTGAATGGCCAACTTAATCAGACTAACGATCAAATCGTTGGTATGACTAAGCGCATTAACGAGATAGGTACTGAACTGGCGAACTTAAATCTAGAGTTAATGAAATCGCCAAATCAAGATGCACAACTGCTTGATAAACAAGATGCACTGGTTCAAGAGTTAAGCCAGTACGCCCAAGTCAACGTGATCCCATTAGAAAATGGCGCAAAGAGTGTCATACTCGGTGGCTCGGTGATGTTAGTTTCTGGTGAGATTGCCATGAGTATGGGGACTCAAGCGGGTAACCCATTTCCCAAAGAGTTACAGCTTAACTCAAGTATTGGTTCGCAAAGCGTCACAGTCGATCCGAGTAAACTGGGTGGGCAGCTTGGTGCCATATTTGATTATCGCGAACAAACGTTAATTCCTGCCAGCCACGAACTCGACCAATTAGCCCTAGGTATCGCAGATAACTTTAATAAAATGCAAGCACAAGGCATCGACCTTAATGGGCAAGTAGGATCTAATATCTTTAAAGATATCAACGATCCTACAATGTCGTTAGGGCGTGTAGCGGGTTTATCGGGTAATACGGGCACCGCAACCTTAGGTGTCACTATTGATGGCACGAGTCTATTGACCGGCGGCGCCTATGAATTGTCATTTACTGCACCAGCAAGCTACACGTTAATTGATACACAAACGGGCAACGCTACACCACTGACCTTGTCTGGCTCAACGTTATCTGGCGGTTCTGGATTTTCAATTGATATTAAAGCGGGCGCTATGGCGTCAGGGGATCGTTTTGCCATCCGTCCTACCGCTGGGGCATCAAACGGCATTGAAGTGGTAATGAAAGATCCTAAAGGTATTGCCGCAGCATCGCCAAAAATAACCGCAGATGCAGCTAACTCGGGTAATACCCAAGTGAAGCTGACTCAAATTAATAATCGCAGTGCCGCAAATTTCCCTGTAACGGGCAGTGAGTTGACGATAAAGCTCGATACCACAGTTGTGCCTCCAACCTATGAAGCATTCGACGCCGCGGGAACATCCCTTGGGGCTGCAGCCCCTTATACGCCCCCGAGTATTAGCGCTTTTGGTTTTACCTTTGAAGTTGACAGCAAAGCGGCTGCAGGCAATGACAGATTTACCTTCGATTTATCCTTCGCAGAGGGGGATAACTCTAATGCTGTCGCTATGGCTAAGTTGAGCGAAAGTAAGCTGATGAATGGGGGAAAGTCGACCTTAGCGGACGTGTTCGAGAACACTAAGCTCGAGGTAGGCAGTAAAACGAAAGCGGCCAAAGTGCGTACAGGTTCGGCAGAGGCGGTGTATCAACAAGCTTATGCGCGCGTAGAGAGTGAGTCGGGCGTGAACTTAGATGAAGAAGCGGCAAATTTAATGCGTTTTCAGCAAGCCTATCAAGCCTCTGCGCGGATCATGACGACTGCACAGCAGATTTTTGACACCTTATTATCCTCAGTGCGTTAGGAGATTTAACTATGCGATTATCATCCGCGCAGCTCTTTAATCAAAGCATTACCAGTGTGCTGCAAAAGCAAACAGCGACCAGCAAAATTATTGAACAAATGGACAGTGGTAAGAAAGTGAATACTGCTGGTGATGATCCTGTGGCGTCACAGGGTATTGATAATCTGAATCAGAAAAATGCACTCGTCGATCAGTTTATGAAGAATATCGATTATGCGACGAATCGATTAGCCGTGACTGAAAGCAAGCTAGGCAGTGCTGAAAATTTAACGGCATCGATTCGTGAACAAGTATTAAGGGCGGTAAACGGCACATTAGCAGAATCAGAGCGGCAAATGATTGCCTATGAAATGAAAGGAAGCTTAGAAGAGCTCCTTTCCATTGCCAATACGAAAGATGAATCTGGCAATTATATGTTCTCAGGGTTCAGTACTAATAAAGAACCTTTCGCTTTTGATAACTCTACACCTGCCAAAATTGTCTATAGCGGCGATTCTGGCGTGAAAAATAGCATAGTACAGACAGGCGTTGCGTTAGGAACCAATGTCCCTGGCGATAGTGCATTTATGAACGCACCTAATGGACTTGGCGATTATAGCGTCAATTATTTGGCCAGCCAGCAGGGAGAGTTTAGCGTTAAAACAGCAAAAGTTGCTGATGCCGCAACTTATGTGCCTGATACATATGTATTTAACTTTACTGATGACGGTGCTGGTGGCACTAATTTACAAGTACTCGATTCTGCCAATAATCCTGTTGCTAACGTGGCTAATTTTGATGCAACCAATCCCGTTAGTTTTAATGGGATAGAAGTGAGAATTGATGGGAAACCTAGCGCTGGCGATAGTTTCATCATGGAACCACAGGCAGAAGTCAGCGTTTTTGACACGATAAGTCGTGCTATCGCATTAATTGAAGATCCTAATTCGGCTAATACGCCACAAGGGCGAGCTCAGTTGGCACAGATATTGAATAACATCGGTAGTGGTGTCAATCAAATTAGTTCTGCCAGAAGTGTGGCAGGGAATAATTTGAAAATTGTCGAAAGTTACACTGAGGTTCATATCGAAGAAAAAGTGGTGAATACATCAGCACTATCACTCTTAGAGGACCTCGATTACGCATCAGCGATTACGGAATTTGAAAAGCAACAGCTTGCATTGAACGCGGTCTCCAGTGTGTTTAGTAAAGTGGGTTCTGTTTCCCTGTTTGATTATATTTAAGCGTATTTTTCTGGTAATAACGCCAAGAAATTTATAAGTAGTTTCAAGATTGGAAATAGCCAAGCTTCGAAGTCTTGGCAAGATTCTTAGAAGAGGAAATAATTATGGCTATTACAGTTAACACTAACGTGACCTCAATGAAGGCACAGAAGAATTTAAATACCTCCAGCAGTGGGTTAGCGACCTCAATGGAGCGCCTATCAAGTGGTCTACGTATCAACAGTGCCAAAGATGATGCTGCAGGTTTAGCCATTTCTAACCGTTTGAATAGCCAAGTTCGCGGTTTGGATGTAGGTATGCGCAACGCCAACGATGCGATTTCAATCGCTCAGATTGCTGAAGGTGCAATGCAAGAACAAACTAATATGCTACAGCGTATGCGTGATTTGACGATTCAGTCTGAAAACGGTGCGAACAGCACCGCAGACTTAACAGCCTTGAAAGCTGAGATGGACCAACTTGCGACCGAAATCGATGAAATTGGTAAGTCAACTGCTTTTGGTGAGACGAAACTGCTGACGGGAGGGTTTTCTACTGGTAAGACTTTCCAAGTAGGTGCTCAAGAAGGAGAGGACATTAAAGTTACAGTAAAAACGAGTAATAAAACTTCATTATCAGTAGGTAGTTTAGCTAATGCTACATCCGCTAACCGTGCATCTTCATTAGCGAAAATTGATGCGGCAATTAAAAACATTGATTCACAACGTGCAGATTTGGGTGCTATTCAAAACCGTCTAGCGCATAACATTAGTAATAGTGCAAATACCCAAGCTAACGTTGCTGACGCTAAAAGCCGAATTGTTGATGTGGATTTTGCCAAAGAAACATCCGTTATGACTAAAAATCAGGTGTTACAACAAACCGGCTCTGCTATGTTAGCGCAGGCAAATCAGCTACCACAAGTGGCGTTATCTTTACTTGGTTAGCCTGTTACTGTGAGCTGATTATGACTGCTTTTTTGCCTGCTTTTTCTGCTTTTTTTGTAGAAAGTGGGCAAAGTTTTTATAAATAAAAAATTTTTTAAAATAATCCTAAAGATAAAAAAGCTGCGGCCGTTAAATATACTGTAACCAATTAGACCCGCCTGGCTTAAGTAGACAGGCAAGTTGATAAGCCAGGAATAAAGAGGAAACGAATCATGGCCATTACAGTAAACACTAACGTCACATCATTAAAAGCTCAAAAGAATTTAAATACTTCAGCAGGTGGCTTAGCGACTTCAATGGAGCGTTTGTCGAGCGGTCTACGTATTAATAGTGCAAAAGATGATGCCGCAGGTTTATCGATTTCTAATCGTCTAAATAGCCAAGTACGTGGCCTTGAAGTCGGTATGCGTAACGCAAATGATGCGATTTCAATCGCTCAAATTGCCGAAGGCGCGATGCAAGAACAAACCAACATGCTACAGCGTATGCGTGATTTAACCGTCCAGTCTGAAAACGGTGCAAACAGCACTGCAGACTTAACGGCCTTGAAATCTGAGATGGATGATTTAGCGACAGAAATTGATGAAATCGGTAAAAATACTGCTTTTGGTACGACTAAACTGCTGTCGGGTGGGTTTGCTACTGGTAAGAATTTCCAGGTGGGAGCACAAGAAGGTGAAGACATTAAAATTACCGTAAAAGCGAGTAATAAAGCGTCATTGTCAGTAGGTGGTTTAGCTAACGCTACATCCGCTAACCGTGCATCTTCATTAAAGACGATTGATGCAGCAATTAAAACAATCGACGCACAACGCGCGACGTTGGGTGCTGTTCAAAACCGTTTATCTTATAACATTAGTAACAGTGCAAACACTCAGGCTAACGTTGCTGATGCAAGAAGCCGTATCGTTGATGTGGATTTTGCTAAAGAGACGTCAACAATGACAAAGAACCAAGTGTTACAACAAACAGGTTCTGCGATGTTAGCTCAAGCGAACCAGTTACCTCAAGTTGCCTTATCACTGTTGTAATGGTCAACATTAATCTTTAAAAGAGTGATAAGGGAGGTTCGGTAACGGATCTCCCTTTGTTACATTAAAGATAGATTAAGTTTATCGTGCATTTGCTTTGTTATGAAATAAAAGAACAAATGCTATTTGCCGTGAGGATATCGCTATGGACATCAGTGTAGCTAGTTCACCTACCCTAATGCACAATAAAGTAGATTTAGTAAACGTGTCACTAAAACCTGCAGCGCCATTTGCTGATCCCAAAGAAAGTACTGTTACACTTAAGGACGAACAACGAACCGAAAAAACAACGACTGATAAACCTAACCCAAATAAGCTTGATGAGGTTGCAGCAGAGCTTTCTAATATGATGTCTATGATGCGTAAGGGATTAGCATTTAAAGTTGATGAACATTCAGGCCAAGCGGTTGTGAGTGTGTTAGATAGAGACACGGGTGATGTGATTAGGCAAATGCCCAGCGAAGAAGCATTAGCATTGGCTGAAAAACTGTCAGAAGTGACAGGGGTTTTGATGAAAACAGAGGCATAAAACACATGCTTGCTAATAGTATATAGTTGATGAGTGAGAGGTTTGTATGGCATTAACAGCGACAGGTATCGGCTCAGGTTTGGACATTTCTAATATTGTCAAAGTATTAGTTGATGCCGAAAAAATGCCTAAAGAAGCGATGTTTAATAAGTCGGAAGACAGTATAAAAGCGAAAGTTTCTGCAATGGGAACCTTAAAAAGCGAACTGTCTAAATTTCAGGATGCCTTAAAAAAATTACAAACTGGCGATGCATTAAATCAACGTAAAATATCTGTTAGTAACCCAACGTATTTATCAGCAACTTCAGATAAAACAGCTCAAGCGGGCAGCTATAACATTAAAGTTGAGCAACTTGCCACTAATCATAAAGTAGCAGGGACCAATACCACTTCGCCGGCTTCACCAGCTGGCGAGGGAAGTCTAGATTTCGGTATTAATGGTAAAAATTTCTCAGTCGATGTATCAGCAACAGACTCACTTGCTAGTATTGCAAAAAAAGTAAATGAAGCTTCAGATAATGTAGGTGTGACAGCGACGGTTATCACAAGTGATGCAGGGAGTCGCTTAGTTTTTAGCTCAAATAAATCCGGTGAAGATAATCAGATCAGTATAACTGCGAACGATACCGCAGGTACTGGGCTTACCGATATGTTTGGCACCGGAAACACTACCACGCTGCAAGATGCTAAAAATGCAATTGTTTATATTGATAATCAAAAAGTCACTTCACAAAGCAATGATATTAAAAATGCGATTACGGGTGTCACACTGAGTTTAACCGATGCCGATATCGCTAAAACGACCACGCTAAAAATTACCCAAGATAATGATGCGGTTAAAACTAATGTTAAAGCATTTGTGGATGCTTATAATAGCTTGGTGACAGCAGTTGATAAAATGTCGTCGTATGACCCTGACAAAAAAACGGCGGCGGCATTGCAAGGCGACTCAATGATTCGGTCTATAGAATCACAATTGCGTGGTATATCAAGTGAGCGAGTACCAACCGAAAGTGGTGGGACAATAGCTTTATATGATATTGGTATTAAAACTGATAGATATGGTAAATTATCAGTAGACGATACCAAGCTTGATAAAGTGCTTTCGGAAGACATGTCCAGTGTTGAAGCCTTGTTTTCTACGCCTAATAAAGGGCTTGCAAATCGATTTAATGATGTTGCTGATAGCTATGTTAAATCTCGGGGACTGATCGCGGATCGTCAAACGAGTTATACCACTCAGCAAAAACAATTGAGTGATCAAAGAGTCGCTTTCACACTCAAAATGGATCAGCTAACTGCTCGCTTATCAAAACAGTTTAATAAAATGGACTTGGTGGTTGGGCAACTTAATCAACAGGGGGCTGGTTTAATGGATCGTTTAAATTCGTTGCCAGGAGCTGTCAGAAAGCGTTAATTTGATATCAGCGAAGGTATACAATGAAACAACTTGATGAGCTTAATATTGAATTGAGTGAGGTTTTGAGCATATTAATTAAAACCCCTGCAGAAGAACTACAATCTGACGATCTGGTGTCAAACTTGCTTAGCTTGGTCGGTGAGCGTCAAGTTTTAGTCAGTCTACTACTTAGTGATGACAAAATGGATGATGCTGATTACCTCCAACATCAGCTCGATTTAACCAAGACGTTTACAATTCAATCGAATGTTATCATGGCAGATAGACAAGCATTGCTGCATGTTAGCAGTAAAAATAAGCGCCAAATTAATGTTTACGAAACAATAGATTCAAATAGGTAGGTGTTTATGCGAGGGTCATTACAGTCGTATCGTAAGGTATCATTAGAAAGTGAAATTACAGTCGCTTCACCACATCGAATTATACAGTTAATGTTCGCTGGAGCATTGCAGCGTCTTGCTCAAAGTCGCCTTGCAATCGAGCAGCGCGATTTATCAAATAAAGGGATTTATATAGGTAAAGCTATAGGTATTATCAACGGCTTAAACAATAGCTTAGATATGGATACCGGTGGTCAGATAGCTCGAAATTTGAGCGACCTTTACGATTTTATGTTGCGAAAAATATCTGAAGCTAATCTTAATAATGATGTTCAAGCTATCGATGACGTGTGTGATATTTTACGTAATATAAAAGAAGGATGGGATGCTATCCCTGCTGATAAACATCATATGTCAGCTCATACAGAAACGAATTAACGATTAGTTATAGCTTCATGAAGACGCAATTAGTGCGTCTTTTTATTGTCCATCGTCAATTTGTTGACCAAAGTGACTGTGACCTTGTCTTAAATGTACTAAAATCAATTCAGTTTGGCATAATCCTCATCAGAGGCTTGCTTCTCGTCTGCTGATAATACAATATTCATGTAGTCGTGATTGTGGAACAGATTTTTTACATTGAATTTGTTAAGCTTTTACAGCAACTAACCATAAATAATTAATGCGAATTAATAAATATTAGCGTTTTACGGTCTACTGAATGATGCAAACAGATCAACGAATTTTACTTGTCGGACCACCATCAGAGCGACTTAGTCGCCTATGTAGTATTTTAGATTTTTTAGGTGAGCAGGTTGAGCAAATTGTCGTAGAAAATTTAAGTACAAGTCTCAACGATACTCGTTTTCGTGCTTTAGTTATTTTAGCTGATGCGATAGAACCAGAAGCGTTGAAAGAGACTGCTATCCAATATCCGTGGCAGCCCATATTGTTACTTGGGAGCGCGGGAGAACTACAGGTCTCTAATATTCTTGGGTGTATTGAAGAGCCACTAAATTATCCTCAGCTGACCGAATTGTTGCATTTCTGCCAGGTTTTTGGCCAAGTTAAACGCCCCCAAGTACCGACTAGTGCGAATCAAACTAAGTTATTTCGAAGCTTAGTTGGTCGTAGTGATGGCATTGCTAATGTAAGGCACTTGATTAATCAAGTCGCGACCTCCGAGGCAACTGTGCTTGTACTGGGGCAATCAGGTACGGGTAAGGAAGTCGTAGCCCGTAATATCCATTATTTGTCCGAACGCCGCGATGGACCGTTTATTCCTATTAACTGCGGCGCTATACCGCCAGAGTTATTAGAAAGTGAACTTTTTGGCCATGAAAAGGGCTCTTTTACTGGGGCAATATCTTCGCGTAAAGGCCGTTTTGAACTAGCAGAAGGCGGTACACTGTTTCTTGATGAAATTGGTGATATGCCTTTACAGATGCAAGTTAAATTGCTTCGTGTGCTACAAGAGCGAGTATTTGAACGTGTTGGTGGCTCAAAGACCATTAATGCGGATGTGCGTGTCGTAGCGGCAACCCATAGAGATTTAGAAACCATGATCAGCGTTAGTGAGTTTCGAGAGGATCTTTACTACCGCCTTAACGTATTTCCGATTGAAATGCCAGCCTTATGTGAGCGTAAGGATGACGTGCCTTTGTTATTACAAGAGTTGGTTAGCCGAGTCTATAACGAAGGTCGCGGTAAAGTACGTTTTACGCAGCGCGCGATTGAATCACTGAAAGAACACGCTTGGTCTGGTAACGTACGTGAGTTATCAAATTTAGTTGAACGGCTGACGATTTTGTATCCGGGCGGACTGGTGGATGTTAATGATTTACCCGTTAAGTATCGCCATATTGATGTGCCAGAATTTTGTGTGGAGATGAGTGAAGAACAACAAGAACGTGATGTTTTTGCTTCTATTTTTAGTGATGAGGAGCCAGTAGACATCCCTGAAACGCGTTTCCCAAGTGAATTACCCCCTGAAGGTGTAAACCTTAAAGATTTATTAGCCGAGCTTGAAATCGACATGATACGTCAGGCGCTAGAGCTGCAAGATAACGTCGTGGCTCGTGCCGCAGAAATGCTCGGAATACGTCGTACAACTTTAGTTGAGAAAATGCGTAAGTATGGTATGACGAAAGATTAACCTTCTATTTCATTGTTATTTAAATAGTTTCACCCTCTAGATTTTAATGTCTAATTTGGCATAGATTCTGCATTCACTCCGTCATAAGCAATTTTTTGACGGAGTGACTATGTCAGCCAATCCACTAGCGCAAATTGAGTCATTCAAGCACACTAGCAAACAATGGAACCAACTGCGTGAGGCCGCAAATATGTCCAATCGTATGGAACATATTTTACAGGCTATGCCATCTGGCGTGGTGATTATTAATGGCGACGGTATCGTTACAGATGCTAATCCAGTTGCGGCTGAATTACTTGAACGTTCGTTATGCGGGGCTCGATGGATTGATGTGATCCATAGTGCGTTTGCTCCACAGGATGATGATGGACATGAGGTATCGCTGCGCAATGGTCGGCGTGTCAAACTAGCTATTACTCCCCTTACACCAGAGCCTGGTCAGTTAATTGTATTAACAGACTTAACTGAAACGCGGTTATTACAGAAAAATATCTCCCATCTGCAGCGTTTATCTGCGCTCGGTAAAATGGTCGCGACCTTGGCGCATCAAGTACGTACGCCATTATCTGCGGCACTGTTATATGCCTCAAATTTAGCAAGCCCTAAGTTGTCAGACGCCGCTAAAACTAAGTTTCAACAGAAGCTCGTTGATAGGCTTAACGAATTAGAACGCCAGGTTAATGACATGCTATTAATGGCAAAAGGCCGTCAGGATCAACTTGGGGACTTAATTTCGCTTACCGATGTTATCGACAATGTTTTAGCTAATTGTGAACCAATAGCAGCACAGTATGGATGTGACTTGTTATTTAATAATGCATCAAGCAGCTCGATGTTGGCTAATTCGAACGCATTAAGCTCAGC
Source organism: Shewanella morhuae (assembly GCF_900156405.1). GTDB lineage: Bacteria > Pseudomonadota > Gammaproteobacteria > Enterobacterales > Shewanellaceae > Shewanella > Shewanella morhuae. The sequence goes on from NZ_FTNN01000001.1 coordinate 471,892, forward strand.
AATTAATAACTTAGTGATGAATAGTCTTGAAGCTGGCGCGACTAAAATTCGGATTGAAGCAAAAGAAGAGGGCGAACAGTTATTCTTGGATGTCATCGATAATGGCAAAGGTTTAGATGCGAGTATGCAGAATCAGGTACTTGAACCTTTTTTTACCACCAAAGCGCAGGGAACGGGACTTGGGTTAGCCGTGGTGCAATCTGTAGTCAGTAATCATGGTGGGCAGCTGCAACTCAGTTGTGTACCTAATAAGGGTTGTACAGTGTCTTTAGTGTTTCCTCGTGCTAAATCTGCGCGTGTATTACCTTTGGGGGCATCTCATGTCTGAAGCCAAGTTGTTACTCGTTGAAGATGATGCATCATTGCGTGAGGCTTTACTTGATACTTTAATGCTCGCTCAATATGAATGCATTGATGTGGCCTCGGGTGAAGATGCGATATTAGCCTTGAAACAACATCAGTTTGATTTGGTCATTAGTGACGTACAAATGCAGGGCATCGGTGGTTTAGGTTTATTAAACTATTTACAGCAGTATCATCCTAAGTTACCGGTGTTGTTGATGACGGCCTATGCAACTATCGGCAGTGCCGTTAATGCGATTAAATTAGGTGCTGTTGATTACTTAGCCAAACCCTTTGCCCCAGAGGTTTTACTCAATCAGGTTTCGCGTTATTTGCCGTTAAAGCAAAATGTAGATCAGCCTGTTGTTGCTGATGAGAAAAGTTTAGCGCTGTTAGCGCTGGCTCAACGTGTTGCCGCATCTGATGCTTCTGTGATGATTTTAGGGCCAAGTGGTTCGGGTAAAGAAGTCTTAGCACGTTATATTCATCAACACAGCAGCCGTGCTGATCAAGCCTTTGTTGCCATTAACTGTGCGGCTATTCCTGAGAATATGCTCGAGGCAACGCTTTTTGGTTATGAAAAGGGTGCATTTACTGGTGCCTATCAAGCTTGTCCGGGTAAATTTGAGCAAGCTCAAGGTGGTACTTTACTGCTAGATGAAATATCTGAGATGGATTTGAGCTTACAAGCTAAATTATTACGGGTATTACAAGAACGTGAAGTTGAGCGTTTAGGTGGCCGTAAAACCATCAAGTTAGACGTGCGCGTGCTTGCCACATCAAACCGAGACTTAAAATCAGTGGTCGCGGCGGGCGGGTTTAGGGAAGATCTTTATTATCGGATTAACGTGTTTCCCTTAGCATGGCCGGCATTAAGCCAACGCCCTGCCGATATATTGCCCCTTGCGCGCCATTTACTGGTTAAGCATGCTAAGGCACTGAATGTTGCCGATGTGCCTGAATTAGATGAGAATGCCCGTCGACGGTTATTGAGCCATCGTTGGCCAGGTAACGTACGTGAACTCGATAATGTGATCCAGCGAGCTTTGATATTAAGAGCGGGTCAATTGATTACTGCGAATGACATTATTATCGATACCCAAGATGTGATTTTAGGCAGTGAAGACCTAGAGCTGTTTGCTGCTGAGCCCGATGGTTTAGGTGAAGAGCTTAAAGCACAAGAACACGTGATTATTCTTGAAACACTAAATCTATGTCAGGGTAGTCGTAAACTGGTGGCTGAAAAATTAGGCATCAGTGCTCGTACCCTAAGATACAAGATGGCGAAAATGCGTGATATGGGGATCCAACTGCCAAATTAGGTTTATATTCAATCGATAACACCACAGCCTCCATATAAGAAGAGAGGTTGGTGGTGTTAAATATCAATCACAAATGTAACCCGCTTTATTTTTTAATACTCCCACTATTGATGCCTTATTATCCCATTGATTGCTTATTAATAACGACCCTGTGAAACTTGGCCGTTATTTTGCATATATCCCATATATAGATATTTGAACGTCAAGATTTCGACGACTGGGAGCTCAGCATGCAAATAGGCGCAAATTCATTCCTGCAGGAAATGCAGAAACTCCAAGGCGAAATCACGCCGTCTTTCGGCGTTCAGCCAAATATCATGCAGCAAGTCAATAACACCAGTGGCGCTGACTTCGGTCAACTGCTATCACAAGCCGTCGGTAATGTCAGCAGCTTACAGTCGACATCATCAAACCTAGCGACGCGTTTAGAGATGGGGGATACTACGGTTTCTTTATCTGATACTGTCATCGCCCGTGAAAAAGCCAGTGTCGCCTTTGAGGCAACGGTGCAAGTGCGCAATAAACTTGTAGAAGCCTATAAAGAAATCATGAGCATGCCTGTCTAGGCCAGTAAATAACCCAATTAGCAGGTACGAATCGTGAGTACAGAAATGATTGTTGGATCCAATTCCGACTCAATTGACCAAGGTGTCCAGCAAGAACATAAGCCTGGAATGATGGCAAATCTTGGCAGCGCTGATAGTCTACGTCAGATCACCATGATTTTAGCTTTAGCAATTTGCTTAGCCTTGGCCGTATTTGTCATGCTGTGGGCGCAGGAACCTGAATATCGTCCATTGGGTAAAATGGAAACAGAAGAAATGGTTCAAGTGCTAGATGTGCTTGATAAAAATAAAGTGAAGTATCAGATTGATGTAGATGTTATTAAAGTTCCTGAAGATAAATACCAAGAAGTTAAAATGATGTTGAGTCGTGCAGGCATTGACAACTCTACCACGAGTAAAGACTTTTTGACTCAAGACAGTGGTTTTGGTGTCAGCCAAAGAATGGAACAAGCCCGACTTAAGCACAGCCAAGAAGAGAATTTGGCTCGCGCGATTGAGCAGTTACAAAGTGTTAGTCGCGCCAAAGTAATTTTAGCTTTACCTAAAGAAAACGTCTTTGCTCGTAATGCCTCAAAACCGAGTGCGACGGTAGTCATCAACACTCGCCGTGGCGGTCTAGGTCAAGGTGAAGTCGATGCTATTGTCGATATTGTTGCTTCTGCTGTTCAAGGGCTCGAGCCTGCACGTGTTACCGTCACTGATTCTAACGGCCGTTTATTAAATTCTGGCAGTCAAGATGGCGCATCAGCGATAGCGCGCCGCGAGCTTGAGTTAGTGCAGCAAAAAGAGGCAGAGTACCGTACTAAGATTGAATCCATTTTAGTACCGATTTTAGGCCCTGAAAATTTTACCTCGCAAGTCGATGTCAGCATGGATTTTACTGCGGTCGAGCAAACATCAAAGCGCTATAACCCGGATTTACCTGCATTACGCAGTGAGATGACCGTTGAAAACAATAGCACGGGTTCTTCTGGCGGTATTCCTGGCGCATTAACCAATCAACCTCCAATGGAATCGAATATTCCTGAAAATGCAACGACGGCAACAGAGTCGGTGATTGCGGGCAATTCTCATCGTGAAGCGACGCGTAATTTTGAATTAGATACCACTATTAGTCATACCCGCCAACAAGTGGGTTCGGTTCGTCGCATTAGTGTCTCTGTCGCTGTGGATTTCAAACCGGGCGCTACTGGAGAAACGGGGCAAGTGGCGCGAGTTGCTCGTACTGAGCAAGAGTTGAGCAATATACGTCGTTTGCTTGAGGGAGCTGTGGGGTTTAGTTCGCAGCGGGGCGATGTGTTGGAAGTTGTCACAGTTCCATTTATGGATCAATTAGTTGATGATTTACCTGCGCTAGACTTGTGGGAGCAACCTTGGTTCTGGCGTGCGGTTAAGCTAGGCATCGGTGCATTGGTTATCTTAGTGTTGATATTAGCTGTAGTGCGCCCGATGCTGAAACGTTTAATCTACCCAGATAGTGCAGACATGCCTGAGGATATGAGACTCGGTAATGAACTGGCTGAAATAGAGGACCAATATGCCGCTGACACTTTGGGGATGCTCAATACCAAAGAGGCGGAATACAGTTATGCTGATGATGGTTCAATTCATATCCCTAATCTTCACAAAGATGATGATATGATTAAAGCTATTCGTGCGCTTGTGGCCAATGAGCCTGAGCTATCTACCCAAGTAATAAAAAACTGGTTACAAGACAATGGCTGAGAATAAGACGAAAGACGTCACTGCACCTGCTTTTAATATCAAAGATATCAGTGGTATTGAAAAAACTGCCATCTTACTTTTGAGTCTCAGTGAGACCGATGCCGCCTCTATTTTAAAGCACTTAGAACCTAAGCAAGTGCAAAAGGTAGGTATGGCAATGGCGGCGATGGATGATTTTGGTCAAGAAAAAGTTATCGGGGTACACAAGCTGTTTCTTGATGATATTCAAAAGTATTCTTCAATTGGTTTTAACAGTGAAGAGTTTGTCCGTAAAGCCTTAACCGCTGCATTGGGTGCTGATAAAGCGGGTAATTTGATTGAACAAATCATTATGGGTAGTGGCGCTAAGGGTTTAGATTCGTTGAAGTGGATGGACGCGCGTCAAGTGGCGACGATTATTCAAAATGAGCACCCTCAAATCCAAACGATTGTTCTATCTTACTTAGATCCCGATCAAGCCGCGGAAATATTCGGCCAATTCCCAGAGAACACCCGCCTAGATTTAATGATGCGTATCGCAAACCTTGAAGAAGTACAGCCTGCGGCACTGCAAGAGTTAAACGATATTATGGAAAAACAGTTTGCTGGCCAAGGTGGTGTACAAGCGGCGAAAATGGGTGGCCTTAAAGCGGCAGCCAACATTATGAATTACCTAGATACCGGCATTGAAAGCCAGTTAATGGAAACCATGCGCGAGTCTGATGAAGAAATGGCGCAGCAAATCCAAGATTTAATGTTTGTGTTTGAAAATTTACTCGATGTTGATGACCGTGGTATTCAAGCTATGCTGCGGGAAGTTCAGCAAGATGTATTGATGAAAGCCCTCAAAGGCACTGATGAGCAGTTGAAAGAGAAATTCTTGAACAACATGTCTAAACGTGCCGCTGAACTATTACGTGATGATCTTGAGGCCATGGGGCCTATTCGTATTAGTGAAGTGGAAGTGGCTCAAAAAGAAATCCTATCGATAGCGCGTCGTTTAAGCGATAGCGGCGAAATTATGTTAGGCGGCACTGGTGGCGATGAGTTCCTCTAATCCAAGTGATAATAAATTGTCGAAGAAAATTGTGAGCGATAGCGATATCGAGTTTAGCCATTGGGCGCTGCCTGATGTGACTGAAGCTGAAGATGACTCAATATCCAATGTATTTGGTCGCTCAAACCACCAACAGCCTAAGCCTACAACCGTAGAGAGTGTGGCTCCGCCAACGATGGCCGAGATTGAGAGTATTCGTGCTCAAGCCGAAGAAGAAGGCTTTACCGAAGGTCAGCAGCGAGGGTATGAGCAAGGACTAGAAAAAGGGCGACTACAAGGCTTGGAGCAAGGCCATACAGAGGGACTCGCCCAAGGGCATGAACAAGGATTAGAGTCGGGTTTAGCCCAAGCTAAAACATTGTTATCTCGTTTTGAAGCTTTATTGACTCAATTTGAAACCCCGCTGCAATTACTCGATGGTGATATCGAACTTTCCTTGATGACATTGAGTATGACATTAGCCAAATCAGTCATAGGTCACGAATTAAAAACTCACCCTGAACAAATATTGTCAGCATTGCGCTTAGGTATTGAATCGCTACCGATTAAAGATCAGCCCGTAACTATCCGACTGCATCCGGACGATGCTGTTTTAGTTGAGCAGCTTTATACCAGTGCTCAATTAACCCGTAGTAAATGGGAACTTGAAATCGACCCCTCTTTAAGTCTGGGTGATTGTGTTCTTAGTAGTCATCGTTCTTTGGTTGATTTAACCCTTGCTTCACGTATCGATGCTGTGTTTGAACCTTTACGGGATCAACACGCACACTTAACGGATAAACAGCGGCAATTGCAAGAGACGATAGCGGCTGAAAATACCGCTAAACAGCTCGCACCTTCAGAAATCGTTGAGCCTGAATTTAACGTAGAGTCAGAGTTGGATAGCCAAACCGTAGATTCTATTTCCCAACAAGCTGAAGATATTCAACCTGCCTCCACCAATAATCATTCAGATACAGGTTCAGATGCCAAATCGCCAACATCAACTACTGAATAGACTTAACCGTCATATCGATAAGGTTCCTCCCTTTCGCGCCGTGGCCAGCGGTCAGCTAGTACGGGTGGTGGGGTTAACCTTAGAGGCAAGTGGTTGCCGTGCGCCGGTGGGCAGTTTATGTTCGATTGAAACCATGGCTGGTGAGTTAATTGCCGAGGTTGTCGGGTTCGATGGTGAACTCTTGTATTTAATGCCTATAGAAGAATTGCGTGGGGTATTACCCGGTGCACGCGTAGTGCCTTTAGGTGAACAAACTGGGCTCAATGTGGGTTTATCATTATTAGGGCGCGTGCTCGATGGTAACGGTGTGCCGTTAGATGGTTTAGGGGCGCTGCAAACCGATCAACAAGCGCCGCGACATAGCGCTGTGATTAATCCGTTATCTCGCCGTGCCATTACTGAACCACTCGATGTGGGTGTGCGTGCGATCAATGCTATGTTGACCGTGGGAAAAGGCCAACGTATGGGCTTATTTGCGGGGTCTGGCGTGGGTAAAAGTGTGCTTTTAGGCATGATGACTCGCGGTACTACTGCTGACATTATTGTGGTTGGGCTGGTGGGGGAGCGTGGCCGCGAAGTAAAAGAGTTTATTGAAGAAATTCTTGGGGAGAAAGGTCGTGCGCGATCCGTTGTTGTCGCGGCGCCTGCGGATACCTCGCCGTTAATGCGCCTTCGAGCCTGTGAAACTTCGACCCGAATTGCCGAATATTTTCGTGATTTAGGCTATAACGTTTTGTTACTCATGGATAGTTTGACTCGTTATGCCCAAGCGCAGCGCGAGATTGCTTTGGCTGTTGGTGAGCCGCCAGCCACTAAGGGCTATCCGCCTTCAGTGTTTGCTAAGCTACCACGTTTAGTTGAACGCGCCGGAAACGGCGGCCCTGGCCAAGGTTCAATAACAGCATTTTATACTGTGCTGACCGAAGGTGACGATCAACAAGATCCTATTGCCGATGCTTCTCGGGCGATTCTCGATGGGCATATCGTATTATCGCGTTCACTTGCAGACTCTGGTCACTATCCTGCGATAGATATTGAAGCGTCTATTAGCCGAGTCGCACCTATGGTCATTTCCAATGAACATTTGGAAGCGATGCGCCGCGTTAAACAAACCTATTCTTTGTATCAGCAAAATCGAGATTTGATTTCCATTGGGGCTTACGCTCAAGGTAGCGATCCTCGCATCGATAATGCGATACGATTACAGCCAGCAATGAATGCTTTTTTGCGACAAACCATGCGCGATGCTTTCAGTTTTGCCGACAGCCAACTCATGCTCGGGCAACTTGCCGCACAATGTAAATAATGACGTTATTGAACTAATTGAGGTGGGGTATGGCTAACGCCGATCCGTTGTTATTAGTGTTAAAGCTTGCTAATGATGCCGAAGAACAAGCAGCCTTGTTGCTAAAGTCAGCGCAACTAGAATGTCAAAAACGCCTGAATCAACTGAGTGCACTCAATAACTACCGTTTAGACTACATGAAACAAATGCAATCCCAGCAAGGTCAAGCGATTAGCGCTAATCATTATCACCAATTTCATCGTTTTATTAGACAGATTGACGATGCCATTATTCAGCAACATCGTGTCGTTGCCGATGGTGAGATGCAAAAGGATTATCGGCAACAGCATTGGTTAGAAAAACAGAAAAAACGTAAAGCTGTTGAATTGCTATTAGCCAGTAAAGAGAAAAAACGCCAAGTGGTTGAACAAAAACGCGAGCAAAAAATGACTGATGAATTTGCTTCGCAACAGTTCTTTCGTCGTCATCAGCGCTAGGGCTATTTTACATAACATCAGGTACATACTCATCAATTGAGATTAATGCGGATGTTAGTTCGAAGCCTGATTTTCATTAGGCCGAATAATCACAATTCGAGTATATGAACACTAATTATACGAAATTTACCGTAAACCTGAACGTTTGGCATCTTACTTGCTTTGATTTGTATTATACCTCTGCAATAGCAGCGATAAATTGACGTTCTACCTAGCTCTTTCGCAGTGAGCTGGGTACTGTTTGGGAGTGCTTATGCAACAAATGACCAATGCCCTGTTGAGTAATACGGGAAATACTGCGGCCAACTCCGCGAAGATATCTTCTCAAACGTCTAATAATGATGACTTTTCATCTACACTGTCTTCTGTTTCCGCGAGTTCACATTCTGTTTCGTCAGCTAAAAAAACACCGGTCAATCTAGATGAACCTTCGCAGGTTACATCTAAAGATAAATCTGTTGACGAAGATAAATTAACAGATAGTGACGATGTTAATCTTATCTTTGCTCAAATAGATATGGCAAATGGTATGAAGAAAGCGGCATCGGAGGGAGAGATATTGCCGCTTACGTTTTTGGATACTGAAGGTGAAACCGTAATCACTGAAGATAAAGATGCGTTATCAGCAGACCCTTCATTGATAACGCCATTAAGCACCAATGCTGTTGTTGATACTCAGAATATAAGTAATGTAATCGATGATACGATGACATTAAGTAATCAAGATGTAAAAAACCAGTCAATGGCAACAAATGTCAGTAGTGCTATTAATAGCGATGAAGACAATCTAATTAATCAAGCTGCTATCGCAAAATCAATGGCTAATAACTCGGCACTGACTGGCCTAAAAACCGCTAACATTACCACGTCAGCAAATACTTTAGAGCTTGATACTTTAGGTTCTCCAATTGCATCTGAAGTATTAAAAACTGAAACAGGAAGCAAAAGTTCTCTTGATGCGGATAGTGATGCAGCAGCTAGTTTGTTACTTAAAGATGCTAAATTAACCGTCGCTATGGATATTTCGCGAGACAATAATCTCATTGATGATGACAGTAGCTTGTCAGATCTTAAGCCTGCATCGTCAACCCATGGATTATCACTGTCGCAGTTGAACCGTCAAGAAACAGTGTCAGTGCAATTGTCATTGCGTCAAGGTGTTGAGCAGCAGAATCAAATGCAAGAGATGATTCAACGGTTTTCACCTGTTATGAGGCAGCAATTGATTACTATGGTGAGCCAGGGGATTCAACACGCGGAGATCCGACTCGATCCGCCAGAATTAGGCCATATGCTGGTTAAAATACAAGTGCATGGCGATCAAACCCAAGTACAGTTTCATGTCACTCAGTCACAAACGCGTGATTTAGTTGAGCAAGCAATGCCAAGATTGCGTGAGTTGTTGCAAGACCAAGGAATGCAATTGGCCGACAGTCATGTTTCCCAAGGGGACCAAGGCCATCCCCGAGAAGGTAATTTTGGCGATGGAGACGGTTCAAATCATACCGATATGGATGAAATTGCAGCAGAAGAACTCGATTTAGTGTTAAATCAAACCACAAGCATAAATTCAGGTATAGATTATTACGCTTAAGCAGGTAACCTATAGCAATAACTTACGCGAATAATGTCGTTACGATTTGATTAAGATAACAAAACATAATGCGTTTTCGCCTAAATTGAAGAGAATAGTGAATGCCTAAAGAAGAATCGCTTGAGTTAGGAAGCACTGATAAATCGAAAAGCAAGAAAAAGCTTTTTATCTTCGTGAGCGCGGGGATTATTGTTTTATTGGTTATCGCGGCCGTCTTATGGTTTTTGTTGGGTAGCAGTTCAGAAGATGCTGCCATCCCCGCTGATACTGTACAAACAGAAGTGCCAAGTGGGGCAGGGGTTGCAGCTTATGTTCCTATGCCACGTCCTTTTTTATTCAATCTTCCCGGTTCAGATAGAGCCCGCTTAGTTGAGATTAAAGTTCAACTTATGGTGCGCGGAACTGATGATGTACTGACACAAAAACATATTCCGTTAATTGAAGATGCACTTTTAACCACGTTTAGTGGCTCCAATGTCCAGAGACTCAGTACGCAAGCAGGTAAAGATGAATTACGCCAGCTAGCGCTGTTGAGTGTGCAAAATACTCTGCAGTCAGTGACTGGGCGTAAAGTGGTCGAAAAAGTGTTATTCACCGGCTTTGTTATGCAATAACAGCTGTGCTGTCAGTCGGAAATCTAAAGAGGCGAAGGCAATATAGTGAGTGATTTATTAAGCCAAGACGAAATTGATGCTCTTTTACACGGGGTCGATGACGTCGATGACGATGAAGATGACATCTCCCCAGAAGATGCGCGATCCTATGATTTCTCTTCGCAAGACAGAATAGTTCGTGGGCGTATGCCCACGTTGGAAATCGTCAATGAGCGTTTTGCTCGTCACTTACGGATCAGCATGTTCAATATGATGCGCCGTGCTGCAGAAGTGTCGATTAACGGCGTACAAATGCTTAAATTCGGTGAGTACGTTCATACACTGTTCGTTCCTACTAGTTTGAATATGGTACGTTTTAGCCCCCTAAAAGGGACGGCACTTATTACCATGGAAGCGCGATTAGTGTTTATTCTAGTCGACAACTTTTTTGGTGGTGATGGACGTTTTCATGCCAAAATTGAAGGTCGTGAGTTCACGCCGACAGAAAGACGCATCGTACAATTATTACTGAAGATTATTTTTGAAGACTATAAAGATGCTTGGGCGCCAGTAATGGATGTAGAGTTCGATTATTTGGACTCTGAAGTTAACCCTGCAATGGCGAACATTGTCAGTCCTACTGAAGTTGTGGTGATAAATTCATTCCATATTGAAGTTGATGGCGGCGGGGGAGATTTTCATATAACTATGCCGTACTCGATGATTGAGCCTATTCGAGAGTTGCTTGATGCGGGGGTACAGAGTGATAAACAAGATACGGATATGCGTTGGTCACAAGCGCTACACGATGAAATAATGGATGTGAAGGTGGGATTTGATGCCAACATTGTTGAACATGAAGTAACCCTCAAAGATGTTATGAATTTTAAAGCGGGTGATATTATTCCTATCGAATTGCCAGAATATATCATGATGAGAGTCGAAGACTTACCAACGTATCGTTGTAAAATGGGGCGTTCTAGAGATAATCTTGCTCTTAAAATTTGTGAAAAAATTCCGCGTCCAGAAACCGTCAAATCCGAGCTGCAATTAGTAACACGAAAAAATAAAACTCGCGATATATCAGAAATATAGGGTGAAGTAAGATGAGCACAGAAGATACCGATGATTGGGCCGCAGCGATGGCTGAACAGGCGCTAGAAGAAGCCAATGCTATTGAGCTTGATGAACTGGTGGACGATTCAAGGCCGATTAGTCAAGCTGAAGCGGCAAAGCTGGATACGATATTAGATATTCCGGTGACGATTTCAATGGAAGTAGGTCGTAGTTATATCAGTATTCGTAATCTATTACAGTTGAATCAAGGTTCTGTGGTGGAGCTCGATAGAGTCGCAGGTGAGCCACTGGATGTGATGGTCAACGGGACATTGATTGCTCATGGTGAAGTAGTAGTGGTAAACGATAAATTTGGTATTCGCTTAACTGATGTAATCAGCCAGACTGAACGTATTAAAAAGCTTAAATAATAGTGAATATAAACCGAGTTGGAATTTTTTGATGAATACATCAGTGATTATGAATTTAGCTGCAGCCTCGCAGACTCAAGGTAGCAGCCTACTGGCTGATAATGCGCCCAATGCCGCTAATGTCGCGAATTCTAGCGCATCATTACATGAGCCTTCGCAGATCGCGACGTTAGCGAGTATGTTAGGTGGCTTAATTGTTGTTTTATTGTTGATTTTTACTCTAGCGTATTTATTAAGACGTTTTAATCTTGTTCCTGCCAATAATAGCGTTTTAAAAACGCTTGCGGTCACCTCTCTTGGACAAAAAGAGCGCCTAGTATTGGTGCAACTGGGTACACAACAGTATTTAATCGGTGTTAGCGGGCAACAAGTAAACTTGATTGATAAACTGGTTGAGCCTATCCACATAGAATCAGACTCTTTTGCGAGTCGGCTACGTCAGGCGAAATCAAAACAATGACAACACGTATGCTTGCGTTACTAGGGGTAGTGATTTTGATATTTATGCCGTCGGCTTGGGCTGCTGATGGCGTTTTACCCGCAGTGACAGTCACTACGGCGCCAGACGGTTCAACAGAATACTCTGTTACCATGCAAATTCTACTACTGATGACATCGCTAAGCTTTTTACCTGCGATGCTGATTATGTTGACCTCTTTCACACGCATTATCATCGTGCTCTCTATTTTGCGCCAAGCCATTGGTTTACAACAAACGCCTTCTAATCAAGTCTTAATTGGTATGAGTTTGTTCATGACTTTTTTTATTATGGCGCCTGTGTTTGACCGAATTTATGATGAAGGAGTTAAACCCTACATTGAAGAGCAATTAACATTGCAACAAGCGTTCGATAAAGGCAAAGAACCCATTAGGGGGTTCATGCTAGGCCAAGTCAGAACAACAGATTTGAAAACCTTTATTGAAATTTCAGGTTATCAAGGGATTAAGTCCCCTGAAGAAGCGCCTATGAGTGTGCTTATTCCCGCCTTTATAACCAGTGAGCTAAAAACTGCTTTTCAAATCGGTTTTATGCTCTTTGTGCCGTTTTTGGTACTAGATCTTGTGGTTGCGAGTATTCTGATGGCCATGGGTATGATGATGCTTTCACCTATGATTGTGTCTCTGCCGTTTAAGATAATGCTATTTGTTCTCGTTGATGGTTGGAGCTTAGTCCTTGGGACATTAGCCAATAGTTTCGGGTAGCCAAAGGGAAATACGCATGAGTCCAGAAGCCCTAATTGATATTTTTCGCGAGGCACTCGCTGTTATTGTAATGATGGTATCGGCAATTGTGTTACCGGGACTCGGCATTGGGCTTATCGTTGCTGTATTCCAAGCTGCAACGTCAATTAACGAGCAAACCTTAAGTTTCTTACCTCGATTATTAGTCACGCTGTTCGGTTTAATGTTTATGGGGCATTGGTTGGTTCAAACCCTGATGGACTTTTTTATCGAGATGGTCAATCGCATTCCGCAAGTGATAGGCTAATCAAATGGAGGTGTTACTCGATACCATAACCCAAACTATAGCAGCATATATTTGGCCCTTATTTCGAGTGGCAAGTATGCTGATGGTGATGGTGGTATTTGGCGCAGCAACTACACCTGCACGTGTACGTTTATTATTAGCTATGGCGATTACTTTCTCTATCGCTCCTATTCTTCCCCCTGTTGAAAATGTCGAATTATTCTCTTTAGGAGCTGTATTTATTACGGCTCAGCAAATTATTATTGGTGTTGCTATGGGGTTTGTTACTCAGATGGTGATGCAAGTATTTGTATTAACTGGGCAGATTATCGGTATGCAAACCAGTTTAGGCTTTGCTTCTATGGTTGATCCAGGCTCTGGGCAGCAAACGCCCGTAATTGGTAACTTTTTTCTATTACTTGCAACGTTGATTTTCTTAGCCGTTGATGGTCATCTGTTAATGATCCGCATGTTAGTTGCGAGTTTTGAAACCTTACCTATTTCCAATCAAGGATTAAGCCTTACCAGTTATCGGGCACTGGCGGACTGGGGCTCGTATATGTTTGGCGCAGCATTAACAATGTCGATATCAGCAATCATTGCGTTATTATTAGTGAACTTGTCTTTTGGCGTGATGACCCGCGCCGCGCCGCAATTAAATATTTTCTCTATTGGTTTTCCGATCACTATGATCGGTGGGTTGTTTATTCTTTGGTTAACTCTAACGCCCGTGATGGCGCATTTTGATGAGGTTTGGTCTACCGCTCAGCTTTTGCTCTGCGATATGCTCAGTTTGCAATGTAACGCTGATGGCCTTATCTGATAATAGGAGCTGCAAATGGCTGAAGAATCAAGTGGTGAACGTAGTGAGGAACCCACCGGGAGGCGTCTAGAACAGGCGCGGGAAAAAGGCCAGATAGCTCGCTCAAAAGAACTCGGTACTGCAGCAGTATTAATTTCGGCAGCATGTGGTTTTTATATGTTGGGCCCAAGTCTAGCCATCAGCTTAACCCGAGTGTTTGAAACCGTATTTACCATGGATAGGGCACAAATTTTTGATACTGAAGAAATGTTTAATGTCTGGGGTGTGGTTGCAAACGAAATAGCCTGGCCTATGGCTAAAATTATGTTATTGATTGTCGTTGTGGCGTTTATCGGTAATATTTTACTTGGGGGAATTAATTTTTCAACTAAAGCAATGATGCCCAAAGCCAGTAAAATGAGTCCTATGGCAGGTTTTAAGCGTATGTTTGGTGTGCAGGCATTAGTTGAACTGACTAAGGGTATTGCTAAGTTTTCTGTGATAGCTTTTTCGGCATATTTTTTATTAAGCTATTATTTTAACGATATTATGCTTTTGTCTAGCGACCACCTTCCAGGTAATGTTTATCATGCTTTAGATTTACTCATTTGGATGTTTATTTTGTTATGTTCTTCTATTTTATTTATTGTCGTTATTGATGTGCCATTCCAAATTTGGAATCATAACAAACAGCTTAAAATGACTAAACAAGAAGTGAAGGATGAATACAAAGATACCGAAGGTAAACCCGAGGTAAAAGGACGCGTTCGGCAGATGCAGCGTGAATTGGCACAACGGCGCATGATGGCTGAAGTACCTAATGCCGATGTTATTGTGGTCAACCCCGAGCATTTTGCCGTCGCCATCAAATATGATATAAAACGTTCAACTGCTCCTTTTGTCATTGCTAAAGGGGTTGATGATGTGGCCTTTAAAATTAGAGAAATTGCGCGCTCACACGATATTACCATTGTTTCTGCGCCGCCGCTTGCTAGAGCAATTTACCATACCACTAAGTTAGACCAACAAATTCCTGAAGGTTTATTTACCGCTGTTGCACAGATTTTGGCTTATGTATTTCAATTAAGGCAATATCAAAAAGGGCGCGGTCGTAAACCTATTCCCATTCCGCTTAACCAACCTATTCCTGATGAATTAAAATATTAATTTTTTGAAGTGAATAGCGCAAATAACTCCCAGTATGAGTTGTAATACTCAAGATATTGATAGTGTTACCAATGCTTAGCCCTTATGTGTCGTATGACTCTCTGCACTGTTTTTAAAGCTATTTCTGTGGACCTATCAATCTATTTTGCTGATAATTTAGCCTGTCAGTTGTGTTTATATCAATTTTAGAGATGACGATGTTTTTGTTGGCTCATTTTTTGCTTTTCGATTGTTACATGTCAAAATTTTGGTTATAGCGAATGGATGTTAAAGCGACTCTTGGTCAAGTAAAACAAATGAAGTTGAGTTCATTCAAAGGCATTGGTACGCCTATGATTGTGCTTGCCTCATTAGCCATGATTGTGCTACCCATTCCTCCATTTTTACTTGATATTCTATTCTCTTTTAACATTGCACTCGCACTTATCGTCTTACTCGTAGCTATTTATACCGATAGACCGTTAGATTTTGCTGCTTTTCCGACAGTGCTATTAGTTGCAACCCTATTACGCCTTGCGCTAAACGTAGCCTCAACCCGTGTGGTATTACTCGAAGGTCATAATGGCGGTGATGCGGCTGGTAAAGTTATTGAAGCCTTCGGTTCAGTTGTGATTGGTGGTAACTATGCAGTTGGTTTAGTCGTATTTATTATCCTCATTATTATTAACTTTGCCGTGGTGACTAAAGGTGCCGGGCGTATTGCTGAAGTAAGTGCCCGCTTTACCTTGGATGCAATGCCAGGTAAACAAATGGCAATTGATGCCGACTTGAATGCTGGCACATTAAACCAAGATCAAGCGAGAATACGTCGTGCTGAAGTGACCCGTGAAGCCGACTTTTACGGTGCGATGGACGGTGCTTCAAAATTTGTAAAAGGTGATGCGATCGCTGGGATCATGATTCTAGTAATCAATATTTTAGGTGGTTTTATCATCGGGATTGTGCAACATGGTTTGAGTTTCACTGAAGCCGTCGAAATTTATACCTTATTGACGATTGGTGATGGACTAGTCGCACAAATACCTGGACTGCTACTCTCTATTGCAGCGGCGCTAATGGTCACTCGTCAAAATGAATCCGGCGATATGGGCCAAATGATGATGAGTCAGATGTTTGACAGTCATAAGTCATTGGGCATTGCCGCTGGAGTGCTGTTTGTTATGGGTATTGTCCCTGGCATGCCACATATGGCATTTTTAAGCTTTGCAGTTTTAACGGCCTGTGCTGCATATTTTGTCTATAAGCGAAATGAGACTAAGCGCGTTGTAGCCCTAGAACAGGTCAAATCAGGACCGATTGAAAGGCAAAATTCAGAGCCGAAGGAGTTGGGGTGGGATGATGTGCATCATGTTGATACTATTGGTCTTGAGGTCGGATATCGTCTTATTCCATTGGTAGATAAAGCGCAAGGTGGTGAGTTACTTAGCCGTATAAAAGGTGTGCGTAAAAAACTATCTCAAGAATTAGGCTTCTTAGTCCCTGCAGTGCATATTCGCGACAATTTAGATTTATCGCCTAATGCCTATCGCATTACGTTAATGGGGGTTGTCGTAGGAGAAGCCGATATTCGCCATGACTGCGAATTAGCCATCAACCCTGGTCAAGTGTATGGGAAACTGGATGGTATTGAAACGCGCGATCCAGCATTTGGTTTAGAAGCTGTATGGATAGCGCCAGAATTACGTGAGCATGCACAAACTTTAGGCTATACCGTAGTCGATGCCGCAACAGTTGTAGCAACTCATATTAGTCAATTGCTAACAAATAATGCTGCTAAGTTGCTAGGTTATGAAGAAGTGCAACAATTGATGGATATGCTTGCAAAACACTCACCTAAACTTGTAGATGGCTTTATTCCCGACATTATGCCGCTAGGGCATGTCGTAAAAGTGATGCAAAACCTATTAAATGAAGGTGTTTCTGTCAGAGACTTGCGCACAATCGTACAAACTTTGTTAGAATACGGCACTAAGAGTAATGATACGGAAGTGTTAACTGCGGCAGTGCGTATAGCATTGAAACGTATGATAGTTCAGGAGATATCAGGGCCAGAGCTAGAAATCCCCGTCATAACATTGGCGCCAGAGTTGGAACAGATGTTGCATCAGTCAATGCAGGCAACTGGTGGAGATGGTCCAAATATCGAACCTGGTCTTGCAGAGCGTATGCAGCAGTCACTTGCAGATGCTGCTCAGAAGCAAGAAATGGTCGGACAACCCGCTATATTGTTGACGTCAGGTATGTTGCGCGCGACGCTGTCACGCTTTGTTAAACATACTATTCCTAATCTGAGAGTCATTTCTTACCAAGAAATACCTGATGAGAAGCAAATACGTATTGTATCTGCAGTGGGTCAGTAGAGGACGCATAAGTGAAGATTAAACGATTTTTTGCCAAAGACATGCGCGCTGCACTGGCCCAAGTGAAAGAAACACTCGGCTCAGATGCCGTTATTATGTCAAATAAAAAAGTCAACGGCGGTATCGAGATTGTCGCTGCGGTTGACTACGACGAACCTAAAGACAAAGCTGCACTAACCGCACCAGCGCCGACGTTTATGGACGTGAGTGATGATCTTGTTTCATTAGGGGCAAAGCAGCCGGTTCGGGTTGAAACCCGCGCTAAGCCAGCAGCACCAGCAGATTCTTTACAGGCTTTATTAGAAAAACAGCAAAGCCGTTTGAATCAACAAATGACACATCAACAAGCTGACGCTGAATTACCCGCATGGGCAAAAGGCTTGCAAGCGCCAGCAACAGCGGCTAAACCAGAGCGACGTGAAGCGCCTGCTATGTTTGATAAAAAGCCACAGACTTCTCAAAAGCAGACCGCTGATATTGAAGCTATGCGTGACGAGCTAGCCTCACTGCGTAATTTATTAACGCATCAGGTGTCCTCTTTAATGACAGAGCATAAAAAGCGTATTGATCCTGTTGGTGCTATGCTTGAAGCCAAGTTACTTGAGGCGGAGTTTTCTCCTGCTGTGGCAAAAAAATTAGCTGAATTAAGCCAGCATTATACACCAGCTGAATTAGTCAGAGCTTTGCCGCAGAGTCTAGCTAATATGCTAGATAATCAAGGCGATGATATTGTAAGGCAAGGCGGGGTTGTTGCGCTTGTTGGCCCTACTGGTGTAGGTAAAACGACTTCATTAGCTAAACTTGCGGCACGTTTTGCGGCTCATCATGGCGCTGAGCATGTGGCCTTGATCACCACAGATCATTATCGTATTGGTGCCTATGAGCAATTAGCTACTTACGGTAAAATAATGGGCTGTCCAGTAAAGCAAGCCCATGATCTAAATGAATTAGAACAAATTCTTTATCAGTTCCGTAATCGTAAGCTTGTTTTGATCGATACGGCTGGAATGGGACAGCGGGATATGCGTCTTTACCAGCAACTTGATAATTTAACTGCAAATAGCAGGATACCAATTCGCAGTTATCTGGTACTGTCAGCCACAGGACAGCGCCGTGTGTTGCAAGATGCTGTTAATCATTTTAAACGCATTCCTTTATCTGGTGTCGTTCTGACAAAACTTGATGAATCTGTATCATTAGCAGGAGCATTAAGTGTATTAATCCAAAATGGATTACCGTTAAGTTATGTTACTGATGGACAAAGAGTTCCTGAAGATATGAAAGTGGCGGATACCCTGACTTTAGCTCAGCAGGCGCTTGAAGCGTTAGATAGTACAGAACAACAATCATTACAAGACACAGCGTGGTCAGATAGCATGGCCTGTGCATTTGAGTAGATTTATGACCCTGGATCAAGCAAGTGGTTTACGTATGATGAATCAACCCTACAACGAAAAAGTGAAAGTAATCGCGGTAACCGGTGGTAAAGGTGGTGTCGGTAAAACCACAGTTTCCATTAATACTGCTGTGGCATTAGCCGAAAAAGGCAAGCGTGTCTTGGTGCTTGATGCTGACCTTGGCCTCGCCAATGTCGATGTTATGCTGGGTATTCGCGCTGAGCGTAATTTATCGCACGTTCTTTCTGGTGATGCTGAACTTGACGATATTATCGTTCGTGGTCCTAAAGGAATTGGGATCGTACCAGCAACATCAGGAACGCAAGGGATGGTAGAATTAAGTCCTGCGCAGCATGCGGGATTGATCCGTGCTTTTAGCGAGATGAGAACCCAGTTTGATATTTTGGTGGTGGATACAGCCGCAGGAATTTCAGATATGGTGCTCAGCTTCTCACGTGCTTCGCAAGATGTATTAGTCGTTGTATGTGATGAGCCTACTTCGATCACCGATGCGTATGCTCTGATTAAAATACTGAGCCGTGAGCATGGTGTGTTCCGTTTTAAAATAGTTGCCAATATGGTGCGTAGTTTACGCGAAGGCATGGAATTATTTGCTAAACTCAGTAAAGTGACTGACAGATTTTTAGATGTCGCTCTAGAATTAGTTGCAACAATTCCATTTGATGAAAATCTTCGTAAATCAGTACGTAAACAAAAGCTCGTGGTTGAAGCCTATCCTAAATCACCATCGGCAATTGCCTATCAAGGATTAGCGAATAAGATTATGAGCTGGCCAGTACCGCAGCAACCTGGTGGTCATTTGGAGTTTTTCGTTGAGCGTTTAGTACAGCGACCAGATTTTCAAGAGGAAAAAATGAGTGAATAAAGCCGCAGCGTATACTTGTTTAGACAATAAATCATCTATCGTTGAACAGTATGCCCCGTTGGTTAAAAGAATTGCGCATCATTTACTCGCTAGGCTACCTGCATCAGTGCAGTTAGATGATTTACTGCAAGCTGGGATGATGGGGTTATTAGAAGCATCATCCAAGTTTGATGGTGATAAAGGTGCAAAATTTGAAACCTTCGCCGGCATACGGATACGTGGCGCTATGCTCGATGAAATTCGCCGTGGTGATTGGGTTCCGCGTTCCGTTCATCGAAATAATCGTACGGTCGCACGGGCAATTGGCGAGTTAGAACAATCTCTGGGACGTGATGCACGCGATACAGAAATTGCAGAAAAACTTGATATGACACTCGATGAGTACCATCATATTCTTAACGATGTTTCTGTTGGTAAAATCATAGGGATAGAGGATTTAGGTGTCTCTCAGGATATACTGACTGACAGTGATTGGTCTGGTGATGATTCATTTGAAACATTAGCTCAGACTCAATTCCAGACAGCGTTAGTGGCGGCGATTAAATTATTACCCGAGAGAGATGCATTAGTATTATCGCTGTACTACGATGAAGCATTGAATTTAAAAGAGATTGGCGCCATTCTTGAGGTTAGTGAATCGCGGGTTAGCCAGATATTAAGTCAGGCAATGTTACGATTGAAAGCTAAACTTAAGCAGTGGACATAATTATAATTTTTAATTGAGCACATAATGTCAGCTCACCGGAGGAAACCTTGGACAAGAATATGAAGATTCTTATTGTTGACGATTTTTCAACAATGAGGCGTATCATCAAGAACTTGTTGCGAGACTTGGGGTTTAATAACACCCAAGAAGCAGACGATGGCTCAACTGCCTTGCCGATGTTGCAAAAGGGAGGTTTTGATTTTGTTGTTACAGATTGGAATATGCCTGGCATGCAAGGGATTGATCTGTTAAAAGCAATTCGCGCAGATGATTCGCTTAAACATTTACCCGTATTAATGGTGACTGCTGAAGCAAAACGTGAACAAATCATTGCAGCTGCTCAAGCAGGTGTGAATGGTTATGTAGTTAAGCCTTTTACCGCGGCAACGCTGAAAGAGAAGTTAGATAAAATATTCGAACGACTCGCTTGAGCAAGGATGAGCTATGAAGTCACAAACATCAGGGCTCATTACGCTCGAACAAGCTCAGCACTTTGTTGAATTATTAAGTGCAGGTGAGCAAAGTCAGGCTGATGATTTATTTCGAGAACTTGCCGTTCCACTTCAAAGGGAGCTATTCGAAGAAGTCGGAAAACTCACTCGACAGCTTCATAGCGCGTTGATGGATTTTCAAGTTGATAATCGTCTTGCTGAATTAGCCAGTACAGAAATCCCCGACGCCAAGCAACGGTTAAATTACGTTATTGACCTTACCGAACAAGCAGCTAATAAAACGATGGATGCGGTAGAAGAGTGTTTGCCTTTGGCTAATGCCTTAACCAGCAATATTCAACGTGTTATGCCAACTTGGGATCGGTTGATGCGTCGTGAGATTGCATTAAATGAGTTTAAAGTTCTCTGTCATGACGTACAAGACTTGATGACTCGCAGCGAGAATGACTCTACTCGATTACGTGAATTACTTAATCAAATTTTGATGGCGCAAGATTTTCAAGACTTAACAGGGCAAATGATACGTCGTGTTATTGATCTGGTTATGGAAGTAGAAAATAATCTAGTTTCTATGCTGACGGTCTTTGGTGAGCAGCCGGTGATCGATAATCAGATTGCTCAGAAAAATAATATTGAAGCTGAAGGCCCGATTATGAATGCTGAGCTTCGTCAGGATGTCGTAACGGGTCAAGACGAAGTGGATGATCTTCTGTCTAGTCTGGGTTTCTAACTGGGAGTCAATTTGATGGCCTTTGATGTAGATGAAGAGATACTCCAGGACTTTTTAGTCGAAGCGGGTGAAATTTTAGAGCTTCTTCAAGAGCAGCTTGTTGCACTTGAAAATAATCCTGACGATACCAATTTGCTTAACGCCATTTTCCGAGGGTTCCATACCGTCAAAGGCGGCGCAGGATTTCTCAGCTTAAGCCCCATGGTTGACGTTTGTCATGAAGCGGAAAACACCTTCGATTTATTGCGAACAGGCAAGCGTAGTGTTAATGCCGAGCTGATGGATATTATTCTGCAGGCTGTTGATGCGATTAATACGATGTTTGCACAAACCCAGCGAGGTGAACAACAGGACCCTGCTGAATCAGGTTTGTTGGCAAGATTAAAAATGTTAAGTTCTGGAGCTCCTTTAACCTCTGAAACTGTGCTCGCCGCAGAGGTTATTGTTGACGTTGTTATAGAGACAGAACCTTCTGTTATTGAACCTTCAGTCATTCAAGATATCCCCATTGATATTGCCGCTCATTCATCTTCTCTTGATGACATTAATGATGCAGAGTTTGAGGCTTTGTTAGATGCTCTTCATGGCTCAGGGAAAGGCCCTGCGGCTAATGTTAGTACATTGCCGACAGTAGCTAATAAGCCCGATTCAGCAAAGTCTGGTAGTGATATTACTGACGATGAGTTTGAAGCATTACTCGATGAATTACACGGTTCAGGTAAATTTAAAGCTGAAACTGAAATCACTAGCCCGCCGAAGGTTGCCTCGACACCTCCACCTCAATCTATTGTTGATGCGGATGAAATTACCGATGATGAGTTTGAACGATTACTCGATGAGTTGCACGGTAAAGGCAGTACTCCAACTAAAGTTGAAGCAAAAGCTGCAACAGTTGAAGTGAAAACAGTAATCGCAGCTCCAACACCAACTCCAGCTGTGGCAAGTGTTGTAGCGGTTAAGCCTAAAGTTGAATTAGCTGTCGTAGATAAAGCACCAGCAAAAGCTGCATCATCGAATGTACCTCAGGGTGAGACGACTGTACGAGTAGATACTGCAAGGCTTGACCAGATCATGAATATGGTCGGTGAGCTTGTATTAGTGCGAAACCGTCTCGTTAGCTTAGGCATCAGTCGTGATGATGAAGAAATGTCGAAAGCTTTAGCTAATTTAGATCTCGTCACCGCCGACTTACAAGGTGCGGTAATGAAAACTCGTATGCAACCGATCAAAAAAGTATTTGGTCGTTTTCCTCGAGTAGTACGCGATCTTGCGCGTACATTGAATAAAGAAATTGATTTAATCATGGTTGGAGAGGAAACCGACCTAGATAAAAACTTAGTAGAAGCGCTTGCGGATCCACTTGTCCACTTAGTGCGTAACTCCGTCGATCATGGCATTGAAATGCCAAATGAGCGCGAAGCCAATGGTAAATCGAGAACGGGGACCATCACTTTATCTGCAAGCCAAGAAGGCGATCATATACTGCTCAAAATCGAAGACGATGGCGCAGGTATGGATCCAGAAAAGTTGAAACAAATCGCGGTAAATCGTGGTGTACTTGATGAGGATTCTGCCGCACGTATGACCGATAATGAGGCCTATAATCTCATTTTTGCTCCAGGCTTTTCAACTAAGGTTGAAATATCGGATATCTCTGGCCGTGGCGTGGGCATGGACGTCGTAAAAACACGCATTAGCCAGCTTAACGGTACAGTGCATATTGATTCAATGAAAGGTAAAGGCACAGTACTTGAGATTAAGGTCCCGTTAACATTGGCGATTATGCCGACGTTAATGGTCGATGTTGCCAAACAAGTATTTGCACTACCTTTATCCAGTGTTAACGAGATATTCCATCTTGATCTAACTAAAACCAATATTGTTGATGGGCAATTGACGGTCATTGTTCGTAATAAAGCGGTACCACTGTTCTATTTGGAGCACTGGTTACATAAAAAGAAAACCACTTTTAAACATGGCGATAAAACCCATGGTCATGTGGTGATAGTGCAATTAGGTATGATGCAAATTGGTTTTGTTGTCGATGGCTTAATTGGTCAGGAGGAAGTTGTTATTAAGCCCCTTGGCACTATGCTACAAGGCACACCTGGAATGGCAGGCGCAACAATTACATCGGATGGTGGCATTGCGCTGATCTTAGATGTGCCTGGTTTATTAAAGCATTATGCGAAAAGTAGAAATTAATTTCCACGCTAAGGAATGGAATGACCATTAAAGTATTAGTCGTTGATGACTCAAGTTTTTTTAGACGACGAGTGAGTGAGATAGTCAATCAAGATCCTGAGTTGGAAGTTATCGCGACGGCCTCTAATGGGGCCGAAGCGGTTAAAATGGCGGCCGAACTTAATCCTCAGGTGATCACTATGGATATTGAGATGCCCGTAATGGATGGCATCACTGCAGTTCGCGAGATTATGGCGAAATGTCCAACACCGATTTTAATGTTTTCTTCATTAACCCACGATGGTGCTAGGGCGACGTTAGACGCCTTAGATGCAGGCGCGTTAGATTTTTTACCAAAACGCTTTGAAGATATTGCAACCAATAAAGATGATGCAATTTTATTGTTGCAACAAAGGGTTAAAGCGCTTGGGCGCCGCAGAATATTTAGGCCAGCTGCGCGTGCAATTGTTACACCTACGCCATCATCGCGTCAGGCAACAAGCGGTTTAAGGACTTCAAATATCGTCGCTGCAACACCTGTTGCGGCGCCAGTACGTACCTCACCAGCGGCATCGATTCGAGCCAGTGGTAAACAGTATAAATTGTTACTGATTGGCACCTCTACAGGTGGGCCGGTTGCGTTACAGAAAATACTCACACAATTTCCAGCAAACTATCCGCACCCTATTTTATTAATTCAGCATATGCCAGCAGCATTTACTCCGGCATTTGCGAGTCGTCTAAATGGTTTGTGCAAAATTGAAGTGAAAGAGGCTGTTAACGGTGACATGTTAAAACCTGGTTGTGCATATTTAGCACCGGGCGGCATGCAAATGATGATCGAACGAACAGGATCTACTGGTCGATTAAAAATACTCGCAGGTAGTGCGGATATGAATTATAAGCCCTGTGTTGATATAACCTTCGCTTCTGCTTCAAAAGCTTTTGGTGGCGATATACTTGCCGTTGTTTTGACAGGAATGGGAGCAGATGGAAGGGAAGGTGCACGCATGTTGAAATCTGCAGGTGCCACTATATGGGCTCAAGATGAGGCCAGTTGTGTTGTTTATGGAATGCCGCAAGCTGTTGCTAGCGCAGGTATAGCAACACATTCAATTGCTTTAGACAATATGGCTGAATCAATTTTAAAAGAATCCACTCGTGGCTAAGCAGCAAGATCAGATGAGCACTAATATTGTGCTCATTATATTATTAATGGGCATTGCTATTTTATGCCTTAGTGCGTTAAGTCTTGATTATCGTTATAAAAATAGTGTGTTGCGTGCAGATGTAGCACGATTAGAATCGAGTCAGGTATTATTAATGGTGCCCGATGGTCAAGCAGAAGCAATTGCCACTTGGCTGGCTTCTCACCCTGAACAAACCCAGATGATGTTGCAAGTTGCCTCAGATGGACAGAAAGCGATTACAATAGGAGCAGAACCTATTGTAAAGAGTGAGATTCCATATTTACTTGAAAAGCATACTTCAGAAATAACGGCAGAAAATGGGCATTCTACTCAAGAGTTCTCAGTTCCAAAACAGCTCCAAATACCTGATATAAATCTGAAGCAAGTCGAGCCTGATAACGCCATTGTTATTACTGAGAATGTCGATGGTGTAAAAGTGATTAGCCTACCTAATGGTGGTATTCGAGTGACAACCAGGGAAAGTCAATGACGATTAAGTACGCATTTTAAAGATTAATAGGCAGTTAAATACACATTTGGAGCATTTTTTGAAAGTCTGGACTATAGCTAATCAAAAAGGTGGCGTCGGTAAAACCACAACGGTTGCGAGCTTAGCGGGTACACTCGCTAAGCGTGGTAAACGTGTTCTTATGATAGATACAGATCCACATGCCTCATTAGGTTATTACTTAGGTATTGATTCTGAAGAAGTTGCAGGATCATTGTTTGATGTTTTTCTTGCACATAAAAGTCTTTCTAAAGAACTGGTGTTATCTCATATTGTGCCTACTCTAGTTAATGGCTTAGATCTATTACCTGCTACCATGGCACTTGCCACTTTAGATAGGGCGTTAGGTCATCAAGAGGGAATGGGATTAGTACTACGTAATTTATTAGCATTAGTCGCCGATGATTATGATGTGGCTATTGTTGATTGCCCGCCAGTACTCGGGGTATTAATGGTCAATGCACTTGCTGCGAGTCAACATATTATTATTCCAGTACAGACAGAGTTTTTGGCTATTAAAGGGCTGGAACGAATGGTTAAGACCATGGACTTGATGGGGCGATCAAAGAAAACTCATTATAGTTATACGGTAGTGCCAACTATGTATGATAAGCGCACTAAAGCGTCTCCAGCCGCCTTGAAAGTTCTGGGGGCGGAATACAGCAAGACCTTGTGGCAAGATGTGATTCCTGTAGACACTAAGTTTAGAGATGCTAGCTTAGCGCATTTACCTGTATCGCACTATGTTAGTGGTTCTCGTGGTGTGAAAGCTTATGAAAGATTATTAGATTTCTTATTAGTCGGGGAGTTTGGCCATGTCAAAATCGGTTGATGAAACTGTTTTTGATTTTTTCGCATTATTGCTGCAAGAAGATGATGATTCAAATTGTATTGTTTCACCTCAAAGCACTATAAACGTAGAATCTAATCGGAATGTTACTATTAGTCAAACAGCTGCGGTATTACTCGATACCGCTATTTTGGCTGAAAATGGTCGCAGTGTTGCATTACATGATCTAGAAAAACCAGTAGTGCCTAAAAAACAGCTACAATCAAAGGCTCTACCAATAAAAAATGAGTTTACTACACCTGTAAGCGATATGTCTTCTCAAGTTAATAAGCAAGCGCTTGAGAAGTTATTAGCGCCAGTCTTAAAAACTAAGCAGAATGATTCTGCGCCACCAGAGCTAGAAGTTGTATCACCAATTATTGAAGATATTGTCCAGTTTACAGCGAAAACGGTATCGAATGTTCAACCTACAATTATTGAAGCTGATGATAAGCAAGATATAAAACTAGAACCTGAAACCCAAGTAGGTATTACGCCACCCAGTGTGACAAAAGACTTACAAGAAGTGCTTGATGATGAGTTTCAAGTGCTCTTTTTTAAGGTAGCGGGTCTTACCCTTGCGGTACCTTTGGTCAGCCTTGGTGGCATAGTTAAGGTTGAACGGATAAACCATATTTTTGGCCGTCCAGCATGGTTTTTAGGTGTGCAGGCGCATAGGGAAGAACAGTTGAATATTGTCGATACTTGTGCGTGGGTTATGCCAGAAAAATATACAGATAAACTAGCGCAATCGGTAGATTATCAATATCTTGTATTATTAGAGGGAAGTAACTGGGGATTAACTTGTGAGTCTTTAGTTAATGCAGTAAAGATAAACAAATCGCAGGTCAATTGGCGTAGTCAAGCTGGTAAACGCCCTTGGTTGGCTGGTGTAGTGAAAGAACAGATGTGTGGTATTTTACACGTACAAGCCTTAGTTGAAATGCTTAATGCGGGTTTAGGTTGTCAGGACTCAATGGGTTGAGGTAAACATGAAAGATACAAGAAATGTAGCAGCTGTCGCTGCAAGTAAAGACGATGCAGTATTACAATGGGTTACCTTTAAGTTAGATCATGAGACTTACGGTATCAATGTAATGCAGGTACAGGAAGTATTACGTTATACGGAAATTGCTCCCGTACCGGGCGCTCCGTATTACGTAGTCGGTATCATAAATTTACGTGGTAATGTTGTAACGGTTATCGATACTCGCTCACGTTTTGGATTACAACCTGCTGAAGTTGACGACTCAACTCGGATCGTGATTATCGAAGCGGAAAAGCAAGTTATTGGTATTTTAGTCGATAGTGTTGCCGAAGTTGTCTATCTACGTCGCTCTGAAATTGATAATGCACCGAATGTCGGCACCGAAGAAAGTGCTAAGTTCATTCAAGGTGTGAGTAATCGTGATAATGAATTACTGATATTGGTTGATCTTGATAAACTATTGTCAGATGAAGAATGGGTTGAGCTGACTCAGCTATAACAAATTGTGTGAAAGAGCTGAATGGGATCATTGCATTCAGCTTTTTCATTAATTTATTTGTGTAAGTTTAGTTTCTATGATTTGTTGATACGTTATTTTGTTTTATAAATCAATATCTTCCAAATATGATAAAAGTGCTTCAAGTGAGTATTTTAAGATTGATATGTCACTTCTGATATCTGCCAATTGAAGGTTATTAATAGGTATAAGGATTTTTAATGGGCGATGAATTTTTAATCGCAGCGTTAGTCTATGTCATCGCGTGCTTAGGGTTAGTTCTCTATTTACAAAAACAATTGAGTAAACTAAAAAGTAAAGTTGAAGCATTAACTGTTTTAGTTAAAGACGGCGATCGTCAACGAGAGTCATTTAAGCGTGAGTTGCAAGAACTACGCAGTGGCACAATTGGTGTTGGTCGTCGCGTGATTGAATTAGAAAAACGGTTGTTACAACAATCTGAGCGAATAGAAGAGTCAACACAACAGGATCCACAAGCAAAGCTTTATACACGGGCGATGAAAATGGTTGCTCTGGGTGCAGGTGTTGATGAGCTGATTAAAGAGTGTGAATTACCCAAAGCTGAAGCTGAGTTGTTGATTCGCTTACATCGAAAATGATCCCTATTGAGTTAAATTTTATAAAGTAAAAGCTAGACTATCCTAGTCAGCTTTATTTTATTAAGTATTAAGCTTGTTCTACGATTTTTTGATGCATATTATTCCATTGTTCGGGGAATTTACCATCTAGCATGTACACGAATGCGATGAGTTCAGCGATAAGAAGATAAAGCTCTTTGGGAATTTCCTCCCCTAATTCTAATAATTGTAAAAAACGGCTGAGGTGCGGGTCCTGATGGATAAAGACTCCGTTAGCTTTTGCTATTGCAATAATCTCATCTGCAATTAAACCTTCCCCAGTTGCTACAACTTTTGGTGCATTACGGCCATCGTAACTTAGCGCTACAGCTTGTTTGGGCTCATTGCTTTCGCTCATGTTTTAATCCTCATTTTTTATCCATCTCAACTAAACGTTAGTCATATTGTAATTGCTAGGCTTTTGTTTTTACTAAAAAATGATCGCCAGGGAGTAAAGTGGCAGGAACTTGTGCTATCTGAGTCGTCAGCTCGCCGGTGGTGAAACCTAGTTGTGTTAATTTCTGGCTTAAAGGTATTAAATAATTGCTTACTTTATCCAAAAGTATTTGATTATTACCTTGGAATTGAATATCCAACTTTTGCTCCTGGTGTTGCGCTGCAATCAGTAAAGGGCCTTGCGCTAGGTTAAATTTTAGTTGTAAGCGCCAACCTGATTTTTTTTCTGCATTATCTGGGTCGGTTCCCTGTTCAAACTTTCCCTCTAATTGTTCATGTCGTTGATTAATATTATAAGGTAATGCAAAAAACCATACTAAATTACCAGTAGTGTCTGTACTTGCCTGTGTGTATAAATGTAGGTTAGCAGCAAATTGTGCCATAGCTTCTAAACCGCCTGCTTTACCTAGTTGACCGAGTTGTTTAGTTGATAACCCAACTTTAGATTGTAATTGCTCTAGATAATCGGCTAGTTTTTTGCTCATTGATACTGAATTGTTATTCGCAGTAAAACCGAGAATCAGCTGAAATAGTGAACTAATTGCACTGGCATTTATAAAGGGAGAATTCGGGTTTATTTGTGAGGAAGCGAGGTTCAGACTCGCAAGCCCAAGAATATTAGTCTTGAGGAAATCTAAATCATTCAATTGGCTTAACGGCGGCAACCCTAAGTGCGGCATGTGCTTAAATAGCTCTGATGCTAGATTTGAGCGGCTATTAAAGTGTGATGCCTCTATAGGAAGCGCCCCTGTTTTATTGAAGGCTTTTTGTAAAACATCCACCACTTTTGTCGAAACATTTGCTTTAGCATCACTTCCTTGAGTTCCAACCCCTTTACCACTTAAACTTATATTATGAACTAACTTACCTACATCAATAGTATTTGCTTCTACTTTAGAGGTATTTTTTGTAGGATCCGATTTTGTTGGCTCAGATGAAGGCGGCAAAGCTTCAAGTTTTTTTAAGAAGGAAGCCATTATCTGCACGGGTTCTATTTTTGCGATAACAATATCAGATGGTAATTTATTTATGGGAATCTGAGTTTCATTTACTGGCGCACCAATGGCTATTTCAAGTTTGCCCTGTATTGGAGTGAGTAATAAAATGGGACGTCCTTGTTGTAAACTAATTTTTGCTAAGAATTCACCTTGCGTGAGTTGTGGTCCTGGATTTTGTGCTGCAACGGTGCCGTTGGTAAAGTGAAATTCTTTGTTAACGATAGTAACGTTGGGTAATGGATAGCCTTGGACACGGGCAGCAAGAGATTCAAGCAGTGCTGATGTAATTCCATTTTGCTGCGCCAAATTGATGATGGCATCTGGCACTTTAAGTACGATAGGGGGAGCCAATGCCAATAATTGATTGGTTGCGTTTAGTGCGGTAGGGGTGGAAGCTGAGCTGGCATTGGTATTTTGCATTAATAAAAATTGGCGTGTAGCCAACAGCGTTTGCCGTTGCTGAGCATTAACAAGCTTTAAATTATATTCTGTACCGTTTAGAATAATACTGTCTCCCTCGGGGGAAGTCTGTATCTGAACCGGAACAGGTCGTGAAGACGTATTTTGTGCATCAGTTTGAGCCACAGTCGCTTGTGGCTGTGCATTTAGATTGTTAGTAAGTGGTATCGACTCCATTTAATGACCTTTCATAGTGACACGACGATATATTCGTTTGATAAAATTAACAATTGACCAATTTTTTTTGCTCAGTATGCTTATGCGTTTTGTGATAAACAACTGCCATACTGATAGTACGCTATTAAGACGAATTATCTTTATATCGTCATTTTTATCTCGTCACTTTAGCTAAAACTGGGTGCCTAAGCTGTATATTTATATTAAGAGAGTGATATGAAGTTGAAATGGATGGGGTTATCTTTGGGATTAATACTGCTGCCTCAGGCGCATGCAGTAGGACAATCCACGCTTGCGACTACAGCACAAACAACTCCAACGGTGCAAATTACCTATGATGATCCCCGCGATCCATTTGAAGGCTTCAACCGTGCAATGTGGGATTTTAACTATTTGTATCTAGATAGGTATATTTATCGTCCCGTCGCTCATGGTTACAACGATTACATTCCTATGCCGGCTAAAACAGGCATTAATAATTTTGTGCAGAACCTTGAAGAACCAAGCAGTTTAGTTAATAACTTATTACAAGGAAAGCTAGGCTGGGCTGCAAATGCTGGTGGGCGCTTTACCGTTAACTCGACCGTTGGACTACTCGGTATTATTGATGTTGCGGATATGATGGGTATGAGCCGTAAACAAGACGAATTTAACGAAGTGCTTGGTTATTATGGTGTGCCCAATGGCCCATATTTTATGGCACCGTTTGCAGGACCCTACGTAGTGCGAGAACTCGCATCAGATTGGGTTGATGGACTATACTTTCCGTTATCGGAGTTAACCATGTGGCAAACCGTCGTAAAATGGGGGCTTAAAAACCTTCATTCCAGAGCATCGGCGATTGATCAAGAACGACTAGTCGATAACGCTCTTGACCCCTATGCCTTCGTTAAAGATGCATACTTACAACACATGGACTATAAGGTCTATGATGGTAATGTTCCTCAAAAACAAGATGATGATGAGTTACTCGAGCAATATATGCAGGAGCTTGAGTAGCGTTATTTGCCGTATTTGAGTGTGTTTCTTGATAGTAGCAAAGTATTTGCCTTATCTTTTTTAATGACTCTAACGGCAGCATGACTTGATTAACGACTATATACTGCATTTTATTCGGAAACCCTTATGGCGTTAAATGGTGTTGCGGTTTTGTTGGTTGAAGATGACCCAGTCTTTAGGCAGATAGTGACCCACTTCCTTGAAAAGCAAGGTGCGCAGGTCACGCAAGCTTGTGATGGTGAGCAAGGCGTGTCGTTTTTTAAATCGCAGCATTTTGATGTAGTTCTTGCTGACTTGAGTATGCCCAAACTTGGTGGGCTTGATATGCTAAAGGAAATGATAACATTAGCGCCTTTAGTCTGTTATATCGTGATTTCTGGTAATAATGTCATGGCCGATGTAGTTGAAGCATTACGGCTTGGCGCGAGTGATTATTTAGTTAAACCAGTCGCTGATTTATTTATTATCGAACAAGCCATTAAGCAAAACCTTCATCGCTCCCACATTGATGATATGTACGCGGCAGACTTTGATGCACTTTCTTTTCAAGAGTTGAGCAGTAACCTTGCAATGTTAGAACAAAGTGTTGCTGCAGCAAAGCAGGTTCAACAACAGCTTTTTCCTGCATCAAATATCAGTTACCCCGCGGCTAAAGTCGATTATAGTTTATATAAAAACAGTGATATAAGCAGTTACTTTATCGATTCATCCATGGTGGGGAGTCATCATCTCATCATGTATATGGCCCATTTATATCCTGAAGATAATCGAGCCGCCTTTGCTTGCGTTCTACTGAGAAGTTTTGTGAATCAGAAACTTAAAGATTTTCGTAGTGGGCAGAGTCAGGCCATTATCGAGCCATTTAATATGATGAGCTACTTGAATGAGCGATTAGTGAAATCGGGTCTCGATATTAAAGCGGATATGATTTATATCTCAATTGAACTGACAAAGTATCGAGCTGCGATTGCTCATGCGGGTAAGGGACTCCGTTGTTATTTACGTAATAGTGAAGGCCTAAGTCCGTTAGCGCTCTCAGAGAGCTCGCAGTTGGGTGTAGTCGATTGGGTCAAACCAAGCATTCAGTTCCGTAGTATTTTGCCACAAGAACAGCTATGTATTGCGACAAGTGAGCCAGAACATAGACAATTGTTGCTCGATGACCAATTTAAGGGATTGATTTATGATACTGATTTACCCGCTGGTGGTTTCTTGCAGTTGAGTTTTTAATGTATGCCTATCATTTCTACTTTATATTGAGTATCACTTCATATTTTTCAAAGTAATAAAAAACGCCTTACTCACAGTAAGGCGTTTTTGTTTTTGCAGTTGAGTAAAGTACTAGCGTTTAATTATCGCTTCATGCTCAGCTGTTACTGCTATTTCACTTTCTAATGCTTCGGCTTCTGTTTGATGCTTGCTTTCAGCACCGTGCATCCAATCGACTAACTTATCAGCCATAAAGTACAAGATTACGCCAGAAAGTGCAGCAGTGATTGCGATGCCAGAGAAAATTGCCATTGCATTTGCAAGTTGCTCCTCTTTTTCGCCGCCATGGCCAATAAACGAACCAACAACACCACCAATTTTGTTAGCTGCCGCAACGAAAAGGAACCAAGCTCCCATCATCAAAGAAGCAATACGCAGTGGGGCAAGCTTAGTGACCATAGATAAGCCGATGGGAGATAAACATAACTCACCCATAGTGTGGAAGAAATAAGCGCCTACCAACCACCACATGCTTGATTTAACTGAAGCATCACCGCCCATTTGCATTACAGCACCAATCATAAAAAGGAAACCGATGGCGAGTAAAAATAGCCCTAGTGCAAACTTAACAGGGGAGTTTGGCTCATTTTTGCCTAAGCGGATCCAAATAGAAGCAATCACTGGCGCGAATAATACAATAAAGATAGCGTTTAAAGATTGGAACCAAGTAGTCGGAACTTCAAAGGAGCCAACCATGCGGTCAGTGAATTCGTTAGTGAACAAATTCATTAAACCGCCAGCTTGCTCAAAACCCGCCCAGAAAATAATAGTAAATAAACCCATCACCATGATGACCTTAATACGATCACGCTCTACTTTAGTGAGTGGTTCCTTACGTTCTTCACCCTTTTCCTGTGCTTTTTGCTTTTCAAGCTTAGCTGCCGGCACTCTTCCTATATCGCCTAAATACTTTTGTGCGAACAAAAATTGAATGATTAATGAGAAAATCATTCCAACACCGGCACAGAAGAAACCTGCTTGCCAGTTATTAACAAAAACTTCCTCTCCATTAACGACAGAAGCATACCCGAAAGTGGTGTATGCCCAAGCCACGATGAAGCCGGACAGAGCTGCGCCTAGATTGATACCCATATAGAAAATAGTGAAAGCACCATCACGGCGGTGATCGCCTTCTTCGTATAGATCGCCAACCATTGTTGAAATATTGGGTTTGAATAGACCGTTACCAAGAATGAGTGTACCTAATCCTATATAGAATACGGTTGCTTCTAAACCGGGGATCCAGCTATGTGGCGCAGCAAGTAAAAACTGACCCGCGGCCATCAAGGCGCCACCAAAATAAATCGCTTTACGTTGACCCAGTACGTTATCTGCTAACCAACCGCCAATAAGTGGTGTTAAATAGACCAAACCTGTGAATGTGCCATAAAGCGATAAGGCTTCTGCTTGAGTCCAGCCTAGACCATGCCCGCCATCACTCTGAACTCTATCGACGAGGTACAGCACCAAAATGGCGCGCATTGCATAATAACTAAAACGTTCCCAAAGTTCTGTTGTAAACAGCAAGAACAATCCTTTTGGATGTCCAAGCATCGTTCCTTGTGGTTTTGCTACGCTCATGAAGTATTCTACCTTAAGCTCGTGATTGCCTGTGGGCCCCTGAAACAGGATGATGTCACCACAGAAAAATAATGATTACTCGCCCCAAATCGTCAGCGGTTTAATCGACAATCATTTAGCACGATAAACAATAGCATGCTCTGTAATTGTTGAATAACCGCTAGTTACGTATGGGTTATTGTTACTTTTTTATAGTAAAAGTAATTTTTTAGTTTTCAAATGTGTTGCTTCGCTAAAATCCCACCTTATATACCCCTTAAAAGCAACAAAAGTCAATTTTGGTAAGCACTAAGTGGTGACATTGTCGACAATTGAGTTATTCGAAAAAGTTAACACAGTTTTGCTAATGTAGAAGTGATTGTATGGATACTGAGCGAGAGATGTTAATTGACTAAAAACTACTTCCATGAGCTTAAACATCTTTGCTATGATTGCGCCCCGTGAATGGACGTCACTTAAAATAGGGCAGTGAGATTAGTATATGAAGGCATGGTATCTCTTGTATTGTAAGCCTCGTAGTGAAACGAGAGCACAACAAAACTTAGCACTTCAAAATTTAGAGACTTACTTACCTATGATCTCTGAAGAAAAATCTCAACGTGGGCGTAAACAAATCTGCCGCGTACCATTGTTCCCTAACTACCTATTCATCAATTTTGACCCAAGCCAGACAAGTGTTAGGCAGGTCCATTCTACTCGTGGTGTGAATCGCATCGTTAATTGTCGTGAACAAATGACACCTATTGACGATAGAGTTATCCATGCCATTCGCATGAAAGAGTTAACGCCTTCCCAAACCGTATTAGCCGATGAACCGGAGCTGAAAACGGGGGAGAAAATTCGTTTTAAAGATGGGCCTTTCATTGATTTAGAGGGTGTTTTTCAAGAAAAATGCCCTAATAAGCGTTGTCATATCCTTTTTAATATTATGGGCCAAGTCAAAATCGTTGCTGTGCCACAGCAAAGTGTAGAAAGAGTTTGTATTTAATTTATAGATATCGCGGTAAGAGATTTGCTAGTTTTTTTGTAAGACATTAGCTATTCTTAAGCTGCTCTTGACTTATTTTATGGAAGATAGATGATTGTCAATCACTTATTTAACAGTCGCTTGCAGCCTTGGTGCGCATAATTTGACTCGCCGGCAACTTAATTGGTTGAAATGTGAATGGCTAGGTATTCAGTAGAGTAATAAGTGCACAAAGTGAAGTGCATTTTTAGAGTAATATGCAGCTTTATTGATGCAATGTTAATTGTTAAGCGTATTTTTATAAGCTGATGGGGTATCACGCGCTAGCAGTTGGATATTAAACGCTACATTTTGCTACTATAACGATATGCAATTAGTGCTTTGTTTATGAAAAATAAGAATTTTCGCATCGCGAAGGGCAATTTAGAAGCCGCAATCTATGGGCGGTAGCGTGTCTGAAAGACATCGAATGAATAGTTTCATTCGTTAAGCGGACGCCGAAGGCCTCTGGCCGCCACGCGGATCGGTAGCGTGTCTTAAAGGCATGGATACATGACTAAATAGTGTCATTCGTTAAGCTGACGTCAAAAGCCACTACGTGGATAGTTAGCGTGTTTGAAAGCATTAGAATTACAGCTTGGCTCTATATACAAGAACCAAAATACAAGATCCAAAAATCTCGAACGTACAGTTGTCATATATGCGCACAAGCTTCAAATAAAAGATTATCCCGCCTTTAATTGCTCTGAGTATTTAGCTGAAGGCTTAACTTAACGTTTTGATTGAATTATATTAACGGAGATAACTGGTGTTACAACAAATCAAAAAAATCATCATAGTTGGCCTTAGTACGACCATATTGATGGGCACTCAGGCTCTGGCCGTCACGCCATCTCCGCAAATGATTGAGCAGTTCAAGCAATTACCTAAATCGGAACAAACAAGGCTCGCGAAGCAATATGGAATCGATCCAGCGATGCTTTCTGGATCTCAGGCACAAACTCAGCTTTCAAACCCAGAAGTGGTAGGGGCTCGAGATCAAATTGATAACGATAGCAAGACTGACAATCGTAAAAAAACGGCTAAATCAGAGTTCGATTTTTCTGAAGATAGCAGCAACATAAAATTGCGCCGTTTCGGCTACGAAATGTTCGCGGGTGAACCGAGTACCTTTGCACCAGTATCAGATGTGCCTGTGCCTAGTGAGTACCTTGTCGGTCCTGGGGACAATATTAAAGTCCAACTTTATGGCAAAGATAACAAAGAGTATGACTTAGTTATCAATCGTGACGGTGTTATACAGTTCCCAGAACTCGGGCCAATACCGGTTATGGGGCTTAGCTTTTCTGAGCTTCGAGATTCTTTATCCGAGCGAATTAAGCAACAGATGATTGGTATCGAGTCAAATATCACTATGGGTGAGTTGCGCTCAATCCGTATTTTTGTGGCGGGTGACGCTTATAAACCAGGTTCTTACACCGTTTCAAGCCTTTCAACTATTACTCAAGCCTTATTTGTTGCTGGCGGCGTTAATGAAATTGGCTCGCTACGAAATGTGCAACTTAAGCGTAATGGCAAGCTTGTAGGCACTTTAGACCTATATGATCTCCTTATGCGTGGTGATGCTTCGGGGGATTTAATGCTCCGTTCTGGGGATGTTGTGTTTATTCCCTCGATTGGTGGACTGGTTACCGTGACGGGCGAAGTTAGGCGACCAGCTATTTACGAGTTAAAACATAATGAAAATATGGCCGACGTTATTGCAATGGCCGCGGGGTTAAACGCCGGAGCCTATCCAAAAAGTAGCTCTATTGAACGATACAATAGCAATTCTTTGAAAACAGTTGTAAATGTGGATTTAACTACCGAGCAAGGCAAAGGTACACCAGCTAAAGCCGGCGATGTTGTTAAAGTGAAAAGTGCTTCAGAGCAATACGAAAGTGCCATCTCTATCGCCGGTGCTGTGGTTCGCCCTGGTAAATATCAATGGTTTGCGGGTCAAAAAATTAGTGATGTATTACCTTCGTTGTGGGGGGATTTAGCCGCCTCTGCCGATCTTGATTACGCGATTGTGATTCGCGAAGTCAATCAATATGGCGATATCGAAGTACATCAATTTTCTCCAGGAAAAGCCATCGGCGCTAGAGATAGCAGTCAAGACTTAAGTTTAAATGCTCGCGATAAAATCATTGTTTTTAACTTTTCAGATGATATTCAGAATCGTTATGAGTTAAACAAATTAGTAAAAGAACGGATTAAAAAGGTAACTTCGTTAAATACAAGTAGCTTTTTAGGTACTGATTTATTTAAAGCAGGATTTGTACAACTGGACAAAAGTAAATTAAAACAACGTTCAGATCTTGCGGGTGTAGTATTAACAGATAAAAAAGAAGCAGAAGAGGCTGAAGTCGTTAAAGGTGTTGTCAATAAAATGTTGGCTAATCTTTTTGACGACGTTGAGCTACTTAAACTCAGCGATCAAATGGGACGACAAGAGTTGCTGTATCCCGTAATGGTTAAATTAAATAGTCAAGGCCGCGCGGGTTCAGGGATTCAAATTGTTGCTATTGATGGTCAAGTCCGCGAACCTGGGGTATATCCTCTGACTGTGGGTGCTCGTGTTAATGATTTACTGATTGCCGCAGGCGGTTTAAAGGAGGGGGCTTATACTGCCAAAGCAGAATTAACCACCACCTCAACCGATATTAATGGCTCAAGTATTAGACATAATAATATTGATTTAACACAAGCTCTGCAGGGATTCGACGGTGCCAACATTCGTTTAACAGGGCGTGACATGTTAACTGTCATGACGACTCCGGATTGGCAAGAAACTAAAGTGGTCGAAATCCGAGGTGAGGTCAAATTTCCTGGACGTTATAACATTCGCCGCGGTGAAACATTAAATGATTTAATTACCCGGGTGGGAGGCTTTACTGATTATGCCTATCTACCATCAGCAGTGTTTGTGCGTGAATCTGTCCGTCAACAAGAACAAATAGAAATTAAAAAATTAGCCGATCAGTTGCGTCGCGACATAGCCACGCGTGGAGTATCTAAAGACGGTTCGGTTGTAAATTATGCCGATGCACAATTGATGTTAGCTGATTTAGAAAATATAAAAGCGGTAGGTCGTCTCGTTGTTGATTTGCCGGCGATTTCATTAGGGATTGAACAGGCTAATATTCAGCTTGAGGATGCAGATATTCTTTATGTCCCATCAACAAAGCAAACCATTGCGGTTATGGGTGAAGTTCAACATCCTGCAACGCATAGATTTAAAGATGGCCTGACTCTAGACCAGTATTTAGCAATGTCTGGCGGTGCACGTAAGCGCGCCGATGAAGATCGCACTTATGTTATCCAAGCTAATGGTTCGGTACTAATGCCAGGACGTTCAAGTTGGTTTAGTAGCGAAGATCAGTTACAGCCGGGTGACACTATAATTGTGCCTTTAGATACTGAATATAAAGATAATTTAAGCTTGTGGACGCAGATCACCGGTATTATCTACAATACCGCGGTTGCAGTATCTGTGATTGCTGGGCTGTAGTAGCAACGCAGCGTGGCTTTAGGAATGCGGCTTACGGATAACTGAACATTGCTTCTACTTTACTGAACTGTCTTCACCATCAAAGTGAGCTAAGTGTTCTGTTAACCGTTGACCGTATTAGAGAACTTAAATAACGAGATAAGTTTTAAATGCCTAATGAAATAAAAAAATATATGCAAGATGCAAAGTTTCCGTCGGAAGCACACAATGACGAAATCGACCTTCGTGAGCTTTTCTCAGTTATTTGGCAAGGGAAATGGTTGATTATTGCCATTACTACGGTATTTGCCATTGGTTCTGTGGTATTTGCGGTAATGCAACCTAATATTTATAAGTCTGAGGCATTGCTTGCTCCAGCCGCTGAGGAGCAGGGCGGTGGTTTAAGTGCGCTAGCGTCTCAGTTTGGTGGTTTAGCGAGCCTTGCTGGTGTTAATTTAGGCGGGAAAGGTGGTACAGATAAAACTCAGCTAGCAATAGAGGTATTAAAATCTCGTCAATTTACTAGTGAGTTTATACAAAGCATAATATTTTAGCTGACCTAATGGCGGCTAAAAAATGGAATCGAGAG
Source organism: Shewanella morhuae (assembly GCF_900156405.1). GTDB lineage: Bacteria > Pseudomonadota > Gammaproteobacteria > Enterobacterales > Shewanellaceae > Shewanella > Shewanella morhuae. The sequence goes on from NZ_FTNN01000001.1 coordinate 511,164, forward strand.
CAAGATACTCTTATTTATAATGAAGATGATTACTCGGTTGAAACCAATACTTGGGTACGAGAAGTCGAGGCACCTCTGAAGCCGGAACCATCAATGCAAGAGGCTTATAAAGTTTTTAGCAAGATATTTACAGTTAATTCGGATAAAGAAACTGGCATGGTCACTCTAGCGGTTGAGCATATATCGCCGACAGTAGCCCAAAAATGGGTCGCTTGGTTGGTGCAAGATATCAATAAAGTCATGAAGGAACGCGATGTTGCTGAGGCGAATCGTAGTAGTGAGTTTTTAAATAAACAGATTGCGCTAACTAATGTCGCAGATATTAAAACAATTCTTTATAAACTCGTTGAAGAACAAGCTAAAACTATTATGTTCGCTGAGGTACGGGATGAATACGTATTTAAAACGATAGATCCAGCTTTAGTACCTGAAGAAAAGGCAAAACCTAAACGTGCATTAATTTGCGTATTAGGCACTATGCTCGGCGGTATGCTCGGCATCATGTTTGTATTAGTAAGGCATTTTGTTAGGAAAGGAGATTGAAACATCTCTAATTTTTTAAGGGCCTATTGGGACAGTTTTTAGAAAAACAGTAAAACCTAGGCTTTACGTGGGATGGCAAAGATACAGCTGTCTCAAAATGGATAAAAAGTGTCTCAGTCTGGTTTGGAAGGCTGAGAACAAAAAGTGTATATTTTCAATATTTGTCACTAAAAGATAACCCTTTATTGCAGGTTAACTTCATCGGATTTGGTAGTAGAAATGAAAATTTTAGTCACAGGTGGCGCTGGTTTTATCGGCTCTGCAGTTGTTCGTCATATCATCAATAACACTCAAGATAGCGTCGTTAATGTTGATAAATTAACTTATGCAGGTAATCTAGAGTCACTCATCAGTGTAGATAAAAATGAAAGATACGCTTTTGAGCAAGTTGATATATGTGACCGAGCTGAGTTAGATAGAGTTTTTAATAAGTACCAACCTGATGCGGTAATGCATTTGGCGGCAGAGTCTCATGTTGACCGTTCTATTACAGGTCCAAGTGATTTTATTCAAACCAATATTGTTGGCACTTATACGTTACTTGAATCGACTCGCGAGTATTGGAATGGTTTATCTGAGCAAGCAAAGAAAGCGTTTCGTTTCCATCATATCTCCACTGATGAAGTGTATGGTGATTTGCCGCATCCAGATGAACAAGACGGTGAGCTGCCATTATTTACTGAAAATACGTCTTATGCGCCAAGCAGCCCTTATTCAGCATCAAAAGCAGCAAGCGATCATTTAGTTAGAGCGTGGTTACGCACTTATGGTTTGCCTACTGTGGTGACTAACTGCTCGAATAACTACGGCCCGAATCATTTCCCTGAAAAGTTAATCCCGCTAGTGATTCTTAATGCACTAGAAGGTAAGCCATTACCTATTTACGGTAAAGGCGATCAAATTCGCGATTGGCTTTTCGTTGAAGATCATGCACGTGCCCTCTACAAAGTAGTCACCGTAGGGAATGTTGGAGAGACATACAATATAGGTGGACATAACGAGAAACAGAATCTCGAAGTCGTACAAACTATTTGCAGTATTTTGGATACACTCGTGCCTAAAGCCATGTCTTACGCAAATCAAATTACCTACGTCACTGATAGACCCGGCCATGATCGCCGCTATGCTATTGATGCATCTAAAATGAGCCATGAGCTTAATTGGCAACCTCTTGAAACCTTCGAAACTGGCCTACGTAAAACCATTGAATGGTATTTAGCGAATCAAGAGTGGTGTCAGCATGTCCAAGATGGTAGCTATCAGCGAGAGCGTTTAGGCATTTAATCTCTTTTATTATTTTGTTTTATGTCCTAGTTTTGCTTTAAACCTAGGGCCTATTTATCTAGGAACTGATTTTAATATGAAAGGAATTATTCTCGCGGGTGGTTCAGGCACTCGTTTATACCCTATAACTATGGGCGTTTCTAAGCAGTTGCTGCCAGTTTACGACAAACCCATGATTTATTATCCGCTGTCGGTGTTAATGCTCGCGGGTATTAAGGATATTTTGATTATCACTACCCCAGAAGATAGCGATAGTTTTAAGCGTCTACTCGGTGACGGCTCCCAATTTGGTATTACACTCGAATATGCTCTCCAGCCAAGCCCAGATGGCTTAGCGCAGGCATTTATTATTGGTGAAGAATTTATTGGTGGTTCCAGTGTTTGTTTGGTTCTTGGTGATAATATTTTTTATGGGCAGGGCTTTAGTGCCAAGCTGAAAAAAGCGGTTGATAAAGCTCAGACAGGTGAAGGAGCGACCGTTTTTGGTTACCAAGTTAAAGATCCTGAACGTTTTGGAGTTGTAGAGTTTGATCAGGATCAAAAAGCCATCTCTATAGAGGAAAAACCTGTAAATCCAAAAAGTCATTATGCGGTCACAGGTCTTTATTTTTACCCTAATGATGTTGTTCAATTGGCAAAGCGAGTTAAGCCATCCGAGCGTGGCGAACTTGAAATTACAACTCTAAATGACATGTATCTTAAAAAAGGTCAATTGCATGTTGAAATGCTTGGTCGTGGCTTTGCTTGGCTTGATACTGGGACACATGAAAGTTTGTTAGAGGCTGCACAATTTGTTGAAACGCTTGAAAAACGCCAAGGATACAAGATTGCTTGCTTAGAAGAAATCGCATATCTACAAGGCTGGCTAGGCCTAACTGAGCTGATGGCCCGCGGAAAATTAATGAGCAAAAATAGCTACGGTCAATATTTATTAACCTTGAGCAAACCTTAACTATATGCAGGATCTCACAAGTAAAGCGAAAAAGGGGTTGCTGTGGAGCGCTATTGAACGCTTTTTAACACAAGGCATTCAGCTGGCTATTACCCTTATGCTGGCTAGATTACTTGGACCAACTGCCTTTGGTTTAGTGGGAATGTTAGCTGTATTTATTGCCATTTCGAATGTCTTTGTTGATAGTGGATTTACTTCAGCATTGATTCGTAAGACCGATCGCTGTGACAGCGATTTAGTTACTGCGTTTTACTATAACATTCTAATTTCTAGCCTCTGTTACCTTGCACTTTATTTCAGCGCTCCCTATATTGCTGAATTTTACCAACAGACTGAACTGCAATCTTTATTACGGGTGTTAGGTGTGACTGTGTTAGTCAATGCCTTTACCTTGATCCCAAGAGTTATACTGACAGTGGCGATGGATTTTAAAACCCAAGCTAAAATCTCGATCATCAGTGTGTTAATCAGTGGTTCAGTCGCCATGATTTTGGCAATAAATGGCTATGGAGTCTGGACATTGGTCGTGCAAACTTTGCTTACCGCAATCTGCACCACTTTATTGTTTAATATGTTTGCACCTTGGCGGCCACAGGGGAAAATGACTAAAGAGGCTTTTAGTTATTTATTCGGCTTTGGTAGCAAATTATTGCTATCTGGTTTATTGGATGTTATCTACAACAACTTGTATCAAATTATTATTGGTAAAAAGTTTTCTCCAGCAGTAGTGGGGCAGTTTACTCAAGCAAATCAACTGGCCAGCGTTCTTGCAATGACTATGACAGGAATTATTCAGCGGGTAACTTACCCTATGTTTAGCCAGTTACAAGATGATGAAGCGAAAATGGAGAACGCCTATCGCTTAACTCTGAAAATGGCTGCAGTAGTGATCTTTCCGCTTATCATTGGCTTGGGGCTTATTGCGCAGCCGTTATTAACGGCGTTATTGGGAGTGCAATGGCAGGCTGCAGCCAGTTTACTTAGTGTGTTATGCTTTGGTTATATGCTTTATCCTGTTCATGCAATTAACTTAAATTTACTACAAGTGAAAGGCCGTAGTGATTTGTTTTTAAAGTTAGAAGTATTTAAAAAAATCATCGGTGTAACAATATTATTTATCACTATTCCATTTGGCGTTTTAGCCATGTGTATAGGACTCAGTGTAACCTCTTATTTGGCACTGCTACTTAATACCTATTATACAGCCAAGCTCACTAGAATTAGCCAATGGCAGCAGTGTAAGGATTTACTTCCTATTTGGTGCTCAGTTATTGTTTTCGCTGCTTTGGGATATTGGGCTGGCTCCTATTTACAAACAATCCTCTGGTTGCAAATGCTTGTGAACATATCAGTTGCTTTAAGTTGTTATGCACTCTATCTACGGTTGACACAAAAGCTGTTGTTGTCACAGATCCGCTCCGTGTTACATCGTTAAATTTTTAATCATCTATTTATCTAATTTAATTTTTTATTGGAACATTACATGAGCAACAAAAACATCCCGGTTACTCAGCCTTTTTTGCCTGAATTAAGTGAGTTTATTCCGTATTTAGAAAAAATTTGGAACAATCGTTGGTTGACTAATAATGGTCCCTTTCATCAGCAGCTTGAGGCTGAACTTTGTAAATATTTAGGCGTTGAGCATGTATCACTGTTTAATAACGCCACGATTGCATTAATCACCGCCTTGCAAGCCATGCGCATCAGCGGAGAGGTCATTACAACACCTTATTCTTTTGTTGCAACCAGTCATTCTATTATGTGGAATGGTTTAGAGCCGGTGTTTGTTGATGTAGATCCTGCTACATTTAATATTGATCCCGCTAAAATTGAAGCCGCTATCACACCTCGTACTACCGCAATTATGCCAGTGCATTGTTATTCCAATCCCTGTGATGTGGAGGCGATTCAAGAGATTGCAGATAACTACGGCCTTAAAGTGATTTATGATGCAGCCCATGCCTTTGGCGTGAATTATAAGGGAGAGAGCCTACTTAAATGGGGCGATCTTTCAATTTTAAGTTTCCACGCAACTAAAGTATTTAATACCTTTGAAGGTGGTGCGGTCATCAGCCCAGACGCTAAAACCAAGCAGCGTATAGATCACCTAAAAAACTTTGGTATTGAAGACGAACTCACTGTGACTGCGCCTGGAATTAACGGCAAGATGAGCGAGATCAACGCCGCTTTTGGCTTGGTACAGCTTAAGCATATTCAGCAAGCCATGGAGCAGCGTCAAGCTGTAGATAATCGTTACCGTTCAATGCTAGCTGATATAAAAGGTATTAGCCTCTATCAACATAATCAATATGCTAACTGCAACTATTCCTACTTTCCTATTTTAGTTGAGCCAGATTATCCACTTACCCGTGATGAGTTATATGAGAAATTAAAAGAAAATAATATTTTATCACGCCGCTATTTTTACCCATTGATTAGTAATATGCCTATGTATCGCGGCTTATCGAGTTCCTCAATCACTCAGCTACCCTGTGCAAATGCTTTAGCAGATAAAGTGCTTTGTTTACCAATATTCCATGAGCTTATATCGGAAGATCAAAACTATATTATTCGTCTGATTAAGGAGAGTTAAAGTGGCGTTTCTTACAGAGCGGCAATTAAATGAAATGGGCTTTGCTGCACTGGGAAACAATGTGCTGATTTCTGACAAAGCCTCTATTTATGGTGCCAACCGTATTAAGATTGGCAATAATGTTCGTATCGATGATTTTTGTGTTTTGTCGGCGGGTGAAGGAGGGATTGATATTGGTAACTATATCCATATAGCTGTTTATTGCTCATTAATTGGTGCAGGTAAAATTATCCTAGCTGATTTTTCTAATATATCATCTAAAGTTGCGATTTATTCAAGTAATGATGATTATAGTGGCGAGTTTATGACAAATCCAATGGTGCCTACAAAATATACGAATGTTACTAGTGCTGATGTTAAAATAAATAAACATGTGATAGTAGGAGCTGGTTCAGTAGTTTTACCTGGTGTTACATTAAATGAAGGGGTTGCTGTTGGTTCACTTTCTTTGGTGGACAAGGATTGTGATGCATTTTATATATATGTTGGTGTTCCAGCAAAAAAATTAAAAAAGAGAAAGAGAAATTTATTAGATTCAAGTTTTTATCGACAGAATATATAGGTATTTTTAAATTTTAAGATGGTAAAAACAATGACTGTTATTAATGACTGTGCGGTAAGTGTCCTTTGTACAACTTATAATCAAAAAAAATATATAGCGAAAACACTTGAATCATTTGTTTCCCAAAATGTTAGTTTCAAATATGAAGTTATAGTCCATGATGATTGCTCGAATGATGGTACATCTGAAATTATTGATGAATATAGAATTAAGTACCCTAATTTGATTAAGCATATTTTGCCTAAACAGAATTTATATTCAAAGGGAATTAATGTCCCTTTGATAAATGCACTTAATTATTGCAACGGCACATATATAGCTTTTTGTGAAGGGGATGATTATTGGTGCTCAAATAATAAGTTACAAACCCAATATGATGTTTTGCAATCGTTCGATATGATAGACCTATGCTTTTCTAAAGCAAATGTTTGTAGTGAAAATGGTTTGATTATAGGTACTATCTGCGATTATGGTTCTGAGATTAAAATCATTTCTTTTAAAGATGTCCTATATGGAGGAGGAGGTGCCATGCCTTCTCCTTCTTTATTTTTTAGAAAAAAAATCCTTGACAATGTGATTGATTGGTTATCATTTGCCCCTGTTGGTGATATTTTTATTCAAGGTCTAGGCGCTAAAAATGGAGGTGCAATATATATTCCAATGTTATCTAGTGTATATAGGGCTAACTCTAATGGTTCATGGAGTGAATCAAAAATGAATGTAAATCCGAGGATGATTTCTAGAGGATACTTTGGATATATGCAAGCTTATAAAAGAATGGTTGGGGTTAATGGAGGGGAGGATGTTACCTTAGTTAATTATCCACTAGCAAGGGAGTTATATTATTTGGCTACCAAAGCAATTAGAAAAAAAATGTATGGCAGATCTAAGGTTTTAATTTTAAAAAGTTGGAGTTTACACCCTGAATTAAGTATAGGCCAGAAAGTTTTCTATTTGATGAGAGATTATCTTTTTTTTCTGAATTTAATTTTTTCTTTAAAAGACTTTTTCGATGAAAGAAAATAAAATACATAGAAATATACTTTTATTTGTATATATATTTTTTAACGCTGCCTACGTTTTTATATACGCTTTAGATGGTCATCTTGGTGGTGACCTTTCTAGTTTAAGTTGGCATTCAAATTTAGAAATTTTATTTTTCTCATTTTTTCTAGTTTTGATCAGCATCATTTTTTTTAATATAGGGGTTTTTACTTTTGTTAATAAAGTAAATATAGGAAAAAGAGGGCTGATACATCAAATACCTCCAAGTATGACATTGCACGTATTATTTTTTTTTATTTTTATTTTCTATATTTTCTCTATATCTAAGGGGTTGGGTGTTAATGGTGTTGCTGATGAAAATGTAAAAAATGTTGGTTCAGTTTTTAAATATACTTTCTTTTTATTACAGCCTCACTTTCTTTTGTTAATTTATATATTTTGTTTTGCGGGTATAAGAAATTTTCTTTATAAAATTATTGTAGTGGGTTATTTTTTATCTCCTTTAATTACAGGTGCAATGTCAACTTATATTTTGTTGTTGCCATATTTTGTTTTGTGTCATAAGTCAGGTGTTAATAACGCAAGGTTTAATTATCTTGTTTTGTTTTTTGTTGTTTTGGGTTTTGTTCTTGCTCCTTTGTTAAGGATTGCAAAGTTTGTAGCTCTATCTCTAGTATTGACTAATTTTAATAGTTCTTTCGAGTCAGTTAATTTTGTAGATAAAATAAGCTCTATACTCATAAGTATGGTTGGTGATGAAGGATTTCTGGGATTATATTTTGATTTCGCTATACATACATTTGAAAGATTTCAAGTTGTAGCTAATATACAGTATTTGATTGATAACTCAATTATGTTCGAAAGCTTTTATTATGATTTTTTTAGAACGCACTCAATAATAAACTTTACTTATCAGTTATTTTGTAACGTTAATGAATCTGCACTATGGATTGAGTCTGTTGTTGCAAATAAAATTAATCCTGATATTAGCTGGAATGTGCACGTTAGCTTTTGGGGGCGTATGATTGTGTCAGGTGTAGATTCATTATTTATCTATATATTTATTGTATTTTTAGTTTTAACTTCTGTTTTTTTATCAAAAAAAATTAGTCCAAACTTAAATGAGTTAACTTGGTGCTATGTTCTTTTATTTGTTATTCATGGATGGTTTCTGGCGTTTTTCTTATTTGTTCAGACAGTTTTTATGTTTATTTTTTTACTTTATCTGGTTCGTTTTTTTCATATTTTTTTTATTTATGTTTCTAATTCTAAGGTGAGACTTAATGGATAGTGATAAAAATGATAATGTCGACATTATTATATATTGGGTAGACGGCAGTGACCCTGAATGGCTCAATCAATATAGTAAGTATAAAGCAATGCCTCCAAAACGATTTAGAGATCTATCTACATTAAAATATGTTTTTAGGGGATTTGATAAGTTTTTTCCATGGGTAAGGCATATTCATTTTATTACTAGTGGTCATTTACCTTCATGGCTTAATTTATCAAATCCAAGATTAAAATTTCACACGCATGAAAATATATTTATATATCCTGATGCGTTGCCAGTTTTTAATTCATCAGCAATAGAAATTAATTTTGCAAATATTGATGGGTTGGCTGAAAAGTTCATATTGTTCAATGACGATATGCTTGTTCTGAATCCTGTTGATATAGAGCGATTCTTTATCAATAATCTTCCAGTTGATTATCTTAAACTGTCATATCCGAGGCAAGGTTTTATATATAGTAAATTGAAACCACAGAATTATCTTGCTGCTCAGTTTATTATGAATGCTTATAAATATATAGGGCCATTGCGGGTCTTGGAACTTGATATAAAAAATATCTTCTCTAAAAACTATAGTATGATTACTAATGTGAATAATTTGCTTTACTTTTTGTTACTAAAAGTTATGTGGTTAGATATATATCATCAACCTCAACCACACCTTAAATCAACCTGGCTTAAGTTCATCGGTGATAATAAAGATGGTGTAATAAAAAATACCGTATATTCGAAGTTTAGATCTCCAAACGATATCAATCAGTATTTGTTTCGTTTTATTAATTTACTGTCTGGTCGGTTCTACCCAAAACAATTCCGTGATCATCTCTCTATTTATGTAAAAAATGAGCTTGACATTGATAAGGTTTTCCAATTAAGAAAATTGCCAACTTTTCTATGTATTTGTGAAGAAGAGTCAATTGATGATCATAAGTTCGAAAAGTTGAAAATCGCATTAAGTAATAACTTACTTCGAATCTTTCCTGAAAAAAGCAGTTTCGAGAAATGATTTATTTCCATTTTTATTAAGAGGTGATTTATGTTTGAAAGTAAAATTTTACTGATAACCGGCGGCACAGGATCTTTTGGTAATGCAGTACTGCGTCGTTTTTTAAATACTGATATAAATGAAATTCGCATTTTTTCCCGTGATGAGAAAAAACAAGATGATATGCGTAAGCATTTTCAATCGGATAAATTAAAGTTTTATATTGGTGATGTACGCGACTACCAAAGTGTCGCCAATGCTATGCGTGGAGTGGATTATGTTTACCATGCAGCAGCGTTAAAGCAAGTCCCTTCTTGTGAGTTTTATCCGTTGGAAGCGGTAAAAACCAATGTGTTGGGTACTGAAAATGTATTAGAAGCCGCAATCAACCATAAGGTTGAACGTGTGGTTTGTTTGAGTGCAGATAAAGCCGTGTATCCCATTAATGCCATGGGGATTTCGAAGGCAATGATGGAAAAGGTGATTGTGGCCAAGAGTCGTAATCTTGAACATACCAATACGACAATTTGTTGTACTCGTTATGGTAACGTTATGGCTTCTCGTGGTTCTGTGATCCCGTTGTTTATCCGCCAAGTTGTTAATGGCGATGCCATCACTATTACTGACCCGAATATGACTCGCTTTATGATGACCCTTGATGATGCTGTCGATTTGGTTTTACATGCCTTTGAGCAAGGTAAAAACGGCGATATCTTCGTACAAAAAGCACCAGCTGCGACCATTGATGTATTGGTAAAGGCGTTACTGGAGATCATGAATAAGCCCGAACATCCAGTGAATGTAATTGGTACACGCCATGGTGAAAAACAATTTGAAGCACTTTGTAGTCGCGAAGAAATGTTTGTTGCGCAGGAACAAGGTCAATATTATCGAGTGCCAGCAGATAATCGCGACCTTAATTATTCAAAGTATTTCGAACAAGGTGAGCAAGATCTGTCTAAGGTTGAAGATTATAATTCTCACAATACTGAACGTCTCGATGTTGAAGGAATGAAAACACTCCTTCGTAAGCTCGATTTTATTCGAGAAATTGAAGCAGGCAATATCATTGTGCCAGAAGGGGTATAACAGTGAATGTTTTGATCCTTGGGGCTACTGGGATGTTGGGGTACAGCCTGTTTAGCAATCTGGCAGATTATGCAGAGTTAACCGTAAAAGGTACTGTGCGTAGCATAAAAGGAAAGCAGGCTTTTTTTGAAAAGTATCAAGATAAGCTGTTACTAGGAATCGATGTAACGGATATTGCTAGCATTGAGCGGGCAATTATAGAAGCTAAACCTGATGTGGTGATCAACTGTATCGGGTTGATTAAGCAACATGATATTGCCAAACAGCATGTTGCTGCGATTGAAATTAATGCCTTACTCCCACATCAATTAGCCGCTTTGTGTGACCAATATAATGCTCGTTTGATCCATTTTTCTACCGATTGCGTGTTTGATGGCAAGCAAGGGATGTATCATGAAGCTGACTTGCCAACCGCCACGGATCTTTATGGCAAATCTAAGTGCTTGGGTGAGGTTAACTATGGTCGCCATCTAACCTTACGCACCTCCATTATTGGTCATGAACTGGATTCCGCAGCTAGCCTGGTTGATTGGTTTTTAAGCCAGCGCGGCGCTGTGAATGGGTTTTCCAAGGCTGTGTTTTCAGGTTTGCCGACTTGTTATATCGCCAAACTGTTGGCCGACAACATTCTCTACAAACCTGAGATCTGCGGGTTGTATCATCTGTCGGTCGAACCGATTGATAAGTACAGTTTAATCTCGTTAGTGGCTAACATTTATGGCAAAGAGATTGAGATTAATGAGTCTACCCAACTGGTGATTGACCGTTCACTTAATTCTGATTTATTGCGCCAAGCGATCGATTTTACTCCCCCAAGTTGGCCAGAGTTAATTGAATATATGCATAACGATTATTTAACAAGGTATGTCCCATGCAAAAACTAAAAGTGATGACTATTGTTGGCACTCGCCCTGAAATTATCCGTTTGTCTCGTACTATCGCCAAGCTGGACGAGTTTTGTGACCACACTTTGGTGCATACTGGGCAAAATTACGATTATGAGCTTAATCAAATCTTTTTTGATGACTTGGGTATTCGTGCGCCAGATGTGTTTTTAGAGTGTGCCGGTGGCAGCGCTGCCGAAACAATGGCGCAAGTAATTAGCAAATCCGATAAGGTCTTTGCCGATTTAAAGCCTGAAGCGCTTCTTATTCTAGGTGATACAAACAGTGCACTAGCGGCTATTTCGGCTAAGCGTAAAAAAATTCCAATTTTTCATATGGAGGCGGGTAACCGTTGCTTTGATTTACGTGTACCTGAAGAGATTAACCGCAAAATTGTTGATCATATTTCAGATGTAAATATGCCCTATAGCGATATAGCTCGCGAGTATCTGTTAAATGAAGGTATTAAGCCTGATTTAATCGTTAAAACTGGTAGCCCTATGGATGAGGTGCTGGCTTTTTATCAGGATAAAATAGCAGCTTCTGACGTACTCTCTCGCCTGTCATTGGATCAAAATGAATACTTTTTAGTGAGTGTGCATCGTGAAGAAAATGTCGATTCTGATAAAAATATCCATAGCTACGTGCAGGTGTTAAATGAGTTAGCTGAAAAATATCAGTATCCGATTATTGTTTCGACTCATCCCCGTACGCGCAAAAAAATTGATGCTTTAAATTTATCTTTCCACCCCTTAGTTAATTTATTAAAACCTCTCGGTTTTAGTGATTATGTTCGTCTGCAAATGGATGCCAAAGTGGTGCTAAGTGATAGTGGAACTATCACAGAAGAGTCCTCAATTTTAAATTTTCCAGCCGTTAATATTCGGGAGGCACAAGAACGTCCTGAGGGATTCGAAGAAGGTGCTGTAATGTTTACAGGTATGAGTGTCGAGCGAATATTACAAGCAATTGATATTCTTGAAAAGCAACCTCGAGGTGTTATTCGTTTGATTAATAAAGTACAGGATTATGTAGCTCCAAATGTTTCTGACAAGGTGTTACGTACAATTTTAAGTTATACAGATTACGTGAACCGAGTTATTTGGAGAAAATCACTTTGAAGTTAGCGCTTATCATTGATGATTATTTACCTGATAGCACAAGAGTGGCTGCGAAAATGTTTCACGAACTCGCAGTTGAGTTGATTACTAACGGTCATAATGTAACGGTAATTACTCCTTCTGTTAGTCAGGTTCCGTCATTTCTTGAAGAAGATATCGATGGCGTCAATGTCTGGCGCTTCCGTTCTGGGCCCATAAAAGATGTAGGCAAAGTGACCCGTGCCTTAAATGAAACCTTGCTTTCATTTAAGGCCTGGCAAGCCATCAAGCATAAAGTACAAAGTGATTCTTTTGATGGCGTTATTTACTATTCTCCTTCTATCTTTTTTGGCGGTTTAGTTTCAAAGATAAAGCAAGTATGTAAATGCCCATCATATTTAGTGTTGAGAGATCTGTTCCCACAATGGGTCGTTGATGCGGGCATGATTCGAGCTGGTTCCTTGATTGAGCGCTATTTTAGGTTTTTTGAGCACTATTCATATCGTCAAGCAGATGTAATTGGCCTGATGTCTGAAAAGAATATTGAGGTGTTTTGTCAGGCAAATAGTACTCGATACCCAACTGAAATTTTGCGAAATTGGGCGGCGTTAACGCCCTACTTTACTCAACGTGAGACTGTTTCATTACGAAGTAAACTGGGTCTTGAAGGCAATGAAGTGGTCAACTAAATTTGGCCACGGCTTTAGAATCTTCCCAAAATCTTCGCTCTGATTCATTTGGGCTTAATCCTGCATTGTAATGATGTGGCCTGACTTGGCTGTAATAACCAATAATATAATCAGTCACATCTTGTTTAGCTTCCACAAAACCCTTATAGCCTTGCGTTGGCACCCATTCCGTTTTTAAACTTCTGAAAAATCGCTCCATTGGCGCATTATCCCAGCAGTTACCTCGGCGGCTCATGCTCTGAGTTATTTGATATTTCCACAGCCGTTGACGGTATTTAAGGCTAGTGTAATGACTGCCTTGGTCTGAGTGAAATATCAGGTTTTTAGGCTTAC